>NZ_SNZA01000002.1 GCF_004363305.1 Marinomonas communis | reverse complement strand
AGCCTGCCGCCAGCGTTCAATCTGAGCCATGATCAAACTCTTCAGTTTAAAAAAGCTTGCTCAAACTCATGAATCACGTCTGACTTTAACTATATCCTTCAACCCGAAGATTAAAGAACGTAAAGCGAATTGACATGGTCACTCATTTAAGACTTCTAAAGTTTTGAGAAGTCTCCAGCGAGCGCCCACACAAATTATCTGATTATCTATTTTAAAGAGCGTTGACACATTTTCTTAACCCTTAGGGCTAATAACTTACCGTTTCCAGTTCGCAATGCAGTCCGTGGTGGTCTGCCGTGTCAGTGGGTGCGTATAATACGCATCAGAATTTTCAGCGCAAGCACTTTTTTAAACTTTTAATAAAAAAGTCATTCCTTTGTCATAAAACATCCAAGGGATGTAAGTTTTAGTTCGTTTATTAATCAAAATCAAGAAAAAGGGGCACAAAATTCGCCCCTTTTCTATAAATATCACTACAACCCACCGGTCAGGTTGACTGCTTTTGTTCTTTGCGCCGCTTGAGTTCATACGCGACCGCTAAAGCAACCGTGATCAGAATCAGAACTAAACCAAGAGCATTGACTGCAGGTGTCAGGCCTGTCCTTACTTTTGAAGCAATGTAAACGGTTAACGTCGTGTCATAGCCTTTCACAAACAGAGTCGTATTGTAGTTCTCGAATGACTGTAGAAAAGCAATCACGGCCGCGGAGTAAATCGCAGGATTAAGGTAAGGCAGCAAGATTTTTCTAAATGCCTGCCATTGCGTTGCTCCCAAACTTAGCGCAGCTTGTTCCAACGTTCTGTCAAAACGTTGCAGTCTCGCCAATACCATCAGCATCACATAAGCAGCTATAAATGTTGTTTGAGCAATCACCGTCAACACAATGCCACCACTCACATCTAAGCTACGCCAGAATATGAGGGTTGAAATCCCGACAATAACACCTGGGGTTAACAGCGGAGACATCATTAAAGAGTAAAGGAATGTTTTCCCCTTCCCTTCAACCGTAGATAGAAAGAGCGCACAACTGACACCAATCGGTACCGCCACGATTAACACACCAATTGCCACAACAATACTATTACCTAATGCAGCCCACATAGCGCCATCTTGTGCAAGTGCTTCAAACCATTTTAAGGTGGCACCTTTCCAAGGAGATATGGTTGGGAAGCGGCTGTCATTGAAAGTCGCCAATCCCATCACTATCAGTGGCGTAAACAGATACAGAAAGAAGATGCCTATATAAAAGCGTACGCCTACTTTAAAAAGGGTTTCAGATTTCATCGCGCGATATCCCCCAACCCAACTTTAAAGACTTTCATAACTAGACCAATGAACCCAATACAAATCACCAGCAGCAAGAATGCGTAAGCCGCACCTTGGTTCCAGTCACCCCCTTCAAAGAACCAGTTATAAATAATCTGGGTAAACCATCGACTTCCAGGTGACCCTAACAATGCCGGCACAGCATAACTCCCCGCCGCCAGCATAAATGTCATGATGCAGCCTGTTGCAATACCCGGTTTCGCATGAGGAACGATGACGCGATAGTGTGTTCTAATCCAACCCGCACCCAAGTTACGCGCAGCTTTGATTTGATTACCATCCAAGCTTTCAATCGCGTTATAAATAGGAAAGATCATAAATAGAATGTATGCGTACACCATCCCGATCAATACTCCACCATCCCCCGAAAGAAAGCGTATAGGTCGATCGATAAACCCCAGCCCTAGTAGCAGTGCATTCAAAGGACCTTTGTAGGCAAGAATGATGTACCACGAGAACGTACGTAATATTTCATTGATCCAGAACGGAATTAATAGCAGCAAGAGACATAATGCAGCCTGTTTTGGTGTAGCTACCTTGGCAAGATAAAAGGCTAATGGGTAACTCACAAAAAGTGTTAAAAACGTCACTAGAACGCTCGACCAGATCGTCTTAAAGAAAATGGTCAAATGAATCGTGTTACCAAACAGTGTTGCATAGTTTTCTAACGTGTAGCGATCTTTATCAGATCCTATTTCACTGGGAAGTAAATTAGGCTTGAAGGAGTAATCGACCATTAATAATTGCGGCAAGATAACCATGCCAATCAGCCAAACCGCAATCAATGCCACAACCCCAACAGATAAGGGCGCACCAAATCGAGCTTTGAGCTGACTAAACATCACCCACCTCCCCCGCAATCACAATAGCATCCACCACACTATATGAAAGCGCGAGTTCTTTCCCTGACACCATATCCGACTGATATTGATTAGCGCCAAGTTGAATAGACAGCGCTCGTTGATCCAGTGTCCTACTATTAAGCGTCAGATAAGAACCCTCAAAATTCACTTCATCCAACTGTGTCATGATTTGGCAATCACGCTGTACATCCAAATGCAGTGATTCAGGACGAATGAATAATGTCGCGGTATCCCCAGTATTAAGCGGCTTATGTGCTTTCCCTATTAACTGGCCCAATGCACCAGCATCAATAACCGCCTCGCCATTGGCGTACGATAATACTTTCCCTGTAATGCCATTATTTTCTCCAACAAACGATGCCACAAAAGCTGTATCTGGCTGCTTATAAAGAGAAATAGGGTCCGCGACTTGCTGCAATTTGCCAGCGGACATGACCGCAACACGATCCGACATCGTCAGGGCTTCACCTTGATCGTGCGTTATATAAATGAAGGTTATTCCTGTCTTACGTTGAATTTCTTTTAGCTCCGTACGCATATGCTGGCGCAATTTCAGATCCAATGCAGACAGCGGTTCATCTAACAGCAACACCTGCGGCTCGACAGCCAAGGCACGAGCGATAGCGATACGTTGCTTTTGACCACCTGATAACTCTGATACTTTCTTAGTTCCACTACCTTCTAAGGCAACTAATTCAAGTAGACGGTCTGACGTTTTTCGGCGCTCAGCTTTGGATACACCACGAACCTCCAAACCGAACTCAATGTTCTCAGCAACCGTCATCAAAGGAAAAAGCGCCAAGTTTTGAAAAATCATTGAGGTTGGGCGTTTATTTGCCGGCACACCACGCATATCTTGACCACCTATGCGCACAGCTCCCTTTGTGGGCTCAAGAAAGCCACTTACCATATTTAGAATCGTGGTTTTGCCACAACCAGAAGGCCCTAGAAAACTAAAAAATTCTCCTGACTCAATTTTAAGATCCATTTGCTGAACGGCGGTAAAGTCACCAAACTGCATAACGACATTATCTAAGTGAACACTGCTGTCCATATTTCCTCTCAATCTTATTTTTGAAACGCGAAAAGCCCGCTGAATACTCAGCAGGCTTTATTAGGGTTAAAACAGCCTAGGCAGATAGGTAACGGTCTTGGTATTCGTTACGCAGCGCAACGTACCAAGGTTCCTGAATAGGCCACCACCACAGATTCGCTAAATCTTGTTGAGAGTATGAGTTGTTAAAGAATGCTTTCGTTGACTCAGGAAGAAGCTCTGAAGCACCTTTTGCTGTAGAGTTGTAGCCTGTTGCTTTGACGAACATCGCACCCGCTTCAGGCGTGTAATACCAGTTAATAAACTCGTACACCGCATCAACGTTGTTTGCATTTTTCGGAATAACAAAGCCCTCCATCCAGGCAAGGGCACCTTCTTTAGGCGCACCGTAGGCAATCGGCTCACCCTCTTCGCCCAATTTGAATGCCGTGCTATCCCATGTTTGGCCAATGACTGCCCCGTTGGTACGGAATGCACCCTGAGCTTCATTCTCTGTTGACCAGAACTGAGCAATCATATCTTTGTGAGCAACCGCTTCTTTAAGAATGACATCAAAGTTGGCACGCATGGCTTTTTCAGACTTGTATGACTCAAGCAATGGGAAAGGCAGCTTACCCATTTTCTCTAACCACAAACCAATCCCAACCAAGGCAGAATGGCCGCGCACCGTCACACCACTTGCATGCTCAGGCTTCCAAAGGTCGCCATAACTTAAATTCTTCGGATCCACGTCAGCATAGTCTTTATGATAAGCAATCGCCTCCGTGCCCCAATCAGATGGAGCAAAGTAGCGCTTACCTTCCACAACACCGCCCACTTCTGAGCCAGACATCGCACTGTCTAGACAGCCATCCCATTTGATGCGAGTTGTATCAAGCGGCTGCACCAAGTCATAGTCCACATAACCAGGCACTCGGTCAACGGTCGGCATGATGATATCAAAGCCTGTACCATCCGTTGCTCGAAGGGAGTTCATCAACTCATCGTTCGTACCATAAGGTGTAAACGTTGCATTGATACCTGTTTTTGCTTTGAAATCTGCCAACATTTCATCAGTAATGTAGCCCGCCCACGCATAAATCTTCAGTTCTTTATTCGCGGCAACAGCTTTGCTGATAGAAAAAGGGGTTGCGGCAACAGCGCCTGCAACAGAGGCCCCTTTAAGAAATTGACGACGAGAGATGCTCATGATTGCTCCTTGTATCCTTGTGACATTTGTTTCCAAGTGGAAGTCAGAAGCCACCTTATTATTAAATAGGTGTTCAATTATTGGCGGCTAATGTGTCAATTTAGTGACGAAAAAATGAACAGTCAATCAAAATCTAGACCAAATGGACAGGATCGTACGCACCTCAAAATATTAGCACCCGCTTACATATCGCTACATTAAAGGGGTGAAACGTACATTTCACTACATTACCCAGTAGCTGAAATATATCTGTCACATTTTCATAATATTGTTACCCCCATCGTCTCATTTCCTAGAAAGTAGAGAGAATATCTTGAAAATTTCCCACGTCACACGCGCAACAACCATCAGTTATTTTGTGATCGCTGTCGCTTTAGCGGCGCTTTTGCTCTGGAGTACGCAAAGCTATCGGATGGCTTTTGAGCAAAACAGTACGTTCAATCAGGTATGGGAAGCCTCTGCGATCAAACTAGAGCAGAAAATTGAACGCTATCTCACATCGGGTGAAGCATCACTTTTGCAAGAATCAGAAGCCTTCATTCTTGACGATATTCAACCAATGCTTGCGCAGCTTCCCGAATCGCTGCAAACATCGCTTAACGCTCGATTTAGCGCCATTGTAGAAAGCCTGCAAACCGACGTGCGCGCCGCAGGTAAATTGTCAGGAAATCCATATGCCTTAATTGAAAACAATGAGCGCCAAATGCAGCTCTCTCTCGCCTACTTAAACCAAACCATTAATGATTCTGGTGACACGGTAGAGTCTTCAGTGAAGATGCAGTATTTAGTTAGCCAAGCCAACATTTTTGCTGCGCTGGCCTCATTACAACAGGCGACAAAAGACTACTTAAACAGCTCAACCACCGAAAACCGAGCACTTGTCGATCAAGCGAATCGTTCTTTGATCGCTCAGGTGGATCGCCTTATTTCATTACCAGCTTGGCATAAAGCAGACTCAGATGAAGGTAGCGGCGCCGATGATCTTTCTGCATTGATGGGTTGGGGCAGCAGTGAAGAAAGCGAAGAAGAATCTGATGCTTTCGAAGAAACAAAGAGCGAGCTAAACACTTGGTCAAACCGCTATCTAAAAGATATCGACAATAGCCTCGCGGTCATTGAGCAAGCAGATCAAGCCAAGGGCGCCATGCGTGAGCTTATCGAAGGGCTCAGTTCTGACTTAGAAAAAGGTACCGCGACCATTCAAGCAGCTACAGCAGAAACCGAGCGAAACACTCTAATTGCTTTTGGTGCGTTCGTAATCGTGATGGTACTAACCACTATTATTGCTCACCTGTTCCAAAGTCGAGTAGTCGTACAAAGCGCCAAAGACCTTTACAACGCAGTCAAGGCATTGGTTGAAAGCGACGACATTCATACGCTCACCGTATCGAATAGTAAAAATGAATTATCTGACGTTGCCCGCTACCTGAATCGCTACCTTGAACAGATCGCGGTACAGCGTCAGCAACGAGATACCGAGCTTAAAAACATCTCCACATCGTTGAATGAAATGCTAAACGCCTTTGGCCAGGTACATGAGATAAGTGTTGCCTCCAAAGCTGCTCTTGAGCATACGGTCGAGCAAGCATCCCATGTGGATGTGCTGGCTAATAAAGCAGAAGTCAGAGCAAAAGAAGTGGAAAGCTACGCCAATGACACAAGTGTCGCGATGGAGCTTAGCTCTAAGCAAGTGGCACGTCTTGAGGATGCCAACAGCATCACAGTAGAGCGACTAGATAGCAGCAAATCAGCCCTACAAAGCCTTGAAACTTCCGTATCAAGCGCGAACTCCATTGTGAGTGGCATTCGAGACATCGCAGAGCAAACGAACTTATTGGCACTGAATGCGGCAATTGAAGCGGCCCGTGCGGGCGAAGCAGGGCGTGGGTTTGCAGTGGTTGCCGATGAAGTTCGTACCCTATCAGGCAGAACTCAGCACTCACTAGAAGAGATCACTTCTATCTTCGACTCATTAAACAGCTCTACCACCAACTTACGCAAAAACTTAGAGCTTATTGAGTCCTCTTCTTCCGAGCAGCGTACATTGACACTCGACTTAGGACACTCCGCGCAAGAAGTGCAGGAAAAGTCCCATCAGTCGACTGTCCTATCGCGCAAAGCCTCAGGCTATGCCGAAGACCAAAAGCGCAGCGTTAGCCTGCTGACAGAAACCGTCGAAAAGGTTCGCTCTCAAGCGGATGAATCAGAACGATTCTTAGCGCAAATGACAACGAATGTCAGACAAAAAATCGATGACATTACCTCAACTCTGGGCATTCGCTAACATTTAGACATAAAAAAGCCAGCACTAATATGCTGGCTTTTTTTCATCTTGCTACATAGAAGAGCTTAGAAAAGTACGCGGGCCTTAATCGTGCCGTCGACTTCTTTCACTTTCTCTAATGCAATTTCACCCATGTCCGCATCCACTTCCATCACCATGTAACCAAGTTTCTCGGTCGTACGAAGGAATTGGCCAGAGATGTTAATGCCATTGTCAGAGAAGATAGAGTTAATCTTAGACAATACACCTGGACGGTTTTCATGGATGTGAAGAATACGGTGCGTGTCCGCTTGCGCAGGCAGTGCCACTTCAGGGAAGTTAACTGCAGCCGTTGTTGTACCGATGTCAGAGTACTGAATCAGTTTCACTGCCACTTCAACACCGATGTTTTCCTGAGCTTCCATTGTCGAGCCACCAATGTGCGGCGTCAAAATCACATTATCCAAGCCACGTAGCGGTGATACAAACTCTTCCGCATTACCCTTCGGCTCCACTGGGAATACGTCAATCGCTGCACCAGCAATATTGCCTGCCTTGATTGATTCAGCTAATGCTTCAAGGTCGACTACCGTACCGCGAGAAGCGTTTAAGAAGATTGCGCCCTTCTTAATTTGCGCAATTTCTTCCGCGCCAATCATCATCTTAGTGCTTGGGGTTTCTGGCACATGCAGAGAGATCACATCACAGGTAGACAATAATTCTTCTAGAGACTTCACTTGACGTGCATTACCTAATGGTAGCTTAGTGATGATGTCATAGAAGCATACTTCCATACCCAACGACTCAGCCAACACGCTCAACTGAGTACCAATGCTACCGTAACCAACAATGCCTAAACGCTTGCCACGTGTCTCGAAAGAACCAACCGCAGATTTCATCCAACCACCACGGTGGGAAACCGCATTTTTCTCAGGAATGCCACGCAAAAGCAAAATCAACTCACCAAGCACCAATTCCGCAACACTACGTGTATTAGAGTACGGCGCATTGAATACCACGATACCTTTGCTAGAAGCCGCTTCCAGATCCACTTGGTTAGTACCAATACAGAAACAACCAATCGCAACCAACTTATTTGCGTGCTCAAGCACTTTTGCTGTCAGTTGTGTACGGGAACGGATACCAATGAAGTGTGCTTCAGAGATTTTCTCAATCAACTCATCTTCTGGCAGAGCGGTTTTATGGTACTCAATGTTTTCGTAACCAGCGGCATTCAACGCCTCAATGGCTGACTGATGCACGCCTTCTAATAACAAAATTTTGATTTTTGCTTTTTCTAAAGAAGTGTTGCTCATGGCTTTTTTCGTGTCTCTATGGTTTTTTGTGGGGGAATTTTAGGCGCTATGTTAACACACTAGTGTACGCGGCAAACCCAAAGAAACCGGAAAGTCGCTCATCTAAAGGGGAGTAATCCTCAACTCTACAAGAATTTACACCTTAGCTACGCATTTTAACTGGCAAGCGGCGTCCTTCGACACTAGAATGAGATTGTACAAAAGTTAAACGAAGAGGTGCGCTATGGCCATCGAAGGTATCAACAACAGCTACGTCAGCCCGTATGAAAATGAGCTTAGCGTTCCTGCTGTTCAACCCAGCACAGAGAATACAAGCGCTCAATCCGCTAGTGCTCCAGCCTCTGTGGACGTTGCCGTTACGCTATCACCGCAAGCTCAGCAATTGGCACAAGACAACATTGCGCAACAAACAGTAGCTCAGACGAACGAAACGGATGTTGGAGCAGACACCACAACAGCCTCTCAATTCGGAGCAAATGCAACGGCTAACAATTCTTCTGTAGCAGCGGAAGTTAACGGATCTTCAGGCAGCACATTGAATGCAGCACCATCGAACACCAGTCAAAGTGCCAGCGTAGCTTCTCAATACAACATCAGTCCCGACTCTTCACTGGGGCAGACCATCGACTTTTCCGCTTAGACAAGACCATTTCTAGAGTCGTCTAACGACGCTCTAGAAATACACCCGCTTCTACGTGATGGGTATAAGGAAACTGATCAAACATCGCAAACCGAGTCACCTTGTGGGTAGAAGATAACGCTTCAAGGTTGTTTTTTAATGTCTCAGGGTTACAAGATATATAAAGAATTTGATCAACTTTCCTGACTAACTCAACGGTGCCATCGTCCAACCCTGCTCGTGGAGGATCAACCAGAACCGTTGCTGGAGACAGTGTATCCATTCCTGCTTGCAATAATGCTTTCGGCAATTCACCTTCCCCATTCAATGCAGCGGACACATCTTCACTGGCCATCTTCACGACTTGAACATTGCTGACACCGTTCATGGCAATATTTAGAGAAGCTGAATTGACTGACACTTTAGCGATTTCTGTACCAATCACTCGATCAAAGCGACGCGCCAAAGGAATCGAGAAGTTACCATTACCACAGTACATTTCCAGTAAGTCACCAGAACAGCCCTGTGTAACATCTAACGCCCACTCCAGCATCTTTTCACTAATGCCAGCGTTAGGCTGAGTGAAGCTGTTTTCAACTTGCTGATAATGGTACTTGCGACCATTCACCGTCAGAGTTTCCATGACGAAATCACGAGTTAAGATTTGTTTGCGCTTACGGCTACGGCCAATGAAGTGACAGGATGGGAACAGGTCATTCAATTCATGAGCAGCTTGGTTCCAAACGTCGTCAATGGGTTTGTGATAAAGCATGCTAATCAGTGCTTCACCTGTTGTAGTCGTCAAAAAATCTACTTGGAATAGCTTATGACGCAACACAGGAATATCTTTAATCGCGGCCAGTAACTTTGGCATTAGTTCATTGATAAGAGTCGACGCTGCTAAAAACTGGTCGACACGAATCGGAGTACGAGGGTCAGCGGAGTCAAACATTGCATAGTAGAGATCATCCCCTTCATGCCAAATACGAAACTCTGCACGCATACGGTAATGGCTTGGCGCACTCTCAAAGACTTCCATTAATGGTAACTCTAAGTCTGCCATCAATTCAGATAAAGAAGCCTGCTTAGCCTGTAACTGTGCCGCGTAGTGTTCAGGATGTATTTGGTCGGGTCTCATGCAAAAGTCCACTAAACTAGTATTCAAAAAGGGCGCGAATTATACAAAGAGTTCGCCTATTTTGCGAACAATGACTTTTACAAAAAGCCTGGCCCGAGCAGCACTTCCAGTGACGCCGTCAACGATGCTTCTGACTGGTAATCATTTTCTCGCTCGTAAGTCACTTGTGGTTTAATTTGCCCTATTAACCAATTCCCGTACAAAATTCTTTGGTACTCTAAAAAGTACAAGAAGCTTTCAGCATGTGGTCGCGAGCCTTCTTGCAAATAACTGATTTGATATCGGAGTTTGCTAATATCTGACAGGGCGTGATTCACATAGAGGTTCTGACGCCAATAGGTTTCAGAGTCAAATTCTAAATAAGTAGCACCGAGTTCTGCCCCAAACTCAAATCGATCAGCGAAAGGAAGACGAGCAGCCAAACTGTAACGTCCTCCATTTCCTAAGGAATAATAAGCAAACAGGGTTTCATTTTGCTCAACCCCCCATCGCCCAAGATCATATTCCTGTTTGAACTTAACACGCACAAAAGGATCCATTGGCATGCGGACTAGCACCCCTAGATCAATATTGGCATTCCATTCATCTTTGATGTATCGCAGCATGGTAGCAAAACGCGTGTCCTGAGCAGATTGGAGAATATTTTGGCCAGGTTCGTTATCCATCAGACGATTATCTTGAGTCAACTCGTCTGCATCGGACTCAATGATCAGGTCAAGCCGGTTCTCAGTATTAGGAAGATGTAACCGCGCATCCAAATTAAAAAAGCCAGATACACCATCTTCGCTTTCGAGAATTGAGCCGAAACGCATGCTAACAAAGCTTTTCTCGTCGCTCTCATGACGCTGACCAGAGAAAAAGGCATCCAAGCCATTGGACCACTCTCCTACCTTATAAGACATGGTCTCATGAGTTGTCTGCCACCATTCTCTTTGGTCCGCTTCATCCGCTATTGAATCTGCCATTGCACTGTTCAAGGAGGCCCCTAACAGGCCCACTATCATCATGCAGCGCATTGCGCGTGATCTTCCTTGAATATGCTCCATCATAGTTCGCGTAGCATTTCTCGAATCATCAAAGAAGAGTTCTTGGCAGCCACACTTAAGTACTCTTCAAAGCTTGTAGGTGATTCTTTGTCGGCAACGTCCGAAAGAGATCGCACCACAACAAAGGGAATTGCGAACTTATGGCATACCTGAGCCACTGCAGCAGCTTCCATTTCGACCGCTTTTAGCGTTGGAAATGCCTCACGAACTTGCGCCACTCGGCTTGCTTCGCACATAAACACATCACCAGTACCGATCAAACCTACCTTGGCTTTCACTTGACCAACTCTCGCGACGGCATTTTTTGCAGTACTCACCAACGAAGCATCCGCAGTAAATGTTTCCGGCATACTAGGCAGCTGTCCTAAACGGTAGCCAAACGCCGTTACATCAACATCGTGATGAACCACTGCATCAGAGATAATGACATCGCCAACTTCTAATTCGGGATCAAAACCACCTGCCGAACCGATGTTAATCACGACCGCAGGATCAAAGCTGGCCATTAAGAGGGTTGTCGACACCGCGGCATTGACCTTACCAATACCAGACTTAAGAAGTACGACGTCTTTACCGTCAAGCTGTCCAGTAAAAAAGGCACAACCGGCAATAGAGGTTTCCTGAACATCTGTCATCCATTCTTTGATTACGGCAACTTCTTCGTCCATTGCCCCAATTAAACCAATTACACTCATAATGCTCTAACCCTATATGTTGAATATTCTCAGCAAGGACGCAATCACTGCACCATCAGGAACACGCCCGTCTAAATCCATAAAATGCATTGTATCAGGTCGTTCTGAAAAGTCCTCTAATACCACCCAACGAGTGTTCACAAGCTTCACCAAATGAAGTTTTTGAGCTCGCATGGCTGTTTCGTGATCCAGCACAATAATATTCACTGGACTGGTGTGGCGTAACACAGATACCAAGTTATCAATCTCTACCTCTCGCCTAACCACAAAACCATGGGCACTTAGCTCTGACTGCCAGATAACCTGACTCATTGACGAGCCACCAGTAATAATGAAATTGGTATCTTGTGTGGCCCAATCCCCCATATTGATAGCAGAGCAATGACGAAGGCTCTCCATCACTTTCGCTAAGGAATAAGCCATCAGCTGATGGGCATACAGTATTTGACCTTCCATTTGCTCTGCCGCATGATCAGCGAGATATAAAATCGGCAGTTGATCAGAACCACTCGTGTGCAGCAGTTTTTGTACATGGGTTTGCGCCAGCGTCTCATCCCCCAGCCCAATCATCAAGACATTATACTGACAGTGGTAAGGTTGGCTCGCACTCATAAACTCCGCAAACGAAGCATAACCGTCCCACTTGATAGCTAATTCGTTCAGCAGTTGCTTGACTCGGCTGACGTCGACATAATCGTTTTCGATAAACGCGACTCGTCCTTTTGCAGGAAGTTCTTCTGCAGCACTTCCTAGTTCGCGTTTCACTGTCGCCGTCATCTTGATAAAGCCGCCTTTTGCAGACTCAGTGCGCCCTTTCAGTACTTTAGGATATTCCTGACATAGCCAACCAAGCACTGCACTGCTTTCCTCAGCGCCATATACCTTAATCACCAGACCTTTCTTATCCCATGAAAATACCAGATGGCGGCCAGACAAAGAGCTGTCTAAGCACAACATGTACGCCAATCGGATCAATGCAGCATGATCTGATGTCCAATTTGCTTGCACCAACGTATCCTCGAGTGCTGCTTCGACAGTGCAATCACATCGTTTTAAACATACGCCTAGTTCTCGTTCCAACCATTCCTGCTGCTCACACAGCAGGTCACCTAAAGTTTGCACTTGCGATATTTCCTGCGCTGGCTCTGAGATTTGCTTCAGTAACTGCCCCAACACCCCGAACCAAGCAATCGCCTCTTCTGGGGCTTTTAACACGGCTTCAGAACGTTCTGAAATCTCATCAAAAATAAGGTGGGGGGATGGTTGAGGTCGATCAATAGCTTGACGGGGGAAACGATGGGTCAAATGCCAACGCAAACGCCTTACTTCACTCACGTCACGACCCACAAGCATGACGCTACGAAAACCATGCTCATTTACAAAAGTATGGGTTTGGAAAGCATAAACTTTCGGCTGATCTTTTAACTCCAACTCAAAACCACCCCCATACTCCCCTTTCAAGGCACGCTGTATGGGTTGATGACAGGCAATTGGCGTCATATCAAAAATAGTCTTAGCTGTTGGCGATTCAGGGAATAACAAGGCCGCTTCATCATTAATATCCGTGACCCTTGCCGATTCGTCACAAAATAGAATGGCTGCTTGTAGGGAGTTCAACAACAAATCTAAATGCTGGTCACGCGCTTTTAAACGCGTCTGAAAGTAGTTCATCTGAGCTAACAGGGGCTCAAATTCTTGATAGTTAAGTGTATCCATGCGACCAATCGCAGGCAGCCCAGCAATTGGCATAAACAAAGTACGTTGCGCATACCATCGAACTGCCCAGTTCAGCAGCAACAAGCCAGCCAAAATAGCTAGACTGCCTATTACAGCCCAGCTACTAAAAGACTCAAACAGCGGTCTTGAGTAACGCACCTCCACGGCCAACTTGTCTTTCAATACGGGCAGCGACAAAGTGCTTTCATGATGGACAAATGGTGTCTCATCACTAAAAGAGTTAAGTTGTTCGATCAGCAAGGGCTTTCCAACCACATCGTTGATCTTTAAATAGTCCGCACCTGCGCTACCAATTAAATCACTTGCCAACGCTAAGTTATTATCGAGAGATATAAAGCCATAGAAAAAGCCTTTACTTAACTTATCCTCATCGCTTGCTAAAGGCTTTTTATAGACTAACAACTCACTCTGATCCGTCGTGGATACATGCAACCAAACATCCGACTCAGCATTCTTGATTAAATCTGATAGTGCATCGCGGGTATAAAGACGCACGCGGGGATCCTCCATAGAGGTGCCATCCTCGAGCGCCACATAAAAGAAATCCAGCCCACCAAAGAACAACACATCATGCAGCTGGAAAAGGCGATCGATCGTTTCCCCATCACTAATCTGCTCTGATAGGTATTTCACCTCGAAATTTGCTCTATCAAGATACGCTGCAAAACTCACATGAACCGATTCGGCTCGCTGCTGCAGAACCTCTTGTGAATAGTAGCGTTGCGTAAAGAAGTCCATCACCCAAACCACCGAGCACAACAAAAAGCCAATAATTAGGAAAGCGGGTGAGATTGAGCGCGAAAAACGCTTACGGAGACTTAACGAGGCCATAACGTAGAAGAGTACTGCAAAGCTTGTTGAAAGATTATATTACGCGTTTGCTGGTCCATTTCTTGCGTTAAGAATGTGACCGTTTCAGAGAAAACTCTTGGCAGTAACCTCGACTCCATGTCTGCTTTGATCGCTTCCGCCGCTGCTATAGCCATATAATCCTTCATCTCTAAAACTGTAACCATTAACAATCCTTTTTGATGAGCATTTTCTAATCCATTTTGGCCCAGCCAAGCATTCGTCGTTGCACGACTCTGACTCGCTTCTAAAGCCGCTACAACGCCCTCACTAATTTCTGGAGTGCAAGAAAAAATGAATTGCTGAGCATCGTCTTTTGGGACACTTTGCAAAAGATTGTTAGCTACGTCATGAGCCTCAGACTTCGAATTCACGGATTGATATCGATAACGCACGTCTCTGTCAAAATGATTTAATTCATTTAGAAACATTTGGCATCGACTTTGGTCCATAACCTCATCAGAAGACAATATTGCATCAATAATGGTGTCCTCAGACAAGGCCCTGTGCAACAAGCTAGCCAAACGCTGCATCATACGTGAGACGTCCGTCCCAATATAAAGTAATGGAGGATGCAAATGCCAGTCAGGATATGGAGCAAAGCTGTTTAGAAGAATAACCTGCTGACTATCATCTCTTAACAAACGTTCGATCAAGGGACGACTGTAATCATCTACGCCATCCACAATAACATAATCAAAGTCCGCACTCTGAATCTTCTCGTAAATTTGCACTATCGACGCAGTACCAGCTGACCGCGGTGCATAAAACACATCTAGACGGAAATCAATGTTGAGTTCTTGCATACGTCGTTTAAACACAAAGAACCAAGCTTGATTCGGTGGTAAATCCGGACTATCGCGTAGTACTACCGCAATCTTCTGAGTTTCTGCATAGGTTGTCACCAACTGGACTGGCTGAGAATGGACTCGTACCGAGAACTGCTCTATCAGCGGAAGCTGACTTGGGTTTTCTTCCAAGAAGCGCTGTAGGCTCGTTGCAGGCTGATTGAACGTAAACGTCCAGCCAGCGCCAGTAAACACCAATGGCAATATGAAAAGAAAGATACGGAACAACTGCTGTCGCCTCACCAAATCCACTCCTAGAGTAGACATTCTAACGATAAGGCTTAACAAAGGTACATTGAAAGCATAAAAAGGCATAAAAAAAGCCGAGTCACTAAGTAACTCGGCTTTTTTTAATTTGGTGCGGAAGGAGAGACTCGAACTCTCACGCCGTGAAGCACTGGAACCTAAATCCAGCGTGTCTACCAATTCCACCACTCCCGCTTGGAATGGCGAGCATTATAGGTGAACCATTTTTCAGGTCAACACTTTTTTTAAAATAAATTTTAAAAGTCACTCGCTCATTCTTTTAATTAAAAACGACGGCCGTTTGAGTACTCACCATGCTCGTAACGGATCGCCATTTCTTCAAGATCGATCGTATGAATACGTGATGCTTGACCTGCTGAACCAAACGCTTCGTAACGGTCGATACATACCGCTTTCATTGCTTTGATACTTTCAGTTAAGTATTTACGTGGATCGAAGTTACCTTTGTGCTCTGCTAGGCTACGACGGATCGCACCGGTTGCAGCTAGACGCAGGTCTGTATCAATGTTGACTTTACGAACACCGTAACGAATCGCTTTCACGATCTCTTCTACTGGCACACCGTAAGTTTCTGGAATCTCACCACCGAATTCGTTGATGATTTCTAACCAGTCTTGTGGCACTGATGAAGAACCGTGCAACACGATGTGTGTGTTAGGCAATCGTTCTGCGATGCGGTTGATACGTTCGATGTCTAGAATGTCACCGGTTGGTGGACGGGTGAACTTGTACGCACCATGACTTGTGCCGATCGCTACCGCTAGGGCATCAATACCTGTTGCTTCAACAAAATCAAACGCTTCGTCTGGATCAGTCAACATCTGTGAGTGATCTAGAATGCCTTCTGCACCCACTCCGTCTTCTTCACCTGCTTGGCCAGTTTCTAGAGAACCTAGACAGCCCAATTCACCTTCTACAGAGACGCCACATGCGTGAGCGAACTCTACTGTACGACGTGTCACATCAACGTTGTATTCGTAGCTTGCTGGCGTTTTACCGTCAGCCATCAAAGAGCCGTCCATCATCACTGATGAAAAACCAAGCTGGATTGAACGTTGACAAATTGCTGGGCTCGTACCGTGATCCTGGTGCATGACTACCGGGATGTGTGGGTAATCTTCGATCGCCGCTGCGATTAAGTGGCGAAGGAAGTGAGAGCCTGCGTACTTACGCGCGCCAGCAGAAGCTTGCATGATAACAGGCGAGTTTACCTCGTCTGCGGCTTCCATGATCGCTTTTACCTGCTCCATGTTGTTCACGTTGAACGCAGGTAAGCCGTAATCATGCTCTGCTGCATGGTCCAGCAATTGACGCATACTAATTAAAGGCATAAAAGTTTCCTCTGACAATGAAGTTGATTGGTGTCTTTGCTAATAACAAAGCACCCATTAATGTTTATCCATGCGCATGTGTGTCACATGTGGCTTTACGCCTTATCGCTATATTGTCATTCTGTCTAATGACAGACCGGTCACTCTCTAAGTGTTAGTTATTATAGTGATGAGATGGTCATCATGACGCATCTCATCGTGCAGGGTTTTCCCTGTCTTATTCAAGTGTAAGCATTTAGCTTTACACTAATTTTGCGTGCGCGACTCTAACATAGCAACAGCTGGAAGCACTTTTCCTTCAACAAATTCTAGGAAAGCACCACCACCAGTGGAAATGTAAGACACTTTTTCAGCGATGTCATATTTGTCGACTGCTGCTAGCGTATCACCACCACCAGCGATTGAAAAACCTTCGCTATTCGCAATCGCCATAGAAAGCGCTTTGGTACCTTCACCAAACTGATCAAACTCGAATACGCCAACTGGGCCGTTCCAAATGATCGTTTGAGCACTTTCCAGTAGACCAGCAAGTTTCGCCGCCGCTTTTGGACCGATATCCAGAATCATATCGTCTGCAGCAACATCTTTCGCGTCTTTCACCGTCGCTTCAGCATCGGCAGAGAACTCCGTTGCGACAACCACGTCTTCAGGCAATGGGATGTTTACTTTTTCCATCAGCGCTTTTGCTTGCGGAATCAAATCTTCTTCGTACAAAGATTTACCCACAGGGAAACCTGCCGCCGCAAGGAAGGTGTTAGCGATACCACCACCAACAATAAGCTGGTCTACTTTGTCAGATAGAGACTCAAGTACCGTTAGCTTAGTGGATACTTTTGAACCACCTACAATCGCAGCCATTGGGCGTGCTGGTTTCGCTAACGCTTTTTCAAGGGCTTCAAGTTCTGCTGCTAACAATGGGCCGGCACAAGCGACTGGAGCGAACTTACCCACGCCGTGCGTTGATGCTTGAGCACGGTGCGCCGTACCAAAGGCATCCATCACGTAGATGTCACATAGCTCAGCCATTTGCTTAGACAATGCTTCATCGTCTTTCTTCTCGCCCTTGTTGAAACGTACGTTCTCAACTAGAACAAGCTGACCCGCTTCGACTTCAACGCCATCCAACCAGTCTTTCACTAGTGGAACGTCTTGACCTAGAAGACCTGCTAAATGATCGGCAACTGGCTGCATTGAGTACTGTTCTTCGTACTCACCTTCAGTTGGGCGACCAAGGTGAGACATTACGATCACTTTGGCACCCGCTTCTAGCGCAAGCTTAAGCGTTGGCAGCGCCGCACGAATGCGCGCATCGCTGGTTACTTTGCCATCCTTTACTGGCACGTTAAGGTCTTCACGAATCAACACTCGTTTGTTCGCAAGATCCAAATCGGTCATTTTAATTACGGTCATGCACGATTCCTCGTCGTTTTTAAAATCAATTAGTGCTGAGCACTATCTTCCAATAACTGTTGCCAATAGCATGCCACATCTAACATACGATTCGCGTAGCCCCATTCGTTATCAAACCAACATAGCAGTTTCACTAAGCGGCCATCGACCACTTGTGTCTGAGTACCATCAATGATCACCGAGCGTGGATCATGGTTAAAGTCCACCGAAGCATGGGCTTCCTGAGTGTAACCAAGTAGGCTGGCGTACTTGGATGAAGCAGCCACTTGCAACGCAGTATTCACCTGCTCCGCGGTCACATCTTCCTTCGTACGCACCACCATATCGATCAAAGAGACATTGATGGTGGGAACACGAACGGCATTTGAGCTGATCTTACCCGCTAGACTCGGGATCAAACGTGCGATACCACGGTCAAGACCAGTATTAACAGGAATAATCGAACTCATTGCCGAACGGGTTAAGCGCAAGTCTTTGGTGTGATACGCATCAATAATCGGCTGATCGTTCATCGCAGAGTGAATGGTTTGCGTTGCACCGTGCTCGACACCTGCTAACGCTTCTAGCGTATCTAATACAGGAATTACACAGTTTGTGGTACAAGAAGCCGCAGAGACAATCGAGTGCTCCGCACTGACATCGCTTTCGTGATTAAAACCATACACAATCGTCGCATCTACATCTGCCGAGGCAGGCTGGGACAACAGCACTCGTGGCACTCCTGCATCGATAAAACGCTGAATCTGCTCACGTTCTGCAAAGACACCCGAGCATTCAAGCACCATATCAACGTTCAAAGATGACCAATCTAACTCTTCAGGCGTCGGCGCACTGAAGCATTGAATTTCATCTTCACCAATCATCAGGCTACTGCCTTTAATCGATACAGGCTTAGGAAAGCGGCCATGAGTGGTATCGTAGCGCGTCAAATAACTGATCGTTTCAATATCCGATAATTCATTGATCGCCACCACATGCATTCGGCCTTGATAACCGTTTTCGTAGATTGCACGAAGCACTGATCGGCCAATGCGGCCATAGCCATTAATCGCTACTCGCAACATAGTTCTCTTAAATCAAATCAAAGCAACAAAAAAGAGGAGCCAGAAGCTCCTCTTTCGTTGTGAAGCCGTTAGGCGTTCAACAGTTTTTCTGCTGTGGCTACCACGTTCTCTACGGTGAAGCCGAAGTGTTTCAGTAGATCGCCGCCCGGTGCTGATTCACCGAAAGTGCGCATACCCACCATCGCACCACCAAAACCAACGTACTTGTACCAGTAATCAACGTGTGCCGCTTCAATCGCAACACGCTTCGTCACGCTGCTAGGCAGTACAGACTCTTGGTACGCTGCATCTTGTGCATCAAACGCATCCGTAGATGGCATAGACACAACACGAACTTTCGTGCCTTTTTCTGACAATGCTTGCGCAGAGTCTAGCGCTAGCGCTACTTCAGAGCCCGTCGCAATTAGGATTAGCTCAGGAGTGCCTTCACAATCAGACAATACGTAACCACCTTTGGCGATGTCCGCTACTTGTGCATCAGTGCGAGCAAGTGCTGGCAAACCTTGACGGCTGAATACCAAAGACGTTGGACCAGAGCGACGCTGAATACCCGCAGCCCATGCAACCGCTGTTTCCGTTGCATCTGCTGGACGCCATACTGACATGTTTGGTGTCATACGAAGGTTCGCAAGTTGCTCAACAGGTTGGTGAGTAGGACCGTCTTCACCTTGACCGATAGAGTCGTGGGTGTAAACGAAGATGTTCTGAATACCCATCAATGCCGACATACGTACTGCGTTACGAGCGTATTCCATGAACATCATGAAGGTTGCGCCGTAGTTGATGAAACCACCGTGTAGAGACACACCATTCATGATGCCGCTCATACCAAATTCACGCACACCGTAGAATACGTAGTTGCCCGCTGGGTCTTCTTGAATGCCTTTTGAACCAGACCATAGAGTTAGGTTGGAACCCGCAAGGTCAGCTGAGCCACCTAGTAGTTCAGGTAAGATTGCACCGAACGTACCGATCGCGTTTTGAGACGCTTTACGGCTAGCAATGTTTTCGCCTTTTTCTTGGCACTCTTTGATGTAAGCCGCCGCTTTTTCAGCGAAGTCAGCTGGCAATTCGCCTTTGATTACACGACGTTCAAATTCTGCTGCAAGCTCTGGGTAAGCCGCTTGGTAAGCTTCGAATTTCGCTTCCCATTCTGTTTGAGCTGACGCACCTTTTGATTTCGCGTCCCAACCTTCGTAAACATCAGCAGGGATTTCAAATGGTGCTTCTTTCCAACCAAGGAATTCACGTGCTGCAGCGATTTCTTCATCACCTAGTGGCGCACCGTGACAGTCGTGAGAACCGGATTTGTTTGGTGAACCAAAACCGATGATTGTTTTACAACAGATCAACGTTGGCTTAGACGTTTCAGCTTGTGCTGCTTCGATGGCTGCTTTGATCGCTTCTGGATCGTGACCATCTACATCAGCAATCACGTGCCAGCCGTAAGACTCAAAACGTTTTGGGGTATCGTCTGTGAACCAGCCTTCAACATGACCGTCGATAGAGATGCCGTTGTCATCCCAGAATGCGATCAGTTTACCAAGACCTAACGTACCCGCTAGTGAACATGCCTCGTGTGAGATACCTTCCATCATACAGCCATCGCCTAGGAAGCAGTATGTGTTGTGATCAACAACGTTGTGGCCTTCACGGTTAAATTGTGCTGCTAGGGTTTTCTCAGCGATCGCCATACCGACAGCGTTACTGATACCCGCACCTAGAGGACCAGTCGTTGTTTCAACACCTTCCGTATAACCATACTCAGGGTGACCAGGAGTTTTTGAGTGCAGTTGACGGAATTGCTTCAGATCTTCAATAGAAAGGTTGTAGCCTGAAAGGTGAAGCAAAGAGTAAATCAACATAGAGCCATGGCCGTTCGACAATACGAAACGGTCACGGTCGACCCATTTAGCGTCAGTTGGGTTGTGTTTTAGAAAGTCATTCCAAAGCACTTCTGCAATATCAGCCATGCCCATAGGCGCGCCTGGGTGTCCAGATTTTGCTTTTTGAACCGCGTCCATACTAAGTACGCGAATAGCATTAGCAAGTTGTTTACGAGACGGCATTGATTATCCACTCCTGGTTTGTATACGAAATGTCGTTTCATTCTCCATGCTAACCCCAGTTCTTGCAACGGCCTCGGGTAATGCACGCCCAATAAATGAGCAAAGAGAATGAAATTGCACAAAGATGGCAAAGATCATAGCAAAAAAGCAGCACTAACACTCTACCTTAAACGCTTAATTGCTTGAATTTTAGTCGTTGTTAGTCCATTATCCGTACCACAGCGTCGATTTGTTTCGGCTTGCGGACGCTATATAAAATCAGCTAAACAGAAGCAGGACAGCCTGTTTAGCAAATCCTTCAGCTAAGCGGGTTTTTTTATGCCTGTTTGGCGCTCTAGAATCTACATTTATAGAGGCACAAACATGTCAGAATATTCTTTATTTACTTCAGAATCGGTTTCTGAAGGCCACCCAGATAAAATCGCAGACCAAGTATCTGATGCCATCCTTGATGCCATTTTAAAAGAAGACTCAGAAGCACGTGTTGCATGTGAGACACTTGTGAAAACTGGCATGGTGTTGGTCGCTGGTGAAGTCCGTACTAATGCTTGGGTTGATATCGAAGACATCGCTCGCGGCGTGATTCGTGAAATTGGCTACAACAGCTCAGACATGGGCTTTGACTGGGAATCCTGCGCCGTACTTAATGCCATCGGTAAACAATCTGTGGATATCGCAGTTGGTGTCGATGAAGCGGATGCAAAAGAGCAAGGCGCTGGTGACCAAGGTCTAATGTTTGGTTTTGCTACCAACGAAACCGATGTTCTAATGCCTGCACCGATCACTTACTCACACCGTTTGGTACAGCGCCAAGCAGAAGTTCGTAAAAACGGTACACTAGACTTCCTTCGTCCAGATGCGAAAAGCCAGGTGACATTCCGCTACGACGAAAACGGTAAGCCATGCGCTATCGATGCTGTGGTACTTTCCACTCAGCACAGCGCTGCGATTAAGCAAGCAGACCTTCGCGAAGCGGTGATGGAAGAAATCATCAAGCCGGTTCTGCCAGAAGAGTGGTTGTCTAAAGACACTAAGTACTTCATCAATCCCACTGGCCAATTCATCATTGGTGGCCCAGTAGGTGACTGTGGTCTGACTGGCCGTAAAATCATCGTAGATACTTACGGTGGTATGGCACGTCACGGTGGTGGCGCATTCTCTGGTAAAGATCCATCAAAAGTTGACCGCTCTGCAGCGTATGCAGGTCGTTACGTAGCAAAAAACATCGTTGCTGCAGGCCTTGCTGACAAGTGTGAGATCCAAGTGTCATACGCTATCGGTGTCGCTGAACCTACCTCTATCAGTATCAACACATTTGGTACTGGTAAAGTAAGTGACGAGCTAATTTCTCAACTAGTACGCGAACACTTCGAACTTCGCCCAGCAGGCCTAATCAAGATGCTTGACCTTAAGCGTCCGATCTACCTGCCAACAGCGGCTTACGGCCACTTCGGTCGCGAAGGTGAGAACTTTACTTGGGAACGCACAGATAAAGCCGACGCACTTCGTAAAGCTGCCGGTTTATAATCTCTCGGATTTCCGTTATAAAAGCCCTCTCAACAGAGGGCTTTTTTATTTATGCGCATTCCACGTATCTACGTCGATCTACCACTTGCTGAACACTCCACATTCGACCTTCCCGACGGTGCTTTTCAACATTGTTGTAAAGTTTTACGTCTAAAGGACGATCACCCTATTATAGTGTTCAATGGTTTAGGTGGTCAGTACCACGCAAAATTAGCTAATGTTCAAAAGCGCAGTGCACAACTTACGGTAGAAAACTTTGTCACACTGGATAATGAATCCCCCTTAAAGGTAACCATAGGGCAATCAATTTCTCGCGGCGAACGCATGGACTATGCTGTACAAAAAGCCGTCGAAGCAGGTGTGTATAGAATACAGCCTTTGTTTAGCGAACGTTGTGAGGTTCGTTTGAACGATGCCCGCTTAGAGAAGCGCGTTCAGCATTGGCAACAAGTAGCCATCAGCGCAGCAGAACAGTCAGGTCGTGGGGTGGTGCCGGAAGTATGCTTTCCGATACCTTTAGAAGAGTGGGTAGTTAATTGTAACGATATGTTAAAACTAACACTTCACCACCACAGCGCTAGACCATTGCAAGACTTTTCAGAGCCTAAAAACCAACAAATAGCCCTGCTCATTGGCCCAGAAGGTGGTTTATCTGAAGATGAGGTTCGTTTCGCACAGCAGCATGAATTTACAGCTATCGCGCTAGGGCCTCGTGTATTACGGACAGAAACAGCCCCCGTTGTGGCGTTAACAGCACTTAATATGCGGTGGGGAGATATTTAGAATTACATTTCGTTACATTTATAAGGCACATGTAACACTAAGATGTTGTTAATAGACACATCTGTTTTCTAAACTTTAAAATTGGCATTGAACTAAAACAACGATCACGCGTTTATCAGATAGGTGGAGCCCATGTTTCGACAAAAACTAATTGCCAGCAGTGTTGCTTTGGCCACAACTCTTTGTGCCCTTCCTGCACTAGGCATCACCCTTGAAGAAGCAACCTATATGGCGGTGGAAAACAACCCGCGTGTTCGACAAGCCATTGCCCTTTATCAAGAAAGCCTTCAAAGCACGGAAGTGACTCGACGCAGTGGTTACTACCCTTCCATCGATTTGAACGCAGGCATAGGTCATGAAACCACTTACGATTATCAGAATTCCAATCAAGATGTTTCACTTACAAGACGTGAGCTTGGCCTAACTTTGACACAACCCTTATTCAGTGGGTTTGATACCAAGTACAACGTAAAGCGCCTAGAAGCTGAGGCCGAAGCCAACCGTTGGAATGCCCTAATACAGATCGAAAACAAAGCTTTAGAAGTTTCTGAAGCTTATACAAATGTGTTACGAAATCGTGAATTAGTAGAACTAGCAGAGTCTAATCTCGAGACACACAACCGAATTTACGATCAAATCCGAACTGCTACAGAATCAGGTGTTGGTCGCCAGTCTGATTTCAGCCAAATCTCAGCGCGACTTGCCAAAGCTGAAGCCAATCGCCTGTCCGCATTAGATAATCTGCGAGGTGCAGAGGCGAATTACAAAAATGTTGTCGGTGAATTGCCACCCGCTGAACTGGTGTACCCCGAACCAGATCGCTCACTACTGCCAACAAGTATGGGAGAAGCGGTTGACCAAGCTGTTCAACATAACCCAGCCATTGACTCCGCTCGCTGGGATGTTGAAGCGACAGAGCAATCCATTGAGGCCTCCAAATCCAACTACTACCCAGAGCTAAATTTCGTGGTAGAGCGTACATTCGACCACAATATCGATGGTAGCGAAGGTGCGAATGAAGACCTCACTGCAATGCTCCGCCTAAACTACAATCTATATAACGGTGGTGCAGACAGCAGAGCTAAGCAAGTGGCAGTCCAACAGAATGTTCAAGCCACAGAGATTCAACGTAATGCAGTACGCGAAGCCGAACTATCAGCGCGTTTGTCATGGGCTGCGTATGAAGCAGCTTTGGGCTCCAAAAGCCATTTACAACAATATGTCACTGCAACAAAAGAATCACAGTTATCCTACGCCCAGCAGTTTAACTTAGGTCGCCGAACATTGTTGGACGTATTAGACAGTGAAAACGAGCTATTTGAAGCGCGCCAAGATTACGTTAATGCAGATTACGATGAGCTTTACGCCGTTTTCCGCCTATTTAATACCAAGGGTGATTTGATGCGTGCTTTGCGAATCTACCAACCAGAAGAGCTTGGTTTCGAACAAGAATTTTTGCCACGTGAGCGTACCGCCAGCACAGCCCAAGCCAAAACAGCGGAAGCATTAGGCACCAATACAACACAGGCTGCTGTCACAGCCCCCGCTACCGCCCCTTATACACCTGCACAAAGCTTCCAGTCCACTCAACCTCAAGCAGGATCAGGTGTAACAGGCAGCTATCAAATACCTGTGCAACAACAGCTTTCGGCTCCAGTACAAAGTTACCAAATTCCAGCACCCCAACCGGTTAACCAAGCGCCTGCCGTATCGCCTGCTACGACCATTCCACCTACTAACAGTCAGCCTCAAAGTAACACTAGCCTAAGTGATGACGGTGTTATCTTTATTGATGCAACAGAAAGCATGGGCGGCTGGTAAGCTCTCTACTCGTAGCGGCGTGGCAAGATAGCCACGCCGCTTTGTTTGTCTTATATTTTCTTACTCGATACTTATCTTTCCCGTCCTGAGTCCTTATACTCATGCTTATATACACCGATATATAGGCAATTCATGCCTAGCAGCCGAAACAGGAAACGAATTTTATGACCATAAAACTCGGCATTGTGATGGATCCGATCCATACGATTAACTACAAAAAAGACACTTCACTAGCCATGCTTTGGGCAGCCGCAGACAAAGGTTGGTCTATCTACTATATGGAAGCCAAAGACCTGTATCTTCAAAATGGCAAAGCCCATGCTTTCACTCAACTGTTAAACGTCTATAAAGACCCTGATCACTTCTACGATCTTGGTGAAGAACAAAGTATCGAGCTTGGCGAGCTTGATGTCATTTTAATGCGCAAGGATCCACCTTTTGATATCCCATTTATGCACGCAACCATGATCCTAGATCAAGCTCAGCGTGATGGCGCGATAGTCGTGAATAACCCTAAGGCTTTGCTTGAGTGTAATGAGAAGTTATTCGCTACCCAGTTTCCACAATGCTGCCCAGAAGTATTGGTGACACGCCGCTCGGACTTACTAAAAGCATTCCACAAAGAACATAAAGACGTTATTTTCAAACCGCTTGATGGAATGGGTGGTAGCTCTATTTTCCGCGTTAAAGAAGACGATAGTAACGTCAGTGTTATCATCGAAACACTGACGAACATGGGCGCAGAGCAAATCATGGCGCAAAAATACATTCCTGAGATCAAAGATGGCGATAAGCGAATTTTGATTGTGGATGGCAAACCCATTCCTTATGGGCTTTCACGCATTCCAGCCTCTGGAGAAACTCGCGGTAATCTTGCGGCAGGCGGAAGAGGCGAAGGTCGCCCTCTTACAGAACGTGAGCTATGGATCTGTGATCAAGTCATCCCGACTCTGAAAGAGAAAGACTTAATGTTTGTCGGATTGGATGTTATCGGTGACTACCTCACTGAAATCAATGTCACCAGTCCAACCTGTGTACGCCAATTAGACGAACAGTTTGGCTTAAACATTGGCATGACATTATTGGATGCCATTGAGGCTCGTTTAGCGACACACTAACTCCTCTATGCGTACAGCCGATCGTTTCTCCATCACCTTGTTTATCGCCATCAGTTTGCACCTGTTGGCGATAACATTGGTCAACTTTGACTTTTCACTGGGTCAGCCGCCGGCTCGTAAAACGCTTGAAGTCACATTAGTTCAGCATATAACAGACGCCCCGAAAGAGGCGGATTTTATTGCTCAAGCAAACCAGCAGGCTAGCGGCACAGAGTTACGCAAGCAAAAGCTAACCACAACGGAGACGGCTCAATTTCGCGCTGATACCGTTCAAGATATCACCCCACCAGTTCAACCTGAGTTGGCCTCCGCAGAGCCCGTCAACGACCCCGATTTGATTGCCAGTCAAAATCAGAATGATGTTTTCCAAGTGCTCAAAGAACCTGAGCAGCAAAACAAAACCCTTGAAGAACAATTCTTAGGCAAAACACAGGTCCCTAGCCGCCTATCAAGTGATATTGCGACACTTGAAGCACTGCTTGATCAACAGCGCCAGGAGTACGCCAAACGCCCTCGTATTCGTCGCCTGACATCGGTTTCAGCAAAGTCAGCCATCGACGCAAAATATCTAGATGATTGGCGTCGACGAATTGAGCGAATAGGTAATATTCACTACCCTTCAGAAGCGAAACAGAAGCATCTGTATGGGCAACTAAGGCTTGCGGTATCGATCCTACCGAATGGCTATGTCGATGATATTGAGATTCTGCATTCATCCGGCATCCGTATTCTCGACGACGCTGCGATGCGTATTGTCCGTTTAGCTGAACCCTTCGACACCTTCCCAACTGAGCTGAAAAAAGAAGTGGATCAATTAGAAATCATTCGTACTTGGCAATTTGTGCCTGGGGACCGTTTACGTAGCCAGTAGGCGTTAAACTTACAGGCTTAACGCTGCATATACTCTCTATGGCTAAGGTGCTCTCAGTACTTTAGATAGGGCCACACTTGTCGATACTCTGAAGCCATTTACGCACAAAAAAGCCCTCACAATGGAGGGCTTCTTCGGTATCTGTAAACGCGGTAGCGGTTAGTGAAATTCCGCTTCGCCCATGGCCAGTCGGATTTTCTTCATAGCATTCTTCTCAAGCTGTCGAATACGCTCAGCAGAAACACCGTACTCATCCGCTAAATCATGCAACGTTGCTTTATTCTCGTTCAACCAACGCTTGATCAGAATGTCTCGGCTACGATCGTCTAGCTCAAGCATTGCGCTTTCAAGACGACGGTTGGAATCTGCTTCCCAGTTACCGTGCTCAAGCACAATCGCAGGGTCGTAGCTGGAATCTTCTAAGAAGTTAGCGGGTGCTTGGAAAGCATTGTCGTCATCGTCATCGCTGCCAGCGTCAAATGCCATATCAGTGGAGCTCATACGACCTTCCATCTGACGTACCACTTCAGGCGTTACCCCTAAATCGCTGGCCACTGACTCAACTTCGGAATTACTCAACCAAGTCAGACTTTTCTTAGCGCTACGAAGGTTAAAGAACATTTTACGTTGTGCTTTTGTGGTCGCCACTTTCACAATACGCCAGTTCTTCAAGATAAATTCGTGAATTTCTGCTTTGATCCAATGCACAGCAAAAGACACCAAACGTACCCCAACTTCAGGGTTGAATCGTTTAACTGCCTTCATCAGACCTACGTTACCCTCTTGAATCAGGTCGCCCTGATTAAGGCCATAGCCCGAGTAACTTTTCGCAATATGTACCACAAAGCGTAGGTGAGACATGACCAGTGAGCGCGCAGCTTCAAGATCGCCTTGGTAATAAAGACGTTCGGCTAATTCATGTTCCTCTTCCGCTGACAAAATCGGAATGGTACTAACGGCCTGAACATACGACTCAAGATTCTGTCCTGGAGTCATCATGTCGATTGGCTGGAGAGCTTTACCCATTTCTATTTCACCTCTTCGTGTTCATACTGAGTATGAGCAAATACTAGCAACAAAGTTCACACTATGTGTGCCGTAAATGTGGAGATTTTCGCGTTATTCGTCAATATAAACGCGCTTTTTCTTCCTCATTTACTGTAATTCAATATCGCGAATATGACGACTCACCGCTATCCAAGATCCGATCACGCCAATAAACGCGCTAATAGTTAAACACATTATAATTTCGACTGCATTAAAACTTTGCAACTCAAAGCCTGCATGGTATAGCTCAATCAAACGCTCTGCTGGAGCACTCACCCACCACGCTAAAATCATAATGCATAAGCATGCAAACACGCCCCCTAAGACACCGAACCAAAACCCCATGTAAAGGAAAGGACGACGGATATAGCTGTTCGTCGCGCCGACCAGCTTCATCACTAACACCTCATCGCGACGACTTTCCACGGCCATGCGTATGGTGTTACCGACGATTAAAAGTACGGCAATGACTAACAATGCAGAGATGGCGTATACAAAGCGTTGACCAAAGTTAATCATGGTTGCCAAACGCTGCAACCACTCGGCATCTAATTGCGCATATTCAACCTGAGGCAAGCTTTGTAGGTGGTCACGCAAAGACTGTAGCTCAGGCAGTGTATTCAAGTCTACGATCGCTTTGGGAATGACTTTGAGCACAATCGGCAGAGGGTTTTCAGGCAGTGTTGACATAATCTGCTCGTAACCACTGGACTGCTCAAAATAGCGCAACCCCTCTTCTTTAGAAATGTACTCCACCGACTCAACGTCAGCACGACTCGAGAGTTGGTGGGAAAGTGCCAACGCTTCGGTATCTTCCAAGTTGGAAAACAGATACAGCGAGATCACCGATTGCTGCTCCCACTGATCCGTCACTGACTGCACATTTTTTAACAGTACAAACAAGCCACCAGGTAATGAGAGGGAAATCGCCAACACCATTACTGTCATAAGGCTCGCGAGGGGATGAGCGATTAGGCGCGTAAAGCTTTCAATGAGGAAAGCTTGGTGCTGGCGTAAATACAGCTTGAAATCAAAGCTTGGTGCGCGCCACGCCGATTGACGATTATTGCTGAGGCTTTGGCGGGTCGCCCCTCTTTGCGCTGGGCGCTGCTGTGGAGGCTTGGCCATTTAAGCGAACCCTCCATCATTAACCATACGCCCTTGGTTTAGGGTTAAAACACGATGACGCATTCTCGCAACCAAGGCTAGATCGTGACTGGCAACCAATACTGTCACCCCCACACGATTAAACTCTTGGAACAAGTTCATAATCTCTGCTGAGAGTCGCGGGTCTAAGTTACCTGTCGGCTCATCGGCCAGTAGCAACTGCGGTTTATTCACAACCGCCCGGGCAATACCAATACGCTGCTGCTCACCACCGGATAACGCCATAGGGTTGAGCTTTTCTTTGCCAAGTAGACCCACTTTGTCTAACGCTGCACGAACACGCTTGCCTGTTTGCTCATCGTCAGCGCCACTGACTTGTAACGGCAACGCCACATTGTGAAACACACTGCGATCAAATAAGAGTTGGTGGTTTTGGAAAACAACCCCCACGCGACGTCGGTGAAATGGGATGGCGCTTTTGCCAAGCGTACGTAGATCAACGCCATCCACCAAGATTTTGCCCGTAGTTTGGCGCTCAATCATCATAATGAGTTTCATCAAGGTACTTTTACCAGCCCCTGAGTGACCTGTGAGAAATGCCATTTCACCCTGCTGCAAGTGGAAACTCACCTGCGACAAGGCATCATGGCCGCTCTCGTATTTCTTACCTACACGTTGAAACTCAATTTCCACGCCAACATCCCCTGTGGTTGATCGACTAAATCTACCTGTTACTCGCTATCAAATAAAGCGTCGATAAACTCTTGGGATTTAAACGGACGTAAATCATCAGCCTGCTCACCAACTCCAATGTAACGAATCGGTAAACCAAACTGCTTCGCAATGGCAAAAATAATACCGCCTTTAGCCGTACCGTCTAATTTCGTCAAAGTGATGCCCGAGACACCTACCGCTTCGGTAAACAGTTTCGCTTGGCTAAGCGCGTTTTGACCTGTTGCCGCGTCCAATACCAACATCACTTCATGTGGTGCTTCAACATCTAGCTTCTTCATAACACGAACCACTTTTTCCAGCTCAGTCATCAAGTTCGCTTTGTTTTGTAGACGTCCAGCCGTATCTGCGATGACAATATCCACGCCTTTGGATTTAGCCGACTCAATAGCGTCATAAATCACCGAAGCAGAGTCCGCGCCGGTATGCTGAGCAACCACAGGTACGTTGTTACGTTCACCCCAGACTTGTAACTGTTCAACCGCCGCCGCACGGAACGTATCGCCCGCAGCCAGCATCACGCTCTTACCTTCCGCTTGGTATTTCTTCGCTAACTTACCGATCGTGGTGGTTTTACCAACACCGTTCACACCCACCATTAAAATGACAAATGGGCCTGGCTTAGCAGTAGGGTCTAATGGCTCTTCAGAATTCACTAGAATGTCTTTTAACTCTCCTTTTAGGGTCGCCATCAAAGCATCGGTGTCTTTCAGTTCTTTACGGTTCAGTTTTTCTGTCAGTGTATTAATCAAAGATTGCGTTGCTTCTACACCCACATCGGCCATTAATAGCTGTGTTTCGAGGTCTTCCAGAAGATCATCATCGACCTTTTTGCCGCCCATCAATAGCGATGACAAGCCAAAGCCACCGCGGGTACGAGAAAGGCCAGCTTTAATACGCTGAGACCAAGACAATGCTGGCACGGACTCCGCGGCTTTTGGCGCTTCAACCTCTGCTACTGGCTCAGGTTGGGCTGATGGCTCAACTGCTGCGCCCGGCTTAGAGACTTCTGTGGTTTGTGCTTCGTCAGTCGACACAATAGGCTGTTCGGTTGAATCCGCTTCAGCTTTCACAGAGGTCTGGCTTACTGCTTCTTCATCCGCTGGCTCGGCAGACTCCTTTGCTTCGGCAACAGGCTCTGCAGGCTTTTGTTTCGCTGCTTTGATATCGGCATCCATGCTTTTCATTACTGAACGCTTGATATAAAAAGCAATGATAGCCAGTAAAACACCCAAGCCAATCGGCGCAAAACGAGCGTATTCACCAAAGTAAGGGGTTAAATAAGCGATAATCTGATCTACAAGTTCCATTCACATCTCTCTAAATTGATCCCAATGGATGGGTAACTGAATCGCGACGTCTCAAGCAGGTCTAGCCGTTTTAGACGATGGGTGCGTTAAAAGCGGTGATTTTAGCATCATTCCTAATGGCAAAAAGCCCCAGTTTCATGGAAAAATGTACCTAATCTTTCTCATTCAGCGACTTTTACCATGTTTCATCGCGATAAACCGTTATTTAGCCGTCCTGTTCTGGCCGTCATTATTGTCGCCTCGACATTGGCCGTTTGGCTGCTCAACCTAACCGATCCCAAAACCGTGTTAGAGCAGCCTAACATTAGGTCGTGGCAAACCAGCAGTCATATTCCGGTGTATTGGGTTGCACAGGACACTTGGTCTGGTAGCGACAAAGTAGAAATGACCATTGTCTTTCATGGTGAGTCTCAATATTCAGCGCTAACGAAAGCAACATGGGAATTGTTAACAGGCCCTACTCTCCCTTTGAGTACCGCCACAATTAATCAACGCTTAACGCCGTTAGCCGCCAAGGCTGAGAGCCACTTCACAGCGCAGCAACAGACGCTGCAAATATCCTTTAGCAACCAACCACAGTACCTCAGTGCCACCATGAAGGTACTGGATACTTGGTTAAATCAAACTCAATTCAAGTATTCAGCACTGCAAAATAGAGCCCGCAACAATGTACCGGACTCAGTGTCGCAACAACTTTTAATGCAGCTATGGCCTGAATACGATATTTCCGATACCGCCAACAGTCCCCTAACAACGGCTATGTTGGAACAACATTTGGCCAACATTAAACAGTCGGTTTCACATATTATCGTCGCGGGCGCATTAACCGAGTCCGCGCAATCACAGTTGCAGACGGCACTTGATCAACTGACGCAAACCATGGCGCACAGGACTATACATTCTTCTTTGGCCAATGCTTCAGAGCCTCAAACTAAAGTACTTGGTAACCATGATCTACAGGCCTTATATGGCGCGATTGCGTTAACTCCATTGCAATCGGTTACCGATTGGCTAGCACTGCAAATCTGGGCCAAGGACTCTCTGGAGCGTCAAAAACAACAGCTGCACAGCAACATCGGCCAATGGCAGCTGCATTTATCCCCTTGGCAACCTTATGTGACTTGGCAACTGCAAGCGGCCCAATCTGTCTTGGCAGCTGATGCCAGCACTCCAGCCCCTGAATCCAGCTGGATCCTCCCCAATACCCTACCCAGTTATCAAGACAGCAAAGCCTTCTCTGATCTAAAAGCTCAGCTGTTGGCTCAACTGGCCAATCTGAGTCAAAACCCCACATGGTGGAGCGCAATCGGAAGCCGTGTCGCCTACCCAAACTCCCCATTGGATCTGGCTACCTTCGCTGAGCACTACAGTGAGGCGGCAAACTCTTTTACAATGTCGCAATATCAAGCTGCAATTGACCGATTGCTCGTTATTTCATCTCGCCAAGAAGTGTTAGTTAAATTATGAAGAAATCTCCCTCTCGTGCCCGCCCCAAAACAGCCAGCAAAGGCGGCGCTTCCAAGCTTCGTATTATTGGTGGCGAGTGGCGCTCTAGGCAGTTGCCTATCATCGAGCTGGATGGCTTACGCCCGACCACGGATCGCGTTCGAGAAACCGTGTTCAACTGGTTAAGCTTTGAGGTTCCGGGCGCTCGCTGCTTAGACTTATTCAGCGGTTCTGGTGCACTGGGTTTAGAAGCGCTCTCTCGTGGTGCGAAGGAATGCACGTTCGTGGAACTGAATCGCTCCGTTGCACAACAAATCGAGCGCAACCTAAGCACCTTGCAGGCGAGCAATGGTACCGTATATAACACGGATGCTTTAAGTTTCTTACAAGCCAATCCAGCACCCTTTGATGTCATCTTCTTGGACCCACCTTTTCGAAAAGGGCTCCTAGAGCAAGTACTGCCAAAACTTGATGAGCGGTGGTTAGCAGCCAATGCTTACATCTACATTGAGAGAGAAAGCGAAGCTCAGTTGAGTCAACTCCCAGATCATTGGCAACTCAAAAAAGAAAAGCGTGCTGGGCAATTGACGTTTGCACTGTATCAAGTGTCCACTTAATTTAACTTCGTAAACTGTGCACGAAGCTTGCATACCCTAATCAAACTGCTCTACTTTTGAACAAGGCAGTACAAAAATGATGAGGGTATGCGGTATGTTGAATAACTTGTCTTTTCGAGCCAAGCTTATGCTGTTGCTGGCATGTGCTATCGTTGGTTTTACACTTGTGACCTGGGTAGCGATCCAGGGTATGAATGCACAGCAAGAAGCCAATCGGCAACTCCGTCTTTACGGGGATATTGGTTCAGGCGTGGATAAAATCAGTCTGGGGATATTAGAAGCCGCAGACCAGTTGCGAAGTTTAAATGAAGAGAACTTCGCAGATTATCAAGCGATGCTATCTGGCCGTAAAAATGAAGATTTGGAGATTCTAGAAAAAGACATCCATCTAGTGAACCAACCCGAGCTTCAACAGGCGCTACAAGATTCGAAAGACAAACTCAGCGCCTACGCTGATTCCCTCTTAATGATTGCTGAAAACCTAAGTATTACAGGCTTTGACAACCAGTCTGGATTAAAAGGAGAAATCACCCGCTTAGGCGATGAGATTTCAACCAGTATCGAGCGCCTCAGCCTGCTTAAAAAAGAGTTCATCAATGCACGCAAGTTTGAAGCCGTTTATTTAAGCGAACCTTCCGAAGTGGTTCTTCAAGACTTTCAAAAAAGTTTTGCCCGCTTTGAATCCAAAGTAGATAACTTTGGTTTTAACGACTCGATAGGCCCCGTCGCTAAACAATACTACGAAGCCTTAATGGGGTATGGGCCTGCTTTTAGCGCGCTTCAGCAAGCAGAAGCTCAATTCGATGAGAACAAGCTATCTTTCGCACAAGCACAATTTCAGTTGGCGGAACTCATTGCTGAATTTGTGAAAGAAGCTGAGGTTGCCTCTGATCAACAAAGCCAACAGTCCTTAATTACTCTCCTAATCGTAAGCATTGGTGTCTCAATCGTTTCCATTTTGCTGATGTTGAGTATCGGCCGCAGTGCACGAAATACCTTGATGAAAGTCATCTCTGATTTAACCAAGGTAAAAGAAGGTGATATGACGGCACAGGCATCGATTAATCATAAGCGCAACGATGAGTTTGATGCCTTAAGCCAATCGCTTAATGAAATGACCGGAGGCTTAGGTGGCGTATTAACAGAGGTGGTCAATACCACTTCTAACGTTAGCACCATGATCGATGAACTCAATGGCGCCATTACTAATATTGCGGACAACAACCGTTCCGTCACAGATAGAACAAAATCGCTGGCCGTCGCCACAGACGATATTTCCAGTCGGATCACACACTTATCGTCTACTACCGATGAATTACGTGAACACTCAAGCGAGACATATGAGTCAGCCAAAGCGGGCGCGAAAACGATTCGCGTGGTGCTAGACAACCTCAATGGGACCGTGGAAGCAGTTAACCTAACAGGCAAACAATTAGATGAGCTAGGACGACTATCCTCAGACATTGATAACGTTATCGGCATGATCAATGATCTGGCCAACCAAACGAACCTTCTAGCGTTGAATGCTGCCATCGAAGCTGCCCGCGCAGGAGAAGCTGGACGAGGCTTCTCCGTGGTTGCAGACGAAGTGCGCTCACTGGCGGAGAAAACCGTCGATGCCACCTCGAAAATCACCGATATTGTCGGCACGATTCAAAGCTCAACTCAAACAGCCATTAGCACCATGGAGCAAGGTCAAGAACGCCTGCGTGTTATTGAACAAAATGGTGGTGAAGCGGAAGAAGCGATTCGAGTGATTGAGAATAATGCCCAAACCAGTTCGCAGGCTTCTGACAACATGGCCGCAGCCATTCAAGATGTGGCCAGTACAGCGGTACAGATGAGTTCAGAAATGGAGCAAATCGCTCATCAGTTAGGTGAGGACAGCCACTCAATTGAACTCATCGTTAACAGTGCACAGCAGATTCATGGCTTAGCCAACACACTGGCCGACAAAACACGCGTGTTCACCCTCAAAAATTCATAGCAATGCTGCCGCCCCCGTAGCCTCAGGGCGGCTTTTACCTGCATCCGCTTGAAGCCCTCTTGCGCAAACGCTAGACTGTGCCTCCATTTACGTAAAATGCGTTAGGCCGCGGTTCTGCGGTGTTCAAACTTTCATTGGGAAACGCTAAACCTATGCCGGATACCATTCCTGTCGATTCAGTTGGGCTTGTCACGCCTCAGGTGGCACATTTTGATGAGCCTCTAGTGCTTGCGTGCGGACAAACCTTGCCAAATTATCAGTTGATCTACGAAACGTATGGCCAGCTGAACGCTGACGCTAGCAATGCAGTGCTTATCTGCCATGCATTGAGCGGCGACCATCATGCGGCAGGCTACCACAGCATGGACGACAAAAAGCCAGGTTGGTGGGATACAGCGATTGGTCCAGGTAAGCCAATTGACACCAATACCTTTTTTGTTATCAGCTTAAATAACCTAGGCGGCTGCTGCGGCAGTACAGGGCCAACCTCTGTCAACCCAGCAACAGGAAAGGTTTGGGGAGCAGAATTCCCAATGGTGACCGTGGAAGACTGGGTTGAAACCCAAGCACGCCTTGCCGATCGTTTTGGTATTCAGCAATTCGCTGCCATCGTTGGTGGCAGTTTGGGGGGTATGCAAGTGCTTGAATGGAGCATTCGCTACCCTGATCGTTTACGTGGAGCAGCGATCATCGCCTCAGCACCTAAGCTTTCAACACAGAATATCGCCTTTAACGAAGTGGCACGTCAGTCGATCCGCCGTGATCCTGAGTTCCATGACGGGAACTATCAAAGCCATGACACTATCCCAACGAACGGTTTAGGTTTAGCACGCATGTTAGGGCACATCACCTATTTGTCAGACGACTCCATGGGTAATAAGTTTGGCCGACAAATGCGTCACGATACTTACCAGTACAACTACGAAGTCGAGTTCGAAGTAGAAAGCTACCTGCGCTACCAAGGCGAGGCCTTTACCAAACGCTTTGATGCCAACACCTATATGTTGATGACCAAAGCGTTGGATTACTTTGACCCGGCTGCTCGTGAAGGCGGTGACTTAGCTAAGGTGCTGAGCAAAGCACAATGTGAGTTCTTATTGGTATCGTTCACAACGGACTGGCGTTTCTCGCCAGAACGCAGCGAAGAAATTGTCGATGCCTTAATCCGTTCAGGAAAGCATGTAAGTTACACCAAAATCGAAGCGATTGAAGGCCACGATGCCTTCCTATTTCCGATTCCTCGTTACATGGCAGCCCTGCGTGGCTTCTTGGGTCGAGCAGCAAAACACCTTTCAAAGGAGAATGCCTAAATGCGCGCGGATCTCGAATTAATCAGCGATTGGGTTGCTCCCAATACTCGTGTGCTTGACTTGGGTTGTGGTAACGGTGCGTTATTAAGCCACCTTTCAGAGCATAAAAATGTCACCGGTTATGGCCTTGAAATCGATGCTGAGAATATCAACATCTGTATCGAAAAAGGCATTCCTGTGCTTGAGCAAGACATTGATGAAGGTCTTAAGAACTTTGATGACCAAGGCTTCGATGTGGTGATTATGGCCCACGCGCTACAGCAATTCCGTCGTCCTGATCTACTATTAGACGAAATGCTACGTATTGGTAAAGAAGCGATCATTACCTTTCCGAACTTTGGTCACTGGCGCAACCGTGTACACCTAGGTATCAAAGGTCATATGCCGGTGTCTGAGTTTTTGCCATACAACTGGTACGACACGCCAAACATCCACTTCTGTACTTTTAAAGATTTTCGCGACTTATGTCAGTCAAAAGGCTTAAAAGTACAACGTTGGGCTGCCGTTGACGGACAATTACGCGATCACTGGTGGACTCGCTTAATGCCCAACTTATTTAGCGAGACTGCTATCTTTAAAGTTAGCCGCTAAATTAGGAGCTCTGTTATGAAATGGTTATTAGGCGTTGTTAGCGCCTTGATGATGTCCGCTGTGCAAGCCGATCAAGTGACCCAGTTTGGTGACTACCAACTGCACTACAACACCTTTGAGTCCACTTTCCTAACGCCCGAGATTGCCCATCAATATGGCCTGACCCGCACCAAGGGTCAGGCGCTTTTAAACGTTGCCGTAACGACCCAGAGCCAAGGCGAGTTACCACTATCGCAACGGGCACTGGTCAGTGCAAATGTAAAAAACTTATTAGGACAAATTGTCTCACTATCTTTTATAACCATCGAAGAAGGCGATGCGGTGTACTATTTAGCACCGTTTACCAAGACCGATGACGAAATCTTAAAGTTCACTGTTAACGCAAAGTTAAGCGCCGACAGCGCCCCCATGACAGTGAATTTCCAACGCCACTTTTACGTGGACTGAAGGTATTCCTATGAGCCAAACCATCGTGCTTGCCAGCAACAATGCCGGCAAAATCAAAGAATTTAACGAACTGTTAAGCCAATTTAACTTTGAAGTAAAACCACAAGGTGACTTTCACGTCGCGGATGCAGAGGAAACAGGCTTAACGTTTGTAGAAAACGCGATCTTAAAAGCACGCCACGCCTGTGCCGAAACTGGTCTACCAGCTTTGGCTGACGATTCCGGTATTGAAGTCGATTTTCTTAACGGCGCACCGGGCATTTACTCAGCGCGCTTTGCTGGGGAACATGGCAACAATGAAGCCAACAATGCATTGCTACTCGAAAAGCTTGCTGGTGTTCCTGAAGAGCAACGTACGGCTCGCTTCCATTGCGTGCTGGCGTTTATGCGTCACAAAGACGATCCAACACCGATCATTGCCCATGGCTCATGGGAAGGTCGCATTCTGGAATCGGCTGAAGGCGTCGAGGGCTTTGGCTACGACCCGATTTTCTTTGTCCCTGAAAAAGGCTGCAGCTCAGCGAGTTTGCCAAAAGAAGTGAAAAACCAACTTAGCCACCGCGCTAAAGCGTTAGCGGAACTGGTTGAGGCGTTTAAAGCCCGTCAAATGCTATGAGCCAATTGCCACCTTTAAGCCTTTACATTCATGTGCCTTGGTGTGTACGAAAATGCCCTTACTGCGATTTCAACTCACACCAAGCCGACCGCTTTGAGGATCAAGGCAAGCTGCCAGAGCAAGCTTACCTTGATCAGCTGATTGCCGATTTAGAGGTGGATCTGCCCTATGTGGCCGATCGCCCTATTCAGACCGCGTTTATTGGTGGTGGCACACCGAGTTTGATGAGTGCTGATTTCTACTATCTGTTGTTCGATCGCCTACGTGAAAAACTGAACTGGGTCGAAGATGCTGAAATTACCATGGAAGCCAATCCTGGTACGTTCGAGCAAGAGAAATTCGCCCATTTTCGTAAAGCAGGCATCAATCGTTTGTCGATCGGTATCCAAAGTTTTCAGCCAAACCTGTTGAAAACCCTAGGAAGAATCCACAATCGCGAAGAAGCAATCGCCGCTGTGGATAAGTCTCGTCAGGCAGGATTTGATAATATCAATCTAGATTTGATGCATGGCCTGCCTGATCAAAGCGTTGCAATGGCCCTTGAGGATCTAAAATTGGCCATTGAATTGAACCCAGAGCATTTGTCTTGGTATCAATTAACCATCGAACCAAACACCGAATTCTACCGTCGTCCGCCAACCCTTCCGGAAGACAATACCCTTTGGAACATTCAAGACGAAGGCCTCACTTTGCTTGAGCAAAACGGTTATTCGCAGTATGAAATTTCTGCTAATGCCAAAACGGAACGCCAAGCACAACACAATTTGAACTACTGGCGTTTTGGCGATTATCTCGGCATTGGTGCGGGCGCACATGGCAAAATTACGCTAACAAATGGGGAAATATTTCGTACCCGAAAGACCCGACACCCCAATCATTACCTAAATAATCTACCAGAAGCCCTTTGTATCAAGGAGGCGATCGCTCCTGAAGAGCTACCTCTTGAATTCATGATGAACCGCTTACGTTTGTTTGAGGAATTCCCACTTAGTGATTATGAGAAATACGCCTATCACACTGTTCCAAAAGAACTTTTTGAATCTTGCCAGAAAGCGGTCAAGTTAGGATTATTAGAGCAGGATGCTTGGCATCAAGGCATCATCCGTACCAGTGAAAAGGGCAAATTGTTCTTAAATGAATTGCTCGAATTATTCTTAGAGAGCTAATATTCTCACTCCTTACGATTGTTTGACATCAAATTAATATACTGCCATCCTCCCCACGAATTGCTGTAATTGCCTCTTATTGAGGCGATTTACAGTTAGTAAAGTACTTCTACCTCTAAGTAGAAATAAGATTCAAATAAGGGTCCATTCTAACGAATAGACACTGCGACAATTGGAATGCAGACGCAAATCCGGTCCAAGAGACTCGGCCTTCATTCCAATTGTTACTGCCTTAACCGTTTGGGAGTAAGTAACACTATGAGTAAAGAGAAACCGGCAGTCGGTCGGGATGAGTACGATACGGACTATAAAGCCGGCCAGGATAACGTACAGTTCCTCGGTTTAGATGTGCACAACCCTGTGTTTGGTATTTCAGCCTTCATCATTTTTGCATTTGTCATTGGCTCTATTGCCTTTCCTGACAGTGCGAAAGAGGTGCTCATGGCAGCGCGTGGTTGGTCGATCAATAATTTTGATTGGTTCTACATGATTGCCGGCAACATTTTCGTGCTTTTCTGTTTGGCGCTCATCTTCTTGCCGATGGGTAAGATTCGTCTTGGCGGCACCGATGCCAAGGCCGAGCACTCCACCATTGCTTGGTTCTGTATGCTGTTCGCAGCGGGTATGGGTATCGGCTTAATGTTCTGGAGTGTTGCTGAGCCTGTGGCTTACTACACAGGCTGGTATGGCACGCCACTTAATGTTGAAGCCCGTTCACCGGAAGCTGAGTCTCTCGCCATGGGCGCGACCATGTTCCACTGGGGGCTTCACCCATGGGCAATCTATGCAGTAGTTGCCCTAGCTCTGGCTTTCTTCGCTTACAACAAGGGTCTGCCGCTCACGATCCGCTCTGCTTTTTACCCTCTTTTTGGTGAGCGTGTATGGGGTGTTCTTGGTCACTTTGTCGATATCCTCGCAGTGATTGCAACGATTTTTGGTTTGGCCACTTCACTAGGCTTTGGTGCACAACAAGCCACCAGTGGTCTGCATTTCCTATTTGATATTCCGAATACGCTGACCACTCAAATCGTTGTGATCGCAGTGGTGACAGGTGTTGCGATTATCTCTGTAGCGCGTGGTCTAGATGGCGGTGTAAAACTGCTATCTAATATCAACATGATCATTGCAGCGTTGTTGGCTATTTTCGTATTAATCGTTGGCCACACCGGTGCGATCTTTGGTGCCATGGGCACCACGTTAGTGGGTTATATCGAAAATATCCTACCGCTAAGTAACATGGTGGGCCGTGAAGATGAAACCTTCTACCACGGCTGGACAGTATTCTACTGGGCATGGTGGATTAGTTGGTCACCATTCGTAGGTATGTTTATCGCACGTGTTTCACGTGGTCGTACCGTTCGTGAATTCATCATCGCTGTACTACTTGTACCAACCTTAGTATCGGTTGTTTGGATGGCCATCTTCGGTGGTTCTGCAATTGAGCAAGTGCAACAGGGCACAGGTGCACTAGCAGATGGTATCGGTGAAGTATCACTCGCAATGTTCCAAATGTTTGAGCACCTACCACTGACGTCTGTGATTTCTTTCATCGCTATCGTGCTGGTATTGGTGTTCTTTGTCACATCTTCTGACTCAGGTTCTTTGGTGATTGATGGTATTACTGCAGGTGGTAAAACCGATGCGCCAATGTCGCAACGTATCTTCTGGGCCGTTTTAGAAGGCATCATTGCCGTAGCTCTGCTAGTGGGTGGTGGTTCTGAAGCCCTGACAGCCATTCAAGCCGCGGCGATCACCATTGGTCTACCGTTCACTCTGCTATTGTTAGTGATGTGTGTTAGCTTGTTCAAAGGACTTAAGTCAGATCTTAAGTTCGTCAAATAACATTTCGTTGGACAAGGCTTAAAAACATCAGCGATGGCACAACTTGATTGAGTTGTGCCATCGGCTTGGTTATACTGGCCGCCTCTTAAGGGAGTAATCTTCTTCTTTTACGAAGATTCTATGTCAACATAATTGAGCCTCAAGCTCATGGCATAGAAGTCCATAGTTGCCAGCTTTGGATTGATGAGACTTAAGACGAGTACTTGGCTCAGGTGGGCACAAGTGGTTCGTCTTATGTTTAATCGCCCACCGCAGGATACGACTAATGGAAGCCGTCCTTACTTCAATCTCCACTGTTGCTTTAGCCGAAATGGGTGATAAAACCCAGTTACTGGCTTTATTCTTGGCAGCACGCTTTTCTTCTAAATTTCAAATTGTACTGGGCATCGTTGCTGCGACAGTGATCAATCATCTGATCTCAGCTTGGTTTGGGGTACAAATCACCAATTGGATTCCGGGATCATGGTTAAACTGGCTCATTGGTGCTAGCTTTATTGCCGTAGGTTTGTGGATTTTAATCCCAGATAAAGACGATAGTGGAGAGAGCAACGTCTTAAAATCTGGAGCTTTGATAGCTACGTTCGTTCTGTTCTTCATCGCAGAAGTGGGCGACAAAACACAGATCGCTACCGTATTATTAGGGGCTAAGTACCATTCAGTATTGTGGGTAACGATTGGCTCTACTGTCGGTATGTTATTAGCTAATGTGCCTGTCGTTTACGCTGGGCAATGGCTATTAAAACGTATTGATCCAAAGAAAACCCGTATCGCAGCCTGTGTATTGTTTATCTTAATGGGCATAGCTGCCATTCTCTACCCAGCCGTCTAAACGAGGATTTTAATGGACGTCGAACTCTCAGAAATTCTGGATACCTTATGCGAATACGCGCCCTTCTCAGACCTGAAGGACGAGCCTATTTTGCAGGATATGGTCAAAGATATTGAGATCCAATATGTGCGTGCAGGAGAGTGGGTGATTGCACCCGAAGCACGCAATGACACCCTGTTTTTTATTCGCTCGGGCGCCATCGAGAACAAAAGCAAAAGTGGTAAGTTGCTGCGTCGTATGCACGAAGGGGACATCTTTGGCTCCTCTTCTTTGCTACGTGGCGGGCGCTCATCACAAACCATGCGTGCACTCGAAGACTCTTTGTTGTATCGCATTCCCGCTCGATGGTTTATTCAGTTTTACAGTGAGTTCGACGCATTTTCTGACTTTTTCGAGCTATCTCGCGAAGTACGCCTGAAAACCGCCATGGACAATCAGTCTTCTGATTTGTCTCTTATGACGTGTCCGGTGCACTCTCTGCTGCGTCGTCCCCCTATTACTGCCAGCCATACGGTGGATATTAAAACCGCAGCCAATATTATGGCCAACGAGCGTGTCTCTTCTTTGTTAATCACCGAAGATGACGCGCTTGTGGGCATTTTGACCGACCGAGATTTACGAAACCGAGTGGTTGCGCAAGGACTGCCTCTCGATGTTCGTGTCGATATGATTATGACGCAAAACCCCATCACCATTGATGCAGGAGATTTTGCCGCGGAAGCCGTGTTGAAAATGATGGCCACCAACATTCACCACTTACCTGTCATCAAGAATGATCGACCAGTTGGAGTGATCAGTACTGGCGATCTGGTTCAGCGTGAAAGCCATGGCTCAGTCTATGTGATCAGCGATATCTACAAACAAGAAGACGTCGAAGGTTTGGTTGCGATCAGTAAGAAAATGTCGCACATATTCACGCAACTCGTTAACGCGGACGCCAACACACAAATGATCGGCAACGCCATGTCCCATATCGGAGTCGCCTTTGTGAAGCGTTTGATTCAACTGGCGGAGCGACAACTGGGCCCTGCGCCGATTCCCTATTGCTTCTTAGCGTTAGGCTCGCAAGCTCGTGAAGAACAAATCATCAGCACCGACCAAGACAATGCGCTGATTCTGCATGACCGCTATGATCCAGCACTTCACGGGGATTACTTTCGCGAGCTAAGCGACTTTGTCTGTGACAACCTAGATCGCTGTGGCTACCCTTTGTGTACCGGCGATATCATGGCGAAAAACCCGAAATGGCGCTTATCTTTATCGGATTGGAAACGCACGTTCGGCGAGTGGATCGAAAAGCCTAAAGCCGAAGCTTTATTACACGTGTCTATTTTCTTCGATTTGCGCGGCATCTATGGCGATAAAACCTTAGCCCGCCAGTTAAACAGCCATATTCGTCAACTGGCGAAAGCCAATAAGGGCTTCTTATCTGCTCTGGCACGTAATGCGAACCAACGTACGCCACCGCTGGGCTTTTTCCGTCAGTTTGTACTAGACGGTGAAGGCAAACAATCTCGAACATTCAACTTGAAGTCTCGCGGCATCGCTCCTATTGCAGACCTAGTGCGCGTGCACGCTTTGGCACTGGGCTCCAATAAGCTTAATACGTTTGAGCGATTAGAAGACATCGAAGAGGCAGGCGTGATGCCAGATGGGCGCGCTCGTGATCTCATCCTCGCCCTAGAAATGATCGGCATGGTGCGCATTAAAAACCAGAAAACTCAGGTCGAAGCAGGAGAGGAACCAAATAACAAAGTGGACCCAGAAACCCTGTCCGAATTTGAGAAGCGCCATTTACGCGACGCATTTAACATTGTCTCTCGACAGCAAGAATTCTTAAAATACCGTTACCCAGGAAAAGGCTAACCACAGCGTATGACGCTCGACAATCTTCCAGAAAACTGGCAGCAAGCCTACCAAGAGATGGCCAACAGCACCCAATCCGACGCCTTAAAGCGGTTTTATCAAGCCGGCGTGAAGGGCCTTGATTGTCCTTTAGAGGAAGCCCCTTTGGTCGCCTTGGACATTGAAACCACTGGGCTTGATTCGGATGAGAATGAAATTGTCAGCATTGGCTTGGTGTCCTTCTCGTTGCAAGCCATCAAGCTGCGCAGCGCCCAATATTGGTTAGCCAAACCGCATTCGGCGTTGACTGCTGAGTCGGTTACTATTCATGAAATCACCCACTCTGAAATCCAAGATGCGCCACGCTTGTCGAGCTTTCTGGATGAAGTATTGGATGCGATCGCAGGGAAAATCGTGGTGGTGCACTGTGCCGCCATTGAGCGGCCATTTTTGTATCGTGCCGCCATGAAGCACTATGGGGAGCCGTTATTATTTCCGATGATCGATACCATGGCACTGGAGGCGAACATCACCTTTAAACCTTGGTGGAAACGCTTTGGTCGACAGCCTTCGTTGCGCCTAGATGCCTGCCGCCAACGCTATCACTTACCTCGCTATCGCGCCCATCAAGCATTGATGGACGCGGTATCCTGTGCTGAGCTGTTTCAAGCACAAGTGGCACATCAACATGTAAACAAACAAGATTTGACTAAGCTGTACTGCTATTAACAGCAGGGCAGCTCAATCCTACTTTTAACTTAGTTTGTAGTTCCACATTACACGAAGGACGCAAGCCCAAAAACATTTCTGCTGCGATACGCCCTTTCTCTACCGTTTGCTGATGCACGGTTGTGATGGAAGGATGAAAGGTATCACTCTCTGGAATACCGTCGAAGCCGACCACATGTAACTCTTCTGGTACACGCATCCCCATATGTAATGCAGCTTGTACTGCAGCTAAAGCAATCCGGTCACTCATACAAAGCAGCAGCTGGGGGCGATTAGCCATCATTAAGGCCTCGCGCGCCGCTTGATAAGCTAACTTATGAGTATTATGTGGAATGTTCCAAATCTGTTCCGAGGAGATTTGCATGCCGTTCTGTTCGAGAGCTCGGCGATAGCCATGCAAACGTTGGATCGAAATCGATGTATCAGCGTCCAATAATTCATCATCAAAAATACGACAAACACGATCGGTCTCTAATAGCTCAAGTCCCATGATCGCTACCGATTGGGGACGATGCTGTAATGCATGAACCGCAATATCAAAAGCCCCCTGCTCATTCGTCACGTTTACGGATGAAGCACCGGGAATATGACTGTCGACTACCACCACATTCTTGCTCTTATCTAGCCAAGGCGCATCACGATATTGTTGCGATTTATAACCATAAACGATGAATCCATCGACCATGGAAGACTGCATACGCCTTTGCGAGTCGGACGATAGCTCTGATGCAGAGAGCAGCAGCATATTGTAATTGTTCTTTTCTAATACCTCTGCCATGCCCGTAATAAACTGGTTGGCAACAGGATCTGAAAGCGAATAGCTCAACTCGTCAGACAAAACAATGCCGACAATGCCCGTGCGCCCGGTTCTCAAACTGCGTGCCGCGGCGTTGGGGCCGTAATACCCCATCTCCTTACAGCGAGAGAGAATACTCTCCTTAAGCTTGGCAGACAGCTGATCGGGGCGATTAAACGCATTGGAAATCGTTGCTGTCGAGACGTTCAATTGCTCCGCAACATCTTTAAGTGTTAATTTCTTTTCATTTTTCATAAACGCACAATATCAGGCGCCATAAGCGCCTGATATCCATTTTTAAGCTAATCGAACATAGCACGCCTGATAAGGTGGTAGCTCCAGCTCTCCTGCTTTTAGTGCCGATAAGAAACCATGGCCTTGCAATACTTCGCCGTATGGCACTGTCAGTTGGGCCGCTTGAGTCTCGCCCGTCATATTGAGCACGACTGCTACGTTACTGCCTTCATAGCTACGCACAAACGCAACCAACTGCTCATTGTTCACATCTAACAACTGCAGATCACCATTCACCAACTCAGGTTGTTGCTGACGCCATTTAATCAGGTTACGTACTTTATGTAATAAAGAGTCTGTATTGGCTTCCTGCTCGGCCACACTCATTGGCAGATGGCGCGCATCCACTGGCAACCACGGCTCAACAGAAGAGAAGCCGCCTTGAGCACTGTTTTCCCATACCATTGGCGTACGACAACCATCGCGCCCTTTGAAAACAGGCCATAGAGGAATGCCATATGGATCCTGAATGCGCTCAAAAGGCACATCAGCCTCTGGCAAGCCTAATTCTTCACCTTGATACAAACACACGCTACCACGTAAGGACAGAATCAGCGCCATGGCAATCAAAGGATACGCTTGGGCATCTTGACCTTCTCCCCAGCGAGTACTCACACGCACCACATCGTGGTTAGATAACGCCCAACAAGGCCAACCATCGCCCACTATCTCATTCATATTTTTCAGTACATTGCGAATGTACTCCGGTGAGTGAGGCTTATTGAGCAGGTCAAACGTATAAGCCATATGAAGCTTATCGCCGCCAGAAGTATATTGCGCCATTCGTTCTAACGGGAAGTCATCCCCAATTTCACCCACAGTAGTGGTACCAGGGTACTCATCCATCATGCGGCGCATTTCTTTTAGGAAGTCTAAATTTTCAGGGCGACTTAAATCGTATACGTGACGCTGGTAAGTGTATGGGTTGTCATGAGGCGCTCCCATCGTTTTAGGCTCACCAGGTGGCACAGGCGGATTATCCTCCAAGCCCTGACTGTGGAAGTAAAAGTTCACGGTATCAAGTCGGAAACCATCTACACCAAGATCTAGCCAAAAGCGCATATTATCTAAGCTTGCTTGACGCACTTCTGGGTTATGGAAGTTCAAATCAGGCTGCGATTCGAGGAAGTTGTGCAAGTAATACTGCAAACGACGGCTGTCCCACTTCCATGCACTGCCACCAAAGATAGATAACCAATTATTTGGCGGTGAACCATCAGGCTTAGGATCCGCCCAAACATACCAATCCGCTTTAGGGTTCGTCTTATCTTGGCGACTTTCTTCAAACCATGGGTGTTGATCCGATGAGTGACTAATCACTTGGTCGACCATGACTTTCAAGCCTAGCTCGTGAGCACGATTAACCATGTTTTTGAAATCGCTCAGTGAGCCAAACATAGGGTCAATATCGCGGTAATCTGAGACATCGTAACCAAAATCTTTCATTGGAGAAGTAAAGATTGGTGACAGCCAAATCGCATCAACACCTAACGACGCAACATAGTCGAGCTTGCTTGTGATCCCTTTTAAGTCACCCACACCATCGCCGTTGGAATCCATATAGCTGCGGGGATAAATTTGGTAAATGATTCCGCCTTTCCACCAATTCAGATTGCTTGTCATAACTGTCTCCATTAAATGATTAATCAAAAGCTTACAAGCAGCGATAAGATTGCTGGTCTTGATTAAAAAGATGTAGTTTTTCAGGTAATGCTGTTAGGCGTACTTTGTCGCCTTTATGGATATTAACCGTGCCTTGTTGCTTAGAAATCACAGCGTCTTTCACACCAGGAACATGAACATAAAGCAATGTCGCTTCGCCCAATGATTCGACAAATGAGACGTCACCTTCTAGAAGCGCAGCGTCCCCATCCTGCACCATAACAAGATCCTCAGGACGAACACCTAAGAAACCTGGTTTGCCATTGTCTTCGGTAGGAGAAGCGATAGGTGCTTGTATCATGAATTTGTCAGCGACCCTCACTGCTGTGCTTTCACCCGCGGACGCGATCACACATGGCATAACATTCATGGCAGGAGAGCCAATAAATTTCGCGACAAAGACGTTTTCTGGGTTCGAATACAACTCAAGTGGCGAACCGACTTGCTCAATATTACCCGCAGATAATAGAACGATACGATCGGCAAGGGTCATCGCCTCAATCTGATCATGGGTCACATAGATCATAGTCGAATCGGGCATACTTTCTTTCAGGTTGGCAATTTCCATACGCGTTGCAACACGCAATGCCGCATCTAGGTTAGAAAGCGGTTCGTCAAATAAGAACACTTTTGGACGACGCACAATCGCGCGACCAATTGCAACACGCTGACGCTGACCACCCGATAGCGCTTTCGGTAAACGATCTAAATAAGGCGTTAACTGAAGCATCTCAGCGGCACGACGCACCTGTGCATCGATTTCTTGTTTACCCATCTTCGCAATTTGAAGACTGAATGCCATGTTGTCGTACACCGTCATGTGTGGATAAAGCGCGTAGCTTTGAAATACCATCGCCACACCACGTAGAGAGGGAGGCACATGCGTCACATCTTGGTTATCGATTTCCAACGTACCGTCAGAGATTTCTTCCAAACCAGAAATCATTCGTAGTAGCGTGGATTTACCACAACCTGATGGGCCGACGAATACGATGAATTCACCTTGTTGAATATCGAGGTTAATGTCGCGCATGACTTCGACATTGTTCGAGTAGACTTTTTTTACATTGGTTAGCTTTACATTTGCCATCTTAATCTTGCTCCGTTGTCGCCCTACTTGGGCGTCATGCCTTCCGTTCTTGTTACTGATCAAATTCAATAGAAGGAAGACACAAGTTATTTTTTGCTGTTTTCTACTTAACAGAACCTGCTAGCAGGCCGCGAACCAAGTAACGTTGCAGACCAAAGAACACCAGCAGTGGGATAATAATCGTGATAAACGCCGATGCTGTGAGGATTTCCCAGTTGCCACCCCGTGACCCTAGAAGTTCACGCAAGCGCCCTGTTAAAACCAAGCTTTCTTCGGTGTTACCCAAGAATACCGTTGCAATCAACAGATCATTCCAGACCCAAAGGAACTGAAAGATCGCAAACGAAGCCAGCGCAGGAAACGACAAAGGCAGAATAATCTTGCGGAAAATCACAAAATCCGACGCGCCATCCACTCGTGCCGACTCGATGATTTCACCCGGCAAGCCCGAGATATAATTACGCAGAAGGTAAATAGCGAGGGGCAAGCCAAAACCGGTATGGGCGAGCCAAATGCCCACATAACCTTTCGCCTCAATACCGAAAATTGCGCCAATCTTACTGTAAGCCGTTAACAGTGGAATCAAAGACATTTGCAATGGCACGACCAGCAAGCCAACCACACCTGCGATCAACAAAGCTCGTCCAGGAAATTTCATCCATGCCAAGGCATAGGCAGCAAATGCGGCAATCAAAATAGGAATCACTGTCGCCGGAATCGTGACCGTTAGCGAGTTAATGAAGGATTGCCCTAATCCCTCAGAACTTAGTACCGTACGATAGTTATCAAGCGTAAAACGTGGTGGTACTTCGGCGGTGTAGAAGATACGTACACCGCGACGGAATGACTTATCTGACGTTACTTCATAATCGCCATTCGCCATAATCTTGAAGGTGACGCCGCGACGATCTTGGGTTTCGGTTCCTGGTTCAAATGCCTCAGGTTTTAGCGAGCTAATACCAAACTTAACAACTTTGCCACTTCCGCCTTCTAGCAGGTTGCCGCGTAGCACGTATAAACCATTCTCTTGAATTTCTGAGTCAGCATCGGGCGTTCGGTACACGATTTTCTGCTCAGAAGAAGACAAAGCCGTCCACCAGCCAGAAACTGACAGCTGGTCTTTATCTCGGATAGAAGAGATAAACAAGCCAGCGGTCGGAATCGTCCACATAATCACGAGGAAAAGCACCGTCGCATGAACCACCATAGTTAATGCAGAGCCTTTTTTTGACGTCACCATGATTATCGGCCCTCCATTTCAGCGTTCGCATTCTTAATGTTCCAAACCATAATCGGTACAACAAGGATCATAATGACCAACGCAATAACCGCGCTTCGACCGTAATCTCCTCCCCCCTGGAAGAGCCAACTAAACATCTGATTCGCAAGGACTTGCGTACCCCATTGTCCATTAGTCATGGCCAGTACAATATCGAACACTTTGAGCACAAGAATGGTAATAGTTGTCCAAACTACCGCGATCGTGCCCCAAATTTGCGGCACCATAATACGGAAGAAAATCTGTAACCCGCTTGCACCGTCTAGTACCGCCGCTTCAATGGTTTCATCAGGGATACCTCGCAGCGCCGCAGACAAAATCACCATCGCGAAACCGGTTTGAATCCAAACCAAAATAACCATCAAGAAGAAGTTGTTCCAAAATGGGATTTGAATCCAAGTCTGAGGCTCGCCACCAAAGAACACGACAAGCGCATTGAGCAAACCAATTTGCTCATCGCCACCGCTACGGTATTCGTAGATGAACTTCCAAATAATGGAAGCACCAATAAATGAAATCGCCATCGGCATAAAAATAAGCGTTTTTGCGATGTTGCCCCACCAAATACGGTCAGTCATCGTCGCAATAATCAAACCAAAAAAAGTCGACAACGTGGGAACGACGATCAACCACAACATGTTGTTGCGAAAGGACTCAAGAAATTCACCGCTTTGAAAAAGCCATAGGTAGTTATCTAATCCAACAAACTCTTCACCCGTACGGCCATAAAAAGAAAGGATCACAGACTGGACGACAGGGTAGAAAAGGTAAAAGAACAAAAGCAACAATGCTGGCCCTAAAAACAACCACGGACGCACTTGATTGACGATACGCAGATTACGCGCAACCACTTCAGGTGGGCGATTTTTTGAGGGAAAGATAACGTCCAAGAGTGCATTTGAGCCATAGAAGTAGCCAGCACAAGCCAGCACCCCTAGGGTCATGGTCACAAACGCTACAGCGAGCTGTCCCATAGAGACTCCGTTTTACTATATTGATGGATGGTATCGGGTGAAAACAGGGTAAGAAGTGACTAACTTCTTCGAAAAGGCGGGAGGAATGCGTCAAATCAAGAGGATTTGACGCAAACGCCCTAACTCAATTACTTCAGTGCATCCCAGGTTTTCTGAATCTCTTGTGCGACCGATTCGGCACTGTCACCATTTGAGTAATTGACCATACCGGTCCAGAATGCACCGGCACCGATTTTGCCTGGCATCAGATCAGAGGCATCAAAACGGAATGTCGTTGCATAACGCAGGATCTCACCTTGTTTCTTAGCCGTTTCCGTTGCGTAAAGCTCTGGATTCGCTCCAAGGTGCGCACTTAGGAAGCCTTTTTGAGCCATCCAAAGCTCGTGAGCAATCGGAGAACGCATGAAGTCGATGAACTCACGAGCCGCTTCAGAGTCATTAGTGATACTCACCAAGGTCCCTGCGCCAAGGACTGGATTGCCCAAGTCTTTATCAGCATAAGACGGGAAGTAGAAGAAATCTGCGTCGATACCCAGCTCAATTTCATCTGGGAAAAACGCTGGTACGAAAGACGCCTGACGGTGCATGTAACATTTTGGCGGAGACGCGAATAAGCCTTTAGGGCTGTCACGGAAGTCTGTCGCCGCAACCGCTTTAATACCACCGTCTACAAATGCATCGTTGTGAGCAAACCAGCCGAACTCTTCGATTGCACCCACCACACGAGGGTCATCAAATTTGACCTCATTTTTCACCCACTGATCGTAGACATCGGCAGGCTGTGTACGAAGCATAAGGTCTTCCACCCAATCGGTCGCAGGCCACCCAGTTGCTGCACCAGAACCCAGACCAATACACCAAGGCGTGCCACCATCGGCAGCGATTTGCTCGGTCAAGGCTTTCAAGTCTTCCATGGTTTCAGGCACGTCATAGCCTGCATCATAGAAATTATCGGGTGAGTACCAAACCAAGGACTTTAAGTCAGCACGGTAAAATACACCGTAAAACTCGTTATTGCCGTCTTGGTCTTTAAACGTAGCAAGGTCGACCCAAGACTGACCTGCAGCGTAGTCTTTCTTAACCGCCGCTTCGTCTTCTGCATCAAGAGGTGTTAATAGACCTTTGGCCGCTAAATCTGCCGCTAAGCCAGGCTGTGGAAAGATCGAGATATTCGGTGCGCTACCAGCTTGAGCATCAATAACAATCTGCTGTTCAAAGGAATCCGAACCTGCGTAACTAACTTTTGCACCGGTTGCCTTCGCAAAATAGGCAATAACGTTATCGAAACGCTCTTTCTCTGAGCCTAACCATGGGCCAAATACTGTGAGTTCTTGACCTGAAAGATCAATTGCTTTCAGTTGCTCAAAACTCGCCCAATTGAACCGTGTATCAGCACCTGGTTTAAAGATGAGCTCATCTTGACTAGCCCAAGTATTGGTCGTGCTAGCAAGTGATAAAGCGATAAACATAGAGAGGGTGGACTTCTTCATTTTCACTCCTTTAAGGGCACCAAACGTTGCGTGCTCTATAGTTTTTATTATCAGTTAGGATTGAATCGTCTTAATTTTAAAAAACATCTTTAAGGATTAAGAATGTGCAAATTATTGTCAAAGTGACTTGTAACTTCAAGGCGACAACTATCTTAAAAACAACTTAAATATAGACTTTTAACGAAGATATGCAGGAAAAAGTAATAGTTTTACTACTTTTAATGTGAGTTTTTAAAGGGATAGTATAAAAATCAGACAACTAAATAAGGGGGTGTGAAACGGTAGAACAAGAGAGGAATGTCGCACCTTATCGGGCTAACCCCTCTCCTAATTAAGTTTTTCTTAATGCTTTAAGTGAAATCAGAAAAGCTCTAAACGAGCATTCGCTTCTGCTAACGTTGGTAATGATGGGTACGCGCCAGGCTTCGTCACGGCTTGTGCGCCACAGGCCACTGCAAAGCGAATACACGCTTTTAGCTCATCTTGGCTAAAATGAGACAGAGACTCACGATCACCGCCACGCTCAGCCAGTTGATACAGCAAGCCACCGACAAAGGCATCACCGGCTGCCGTGGTATCTTTCACATCCACTTTAGGTGTCGCAATTTCACCTTGTCCTGAGGCCGTGAAATAACGCACAGGCTGAGCGCCATCGGTTAGAACAAACAAAGACACGCCACCTTTTAATAGCTCTTGAATCAGCGCTAAGGGCTCGCTTGATAGCACTTCAAGCTCTTCCAAGCTGGCTTTGATCACATCACCCTGACGCATCCATGCAATCACTCGATCCGTATCGACCTGATGATTAGGCCATAGGTTAATACGCAGGTTGACATCAATGCTGACAATCCATCCAGCTGCTTTTGCCATCACAATCCCAGCCATGGTTGCCGAGCTGATATCGCTGTCTGTCAGTGTGTTCGAACAGGTGTGGAACACGCCACGAGGTGCGTAGAACCATTCGCTTTTGAAATCTTCTCGACGAAACAACATATCAGCAGAAGGATTGCGGTAGAACTCAAAACTGCGCTCGCCCGTTGCATCCAAGCTGACAAATGCCAAAGCGGTTTTCGCCTCCTTAGTCATCAGCATACTGTCTGTTTTGACACCGTAATGTTCCAGTGACTCTTTCAGGAAGTGGCCAAACGAGTCGTCTCCAACTTGGCCAGCAAAATGGCTATCGCCACCCAATCGCGCAACGGCCACAGCAACGTTAGCTGGTGCACCGCCAGGGTATTTCGCAAACGACTCCAATCCATCGAGGCCTGTTTGTCCATTCGACAAGAAATCAATCAGGGCTTCCCCGAATGCCATTACTTTTGTAGTCATCGTACTATCTCTCTCTTATTGTTAAGATGCGCCACTTATTCAAGCAATACATGTTACTGATACATGCTATTATAGCGATCACAGATGGTTACCGACTCTATTATCTCGGCCGTTGGTTAACAAACGGTTTCTTGCTAGACTCTTTTCCTTATCTGCTTATTTACTATTCAAAATAGGTTTTTATGACAAAAACGAAATGCGTCTATGTTGTGGATGACGATGATGAGATCCGCTCACTCCTCAAATCCTACTTAGAAAAAAACCAGTATCAGGTACTGACTGCCGATTCTGGCGAATCCTTTTTAGCCGCATTTAACCCCGATCTTGGGGTCGACTTAGTGATTTTAGACGTGCGTCTGCCAGGCGCTGATGGTTTCTCTGTGTGCCGCACGCTACGCACGCAATCCAACGTTCCCGTCATTATGCTAACCGCTAACTCAGATGAGATGGACCGTATCATAGGCCTAGAAATTGGTGCCGATGACTATCTGGCCAAGCCTTTTAATCCTCGTGAACTGTTGGCACGCATCAAAGCCATTCATCGTCGAATGGAACATATTGCGGAAGTGCCTGAAACCGTTGTCGAGCCTATTCCTGAGTCCTATCGTTTTTATCGTTTTGCGCAATTTGTCTTAGACACACTCACACGCGAATTATGGGTGGAAGGAGTCAAAGAGCCGTTAAGTGGCGCGGACTACAACTTGCTTATGTTGTTTGTCACCAACCCTGGCACGGTTCTGTCGCGGGACTATATTGCCGAGAACACGCGAGGTCGTGATACCACACCACTGGACCGCTTCATCGACGTTCATGTCAGCCGCTTACGTCAGCGTTTACGTGAAGACGCACGTCAGCCTCAGCTGATTAAAACTGTGCGTGGACAGGGCTATATTTTGACGGCACATGTCGACGCCAACGACCATGACGACACTATTGAAGATTAAACAGTGGCTGCAATCCCTAACAGGACAAATCGTCATCATCATGACCTTTGGTGTGGCCGCTGTGCAGTTAATCGGTTCCACGATCTGGCTACATCAAGTCGAGGCTGACACCCGTGAAAATGTGCGTGAAGTCTCGAAACATATGGCGTTTCGCATCGCTGCAACGGTCAGCTACTTTTCATCACTGCCCCAGAATTACCGCCATATTGTCATTGATCAATTGCAGGATATGGGAGGAACGCGCTTCTTCGTTACCTTAAATCGCGAAGAAATCCTCATCAATCCGATTCCCAGTTCCCCCCTTAAAGACATCGTCAAAGACGAGGTGCAGAGCACCTTGGTTAAGCAGTTGGGCATTAGTAATGCCAAGATTGCGTTTTCTAGCCCAGACGATTTGCATGTGATTAATAATCACACTCGATTGGTGGACTTACCGGAGCGCTGGGGGCACCACAGCCTTTTAGTTAAACCGCTCACACCGCCTATTATCGTCATTCAGATACCAATCAATGACTCTGATTGGCTATACCTCGCCAGCTTGATGCCGGATCCATACTTCTTAGAGGAAACGTCTCCTCTAAGTCAGGACCGTGTGTTTTCTCTGGTGGTCTCAGTCACGACGGTACTGCTACTGACGCTCTTGATTTTACGCCGCACGACACGACCTTTAGCGGTGCTGGCACGCGCTGCAGAGCGCTTTGGTCAGGGTGACTTTAAACCACTACGAGAAGTCGGGGCTTTAGAAGTACGTCATACAGCACACGCCTTTAACGATATGCAGGCACGCATTCAGCGCTATCTCAACGACCGCGAGAAACTGTTCGCTGCGATTTCCCATGATTTAAAAACGCCTATTACTCGGCTGAGACTTCGAGCAGAGATGCTCGATGATGACGACTCTCGCGAAGCCATGATTCGTGATCTTGAAGATTTGGATATGCTAGTAAAAGGCGCTATTCAGAGTGTTAAAGAGACAGATATTCATGAAAATCGCGTCGAAATCGACATTATGCGCTTTCTCCATGACATTCAAAAAAGTACCCAGCACACGCCGCAAACTCTGGTGATCCAAGGTACATTAAAAGCCCCCTATACAGGCAAGCCACTGGCGATTAGGCGTTGCCTTGGCAACCTCATCGATAATGCGTTGTACTATGGCCACAAAGCCGATGTGATCTTGGAAGATAGTGACAGCGAACTATGCATTCGCATTTGTGACAACGGCCCAGGTATTCCGGATGCAAAAATCGATCGTGTTTTTGAGCCCTATACGCAATTAGCAACTGCTCGAGGCAGTCGCCCCGGTAGTGTCGGACTTGGCTTAAGCATTGCTCGAAACATTGCTCGCGCCCATGGTGGAGAAGTCACCCTGAGAAACCGTGAACAAGGCGGTCTAGAGGTGCGCTTACGCCTGCCTCGTCATTGATCAATGATTCGCCCTTAATAAATTAATTAGTACGTGGTTTGGCAAAGGTCTAGCAAATAAAAAACCTTGCCCTTTTTGACAACCTTGCGCTTTTAAAGCTGCCACTTGCTCAGGTGTTTCAATGCCCTCGGCAACTAGGTCTAAGTCCAAACCTTCCGCCAGGAAGCCGATTGCTTGAGTAATCATCGGGTCAGACAAATGAACTCCACCTCCGCCTGATATAAAACAGCGATCGATCTTGATACGATCAATTGGCAAACTCTTTAGATAGCGCATAGATGAATAGCCCGTACCGAAGTCATCAATCGCAATGCGCACCCCAACTTTACGGATTTCATTGAGTACATAGAGGCTGGAAATACCACTATCGACAAACACCTCCTCTGTCAGTTCAAGCATCAATCGCCCTTCAGGAATCTGGTAACGCTTTACCGTTTCAATCACTAGTTCGTCAAAACCTGCTTGACGTAAATGTCGTGGGGAGACATTGATCGACATGTTTAAATCAACATCATTGTCTAACCACACTCGCAACTGCTTGCAAGCGGCTTCCAGGACCCACTCCCCCAAAGCACCTATCAGGCCAACACGATTGACCTCTTCAATGAACTCTCCCGGTAGTAATAGCTTGCCATCAGCTTGACGCCAACGAATCAGAGCTTCTACTCCCTGGATTCGTTGTGTATCTAGCTCAACAATCGGTTGGTAATGCAGTTCAAATTCATTATTAGCCAACGCTTGATGCAGACCATTTTCAACTCGTGTTTCCTTTTGCAAACGCGCCTGTAAGCTGTCACTAAACACCATATGGTGACAGCTACCTTCCTGCTTTTTACTTTCGTATAAGGCCATATCAGCCTTGCGCATTAGCTCAGACACACTGTTCCCTTGATCAGGGTATAAAGCGATGCCCATGCTGGCCGACACTTCGAGATGTTTGCAGTCTAGTACCGCATGACGTGTCACTTCTGCTAGAACTTTATTAGCAATAGCACTCAAACTCTCCACATCCTGAACATTGTCCAGAAGCAATGTGAATTCATCCCCGCCAATTCGCGCGACAAAATCGCTGGCTCGGATCGCATCTTGTATACGTTTCCCAACCAATGTGAGCAATAAGTCTCCCATGTGATGACCCAAGGTATCATTTACATTTTTAAAACGATCCAAGTCTAAGAAAGCTACTGCTAAGCGGGATTTATTGCGCTTGGCACGAGCAATGGCAAGCTCTGCATGCTCTTCGAAAATTAAGCGGTTACCAAGTCCTGTCAAAGGGTCTCGCTTAATTAGTTGGGAAATTTGTTGTTCCGCGCGCTTGCGCTCTATTGCGTGTCGGATACTGCGTTCTAACAATGCAGTAGTGAGCTCTTCCTTCGGGATAAAGTCCGAGGCACCTAATTGCATTAAGACATCATCTAGTTCAGATGCAGCCATACCGGTTAGCACGACAATAGGGGTGTCTATGCCGATCAGCTTCACATGTTTGAATAAGTCCGTCGCTGTATGACCATCCAGAAAATAGTCCGCCAAAATAATATCAAACGACTGTTCGACTAAGTATTTCATGGCGTCTTGGAAGCTCTGAGCATGACTTAGCTCAAACTGGGAACGGGTTGCTCGAGACAAATACGTTCGCAAAAGAATGAAATCTTCCAAGTCATCCTCAATGACCAAAATTGATAAACTCACTTTCTCCATCTTTACCCCTACCTACGGTGTCCAATCCAGCGGTGATATAAATCCGTCAGTCTATGAGCCAGCTCTCGAACGCTATCAGGTTTCCCCAAATGGTCATTAGCTCCCAAGGATAAGCTTCGAGCTCTCTCTTCTGCCATATTCGACGTCGAAAAGACTACAATAATAAGTCCTTCGTAACGACTGTCTGAGCGTAGTTCTTCAAGCCATTCCAAGCCCCCTTTACAAGGCATGTTTAAGTCTAATAAAAGCACTACGACCTCGTTCTCATGACTCACTAATGAAGTGCGATGCAAATATTGGGAAAACGCTTCACTGGTTTGAAAGTACATAAAAGACAGCGGTAAACACGAGCGTTTTATAGCCGTTCTCACTAAAAATGCATCTTCTGGATCATCATCCAGCATCAATATTCTCATTAATGTTTCATTATGACTCTTCATGGCTCCCAACCTGCTTTGAAAGCTCAATGTACATGGTCGTCCCAACATTTTCTTTTGAGCGCGCTACAATCGTGCCACCATGGCGCTGCACAATTTTTCGACAAATTGCTAACCCCATTCCGGTGCCAGAGAACGACTGTTTATCATGTAAGCGTTTGAAGATTTCAAACACTTGTTCCGAGTACTGTTGATTAAAACCGATGCCATTGTCTGATACTTCATAACGAACGAAGTAATCGTCTTCACTACCTGCGATGCGAATACGAGGAGGTCTATCTGGATCATGATATTTTAGGCTGTTGCCAATTAAGTTCTGAAATAGCTGGCGCATTTGAACTTGGTCAGCTATGGCATCAGGCAACTCCGCAACATCAACCTGAGCATGAACTTCATCGATAGCAAGCTGCAAATCATCCAATACTTCAGCAATCAAAAGGTTAACCCGCACCCTCTTAAATGGATTCGCCTTTGAGGTCACACGACTGTACGCCAATAAGTCAGTTAACAAATCACGCATGCGCTGAGCGGCATTAACGATATAGCCCGAGAACACCTTCCCCTCTTCGTTAAACTCGCCGTATTCACCCTCTTGTAACAAGGTCGAGAAGGAAATGATTTTACGCAACGGCTCCCGTAAATCGTGCGAAGCAATAAACGCAAACTCTTGTAACTCACGGTTGGACGTTTCGAGGGCTTCATTACGCTCGTGAATACGCTTTTCGTAGGCTTTTCGTTCGCTGATATCAACCACTGCGGCCACAATTTCAGTCCCTCCGTCCAGTGCAACGGGATGTAATCCGACCTCTAATGGCACATAGGAGCCATCAAACCGCGCGCCAAAAAGATCCCGGCGCGCCCCCATTTTGCGTTTAGACGGTTTGTCTTGAAACTCTTGTCGGTCTGTCACATGTTGGTGGCGAATTTCATTTGGCACCAAACGCTCCACCGACTGACCAATTAAATCGTCTACCGCACACCGGAAAATCGACGCGACCATAGAATTTGCCTGAGTAATGACGCCCTCTTTGTTGACGACGAGCATGCCGTTGGGTGCCGCATCAAAAATACTGGTCATGCGTTTGTTAGCCTGCTCCGTCGCTAACACTTCTTGCTCTAGACGGTCTTTGATGTCTTCTAACTCGCGAGTACGTTGCGCGACTTCGTTCTCAAGGGAATCTGACACTTGGCGCAACTTTTTCTCTACCGCCTGACGCCTTTCAACTTCTTGTTTCAAAAGTAGGTTGTTGTCCTGCAGTGCTTGGGAACGCTGTCGGTCACTCTTATTAAGCAACACAAATAAAGCAACTAAACAGGCGCCTACAATGTAGACCATCCCCATACCGGCAGTCAGGGTGTTTAACAGCGAATCAAATTGTCCGTAGCGAGTGGTATCCAGTAATACATCGCTTACAGATAAAATCACTAACGTAAGCGAAATGCCTTGCAGAGAGGTTACATCGGATTGGCGCGACTCAGCACGGCTCAGACGCCAAAGCCACCAGAGCAATGCGCTGTAGCAAATGAGGAAAAATACATCGACCCCTGTCTGAATTGGCGTGCTCATGGCGCCCCCTTGGCATCATTTTTTTAGACGGACACATTTATGTGAGTATAGATGAAGATTCTTGAGTCACTAGGGCAGCAAAAGAAGTGTTACAAATCTTACCTTTGCAAGACTTTGATACAATTGGTTGCTCTACTTTACTACCTGCGTGCATAAGGTTTGCTACATTTACTCCGTCTAAGGTGAGCATTTTTTATGCACATAACCTAGATTAAATAAAACGTTAGTCAGAAAGTCCCATAACAATAACAAGGGTTACTAATCATGAAGAAAATTGCATTAGGTTTGTCTAGTCTTGCCATTTCTGTTGCTGCGGCGACAGCTCATGCAGGTGAAGTAGAAGTTCTACACTGGTGGACATCCGGTGGCGAAGCGAAGTCTATCAACGTTCTTAAAGAGTTGATGACAGAGCAAGGCCACACTTGGAAAGACTTCGCTGTTGCTGGTGGCGGCGGTGAATCTGCAATGACCGTTCTAAAATCTCGCGCAATCGCTGGTAATCCACCTGCGGCTGCCCAAATCAAAGGCCCTACTATTCAAGAATGGGGTGACCTAGGCTTCCTAACCAATCTTGATGCTGTTGCTGAAAAAGGCCAGTGGGACGTTGTTCTTCCTCAGGTTGTTAGTGATGTCATGAAATATGATGGCCACTACGTAGCGGCTCCAGTTAACGTACACCGCGTAAACTGGCTATGGGCGAACCCTGAAATCTTCAAAAAAGCCGGCGCTTCAATCCCAAGCACTTGGGAGCAATTCTTTGAAGCAGCAGACAAAATCAAAGCAGCAGGCTTCACGCCACTTGCTCACGGTGGTCAAGCTTGGCAAGACGCTACTTTGTTCGAAGCCATCGCTTTGGCAAAAGGCTCTCAGTTCTACAGCGCAGCATTCGTCGGTCTTGATGATGCGACACTTCGTGGCGCAGACATGATCGATGTATTCAAGACGTTCAAGAAAACACGCGAATACGTTGACCCAGGTTTCTCTGGTCGTGACTGGAACATCGCTACGTCTATGGTGATCAATGGTGATGCAGCAATGCAAATCATGGGTGACTGGGCGAAAGGTGAATTCACAGCAGCGGGCAAGAAAGCGGGTATCGATTACGTTTGTTACGCAGCGCCTGGCACAAGCGGCCAGTTCACTTTCAACATCGACTCTCTAGCAATGTTCCAAGTGGATGACGAAAGCGCTCAAGGTGCTCAGCAAGATCTTGCTAAGCTAATGCTTGAACCAACTTTCCAAGAAACGTTCAACCTTAACAAAGGTTCGATTCCTGCTCGTCTAAACATGCCTCGTGATAAGTTCGACACTTGTGCACACGCTTCTATGGATGCCTTCCTAGCAAGCTCAACAACAGGCGACCTAGTACCAAGTATGGCGCACGGCATGGCCGTAAGCTCAATGGTACAAGGTGCGATTTATGACGTTGTCACTAACTTCTACAACAGCGACTCTATGACTGCTGAAGAAGCCGTTGACCGTCTAGCTCGTGCTGTTAAAGCAAGCATGTAATTTGTGTTAAAAAAACGAGGCTAGCCAATAGGTTAGCCTCTCTTCTCTCCCTTAAGTAGAAGCACCCATTATGAATAAAAATGCCGCCAACGCTGGGTCTGGAGCGACTCCAGCTGGTCGTCCTGCACGCCTAAGTTTGGCTGATTGGATGCCCAAAATTGTTATGGCACCGACGGTTATTGCTGCCATCGTGTGTATTTACGGCTACATGATATGGACCGCCGTACTCTCTTTCACCAACTCTCGTATGCTGCCAACGTATAAGTTCGTCGGCTTTGATCAATACGAGCGTTTGTTCATGAATGATCGCTGGATGGTAGCCCTATCAAACCTGGGTATCTTTGGCGGCCTATTCATTCTGATCTGTCTATTTCTTGGTGTCATGCTGGCCATTTTCTTGGACCAGAAAATCCGCGCAGAAGGGGCGATCCGTACGATTTACCTTTACCCAATGGCGATCTCATTCATCGTAACGGGTACCGCTTGGAAGTGGCTATTAAACCCAACCAACGGTATCGAAAAAATGATGATCGAGTTGGGCTTTGAAGATTTCCGTTTCAATTGGTTATCTGACCCTGACATGGTGGTGTACTGTTTGGTCATCGCAGCAGTATGGCAAGCATCTGGCTTCGTCATGGCTCTGTTCCTAGCGGGCCTTCGTGGCGTCGACAGTGAAATGATTAAAGCAGCACAACTAGATGGCGCAAGCACCATTACGACCTACCGTCGTATCATTTTGCCATCACTAAAACCGGTATTCTTCAGTGCCTTGGTTATCCTGTCGCACATCGCGATCAAGTCATTCGACTTGGTAGCCGCGTTGACCAATGGTGGTCCAGGTTATTCATCAGACCTACCAGCAAACTTCATGTACGCACACGCCTTCACACGTAGCCAAATCGGCTTAGGTGCCGCGTCTGCGATGGTAATGTTGGGCTGTGTATTGGCCATCCTAATTCCTTACTTGTACTCAGAATTACGAGGTGAGCGCCATGAGTAATGTAGCAAAACGCCAAACCTCTACGTTAGATAAAGTGCTTCGTATCGCGCTATATGTCTGCCTTTTTGGCATGGCAGCTGTTTACCTAGCGCCTTTCTTAGTCATGCTGTTAACGTCTCTTAAAGACGTAGAAGAAATCCGCTCTGGCACGTTGCTGTCGCTGCCAAGCTCGCTGAACTTTGATGCTTGGTCTAAGGCATGGAGTGGTGCGTGTACTGGTAGCCAGTGTGAAGGTATGGCGCCGTACTTCTTTAACTCGTTCCAGATCGTTATCCCTGCCGTTGCCATCTCTACATTGCTGGGTGCTTTAAACGGCTACGTGATTTCACACTGGAAATTCAAAGGCAGCGACGTGTTCTTCGCAGCATTGCTAGTGGGCTGTTTCATCCCATTCCAAGTAATCCTATTACCAATGGCGCGTACTCTGGGTTGGTTGGGCATTGCGAACACGACAACAGGCTTGGTCATGGTACACGTGGTGTACGGTGTGGCATTTACCACATTGTTCTTCCGTAACTTCTACCAGTCTATTCCAGTAGAACTTGTGAAAGCAGCACGTCTAGACGGTGCCGGCTTCTTCACTATCTTCTACCGTATTATCTTGCCGGTATCGACGCCAATCATCGTCGTAACGGTTATTTGGCAGTTCACGCAAATCTGGAACGACTTCCTATTTGGCGTGGCGTTCTCTGGCTTCGACACACAACCTGTGACGGTAGCTCTTAACAACCTTGTAAACACCAGCTTCGGCGGTAAGGAATACAACGTCGACATGGCTGCTGCCATCATCGCCGCCCTACCGACATTGGTGGTTTACATCTTAGCGGGTAAATACTTCGTTCGCGGTCTAACAGCGGGCGCAGTGAAAGGCTAAGTCTTAAGGTTCAATTTAAAGGTTGACGGCCGGCGACAACATCCGCCGGCCAGTGAAAGAATTTGGAGAAAAAATCATGGCAAGTTTAACGATTGATAATGTAAAAAAACGCTACGGCCAAACGGAAATCCTAAAAGGCATTAACATCTCGATTGAAGCAGGTGAATTCCTAATTTTGGTCGGCCCTTCTGGTTGTGGTAAATCGACTCTGATGAACTCGATTGCCGGCCTAGAAGACGTATCTGAAGGTCGTATCCTAATCGGTGATAACGACGTTACTTACGCAAGTCCAAAAGACCGTGACATCGCGATGGTGTTCCAGTCTTACGCCCTATACCCAAACATGACCGTTGCTGAGAACATCTCATTCGGTTTGGAAATGCGTAAAGTGCCAAAAGAAGAGCGTGAAGCGGAAGTGGAACGCGTTGCAGAGATGCTACAAATCGGCCACCTGTTGAAGCGTAAACCAGCGCAGCTATCAGGCGGTCAGCGTCAGCGTGTGGCCATGGGCCGTGCCCTAGCGCGTCGTCCTAAGATGTACCTATTCGACGAACCGCTATCGAACCTAGACGCGAAACTTCGTGTGGAAATGCGTACTGAAATCAAGAAGCTACACCAGAAGCTTGGTACCACGATCGTCTACGTTACCCACGATCAGATCGAAGCGATGACCCTTGCGGATCGCATCGCGGTTATGAAAGACGGCGAAGTACAGCAACTGGGTACACCACAAGAAATCTACGACAACCCAACCAACTTGTTCGTGGCAGGTTTCATGGGTTCACCAGCGATGAACTTCATCCCAGCAAAAGTGGTTGAGCAAAACGGTTCATACGCACTGGAGCTACAAGCGGCAACACCAACCGTTGTTCCTTTCCCGAAACCAGACAGCCTAAAAGCACACGTTGGCAAAGAAATCCTACTAGGCCTTCGTCCAGAGATGATCACCGAGCCACAGCCACACAAAGAAGGCAAAGAGTTCGTCGTCACAGCAGACATTGATGTGGAAGTAACAGAGCCAATGGGTGCCGACACAATGGTACTGACACGCATTCAAAGCGCGGAAGTGAACTGTCGTTGTAACCCTGCTTACCCAGCTCGTGCAGGGGAAGCGATTGCTATGATGTTTGATACATCAAAAGCCGTTGCCTTCGACAAAGACAACGGTCAACGTATTGATAACTAACGTTTTGTAGGTAAGACTCACAGAACTTTTCGCCGGCGCAAGCCGGCTTTTTTTTGCCTGCTTAAGACATTTTTGTACATAAGGTCAGGTTTAGTCTCGCAGTTGTCATCTTGTTGGGTTACATTGTTTTACAAGTGAGCGCCCGTCTCATGTTGGAATCTTGAATAATACAAACTCACGCAAAGGACAAAAGAATGAACGCACATCGATTGATTGCGCCACTCGCCTTATCAGGTGTTGTGATCGCTTTGGCTGGCTGTTCAACCATGAACAGCGAAATGACTTCCAGCCCAATGTGGCAAGAAGGCAAGGAATATCACCTAACCATCCTACACACCAATGACCACCACGGTCGTTTCTGGCAAAACAGTAATGGCGAGTACGGTATGGCGGCTCGTAAAACCTTGATCGACAACATTCGTGAAGAGGTTATGTTAGAAGACGGCAATACCCTGCTATTGTCAGGTGGTGATATCAACACCGGTGTGCCTGAATCCGATTTACAAGATGCCGAGCCAGATTTTAAAGGCATGAACATGCTGCAGTACGATGCCATGGCTCTAGGTAACCATGAGTTTGATAACCCTCTGACCGTATTGAAGCAACAGCGTGAATGGGCAGGCTTCCCATTCTTATCTGCTAACATCATCGACAATAAGACGGGCAAGCCGTTATTTGATGCTTACAAGATCTTCACTGTTGATGACCTACGTGTAGCCGTTGTCGGCTTCACTACCGACGATACGGCTAAGATCGGTAACCCTGAGTACCTAGACGGCCTGACCATAAAGTCACCGATCGAAGTGGCGCAAGACCTGATTCCAGTACTGGAAAAGAAAGCGGACCTGATCGTCGCGGTCACCCATATGGGCCACTACGATAACGGCAACCATGGTGGTAATGCCCCAGGTGATGTGACATTAGCACGCACCGTTCCTGGTATTGATGTGATCGTGGGTGGTCACTCGCAAAACCCGCTGTTTGAGCCTGACGTACAGAGCGGCACTTTGATTCTTCAAGCCCACGAATGGGGTAAATACGTAGGCCGCCTCGATATGACCATTAAAGATGGCATGATCGTCGCGTCGGACTACGAACTGATCCCAGTCAACCTGAAGAAAAAAGTGAAAAAAGCCGACGGCTCCAGTGAGCGTGTTTTCATCGATAAAGAAATCGCCCAAGACCCAACCATGCTGTCTATGTTGCAGCCTTACCAAGACATCGGCCAAGAAAAACTGGGTGTCAAAATTGGCTTCACCGACGGTAAGTTGGTCGGCGAACGTGGCATTGTCCGTTCACAAGAAACCAACCTTGGTAACCTTATCGCGGCGGCCATGATGAAGAAAGTGAACGCAGACGTCGCGGTCATGAACTCTGGTGGTATCCGTGACGATATTCCAGCAGGCGACATCACTTACAAATCTGTATTACAGGTTCAACCATTTGGTAACGCTCTAGCTTACGTTGATCTAACGGCAGACGAGCTGACTGATTACCTGTCTGCGGCAGCCGCTAAAGAAGCGGGCTCTGGTGCCTTTGCTCAATTCCAAGGCGTGTCTTTGGTATTAATGGACGGTAAAGCGACCAATATCAAAGTCGGTGGTAAAGCATTGGAAGCAGGCAAAACATACCGTATTGCCATGAACAGCTTTACAGCAACCGGTGGCGACGGTTACCCGAAAGTCACTGATCACAAAAACTACGTGAACTCAGGTTACGTAGATGCTGACGTATTGGTTGAGTACATCAAAGATTACTCGCCAATCATGATCAATAACTACAAACCAACGGGTGCGGTGATTCGTTAAACACACCAAGCTCTAGGCACAAAAAAGCGAGCTTAGGCTCGCTTTTTTAATGTGTGATGGTGAAGTAATTATCGATATTGAAGCGACCATTCGAGGGGCTTAGGTAGCTTCTCAGACTCTAAAATAGAGCGATACATCACCCCGTCTGCTTGTCGCTGCCACTGGTGAGTACGTACACCTCGTTCAGAGCGTAACGTCACTGAAACGCTGTCCCCTAGCTGGGTGAACGTCGCCCGAATATCCCTTCCGTCGTCGCCTTTTAACGCAGTGTCACCTTGGGTATTTACTGTCCACATTGCCCCGTCTTCACATTGCCAAGAGAAAGACTGCTCGATACGTTTAATGCGCCATTCTGGACACACTTGCGCCTCTTCTTCTAATCGAGAACGAGCAATACCGCGAACAAAGAAGTTCATCTCTTTCACGACACCTTCAATAGCAACCGCTGTGTCTTTGGACGCTTGGTCCATATTAGCGATTTGCCAGTTTCCTGTTAAACCAGAGTCTGATAACACAGGCAGAGAGAACCCCAGCCCAACGATCAGCGCGAGTTTTTTCTTATTGTTCATTGCGTGCCTCCGTTTTTTTAAGGATTAAGCATGGCATAATCAAGCGATCAAAAAACGTACAAGTTAACGCAATTCAAATAACAATTCGGTTCATGAGCGCATTTCACAGGCACAAAAAAAGGGAGCGAATATCACTCCCTTTGATTACCTATCTAGCGATAGATTAAGCTTCTTGGAACAGGGCTTCACGCTGCATTTCCATGATTTCGCTGATGCCTTTACGCGCCACAGACAGCATCCCCATCATATGCTCATCGCTGAATGCTTCGCCTTCTGCTGTGCCTTGGATCTCGATAAAGCCGCCTTTATCGTTCATGATCACGTTCATATCCGTTTCCGCGCTAGAATCTTCTGGGTAATCCAAATCCAATACTGGCGTACCTTGGTAAACGCCCACAGAGATCGCTGCGATCTGCGATACAATTGGGTTCTCTTTGACCTTTTTGCTTTCTACCAGTGTTTTCACCGCATCCGCTAGAGCAACGAAACCGCCTGAGATCGATGCAGTACGGGTACCACCGTCGGCTTGAATCACATCACAGTCAATCGTGATGGTGTATTCGCCCAGCTTTTTCAGATCCAAAGCGGCACGCAAAGAACGACCGATCAAACGTTGAATCTCAACCGTACGGCCACCTTGTTTGCCGCGCGCCGCTTCACGGTCCATGCGGCTATGGGTCGAGCGTGGCAACATGCCGTATTCTGCTGTGATCCAGCCTTGGCCTTTGCCTTTCAAGAAACGTGGTACGCCTTGCACAACCGTTGCCGTACAAATGACCTTGGTATCACCGCATTCCACTAATACGGAACCTTCCGCGTGCTTTGTAAAGTTACGCGTAAACTTCATTGGACGTAATTGATCTGCTGCTCTACCGCTTGGACGCATAAAAGTCTCACTGTTATTCGTTTCTAAAGTGGGGATTATAACGAACCTTGGCAAAAATGACTGCCCATCCTGACGGGAAAGTCAGTCTTAGGTTACACTAACCGCATCTTTTATTTCGCTGTTAGGAATCAACATGACTGCAAGCATGACCGCGTTCTCGCGCCAAGAAGCCGTATACGACTGGGGCACCATCAGCTGGGAAATCCGCTCAGTAAACCAACGTTACCTTGAGCCACACTTCCGCCTACCGGAACAATTCCGTGAATTGGAATTTGGCTTCCGTGACAGCCTACGTAAAAAGCTAAACCGCGGTAAAGTGGAATGCCAGCTACGTTTCTACGCTGAAGACACCGCTGCCAAAGGTCTTAACATCAATGCTGAAAATGCCCAAGCACTGGCTAACGCAGTGAAAGAACTGGGTACTTGGTTTGATGGCATCAAAACCCCATCACCACTGCAAATCCTACAATGGCCAGGCATTCTAAGCGATGAAAGCGCCGATGCCGACGAAGTGAAAAAGGCCGTAATCGCTTTGTTCAACAAAGCCCTAGACGACATGATCAGTGTACGTCAGCGCGAAGGCGAGCAACTCAACGCCATCATCGAAGAGCGCCTAGACAGCATCGACGCCATCGTTGCCGATGTAAAAGAGAAACTACCGACCATCATCGCCGCACAAAAACAAAACCTACTGGATAAGCTAGAAGCCGCTAAAGTCGAACTCGACCCAATGCGCGTTGAAGCAGAAATCGTCATGCTAGCGCAAAAAGCCGACGTGGCTGAAGAAGTGGATCGCCTAGCGACCCACACCAAAGAAGTCCGCCGCCAGCTTAAAGAAAAAGGGCCAATCGGCCGCCGCCTAGACTTCCTCATGCAAGAGCTAAACCGCGAAGCCAATACGCTTTCTTCTAAGTCTATTGTGGTTGAGACAACGAACAGCGCTGTTGAGCTGAAGGTATTGATTGAGCAAATGCGAGAGCAGATTCAGAATATCGAGTAATTTCGATTGGTAAGTGGATAGCTGTGCTATCCACTTTAATCATTTCAGTTTCTATGTCCCTCAATATCTTCATAACCCCAAATCCAGCAGTGCTTGTCGCATTACCTTAGGATCGGCGTCGATGCCAGTCCAATATTTGAGGCCGATCACGCCTTGACCCACGAGCATTTGTAGTCCGTCGACGGTTTGACAGCCTTGAGCCTGCGCCGCTTGTAGCAATTTGGTTTGCGATGGGTTATGGATACCATCGGCGACGACCATGTTTGGCAGTAGTGATTGATGGTCAATGTCCGGCGTGTCATCGATGTTGGGGAACAGCCCGATAGACGTCGCTTGGATCACGATGTCGGTATCCGCTGGAATTTGGTAAGTGGTATCCCAGACATGATATTCAGCCTGGGTTGGGGTTTTGCCATTAAGCAATGCCGTGAGGCCATTGCCACGATCAGGGTTACGATTCACGACCGTAATGTGTGTTGCACCAGCAAGGGCCATTTCCACCGCAACAGCGCGGGCAGCACCGCCAGCTCCGAACAATACAACCCGTTTGCTGGATGGGTCGACGACTTTCGATAACGCCTGAACAAAGCCTTTACCATCGGTATTCTCTCCGATCAATCGGCCATCGTCCTGACGCACGATGGTGTTCACCGCACCAATAATTTGCGCCGATTCTCCAAGCCCATCCAGATGTTCAATCACTGCGACTTTATGCGGAATAGAGCAATTAAAACCGCGCCATCCCATAGCACGTGCGCCCTCCACCGCCGCAGCGAGATTGTCTGGCGACACTTCGGTATTGATATAACGCCAATCTAAACCATGATGAACGAACGCCGCTTCAATCATGGCGACGGTAGGGTTTTCCGCCGCAGGTTGTGCAAAGGAGCCGGTCAGCGGAAGTAAGAAGTTATGTGTCATAACGTGCATCTCATGCTATTAGCTTTTTAAAACGAATGTTCCGATAAGCGTAGACCGATGGCTACAGCAGTGCATTCATAAAACACGCATTGATTTGTACAATTACCGCATAGAAAATAACTTCTCAGTTTTAACTCGGTCACGATTCATGAAACCATGGCTAGAAACCGTTAGCATCCCTACTTCACAGTCCTGTCTTATTTATGATCGGCAACTGCCAGAGTTTGGATTCAATTGGCATTTCCATCCAGAATACGAACTGACCTTTACGTTAGATAGCGAAGGAAAACGTTTTGTGGGTGGATCTGTTGAGCAATACACCGATGGGGACTTGGTGCTCGTTGGGCCAAATTTACCTCATGCTTGGCAATCACAGTCTACGACAAATCAAGGCAATACCCACCGGGCAGTGGTTTGCTGGTTCACTCTGTCATGGATCGAGGGTTTGATTAAGCTAATGCCCGAGTACAACAGCCTCTCTTCCATGCTTTCTCAAGCATCCGGTGGCCTAGCTTTTAATCAAGACATTTCCAAAGATCTTCGGGACATCATTCTTACCCTACCCCACATTTCACAAGCGGAGAAAGCGCTCTCTTTACAGAGTATTCTGCTGAATTTAGCAACACAGAAAGCAACTTGCAGCCGTATCTTGAACCCAGAACGCTTGCCAGAACCCTACTATGATAAACACCGCATGACGAGAGTTTTGGCTTGGTTACATCAGCACTATGCCGCCCCCATACGACTTGCCCCACTATGTCAGAACATTCACTTGTCAGAGAGTCAATTACAGCGGATTTTTAAACGCAGCACCGGCGTCAGCATCAGCCATTACGTGGCACGTTTAAGGATTGCAAAGGCCTGTAGTTTGCTGACAGAGACCGATTTGGCGATGGCAGACATCGCCGTACAAAGTGGCTTCTTCGATAGCGCGCATTTCTCACGTAGCTTCAGTAAAACCGTTGGCATAACGCCAACGCAATACCGAAGACACCATAAGGACTTGGTGCATCACACACCAGATCGTAATTTGGAGCTTTAACTCATTAGAGTCAGTCTTTCGCTTCAATACAAACCAAGGCTTTTTGCAAAGCTTGTTCGCGGGTTTCGCAGTCGTTGCCTTCTTGAATAAAGCTCATCACGTGGAATTTATCAAGCTGCTCACGGGTGCGTTCATTCGGGCACAACAGTAAAACTTCGCAGTTCACGTCGTTGGCGTCTTTGATGGCGTTTTCAAGTGCTAAACCTACGGTGACGTCGATCATAGGCACGTCGCTCAAGTCTAAAATCATGACATCGTATTCATCAATGCTGGCATGTTGGCGTGAGATAGCTTTGGACACACTAAAGATCATTGGGCCTGATAAGTAGAAGAACAGCACCTTGCCTTGAGCTTGATCCAGCATGGCGCGTTCTTCATCGGTTAGAGGAACGTTGTTGTTATCCGAGTCACTGATGGCTTTTACATGACGGGTTTGTTCGCGGCTCAGTTTTTCGATAATGATGATGTTAGAAATAAATACACCAAGGCCGACCGCTGCAATTAAGTCGACAAACACCGTCAGTAGCATCACACCGTACATAATCGCCATGCCTGACAAGCTGACTTTATGAGCCCGTTGAATAAAGCTCCAATCGAGAATATTAAAGCCTACATAAACCGCAATACCCGCCAAGACCGCCATTGGAATCGGTTCGGTGAGTCCACCCGCAACCAGAACCACTAGTGCTAGTACCAATGCTCGTACAATACCCGATATTGGAGAGCGCGCGCCCACTTGGATATTGGTTACCGTACCCATAGTTGCCCCTGCGCCTGGCAACGCGCCGAACAAGCCTGAAATCATGTTCGCAAGACCTTGGCCGCGTAGCTCTTTATCAGAGTCGTGCTCGGTACGCGTCAAAGAATCGCCAATCACCGCAGTTAGCAAGGTATCAATACAACCCAGAGTACCTAGAACTAAGGCATCAATGACCATTTTGGTGAACATATCCGCGCTAAAATGCGGCAACACCAATGATGGCAAACCAGAGGGGATTTCACCGATACGACGGATGCTATCGCTATCAAATAGAATGACCGAAATCAAAGTGATCGCCACCAGCGCCACCAATTGAGCGGGAACGTATTTTCGATACTGCTTCGGAAAGAAAAATAACACTGCCAACGTCAAGACACCGAGTAACAGCTCGCGCCATTGCAAGTTCGCTAGAGTCTCAGGGATTGCCATCAACGTGCCGCCAACGCCACCTGGAGGTGCTGGGGACCCTAGCAAGGGGGATAACTGCAAGATAATCAGAATAACGCCGATACCGGACATAAAGCCCGACACAACACTGTAGGGCATTAAGGTGACGTACTTACCGAGTTTGAGCCAGCCAAGTAGCATCTGGAAGGCCCCCGCCATCATGACCACGGTAAAAGCCATCGCCATGCCGTGTTCTGGGTACTCAGCCATCATGCTGGTCAAGACCGCTGTCATAATCACGGTCATTGGGCCAGTCGGTTCAGAAATCAGCGTGGTAGAACCACCAAATAACGCTGCAAAAAAGCCGACCATAATCGCGCCCCAAAGGCCTGCTTCTGCCCCAGCACCGGATGCCACACCAAATGCCAATGCCAATGGGAGAGAGATGATTGCAGTGGTCACACCACCAAACACATCCCCTTTAAAATCGAATGCAGCAAAACGCTGAGAATCTAACAACAAACACCCCCAATGGTTGCGAGAAAAACACGAATAACAAAGGCTAAAACGTTATAAGAATAACATATTTCGAGGGGCAGAAAGACAAAAGACTCATCCTGACGACAGGATCTCCGCCAATGCTTTAAAAATAGTGTCGTAGCGTTTTGGTAAGGTTCGGTAACGCTTGTGCACCAAATATAAGGTCTCTTCGACTGGCTGTTTCGGCACCACGACATGCAAGCTCTCCTGATGCGCAAAGCTCGCCACGGCCGCTTCTGGTAAAACAGTAAACCCTAGCCCTTTTGCAACGGGTAAGAGAATCTGACTCAGCTGGTTAATATAACCCGTTACAGCAAGGCGTTCGGTATCTAACTCAGCTAAGGCTGGGTCACCACAGCGTTCTAAGTACAAGGGAAGGTAATGCTTAGCATCTGGGTGATTAATCAGCCCTACTTGATGCAATAACTCTGGCTGTATCACCGCATCTTGATAGGCACTAGGCAACACCAGGCATAAAGTTTCACTGCCGATGACGCTACTTTGATATTGGGTCTCGTTAGGTTGATGGGTCACGATTCCCAAATCGACCGCGCCTGTTTGCAGATCCTGCAATGTCTTATGATTGGGAGCGACTTCTAGTTGGACGATTAAGTTGGGATGCTGTTTCTGTAACGCCAGCAACGGTGTGTACAACAGCAGTGCTAGGGCGCCAGAGCACGACAATTTGCAGACACCGGAAAAGGGGTCATCAAAGCTTAGGCGTTCTAGTAAAGTGGCTTCGTCCTTTGTGACCTTTAACGCATAGTCGTACATCAAACGCCCCTGCTCGGTCAGCTCAAAGCGCTTCCCTTCTCGCTTAATCAGAAGATGGCCGCAGGCGCTTTCCAATTTATGAATGTGTTGACTCACACCAGGCTGAGTCATGTGCAGCGCATCAGCCGTCTGAGTAAAGTGCCCCACTTCCACTAAAGTTTTAAACGTATTCAGCCAAATAGGGTTTAGCATTGACGCCCCTTGATAACAATAAATTATTATTTTGAGAATAAATGATAATTTTTAATTTATCAGCCTCGATCTTATAGTGACCTCATCGAATCACATAGTATCTATAGCGAGGTTAATATGTCTGTTCACGCAACGACGCCCTATCCAAGAACATTCTCACACATTGGTATCTCGGTACCGGACCTAGAAGCAGCAGTGAAGTTTTATACCGAAGTTTTGGGCTGGTATCTGATCATGGAGCCGACCGAAATCGTCGAAGATGATTCTGCCATTGGTGAGATGTGTACCGATGTCTTTGGCGCAGGCTGGGACAAGTTTCGCATTGCCCACCTGTCAACAGGTGACCGCATTGGTGTTGAGCTTTTTGAGTTTAAAAACCAAGAGAATCCAGAGGACAACTTTGAGTACTGGAAAACGGGTATTTTTCACTTCTGTGTTCAAGACCCAAATGTCGAAGAGCTGGCTGAACGCATCGTCGCAGCAGGCGGCAAGAAACGCATGAAGGCTCCGCGTTACTACTACCCTGGGGAAAAGCCATATCGAATGATCTACATGGAAGACCCATTTGGCAACATTCTTGAAATCTACAGCCACAGCTACGAGCTACATTACGCTAGCGGAGCCTACACAGGTTAATGCTTTATCGCGTCACAGATGCCAGCGTCCATGCTGGCATCTGCACGATAATCTAGACGATTATTTCTTTTCCCAAGCATACACTTTGAACACATCGTCCACTGGTGTTTGCGCTAAATGATTAACGTAGTTGCTCATCACTTTTTGCGACAATCCCAAGATAATTTCCAGCAACTGCTTCGGACCATAGCCCGCCGCAAAGAAGGTCTCGACCTCTTGCTCTGATAAATTACCGCGGCTTCGTACCATGGCCAGAGTCGTATCATGAAGAGCTTGCAACTTAGCCGTTGGCATCGGTGCTTCATTACGTAGGGCTTCCGTTAGTGCTGGATCCACCTTCATCATATTGGCAATCCCTGTATGGGCTGGCACACAGTAATGGCATTCATGCTCAACGTTAATGGTTTGCCAGACGACGGTGAGCTCTTCTGCATCAAAGGATGTGTCTTGAAACAACTTGTGCAGCACCTGATAGCCTTCTAACAACTGTGGCGATTCTGCCATCACCTTATGTAACCCTGGTAAACGACCGAATGCTTTCACTGAATTTTCGATCAGCGGCTGACTCTCTTGCGGCGCAGTCTCAATAGTATGAAATGTAAAATGACTCATCATAATCTCCTCACCTTTGACAAAAGGCGCTCTTTGAATGAATAGAACCAAAGCACATTAACTGGATTTGAACGATCGTTCAAGCCATAATTGAACAAATGTTCAAGCAATTATTCGACTCCCTATGAAATTCGATCGACAAGAAGCATTACATCAAGCCACCGACTTATTCTGGGCCAAGGGTTTCCATGCCACGTCTATGCGTACCATTCAGCAAGCCATGGACATGCGCCCAGGTAGCATTTACGCCAGCTTTGGCAGTAAAGAAGCACTCTTTAAGCAGGCGCTGCAGTACTACGCCGCCAACAGTCAGGCACGGCTCGCCGCTTGCGTCGAACAGGCAGACTCGCCACTAGCAGGGCTAAAGCGTTTTATCACTGAAGTGGTTATGGGCTGTGACCAAGCGCCAAGCAGCATGTGCATGTTAGTCAAAAGCATTACTGAGCTAACCGAAGACAACGCCGAGCTGCTTCTAGAAGCCAAGCGATTGTTAAATGGTATGGAACAGGCGTTTGCAGAAGTGCTCGCCCAAGCTCAAGCGCAGCAGCAACTTTCAGGCGACGTAGACAGCACGCGTCTAGCACGCTACTTGCAAATGCAGTTAATGGGGTTACGTGCTTACGTGCGCGCTAATGGCGATGCGAAAGAACACTTAGAAAGCTTGATTGATGATGTGTTTCAATTCCCGCAAGGCGAGTCGTAACACACAGGGAAGACAATAAAAAAGCCTAGGAAGTCATATTCCTAGGCTTTCGAACATCACCGCTACGTCAAACGATCTTAGAACGTGTACGATGCAGAGACTTTGATGTTACGACCTGGCTCTAGGTCTGCTTCACCGCGTGCTACATCACTTGAGTGAGAGGCATACGCTTTATCAAATAGGTTATCAATACCAGCTGTTACAGTTAGGCCAGCGACTTGTTCTGGGTTCCATGTCGCAGCAATGTTATGAACATTATAACCTTCTTTGTGCTCATCACCTTCATCGAAGTCTAGAGTAATCATGGAAGTCCAGCTTAGGCTAAGATTAGCTGTTGGCACATCAGTCGATACTCCAAACGCAATACTGTCACCAACGTACTTCCCACCGATGTTCGAGCCATCTGTAGAATCTGAATGTGCGTAAGTTAGACGAGCGCTTGTATTACCAAGGCGAGCCGTTAGCTTGGATTCAAAACCTTCGATGGTTAATGTCCCATTGTTGCTAACACCACGCATAGTCACACGGTCATTGATGTAGTCGTCAATCTCTGTACGGAACACTGTAGTAGAGAAACCAAAATCATCAAGACCAGCAAAATCCGCTTGCTGGAAGCTAAAGCCAATTTCACTGTTTACACCTGTTTCAGGTTTAATATCAGTCGAAACAGTACCTGCTTCAGCATTGAATGCTTCACGTGCCGCAGGTCCCTCAAACAAAGTGGTAGTACTTGCTTTTAATGTCCATTGATCGTTCACCAAATACTTACCAGCTAATCCGTAAGTAACTTCGGTGAATTTCTTACTGAATTGCCCAGTGTAATCAATTTCATGAGAGTTAAAACGAACCCCAGGCGTTACAAACAGCTTTGAGCTTAATGCAATTTCGTCTTCAGCATAGATCGCAAACTTAGTGACTTCATCTTTACCTGCGTCTTCGCGGCCAGCTTCTAGTGCATCGAACTCAAAACCGTAACGTACTTCATGATTATTTAGAGTCGTTTCAGCAAGTGACTTGATACCATTGTGCTCGGAAATAGCAGGGTTACCGTCATTTCCTCGCTCATGAGAAAGCTGAGTGTTATAAACAGTTGTCTTAACGAATGTATCTAAGCCATCGTATTCATGAGCAACCAACATTGTCTCGCGAGTATATTTCGTATCGTCTGGTGCAGATCGAGTAAAGCTACTGTTGAACGCTGAGCCAAAGTTAGTACGAAGGTAGTAGTAACCTTCATCTTGATATCTGTCGTACTTTGCTTCTAAACGATGACGTTCATTGACATCCCAACCGACTTTTACCATGCCATTTTGGATCGTACCGGCATTATTATCTAATTCGAAGCCATTACCATCTTCAGGGTTATTCTTGTCTGTGTGAGATAGATAGATCAAACCATCTACTTCTTCTGTTAGCTGAGAGTAAGCTGTAACCGAGGCACCAGCAGAATCATTGCTGTTGTAGCTAGTATGAAGACGCGCACCTGCCTTTTGACCTGGGGCTAGCAGTTCCTGCGCATCTTTAGTTTCAAATGCTGCTCCACCTCCTAAACCGCCTGTCAAAACCGAGTTGGTGCCCACTTGGATATCAACACTTTTAAGGATATCAGGAGCAATTAGCAGGTTACCCACATGGTGGAAAATATTGTTACTTTGCGTCACACCATCTGTCGTGATGTCTAAATCTGAGTCGTCCAATCCTCGGATATTTAGCACTTGGTGAGTTGTGTGAGTCCCACCTACATCCACACCTGCTTGATCACGCAAAAGGCCACTTAGATGGGTCGCTTGCTTAGTTTCAATATCGTCGGTCAAAAGAGAGTTATCAGAGGTTACCTGAGTACCCCAAACTTGAAGGGTATCTAGCTCCTCTGCCGTAGCATGTAGAGAGATGCCGCCTAGTGTCGAAGCAACAAGAATAGCCAAAGGGGTTCGCGTGAAGGAAATGGTTTTATCCACAATAGATCCTAAAATATTATAGTAATGATAATGCCTATCATTACTATACTCAAAACTGACACTAGATTCTATTATTTTGTCATTTTATCAATAAGAGATCAGACTGATATTCCCTTAAGTTATAACAAGAGGAGCAAGCAGTTGCTTAGAAAATGATTTTATCGCGTCCCGTATTTTTGGCTTGGTAGAGTTTGGAATCTACATCATGGATCAGATCAGCCAGACTCATATCTTGGATGCTTGCAAGGTAGGTCATACCAAAACTCAGTGTGATGGGCATTTCTTGTAATATCGGCTTATTTGATAGGGTTTGACGGACATTTTGTAGACGTTCCATCAATTCTTGCTGAGAAATCCCCACTAACACCAGCATAAACTCTTCGCCACCATATCTGGCGATCATATCTTGAGAACGGAAATGGCCCTTTAATACTTTAGCCACCGCATGCAGGGCTTTATCACCCACACTGTGTCCTAAAGAGTCATTAACATGCTTAAAGTGGTCGATATCGCAGAGTACTAGAGCGAAGGACTCATGATCGTGCTCCGCTCGTTGCAGTGCTTGTTCTGACAACACATTAAAGCCACGACGATTATAAAGCCCGGTTAATTCGTCCGTCGTACTTTGCTCTAAAAGCACTTCATTTTCGTCTTTCAACTGGGAAGTGCGTTGTGCGACTTTCTGCTCAAGGTTTTGCAAAATATCCGACAACTCGCTGGCCATCCCCTTCAACCCCTGCCCGAGTGAGTGGATCTCTCGCACGTGACTAAGAGAGTTCGGCAAAGCACCTATTTGGCGTAACGAATCCGCATTAACGGCGTTATTCAACCGCATAATCGGCACACCAATAAACCGTGCAATCAGCGACCCAACTAAGGCAATACTGATAAAAATCATCGCGACCATTACCAGTAAACCCTCTGAAAAATCAGACAGCATGTTTTGATAATACGCATCTGGAATCATGACACCGATTAACCAGGTCTGACCATAGGGCAATTCAATCGGCCGAATGTTGTATAAATAACGCTCTCCAGCCACCTCAATACGGTGAATGCCTGGCTCTAATTGCTGAGCAGCTTCTCTAAGTATCGGGTTTTGATGAGAAACAAGTGACACACGCTGAACGACACCATCAACGTTGGTATATAAGGGGTCATTGCTTGATGCAGCAATCAAATCTCCGTTTGGCTCGGCTAAAAAGACAAAAGCACCATCGACCAACTCTATGCTTTGCAAATAACTATCTAATGCCACCAGCGCAACACTGGTCGCCATCACAGCCAGTAACTGGCGATCGGTATCGTATATAGGAACAGATAGCCCTACACCAAGCGACTGATATCCATAATAAGGTGTGATACGACTCCAAGCGGTATCCCCTTTTCGAACAGCATCTAGGTAAAAAGGTCGTGTTCTGGGATCATAGTTTTCATACACTGGTTCGCTTTCAATACGTCGACCAACATAGTGGATAGGGTCATACTCAAACGCTTCAAGCTGTCCGGGCCTAGAGGTGTAGTTGGTTGCAACGTGGTGGCTGGTAGTACCAAACGGGGCTCGAGTGGAATTGACGTAACGACCATCTGCAGCAGTGGCCAACGAGATAAACGTCACATAGGGGTATGGAATAGCTTGCTCGTAAAAACGCCCCGCCAAAAGATCTAAGTTATCTAACCATTCAGGGTGATGGGTGATGGCATCTCGATTTAGCTCTGCAAGGATGCTCAAAGGCGCCATAAAGGCGGTCACACGATCGTTTACTCGGTTTTCAACTTCTCGAATGTAATGCAGACCGACATTATCCGAAACATTCGACAATGTGACGTTGGAAAACAAATAAATGGTGGTGCCCGCCAACGCTGCGAGCAACACAAATGGAATGACAATTAACCCTCGTAACGACACCAACTTCATGTCTACACACCTTTTTAACCTTCCTGGTAGGGGGTTGCGTCGTTCAGCGCCTTCTTAATGAAAAAGCAACGCTGAACGAATCAAGGCGTTTATCATCAGCTTATATGTGGATCAAATCAACCCAATATTGGCATTAGCGTTGTCGTTCGTACACACTCAGGTTAACTGCTGTTGCTAGGTTGAGCGATTCAATTAGCCCAACGCCAGGGATGGTAAAGGCTTTCGCCTTTAGGCTATCCAAATGCTCACGTGGTACGCCACGGGCTTCGTTGCCAAAGATGTAGCAATCACGCTGTTTGAACTCTAGCGAGCTTAATGGCTCACCTTGCATATCCAAGCAGCCAATCGCCTCAAAGCGCTCAGGTAACGTCGTAATGTCCACATCCAGTTCCATTGGCACATGGAACAAAGCGCCCATGCTGGAGCGAATTACTTTTGGATTAAACGGATCGACACTGCCAGGGCTGAGTAATAAGCGAAAACCACCAAACCACGCTAACGTGCGCAAAATAGTGCCTAAATTGCCGGGATCTTGGATTTCATACAGATATATGCCAACCGCCTTCTCATCTGCTACAGGTGAGATAGCAGCCATTGGTACAACCGCCAAAATGCCCTGTGGACTCTTGGTATCGGACATGCCCGCCATCTGCTTGGTGCTAACTTCGACCTTTTCAAACTGAGTTGACCAATCGGCATAGTCCGCCGTGACATAAAGCTTGGCCGCCGCCAATTTAGGGTTGTGCTTGGCCGCATTTTCCAGCTCCAGCACCAAATGTTCGCCTTCCACTAGGCAATGACCTAGCTCTTGACGGTATTTCTTTTGGTGCAGCTTTTTGATCTGGTCAATTTTCATCTTAAGCACCTTGTTGCTTCAGAATGTCCAATGCCACGGCCTCCGCGACTTTGATACCATCGATGCCCGCAGACAAGATACCGCCCGCGTAACCCGCGCCCTCACCCGCTGGGTATAGACCCTGAGTGTTCAAGCTTTGGTAGCCTTGATTATCGCGAGTAATGCGGATTGGTGATGAAGTACGGGTTTCGATACCGGTTAAGATCGCATCATCGCGGTCAAAACCACGGATTTTCTTACCAAACGCTGGCAACGCTTCACGTACCGCTTCGATAATAAAGTCAGGCAGTGCATCCGCTAAATCACATAACTGAATGCCAGGCTTGTAAGACGGCTCAACTTCCCCCAACTCAGTCGATGCTTGGCCTTTGATAAAGTCGCCAACAAGCTGCGCTGGCGCTTTGTAGTCTGAACCGCCCAGTTTGTAAGCCGCTGCTTCCAAGCGTTCTTGCAGTTCGACACCGGCCAAAATGCCATCTGGGTAATCTTGTTCTGGGTTAATGCCCACGACGATGCCAGAGTTCGCGTTACGCTCGTTACGCGAGTACTGACTCATACCGTTGGTCACCACGCGGCCTTCTTCAGACGTCGCAGCTACTACAGTACCGCCAGGACACATACAGAAGCTGTAGACCGCGCGACCGTTTTTCGCATGGTGAATCAGTTTGTAATCCGCTGCGCCCAGCTCAGGGTGACCGGCGTATTTGCCCAAACGTGCTTTGTCGATCAACGACTGCGGGTGCTCGATACGAAAACCGATGGCAAATGGCTTCGGCTCAATAAACACTTCTTGCTTGTGCAGCATACGGAAGGTATCGCGAGCACTGTGACCCAGCGCCATCACCACATGCTTGCTGTGCAGTTCGGTACCGTCAGCCAGCACCACCCCAGTTACTTTTTGGTCTTCCAGCAGCAAGTCCGTGACTTTCGATTCAAAGCGAATTTCGCCGCCTAGCTCGATGATTTCTTCACGCATTTTCGCGACCACGCCGGTTAGACGGAAAGTACCGATATGCGGCTTGCTAACGTACATGATTTCTTCTGGCGCGCCAGCGCGAACGAATTCGCTCATAACCTTACGGCCATAGAATTTTGGATCTTTGACTTGGCTGTATAGCTTACCATCCGAAAACAGGCCTGCACCGCCTTCGCCGTACTGAACGTTCGATTCCGTATCCAGTTTCTTTTGACGCCATAGCGCCCAAGTATCTTTAGTACGTTGACGCACATTGCGACCACGTTCTAAGACAATCGGCTTAAAGCCCATTTGAGCAAGGGTCAGAGCCGCAAACAAACCGCAAGGACCAAAGCCCACCACGATTGGGCGCTCGGTTAGATTTTCAGGCGCTGTCGCCACAGGGTGGTATTCGATATCCGGTGCCACTTTCACATGCACATCGTCTTCAAAACGAGCCAAGACTGCTACATCATTGCTGGTAGTTAAGTGAATGATGTAAACGAAGGTGATTTCCGTATTCTTTTTACGCGCATCGTAGCTGCGTTTAAACACAAAGAAATCCAGCAGTTCTTCGTCTACAAGGTTCAGGCGCTTGATAATCGCCTCACGCAATGCAGCTTCTGGATGGTCTAGGGGTAGAGAAAGTTCAGATAAACGAATCATGGAAAGGTCCTGGCCGATTGACTCGGCAAAAGATAGTCCGGCGACAAATGTCGAAAAGTAAATTGTGGTCGCATTATACGCCTGCCTTGATTACAAGTCAGTCAGAAGCGTTATCTATCACGGAAAAACTGTTATGTTAAAGCCTTTAATGCGCGTGACGAGAACACCCCATGCATCAGAATATTAACCTTAACTTGCTGCGATCGTTAAAAGTCCTCTTGGAGGAATGCCATGTCAGTCATGCGGCACACCGACTCAACCTGACTCAATCCGCTGTCAGCCGCCATTTAAGTGTTCTGAGAGAAATGTTTGCAGACCCCTTGTTAGTGCGCGATGGCAACCTGCTGATTCCGACCCCCAAAGCGCTACTTTTACAACAGAAACTGGAAGGCTGGTTCATTGAGCTGGATGACTTGATGAGCGATGAGGTGTTCGACCCCAAGCTGTGGCAAGGGGAGTTTGTGTTCTCTTCTAGCGACTACGTTGCGCAGTATATTTTGCCAGAAATTACCAAGACCTTGATGCAAGAAGCACCGCAAGTCACCTTAACCTATCGCTTATGGCAGCCGAGTTTGCTCCATCAATTGCATGATGAAGGTATCCAACTAGCTTCCAGCATGTCCCTAGAAGCACCAGCTGGGCTATCCTCGGTTCAAATCGGTGAAGATCATTCTGTGTGTTTAATGGGCGCTCATCATCCACTGGCGTCAGCAGAGTCGATTAGCCTTGATCAGGTTCTTCATTATCCGCATATCAAAATAGTCGGGGGCGGTGATAAAGATGGGCTGTTCGATGTTGCGCTTAAAGCAAAAGGTAAACAACGCCGAATCGCACTGAATGTACCGTTCTTCTTTGCTGCAGCCCAAGCGCTTTGTGACAGTCAACTGCTACTGGTGACACCAGAGCACATTGCTAAAAACCTTTCCGAACGCTATGACCTAACCTATCACCAACTCCCTTTGAAAACACCAAAGCATAAATACTGGCTCACATGGCACAGCAAATACGACCTAGACCCTGCCCATCTTTGGGCTCGAAGCGTGATTGAGGAGATCATGACGCGGGTAAAAGGTTCGGTAGCTTATGATTTTAAATCATAGCCATATTGATTAATCATGATTTCATTTGATATTCACGACTTGCTAAAGTGCATTTCTTCAAAAGGAGAACATCATGACACTAACACTCTGGCTTTCTTTATTAGCGATTTGTTTACTGGGTGCCATGTCACCAGGCCCAAGCTTGGTAATGGTCACCAAACACAGCTTAGCGGGCGGTAAAGCCAATGGCCTAGCGGCCGCGTGGGCCCATGCGTTTGGTATTGGGGTTTACGCGTTTATTTCTATGGTTGGCTTGGCGGTGATTTTCCATCAATTGCCTTGGCTCTATCAGATCATCAGCTATGCGGGCGCAGCGTATTTAATCTATTTAGGTGTGAACGCCATTCGCTCCAAAGGCGGTATTGCTGCCAAGCTAGAAGCGGGTCAAACCATGTCTGTTTGGCAATCCGCCAAAGAAGGCCTGCTGATTTCATTGTTAAGCCCTAAAATTTCACTTTTTTTCGCTGCGCTGTTTAGCCCCTTTGTCGCCTCCGTACATTCGATCGATGGCAAAATATTAATGGTGATGACGCCTTTCATTATCGATGGTTTGTGGTACACCCTGATTACCTTAATGCTTTCAAATCAACGCCTTCTGAATGGACTACGTAAAAAAGCGGTGCTTATTGATCGCCTCTCTGGGCTGATCCTGGTTGCCTTGGCTGGCAAAATTATCTTGTCCGCTTAGAGCTCTGTCAGAGCCTTGCTTCCTTTGCTGATTGGCTGTCAGCGGTTACAATAGCGTTTTTATTCAATCCGGCAGCGAAATCACCATGGCTCGATCAAAAAGCAGTAACCGTTGGCTCGAAGAACACGTCAACGACCCGTACGTTAAAAAAGCTCAAATAGACGGTTACCGTTCCCGCGCCAGTTACAAACTGCTGACCCTGAACGAGAAAGATAAGCTGATCAAACCAGGCAACTTGGTACTGGATTTAGGTTCCGCTCCAGGCGGCTGGTCACAGGTGGCATCTAAGCTAGTGGGCGACAAAGGCAAAGTCATCGCATCGGATATCTTGCCGATGGACACCATTGCAGGGGTCGAGTTTATCCAAGGTGACTTTACCGAGCAGGAAGTGTTCGACCAGATCATGACCGCGGTCGATGGTGCACCGGTGGACGTGGTGATTTCTGATATGGCACCGAATATGAGCGGTGTCTCAGCGGTCGATCAAGCCTCTTCTATGTACCTTGTTGAGCTTGCATTGGATATGGCCATCCAAACACTTAAGCCGAAAGGCTTATTCGCAGTGAAAGTGTTCCAAGGGGAAGGCTACGAAGAATTCGTTAAGCAAATGCGCCCACACTTTGACAGTGTCGTGGTACGTAAGCCCGAGTCTTCACGCGCTCGCTCTCGTGAAGTATACCTAGTCGGCCGTGGCTTTAAAGGCTAATTCGATGCAGTTAAAAACTTCCATTCGTCTGAATAAATACATCAGTGAAAGCGGTCTTTGCTCACGTCGTGAAGCGGATCGTTTTATTGAGCAAGGCAGTGTTTACATCAACGGTAAGCGGGCTGGCATTGGCGATCAAGTCACCCCTGGTGACTTGGTGAAAGTCAACGGCCAAACCATTGAGCCAATGGAAGCCGAAGACCTGATCTTTATCGCGGTGAACAAACCTGTCGGTATCGTCAGCACCACTGAGTCGAGCGAACCGAACAACATTGTTAGCTTCGTAAAACACGGTGCGCGTATCTTCCCGATCGGTCGTTTAGACAAAGACTCTCAGGGGCTGATCTTTATGACCAACAACGGTGACTTGGTTAACAAGATCCTGCGTGCGTCGAACAACCACGAAAAAGAATACCTAGTAACGGTCAACAAACCGATCACCGATGCCTTTATCGAAGGCATGAGTAATGGGGTGCCGATCTTGGGTCAGATGACCAAGAAATGTAAGGTGCACAAAGAGTCGACCTTTGTTTTTAACATCACCTTGGTGCAAGGCTTAAACCGTCAGATTCGTCGTATGGCGGAGCACTTTGGCTACGAAGTCGTTCAACTTGAACGTATTCGCATCATGAACGTTTCTCTTAAAGGACTCGCCTTGGGTGACTGGCGTGACCTGACGCAAAAAGAGATCGCCACCATTGCCGAAATGACCAAAGACTCAGACGGCAATGCCGCACCAAAAGCCTCTAACCCACGTAAACCTAAACCACGTCCTCAAGGACAAGGCAAAGGCAACCGTGACGGCAAACCTCGTGTGGGCAGCCCAGGCACGGGTGGTCAGAATCGAGGTGGTCAAGGTCGTTCAGGTGATTCGCGTGGCAATGGTAAGCCCGCCGCAGGCGGTCGTGGTAAGCCTGCGAATGGACGTGGTGCACCCGCTCAAGGTAAGCCAAACGGCAAAGGCGGAAAACCTCAAAGCAACGGTGGTAAACCAACTTCAGCAGGAAAAGGCGGAGCAGGACGCAGTAAACCCATGCCGAATGGCAAAGGTAAGCCTGCTACTGGCGGTTCACGCCGAGGCCCAAAACCACGTTAATGCTGCCAGCGTTGACGCTGATACTGCTTCGGTGTGCAGCCAAATTGCTTTTTAAAGAATGTAATAAACGCCCCAACGGATTCGTAGCCTAACTCATCAGAGATGCGTTGTATTGGTCGCTGTTGGGCCAACTTTTCAAGGGCGAGTACGGTATGTAAACGTGCTCGCCACTGTCCAAACGTAAGTTGTACATGCTGACGGATTAAGCGTGCTAACGTTCGTTCACTCATTGCATAGTCCTGTGCCCATTGCGCCAAGGTACGGCGATCGTCTGGCTGATTTAAAAGCCGTCGCGCTAAGTCTCGCAACCTAGGTTCTTCTGGGATCGGAAAATCAAACGACTCCTGTGGCGCCTGTTCTAACAACTCCATCAATACCTGCACCATGCGCTCTGCTTGGCTACCAGGCTCATGCTTAATGGGCAAAGTCGCAATATGTAAGATCAGCTCGCGCATCAAGGGCGTCAGCGCCAAGGTACAGACGCTATCTGGTAAGCGAGTGACTGCCACATCGATAAACACCATGCAGACGTCTGAGTTAGGCGCAAATGCATTGCGGTGCACTTGTTGACTTGGAATCCATACCGCGCATTTTGGTGGCACAAGCCACATACCTTGTTCTACATAGCTTGTGACCGTGCCCTGCAAAGCAAGAATCAGCTGGCCTTTCTTATGTTTGTGCCATGGCGTTTCTTGGTGATGGCTCTCACGCTGGAGGATCATCGGCTGGGCCAATGTATCGGCCGGACCAAAGTCCGTTAGTACAGATTGCTCATCTTGTCTGAATTTCGTCATTTTTTGTCTTAATTTCACAATACCGTAAAGCACGCTATCCCATATACTGCTCGTGATTCAAGCTTTAACACCTATGGAATGCGAAACATGCCTACCTACATTCGGCGCGACACCCTTTTATTGCTAGCGTTTATCATGTTGCTAGCCCTTTGTTTAAGGGGGCCTGTGGTCGGTATTGCGCCTTTGATTGAGCGCATCGAACATGACTTGTCACTGAGCAGTTCCGCATCCGGTTTATTGACCACACTGCCTTTGCTTAGCTTTGCCTTTTTTGCCCCGGTGGCCACTTGGCTCGCTCGTCGTTGGCAAATTGAAACAGCACTGCTCATCGGCGCTGTGTGTATTCTGATCGGTATGACACTGCGCTCCTTGGGCATGCTGCCCTCGCTCTATTTGGGGGTGTTTTTAATCGGAGCTGGCATCGCTGTGGGCAATGTTCTACTGCCCATTTTGCTAAAGCGGGATTTTGCGCAGCACATCATTCAGCTCACAGCACTGTATGTTCTGATGATGAATGTAGGCGGCGCACTGATGACGGGAACCGCTATGCCCATCGCGCTGTTCTCAGAACAGCATTTATCTGCACTGGGACAAAGTTGGTCACTGTCCTTGGCTAGCCAAATGCTGTTGGTACTGGTGCCTGTTGTATTGTGGTTCTGGTTGCCAAAACCGGAGTCCAGCTCTTCTCCTGCACCCGCTACCGCACCACATATTAATTTATGGCGTTCACCATTGGCTTGGCTCATTACGCTGTTCATTGCTTTAGATTCAGTGATCAACTACATCGTCAATGCATGGCTACCGACTATTTATATAGATCAAGGCATTGCACCAGTCACCGCAGGGATTTACCACAGCTATGTTCAAGTAGGAGGAGCCTTGCCTGGCTTGCTGTTGCCCTTCCTCCAACGCGTACTCAAAAGCAACCGCCAACTAAGCGTAGCGGCTTGTATTTGTACGTTAGTCGGATTGTTTGGCATTGCTGAATTCAGTGCTTGGGCCGCTTATTGGTCGCTATTATTTGGTTTTGGCATCACCTTAGGGTTTGTCATTGGTATCGCGTTAATCAGCTTACGTACGGATAGTATTAAACAAGCCGCCGCGCTGTCTGGTATGGCGCAGCTGGTCGGTTATACCTTGGCAGCGATGGGGCCTGTCGCGATGGGCGGTTTACATGACTGGTTAGGGCAATGGCAAACAGGGCTCTATGCGCTCATCGCCCTGTGCCTCATTTGGAGTGTGCTAGGCTGGTATGCAAGCAAAGAAGCCTAAGGCTCATTGCTCTCAGGAATCGGAAGGTACAAGGTAAAGCGAGTCTGTCCAGGCTCGCTATGGACCGTCACACGCCCCTTTAAGAGCTTCGTTACCCACTGATGCACCATAAATAATCCCAGCCCAGAGTGCTGCTTTATACCACGCTCCGTCGTAACAAATGGCTCCCATATATGATCAATGATGTCTTTGCGAATCCCTTTGCCATTATCGGAGACCTCAATAACGTATTCGCTTTCACAAATGGCCGTAAGGGTAATCACACCGGATTGCTCGTTGTCGAAAGCATGGTCTAACGCATTCATGATCAAGTTTTGTAATACTTGAGAGATAACGCCTTGCGCAGCAATGATCTCATCTGTGGGATCACAATGACGCTCAACTCTTACATTTGGGTGTTTTTTTAACACGGCTTTCAAAGGAGCTAATGTGTCATCAAACATAGCATTCACTGAAAAGCATTCGCTATTAGGGCTCATCTGATTCTCAGTAATACGCTTAAACTGCGCTACCACTTGCACCGCACGATTTAAGTTTTGAGTCGCCAAGTTCAGACTATTCTGAAATAAAGTGGACTGCTGTTCACTTAATTCAGACTGAATTTGTTTTATCAAATGCTCCAAAGAAGAAAGGCTTAAACGTACGCCACCCAAAGGCGTATTCAACTCATGGCCAACCCCAGCAACCATCAAACCAAGCGAAGACAGTTTACCTTTTTCAACCAACTCATTCTGCAGCGTCACAAGATCTCTATTGTTGTTTTGCAGTTCCGATTGGGCGATTTCCAGCTGCTGTTTTTCATGTTGCAAAGCCTGCATGTACGCACGTTTTTGCTCAGCGTTTTTCCACCACAACAACATTATGGCAACCAGTAATCCGTAAACAATCAAACTTGTCGATATCACACTAAACATCGCAAGCTGTGCACGTTGTTGCCAAACGTTAGCTCGAACTTTTGATAAGAAGAAATAGCTGGGAACCCCACCTTGCCTATCATCCACAAAGCTGGGCAGCACTGTTAATGGTCGACCACCTGCTAACTCGATCCCTTGTAATGTTCGACTTTGTTTAATGTTTGGCCAGCTGTTTGGAAATTGATTAGCGAAAGAAGATAAAATATCGCCATAAAGATGCAACCACTCAATCTCCGGCGTCTGAGACAGCAACCAGAAGCCTTCAGAGTCGATCATTTCAAAGGTGTTGGTCGCTGTTTGCATGGCGCGCAGTCGAGCAAACAGGTAATTAAGATTGTAATTGACCACTAACAGACCAAGTTCGCTACCAGCGTCATCAAGAATCTTCATGCTCGCCCGCACGGTGATTTCATATGGGGTAACAATGGAGCCACGTTCTACATTCAGATCTATTGGCGAGAAAGAGGCACTCTCACCATCCCCCGCCATGCCATCCAGGAAGTAATATCGGTTGGACTTATCCTGTAACTCAGAATTAGCAACGACCTCCGCTTGCTCACCTGCAATATTCACTCGAACAGCTTCTAAGCCTTCAGGTGTCAGCCAACGGACCTGCGAAATGTAATCTGACAGACCTGCCGCTCTGATAAAGTAGCTCGCTACCCCGTCTTGCCAGCGTTCCATGTCGTCAAACTGATCTGGGCGATAGTATTTCCCTAGTACTTGGTCCATATAAGCCAGCGTTTTCTGTATGTGCCCAAGCTCTCTGGACATCAACACTGCCCCTCGGTTCAAGAGGTCTACTTGCTCCTCACGCCACTGCTCTCTTGAACGGTCTTGCCAGAAGCCCCAGGACAGGTAGCCCAAACTCGCCACCAACAACAGTGGCAATAATACAATCGCTAATAGTGGGCGCTTCATCAATTAAGCGTTACCTTGATGATGTGACAGCCACTCTTGTACTGCCTTCAGAGACATAGGTCGGCCAATAAAATAGCCTTGCCCAGCATCGCACCCTAATTGCTGCAAGACTTGGTACTGCTGTTCGGTCTCAATCCCCTCGGCAATCACTTCCATTTTTAAAAGGTGCCCCAGCTCAATAATCATTTTTACGATCTGCTGATCCTGACTAGACTGGGTCATACGAGCAATAAAGTGTCGATCAATTTTGAGAACAGATGCATTCAACATGGATAAATACGACAACGACGAATAACCCGCACCAAAGTCATCAATGCTAACTCGCACGCCTAATTCACCCAACCGATCCAGGCAACCTGACGCCGTGCGCATGACTTCAATAAGCTGAGTTTCCGTGACTTCAATCTCAATTTCTTTGGTGGATATACCCATTTCCTTGAGAGTTGCTTCAAAGCGCGCCACAAAATCAGAACGGGATATTTCCGAACCCGCCACGTTGACGGATAATGGCACCTCAATACCTAACGTTCGCAACGTTTTAATCGCCTCGCAAGCTCGTCGAGTGACATAATCATCCAGTTTATCAATTAGACCCGACGTTTCTGCGAGGGGGACAAAACGATCTGGCGGAATAATGTTTCCTTCCTCATCGCGCCAACGCACAAGCACTTCGAAACCTTGTAATGCCCCATTATCCAAGTCAATTTTCGGCTGTAGATGAATAAAAATTTGCTCATCCGCGAGGGCACAGCGCATTTTTTTCATCAGCTCATAGCGTTCTTGCATCCCTTCCATTTCAGTCGAGTCAAACAGGCCAAAATCAACATTGCGGTGCTTCGTCTGCTCCAAGAAGCTTTTCGCTATGCCCAATACCTGTGAAGAAGATTGATGCGGAGGTAGATCAGATAATTTTAGAATAGTGCCAGTCAAATCAATGGTATGGACAGCACCATCGATATTCAGCTGTGGGTGCAGCACATGCTCTAGCTCTTCACGCTGGTAATCTTTGTTATCGTAAACCAATAACAGCAAGGTATCGCGCTCGTATAAGACAACATCAATAGCTTTAACAAAACAAGCTTTGAGATGGGCAGCGAGGTGGGTCATCAAGGTACGACCAAACTGCACCCCGAGCAGCACTTCACTGTAAGACAAGTCCTCAACGTAGAGCATTAGTAACTTGGTATTCTGACGCTCGTTTAAGGTCAATCCATCTAGCTGCTTTAAGAACCAGTTTTTGTTGTGAAGCCCAGTGGTACTGTCTTGATACGCCAGCTCAGAGAGACGGTTGTGCAGCGCGACATTACTAAAACCAGCATTGATGTTTTCACCAAAAATCTGCAGTAAATCAATTTCGAATTCGGTCAGGGGCTGGTCACATTTCACGACCACCACATAGTCTCGCTGATCTACTTCATCGCTGGAGAAATACAGTGCGGATAGTGGAGTTTCAATAATATGTCCCTGAGTTGAGAGGCTTTGCTGCACGATGCGAAGCAGTTCTGCTTCTGGAGTGACTCGCCCTAAGAACTGATTAGCCCAAGCACTAAATTGACCCGCTGCAGCGAACACTAGCGCTTGCTCAGGGGATTCATCGTGTTTGTGAGCAATACAAACAATGCCACCTTTGTTTAGGTTAAACACTCTCGCCAGCTCATTAAGAATAGATTGGGTGTAACTTTTTAAATCCAGCTGACTACTAATACGCTGGCTTGACTCGATCAACATTTGCAGGCCATGACGGGCTTGTTGCATGGCATACAAATGCTCCCAAGTACGTAAATTGCCAAGTACAATGGTCTGTAAGTGGTCGTGACTCAGTTCACTTTTATTCCAGTAGTCATCGATATCATAATTGGCCATTAGATCATCAAGCGGCATCATGCCCGGCTGCCCAGTTAGCAAAATGATGCGAACCAGCTGATTGCCTAAACTGTGGCGTACACTGCGCACCAACTTTAAACCGGAATCATCATCCTCCATCACCACATCCAGCAATACCAGACTGATATCGGGGTGCTTAGCGATGACAGAGGCCGCTTCTTGTGCGCTATTTGCAGACAGAAGCTCAATCTCACGACCACCATAATTCAATGTTTGCAGCGATAATAATAGTGCTGCTTGGTAATCTACGTCATCTTCGACTGATAGTATTTTGCAGAGTTTTTTGGTTTTTCGGGTTGCTTCCATGTTCCGAGAGTCACTCATTATGATGCCTTTCAATATGAACGATTTGTCTCATAAACTTAGCACTAATTATTAATACTTGTAGTGAAAACTCAAAAGTTAACCCTGCCTGCATGAAACTCACACAATAGATTGCATGGACTCCAACTTAACACCCTTATATATGTGCTATAGTGGCGGTTTCATTCGACTTATTTCTAAAGCAACATCTTGCTCGGCAAGGTAGGGTTATGATTAAACAAAAAGGCAATCTATATATTCTTTCGGCGCCATCGGGTGCAGGTAAATCGTCGCTGTACAAAGCGCTTCTACAGGCAGATCAGCAGGTTCGTATATCGGTTTCTCATACCACTCGAGCACCGCGCACTGGTGAAGAGCATGGGCGAGAATACTTTTTTGTTGATGTGGACAGTTTTCTCGACATGATCGCCGAAGATGCCTTCTTTGAGCACGCACAAGTGTTCGATAACTACTACGGCACATCGAAACAAGCTATTTTCGATATGTTGGATCAAGGCTTAGATGTGATTCTAGAGATTGATTGGCAAGGAGCGCGACAAGTTCGTGAGCAATACCCTGATGCCATCGGTATCTTTATCCTGCCTCCGTCCCTTGCTGCACTAGAAGAGCGCCTAACAGGCCGCGGAACGGATGCAGCCGACGTCATCGCGCGCCGTATGTCGAAAGCAGTCAGTGAAATGTCCCATTACGATGAGTACGAATACGTGATCATCAACGATGATTTTGAGCAAGCATTAGGGCAATTAAAGGCGATTTTCGCTGCTAACCGCGCGAGAACAGCATTAATACAAGATATTCACCGTGATCTGATCAATGATCTCTTGTCATAGAGAGTGCCCGTTAAGTAAAATTAACCACACTAATTAGTGATCAATCCTTACCCTATATAGAGGTCTAACATGGCTCGAGTGACAGTTGAAGATTGTCTTGAAAACGTAGACAACCGTTTTGAACTAGTAATGGTGGCAGCAAAGCGCGCTCGCCAATTGGCAACAGGTGGTGCCGACGCAAAAGTGCCACTAGAAGAAGATAAAGTGACCGTTGTGGCGTTGCGTGAAATCGCAGAGGATCTAATCAACGCAAAGAACGTCGATTTCCAGACCAAGCCAACAACTGAGTTCTAATTGTATGGTATGCATCGCTCAACGCACGATTTTCTGGTTTAGCTTTTCCTGATGTGAGGTGAGCGGTGTCGACTATTGAACAATTAGCTGAGACTCTCAGCCAATACTTGCCTCAAGAGCAAGTCGCCACAGTAAAGCGAGCGTATTATTACGCTGAACAAGCCCATGACGGGCAAAAGCGTAAAAGTGGTGAACACTATGTCACGCATCCTTTAGCGGTGGCATTTATCCTGGCAGACCTAAGAATGGACTGCGAAGGACTCACAGCCGCCTTACTGCACGACGTCATTGAAGATACTGGAATTTCCCGAGAGTCTTTAGCGGAGCAGTTTGGTGAAGGCGTTGCAGGTCTAGTTGACGGTGTGAGTAAGCTGACACACCTTGAGTTCAACAGCCAGCTTGAGAAACAAGCGCATAACTTCCAAAAAATGGCCATGGCCATGGCTGATGACATACGCGTCATCATGGTGAAGTTAGCGGACCGTTTGCATAATATGCGTACACTCGACGCTATGCCTGGCCACAAAAAACGCCGCATCGCTCGAGAAACCCTAGATATCTACGCGCCGATCGCCAACCGACTCGGTATGTACGATGTCAAAGTCGATCTAGAATCTCTCGCCTTCGAAGCTTACTACCCAATGCGCTCGCGCATGCTGAAACGCGCGATCAACAAGCGTTACGGTCAGCGTGAAAAAGCCATGCAAAAGCTTGAGGATTTTATTCGCTCAGAGTTGGCAGCGGACTATATTGATTCATCCATCAGTATTCGCGAGAAACACACTTACAGCATCTATCAAAAGATGAAGAAAAAGCGTCGCTCGCTAGAAGAAATCATGGATGTTATGGGCGTTCGCATTGTCACCGATCGACAGGACAGCTGCTATCGCATTTTGGGTGTGATCCACGCCCTATTTAAGCCGATCGAAGGTCGCTTTAAAGATTATATTGCCGTACCGAAATCCAACGGCTATCAGTCCCTTCATACAACAGTGGTAGGCAACAATGGTCTACCATTAGAAGTGCAAATCCGCACTCAAGAAATGGACGTGGTTGCGATTAATGGTATTGCAGCCCATTGGTCTTACAAATCCAATGGCCAGTCTGGTATTTCCCAGACAAACCATGAACGCGCAACAAAGTGGGTAAAAAGCTTACTTGAGATTCAAGAAAAAGCGCATAACCCGATGGAATTCATCGACAACGTTAAGAGTGATTTATTCCCTGACGAAGTCTATGTATTCACTCCCAAAGGGCAAATTATCGAGTTGCCTTCTGGCGCAACCCCAGTTGATTTTGCCTACGGGGTTCACACAGAGATCGGCAACACCTGTATTTCATGCCGTATCAACCGTCGCTTAGCACCACTGAGCACTCAGCTTGAAAGTGGTCAGACCGTTGAGATCATTACCGCTAAGAGCGCCCAACCGAACGTTGCGTGGCTAAGCTTCGCGATTACGGGTAAAGCACGAACGAATATTCGTCACTACTTAAAATCGAAACAGCGCGAGAACGCCATTTCCTTTGGTTATCGCTTGCTAACACGGTCACTCAATGCCTTCCGCACAACAGTAGAAGAGCTAGCACAAGATTCCGTTCAAGTAGTGTTGGACCATTACCAGCTAGAAAATATGGATGACCTGTTGGAATCCATTGGTAAAGGTCGTTTGGTGGGTTATGTAGTCGCACGACAATTGTTCCCGAACTTCAATGAAGAAGAGCTGATCACACCTAAGTCGTTCAAAGTAAACGGCTCTGAGGGCATGCTGATCTCATATGCGAAGTGTTGCTCTCCGATTCCTGGGGATCCGATTGTCGGCTACGTTCAGGTTGAGAAAGGCATCATCATTCACCACCAGAACTGTCCAAATATTCAGGACCATTTAGCGGCGCCTGAGCGTTACATTCGCATGACATGGAGTAAAGAGATCGAAGAAGAGCTCAATGTCAGCTTGATTGTCTCGTATGTGAATGAACGGGGCGCGGTGGCAAAAATAGCCAGCTCTATTACGGACACCGACTTCCAAGTGTCCAATCTGGACATTATCGAACGCGGCAAAATTTCTCGTTTACGCTTAAACATCGCGATCTCAAGTCGTGTTGGCTTGGCCGATGTGATGCGTCGTATTAAGGCAGTTCGCTGTGTGGAAAAAGTCACCCGCGAAACGCTAGTGGGACGTTAATACGTCCCCTATTCGATTAACTCAATAAGGATACTTAACATGGCAAAACAAGTGATTTTCTCTGAAAACGCACCTGCAGCAATCGGCCCATACTCTCAAGCGGTTCGCGCTGGCAACACTGTGTACCTTTCAGGCCAAATCCCATTGGTTCCAGCGACAATGGAAATCGTCAGTGAAGACGTTGCAGAGCAAACCACTCAGGTTTTCAAAAACCTTCAAGCGGTTTGTGAAGCGGCAGGCGGTTCTTTAAAAGACATCGTTAAGCTAAACATCTACATGACGGATCTTGGCAACTTCGCCACTGTTAACGAAGTGATGACTCAGTTCTTCGAGCAACCTTACCCAGCTCGTGCAGCACTTGGCGTTCGTGCGCTACCAAAAGACGTTGCCGTAGAAATCGAAGGCGTGATGGTTCTAGAAGACTAATCTTCTGCAACCTAGTCAAAAAGAAAGGCGCTTGGGATAACTCAAGCGCCTTTTTTTGTGGTTGGATCAAGGGTTGTTACTCCCTTCAATCAAGCCACTCATGGTAAGCATCCATCATACTTTCATAACCCGCCACATAAGATGGATATTGCGGTGCCCAACCTAATGCTCGTAAAACGTGCGGCACAATACGCTTACCGCGAGCAGGCAAATAATCCGCACGGTTGATGGTTTCACACAGCGGGGTCGATACCTGCAATCGCTCAGCCAACCACAATTTGACCTCCCACATAGACGTCGGTTGTCCATCACTGGCGATGATATGTGATGGTAGCGACTCTTCTGCCAATGCTCGTTCTCCCAACAAACACAGTGCGGACACCACATCATCACGATGAATGCGATTAGTCCATTGATTCGCTCCCCAAGCGTCCTTTCGCTGTACACCTTGCAATAAACGGTAACGACCTGGGCCATAAATACCCGAGCAGCGCAGCGCAACCGTTGATAGATTCGAAAGCAATAGATTTTCCGCTTCAAGCAGCTTGCTGGCCGTCTCCGATGCCGCCACGGCTTGCGTTTGATCATCAACCCACTCGCCATTGTTTTGCCCGTAAACACTGGTACTGGAAACAAAGATCACTTTTGGCTGACGTCTACCTTGGTACGCCGCAACCACTGCCGCAGCAGTCATGACGTAAGCCGTATGGTAAGCCTCTGCAGTTCGACCTTGGGGCGTCATGATCAAATACAGCAAATCCACGTCTGGCCATTGCTCAGCAGGCAATGTGAGTAAATCGTGGGTCATACCACGCACCCCATCCGGGAAGACGGTACCAGAGCGACGAATACCCGTTACCTGTGCCTGTTTCTTCACAAAGTACTGCGCAACCCCTTGTCCTAAGTCACCACAGCCCGCAATCAACACTTGTGTCATGTTCGCCTCAATCATTGCAAATAAAACGCATCTTTTCAGAAGCAGTACACTTTATCAAATTATGTATTATCATAGTTAATACCAATCAAAAGGGTAAATGACTATGACGCTAACAGAACTCAAATACATCGTGATGCTAGCAGAAGAAAAGCATTTTGGTCGTGCAGCGGAACGCTGCCACGTTTCTCAGCCAACTTTAAGCGTGGCGGTCAAAAAGCTGGAAGATGAGCTCGGCGCTGCGATTTTCGAACGTAGTAAAAGTTCGGTATACATCACACCGATCGGCGAACAGATTGTTGCCCAAGCTCGTCGTGTGCTTGAGCAAGCCAACATGATTAAAGAGTTAGCGTCATCAGGGAAAAACCAACTTAGAGGCCCTCTAAAGGTCGGTGCAATCTTCACGATTGCCCCGTATTTATTCCCATCAATGATCCCTGAGCTGAAGCGCATTGCCGAAGGCATGCCACTGCTGATTGAAGAAGATCTAACAGAAAACCTTCGCCCTAAACTACGCAACGGTGAATTGGATGCCATCATCGTGGCGTTACCATTTCGTGAGCCGGACGTGGTGACTCGTCCGATTTATGAAGAAGAATTCGTTGTGTTAATGCCTAAAGATCACCCGTGGACTCAGCTGGAGCACATTAGCACGGATCAGCTCACCACCGACAACTTACTGCTGTTGGGTAAAGGCCATTGTTTCAGCGATCAGGTAATGGAAGCCTGCCCGATTGTTGGTGAAAACGAGCTAAACGAAGGCCATACGATTGTTAATGGCAGTTCACTGGAGACCATTCGTTACATGGTGTCTTCTGGCTTAGGAGTGACGGTTCTACCCAAGTCTGCGGTCACCCATGTGGATGAGCAAATCTTAGCCGTACGCCCATTCAAATCCCCTGTTCCTAAAAGAACGGTGGCCTTGGCGTGGCGCGCTAGTTTCCCGCGTCCCAAAGCCATCGAATCACTGAGCCAGTCGATCAAAGAAGCGTGCCAGAAGCTTAACCTAGATTAACGTTGGACCAACATGATTGACGCACTTGAAACACTAGATATTAAAGAGCTAAAAGGAGTGGGAGCAGCCATGGCTGAAAAGCTCGCTAAGCTCCACATTCATACCGTTCAAGACGCTTTGTTTCATTTGCCAATCCGTTACCAAGATCGTACCCGCGTCGTGCCTATCGGGCAGCTACGCTTTGGCGATGAAGCCGTGATCGAAGGCGAAGTGAGCGGCTGTGAAATCAAAATGGGCAAACGCCGCAGTTTGATTTGCCGTGTAAGAGATCATTCTGGCTCGCTGTGTCTGCGTTTCTTTCATTTCAACGCCGCGCAAAAAAAGCAACTGGAGCAATCTGGGCGTGTACGCTGTTTTGGCGAAATTCGCCGCGGCAGTACAGGGTTTGAAATGTACCACCCTGAATATACGGTGCTCAAAGACGATGAACCCCATGAAGGCAGTGAGCAACTGACCCCCATTTATCCGCTGACGGAAGGGGTGACACAAACAAAGATTCGCCAGATTTGTGAGCAGGCCCTAGAGCGTTTGACGCCTTACAACCTGCGCGAGTGGCTACCAGACAACATGCGTCAGCAGTTCAGCCTCCCCTCCTTGGCGGACGCCATTCACTTTTTGCATCACCCCACTCGCGGAACCGATTTAGAACAATTGAAACGCGGTGCGCACCCAGCCCAATATCGCTTATCTTTCGAAGAGTTAATGGCACACCAATTATCGTTGATCGGCAAACGCCAAATGGCTAAGCATGATCGAGCGATTGTAGTACCAGAGCCTGGTCAACTGGTCGATCAACTTCTGGCTGAGCTGCCCTTTTCTCCCACTGGAGCACAACAGCGTGTCAGCCAAGAGATTCTTCAGGATCTTGGCACAGGACACCCCATGCTGCGCCTAGTACAAGGGGACGTGGGTTCAGGGAAAACTCTAGTGGCTGCCATGGCAGCAGCGGCAGTCGTTCAACAAGGGTATCAAGTAGCCGTCATGGCACCGACGGAAATCCTTGCAGAACAACACTACTTAAACTTTAAGCAATGGTTTGAGCCACTCGGTATTGAGGTGGCTTGGATGATTGGTAAGCTCAAAGGTAAGCAGCGGGAGGCGGAGCTTGAGCGGATTGCCTCAGGCAGCGCAAGCATCGTCGTCGGTACTCACGCACTGTTCCAAGAAACCGTGTCATTCAAAGGCTTAGCCCTCGCTATTATTGATGAACAGCATCGTTTCGGTGTGCATCAACGAATGGCATTGCGTGAAAAAGGTTTACAAGCAGGCTTCCAACCCCATCAACTGATCATGACGGCGACCCCTATTCCGCGAACACTGGCCATGTCTGCCTACGCGGACTTGGATTGCTCCATCATTGATGAGCTGCCACCAGGGCGTACTCCAGTAAATACCATTGTTGTGTCTGACCAAAGGCGTGAGGAAGTGATTCAGCGCGTACGTCACGCCTGTGAGGAAGGTAAACAAGCCTATTGGGTATGTACCCTGATCGAAGAGTCTGAGGCACTTCAGTGTCAAGCCGCCGAAGACACGGCTATCTTGTTACAAGAGCATCTTGCCGGCCTTTCCATTGGCTTAGTTCATGGACGACTAAAAGCTCAGGAGAAGGCGGATATTATGGCTCGTTTCAAAGCCGGAGAAATTCAGCTGTTGGTAGCAACCACCGTCATTGAAGTCGGTGTTGATGTCCCAAACGCCAGCCTAATGGTGATCGAAAATCCTGAACGCCTTGGCTTAGCACAGCTGCACCAGTTACGCGGCCGTGTCGGACGTGGCCAGGCAGCCAGTCATTGTGTGTTGTTATACCACGCACCACTAGGACAACAAGGCAAAGCGCGCCTATCTACCATGCGCGAAACCACAGATGGTTTTAAAATCGCAGAGAAAGACCTCGAACTGCGTGGGCCAGGCGAATTGCTTGGTGCTCGCCAAACCGGTTTGTTGGAATTCAAAGTGGCCGACTTACAGCGGGATAAAGCACTGTTGAGTCAGGTTCAACAAGCCGCTGCACAACTCTACAAAGAGTATCCTGAACACGTATCTCCCCTACTTTCTCGTTGGTTGCCAAAGCATCAGCAATACTTAAATGTCTAAACGCAAAAGCACCACAAATATCGGTTGATTTTTAACCATCTTGTCATATATTGATCCGAATATACGCTCTATTACTGCAGCCTTGCAAAGGAATCATAGGGGGAAATCAACGTGTCTGCTTTAGCCTCATCCATCGCACCAGCAAAAGAACTGACGCTTAGCGGCGACTTCGGTTACCGTATCGAACAAGACCGCATCATCATCAACATTGGTCAGATCAACAACCAGCGAGCACTGGATAATGTAAGTGGTACCTTGTCCATTGAACTGCACGGATACTCGGATGACGGTCGAGAGACGGTTCTCGCCAGTACCACCATAGGTCAAATTACCGGACAACACTTTCTCGAACACTGTGTTTATGACTTGGTATTCCATCAACCTAATGAAGGTTCATGGACACTGGCTCTAGAGCTGCGAGAGTGGGATGGCCATCAATTTGCTTTACAGGCACGTCAGCTTTTCGACCAGAGCTACTGGGTCGATCGACAACCTGAAAAGCCCATCACATCACCAAGTAACAATGTCATCGTGGCAGACTTCGCGCCATCAGAAAATCTGCTTGATGTTATGGAACCAACCCCAATTGAGGCCAGAAGTGATACGCAACCTACTGCCAAGAAGCCGAAACAAATAAAGCCAAGTAAAGTAAAAGATAAGCCAAAGAAAACGTTAGCGAGCATTAACAAAAGCAGTCTTGAAGAGCTGTCCAGTGTTAAAGGGATGCCTAAGAAGCTGGCAAAAGAAATTGTTGATAAACGCCCACACAAAACCTGGGACAGCTTATTAAAACTTAAAGGGATGGGGCCAAAACTGTTAAAAAAGTTAAGCGAAGCGTTAAAGCTCAACTAGATCGCTTCTGACCTACTACGGCTAAACCACGCTTCTTTGTACTACTAAGGCATTTGGGATAAGCGTGGTTTAGATCCTACTTGAGGTTGCGATGGGGCTTGCTAGGCAGTTTATGGGATTTTCACAACCGTTGTGTTCTTAACTTCCTCCATCGCTACATAGGTACGCGACTCGCGAACATGTGGCAGGGTTAGAAGTGTTTCACCCAATAAGTGACGGTATGCATCCATATTCGATACACGAGCTTTGAGTAAGTACTCAAAATCACCGGCGATCAAGTGACACTCGAGCACTTCTGGAATCTCAGCGACGGCTTCCTTGAACTCGTTGAAACCCTCAGGTGAGGTGGCTTTTAGACGGATCTCTACGAATACCAGCAAGCCAGCATCAACTTTGCGAGGATCCACCAACGCACAGTAGCCAGTGATGTAACCATTGCGCTCTAGACGGCGCACACGCTCTAAACACGGTGTGGCACTCAAACCAACGCGGCTAGCAAGTTCTACATTCGACAAACGTCCGTTTATTTGAAGCTCACGCAGGATCTTCTTATCCAATCTGTCTAAAGGCTTTGCAGACGTTTCCATTTATACGACTCTCCGAAGATAACTGACTACTAATTTAGCGCGATTCTATCACGTGGCAAATACCTTAGGAAAAATAAGCTAAACTGAACCATTTGGTCAGCCAAGATAAAAACGTCGCACCAAATCCAAACAAAAAGCATCAAATAGCACCATAAAATATCTATTTACGCTATTTTGTATGTTTATCCATCAGAAACTGGTTGATTTTTGCATTATTCGAGTGCGTAAAAATAATTTCACGCACCAAATCAACACAAAATAACAAAAAACTATCAGAATAAAGAAAGATATTGCTCTATAGTTATTAAAGCACCCCAAAAAAGGAAAAAATTCGCACAAAACCAGTGATTTCAGCTTGACGAAAGGGGGCAAACAGTAATTCCATAGGGTAGTTCCGTGCTAATTCAGAAGATTGCACTAGACTAGAGAAACAACAAAAACAATTAAAAATGTTGGCAAGCTAATTGCTTTAAAGTTAATTGAAAGTGAATTAAACGAATCTTCAGTGGATTCAACTTTGCAAACATAACAACTAGTAACGTAACGCCTGGAGGCAAAATCATGAAATCGAACGTTGGTAAAATTCTAACCACCGCAGCAGTAGCGGCAACGATCAGTACCGGTGCTGCAGCAGCAACATTGGACGATGTAAAAGCAAAAGGCTTTGTTCAGTGTGGCGTGAGTCAGGGTGTTCCAGGATTTTCAAACGCTGATGATGCAGGTAACTGGACAGGTATCGACGTAGATGCATGTCGTGCAACCGCAGCAGCAATTTTTGGCGATGCGCAAAAAGTAAAATTCACACCACTTTCTGCGAAAGAGCGTTTCACAGCTCTACAATCAGGCGAAATCGATGTTTTATCTCGTAACACGACTTGGACTTATACTCGTGATACGTCTCTAGGTTTAGACTTCACTACGACAAACTTCTACGACGGCCAAGGTTTCATGGTGCGTAAAGATCTAGGTGTATCTTCTGCAATGGAACTTGACGGTGCAACGGTTTGTACTGAGCAAGGTACAACAACTGAATTGAACATGGCTGACTTCTTCCGTAAGCACCAGCTTTCATACGTTCCAGTAATTGTACAGAAAGCGGACGAAGCACTTGCTGCTTACGCATCTGGTCGTTGTGACGTATTCACTACTGATAAATCAGGTCTAGCAGCTCACCGTTCTAAGCTGTCTGATCCTGCTGCACACGTAATCCTACCTGAAACAATTTCTAAAGAGCCTCTAGGCCCTGTTGTTCGTCACGGCGACAACCAGTGGAAAGACATCGTTACTTGGGCGCTATTCGTTCAGATTAACGCTGAAGAAATGGGCATCTCTTCTAAGAACGTTGCTAAGATCAAGTCTGAGTCAACTGACCCAGGTATCCGTCGTCTACTAGGCGCTGAAGGTAACATGGGTGAAGCACTAGGTCTAAACGCTGACTGGGCTTACAACATCATCGCTGAAGTAGGTAACTACGGTGAAGTGTTCGAGCGTAACGTTGGTCCTAACACTCCTGTAGGTCTACCACGTGGCGTAAACAACCTATGGACTGAAGGCGGCGTTCTATACGCGCCACCAGTACGTTAATACGTATCCATCCCTTACCTACCAGGGATTAAACCCAGCGGCAGATGCCGCTGGGTACCCCCTTCCGATTTTACATCTGACGAGCATTTCATTGCCTGAACCAAGATGAGCGAAAAAACAACGACGAATACGAGCTTCTTGAACGATGCTGGCAACCGCGCCATGCTGTTTCAAGCTGTGCTCCTAATTGCTGTGGTCGCTGTGGGTTATTACTTATTCCATAACCTTCAAGCGAACCTTGAAAATCAAGGGATCTCGACTGGTTTCGCCTTTTTAAACGAACCAGCTGGCTTCCCAATCCTGATCCACCTTATTGAATACACTGAGGCCAATTCATACGGCCGTGCCTTTTTAGTCGCATTGATCAATACCATTTTGATTTCCTTAATGGGGATTATCTTGGCTACTGTGATCGGTGTGGTCATGGGTCTGGCACGTTTATCACAAAACTGGCTGGTCGCGCGTTTAGCGACGGTTTATATCGAAACATTGCGTAACATCCCATTACTGTTACAAATGTTCTTCTGGTACTTTGCCGTACTCGCAACTTTGCCACATCCACGCGATAGCATAATTTTTGGTGATTTCTTCCTAAACAAACGTGGTATTTACTCACCGGAGCCGATTGCACAAGACGGATTTGGTGTCGTCATCTTTGGCTTCCTAGCGTGTGTCATGGCAGCCATTGCCCTAGTCGTTTGGGCTAAAAAACGCCAAAAGCAAACCGGCGTTTGGTTCCCTGCCTACTGGACATCTTTGGCGATCATTATTGTTGGCACGGTTGTGTTCTACTTCCTTGCAGGCTCTCCAGTAGAATTTGATGCCCCAACTAAGAGCCGATTTAACGTAACAGGCGGTATGGTACTGGTACCTGAGTTTGTTGCTGTGCTAGTCGCATTGTCTACGTACACAGGCGCGTTCATTGCTGAAATCGTACGTGCAGGTATTTTGTCTGTGAACTGGGGACAGACGGAAGCATCGCGCTCATTGGGCTTACCTGACGGTTTGACACAGCGCTTGATCGTATTGCCGCAGGCACTACGCGTTATCATTCCACCACTAACAAGCCAATACTTGAACCTTGCAAAGAACTCTTCTTTGGGTGCAGCCATTGCCTACCCAGAGCTAGTAGCCGTTGTTATGGGTACCACATTGAACCAAACTGGTCAGGCTATTGAGACCATCGGTTTATGTATGTTGGTTTACGGTTCTTTAAGTTTGTCCATTTCAGTCTTTATGAACTGGTACAACAAGAAAATGTCATTAATTGAGCGATAAGGGGGCACACATGGCGATTGAATTTAAACCTTCTCCTAGCCTACCACCACCGAGTAATGCTGTCGGTCCGGTCGCTTGGGTTCGTAAAAACTTTTTCTCTTCACCGCTGAACATCTTTTTAACGTTCTTCAGCTTTTACATTCTTTATTTGTTAATCCCTCCTGCTCTAGAGTGGGCGGTCTTTGACGCAACATGGGAAGGCACATCAAAAGCCGCTTGTACTGCTGGTGGCGCTTGTTGGGCGTTCATTAGGGTTCGTTTCGATCAGTTCATGTACGGACTGTACCCAGCGACGGAATATTGGCGTGTCAATGTAGCAGCGATTTTGCTGGTGGTTCTGGTGGGCATGTTTGCCATCAAAGCGATCAATAAGCTATTGCTGTCGATTGCCATCATCGTGGTCTACCCGATCATCGCCTACTTCTTATTCGCTGGCGGTGTGCTGGGCTTAGAAGTGGTAGAAACGTCGCTTTGGGGTGGTCTATTCTTGACCATGCTGCTGGGTATCATCGGTATCGTAGCATCTTTCCCACTGGGTATTATTTTGGCGCTAGGTCGCCAGTCTAAAATGCCAGTAGCGAAATCTGTTTGTGTCATCTTTATCGAGACCATTCGTGCCGTACCTTTGATCACAATCTTGTTCATGGCGTCGGTGATGATTCCATTGTTCCTGCCAGACGGCATGAACTTTAACAAGCTTCTACGTGTTCTAATCGGTATTACCTTGTTCTCTGCAGCCTACATGGCTGAGGTAATTCGTGGTGGCCTACAGGCCATTCCGAAAGGTCAGTATGAGGCCGCTGATGCCATGGGACTTACCTACTGGCAATCAATGATTCTGGTAATTTTGCCACAAGCATTGAAACTGGTTATCCCAGGTATTGTGAACACTTTCATCGGTCTATTTAAAGACACCACGCTGGTTTACATCGTGGGTATGTTCGACTTCTTAGGCATCATCCAGATGGCAAACCACGATGCCAACTGGCTAGGAACGACGACTGAAGGTTATGCCTTCGCAGGCTTTGTATATTGGGCTATCTGCTTCGGTATGTCCCGCTACTCTATGGCGGTTGAGCGTAAGTTAGATACCGGACACAAGCGGAATTAATAAGAGAATTTGAGGCCTTTACACATGACAGAACAAAATATGGCACTTGCCCAACTTGAGCCGGGCGAAGAAGCAATCATTCAATTTAGCGATGTAAACAAGTGGTACGGTGAATTCCACGTACTAAAAAACATCAACTTCAGCGTTAAAAAAGGTGAGCGTATCGTTGTCTGTGGACCATCAGGTTCCGGTAAATCAACAATGACTCGCTGTATCAACCGTCTAGAAGAACACCAAAAGGGCCAAATTTTGGTCGATGGTATCGAGATGAACGATAACCTAAAAAACATTGAAGCGATTCGTAAAGACGTGGGCATGGTGTTCCAGCACTTTAACTTGTTCCCGCACTTGACCATCCTTGAAAACCTGACACTTGCGCCAATCTGGGTTCGTAAAATGCCTAAGAAAGAAGCGGAAGCCATGGCAATGCATTACTTGGAGCGTGTAAAAATCGCTAACCAAGCAAATAAGTACCCAGGTCAGCTTTCTGGTGGTCAGCAGCAACGTGTAGCGATTGCTCGTGGCTTGTGTATGAAACCGCGCATCATGCTGTTCGATGAGCCAACCTCTGCACTTGATCCAGAGATGATCAAGGAAGTATTGGACGTTATGATCCAGCTAGCGGATGAAGGCATGACCATGGTCTGTGTAACCCACGAAATGGGCTTCGCGAAAACCGTTGCCGACCGTGTGGTATTCATGGATGCCGGAGAAATTGTAGAAGCGAATACGCCACATGAGTTCTTTGAGAACCCGCAACATGACCGTACACAATTGTTCTTGAGCCAAATTTTGAACCACTAATCATTTGCTATTTCGCTCAAACACGACTAAAAAGCCCCGTATGGGGCTTTTTCATTTTGTTAATCATGCCCTAATATTAGAAGTAGTATAATTCACTTGGGGATGTAGAGTGTCTGAGCAAGCCATCGAACAACCGATTCGCACTCGGGTAAGGATCGTTCATTTAGCCGACCACACAGGAAAGCTACAGGTTATTTTCCCATACGAAAGTATGCTGGATATGGCCGCTTTATCGCGCTTAACAAAACGGCGTTTTGACCCTGTCGCAAATTATAATGTAGAAGGTGACCCCCTCGTAAAACCTAATGCCTGCAACACGATTATCGACGATTCATTACATAACAGCGACGTTATTGAACTTCGTAGCAGCGCGCAGCATCCGTATAAAGACTTTACGCACACAGAATTTCTCTCACGATTTGAAGGACCACTGACTCGCTATGAGCAAATTGCTATACCGTTGAAGTCAATTGAAAAACCTGCGTCTGAGCAGAACCAAGATGCACAACAAATGCTGGCGGCACTAGGTAAATTCCAATCCATGCGTTTGCAACAACGTCTCGAAGAAACCTTAGAAATCCCTCCTCTGCCAGCCTCTTCGCACCGCATCATTCAACTATGCTCCAATGAAAATGCAGGTACAGACGATCTATGTGATGTAATCAGTCTGGATCCTTCTTTGTCTGCACAAGTCATCAGTTGGGCCTCTTCACCTTATTATGGGGTACGCGGGGAAATTGAATCGGTCGAAGATGCCATTATTAGGGTATTAGGCTTTGATATGGTGATGAACCTCGCCCTCGGCCTGTCTATGGGGAGTGCTTTCCAATTACCCAAAAATGGACCTCGACATTACGAAGATTTTTGGTTTAGTGCAGTTTCTCACGCGGTCTTGATGGAAGAATTGGTTCGCAAAATGCCCAGTGGCGACCGTCCTCGTTTAGGACATGCATATTTGGCAGGTTTACTCCATAACTTTGGCTATTTAGCCATCGCCGTTGTGTTACCCCCTCACTTTGGCATTTTGTCGCGCTACATTGAAGCCAATGCTCACTTGTCTTCTGATATTATTGAAATGCAGACCTTAAGATTTACGAAGGAACAGCTTGGCGCTTGGCTGCTAAAGCATTGGGGTCTACCTGAAAGCATTTACACTGCAGTACGCTACAGCAAAAGCCCTGACTATGAAGGCCCCCATTGCAAACTCGCTTTGGCCTTGCAGTTATGTCATCAGTTGTTTAATGATGAGCAGCCGAATGCAGCGTTGCTCGAAGCGCTAGGTATCTCAGAGGATGATGCGACCTCAAGTCATCACAAAGTCATCAGTTCTTCCAGCGAGTTATCAAAGATGGTGGATTTAATAAGCGGATCTAAATGAACCTGCTCGATTCAAAAAAAACACAGCAACTAGACTATCGCTGGCACGCCATTGCACAGGTTCGTCGATCAGCCATACCCAAAGACATATTTCCTTGGTTAATTACGCGATTTTCGATCACCGCTAAGCTTCGACATGCGGGTAAGCTACGTGTCGAAGTACTCGAAGATCGCTGGCAATCTCCAACCCCTAGGGAACGTATTCGATTACGTCTCAAGTCTCGTGAAACAGCGCGAGTTCGTTCCGTGATTCTGTATTTAGACAATGAACCCGTCGTCTATGCTCGCTCAATTATTCCCGCCCGCTCATTGAAGGGCTCATGGCGATACCTTCCCTACCTTGGAAGCCAACCATTGGGAGGTTATGTTTATCAGTCTAAAGCCCTGCGACGCAGCCCAACAGAAGTTGTAAAATTGCCTGCTGGCCTGATCCAAAACAGCCACGAAGCATTATGGGCACGGCGCTCCGTATTTATTGAATTTGGCCCAGGTATTCTCGTCAATGAAGCGTTCTACCCTGCTATCGGCAAAGCAACCAAAGCCGCAGGACAACTTTAAACCCATAAGATGTAACATCATGAGTAAACTACAAGACTACGCAGACTTAACTCGCTTTAATCGACCGATCGGCTCTTTACTACTGATGTGGCCAACATTATGGGCTCTGTGGCTTGCTGCAGATGGCTGGCCTGAATGGCATCTAGTCATCATTTTCGTACTGGGTGTTTTCAGTATGCGCTCAGCAGGCTGTGTCATTAATGACTTTGCTGACCGTAAGGTTGACGGTTTTGTCGACCGAACAAAAAACCGTCCACTTCCATCGGGCCGTGTGAGCGAAAAAGAAGCCCTATTATTGTTTGCAGGGTTGTCATTATTAAGCTTTGTATTAGTGCTGCTGACCGACTGGAAAACCATTCTTTTGTCGTTTGTTGGCTTGTTTCTAGCGGCGCTCTACCCGTTTATGAAACGTTACACTCACTTACCGCAACTGTTTCTTGGGTTGGCCTTTTCTTGGGCCATTCCGATGGCATACAGCGCACAGGGGGGTAGTTTACAGGATCCTGAACTATGGATGTTATTTGTTGCCAATAGTTTCTGGACCATTGCGTACGATACTTACTACGCCATGACAGATCGCCCAGATGATCTAAAGGTAGGTATTAAATCGACCGCCATCTTATTTGGTCGTTATGACCTATTCGTGATATTAGTGTTACAAGGATTAACCTTGTCTCTCATGATGTGGATTGGGGTGCTCGCTGAGCTAAGTGCACCCTACTTTATCAGCTTACTCATCGCTGTTTGGCTGTTTTACCAGCAGTACCAGCAAGCCAAAGATCGTGAGCGCCAAGCCTGCTTTAAATCCTTTTTAGATAATAACCGCGTTGGCTACTGCCTATTTGCAGGATTATTACTGAGCTATTACATTTGAATATGGCACTGATATGACAATTTAACACAGTTGTCATATTTAGCGGCTTTAATATCTACCGTTCCTGAGATGAGGGTATGTCCTGTGACCGGTAAAAAAGTACTGATTATTGATGATGAAGCACCAATCCGCGAGATGATAGCCGTCGCGCTGGAAATGGCTGGCTATGAATACATGGAAGCGGAAAATAGCCAACAGGCGCATGAAATGATCGTAGATCATCGTCCTGACTTGGTTTTAGTCGACTGGATGATGCCCGGAGGCAGCGGTGTCGAGCTCACTCGTCGTTTGAAGAAAGATGCGACGACAGCAGAAATTCCAGTGATTATGTTGACTGCGAAAAGTGAAGAAGACAATAAAATCCAAGGCCTCGAAGTGGGTGCGGATGATTACATCACTAAGCCATTCTCACCACGTGAATTGGTCGCGCGCTTGAAGGCTGTGCTTCGTCGAGCGACACCTCAAGGTGTCGATGACCCAATTGAAGTAGAAGGCTTATTGCTTGATCCCATCAGCCAGCGTGTTTCAATTGGTACCACCCCCATCGAAATGGGGCCAACGGAATACCGTTTGTTAAAATTCCTCATGACACATCAAGAACGTGCCTATTCTCGCGCACAGTTGCTTGATCAAGTCTGGGGCGGTAACGTTTACGTAGAAGAACGTACGGTTGATGTACATATTCGTCGCCTACGTAAAGCCATTGGTGAAACCCATGACTTTTTGATTCAAACCGTCCGCGGAACAGGTTACCGTTTTTCGGCAAAACGCACGGCATAAGATTTTATGAAGCGAACTTGGCAACGAGCTTTCATTACATGGATTATTGGACTGATGGCTGTGATCACCATCGGTTTCGTACTGGGCCACATTCTCGCACTCGTTTTGATTTATACACTCGGTACACTGTATTGGCAGCTGTACCAATTGTATCAATTTCATTCTTGGCTGCGCCGCTCCGGCAAAGCAGCGCCTCCTGAAGCCACTGGCATCTGGGGGGAGATTTTCGATGCGGTCTACCGTCTGCAAAAGAAACAACGCAAATCTAAGCGTCGCATGCGCCAAGCGCTCAACCGAATCGAAAATTCAACGGCCGCGCTGAAAGAAGGCGTCATCATGGCCGACAGTAATGGCAATTTAGAATGGTGGAATAACTCCGCCGGATTGCTATTAGGCTTGCAGCGTCCGGTGGACCGAGGTCAACCAATCACCAACATTCTGCGTAACCCAGACTTCTTTAAATACTTCACGCAAAAGCGCTTTGGCGAGCCTTTGGTTATGAAGTCGCCATCAAAAGAAGGGGTGTACCTAGAAGTACAAACCACACTGTATGATCAAAACGATCATCTGATTTTCGTACGAGATGTGACACGTTTGCACCTACTGGAGCAGATGCGTAAAGACTTTGTCGCCAACGCCTCACATGAGCTGAAAACACCTTTAACGGTCATCAAAGGCTACCTTGAAACATTATCGATGTTTAAAGACAGTCTGCCGCAATCCATGCAGCGTGGTATCGTGAATATGAGCGATCAGTCACTGCGTATGGAGCATCTAATTGAAGACCTATTGTTGCTCTCTCGGTTAGAGACCAACGATAAGCGAGAAGCCCATCAATGGCTAAAGCTTGAGGACTTGTGTGAGACGATTAAGAAAACCGCATTACCAACGCTTTCTGACAGCCATAAACTGAGTTTTGATATTCCTGAAAACAGCTATATCTATGGCGCCTATAACGAGCTTTACAGCGCGTTTTCAAACCTTGTCTTCAACGCTATCAAGTACTCTCCTGAAGGAGGTCACATTGAAGTGCAATGGGTGCAAAATGAATTCAGTGGCATTTTTTCAGTAGACGACCAAGGACTTGGTATCGATCCGCGCCATATTCCTCGTTTAACCGAACGTTTCTTCCGAGTAGACAAGGGACGAGGGTCCGGTACTGGCGGCACAGGACTGGGGCTTGCGATCGTCAAGCATGTACTGATACACCACAATGCCAAGCTGCAAATCCGCAGCCAGCCTGGTGTGGGTAGTACATTCTCTTGTCACTTCCCGACTGACCGCGTGCGCCAAGAAGCCTTACTCGCAACCGTGGCCAGTGACGCCCCAGACAGTCACGCTACTTCCGTCGAGCAAGAACCATCTCAGCCTTAAATAGACTCTCAGTCTAATCAGCCGCCTCTAGTATTCTCTGGGTGCGGCTGAATAGGACACCTACTATTGGCACTTATAAAGACTGAAATAGACGACTAATGAACGCTTCTTTCTCAGCGTCTTGGTCAATCAGAGATAAGGTGACGGTTAAGAATGCGGAATCAGCTTTCTTCTCAGTGGTCGCCACCGCCTGAACATAATAATTCAAACGGTTTACTTGCTTGTCATGGGATAAGTCCAAGACCGCTTGATCCAGTACCGTTGGAATCACATCGTCACTCTTGATCAACATAGTGGCCTCATCCTTGGCAAAATGTACCACCATGCAACGGAACTCCTTGCCCGCAAAACGTACTTTGGTTGGGATTTTAACGTCTTTAGAGGATGCCTCAGGGTTAGTTATCTTAGGCGTCGGAGCAGCCTTAGCCGAAGCATTTCCCGCCATCAAAACATCTAATGAGCCAGAGGCAACACCGCCTGTGCTGCCAGAAGGAGCCTTTGCTGGTGCACCAAGCTTCTTCTCAATACCGTGTCGTTTTGCCGCCGACTGTACTTTCTGAATAAGTTGCTCTGCCGAAAATGGCTTTCCCAAATAGTCCGTCACACCCGACTGTACCGCTTCCACGACATGAGACTTATCGCCACGGCTGGTGATCATCACAAAGGGTAATGCTTCTTTCTTGTAATTAGGTTGCTCACGACACCATTGCAGCAGCTCTACCCCTGTCATTTCTGGCATTTCCCAGTCACAAAGCACCATATCAAATGGCACTTTTTGCAGCAGTTGCTGCGCCTTTCGGCCATTGACTGCTTCCTCTACTGTCACAGAAGGAAAGCGCTTTCTTAGAGTGCGTTTAATAAGGTCTCGAGTAAACGAAGCATCATCGACTACCAAAATTTTCAAAATAAGCTCCTATCGCGTCTGAGACAGCAAATCCGCATAATTAACAAAGCGCTCGCTAAACAACTTAATCCATAACAAGGTCGCTGCTACCGCCGCTATCGGCATGACAAATAAGTTCAAGAAGGGAATGGTCACCCCTAACATAACGATAAAGCCGAATGTCCAACATAGAAGCGGCTTTTCGCGAAGTGCAGCACGCATATCGTGAAACGGCACTTTATTGTTATCAAAAGCGTAGTCCATGTACTGTAACGCCAACATCCACGCAGAAAACATCACAATCAGCACCGATGTCACCACGTTTACCACAGGGATGAACGACAACAGCAACAGCCCTAAAAAACGCGGAATAAAATACGCGAGCTTTTGCAGCTCTCGCTTCAGGCTTCGCCCTGCAATCTTCATAAGCCCCATGGCACTAAAATCTTCATCGAACTGCTTGCCTGTTTGGTGCTCTTCCACTTTTTCTGCGAGAAACGCCATAAAGGGTGCAGCCAAAATATTAACGCCCACAGAAAAGCTGTAAAACATCAGCAAACCAATGGCAATGTTTAGCAAGACATAAAACAGCCAGTTTAAAAACGACATCCATTCAGGGACATAGCCCATTATCTCATCCACTGCGATCCCCATATAGCTCAACGCAACGGTATACAAAAGGCCCATTAAAGCAATATTGGCGAGTATGGGGGCGAGCAAGAACAGTCGCAAACGACGCGACAGCAATAGAGGTAAAGCCTTTGCGAACGCGCTTATGGCACTAAACGGGTGAGTAATCACGAAATGAGTTTCCTCTTATAAACATCTGATAGCTAAAAGGGTGCGTTTATTTAAGCATATTTTCCAATGTGGCGGGATTATCAATCTGTACGGCTCTAGATTTTTGCTTTTGATCCTGATCACAGGGATTTGTTCTAGCCCATCCAAGGAAATTTGATACACTTTAAATGTCGATCAAAAAAACATCACCCAAAACATCGGATTAAAAAGATGAAACGTTTTGCTATTTGGATACTCCTATTTGGCCTTTCTAGTGCAACTTTTGCTGCCATCGATGCTCCAACAGGCCGAGTCGTATTAACCGTTTCTGGCGCTATCGATCACACCAATGTCCCAGAGCGCCCATTGGCTCAGTTCGATTTAGCCATGCTCAAGCAGCTCCCAGCCCACGAAATTACTACCCATAACCCTTGGGAAGAAGGTGAGCATCATTATGTTGGCTTCAACCCCAAAGATCTACTTGCGTTGCTGAAGTCACGTGGTGACTTGATACGTCTAACCGCTTTTAACCAATACATTACTGAGATCCCGATGTCGGATTTCGAAGACTGGGATACGATTATCGCCTATGAAATGGATGGCAAGCCGATTCCGGTCCGCAACAAGGGACCATTGATGGTCATTTACAATTTTGACCAACATCCAGAGTTGCGTAATGAAGCATACTATGGCCGTTCCATTTGGCAGATTCAAAGCTTAAAAGTCATGGAGCCATAGCATTTGATGGATAAAGGTCATGTTACGCAACCGCCCATTTCCTTTTTCGAGCGTTCGCTTGGAAAGCTATTACTGTTATGTGTGCTGGTGTCTTCACTGCTGACCTTTTTGCTGATCCCTCTGGCTGACAGCAGTGCCCGCTTAAACGCTCGTCAAGTGTTTGATAGCTCCCGCTGGCATTCACTGCAGCTACAACTGCAGACATACCGTTTGATGGATTACCTATCAGGCATCACTGAAAGGGATCTGCCTTTACAAGGCAATGCGTATTTCCAATACGATCTAGTGTTAAGTCGTGTAGATTTACTACGTAAAGGAGATCTTGGGCGACATATTCGAAGTTTTGCCAATGGCCGTGCCACGCGTCTGCTGAACATAATTTCTGGTGAGTTGGAACTCATCAGTTTAAACATCGAGCACCTTGAGCAGGGCAAACTTGATCAAATACCCATTTTGGTAGAACGCCTAAGAGCATTGGACTCTCAAGTGACGGACTTTGTCGTGATCGTCAATCAAGGTGCTAACGATTATGTAACAGGTAAACGAGGTGAATTAGATTCGCAGCTTCAGTTCATTCAAATCATTTCGATGGTCTTGCTGGGTCTTTCCGCTGCCCTATTGCTGATCACCTTCAAACTTTCGAAAAAGCTTGAACGTGCTTTTAAACGTAATCTTCGCTTGGAAAAGCGGGTCAAAGATGTCCAAGCGGCTAAATTCGAAATCGTAAGGCGTATTAGCTCAGAGCTGAAACCTTCCCTGATGGGGACTCTAAATAGCAGTGCCTCGTTGCTGCAGCAGTCTCTGCCTGAAGACCTGCGCATCGCTTTAGAGCGGATCACTAGCAACCATCAGCAAATGCTGACACAGCTGGACTGCTATCACGACCTCACTCTGATAGAAGCCAATCAGTTACAGCCTCAACTCAGCCAAGATAGTCTGCGTAAACACTTGAGTCATAGTGTCGACAGTTTAGTTCAAACCATGTCTACTTACCGTATTCGCGCTCTATGTTGTGTAGATTCACGTCTGGCAGACCAAGTTGAAACCGACTTCAGTCGGCTACATGAAATACTGATCACTTTACTCAATCACCTTGCCCCCTATTGTCAGGGAGCAGATCTATTGATCCAATTGCGTCCCTCTACCTTACCTATTATGAATTTGCCAAAACGTTCACGGCAACGCGCGCTTCGCATGGTGCAGATCAGCATTCGTGACAATGGCGAGGGACTTCCGGAGTCAGTTCAAGATGGGTTGCGTAACAACCCCCATAACCCGAATAATACGGTCATGAATCAGATCCAACTAATGGGTATGGGGTTCACTTTCTGCCACTTTTTAATCAGTGCACTACATGGAGAGCTGCACTTCACTAGCTCAAAAGGCAAGGGCTCTGAGATCTGGATTGATCTACCCATGGGCATAGAAGAGTCTCATGATGGATCCACTGAACACACTGTATACGACACACATATTGCAGTTCTAGAAACTGGTGGGTTACTTGACCAAGCGTTAGTCAATGCCCTCCGACCTTTTATTAGTCAAGTATCTAGCGTCACAGAAAGCCAACTGAGCGATTATTTGATGCTCTCTGAAGAGCTACCATTCAAAGTTTTATTCATTAATCAGCTCTTGCCCCTTAGTGCGGAACAGCGAGACAGGTGTATGAACCTACAAGAACAAGGCGTTGAATTAGTCCTTTCTCAAGCGCTGTCTCAAGCCCACCCCGAGCTATCGTCCGTTAGGCGCTTTCAATACCCTATTACCCCAGTTCAGCTGCAAACAATTTTAGGATAAGGACTTTTAAATGGCCGTCGATCAAGTACAACTAAAAACATTACACGATATTATCGGCAAAGAGACACTGCAGAAGGTTCAGCGCAGCTACATAGAAGACAGTGAGCCTAAGCTATTAGCGCTTGGTGACGCGATTGAAACGGGAGACTTTGCGACCATTGAACAGTTGAGTCACTCCTTAAAGTCTGCCAGCTCAAACCTCGCACTGAGTGGCGTCGCAGAAGTGTTCGCCCAGTTAGAAGCCTTGGCGACACAGCAACAAACATCACAATTAGCCGCTTTATACCAAGCAGCACAAACATCCTATCATCAAGAAGTGGCGGAACTAGACGCTCTTCTTAACAACTAAACAATGCAAAAAGGGCTGATAAATCAGCCCTTTAGTCACCTAGTGCAAGACATTCATCACTAGATTTTTTTGTCGTCCTGAGCCACTTTCTCAAGCTGCTCTGCAGGCATATGACGCACGTTGACACCATTAATCAAGTACACCAAGTGCTGGCAAAGGGAACGTGAGTGGTCACCGATACGCTCAAGTGAGCGCAGAATCCAAATAACATTGAATACACGACCAATCGAACGTGGATCTTCCATCATGTAAGTGATCAAAGAACGGATCGCTGTTTTGTATTCAAGATCGACAGTACGATCGGCTTTAGCAACACTGACCGCTAGATCAATATCCAAACGCGCATACGCATCAAGACTTTCACGTACCATGCGCGTTACTAACTGACCGATACGGCTGATTTCCACGTAACCACGTGGCGACTCGCCTTCATTGATCAGCTTCAAGGCATGGTTAGCAATCTTTTTCGCTTCATCGCCCATACGCTCTAGTTCACCAACCGCTTTACTGATCGATAGGATCATTCGTAAGTCGGTTGCCGCAGGCTGGCGCTTTGCCAGGATGCGCGTACATTCTTCATCAATGATGCCATCAAGCTGGTTGACGGTTGCGTCTTTTGCTTTCACTTCTTCAGCTAGGCTGCCGTCGCTTTCAAGTAGCGCATGAATAGCATCCGCTACCTGATTTTCTACTACACCACCCATGGTTAAAAAGTGCTGACGTAGGGTCTCAAGCTCGGTATTAAACTGCTGAGAAATATGATCCGCTGTTAACTCTCTCATAATCGTCGTTCCTTATCCTAGCCGTAGCGACCAGTGATGTAGTCTTCAGTTTGCTGTTTCGTTGGGTTGGTAAATAGGCTGTTGGTATCACCAAACTCAACCATGTTGCCCATGTACATAAACGCAGTATAGTCAGAAACACGTGCTGCCTGTTGCATGTTGTGGGTAACGATGGCAATCGTGAATTCTTCTTTTAGCTGGTGAATCAGCTCTTCGATCTTCAAGGTAGAGATCGGGTCAAGTGCTGATGCAGGCTCGTCTAATAGAAGCACTTCTGGTTTAACCGCTACTGTACGAGCGATCACTAGACGCTGTTGCTGACCACCGGACATACCTAGGGCACTTTCGTGTAGACGGTCTTTTACTTCGTCCCAAAGCGCCGCTGAGCGCAGTGCCCATTCAACCGTTTCGTCGATCACTCGCTTTTTGTTGATACCTTGAATACGTAGGCCGTAAGCTACGTTTTCGTAGATACTTTTCGGGAATGGGTTTGGCTTCTGGAATACCATGCCTACGCGACGACGTAGCTCGGCTACGTCGGTGCCTTTTTCGTAGATGTTCGTGTCATGCAGGTTGATTTCACCTGTGATACGACAGCTGTCTACCAAGTCGTTCATACGGTTGAAGCAACGTAGCAGCGTTGATTTACCACAGCCAGATGGGCCGATAAACGCGGTTACTTTCTTCTCAGGGATGATCATGTCGATCCCTTTCAGGGCTTCTTTCTCGCCGTAATAAAGGTGTAAGTCTTTAACGGAAAGACAAACTTTTTCGTCTTCAATGCGCAGCGCCTGCTGGCTACGTTGCATTGCTGAAATATCGATAGAGTGTGTAGTTGTTTCGCTCATAATAGTCTCTCTCCGCCGTCTTACATTTCCAGCGATTTGTATTTTTCACGTAGGTGGTTACGGATGGTAACGGCTGCTAAGTTAAGCAATGCAATCACGATTACCAATAATAGTGCAGTCGCGTAAACCAATGGGCGCGCTGCCTCTACGTTCGGGCTTTGGAAGCCCACATCATAAATATGGAAGCCCAAGTGCATGAACTTCTGATCCAAGTGGATGAACGGGTAGTTGCCATCCAATGGTAGCGATGGTGCCAATTTCACTACACCAACCAGCATCAGTGGCGCTACCTCACCGGCAGCACGGGCTACCGCTAGGATAACACCGGTCATGATCGCTGGGCTGGCCATTGGCAAGACCACACGCCATAGTGTTTCTGCTTTGGTGGCACCCAGTGCCAAAGAGCCTTCACGTACGTTACGAGGAATACGTGATAGACCTTCTTCTGTGGCTACGATGACCACTGGCACGGTTAGCAGTGCGAGTGTGATCGAGGCCCACATTAGACCACCGGTACCGAACGTCGGTGACGGTAACGCTTCTGGGAAGAACGCTTGGTCGATCCCCGAACCTAGGAAGTAAACGAAGAAACCTAGGCCAAATACACCGTATACGATCGATGGTACACCCGCTAAGTTGTTTACTGCGATACGAATGGTACGTGTCACAAAACCTTGCGATGCGTATTCGCGTAGGTAAACCGCCGCGACGACACCAAATGGTGTCACCAGGATGGTCATCAAGAGTACCATCATTACGGTACCGAAGATCGCAGGGAACACACCACCTTCCGTATTCGCTTCTCGTGGTTCAGCAGTTAGGAACTCCACCACTTTTGAACCGTAGAAGCCTAGCTTCTCAGCAATGCCCATGGCATTAGGACGGTACGCGCGAACAACTTTTGCTACTTGCAGTTCATGTACGCTGCCATCCATTACCTGTACCACGAAGGTATCACGGTTGATTTCGGCGTATAGGTCGATCAGACGTTGCTGTAATGCTTCGTACAGCGCATCTTGCTCTGCACGTTGCGCGTCAATATCAGCCAATTTCGCTGGCGTCAGTTCGTTGTTCAACTCAAGACGACGCTGTTCCAGACGAAGACGCTCTAGCTTGTGGTTGATCGCACCGATTTCGTCTTTTTCCACATCATGGATGTCGTCGTAAATCGTTGTGGCACGCTCAATACTACGTTCAAAAGCAGCCCAAGTAGCCAACGCTGAATCCGTTGGTGTTAGGTCTTCTGTCTGTGCAACCACTTTGCCATCTTCTTTCACGGCTTTTAGGTAACCGTACAGGTTGCCCCACTCGTGACGTTCTGCTGCAAACAGCATCTCTGGTTGAGTAATATCGGTGAAGTACTCATCGATCACCCAACGGAAGTCAGAGCCATATACATCACGGTTACCCGTTTTCATCAAAGAGCGCATCATTAGGTCATGATGGTCCGCGACATCGATGCCTGCTTCACGTAGCTGAGCAGCAGGTACTTCCGCTGACTCAACGCGCTCTGCAACCAATGTGTATGGCGTTGAGCCAGGTAGACTGTATGTACCTTGGTTAATGTCCGCTGGCCAAAAGTGACCTAGACCACGTACCGCAATCAGCGCCAATAGACCAATTACCATGATCACACAGATCGCTACTGCACCTGCGTTTAGCCATACCCATGGATCACCAGACTTCACCCACTGGGATACGGTTTGATTCTTAATTTTTAGTTCATTACTCATTATAGCGACCCGTATTTCTTACGTAGGTGCTGACGCACGGATTCAGCGATGGTGTTCACGACGAAGGTGAAGGCAAACAACACAAACGCTGCCAAGAACAAGATACGGTAGTGCGAGCTACCCACTTCGGATTCCGGTACTTCCACGGCCAAGTTCGCCGCCAAGGTACGCATACCTTCGAAGATGTTGAAGTCCATGATTGGCGTGTTACCAGTGGCCATCAATACGATCATGGTTTCACCCACGGCACGACCCATACCGATCATGATGGCAGAGAAGATACCTGGACTTGCAGTTGGTAGTACCACGCGTGTCATGGTTTGCCAGTAGGTCGCCCCCAATGCTAGCGAGCCTTGTGTTAGCGCTTTTGGCACTGAGAAGATCGCGTCTTCGGTGATCGAGAAGATCGTTGGAATCACCGCAAAGCCCATCGCAAAACCAACGACTAGGGCGTTACGTTGGTCGAACGTGATACCTAGATCGTTAGTGATAAAGCCTCGAATGTTGCCGTCGAAGAAGCTCAATTCGATCACTGGGCTCATCGCCACACAGCCCCAACCCAATAGTACAACCACTGGAATAAGCAGCATTGGTTGCCAGCCGTCCGGCACCATAAAGCGAACACTTTGTGGCAAACGAGACCAAATAAAGGCAAACAATAGAATGCCAAGCGGAAGTACCACTAGGATGCTAAATGCCGCCGCTAGGTTTTCTTCTAGGAATGGTGCAAAGAATAGACCGGCTAAGAAACCTAGAATAACCGTTGGAAGCGCTTCCATTAGCTCGATCACAGGTTTTACTTTACGACGCAGACCCGGTGCCATGAAGTAAGCCGTGTAGATCGCACCACAGATCGCTAGCGGAACCGCCATCAACATGGCATAGAACGCGGCTTTAAGGGTACCGAATGCCAGTGGCATCAAGCTGTATTTTGGCTCGAAGTCGTTGTTCGCAGCAGAAGACTGCCAAGTGTAAGTCGGCTCTTGATAACCTTCGTACCACACTTTGCCCCAGATCGATGACCAAGAGACTTCAGGGTGTTCGTTATCAACTTCGAAGAAATGTAGACCTTTTCCGTCTTCTAGTAATAGACCGTTAGCACGCGGTGCGAAGCTAATCATAGTCGCTGATCCGTCGCTAATACGCTCATCAATCACCTGACGGCTAGAGGTTGCGTTGAAGATCGATACCACACCACGATCATCCAAGGTAGCAAAGCCTTTACGACGGTGTTCCATCGCCATGTCGACCAAACCCGTTGGGTGCTTCACATCACGAATGTAAGTTAGATGCTCAACATTGTTATCGTCACGTACGTTGAACCATTGGCTCACACGACCAGCACTGTCTGCCACCATAACAGATGACTGACCTAGCAAGTAACGCATCGAAACCAGCTGCGCATCGCCATCGATTAAATCGATTTGCTCTTTTAGTTGCACATCATCAATGTCACGAATATCAAACTCAGACATGGCCCCCGCAGCATTCGCTACGTACAAGTAACGTTGATCACCCGAAATCAATAGTGAATGGGTGCCGTCTACAAATGGGATGTCTGCACTGTCTTCCGTTAACTCGACTTCTTCCGTGATGAAGTTAACGTCTTTTGATAAACGCACGACTTGTGCTTGCTGATCGCCAACAACCGCTAATGTCATACGATCTTCGTTGTCACGAATGCTCAAGTGGCGTGGTGCGAAATCGGCAGCTTGGATACCTTCTGTACCGTATGGGTATTCAATGCTTGGCGTGATCACACGCTCACCTTCAGGATACGTCGTCTTGTACACTTGCTGTGCCACAAGAACACGGCCATCGGCGTAAGCGAAGGCAATCATGCGGCTAGTGTCAGACTCAACGGCAAATGCAGTAGGCTGACCTAACGGGTTTTTAACGTTCTCAATAACGCTACCGTCGGCCACTTTGAAGTACACCATGTCGCCGTTTTCAGCCACACGGAAGCCCACTTCGGCTTGCTCTTCTGATGTGAGATATAAACTTTTACCTGACTCTGCAGCAGGCACGGCATAGCTGTCTTTTTGCTCAATACTGGCACCTGAAAATAGGGGTGCAACCTCATACATTAAATAGAAACATATCAGTAGGACAGCCAAAATCACACTGCTACCGCCGATGGCTATGCCAACGCTCGCACTGCGATCTTTGAATGCACGAACTTTACGATGACGCTTCAATGCTGGCGTATCGAAATCCAGTTCGGGTATTTTTTGATCCGCTTTTGTACTCATCCGATTTCACTTTTTATGACATTTTTGTGACAGTTAGGGACATAACAAAAGCAGGAGAGATCAAGTCTCTCCTGCTCCGTTGCATCCTGCAAACGTTCCTTGTTATCCAGTATCTCTTATTACTGAATACCTAGGTCAGATAGGTATTTAGCTGATACTTTCGCTGGTAGTGGAACGTAACCGTCTTTCACTACAACTTCTTGACCCATTTTAGAAAGAACCATCTTAACGAACTCACGCTCTAGTGGAGCTAGTGGTTTGTTAGGTGCTTTGTTTACATAAACGTAAAGGAAGCGAGACAGTGGGTATTTACCCGTCGCAGCGTTTTCTGGCGTTGCGTCGATTAGGTCACCGCCTTCTTTCTTAGCAAGTGGCAGAGCACGTACTGAAGAAGTTTTGTAACCGATACCAGAGTAACCGATACCGTTAAGAGACGTAGAAACTGACTGTACTACAGAAGCAGAACCTGGCTGCTCGTTTACAGAGTTTTTGAAGTCACCTTTGAATAGAGCGTTTGATTTGAAGTAACCGTAAGTACCAGATACTGAGTTACGACCAAATAGCTGCACATCACGGTTTGCCCAAGCACCTTCAAGGCCAGCTGCACCCCAGTTAGTGATGTCTTCGCTGTGACCACCCTTACGAGTAGAAGAGAAGATCGCATCCACTTCTGGAAGAGATAGACCTTTGATTGGGTTATCTTTGTGTACGAATACTGCTAGAGCATCGATTGCTACTGGGATAGCCGTTGGCTTGTAGCCGTATTTCTTCTCGAATGCTGCGATCTCTTTGTCTTTCATTTGACGAGACATTGGACCGAAGTTAGAAGTACCTTCAGTAAGCGCTGGTGGCGCAGTAGAAGAGCCAGCTGCTTGGATCTGGATGTTCACGTTAGGGTAAAGACGTTTGAAATCTTCTGCCCATAGCGTCATTAGGTTCGCTAGCGTGTCAGAACCAACACTAGAGATGTTACCTGATACACCACTTGCTTTAGTGTAAGAAGGTAGGTTTGCATCAACGTCTGCCATTACGTTAGCAGAAACACCTGCTAGAGTAGACACTGCTAGAGTCGCAACTAGTTTTATCATCACTTCAACCTCAATGGTTATCGTCAGTTTTGTATGAATCGAAATCTTTATCAGAGAGCCCGAATAAACTTCGTTTTCTTTCGATGATGTGAACTATAAAGAGGCTTTGTGACATTAATGTTAAAGCTTGAAATATTCTGAATCTTTTTTCACCAGCTCCCTATAAAGAGCGCAAAAAAGCGGTCAAAGCCATTCATTACGGGGCTTTTAAAGGGAAATGTACTTCAAATATTCCCAACAGACTGGATATCAAATAGACTGACGCCTCGGATTTTTCCGCCTTTCTATATTACAAAAGCAAAAAAATAGCCTGTGGGTTTAACTATGTTTAACAAAATCGTATGCGGTGCCGAAGGCATTTCCTCCGTCGTGGGGAAATGTGTCGCTTGGCTTACCCTTCTTATGATGTTGCTGACCTGTCTAATAGTGTTGCTACGCTATGGGTTGGGCATCGGCTCCATCGCTCTGCAAGAGTCTGTGCTTTATATGCATGCTATGGTGTTTATGCTCGGCGCAGCGTACACCTTCAAAGACGATGAACACGTGCGAGTAGATGTGCTTTACCGAGATTTCTCACCGCGCAAAAAAGCTTGGGTGAATATCTTAGGGGGCTTGTTCTTCTTATTGCCATTCTGTGCTTACACCGCCTACATGAGCATCGACTACGTCGCCGCTTCTTGGCGTGTGTTAGAAACATCACAAGAGCCAGGTGGCCTGCCATTCGTCTACCTTCTAAAAACACTGATTCCAATTATGATGGCGCTACTGATTATTCAGGGCATCGCTGACATTCTTAAGAACCTAGGTGTGGTATTCAATAAACAGCAATTAACGGAGGCACAATAAGGTGGCTGAGTTTTTACCTTTATGGCTATTCGCCGGTGTCTGTGTGTTTCTTCTATTCGGTTACCCGGTTGCCTTCTCTCTAGGTGGTACAGCGCTGCTGTTCGCTGCCGGTGGTGCGATGTTTGGAACGTTCGATGCGGTATTCCTAGAAGCCTTACCAAACCGCTTGTTTGGTATCGTACGCAATGAAACCCTGATTGCTGTACCACTGTTTGTCTTGATGGGTGTTCTGCTAGAAAAATCTAAGCTAGCTGAGCGCCTATTGGATTCCATGGCGATGCTGTTCGGTACCATGCGCGGTGGTTTGGGCATTTCGGTGATCCTAGTGGGCATGTTGATGGCAGCCAGCACTGGTATTGTGGGTGCAACTGTAGTGACTATGGGTATGATCTCGCTACCTACGATGTTACGTCGTGGCTACGACCCGGCCCTAGCAACCGGTACTATTTGTGCAACAGGTACCCTTGGCCAAATCATTCCACCGTCAATCGCCCTCGTACTACTAGGTGATGTCATGTCTAATGCCTTCCAAAAGGCACAATTGGAAATGGGCGTGTTCTCTCCTAAAACGGTTTCCGTAGGCGACTTATTCGTCGGTGCCTTGATCCCTGGTTTAATCTTGGTTGCCCTGTACATTGCTTACGTAGCTGGTGTGGCGTGGCTACAGCCGCATAAAGCCCCAGCCGTACCAAAAGAAGAGCTGCGCCGTGGTGTGGACGATTCTTCTTTAGCACTTGAGATCATCAAAGGCTTGTTGCCGCCGTTGCTCCTGATCCTTGCGGTATTAGGTTCGATCCTTGGCGGTCTAGCAACACCGACAGAAGCAGCAGGTGTTGGCGCATTCGGTGCCGCTATCCTAGCGTGGGCATCCGGTAAGCTGTCGTTACAAACTCTTAAAGAGTGTGTACTGTCGACCACAAAGGTCACCGGCATGGTATTTATGATCCTAGTCGGTGCGTCACTGTTCTCGTTGGTCTTCCGTGGTTTTGGTGGTGAAGAACTGATTCATGAGTTCTTTAACCAACTGCCTGGTGGTGTCATCAGTGCAGTCTTGATCGTCATGTTGGTGATGTTCTTCCTAGGCTTTATTTTAGACTTCATCGAAATCACCTTTGTTGTGGTGCCTATCGTTGCCCCAGTATTGTTGGCAATGGGCCTAGATCCAATCTGGTTAGGTATTATGATGGCGATCAACCTACAAACGTCATTCCTAACACCACCGTTTGGTTTCGCCCTGTTCTACCTACGTGGCGTTGCGCCACCAGAAGTAAAAACGCAGTCTATCTATAAAGGTGTGATTCCGTTTATTTTGATTCAATTGTTCGTACTGTTACTGCTCGCTATTTGGCCTGATCTGGCAACTTGGTTGCCTGAAACGGTCTACGCAGACTAATAATAAGAGGAGATGCTATGAAAGCTATGCAAGTGAACGATTATGGACCAGCAAGTGATTTAACGCTGGTAGATGCTGAAAAGCCCACCATCAACGATGATCAAATACTGGTTCAAATCGGAGCCTCTGGGGTTAACCCAGTTGATACTTACATTCGTTCTGGCATCAATAACTACACGGCGTCATTTCCTCATACCCCAGGCAATGACGGCGCGGGTACGATTGTCGAAGTCGGTAGCAATGTAACTGGGTTTAGCATTGGCCAACGTGTCTATTTCTCACGCAACCTAACTGGCTCTGCTGCAGAGTATGCCGTCACCCTACCGACGCATACCTTTCCGTTAGCAAATGCGTTGAGTTTCGCTGAAGGTGCTTGCCTAGGGGTTCCTTACACCACAGCCCATCGTGCTCTATTTGGCCGCGCTCACGCCCAAGCGGGCGAGCGTGTTCTGGTGCACGGTGCAACCGGTGCAGTGGGTATTGCAACGGTTCAGCTTGCACTGGCGGCTGGTATGAACGTTGTAGCTTCTGCAGGCACCATTGAAGGCGCAAATCTGCTACGTGCTCAGGGTGTTCAAGAAGTCATCATGCACAACCAAGAAGGCTATCTAACACCTTACCAATCACTGCAAACTGGCTTTGATGTGATCATCGAGATGTTGGCTAACCATAACCTTGACCAGGACCTCAAAGCTCTCGCATTTGGTGGTCGTGTGGCGGTGATCGGTAACCGTGGCACCGTGGACATCAACCCTCGTGACCTGATGGCGCGCGATGCAGCGGTGATGGGTGTGGCCTTAGCAAACGCAACGCCCGATGCGCTGAAACGTATCGCCCAAGCGATGTTGCCACTGTTCGAAAAAGGTGTGCTGAAACCCGTTATTCGTAAAGAGTACGCTCTGACCGAATTACCGCAAGCCCATGAAGATGTTCTAAAAAGTGGTGCTCAAGGGAACCTAGTCGTTGTCTTGTAACCCGCGTCAGAGGGCAGATTCTCTGCCCTCTTTCATTTTCCCTCTACTCAATTTCCCGCGACCCCGCTATACTTTCACCGTTTGATTGAATAAAAAGTAGGCAATTTACTTGGCTCCCTCTGATTCTGATGTTTTCAGCTTGCCCGATGTGGCTGACACGCATGACCACAACTACCATCAGTTAGTTGTCGTTCTTGATGGTAACACCGACTTTGATTTAGAAAGTCGCGGTGGTCGTCAAATGCGTTCTGGCAGTGGCTGCATTGTGCCCTCAGCAGAAGGCCATCAGTTTGTTGGCCTCGGTGACAATCGCATAATGGTGGTGAACTTGCCGGTACCGCCACAAAAAGCCATCACAGATGAAGAGTACGAAGTGGTGTCACGATTGTTTGATCAAGCGGCCTACTTTGAGCTAAATCCAAGGTTACAGGTATTGGCATCCGCCCTATCGGGAGAGCTACAGCAATACCCAGAGGATGTTTTATTAGCACGTGCCTGTGGCAATACCTTGCTCAGTGCCATTCGCCATCAGCTAAACAACCAAAACATTAAAACCCGTGGCCAGCAGTTAGATATTGAAAAGCTTGATCAGTTTATTGAGTTAAACCTGTCTCGTCGTGTGCAAATCAGCCAACTCGCTAACTTTTGCTTTTTAAGCGTGAGCCAGTTTCATGAGCGCTTTAAAGAGCGTACAGGCATGACGCCGCATCAATATCTGATTCGTAAACGTCTCGAACGAGCGCAGTTATTTTTGCGTGACGGCCATACCCCGGTTCAAGTGGCAGAAATGTGCGGCTTTTCCAGCCAAAGTGCCATGACCAGCACCTTTTCTCAGACTCTTGGTATCACCCCTCTGAAATATCAAAAACAGTTCCGTAATAGCTGATTACCAGCCATTCACTCGCACTAGTTTTTAGCATTTCGCGCCTTTTATGCTCTTAATTGGCGCAGTTGTCGACTTGTTTACAACACTAATAAATTCTGTCGGATTTTCTTATAAAAAAAGCCGAGTATTACGAAAGACGCTGTCACCACTCTGTCACTATATTTCTCTCACAGTACGAAGATGACGTTTGTTGCACGTTTGCTGGCTTGAGTTTTCCACTTCCTTTGCAACACTTTACGTAGAACGTCTTCATAACAATACAAAACGGTTTTATACGGAAACAACTATTTCCGGTTGTCGTGGGAGAATCTAACTATGTTTAACGCACTCGAGGTTTTACAACCAACTATTCTTGAGCGCCCCCTAAACGAACTGTGGCAGCGCATTTCACCGCTGTACAGTGCGGATGAAGAGCTGTGGCTAACAGAGCTATTAAAGCTAGCTGAACCAACTGATGCGCAGCTAAAAGCCAGCACAGATGCCGCGACAACCTTGATCGAGCAAGTACGTAAAGACGATGAGTCCATGTCAATGATTGACTCACTGTTGCTTGAGTACAGCCTGGATACTAAAGAAGGTATCTTGCTAATGTGTTTGGCAGAAGCCTTGATGCGTGTGCCAGACAAAGAAACCGCTGATGCGTTCATCAAAGACCGTCTAAGTGTTGCTGACTGGGCTTCTCACGTTAAAAACTCGGACTCATTCTTCGTTAACGCGTCGACTTGGGGTCTATTGTTGACGGGTAAAATCGTCACTATGGACGAAACCAAAGATGGTCAGCCAGCAAACCTGATCAATCGCATGGTAAACCGTGTTTCTGAGCCAGTGATTCGTAAAGCCATGAACCAAGCGATGAAGATCATGGGGCACCAATTCGTGCTTGGTCGTTCTATCAGCGAAGCATTGTCACGTGGTAAGAGCTACCGCGACAAAGGCTACACCTACTCATTCGACATGTTAGGTGAAGCAGCACTGACTGCTGCTGATGCCGACAAGTACCTTAAGTCTTACGAACAAGCCATCGAATCCGTTGGTAAAGACACCTACAACAAGGGCCACCGCCCAACGATCTCAATCAAACTGTCTGCCCTACACCCACGTTACGAAGTGGGCTGTGAAGAGCGCGTCATGACAGAGCTGTTTGAAAGCGTAAAAGGTTTGATCCAAAAAGCCCGCGCATTGAACGTTGGCATCACCATCGACGCAGAAGAAGCGGACCGCTTAGAGCTATCGCTGCACCTGTTTGAAAAGCTGTTCCGTGACGAAAGCACAAAAGGCTGGGGACTATTTGGCCTCGTTGTACAAGCCTACTCGAAACGTTGTCTTCCTGTTCTAAACTGGCTAGCCGCTCTTGCAAAAGACGTGGGTGATCGTATTCCTCTGCGTTTGGTAAAAGGCGCTTACTGGGACTCTGAAATCAAGCTGTGTCAGCAACGTGGTCTAAGTGGTTACCCAGTTTACACACGTAAAGAATCAACCGACGTTTCATACCTTGCTTGTGCAAACTTCCTATTAAGTGCACACACACGTCAGTGGATCTTCCCACAATTCGCAAGCCACAATGCGCATACGATTGCGACCATTGCTACGATTGCAGAAAACTTGGGCGCAACCACTAACGAGTACGAATTCCAGCGCCTACACGGCATGGGCGATGCGCTTTACAACCGTCTAATAAAAGACAAAGACGTTTGTGTTCGTATTTACGCGCCAGTTGGTAGCCATAAAGATTTGCTTCCTTACTTGGTTCGTCGTCTTCTAGAAAACGGTGCTAACAGCTCATTCGTACACCGTCTAGTGGATGCACGTTGCCCAATCTCTGAGCTAGTCGATCACCCAGTGACGACGCTTATGAGCCGTAAAACGCTGCGCAACCCATTCATTAATCTACCAAAAGACATGTTTGTTGACCGTAAAAACTCCTATGGTCCAAACATCGAGATTGAGTCTGAATGGACACCATTTAAAGCGTCTGTTGATGCCTTCATGGGGGCTGACACAACGTGGACGGCTTACCCAATCGTTGGCGGTGAAAACCTAGAAACGGACAAAGTTCGTGAAGTAAACAGCCCATACGATCACAGTCTAAACGTCGGTAAAGTGTACTGGTCCAATACTGAGATCGTAAACAAAGCCATCGATACCGCGGATGCAGCCTTCCCTGCTTGGTCTAAAACCCCAGCAACAGATCGTGCAGCTTGCCTAGAACGTATGGCAGAGCTGATGGAAGAAAACTACGCTGAGTTGGTTGCTATCTGTCACCGCGAAGCGGGTAAAACCATCCAAGACAGCATTGACGAAGTACGTGAAGCCGTCGACTTCTGTAACTACTACGCACAACAGGTTCGTCAAAACTTTGCTGCACCAAAAGTCTTCACCAACTTCCAAGGTAAGACTCAGCAGTCACAACTGACTGGCCGTGGTGTATTCGCTTGTATCAGCCCATGGAACTTCCCATTGGCGATCTTTACTGGCCAAGTTGTTGCCGCTCTTGCAGCAGGTAACGCAGTCGTGTGTAAAGCCGCTGAGCAAACCTCTTTGATTGCTTTCCGTGCCGTGCAAATGCTGCACGAAGCAGGCATTCCAAAAGACGTCTTGCACTTCCTACCAGGTAATGGTGCAACCGTAGGTGCGCCAATGACGCAACATAAACGCATCGCAGGTCTAGCGTTCACTGGTTCAACTGGCACAGCACAGTTGATCAACCGTACCTTGGCAAGCCGTGGTGTTGCGCCAGTTCCTGTGATTGCAGAAACCGGTGGTCAGAATGCGATGTTGGTTGATTCAACGTCTCTACCAGAACAGGTTGTACGTGACGCCGTTCGCTCTGCCTTTGCTTCTGCCGGTCAGCGTTGTTCTGCCCTACGTGTTTTGTTTGTTCAAGCTGACATTGCCGATCGCGTTATCCCAATGATCGCAGGCGCCATGAAAGAGCAGACGGTTGGCCTGCCTTACCTACACTCAACCGATGTAGGTCCGGTAATCGATGAAAAAGCACAAAAAATGCTGCTTGATCACATCGAAGTGATGAAAAAAGAAGGTCGTCTGATCGCTCAAGCCGAGCTACCAGAATGGGCGGAAAAAGGAACTTTTGTGGCACCGACTGCGTTTGAAATCAGCAGCATCGACCAACTAAAAGATGAGAAATTCGGTCCGATCATGCACGTGGTTCGCTACAAAGCAAAAGACCTAGATAAGATCATCGATACGATTAATAACTCTGGGTTTGGTTTGACCATGGGCGTTCACAGCCGTAACGAAACCACTTGTGCTCACATTGCTAACCGTGCGCGCGTTGGTAACCTCTACGTTAACCGTGACCAAGTCGGCGCTGTCGTAGGTGTACAACCATTTGGTGGCCAAGGTCTGTCTGGTACAGGTCCAAAAGCCGGTGGCCCACACTACCTACCACGCTTTGCGAAAGAGCAATTGGTTTAATCAGGCTGACAGGAGAAATAACCCATGACAATCGTAAAACCTATCCAAATCGAAGTGGCTAACCAAGTCTTTGAAGCCTGGAACCAATTAGGTGTTGCTGGCCGTGTTGCGCAGCTGGAAAAAGCGATCTTTGGTCTAACACACGAACAAGCCAATATGGCCAAGTGGCAGTTAGACAATGCCCGTCACGAAATTGGTGAAGCCGTTGTATTGCCAGGACCAACTGGTGAAAGCAACGTCCTATCCACTCACGGTCGCGGTGTGTTTTTAACCACCGTGCAATCCGGCATCGCAGGTGACCTTGTCTCTGTTGGCCTAGTCGGTCAAATCTTTGCAGCGCTGGTAGCGGGTAACCCTGTGATTACAGTAGGCCCAGAAGGCCAACAAATCATGGACACACTGGCGAAGTTTGTTCCTGAAGGCGTGGTGCAAAATGTGGCGGAATCGGCACAAGATTCCATCATTGAAGCAACCGATCTAGCTGGCGTGGCAATCATCTGTGACGTGGATAATGCCCAGCAGTTGAGCAAACGTTTAGCGGAGAAATCTGGCTTGCTATGTCAATTAGTCGAAGAGACGAGCATTGGCTCCCTAAGCACCATTGGCGCGCCACACTACATTCTTCGTTTTGTGACAGAGCAGACTGTGTCAACGAATACCACTGCCATTGGCGGTAACGCAACACTACTTGAACTAGGTAGTAAAGCGGAGTAACCCCTGCGATAGATGACGTGGTTGGGATAGGCTCTCCACCTGGTACTCGCCACGTTATCTTTCTCAGTGTATTAAGCCCACTGCAGCCCTCCCTAACTTTGCAGTGGGCTTTTTTTTACTTAAAAACGGTAGTCAAACGTTGCTGTTGCACTACGTGGTGCACCATAGATAGCACCGTAAGCCAGACCTTGGATGTATTTTTCATCAAAGATATTGTTAACGTTCAAACGCAATGTCGCATCGTCCGTCAGTTCATAGGACACAAACGCATTGGTCACCATGTACGCATCTTGCTTCACGTTAGAGGTGGATTGCACATCAGACTGCCAGCGTGTATTCACCCCAAGCTTTAGCTCTGGCATAGACGCTAGGCGCGTATCCAACATCAATTTCACGCTGTTACGCGGCACCCATTGGTAGATATCTTTACCATCTGGCCCAGTAAGTTTTAGATGAGTCAAACCAAGAGACAAACGTGTCAGTGGTGTTAAGTAGCCCGATGCTTCCACTTCATAGCCACGTGAGGTGACGTCTTTTGGCTCATAGTAGTACTGCTGATTAGAGTTAATACCGGCATAAGTCGCTAATCCTGTTTGCTTCGCTTCAAATACCGCAAAACTTGTCAGTACGCGTTTATCGAACCATTCTGCTTTAATACCAGCTTCGTAGTTGACGCCTTTTACTGGATCTAGATAGTTACCATTGATGTCTGTTTGGTCTTGGTTTTGATAAATATCGGAGTAAGACACATAACCTAGGACATCGTCTGTGAAGTCATATAAGAAGCTCACATAAGGGCTAACTTCTTCTGTATCTGGATAGTTCGTCGCGCTTACGGCATTGCCGTAAATAGACTTACCTGCACGCTCTAGTTTGATTGCATTCATACCGATAATCGAGTGCAACTGATCGGCTAACTGAAGTTTAGAAGCAAGGTACACACGCGTTAGTTGTTGCTCACCGGTACCATCTAGCGCTAAATCACCAAAACTTGGTTCTGGATAAGCACTACCATCGTATGGAAAAGAAGGTAGTGACTGACGCATCTCTGAATCATCTACGCTACCGCTGTAGGTTTTTGTGTTCTGCTCTGAGTAACTGATGCCAGCTAGTAGCTGGTGTTGACGACCGAAAGCTTCGAAATCGCCGCTTAAGTTAATATCGAACAGATCGTTTTCGATTTCGGTATGCCCTTTATAAGGCCAACCGACTAAGTTGCTGTAATCCGTATTAAGGCTGCCACTGGTCGAGTAGGCATAGAGTAATTGCGAGTCGCCAACGAACTCACGATGGTTATAAGTGGCTTTTGCTTCCCAGTTATCAGACAGCAAATGTGTGTACTCTACGAATGCATCGGTGGTTTCGGTATCCCAGTACGCCCAATCGGCTGCAGTTGAGGACGAGCGAGCAAAACTTGCTTGGCTGCCATCTTCTACATTTAACGTAAGAGAGCCCCACATTGGTGAATCTTGATTTGCATCTTGGTAGCTCATACCAAACGTTAAAATGCCGTTATCACCTACTTGGCCGTCCACCACTGCGTAGACAGTGCTGTTTTCATTCTCTAGGTCACGAATATACGACTCACCTGTTTCCGTTGCCATTACCACACGCGCAGCCCAACTACCGTCTTCCGTTAGAACTTTATTGTAGTCCAGTGCAGCACGCTGAGTGTCATAAGAGCCTGCGCTCACACTGACTTGGCCTTCATCTTCGTTGGTCGGACGTTTACGCACATAGTTAATCGTCCCCGATGCATTTCCCACCCCTGTCAGCAGACCGTTGGCACCACGAATCACTTCGATTTTTTCAAATAAGAAGGTGTCCTGTTGACCCGTTACCGTACCAAAGCTATTACTAACCCCAAGGCCATCAGTTTGAGTGAGCTGCACCTCAAAGCCACGAGAGTTAAACGTTGCACGATTGGTCTCATACTGCTCAACGTTAAGCCCTGTGATCATATTCAACGCTTCATTACTTTTTGTAAGGCCGTTTTCAGCAAGACTTTGTTGTTCAATCGAACTGATCGACTGTGGCGTGTCTTTAAGATCCAACTCAAGTCCAGTCGCCCCTTTCGATACACGATCAGCACGCTTCGCGGTCACCGCTAGAGTCTCCATGGTCACAGGCTGCTCAGCAAAGGTGTACTGGCTCGTACCAGACAGCAGTACCATGGAGTCATGCACCATAGCTTTTAACCCCGTACCATGCAGTAATGCCTCAAGTGCTTGTTCAACCGTAAGTTCCCCTGACAACGCTTGGTTCTGCTTTCCTAATGTCAAAGATGCTTGCGCTGATAAAGACAAGCCACTGGTTGCAGCAAAGCGTAATAAACCGTCAGAAAGCGCTCCAGCTGGAATATCGTAGTGATAGGAAGCCGTCAGAACCGTTTCCGGCCCCGTCACGTTTTCTGCTGCAAAGGCAGGAAAGGTACTTAATGAAGCGCCGATAACCAGCGCTGAAATAGTCGTTCTTTTAAACATGGGCAGTTTCTCAAACAATCAGTAAAACAAAGTCATCCTGTCGGCTATTAGCCGTTCTTGTAGTCTTTGCCCCACTTCCCCACAAAAAAGGGAACTAAGAATGAGAAATATTTTTATTATCTTCTAGAATGGTAAACCACGGTGTAATTTTGCGAACATTGACTGGCAAACTGAACGCGATGGCATCGAGTACTTTTTCCGTATCAGCCAGCGAATAATGCCCGACTAAGCGATAATGTGAAGCATTTGCCGAACATTTCAGCCACCCATTTGGGTGGTAACGATTAAGCAACTCGATAAACTCATCCAAGCGCATATTATCAGCGACTAGATAGCCGCGACGCCACGCCTCATCGTTTGCAGAGAGCCCTTGAAGTGGTGATAGGTTGGTTCGGTTGAATAGCACTGACTGCTTGGCTTGAACCTTGGTATGGGAGCCTGAGTCTGCAGTGACCGTCACGCTTCCTTGATGCACGGCTAAGTAGGTATGATCTTCATTTAAGCGCACCGAAAAGTTGGCACCGATTGCGGACACTTGACCAAAACCTGTCGCTAACTGTAACGGTATCGCCCCGGACGCACTCTCCACAAACAGCTCCCCTCGCAATAAGTGGAACTGTTGTAGATGCACTTGCTGGTCGATAGTGACCAGAGAGTCCGTATTGAGCCACAGCTGTGTACCATCTTTTAATGAAATTTGACGGACTTCCCCCACCTGCGTGGTTTCAGTTTCACCTGACAACCAAGTAGCTTGAATGTCTTGGCGCTGCTGCCAAACAATCGGGGCCGCAACCGCTAAGCCCATCATACCGAGTAAGAACTGGCGACGGCTACGCCCCGTTTGGTGTAATACATGGTAACTATGCTGTTTTGGCAAGTTCTGATACTGGCGATCGACTCGCTCCACTTGTTGCCAAACTTCTTGATGCAGCGAAGATTGGTTATGCCATGTTTGCCAAGCTTGCTTCTCTTGTGCACTAACATCTTCGCTTTGAAGACAAGCAAACCAATAAGCCGCTTCTTCAAGCACTTGCTCTTTGTTTGGGGTGCTAGTTGTCATACAGATGCTTCCGTTTGTACCGTCAAACATTGCAACATGGCTTGAGCAATGTATTTTTTCACCATACGCTCAGATACTTCTAACTCCAGAGCGATGTCTTGATAACGCACTCCTTGAATTCGCGACATCAAAAACGCTTGGCGTGCTTTAGGGGGTAAATTCTTCAGCATTAAATCCAACTGATATAGGCGCTCAAGTAGTTCATAGTGCTCTTCTGCTGAGGCACTTTCTAACTCAGTATGATGTTTTTGCGCTTCAAGGTAAGCCTGTTCTATATCCTGCCTGCGCCAATAATTGGCTAATAGGCCTTTGGCGATGGTAGTTAAGTATGCCCGTGGTGAGTCAATCTGGGAAAGATTTTCGCGTCGTGAAATCAGCCGAATAAAGCTGTCTTGAGTCAGATCTTCTGCCGTATGCTGGCAAGAAAGGTGACGCGACATAAAACGTTTTAACCAGCCATGATGTTGGCGGTAAAAATCGGAAAAGAGACTAGGAACCCCATTTTGCATGGTTTAAGCAACCCTATTGAATGACAACCCTCCTTCGTATTAGCGTAACGATTCCTCTTTATTACGCCTTAGACATGAAAATATCTTAATACAAATGAGAATTGTTTTAAATAAGGTTTTTTAGCTAGTCATCATAATAGGCCAAACACACTCGATTGCGTCCTGTGGCTTTCGCTTCATACAGGGCTCTGTCTACCCGTTTGTAAGCGTCCTCAAGTTGCAGTTCAGTCCCCAATTGAATCACGCCGATCGATACCGTCATGGCCAACTCACCGCCGCGTAACGACAGTGTTTGCTCGGGGATATGCTGACGTATCTTTTCGGCAATGACTCGAGCTTCAGCTAAATCATTATTGGGCAATAGAACATAAAACTCTTCGCCCCCAATGCGATACACTCGGCCATCATCTGGTAGCACGTCCAACATACTGTTCACTAGAAATTTTAATGCTTTATCACCACCGCTGTGACCATAAACATCGTTGACCGATTTAAAGTGATCCACATCAATGGTCAATAAGCTGGTCGCCCGCAGACTCTGTCGTGCTTTTTGCAACGCAACACTGACCGCAATATTAAATTCACGACGGTTACCCACACCCGTTAACGGGTCTGTGCGACTCGCTTTGTCTAACTGGCGCATCAATCGATTACGCTCAGTGATATTAAGCATCGCCCCTACTTGGCCGCCCTTATCACCATTAGCTTTATAAAATACTGCCTTGTTGAACTCGATTTCCATCAAGTCCCCATTAGCACTTTTTACCGATGCTTCATACACCTGAGTACCCCCAGCCGCCAACAAAGCTTGATCCGCTTCATAATACACATCGGCTAATTCTTTGGGAGCAATGTCATAAACCGAATGGCCGACAATGCGCTCTTTCGGTAGACCAAGGAACTCGCAGAAGTAACGGTTGCAGCCACGATAAATGTGCAACTCGTCTTTATAGAAAATAGGCACGGGGATGGCATCTAGAACCGTCTGTAGCGAACTTGGTTGATCTAATGAGTGAGCCTGCCAGGCACTGCGCGATTGCTCAGCCACTACCCAGGAAGCAATACGTGAAATATCATCGTACGCAATGCAGTCATTCGCACCACTATTGATCGCTTGTAGCGAGCGTTTAAAGCTCCACGCCTTCACCAATAAGAGTGCTTTACGAGCGCCCATGTAGGGATGGTCTTCTTCACCACAATCCGACTCATGCACAATCGTCATACTCGCAACAGGCACCTCAGACAGGTGAGTGAAAGGCACCCATTGGTAATCATAATGAGTGTCTTGTAGCAGCGAATTCAATGTCTCCTTCCATGGAGCAAACGCAGAAGAGTAATAAATAATGGAAGGAATCATAGTTGCCTAGCCTAACTAACATCATCTTTTAAGATTATAGAGTCTTTAGAAGCTGTTCAATAATCAACCTGTTTTGTTTTGATACCAGACCGTTATAACGTGAAACAAAACGTTGAGATAGAAAAAAGCCCCGCGGCTAAGCGAGGCTTTTATAGAGTATCGCGGCTAAATTATTCAGCGTCACGAGCGTTGATGTATGCGCGCTCAGACACATCGTGCCATTGTGATACTTTGCCAAGGAAGGTTTTGAAGGACTCGTACACTTTCTTGCTCATCTCATCACTTGCCGCCACCCCTTCAAGAGTTTCTTGAGACGCCACTTTTAGGGCTTTCAAAACGTCTTCAGGGAATGGACGCAGGTCTACATTATGCTCGTTAACAAGCGTTTGTAGGGCATCATTGTTCAATGCTGTGAACTCATCCAACATGTCTTGAGTCGCTTGACGAGACGCTGAACGAACGATGGCTTGTAGGTCTTTTGGCAGTGCTTCAAACGCAGTTTTGTTCACCAAAAGCTCCATTTCAGAACCTGGCTCATGCCAACCTGGGTAGTAGTAGTATTTCGCCGCTTTGTACAAACCAAATGCTAGGTCGTTGTATGGACCAACCCATTCTGTTGCGTCGATAGTACCCGTTTGCAGTGCTGTGAAGATTTCACCACCAGGTAAGTTGATCGGTGAGCCACCTAGCTTTTCTAGTACTTCGCCACCTAAACCAGGAATACGCATTTTCAGACCGCTGAAGTCATCTAGAGAGTTGATCTCTTTATTGAACCAACCACCCATCTGTACCCCAGTGTTACCCGCAGTCAGTGGTTTTAGATTGAACGGTTCGTACACTTCCTCCCATAGCTTCATACCGCCGCCATGGTAGATCCAAGAGTTGATCTCCTGAGCTGTCATACCAAATGGTACTGCTGTGAAGAATTGCGCAGCCGGAGCTTTACCTTTCCAGTAATACGCCGCACCGTGACCCATTTGCGCCGTACCGCGAGATACTGCATCAAACACTTCTAGCGGTGGAACCAGTTCCCCGGCAGCATAAACTTTGACTTTTAAACGACCACCAGACATCTCAGTGATGTTATTGGCGAGGTTTTCCGCGCCGGTCCCCAAACCTGGAAAGTTTTTCGGCCAAGTGGTGACCATTTTCCATTCGATGGTTTCTTGTTTAGCGGGTGCAGCGGCGGTGGTTTCGGTACTGCTAGACTGCTCTGAACCACCACATGCAACAAGTGTTGCCGCAGTGATCCCAGCAAGCGTCCACTTGCTGAATGCTTTCGCGTTGATCATTGGTGTATCCCTCAGAAAACTAGTTACATTATTCTTTTTGTCAGTTCACGACTGGATTGCGCTAGAGTGATTTCACTCCGCACCGTGCGAAATTGCATATTCTTTTCGCATTGGTGAATAAGGATACTATGCTCTGCACATCAATAGCTCAACACCCACTGACTCAATTGACATAAAAAAGCCCCTTAATCCAACGACTAAGGGGCTCATCACAACAGTCTTTTTGAAACAGCTTATTCAGCGGCGCGTGCGTTCACAAATGCTCGCTCAGAAATATCGCTCCACTTCATCACTTTTTCTTTGAAGTCTTTCATTGAGTCGTACACTTTCTGACTCATCGGGTCGTTGGCTGCGACTTTTTCCATCACCACATCGGTTGATGCACGGAATTCTGCTAACACGTCGTCTGGGAAGCGTTTCAGAATCACACCATGCTCGTTCACAAGCGTTTCCAAAGCACTGTTATTCTTCGCGGTGAACTCATCTAACATCTCCGCATTGGCTTGGCGTGCCGCCGCTCGAACAATCAGCTGAAGATCTTCAGGTAGCGCCGTAAATGCGTCTTTATTGATCACCGTTTCGATCGCCGAGCCTGGCTCTTGCCAACCTGGGTAATAGTAGTACTTCGCCGCTTTGTACAAGCCAAACGCAAGGTCATTGTAAGGTCCTACGAATTCTGTCGCATCAATGGTGCCCGTCTGCAGTGCCGTGAACATCTCGCTACCCGGCATGTTCACCACGGTGACACCTGCATCGGCTAAGACTTCTCCGCCAAGGCCTGGCATACGCATTTTCAAACCGTTTAGGTCTGCCACGGAGTTGATTTCTTTATTAAACCATCCGCCCATTTGTGTACCTGAGTTACCGGCCGCTAGTGGCATCACATTAAAAGGTTCATACACTTCTTCCCAGAGCTCCATACCGCCACCCTGGGTTAGCCAAGAATTCATCTCTTGCGCAGTTAGGCCGTAAGGAACGGTGGTAAAGAACTGTGCCGCAGGCACTTTACCTTTCCAGTAATAGGACGCCCCATGACTGATCTGGGCCGTACCACGAGACACGGCATCAAACGCTTCTAGAGCAGGTACTAACTCCCCCGCCGCATAAACTTTAACGTGGATACGACCACCAGACATGGCATTAATGCTCTGTGCTAACTGTTCAGCGCCGGTACCCAACGCAGGAAAGTTCTTCGGCCAAGTGGTAACCATTTTCCACTCAATGGTTTCTGTTTTAGCGGGCGCCGCAGCTTGGGTTTCAGTATTACTCGATGGCTCGCTTGAACCACCACAAGCCATCAACGTGGCAGCAGTAATGCCAGCAAGCGTCCACTTGCTAAGAGCGTTTGCATTTATCATGGATCTATCCCTTGGAAAACTCGTTACTTTTTTTTGGTATGCAAACCAGATGACGGGAAAGCTCTCAGTAGTCCGAGGCAGTGGTCGTTTATCTGGGGTTTAAGGATACTATGATTTGCGTAGTAATAGCTCAATGCTTCTATTAGCCATTAGTATAAAAAAGCCCCTTAATTCAACGAATTAAGGGGCTCAAAATAGTGATTACCGACTAAGATTACTCTCCGGCACGAGCATTGATAAAGGCACGCTCAGAGATTTCATGCCATTTCATCACTTTCTCTTTAAAGGCTTTCATCGAGTCGTAGACTTTTTGGCTAGCCGGGTCATTGGCTGCGACCTCTGCCATCACTTCATCAGACGCAGTACGTAGCTCGGCTAATACATCGTTAGGGAAGCGCTTCAGCTGCACATGATGCTCATTAACCAATGTTTCAAGAGCTGAGTTGTTCAACGCGGTAAACTCATCAAGCATGTCAGCATTAGCCTGACGCGCTGCCGCACGAACGATCTGCTGTAAGTCTTTTGGTAAGGCTGCAAACGCATCTTTGTTGATAAAGGTTTCAACCGCAGAACCGGGCTCTTGCCAACCTGGGAAGTAGTAGTACTTCGCTGCTTTGTAAATACCGAACGCTAGGTCGTTGTATGGACCTACCCACTCGGTTGCGTCAATCGCACCGGTTTGCAGAGCGGTGAAGATTTCACTACCCGGCATGTTAACAACCGTTGCACCGGCCTTCGCAATCACTTCACCACCTAGGCCAGGCATGCGCATTTTCAGACCGTCTAGATCCGCTACGGAGTTGATTTCTTTGTTAAACCAACCACCCATTTGCACACCAGTGTTACCTGCTGCCATGGGTACAATGTTAAATGGTGCGTAGATTTCTTCCCACAACTCCATACCACCACCGCTGTATAACCAAGAGTTCATCTCTTGAGCGGTAAGGCCAAACGGTGTAGTTGTGAAGAATTGCGCAGCTGGGACTTTACCCTTCCAGTAATAAGCTGCCGCGTGACCCATTTGTGCCGTACCACGAGATACCGCATCAAATGCTTCCAACGCAGGAACCAATTCACCCGCTGCGTATACTTTTACTTTTAATCGACCGCCAGACATCTCAGTAATACTGGTCGCCAGTTTTTCAGCGCCCGTACCCAATGCAGGGAAGTTTTTCGGCCAAGTGGTGACCATTTTCCATTCGATCGGCTCTACTTTTGCAGCAGGTGCTGCTTGAGCCGTTTCATTCGTTTTAGATTCATTGCTGCCGCCACAAGCCACCAATGACAAAGAAAACAAACCAGCCAAAGCCAGCTTGCTCAAATTCGCAAGTTTTTGCATGGTATTCCTCAGAAAAGCTAGTTACAGCGCTCTCTTTGCACAGCACACATTGCATGACAAACAAAGACAGAGCTGACTCATGCACAGGCTCATCACCTGACATGATTAGAAATGTTTATAATTCGCGATGTTGTTGTTTTTGTAGGCGTTTGTATGCCCTCGAACGAGAGCGGAACGAAATGGTATGCTGGAAACTTGATCAACTCAACGAAATTCTAAAACGTCACCAGAATTTCGTTGAGAGATCTGTCAAAGATTGTTTACAGCTTAATTAGAAAGCACTGTGGTAGTCCCATGCTTTACGCTCGCCAGACTGAGCTGACTGCTCCGCCAATTGCATGGCATACACCAACTCACAGGCGTGGCGAGATGATACGGGAGCTTCACCGCGACCTTGAATAGCATCCGTCAGCTGCTGATAGAAGTCTACGTAACGCCCAGATTTTAGTGCCTCCTGCGAAGCACTGATGTCATCTTGGCTAGGCGCGTTGTAGCGCACCGCTGTTTGCTCAGGGCTAGCAAAGTCTTCATCACCAGGTAACTCACCAGCACGCAATGCATCTTCTTGAGCATCTAAGCCATAGCAATGCCACGATCCTGCATCAAATCGCGCATTGTAGCGGCGCATCTCACCTGCTTCGAATAAACTCGCACCAAGGCGTACGCGCGTTTTGCCGTAACCCAGCTCAATTTCAAAACTATCCGGCGCCGAACTTTCGTCTCGTAGTGTATCTATACTGGCTTTTAACCAATCAGGTGTACCCAAAAGCGCCAGCGCTTGGTCCACAACATGCGGACCAAGATCCCAAAATATACCCGTGCCCACTCCCGGCTGCTCGCGCCAACGCTGCTGTACTACAGGACGGAATCGGTCGAAGCGGCTTTCTAATTGCTTCAGATTACCTAATTCCCGTGTCTCAAGCAGTTCCTTAAGACGTAGGAAGTCCCCATCAAAGCGGCGATTTTGATACACCGTGAAGATTAAACCTTTATCGTGGGCGATACGGCACAGCTCTTCGATCTGCTCAATTTCCGTCACCGACGGCTTTTCCAACAAAACATGCTTGCCGGTTTCCAGCGCCAACTTCGCTTGAGGAAAATGCAAAGCATTTGGCGTGGTGATCACCACAAGGTCGATCTCATCGCCAGCTATTAAAGCATCCGCGTCATTCACCACCGACACATCAGGCCAGTATTTATGAACCTCATCAGGTTTCGAAGAGCAAATATACGACAAAGTCATGTCTGCCTGATTCATCACAAACGGCGCATGAAATACACGGCCCGATAGTCCAAAACCAATAATACCCACTCGGATGGTCATAACGTTTCCTTATGTTTTATTCTATTTGCTACATACTAGCAGGTTTGCCGATCCTGTAGAGACGGGTGAAGTGTGAAAGGATCTTCAAGCTTGCGCACGAGAGTCTTTCAATTTATCAATCTCCCCCGCACTATGATGGCTAACTAGACCTGAAACAGGAGTTCACCATGGCAGGGACTAACTTACTCGCGTTAATTGATGACATCGCAACGTTATTAGACGACATCGCCTTGATGTCAAAAGTGGCAGCCAAAAAAACCGGTGCTGTACTCGGCGATGACTTGGCGTTGAATGCCCAACAAGTCACAGGCGTCAGTGCTGATCGTGAATTGCCCGTGGTCTGGGCAGTGGCAAAAGGCTCCTTTATCAATAAGCTGATCTTGGTGCCATTGGCATTGCTGATCTCCGCTTTTGCACCTTGGCTGATTACTCCTCTGCTCATGATTGGTGGTTTGTATCTTTGCTTTGAGGGTTTTGAGAAAATCCTACACAGCCTGACCCATAAAAGAGAGCACAGTGATCAGCTAAATCTACCAGAGGGTACAGATTTGGTGGCCTATGAGAAGGATAAGATCAAAGGCGCCATTCGTACGGACTTTATTCTTTCCGCTGAAATCGTCGTCATTGCCCTTGGCACCGTTCAAAACGCTGACTTTATCAGCCAAGTGCTGGTGGTATCCTTAATTGCCATCGCCATGACCGTTGGCGTCTACGCCCTGGTCGCAGGTATCGTCAAAATAGACGACCTTGGGCTGCACTTATCAAAAAAGCACCAAGACGGCTTACTCAACACACTGGGTATGGGGCTGGTCACCTTCGCACCTAAGCTTATGAAAACTCTATCTATTGTTGGCACCATCGCCATGTTCCTCGTCGGCGGCGGCATCATCGCCCATGCTTTGCCCCATATCGAAGCGCCATTAGACTCTCTACCACCCGCCCTAGAAGCCATTGTTTCTGGACTCGTGCCTATGCTGGTTAACTTTGGTATTGGCTTATTGGCTGGCGCCTTGGTGTATCTGGCTTGGGAATATGTCGTGGGGCAATTGGTTTCTCGGAGCCGCTAGACCTCAGATGGTCCGCCGCTTTACCAAGAAAGAAGTTTCTTTTAATGCTTTGAAACTGATTAAGCACTTCCCGTTTGCCTGATTTGCACTGACGTGTCGAAGCTGAGGAACGAAGCAAAGACGTTGCTCAAGCAAATCAGGTAACGGGAAGAGGTCATCCACTGACTGTGAATGACCCACTAGCGAACCCGACGCTACAAAACTTCCAGTTTAGCGAAGGACAACACTAACCACTTAGAGCCTGCGTCGTCGAAGTTGACCTGTACGCGAGCTTGAGGGCCTTGGCCTTCGTAGTTCACCACTAAGCCTTCACCAAAGATCGGATGCTTCACTCGATCCCCCATGGATACGTTAGTCTCTGGCACTGTGTGACCTTGCATGATGTTTTGGTTCTGACGCTGAATCGAAGCGGAGTAATCCGGACGTTGCATGGACACAGGACGCGCCACTTGTGAGCGTAAGCGGACTTCTTCCAAACATTCTTCAGGGATTTCACGAATAAAGCGCGATGGGCTGTTGAATGACTCTGAGCCGTGCAAACGACGTGACTCCGCGTAGGTAATGTAGAGCTTTTGCATGGCGCGGGTGATGCCTACATAGCAAAGACGACGCTCTTCTTCGAGACGCCCCGGCTCTTCAAACGACATACGACTTGGGAAGAGGTTTTCCTCGACACCAGCCATAAATACCAATGGAAATTCCAGACCTTTCGCTGAGTGCAAGGTCATCAGCTGTACCGAGTCTTGGTATTCATCTGCTTGAGCTTCGCCCGCATCCAGCACCGCTTGATCTAAGAACGCCATCATAGGGGAACTGAATTCTTCATCGGTTTCCAGCCAGTTAAAGCCGCTGGCAGCGTTGACCAGCTCTTTTAAGTTTTCTACGCGGGCTTCGCCCTTCTCGCCTTTTTCCTTTTCGTGATAAGGAATCAAACCCGCCTCAGCGATGATCTGGTCGAAAATATCGCCTAGACCAAGGTCAGGGTTCTGCAACGTGGTCGCCATGCCTTGAATCAACTGCATAAAGCCTTTGATGGCATTGGCCGCGCGGGCAGGCATCAGGCTATGCGTCACGATTTGATCGGCAGCTTGCCACATCGAACAGCCTTGATCACGAGCGATCTCACGGATAGTGCCGATACTACGCTCGCCAATGCCGCGCGTAGGTACGTTGATCACACGCTCCATTGCGCCGTCATCGTTTGGATCAATCGCTAAGCGGGCGTAGGCCAAAGCATTTTTGATTTCCAAACGGTCATAGAATCTGTGCCCACCGTAGATACGATAAGCAATTTGTTCCCTAACAAGACATTCCTCTATGACCCGTGATTGAGCATTGGAACGATACAGAATCGCCATATCTTTCAATGCGTTACCATCATCACGCCATTTTTTGATGATCTCGATAATAAAACGCGCTTCGTCTTGCTCGTTAAAGCCCGCGTAGACCGAAATCGGCTCACCTTCACCACTATCAGTCCATAGCTCTTTACCCAAGCGATCGTCGTTGTTGCTGATCAAACCGTTGGCGGCTTTTAGGATATGACCCGTTGAGCGGTAGTTTTGCTCTAGGCGAATCGTGTGTAAATCTTTGAAGTGCTTGGATAAATTTTGAATGTTTTCAATCTTCGCACCACGCCAACCATAGATCGACTGGTCATCGTCCCCGACCGCGGTAATAGAGCCTTCCTCTCCCACCATCAGACGTAGCCAAGCGTATTGGATGGTGTTGGTGTCTTGAAACTCGTCCACTAACACATGCACAAAGCGCTGTTGGTAATGCTTCAGTAACGCTGGGTTGGTGAGCATTAATTCATGGGCGCGCAGCAGTAATTCACCAAAGTCGAGTAAGCCGTTTTTCTCACAGGCTTCTTCGTAGTGGTAATACATTTCACGCATACCGCGGGAGAATGGATCATGACTATCCGGCACATGCGCCGCACGGCGGCCTTCGTCTTTTTGCGCGTTGATAAACCAGCACACTTGCTTGGGTGGCCAGCGTGTTTCATCAATGCTCAACTCACGCATAATGCGCTTCACCAAACGCAGCTGATCATCACTGTCCATGATTTGAAAGCTTTCTTTCAAACCTGCATCGCGCCAATGAGCCCGTAGCAAACGATGAGCAATACCGTGGAAGGTGCCAACCCACATCCCTTGAGGTGGCACGCCAACCAGCTGTTCGATACGAGCTTGCATTTCGCGCGCCGCTTTATTGGTAAACGTAACGGCCATCAAGCTGTAAGGAGAAATTTCGTAGGCGTGCATCAACCAAGCAATGCGATGCACTAATACTCGTGTTTTACCGGACCCAGCGCCTGCTAACACTAGGCTGTTTTGTAGAGGTGCTGCCACCGCTTCCCGCTGCTTATCGTTCAAAGCATCGAGGATAAAAGAAACATCCATTCGTATCCGCCAATAAAAATTTCATGAAAAATAGGTTGATTTTTGACCAGCTTTGCGTTTTTTATATCACTGAAGTCTTGATGTCTGTCTATTTTGACTTTTTTCACCTGTCGATGACAGTGATGTGTGCATTTCTGTCATCCGAAATGGACCTGTGAGGAAAAAATGATGAGTACGCCAGCGGAAACTGTTTCCGAAGTTAAAACTGATTTGTTATACGCTTCTATCAGCTTAAAGAAAGAAGAGAACGAACGTAACCAGAAAGAAGACAGTGCAAGGATGTTAAAAGCACGTCGAGCCATCGAAGCTTATCTGGAAGAAAAACGTCTCAATCATGCGATTTCAGACGGCTGGGACGATTAGAACCGCTCCGCCGCAGCCATAACAGTCTCTCAGTTCGCTCTGGGAGACTGGTCAACTACACCTTAGCTCAACCCTGTTCGGATTGGGCCCATGTCTTTTGTACACTCAATACTCTTCTTTGTTGATGTAAATCGTTTGCCTTTACACGTTATATAGGGTTGTTTTTCTAGCGGAAGGGGTCTGCTTGGAGTACCATTACGGCTGATTTTTTAAACGTCAACGAATAATAAAAACAGTACTTAAAACCCTTGCGGGGAGTCACCATGTTCGAAAACATTCAAGTTGCACCAGCTGACCCTATTCTCGGCTTAAATGACGCTTATCGTAACGATCCACACCCAAATAAAATTAACTTGGGTGTTGGTGTATACAAGGACGAGCTCGGCGCGACGCCTATTTTAAAATCTGTTAAGCAAGCTGAAGAGCGCTTAGTAGAAACCGAGAAAACCAAAAGCTACTTGAGCATTGAAGGTACTGAAGCGTACCGTAAAGCAGTTCAAGAACTTTTGTTCGGTGCAGATCACGATGTGATTACGAAACAGCGTGCTCACACGGCACAATCTCCAGGTGGTACTGGCGCACTGCGTATCGCGGCTGAATTTATTAAAAAGCACATGCCTGGTGCAACCGTTTGGGTCAGCAACCCAACGTGGGCGAACCACCAAGCCATCTTCCAATCTGTTGGTTTGGAAGTCGGCAGCTACGCATACTACGATGCAGCGTCTAAATCGCTAGATTTCGAAGCGATGCTAGCAAGCCTATCGCAAGTTCCAGAAGGTGATGTAGTACTGTTCCACGGCTGCTGCCACAACCCAACAGGCATCGATCCAACGAAAGAACAGTGGGCACAATTAGCGAAGCTTTGCAGCAAGCAAGGCTTCCTGCCATTGTTCGACTTCGCTTACCAAGGTTTCGGCGCAGGCTTAGAAGAAGACGCAGCAGGCCTACGAGTGTTCTTGGATCAAGTTCAAGAAATGCTGATCGCAAACTCTTTCTCGAAAAACTTCGGTTTATACAACGAGCGTGTAGGTGCGATTACCGTCATCTGTGAAACGTCAGAACACGCAGACGCAGCCTTCTCACAAGTGAAACGCTGCATTCGAGCAAACTACTCGAACCCACCATCACACGGTGCAGCAGTGGTCACTGAAGTACTGACCAACCCTCAGCTACGCAGCTTATGGGAAATGGAACTTCAAGCAATGCGTACACGTATTCACGAAATGCGTAGCCTATTCGTTAGCACACTGCGCGCGAAAGGCGTTGAACAAGACTTCTCGTTCATTTCGCAACAAAATGGCATGTTCTCTTTCTCTGGCCTAAATCCAGATCAAGTTGCGCAACTGCGCAGCGAATTTGGTATCTACATTGTTGGCTCAGGCCGTATCAGCGTAGCAGGTATGACCAAAGACAACATGGAACCACTTTGTGAAGCCATTGCGAAGGTTCTTGCGAACTAAGTCGTAATCGCTTAATAATGAAAAGCCAGCTAGGCGTCGTCTAGCTGGCTTTTTTATTGTCTCGAATAACTGGAGCAAACATGACCGCTACGTTGATTTACTGCTATGACCCTATGTGTAGCTGGTGTTGGGGCTTTCGCCCAACATGGACCGCCTTACAAAAAGCCCTAGCAAAACGTATCGATCGGGAAGATTTGACGATTCAACCCATGCTCGGAGGCTTAGCACCGGACTCTGATGTGCCCATGCCGATGGAAATGCGTCAGAAACTAGAAGCCACTTGGCAACGTATTGCATCAGAATTGGGTACAGAATTTAACTATGACTTCTGGCGTCATACAGAGCCACGTCGTTCAACCTACCCAGCCAATCGTGCTTGTCTCGTAGCACGTGATGAAAATCTAGAAATGGAAATGTATCACGCGATCCAGAAAGCCTATTATTTAGAGGCTAAAAACCCATCCGATCTCGATGTCTTAGCCGATTGCGCAGAGCATATTGGTCTGAGTCGAGCAGGGTTTCTCAAGAGCATGGACTACATCAAACAGCACGGACTAGTGGAAGAAGAAATCGAGAACGCGCGCCACCTTGGACTGAACTCATTTCCATCGTTGGCGTTATTGATCGGGGAAAAGCTGATAAATATTCCCATCAATTACCAAGACCACAAGCCTATGCAAGCCCAGATAGAACACTACTTAAAAGAAGCGGATGCCTAACGGCCTCCGCTCGCTTTCGCATACTTTAACGGACTAACCAAAATCGTGGTTAATGAGATCAAGCATCGGGTTATAAACCGTCTTGGTGCTCTTCTCTTTTGGTTTCTCTTCAGCATCAGGTTTCTGTGATACTTCGCTATCAGGCGACACTTCGTCTTCCTGCTTTAACATCACGTCTTCTATAGCAAAATCACTTGGCTCAAGCAGCATGCCCGCTGGCTCAGGTTGACCATTCTCTTCCTTCTGGTTTGCCTCAGTGACGTCTTCTGCGGCCTCAGTCTCTGCATTGACCTCATTTTCCTGATAAGTAGCTTCAACTTCCTGTCCTAAGTCTTCAGCCGCTTCCGTTCCCATCACTTCGTCAACACTCAGCGTTTCGCTCAGTGTTTCATCAAGCGCTTCAGGCGTCGTCACCTCAGTGCTTGATTCAGAAACTTCAGATTGCGCCTCATCAGTTTCTACACTCGCTACTGCTGCTTGCTCTTGTTGCGCTGCATCAATACAGCTTCTCAACTGTGCAGCAAGCTTCTCAATACCTTCATAGGTCACATTGACCGCTAACCAATGCTTCGCCTCAGCTTGCGCAGACAAATAGCTACCAGGCACAAGACCATGACGGTGTTTGGCAAACAGCGTTGTCAACTGAGCTTCCGTTAGTGCGGTATCGAGTTGCAACCAAAGTGTTAAGCCACCTTTAGCATTAGCAAAGCGAACCGTATCTCCCAAGGCGCCCTCTAAAAGGCTTTTCGACTTCTCAGCCACTGACCATATTTGACGTGCTCGACGCATTAATGAGTGGCGCTGATTAGGCTGCAGCGCATCCATCAGAGCTTGTTGTTGTGGGTCACTCAAAGCCAGATCCGCACACAATAAAGCGCCTTCTAAGGCTTGGTACTTACCCGGCAAACACCAGGCTGCATTGCGATCTACACCTTTGGACTCAACGCCCCCTATGTAGACAATTTGGTTTTTCTCATCCAAGGATTTATAGGTCATTAATGTGCTGGGCTTGTAGCTCAAATGGGACGTCATATCCCATTCAATCGCTGGAATCTCGAGCTGTTGCACGATCGCTAACCAGCGGCGCAAACTCAGGTTTGAAATCTCACTGCCACCAGGAAAGCCAAACTGACTTGGGAACACCACCATCTTGATGGCGTCATCACGTAGGCAGCGTACCGCTTCATCCAAATCCACACCGTGCTCGCCAGCGGCCAGAGTCACCACATCACGACCTAAACTGATCAAGGTTGAGGTTAAACGAGGATCACACGGCGTAATCACCAGCACCGCTTGCCCTACTTGTGTCAGCGTTTGCACTGCTTGGGTATACATGGCGAGTGGTGATCTACCCAGCCAAATCTGTGATGGGTGTATCTGAATAGCTACCTTACGTAAGTGCTCACTAACGGCTTCCCTTACTGCCAAATGCCCCTTTCCAAGAACGGGTAAATCGGTTTCTCCTTGGCGTACACTCGGATGAAGAAAGTCATCACTCTGATCTACTAATGCTGCGCGATGAGACAAAGCCGACCAAGCTAGCTTTTTACTTAACGCTTCGTCAAAACGCACCGCTCGGTCCCCCGCCAATAAGTGCGCATGTTTGACCGTGGGCTTATGGCAGACGAAATAGCCCGATTTGGGGCGCGACTCGATCCACCCTTCTTCAGCCAAAATATCATAGCCGTGAATGACGGTGTTCAAGCTTAATTCAAGCTGCTTCGCCAGTTTTCGAAGGGATGGCATCTTATCACCAGGTGATAGCTCGCCTTGGCTCATTTGCTGTAAAAACCAATCCACTACGCCTTTATAAAGAAAGTCCGCCACGGTCTCTGTACCTTTAATTTTAAAATCAAAATAACTGTATGAACCTTAGCGAATAACGCCGAAATGACAAGTGTTTCACCGCTGTAACGTGCAATATTACTGAGATTCACTAAATTTAAGGTACAATTTAGCTCCGTTTTTAGACAGCAGTGGAACCTTGCGTATGGCATTTGATGCAAACACCCTTCGAGCTCAGTTTCCGATTTTACAGTTGGAAGCCAATGATCACCCGTTGGTGTATCTCGATAATGCCGCCACCACGCAAAAACCACAGGCTGTTCTGGATGCTTTAATGGCCTATTACACCACCAGTAACGCTAATGTTCACCGTGGTGCCCATTACTTGAGTGATCGCGCTACAGCGCAATTTGAACACGCCCGTGATCGTGTTGCGCGTTTTATTAATGCGGCGGATTCAGACCATGTCATTTGGACCAAAGGCACCACAGAATCCATTAACTTGGTAGCCTATGGTTTGGAATGGTGTCTAAAGCCCGACGACGAGATCCTGATCACCAGTCTTGAACACCACGCCAACCTTGTACCGTGGCAACAATTGGCGTTTCGTACCGGTGCTCGTTTACGTGTGTTACCCCTAACCTCTAAGGGCGAATGGGAGCCAGAATACGAGCGTTATTTTAATGAACACACCCGTATTTTTGCCTGTACTCAGATCTCCAATGCCATTGGCGTAAAAACACCTATCAAAGAAATGCTCGCTGCCGCGAAAGCCGTCAAAGCCTTTACTCTGGTGGATGGCGCGCAAGCGGTCGCTCACTATCCGGTCGATGTACAAGACTTAGATTGCGACTTCTATGTCTTCTCAGGCCATAAGATGTACGCTCCAACAGGCATTGGCGTGCTGTATGGCAAACCTCATGCATTAGAAGTGCTGACACCAGTCCAAACAGGCGGCGAGATGGTGCGCCATGTGACGTACAACAGCACAGAGTTCAATGTTTTGCCCTATCGCCTCGAAGCAGGCACACCCAACATCGAAGGTGTCATTGGTATGACAGCAGCCTGCGATTTTCTTGCTAATCAAGATCGAACAGCGATGATTGAGTGGGAGCAGAAGCTCGCGCGCTATGTGTATGATGAGCTGAAGTTTAATACCTCGATTGAAATCTACTCACCGGCGGTAGACACCACCGTGGTCTCCCTTAGCGTACCGGGCATTCATACATTAGACCTAAACGGTTATCTGGATAGCCAAGGGGTCGCCGTACGTGCTGGCAGTCACTGTGCCCATCCATTGATGGCGCAGCTGGGCGTGAGCAGCACCCTACGAGCGTCGTTTGCTTGCTACAATACCCTATCGGAGGCACGCCGCTTCTGTGATGTTTTACTCGAAGCCATTGAGATTCTAGGTGATGACTGATTTAACCCGCGACGCCATTCAAACACGGCTGCAAGCCTGCACCAGCAAGGAAACCACCTTCAAAGAGTTGGTGAGTCTTAGCAAACAGCTGGAGCGTCTAACCGATGCAGACAAAACAGAAGAGAACAAAGTGAAAGGCTGTGAAAGCGCCGTCTGGCTGATTGAGCACCAAGATAATGGTGTTTGTACCTTCCAAGCGGACAGTGACGCTAAGCTGATGCGTGGCGTGCTAGTAGCGATCCTAAGCCTTGCCAATGGTCGTACTAAAACCGAGTTACAAGCTATGGATCTCGCCACAGAGCTCAGCCAATTCAACCTTTCCAGCTACCTGACCAGCTCTCGTACTAATGGAATATTGGGCATTCTTAAGCAGATTCAGACGTAATCTGTATCTGCTTTGCTATACAACAAAACCACTGATCCCTAATGCGATAAACATCACACCAGTAATCCGGTTAATCGCTACCAAATGGTTCTGCAGAATATGGGAAACTTTATCGATCGCTGAAGACACAAGAACATGAATAATCAATGTGATGCCTACCAACTCCAACGTCAGCACCATTGCATCGCGAATAAAGTTCGCCTCATCGGTAATAAACATTGGAAATAGTGCACCGAAAAACACTAAGGTTTTCGGATTCAGTAACGAAATCAACACACCGTTTTTGAAGCTGTAGCCTTTAGCAGCGACGCTCATTTCACTTTTAGCGTAATACAGCGCCTTACATCCTAAATAAGCAATATAACCACTGCATAACCAGGTCATTACCTGAAACGCCATTTCACTGGAATGAATCACTGCTAACAGCCATGTATTGGCCAGTAAAGATGCCAACATAAGCCCTGTGGCAATACCAAAAATCACTGGTAAGGTACGGCGAAGATTATGATTAATACTGTTGCTCACCACCGCTATACCGCCAGGGCCTGGGGAGGCGGCAGACGCCAAGCAAACAGCTAAAAAGGCTAATTGGCTTTCCATAATACTCTCATTGATCAATTAAGACCATTAGAGTAAGTCGGTCACACAATCTTATCTTGTAAAAAATTGCTGTTGGTAGGCGCTTGGTGAAATACCCATGGCACTGACAAATGCCTTGCTGAAGTGACTTTGATCGTGAAAGCCGCAATTAAGTGCTACATCAACCGCACTGATACCACATTTAAGTTGTGCTCTGGCGTGGTTTAAGCGTTGTTGGATTTGGTATTGATGAGGCGTTAGCTGATAGCAGCGTTTGAACTCTTTGATTAGATGAAACTTACTGATACCAGCCAGCTCTGCAACAGCCTCTAGAGAAAGTTTTTGCTGGTAGCAATCTGCTAAAAGGTCTCGCACGGACTCGATATTCGATTGTGCTTTGCTAAATGTCGGCATACTGCTGTGTTGGCTTTCTTGTAATAACAAGTTCACCAGTAGCAACTCCCATTGCTCTTCGATCTCTAATGCGCTCGCATTATGACGGATCTTATCTAGCAAGCCCTGCATTTGCAGACTTAAACGCCCATCGCTGATCACGCTTTGGCGAAACTGCGGAGCCTGATAACGCCCAAATAGGGATTGGTTTAGCGCACTCATACGTTCTTCAGAGGGATACAAAGCTCGATAACGCCAGCCTTCTCCTTTACCCTTAGAACCCGTATGTAGCTCATCTGGAGCCACGATTGAAAGCTGCCCCGGCAAGGCGTTATGGCTCGCGCCACGATGACTAAAATGCATCACACCCGCATCCACCACGGAGATCACAAAACCTGCGTGGGCATGTTTACCGAAGACCGTCTCGGTAAACTGCGCTTCAATCATTTCCAATCCGCCTAAAGTTTGGCTAGTAGAAACATTGCAGTATTCGTTGGCGTGCATCCAGCCTCCAAGGTAGCGTGGCGTTAGTGCCACACTACCAGCTTAGTAGAGAACGCTCTTGTAAAAAATTGCTTAGGTATGGTTAGCCTTTAGCGCCAGTTTCTCTAGCACTCGCCCAACCGCAACAAAACCAAAGGTTGCCGTGACCACTGTGCTGGAGCCAAAACCGGTTTCACAGTTCATCTTGGTTTCTGTATCCCCTTTCTCACGGGTTTCACACACTGTACCGTCTGTCTGTGGGTATTTCAGTTGCTCCAATGAGTACACACATTCGATTTCGAAGCGTTTTTTGGTATCACGAGGGAAGTTATAGTTTCGACGTAGGAAGTTACGCAGCTTAGCCGCCAGCGGGTCTTGCTCTGTACGAGACAAATCAGCGATCTGCACTTTAGTTGGATCGATCTGACCACCCGCACCGCCAACAGTAATCAGCTTACGCTTATTACGCTTACACCACGCGATCATAGCGGCTTTTGGCTTTAAGCTATCGATCGCATCAATGATGTAGTCAAACGGCTGATCCAAGAGCTCAGGCACGTTATCCGTGGTGATAAAGTCTTCCACACAGTTTACTTGGCAGTTTGGGTTGATCAACTTAATACGCTCTGCCATCGCGTCCACTTTGGCTTTGCCAATGGTGCCATCTAGGGCGTGAATTTGGCGGTTGATGTTGGTGACACAGACATCGTCCATATCGATCAAGGTGATCTGACCAATGCCCGAGCGTGCTAACGCTTCCGCGCACCATGAGCCAACCCCACCAATACCAATCACACAGACGTGGGCTTGCTGGAAAAACTCATAGGCTGTTTGGCCGTAAAGGCGGCTAATACCGCCAAAACGCTGATCATCACTCACTCTTGAACTCCTTGCAGAATCTCGTCGATAAGGCAGAATGGCTCTACAATGTCAGATCCAGCTGATGAACGACTTCATTGTGTCATAGCAGTACCAACCGACGGACATCCCTGTCCGTGACGGTCGGATCGCCCATCCATGGGCTTAATACTTGCTATGACACAACTACATCTCAGCTAAGATCGAAACAACAGCACCATGCTAAGTTCGACAACTTCTACATCTATACGATTAATTAGGGTTTATGCTGCATCAAGTCTTAGAACAACTTGGCCTTACCGAACGTGAGACCATTCTTTATCAAACCTTGCTGAAATTGGGGCCAGCTTCGATTCGTGATATCGCCGAGCAATCCGGGGTCAACCGTGGTTCTGCCTACGAGTCGTTGAAGCAGCTGCAAAGCAAAGGGGTCGTCAGCTATTTTCCGAAAGGTAAACGCCGTTTCTTTATGGCGGAGAACCCTGAGATTTTGCTGAATCTCGCCGAAGAGCGTAAGCAAAACATCGAGAAAACCATCGACTCGCTCAAGCACACTATTATTCCAAGCTTGGTACAGTCCCAACCGACTTTCCATCATACCGATGTACGTTACTATGAAGGCGATGATGGCATCGAATGGGTATTGCGCGATATTTTAAACGTGGTGTCTCAGCAAGACCATAAGGAATACAGCGTATTTTCCTCGAAACCGATCCGTCCTTATCTATATCGCCCCTTTCCAACATACACCAAGCAGCGTATTAAGCTGGGCATCAAAGTAAAAGTTATTGCGCTTGGGGACGGCGGTGAAGACGCTGAGCTATCGGAGCGTAAGTGGATCAAAACCGAAGACAGTGTCGACGCCAGCTATATCGCTATCTATCCGCCGAAGTGTGCCATCATTTCTCTAGCGCGGGATAACTTCCCATCCGCGGTGGTATTGGAATCAAACGATATTGCCAAAGCCCAGCAGATTATCTTTGATACCCTCTGGAGGCTGCTTTAACTACCAGTCGATAAACTCTAGGATTGACTCCATTGGAGTCAGTCTAGGCCAATCAACTTGTAACGCATCACTCCAAAATTGATGCCTCTCGACTTCGTCATAGTCAGGCGATTTCCACTCAATGATATGGACGTTATTTGTTCGACCAGAGATAAGCTGATTTAGGTGATCATCTAATCCAGAGTATCCGAATAAAATCACTTCTTCTGACTCGGAAATACAACTGACTAAACGCTTCCAATAGGCTTTAAGTATTACTGATGAGGCGATAATTGAAGGCTTATGAGCAACATGTGTTAAAACAATATGACGACCACATTTATGGATTGTTGGATTACTAGCCTTCTTTACCTTACCTGATGACTCATAGAATAATGGAGATCCATGAAGGTGGAGGTAATAGCCAAAATTCTTTTGATATTTTCTCTCTAAATTTGATTCTTTAAAGCCAGCGCCCCAAATACCGTCAACTAGGTCACCATTATATCCATCTAAATGATCGCTCTTTAGTAAGTTATAGAGTAAGGGATCATAATTTAGTGTAGCTATGTGGGACTTAGTTTTTTTGATAAATTCACTCAATGGAGATGCAAAATCATCTGGTAGCTCATAACTTGAGTTATGAAAGACAGATGCAACGTCATGCACATAGTGTCTAATGACCATGGGGAAATTCTTCCCATGCTCTGTAAGCCAATGAAGGTTATTTTCTTGTAGCCCTTGTCCGACATTATCTAAGAAATTGCATGCAAATACTGAAGTCTGGAGCTTATCTAGATCGTCTTCACCTTCAGGAGATCCTTTTTTAGCAAGGCATGTTTCTATTAACGTTTTCGTTTCAGGGCTAAGGTATGTAGCAGGAAAAAAATCATTATCATCACTTGCTCCCCAAGTATCAGATAATGCTTTTGAAAGCAGGTAAAACTTGCTATCGAGAGCCATCCCTAAGCCATTACCAAAAATTATCGTTTTACGCCCAGACATTTCAAAGCCTCTTCCATGAATCGTTATCTGATTATATAAAAAAGCCCGAGTAAAGGCTCGGGCAACAGTGGAATAACATGGCTAGGCCATGTTGGCTTGCTTAAAAAGCGTTTCCATTTTTAACCAGCGAGCTGGTCGACGATTAAACCGCGTTCGGCCATTAGCTCTTGGATGTCATAGATGCTGTTGGGATCATCGATAGTGGACGGAATGGTGAATTCTTCACCTGAGGCGATCTGACGTAGTAGCTTACGTAGGATTTTACCGGAGCGGGTTTTCGGTAAACGCGGCACCACCATGGCGATTTTAAAGCACGCTAAGGCTCCGATCTCCTGACGAACTAAGGCAACCAGTTCTTCTTGGACACTGTCTGCCTGGTCTTCGTAGCCGTTTTTTAATAACACCAAACCTAGCGGCAACTGACCTTTAAGATCGTCGTTAATCCCGATAACACAGCACTCTGCTACAGCGTCGTGCATGGCGACCACTTCTTCCATTTCACCAGTTGATAAGCGGTGACCCGCGACGTTAATCACGTCGTCGGTGCGTCCCATAATAAAGACATATCCGTCTTCATCGATATAACCGCCATCACCTGAGGTGTAATAACCTGAATACACATCTAAATAGCTGGATTTAAAGCGGTCGATATCGCCCCAAATGGTCGGTAAGCAGCTTGGTGGCAATGGACGTTTAATAGCGATACTGCCCTGCTCCATTGGCGGTAGCGGCTCTCCTTGATCATCCAGCACGTGAACTTGGAAACCAGGAGAAGGCACTGTCGAAGAGCCAGGTTTGGCGATTTTCATTTCAAGACCGATCGGGTTGGCACAGATTGCCCAGCCCGTTTCTGTTTGCCACCAATGGTCGACAATACATTTGCCTGTTACGGCTTTGGTCCACTCATAGGTCGGCGGGTCTAAACGCTCTCCGGCCATAAAGATCACTCGAAGGCCTGCGAGATCTTCTTTATTCAGCAACTCGGCATTGGGGTCTTCTTTACGAATGGCACGAAAGGCTGTCGGCGCGGCGAACAACGTTTTAACATCATACTCTTTGCAAACACGCCAGAACTCACCCGCATTCGGTGTCATGATTGGCTTGCCTTCGTACATCACTGTTGTACAGCCGTAGATCAGCGGGCCGTAGACGATGTAAGAATGCCCCACTACCCAACCCACATCGGATGCCGCCCAGAACACTTCTCCTGGACTCATGTTGTAGATCGCTTGCATAGAATAATTGAGTGCTACGGCATGGCCACCGTTATCACGCACCACACCTTTTGGCTTACCTGTCGTACCAGAGGTATAGAGGATATAGAGCGGATCCGTTGCTTTAACGGGGGTACAGTCGGTCGGTTTTGCCTCGCTCACTGCATGGCTCCAGTCAAGATCTCGACCTTCTTTAAGCAGTGCAAGTTGTTGTTCTCGTTGATAAACAATGCAAGCATTTGGCGTGTGATCAGCTTGCTTAAGGGCTTCATCAAGTAATGGCTTATAGGCAATGACACGACAAATTTCGATGCCACAAGACGCGGTGACGATGGCTTTAGGCTTGGCATCGTCGATACGAACCGCAAGCTCATGAGCAGCAAAACCACCAAATACCACGGAATGTATGGCACCCAAACGAGCGACAGCCAGCATGGCGATTAAAGCTTGGGGGATCATGGGCATGTAGATAACAACGGTATCGCCTTTTTCGACACCTTGCTGTTTCAGCGCACCAGCAAACAAAGATACTTCATTAAGTAGTTCTTGGTAGCTGTAAGTCTTCTTCGTATCGGTGACGGGAGAGTCGTAGATTAGAGCCGTTTGCTCGGCACGGCCATTTTTCACATGATAATCGAGCGCTAAGTAGCAAGTATTTAACTCGCCATCAGCAAACCATCGATCCATCCCCTGTTCGTCCTGAGATAATACGGTTTTCGGGAATTTAAACCATTCCAAGGCTTGAGCTTTTTCACGCCAAAACGCCTCTGGCTCGGCGCAGGCTCGTTGATATTCTATTTGATATGACATGCAGGCAGACCTTTTATGTTTATTCTTTGCCAAACTCAGATTGTTGACAATCTTAAGCGTCAGAATCAAATATAGACCAATTATTAGCCAATAAATCTAATACTTAAGGCTAATATTTTGGCTTGTCTTATTTTTTGTCGACAAAGTGTCCTATTTTGCGACTTTGCTCAATCGCTTTAATACGTGCCGTTGCTTCGTTCAACTCCTTCAAAGCACGAGTATGGTCTAGGTCATTACTCGAAGAACCTAAATGCTCCTCTGCGTGCTGCTTAGCTGCCAGTGCTTCTTCCATATCCAGCTCACCCGCACGTTCCGCAAAGTCTGCCAATAAAATCACCTTGTGCGGCTGCACTTCCATAAAACCACCTGAAATAAAGATCATGTCCTCACTGCCATCTTCTTTTACCAAACGCGCGCTGCCGGCTTTTAACATGGTGAGAAGCGGTGCATGACCCGGGAAGACACCAACCTCGCCAAGCTCTGCTGCGACGACTATATAGCGTACGGGACTGGAAAACAGAGTACGCTCGGCACTGACGATGTCACATAAAATGGTACGGCTCATTAAAACTCCCTTTTACTTAATTAACTTGCGGGTTAATTGGAATGCATAAATCCTTCCAAGTTTGGTCAATGTACTCCAAATACTCACATATAATGTGACCATTAAAAGGATTATTAAAAACGGCAGGCATAAAAAAAGCAGCCAGTGGCTGCTTTTTTAGGACTGAAGCGTCGCGATTATTTTACGTGACGGTATTGTTGGATAGTACGTAGACGAGCTACGGCTTCCGCCAATTCAGCCGTTGCACGGCTGTAGTCCAAATCAGATTGTTGCTGATTCAACAGATCTTGAGCGTGTTTCTGTGCTTCAAGTGCTGCTGCCTCATCAAGATCGTCCGCGCGAATAGCGGTATCTGCTAAGACAGTTACACGGTGTGGCTGAACTTCTAGGAAGCCGCCAGAAACGAAGATAACTTCTTGTTCACCGTTTTGCTTAATCACACGAACAGGGCCTGGTTGCAACGTAGTCAACAAAGGCGCGTGACCTGGGTAGATACCTAGATCGCCATAACTACCTGCAGCCACAAGAGTCTCAACAGAACCTGAGAAGATCTCTTGTTCAGCGCTTACGATATCGCATTGTACCGTGATAGCCATAAGTTGCCTCTTTCAAGTCAGGCGTTGCCAGCGAGCCGTAACTCGCTGACACTGCGTGGATTAAAGTTTCTTAGCTTTCTCAACCGCTTCTTCGATGCTACCGATCATGTAGAACGCTTGCTCTGGAAGCTCGTCGAATTCGCCGTTTAGGATGCCTTGGAAGCCACGGATAGTGTCTTTCAAAGAAACGTATTTACCTGGAGCACCAGTGAATACTTCCGCTACGAAGAAAGGCTGAGACAAGAAACGCTGGATCTTACGAGCACGGTTTACTGTCTGCTTATCTTCTTCAGATAGCTCGTCCATACCTAGGATCGCGATGATGTCTTTAAGCTCTTTGTAACGCTGAAGTACTGTTTGTACGCCACGTGCTACATCGTAGTGCTCTTGACCGATTACTAGTGGATCAAGCTGACGAGAAGTAGAGTCTAGTGGGTCGATTGCTGGGTAGATACCTAGCGCAGCGATGTCACGAGACAATACAACTGTTGCATCCAAGTGCGAGAACGTTGTCGCTGGAGATGGGTCAGTCAAGTCATCCGCAGGTACGTATACCGCTTGGATAGACGTGATCGAACCAGTCTTAGTCGACGTGATACGCTCTTGAAGTACACCCATCTCTTCTGCAAGAGTTGGCTGGTAACCTACCGCAGAAGGCATACGACCTAGAAGTGCTGATACTTCAGTACCCGCTAGTGTGTAACGGTAGATGTTGTCGACGAAGAATAGTACGTCGCGGCCTTCATCACGGAATTTTTCCGCCATAGTAAGACCTGTTAGTGCTACACGTAGACGGTTACCTGGTGGCTCGTTCATCTGACCGTATACTAGAGATACTTTGTCGATTACGTTCGAGTCAGTCATCTCGTGGTAGAAGTCGTTACCCTCACGAGTACGCTCACCTACACCTGCGAATACAGAGTAACCGCTGTGCTCGATCGCGATGTTACGGATAAGCTCCATCATGTTTACGGTTTTACCTACACCGGCACCACCGAACAGACCAACTTTACCACCTTTCGCGAAAGGACAAACAAGGTCGATTACCTTGATACCCGTTTCTAGAAGTTCGTTACCTGATGCTTGATCAGCGTAAGATGGAGCTTCGCGGTGGATAGACCAACGCTCTTCTTCACCGATTGCGCCTTTCTCATCGATCGGGTTACCTAGAACGTCCATGATACGACCTAGAGTTTTTGTACCAACCGGTACAGACACAGGCTTACCAGTGTTTTGAACTTCTAGGTTACGCTTAAGACCTTCTGTAGAACCCATGGCGATAGTACGTACGATACCGTCGCCTAGCTGTTGTTGAACTTCCAACACCAGCTCTTTACCCTCGATAGTGAGGGCGTCGTATACTTTTGGCACATTGTCGCGTGGGAATTCCACGTCGATTACCGCGCCGATAATCTGTACGATTTGTCCGCTACTCATGTTCGGATCCTCTTAATACCTTGATACCTTAAACCGCTGCCGCGCCGCCAACAATCTCAGAAATTTCCTGAGTAATGGCTGCCTGACGTGCCTTGTTGTATACCAACTGCAACTCATCAATGATGTTGCCCGCGTTGTCGGTTGCGTTCTTCATAGCCAGCATTCGAGCGGCTTGTTCACACGCAATGTTTTCAACAACGGCCTGGTACACCTGAGATTCGATGTAACGAACCAAAAGATCGTTTAGGATCTCGACTGCATCGGGTTCGTACAAGTAGTCCCAGTGGTGTTTCAGTTCTGCATTTTCTTCTGCTTGTAGCGGCAAAAGTTGCTCGACATTTGGTTTCTGAGTCATTGTGTTAACGAACTCGTTAGACACCATAACTAGACGGTCGATGCGACCTTCATCAAACGCATCCAACATAACTTTAACACTACCAACCAAACGTGACGCTTCAGGCGCATCACCTAGGCCAGTTACTGCCGCAGCTACATTACCACCGTAGTTTTTGAAGAAAGACACAGCTTTTGAGCCAACAGCACAGATCTCAATTTCGACCCCTGCTTCAACGTATTGCTTCATGTCTTTGATCGCAGCTTTAAACGCGTTTACGTTCAAGCCACCACACAAACCACGGTCACTGGATACGATGACGTAACCAACTCGCTTGATTTCACGCTCGGTTAGGTAACGGTGCTTATACTCAGGATTCGCGTTAGCCAAGTGACCAATCACCTGACGAATACGATCTGCATACGGACGAGAAGAGGCCATACGATCCTGAGCCTTACGCGTTTTACTCGCAGCAACTTTTTCCATTGCGCGGGTAATTTTTCGCGTATTGTTAATGCTCCCAATCTGAGCGCGTATCTCTTTTCCGACTGCCATATTAGACCTGCCCTTGTGAGAATGTTAATTCACAAACTGCAGAGATGATTGGTGGCTGGCACGCCAGCCACCAAGTCATTACCAAGTTTGTGTCGCTTTAAACTTCTCAATCGCTGACTTGAATGTACCAGCGATTTCGTCGTTGTAATTACCAGACTTGTTGATGTCTTGCATCATCGCACTGTGCTCGCTGTTCATGTAGCTCAACAATGCTTTTTCAAAGCTAGCAATTTTGCTTGTATCAACATCTGCAAGGTAGCCTTCGTTGGCAGCGTAAAGAATTACGCCCATGTCACCTACTGACATTGGACTGAACTGAGCTTGTTTCATCAATTCAGTTACTTGCTTACCGTGCTCAAGTTGCTTACGAGTCGCATCATCAAGGTCAGAAGCGAACTGAGCGAATGCCGCCAATTCACGGTACTGAGCTAGAGCAAGACGGATACCACCACCTAGCTTCTTGATGATCTTAGTCTGCGCTGCACCACCTACACGAGATACCGAGATACCAGCGTTCATCGCAGGACGGATACCGGCGTTGAATGAGCTAGTTTCTAGGAAGATCTGACCGTCAGTGATAGAGATTACGTTCGTTGGTACGAACGCAGATACGTCACCACCTTGAGTCTCGATGATAGGTAGAGCAGTCAAAGAACCTGTTTGACCTTTAACTTCACCGTTAGTGAACTTCTCTACGTATTCTGCGCTTACGCGAGACGCACGCTCTAGTAGACGAGAGTGCAAGTAGAAAACGTCACCTGGGTATGCTTCACGGCCTGGTGGACGACGTAGTAGCAATGAGATTTGACGGTAAGCCCAAGCTTGTTTCGTCAAGTCATCAAATACGATCAATGCGTCTTCACCGCGGTCACGGAAGTATTCGCCCATAGTACAGCCAGAGTATGGAGCCAAGAACTGCATTGCTGCAGGATCAGCGGCACCCGCTACGACAACAGTGGTGTATTCCATTGCGCCGTTTTCTTCAAGCTTACGTACTACGTTAGCGATAGTAGATTGTTTCTGACCGATCGCAACGTACACACACTTAATGCCAGAGCTTTTCTGAGCAATGATAGTGTCGATTGCTAGAGCGGTTTTACCGATCTGACGGTCACCGATGATCAACTCACGCTGACCACGACCGATTGGCACCATTGAGTCAATCGCTTTGTAACCAGTTTGAACTGGCTGATCAACGCCTTGACGAGCGATTACGCCTGGTGCAACTTTTTCAACTGCATCAGTCATTTTCGCTTCTACTGGGCCTTTACCGTCTACTGGGTTACCTAGTGCGTCAACAACGCGACCAAGTAGCTCAGGGCCTACTGGTACTTCAAGGATACGACCAGTACATTTTGCTTTTTGACCTTCTACAAGGTCTTGGTAGTTACCTAGTACTACGGCACCTACAGAGTCACGCTCTAGGTTCAATGCCATACCATAGACACCACCAGGGAACTCAATCATTTCCCCGTACATTACGTCAGCTAGACCGTGGATCAATACGATACCGTCTGCAACGCTGACAATTGTGCCCTCATTCTGGGCATCTGAAGACACATCAAGTGACTCGATGCGCTTCTTAATGATCTCGCTGATCTCAGATGGATTCAGTTGCTGCATGCTAAATTCCTCAACCCTGGTTTCACAGATGAAACCTTAGGAGTTTATCGCTTCGGCCAGTTTCGCCAGTTTTCCGCGTACTGAACCGTCGATGATTAAATCACCGGTACGGATTACCACGCCACCAATAAGGCTTGCGTCTGTTTCACTGCTTAAATTGACGTTACGGTCCAATTTTTTACTCAGTGAAGCGGCCAGTGTTTGCTCTTGTTCTGCTGATAACGCAAAAGCGGATGTGACAACCACATCAACTGCTTTCTCGTAGTTCAGTTTGAACTGCTCAAATAACTCAGAAATCGCTGGAAGAAGCGTTAGACGCTTATTCTCAGCAAGACCTAACAAGTAAGCCTTGCCTTGCTCAGTGACTACTTCGTTGCACACTTCCGCTAGAGCTGTTGCCTTCTCTTGCGCACTAAAAGCTGGGTTCTGAAGCGCTTCGTTTAGCTTGGCTTCTTCTGTAGCAGTAGCCAATATGCTTAGCATATTGGCCCACTCAGCTACTTGGCCTTGCTCACGAGCGACTTCAAAAGCGGCTTTGGCGTATGGTCGCGCGACTGTTTTTAATTCAGCCATAGGACCCTCGCTTATAGCTCTTTGGCGAGTTGTTCAACGATCTCGCTGTGTGCTTTTTCGTCAACGCTGGCGCCCAAAATCTTCTCTGCACCGGTAAGAGCTAGAGCTGAAACTTGAGTACGTAGTGCTTCTTTAGCACGTACAACATCTTGTTCAATCTCTGCTTGAGCTGCATCACGTAGGCGTTTGCCGTCTGCTAGCGCTTGCTCTTTCGCTTCATCAATGATTTGGTTAGCACGTTTGTTGGCTTGTTCAATAATCTCGGCCGCTTGTTCCTTGCTTTCACGTAGCGTTTGAGTAGCTTTTTCTTGAGCTAGCTCTAAGTCACGTGAAGCGCGGTTAGCTGCTTCCAAACCGTCCGCGATTTTCTTGCTACGCTCTTCGAGCGCAGCAATCACTGGTGGCCACACAAACTTCATGCAGAACCACACAAAAATCGCAAACGAGATAGCTTGGCCTATTAGTGTGAGATTAATATTCACGCAAATATCCTCGCTCTAGTCGTTCAAAATTAATAATTCACTTTTCGTCAAAGCGAAATATTAGCCAGCAACCTGAGCAATGAATGGGTTTGCGAAAGTGAAGAACAATGCAATACCAACACCGATCATTGTTACGGCGTCAAGAAGACCCGCTACGATGAACATTTTAACCTGAAGCATTGGAACCATTTCTGGTTGACGCGCAGCGCCTTCCAAGAATTTACCACCAAGTAGACCAAAACCAATCGCAGTACCTAGGGCACCTAGACCGATAAGAAGGGCTACAGCAACAGCGGTTAGACCAACTACAGTTTCCATTTTAACTCCTAATTTTCACAGTTTTTAAGATTTCAAGGTTTAAAAAATCGTTATTACAACGCGATCTTAGTGATCTTCGTGCGCCATACTCAAGTAAACGATGGTCAGCATCATGAAGATGAATGCTTGCAGTACGATTACTAGAATGTGGAAGATCGCCCAAGGCACAGACAGAGCCCATTGAATGCCCCATGGCAAGATCGCGATCAAGATGAAGATCAATTCACCAGCGTACAAGTTACCGAAAAGTCGTAACGCTAGAGAAACTGGCTTAGCAAGAAGACCAACCCCTTCCAACAGTAGGTTGAAAGGCATCATCCATTTGCCGAAAGGCTGTAAAGTCAACTCTCCAACGAAGCCGCCTAGGCCTTTTACTTTGATGCTGTAGTAAACAATCAAAACAAAGACAGAGATCGACATACCAAGAGTTGCGTTCAAATCTGTAGTCGGAACCACACGGAAGTATGGTACGCCTAGCAATGATGCTAGGTGCGGCAAGAAGTCTACCGGTACCAAGTCCATAAGGTTCATCAAGAAGACCCAAACAAAGATCGTCAGTGCCAACGGCGCGATGACTTTGTTTTTACCGTGGAATGTTTCTTTGACACTCTTGTCAACGAATTCCACCATTAGCTCAACGAAGTTCTGAAGACCAGAAGGTGTATCTACCGATACTTTCTTCGCTGCTTTACGGAATAACCATAGGAATAGGATACCTAGGCCGATCGAGAACAACATCGTGTCCAGGTGAATCGCCCAGAACCCCATTGCCGCAGCTTCTTCAGCACCGTGGGCAATGCCCCACGAACCATCAGGATGTTGACCAAAGGTCAAATTCTGAAGGTGGTGCTGTATGTAGCTTGACGCTGTGAGATTTTCACTTGCCATATTTACATCCACACTTTTTCAATGATTAAAACCGTTTCCCTTCTGCGGTCAGTACTTTAACAGCAGTGGGCTGAGCCAATGGCTCAAAATTGCGATACCGAAGCCGGCAAATAGTGCGCCGGGGGCAATGGGCTTAATAAAAATAAACACGGCCGATAACAGTATTGCCGTGAGCACCAACTTGCCTGCTTCACCTCGATAAAATGACTTCACCACATCTTTGGCTGGGCGAGTCCCGGAGTGGCCAAATACGCGCCACGCCATATATAAACTTGGAATTATGCTAGCCAGAGCACCCGCTAAAAATGAGTACGCGTGTAGACCATCATAAATGCCAAAAATTCCAACGCTAAGACAAAAAACTAACACTAATTGTGTTGCAATAAAGCGAAACACGGCACGTTTTTTGGCGGCTAATAAAGCACTCGCCTTGAGCGGTTTGCTATGAGCCATTATTTCCCCTAGCTTGACGCACCATTGTGACGCATCGAAATAAGCACACAATGTGATCAAATTTAAAATCCGACGCATTATATGGGTTATATTCAGGCGGTTCAATACAAACACGGCACAGAAAGTGCACTATTAGCCTAATGTCTACTATATTGATGCGTTATCGCACCAAAGTTGTGTTTAAAGTCCGAAAAGTTCGCTCATCATGGACTCTAAATGTGCTTGATCGCGGTACTCAATCACCAATTTTCCTTTGCCTTTAGCGTTGGCCTGGATTTTCACTTGAGAATCAATTTTATCTGCAATGCGCGCCGCATGTTCGCTGTAATCCGGTAATGATGGTTTCTCATGCGCAGTCTGAGGCTGTTGGTAAGACTTCACCAACTTTTCCGTTTCGCGAACAGACAACGATTTCGTAATAACAATTGACGCTGCCTGAGCTTGGTACTCGGTTTCTAGACCTAGCAGAGCTCTAGCATGCCCCATTTCAATGTCACCGTGTTCAACCAAACGACGCACATCTGGGGTCAAGTTAAGTAAGCGCAGTAAGTTGGCCACAGCAGAACGTGATTTTCCTACAGTATCAGCCACTTGCTGTTGGGTTAAGCTAAACTCTTCAACCAAACGCTGTAACGCAACCGCTTCTTCGATAGGGTTGAGATCTTCACGCTGAATATTTTCAATTAACGCTAAGACTACTGCATCCGAATCTTCTACATGACGAATGATGACTGGTACTTTATCAAGCCCAGCGATTTTAGCCGCGCGCCAGCGTCGCTCACCAGCGATGATTTCGTAGCGTTGCTCCCCCAGTGGTCGAACCACAATCGGTTGCATGATGCCTTGATTACGAATCGAGTTCGCTAGTTCATCTAGCTGATTTGGGTTCATGTCGCGGCGCGGCTGAAATTTACCTTTACTCAGCCAATCAACAGGCAAGTAAGTCAAACCTTGAATGGTTTGATCATTCGTTGCAGAAGTATTGTCTGCTCCGTCACCATCTTGAGCAGGAGCCGCTTTGGGTGCTAGCAGAGCATCTAAGCCACGACCTAAGCCGCGTTTTTTCATCGTCATTCTAATCAACCTTTATTAAGAATGGTGACTACGCAGCCACTGCGCGTTTGCGAATAAATTCGCCCGCTAAGGCGAGGTAAGCAACCGCGCCACGGGACTGTTTTTCATAATGTAGGACAGGCAAACCGTAACTTGGCGCTTCGGCGAGTCGAATATTTCTTGGAATCACAGTGTCGAACACTTTATCGCCAAAGTACTCCACCAATTGTGTCGAAACATCATGGGTCAAACTTGGACGTGGGTCGTACATGGTTCTTAAGATCCCTTCGATTGCCAAGGCTGGGTTCAGTGCCGTCGAGATCGTTTCAATGGTTTGCAGCAGGGCTGTTAGGCCTTCCAATGCGTAATACTCACATTGTACTGGAATCAATACGCCTTGCGCGGCTGCCAGCGCATTCACCGTCAACATATTCAACGATGGAGGACAGTCCAGTAGCACGTAATCAAAGTCGTTTTCGACTTCGTATAGGCTAGCCCGCAAGCGCGTTTCTTTACTTGGCAAATCCAACAGCACAACTTCTGCACCCGTTAAATCACCGTTTGCAGGCAGTACAGTATATCCAGCCGTTTCGCTGTAGGTCATCGCCTCTTTCACACTATGGGTGCCAACCAAGACATCGAACACAGTTTTTTCAAGATCATCTTTCTGCAAGCCACTGCCTGTGGTGGCATTGCCCTGCGGATCTAGGTCAATCAGCAATACTCGACGTTTCATGGCACTCAAGGAAGCGGCCAAGTTGACACAAGTTGTCGTTTTGCCAACACCACCTTTTTGATTGGTCACTGCGATGATACGCGCCATAGCTAACTATCCTTTGCGAGTCATGATCACCATATGACGCTCAGCATCAATGGTAGGAACGCTCAATGGTTTGATCTCTTGTACTACCACGGTGTCTGGCAGTTGGGCCAGTTCATCATCCGGGTAGACACCTTTCATAGCTAAGAAATTACCATTTGCCGACGGTAATGGTAAGCACCAATTAATCATGTCTTCAAGTGATGCAAACGCACGCGATGTCACATGGTCATAAACACCTTGATGTGCATGCTTTTCCACTCGCTCATTAACAACGGTGACGTTATCTAGCCCCATTTCCATCTTAACTTGCGTCAAAAAGCGCGTCTTTTTACCGTTACTGTCGAGTAAAGTGAAATCATGATCTGGTAAACAGATGGCTAAAATCATCCCTGGCAAACCAGGACCAGTGCCCACATCAATGACTTTTTTACCTGTAATAAATGGCAAGGTCGCCAAACTGTCTAAAAGGTGCAGCGACACCATTTTGTCAGCATCACGAATAGCCGTCAGGTTGTAGGCTTTGTTCCACTTTTGCAGTAAGCCTAAGTATTGAACAAGACGCTCAACGGTCTCATCAGAAAGCGAGATGCCCATGTCGTTGGCACCTCGCTTGAGGGTATCAAAATAACTCACAATCGTTCCTAGAGTGCAATTCTATTGGTTGCTGATTCTAGGCACTTTTGCTGCTTATGGCACGTTTTTTCAAGTGAACCAAGAGTAAAGACACCGCAGCAGGTGTTACACCTTGGATACGAGAAGCGGCCGCAAGAGTTGCAGGACGTGCTTCTGAAAGCTTTTGTTTTACCTCATTCGACAAACCGTCAATCACCGAATAATCCATATTCTCTGGCAGTGGTGTGTTTTCTTGTCGACGTAAACGTTCAATGTCTTCAGCTTGACGGGAAATGTAGCCCGCATATTTCACTGAAATTTGTACCTGCTCGGAAACTTGCTCTGACACAGGGTGCTCAGGGGCATTCTTCAAATTCGCCACATCTGCATATTCAACACCAGGACGTTTTAATAGGTCTAATAAGCTGTACTCGTGAGAAATCGGCGTTTCTAGCTTCGGATTAATCAGCTCAGCTTCAGGTGTATTCGGCACAATCCATGAAGACTTCATGCGCTGGGTTTCTTGTTCGATCGCTTCACGTTTTTCGCAGAATGCCGCCCAACGCTCTTCGCTGACTAAACCAAGTTCATGGCCTTTTTCAGTCAGGCGCATATCGGCATTGTCTTCACGCAAGATCAAACGATATTCCGCACGGCTAGTAAACATACGATATGGTTCTTTCGTCCCCATCGTAATTAAGTCATCGACCAAGACGCCAAGGTAAGCCTCATCACGACGAGGTGTCCAGGCGTCTTTGCCTTGCGCTTGTAAAGCAGCGTTCATACCTGCTAACAAACCTTGTGCGCCGGCTTCTTCGTAGCCTGTGGTACCGTTAATTTGCCCTGCGAAGAACAGACTTTCCATGTGTTTGGTTTCTAAAGAGTACTTCAGATCCTGCGGATTGAAGTAATCGTATTCAATGGCATATCCCGGACGGGTAATGTGCGCATTTTCCAAACCTTTCATAGAACGAATCAGATTCAGCTGAACATCAAACGGCAAAGAAGTTGAGACACCATTTGGATACAGCTCATGAGTTGTTAAGCCCTCAGGCTCGATGAACACTTGATGCGAGTTTTTGTCCGCAAAGCGCACAATTTTGTCTTCAATAGAAGGACAGTAACGCGGACCAACACCCTCAATCACCCCAGAGTACATTGGCGAACGGTCCATACCTGCACGAATGATGTCATGGGTTTGTTCATTGGTATGGGTAATAAAGCAATTAATTTGCTTAGGATGAAGTGCTCGACTGCCCATGTAAGACATTACTGGTGTGATGTCATCGCCAGGTTGTGCTTGCATGACAGAGAAGTCTACAGATCGAGCATCGATACGCGGTGGTGTACCAGTCTTCAGACGATCAATACGGAATGGTAAAGCACGTAGCTTTTGAGCCAAGCCAATGGATGCGGGATCCCCTGCACGGCCACCCGAATAGTTCTGCATGCCTACGTGGATGACACCACCTAGGAATGTACCAGTTGTCAGAACGACCGTTTTACTTAAGAAGCGGATACCACTTTGAGTGACTACGCCACGAGCAGCGCCGTCTTCAACGATCAAATCTTCACAAGATTGTTGGAACAACCAAAGGTTCTCTTGGTTTTCCAACATATGACGCACAGCTGCTTTGTATAAGATACGATCAGCTTGAGCGCGTGTTGCTCTCACGGCAGGCCCTTTGCGGCTGTTTAAAGTACGGAACTGTATACCAGCCATATCCGTCGCAAGTGCCATAGCGCCATCTAACGCATCAATTTCCTTAACAAGGTGGGACTTCCCGATACCACCAATCGCTGGGTTACAGGACATCTGCCCTAGCGTTTCAATGTTATGAGTTAAAAGAAGGGTTTTTACACCCATACGTGCTGCTGCAAGTGCGGCTTCTGTACCAGCATGGCCACCACCTACAACAATCACATCAAAGCGAGTTGGGAAATCCACACAAACCTCGGTAATGAATAAAAAACGAACAGTTAAATTAACAGGGCGCTAAGTATATCCGTTAAATTGCAAATTGAAAGAGAAGCCAAGGGCGCTTTCCCGGTCATCAAAAATAAAATAAAGAGTGTTATATAGTGTTTTCTTATGTTTAAGTTATTTATATATCACGGCTTCTTCTGTTAATAATGTAAAAAAAACCATATATATCATTACCATACAGACATAAAAACTTGTTAAGCGATGGTGCTAAATCCTGTTATGTGGATAAAAGGATGCTGTTGATAAAAGTGTGAGTTATACAAACCGTTTTTTTCGATGTGGAACAGTACCAACCTGTGCAAAACTTCTTATCCACTTACCCCCGTTTTTTTCCACAAGCGTTTTAAGAACGGTGTTTAATTATAAGTACATGTTTTACATATATATTTTTATATTTTTTGTGGATACATACAGCTTTTTTTAATGAAAATAATCCACAGATAAAAAGATAAGAAAAAAATTCATCTTGTTCGATTCATCTCAAAATATTTGTGAATAAAACAACTTGACAGCATCCATGTGGATGAAAGTCGAATGTGAACAAATATAGAAAATCCAACTTTCTCTTCAAATGTGGATAGATTTAACCCGCTACACGCTTGCTAGTTTGTGAGTAACCTTCTATTTTTAGACGATCAGTCTAAATTCGGAGACATCATGGACAGTGTAAAAAATCGCAGAGGAAGGCCTAAAGCGACGGATCTCAGTTATCAAGATACCCAAGAAGCGCTGCTACAGGCGGGAGTGATTTGGCTAACTCAGTCAGGCTTTCAAGGCACGGGACTTGAGCCGATGTTGCGCTCTGTGCAAGTGCCGAAAGGCTCTTTTTACCATTACTTTGAGAGTAAAGAGCTATTTGCCTTAGCCGTTCTACAGCGATATCGGTCGTTTTTTGAGGCGAAGCTTGATCGCTATTTACTGGATGAAACGCTACCGCCTTTGACACGTCTGCGTAATTTTATTGAATCAGCGAAAGCTGGAATGGAGAAGTATGCTTTCAAGCGAGGCTGCCTAGTGGGCAATTTAGAACAGGAAGCAACGGTTCTACCTGAATCGATTCGCCAAGCGGTATTAGATACCTACCAAAGTTGGCAAAACAAAGTCGCGGATTGCTTAACACTAGCTCAAGAGCAGGGCTTGATTGATGAACATGCTGATGTAAAAGCTCTCGCTCATGTGTTTTGGGTAGGTTGGGAAGGCGCCGTAGCACGGGCTCGATTAACCAGATCGAGTAGCCCATTGCTACAGTTTGAAAAATTTTACTTAGCGGGCTTACCCCGCTAACACATTTGTCTATTTCTAGACACTTGGTCTAATTAGGAGAGGTCAATGTTTAACGCAATACTGATTAATAAAAGCGAACAGGGATATCAAGCCACTTTGAGCAAGGTGTCAGAACAGGAATTACCGGAAGGTGATGTACAAATTGCAGTCACCGCCAGCACTTTGAACTACAAAGACGCACTTGCTATCACTGGTAAATCGCCAGTGGTTCGCCAATTTCCAATGGTGCCAGGTATCGATTTGGTTGGAGAAGTGCTGTCCTCGGACAGTGATCGCTTCCAAGCGGGTGATCAAGTCTTGCTGAATGGCTTTGGCGTAGGTGAAACCCATTGGGGTGGTTTGGCGGAGCGCGCCAGCTTAAAAAGCGATTGGTTGATTGCTTTACCGACCGCATTTACACCGGAACAAGCGATGGCCATTGGTACCGCGGGTTACACGGCTATGTTAAGTGTTTTAGCGCTGGAAAAGCATGGCTTAACCCCTGCTCACGGCCCTATTTTAGTGACGGGAGCGAATGGCGGAGTCGGTAGCTATGCAGTGCGTATCCTAAGTAAGTTAGGCTTTGATGTGGTGGCGAGCACGGGGCGTCCAGAAGAGTCTGATTATCTAAAACGTCTTGGCGCGAGTGATATCATTGATCGATCTGAACTCTGTGAGTCTGGTCGTCCATTACAGAAAGAGCGTTGGGCTGGCGTGGTGGACTGTGTTGGCAGTCATACCTTGGTGAATGCTTGCGCTAGCACTCGTTACGGTGGTGCTGTGACGAGCTGTGGTCTCGCCCAAGGCATGGACTTCCCTGCTACCGTGATGCCCTTCATTCTTCGCGGTATTACCTTGTACGGCATTGACAGTGTCATGCGCCCCCTTGCAGACCGAGAAACGGCGTGGCAACGCTTAGCAGAACTGTTGTCGGCGGAAGACTTAGATCAAATTGGCGCGACAATTAGTCTTGCAGACAGCCTAGACTATGCAGAAAAGCTACTGGATGGTTCTGTACGTGGTCGAGTGATTGTAAAGGTTTAATCGCTTTTTAAGTCATTCATTTGCTACAAAAACGCCCGCATTTTGCGGGCGTTTTGCAGGTATTTTTTGCTGATTATCGATTATTTACCGATACAGAATGATCCAAAGATGCGTCCAAGCAAATCATCACTGGTAAACGCGCCTGTGATTTCACTCAAGGCTTCTTGGGCTTCTTTCAAATCTTCGGCCAATAGCTCCCCTGCGCCATAACCATGAAGTTGCTCAAAGCCTGCGTCCAAGAAGCGGTTGGCTTTTTGCAGCGCTTCGATATGACGACGACGGGCGATAAAGCCCCCTTCTGTGGTGCTGTCAAACCCCATGATGCTTTTTAGGTGGGTTTTTAATGCTTCAACACCATCGTTGGTTTTGGCGGAAAGCGAAATAACTGGTAGGCCGTTGATGTCTTCATAGCCTGTGTTTTCTTGCGTTAGATCGACTTTGTTACGCACCAAGGTTAAGTGATCACGTGACTTCAGCTGTCCCATAAACTCAGGCCAGATTTCATTCGGGTCATTGGAGTCGACAGATTGGCTATCAACCATCAATAGAATGCGATCCGCCTTATGAATTTCTTCCCAAGCACGCTGGATACCAATGCGCTCTACTTCGTCTGGGCTATCACGTAATCCTGCGGTATCGATGATATGCAGTGGCATGCCATCGATATGAATGTGCTCACGCAAGACATCTCGCGTGGTGCCTTCAATGGAGGTTACAATGGCGGATTCTTTACCTGATAAGGCGTTCAAAAGACTGGACTTACCTGCATTTGGACGCCCAGCGATAACTACACTCATACCTTCACGTAATAAAGCCCCTTGGTTGGCTTCTTTCATCACGCCGTGCAGTTTGTTGCGAATGTCTTCAAGGTCTGCGGCCACTTTACCATCACCGATAAAGTCGATTTCCTCTTCCGGAAAATCGATGGCGGCTTCCACATAAATACGCAGATGAATCAAGGCTTCCACCAGTTCATCGATGCGCTTTGAAAACGCGCCTTGCAAGGAACGCAGAGCGCATTTGGCGGCCTGCTCTGACGATGAGTCGATCAAATCGGCAATGGCTTCAGCTTGAGTAAGGTCCATCTTATCGTTTAAGAAGGCGCGCTCAGAGAACTCACCAGGACGTGCTAGACGTGCGCCGAGCGCCATACAGCGGCTTAGCAGCATATCGATGATCACTGGGCCACCGTGGCCTTGTAGTTCGAATACATCCTCACCTGTGAAGGAGTTAGGACCTGGGAAGTACAACGCGATCCCCATGTCCAGTTGCTCTCCTTCGGTATCCTTAAAAGGGACATAGTGAGCATGACGCGGTGTGGGTTCAAAACCGATAATAGTCTTGGCTATCTCAAGACTTTTTGCGCCGGAAAGACGCACGATGCCAACGCCGCCACGACCGGGCGCTGTGGCTTGAGCAACGATGGTATCTTGGTCAATGAGCTGTTGAAAATCTGACATGGTGACCTGTGCAATCAATTAAGAATTAAGCTAAGTGTAAGACGTTCATAGCAAAAAGGCCTCCCGTAGGAAGCCTTTTTCGAACCAGAGAACAGGCTGTATTAACCTTCGCCTTTCTCTATGTTCTTCGTAATGACGTACTGCTGGATGATCGACAATGTGTTGTTCACTACCCAGTAAAGTACTAGACCTGCAGGGAACCACAAGAAGAAGAAGGTAAATGCGATCGGCATAATCTTCATAATGCGGGCTTGCATTGGGTCTGGCGGAGTTGGGTTCAACGCTTGCTGACCTAGCATACTTAGACCCATTAGGATCGGTAGTACGAAGTAAGGGTCCATCGCTGAAAGGTCGTTGATCCATAGCATAAATGGCGCATGACGCAGTTCAACGGATTCCATCAATACCCAGTACAGAGATAGGAATACAGGCATTTGTACCAAGATTGGAAGACAGCCACCTAGTGGGTTGATCTTCTCTTTCTTGTAAAGGCTCATCATCGCTTGTGACATGGCTTGACGGTCATCGCCGTGCTGTTCACGTAGGCGTGCTAGTTCTGGTGCGAACTTACGCATTTTCGCCATTGAGCGGTAGCTGGCTGCAGACAGTTTGAAGAACAGTGCCTTCACACAGACTACGATCAAGATAATGGCAACACCCCAGTTCACGACAAACGATTGAATCGCTGTTAGCAACCAGAACAGTGGTTTCGCCAACCACCACAACCAACCATAGTCTACGGTTAGGTCTAGGTTTTCAGCGGTTGCTTCAAGTTTGTCTTGCAGTTTTGGACCTACGTAGAACGTAGAGCTCAAAGTGCCTTGTTGGCCTGCTGGGATTTCAACCGCTTGGCCTGTGAAGCCAATGAGGTTAAAGCCATTGTTCGTGCGTGCTTGCAGCGTTACTTTTTGGCCTTGTTCAGGGATCCAAGCGGAAACGAAGTAGTGTTGTAGCAACGCTACCCAACCTTTGGTCGTGGTTTCTTTAACCGGCTCTTCTTCCATGTCGTCAAACGACACTTTACGGTATTTGTTGTTTTCATCAGACACCGCACCGCCTAGGTAAGGCTGTAAGCCCATGTTAGTCGCTGTGCTTGGGTCTTCTGAACTGTCACGTTTGATCTGTGCAAACAAGTTACCACGCCAAGTGTCGTTGCTCGCGTTGTTTACGGTGATCAACTGACGAATGCTGTATTCACCTTTAGTGAACTGGAACGTTTTCGTGTAACTCACGCCCTTAGCATCGGTGAAGTATAAGTTTACATCTAGAGTGTCTTGACCTTCAGTCATGGTGTATGACGTCTGCTCTGTACTGTAAACTGGACGCTCGCCGCTGGCATCTGGGCCATCACGACCAATCAAACCACTTTGCGTCACGTAGATACGCTCGCCGCCATTATCCAAAATCACAAAAGGCTCTTTGCCTTCTAGCGTTTTGTAATATTGCAGCAAAGAGGCTTCCACTAAATCACCGCCAACAGGGTTGATGGCAACATCAAGCGTATCCGTTTTAACGTGGATCAGCTGACCTTTGGCAACGGTTGTTGCTTGATCTGGAATATCGGCGTCGCTCGCCGCTAGAGTCGTAGTGCTAGCGCTTGGAAGATCGGAATCTGCACTGGTAACAACTGAGCTTTCGCTGGTTGTGCTGGCAGTTTGAGCTGTTGCAGCTGTGCCGTAGTCTTGGTTCCACTGCAGGAACAGCAGGTAGCCACTGACAAACAGCGCTCCCCATAAAAAGTAACGTCTGAAATCCATGGTATTCAACTAGTTTGTTTGGTTGGACAATGGAGGTGAAAACACCCTTTTAAAAATCACGCCGTATTAAACCAGCCTTTAGCTGATTTTTCAGCCTATTTCTGCTTTGACTTGCGTTGTTTTTGTTCAAAATTTGGCTTTTGGGCCTTCTTCGCGAGTTGTTTCCAAGCTTTTTCTAAGCGTTTGTGCAGCTCAGGGTTTTCCACATCGCGAATACCTTGGCGGGCAAGGAAGACGATATCGAGACCATTTAATAGCTCTTGGTGATGACGGAACGAGTCACGAACAACGCGTTTAATGCGATTACGACCTACGGCTCGTTTGTCGGTTTTCTTTGAGACAATTAGCCCAAGACGACCACTGTCGGCATGTTTGCGTGCTAATAGAAGAAATTCGCCTGCGAAGACTTTAGTAGAGGTGTCGTTAAAGACGGATTGGTAGTCCCCGGCATTCAGGAGTCTGACCTGCCGGGGAAACATAAAGCGTGACATCAAAGATTACGCGCTTAGAACCTTACGACCGCGAGCACGGCGAGCCGCCAATACTTTACGACCGTTTTTAGTTGCCATGCGAGCACGGAAACCGTGAACGCGTTTACGTTTAAGTACGCTAGGTTGGAAAGTTCTTTTCATTTCTATATCTCACTGAATCAGTGTCTGAGTGTGAGGGTTAGCGTCCGCCAAGCCTCTTGGTTTTGATTACAAAATCAGGGCGCGGATTTTAGAGGGTTTGTTGCAACAATTCAATCTGCCTGAAACGCTTTTCTGTGAAAAATTTAACCAACAAATCCCTCCATAAATTATTCACAGACTTCTACAACCAATGTGAATAACAAAAAAGATCATCCTCAATAGTTATTAACAGATGGTTACGTAAAGCCAAAAAATACTTTTATTAACATAACCTTGAAGTCTGATTTAGGTGTGAATAAAATATTTCTAACCTGCTTGTTAATATGTTGATAACCTATTTGATTATACACAATCGGGGGTGTTCATTCACTGCTGTGGGTAACTTTGATTGTTATTAACAAATTTTCTTATCAAACAAAATAACGTGGATAACCCATATTTTTGTGGATAACTGCTAACCCTCACGTTAGAATCCTCCTCTTGCTTAAAATTTACCGAATTAGAAACTCAATCAGGGAGAGCGTTTATCGTGTCTTTGCAGTATTGGGAACGCTGTCTTGTTACCTTGCAGGAAGAGTTTTCCTCATCGCAATTCAATACATGGATTCGTCCGCTGCAAGCGGAGGTCGAGTCCAATGGCGATCTGTGCCTCTATGCTCCCAATCGTTTCGTACTTGATTGGGTCACCAATAAATACCAAGTACGTATTAAAGAGCTGTTGTCTGAATTTGCAGGAGATGAGCCTGCTCCAAATTTAGTGCTTGCTGTGCGCCAAGCGGGCTTCTCTAAGCCCACTCCTCCGCCTCCACCACCGCCAGTTCAAAAAGCACCTGAGTCGACGCCCCGTGTGGCGCCAGCTGCTGAACCTCAGTTCGAGTCAGGCTATAGCCCAGGTTTTAGCTTAATGGACGATGATAGAGACGGACCTGAAATAGAATTCGAAGCACCATTAAGTTTAGGGGATCACTATGTACGCCCTGAACCAGAGCCTTATGAACAAGGTCAGTTACCGCTTACACCGCCAAACCGTAAGGTCGAAGTAGAAGGTGGTATCAACCATGGTGCTAATCTGAATAATTCCTTTACCTTCGAAAACTTTGTCGAAGGTAAATCGAACCAGTTGGCCCATGCGGCTGCGCAACAGGTAGCGGAAAACCCAGGTGGTGCTTACAACCCGCTGTTTATCTATGGTGGGGTTGGCCTTGGTAAAACCCACTTAATGCAAGCGGTCGGTACGGAACTGATGCGCCATAACCCGAATGCTAAAGTGGTGTACTTGCACTCCGAGCGTTTTGTGGCGGACATGGTCAAGGCGTTGCAACTTAACGCAATTAACGACTTTAAACGTTACTATCGTTCTGTGGATGCCTTGCTGATTGATGATATTCAATTCTTTGCTGGTAAAGATCGAACTCAAGAAGAGTTTTTCCACACCTTTAACGCCTTGTTAGAAGGTGGTCAGCAGATGATTTTGACCTGTGACCGTTATCCAAAAGAGATCCAAGGACTCGAAGATCGCCTTAAGTCGCGATTTGGTTGGGGCTTAACCGTCGCCATTGAACCACCCGAATTGGAAACACGTGTCGCAATCCTGATGCGTAAAGCTGAAGAAAGCGGTGTGAAATTGTCTTATGATTCGGCATTCTTTATCGCACAAAAGATTCGCTCCAATGTTCGTGAGTTAGAAGGTGCATTAAAACGAGTCATTGCCAACTCTCACTTTACAGGTCGTTCTATTACACCTGATTTTGTTAGAGAGTCATTAAAAGACTTATTGGCCTTGCAGGACAAGTTGGTGAACATTGATAATATCCAGCGAATTGTTGCTGAATATTACAAGATTAAAATCAGTGATTTACTATCGAAGCGCCGCAGTCGCTCGGTCGCACGTCCACGTCAAGTGGCCATGTCGCTGGCGAAAGAGCTGACCAACCATAGCTTGCCGGAGATTGGTGATGCCTTTGGTGGTCGAGACCATACCACGGCGTTGCACGCGATTCGTAAAATCAAAGAGTTGCAGGATACCGATTCGGATATCCGAGAAGACTACAAACAACTGATGCGCATATTGACCACCTAATTGGTCTAAGACATTGAATTAACGAGGAAAAGAATGAAATTTTCAGTCGTCCGCGAAACGTTACTAAAGCCACTGCAACTGGTTGCCGGTGTCGTTGAGCGTAAACAAACGATGCCAGTGTTGGCCAATGTTTTGGTAGAAGTAAAAGACCAAACTCTAACTTTGACAGGTTCTGACCTAGAAGTGGAATTGGTGGGTCGTGCGCCACTTGATGAATGCCAAGAAGGCCGTATTACCGTGCCTGCCCGTAAGCTAATGGACATTTGCAAAAGCTTACCGGATAGCGCAGTGATCGAGTTCTCATTAGACGATCAAAAAGCCGTGATTCGCTCGGGTCGTTCACGCTTCACCTTATCGACATTGCCTGCTGAAGAGTTCCCGAACATTCAAGACATGCAAGGTGATTTAGTGGTGAACATTGCCCAAGGCAGTGTGCGTAAACTGATCGACCGTACCGGTTTTGCTATGGCGAACCAAGACGTACGTTACTACTTAAATGGCATGCTATTCGAAGTAGCGGATGGCCAATTGCGTGTGGTAGCAACCGATGGTCACCGTCTGGCGACGGCTATCGAAGACGCCCACGTCAAAGGCGATCTAACGCAAGTCATCGTACCGCGTAAAGGTGTACTGGAACTGAACCGTCTATTAAATGACTCTGAAGATGAAGTCGAGTTAACCATTGGTTCGAACCACATCCGTGCAAAAGTAGCAGACTACACCTTCACTTCTAAGCTAGTTGACGGCAAGTTCCCTGATTATCACCGCGTTATCCCGCGTAATAACGAAAAAGTTGTTGCAGCGGATCGTTTGGAACTGCGCCAAGTTTTCCTACGTGCATCGATTCTATCGAACGAGAAATACCGCGGTGTGCGCCTAATCTTGTCGAACGGTATGTTGCAAGTGTTTGCTAACAACCCTGAGCAAGAAGAAGCAGAAGAATCTGTATTGGTGCAGTACCAAGGCGACAATCTAGAAGTGGGCTTCAACGTAGGCTACTTACTGGATGTACTAGGTGTGATCGATTCGCAAGAAGTTCGTATCTCTTTGAACGATGCCAATAGCAGTGCCTTGATCGAAGAAGGCCAAGGTCACGCGTCTCAGTACGTTGTGATGCCTATGCGTCTGTAATAGTGTCTAAGAGGGTGCATCAGCGCCCTCTTTAGCCTCTAAATAAGCCTCATATATGCCACTGGCTCGCCTCGACATTTCCCGTCTGCGCAACCTCACCCATGTCCGTTTTGAACCCTCGCCTCAGGTCAACATCATCGTTGGCGAAAATGGCAGCGGCAAAACCTCGGTGTTGGAAGCCATCTATTTGCTCTCGTTTGGTCGCTCATTCCGCAGTCACAAACACAAAACCTATATCCAATATGAACAGCCGGAATGTGTGGTGTTCTCGCAAGTGGATCAAGGCACTCAGCAACTCCCGATAGGTATCAAACGTACCCGCGATGGCGCGGTTGAAGTGCGTATACAAGGTCGTGCCGCCCAGTCTGCGGTCGAGCTTGCCGAATGCCTGCCAGTACAGCTGATTAACCCCGATGCGTTTCGATTATTGGAAGGTTCGCCGAAGATTCGTCGCCAATTTGTCGACTGGGGCGTATTCCACTATGACGAGCAATTTATTAGTGCGTGGCGAGGTTGGCAAAAAGCATTAAAACAGCGGAATAGCTTGCTCAGACGTGGTAAAATATCGCCCAATTTACTGGCGGCGTTTGATCAAGAGTTGATCCGCTTAGGTGAGCAGGTAAATCTGTCTCGAAAAGCCTATGTGGCAGCCTTAACGCCGCACTTTGAATCCGTGTTACAGCAGTTGGCGCCGGGCCTTGAGGTACAACTTGGTTTTTTCCAAGGTTGGGATGCTCAGAGAACGTTAAGCGAAGCCATTGAGCACAGTTATCAGCGTGACATTGATGTAGGTTACACAAATACCGGCCCACAGCGGGCCGATTTGCGCGTGAAAACCCCAACTGGGGATGCTCTGGATACCTTGTCCCGCGGGCAGCAGAAGCTTGTCGTGTCGGCTCTGAAAATAGCTCAAGGGCAATTACTGATTGAACGTGGTCGACAATTGGTGTTCTTGGTGGACGACTTACCCGCCGAACTGGACGCCAATCATCGCCGCAAGTTGTGTCAGCTGTTGGAATCATTGGACAGCCAAATTTTTATTACTAGCGTTGGGCCAGATAGTATGGACTTTACTTGGTCTGATCAGATAGATGTTCGTCACTTTTCCATGAAACAAGGCGAATTGTCCCTAAACGCACAGGAGAGTTAAATGAGTGAAAATAGTTACGATTCGTCCAGTATCAAGGTGCTCAAGGGGCTAGACGCTGTTCGTAAGCGCCCTGGTATGTACATTGGTGATACGGACGATGGTACCGGTCTACACCACATGGTATTCGAGGTGGTGGACAACTCCATTGATGAAGCATTGGCCGGTCACTGTGACACCATCAAAGTCATCATTCACCCTGACGAATCCATTTCCGTGTCGGACAATGGTCGTGGTATTCCGGTTGAAATGCACCCAGAAGAAGGCGTGTCTGCGGCCGAAGTTATTATGACGGTATTGCACGCTGGCGGTAAGTTCGACGATAACTCTTACAAAGTCTCTGGTGGTCTGCACGGAGTAGGTGTTTCAGTGGTAAACGCCCTATCTGAAACCGTTACGCTAACGATCCGTAAAAACGGCAAAGTTTACGAACAACACTACGCGCACGGTGTGCCACAAGCGCCACTGGCAGTGATCGGTGAGTCAGACGGCAAAGGTACTACGGTACACTTCAAACCGTCGGCGGAGACTTTCTCAAACATCCTATTTGTCTACGATATCCTAGCGAAGCGTCTACGTGAGCTGTCATTCCTGAACTCTGGTGTGGCGATTCACCTAAAAGACGAGCGTACAGGTAAAGAAGAATTCTTTAACTACGAAGGTGGTTTGAAGTCATTCGTTGAGCACTTGAACACTAACAAGCAGCCCATCAACGATATTTTCCACTTTATCTGTCAGCGCGAAGATCTAGAAGATGGCATCGCGGTAGAAGTGGCACTGCAGTGGAACGAAGGCTTCCAAGAAAATATCTACTGTTACACCAACAACATCCCACAGCGCGATGGTGGTACCCACTTAGCAGGTTTCCGTGGTGCGTTAACGCGTACGCTTAACAACTTCATCGAGGCCGAAGGCCTAGCGAAGAAGCAAAAAGTAGCCACTACGGGTGATGACTGCCGTGAAGGTCTAACCGCGATTGTTTCGGTAAAAGTACCTGATCCAAAGTTCTCTTCTCAGACCAAAGACAAACTGGTGTCTTCGGAAGTAAAAACTGCGGTTGAGCAAGAGATGAGTAAGCGTTTCGCGGAATTCCTATTGGAAAAACCAAACGAAGCGAAAACCATCGTCAACAAGATGCTTGATGCGGCTCGTGCCCGTGAAGCGGCGCGCCGCGCTCGTGATATGACGCGTCGTAAAGGTGCTCTAGACATCGCCGGTCTGCCAGGTAAATTGGCTGACTGTCAGGAGAAAGACCCAGCGCTTTCTGAAATCTACCTAGTGGAGGGTGACTCTGCGGGTGGTTCTGCGAAGCAAGGTCGTGACCGCCGCACGCAAGCGATCCTACCGCTTAAAGGTAAGATCCTAAACGTTGAAAAAGCACGTTTCGACAAAATGCTGTCTTCTGCAGAAGTTGGCACCCTAATCACAGCGCTTGGCTGTGGTATCGGTCGTGACGAGTTCAACGCGGACAAACTTCGTTACCACAGCATCGTTATCATGACCGATGCCGACGTGGACGGTTCGCACATTCGTACTCTGTTGCTAACGTTCTTCTTCCGTCAAATGCCAGAAATCATCGAGCGTGGCCATATCTTTATCGCTCAGCCACCGCTGTTTAAGATCAAACGCGGCAAGCAAGAGCAGTACATTAAAGACGAAGCCGCACTGGATCAGCACTTAATCGAAGTCGCTCTAGATGGCGCGCAATTCTTCGTAAACGAAGAAGTACCAGGTATCCAAGGCGAAGGCCTATCGAAGCTGATCCGTGATTACATCCGTATCGAAGAAGACATCGATCGTATGTCTCGCGTGTACCCGAAAGATGTTATGAATAAGCTTCTGTACTGCAAAGAACTAACGGTTGAGCAGCTTTCTGACGAAGCGACTGTGAATACTTGGGTTGAAAACCTAAGTGCACAAATGCCTGTCGACGTTCGTACTGGCTTCCGTTTTGACTTTGGCGTTGAGAAAGACGCAGAGCGTAACCAGTTCCTACCGGTTGTAGACATTATGTCTCACGGTGTGAGCACTCGTTACCGTTTTGAAGCGGCGTTCTTCACATCAGCGGATTACAAACGCATCGTGGCGATGGCACAAACCATCGATGAATTGTTTGAAGAAGGTTCTTTCATCCAGCGTGGTGAGCGTCGTGAACCTGTGACAACCATCGAAGGCATGAAAGCTTGGTTGATGAAGGAAGCATCTCGCGGCCTAACGATCCAGCGATACAAAGGTCTAGGTGAGATGAACCCTGAGCAACTTTGGGAAACCACAATGGACCCAGATGCGCGTCGTATGTTGCGTGTAACCATCGATGATGCGGTGGCTGCGGATCAGATGTTCACCACATTGATGGGTGACGAAGTCGAACCTCGTCGTAACTTCATCCAAGACAACGCGCTATCGGTAGCCAACTTGGACGTATAAGCTTCAAGCTTATTTAGCCAAAACTCTCAAAAGCCAGTGTCTCGACACTGGCTTTTTTATTTCCTGAAGACGTGTTGTCTAAAGAGCGATCGGATCTTTTTGCTTCGCCACTAAACGTGGGCAATTAGCGCACTCTTTCGCACCATGGCAGCGATAGATTAAACAGCAGGTTTTACGCTGAAAGCTTGTCTCTTGAACGAGCAATCGCTGCGCGGTTTTGGGCACTGTTAAGTTCATTAACTGACACCATTTTTGACCCTGCTGGAAAAGCCATTGGGCTTTATTATGATCAGAAATCACGAGGATATTTTGGTTGATCAAGTGCTCTAAGGTGGTAAATAGCGTGTCAGCTAGAATGGCCATTAGGAGGGGCTGACGGACCGGCATTTGCTCGCATAATGCTTCTGCATAACCTTGGCAGAGTGTCGTTAAAGCTGGCGCTAGCTGATCAATTGCCTCATCGATGCTGTCGTGGTGAATGGTTCGACTGTTTTCTGGGAGTTGATAGCCAAGGGTGTAATGAGCGGTTTGTTTTAACGTCAGCTGTTCAAAGTTGTCAATGCTGGTCTGTAAGCGATAGGCGCTTAGGATCGCAAGGTAGACGGGTTGCCAGATGAGCATGCCCCAAACCCGTAGACGCCAAAAAGGCGCACCAGCTTCAGGTGCGCCTTTCGCTATGGCATTAGCCAGTTGAGCGATGCCTTGATCGGGCTGTTCAGCTTGGATACAAGTACTCTCTTCTACCCTCTCTAAGTGAGAGAAACCAGGAATAATAGAGTTTGTTAAGTTAGTGAGTGCTTGCATTCTATTTCAAAGATACCTCTGTTTAAAATTGGTAGCGGGCGCTAAGCTCAAGGCTTCGTTCTGCACCGAACCAGCAGTTATCGCTGTCGTAGCAGCTGTAATAGGTTTCATCAGTCAGGTTGCTCACGCTGAAACGCACACTGGCGCCATCAAGGCTTGGCGACAGGCTGGCCAAGTCATAGCCTAACGAAGCATCGAATAGCGTCACAGAAGGTACTTCTCCTGAGTTTTGTGCGTCGATCTGCATCTGGCCAACATAGCGTGCTCCCAAGCCAACATCGAAGCCTGCTAGAGCGCCGTCAATGGGTTGATAGTTTAGCCATACGCTTGCTTGACGGTCTGGGACCCAAATTGGCGTTTTGCCCTGCAAGCCGCTATTGTCTTTGGTGACTTCTGAATCTTGAATGGTCAAAGCAAGGCGCATATCCCATTCGTCGTTCAGATAATGTGTGACGTCCGCTTCGATGCCGCGAGAGCGTACTTCACCCACTTGAATCAAGTCATAAGCGGTGCCGTCAGGATCTCGTGTTTTGACCTTGGTTTTTACAATTTGATAGCCAGCAAGGGTTGCGACAGTATCGCGGCCGCTAAACTTCATGCCCACCTCGATTTGCTCCCCTTCAGAAGGATCAAAGGTATTGCCCTGGCGGTCAGAGCCTGACACAGGCTCATAGCTTTGAGCGTAATTCACATAGGGTGCAACACCGTTATCAAACTGATGCAACACGCCCGCACGGCCACTGGTAAAGCGCTGGCTTAACTGCGTATCTTGGTTCGCTCCGTATTTGATGCCTTGCTCGCTCGATTCAAAACGGTCATGACGAAGACCGCCTAGGAAGACCCAATTGCCCCACTCGATTTGATCCTGTAGGTAAACGCCCACTTGCTCTTTTTCAATGGTGAAATCGCTAGAATAACCTGATGCGGCAAAGTCTAATGAAGCACGACTGATCTGATAATGATCAGGGTTATATAAATCAATGCTACTGGTTGCTGCGTCTTCGTAGCGAATATCAGACTTAAGCTTGCTGTAATCTAAGCCCAGTAACAGGTGGTGTGTTGCTTCACCCTGTTGCAGTTCGGCTGCAAACTGGTTGTCTAAGGTGATGCCTTTGCTGTGTTCATCGGTTAAATACGCGCGACGAGAGAGTGTGCGCTCATCGGCAGCAAGCCCAGTTGAGTAGGTATTTTCCTGGTAAGCCGTGGCGTCCATAATTCGGGTATTTTGCAGGAAGTGCCATTGATCATTGATCTTATGGTCGACCTTAAAGCCAAGCAACGCGACTTCTTTATCGTAAGTGTTCCAATTCGCATCACCAGAGTAAGCATCACTGCTCAGAGGGCCGTTAATGTTACTTAGAACCGTTCCTTTGGCTGGTAAAGAGGTATAGATGCCCATTTTAGGGTCTTGTTGATAATAGAAATTAACGTTTACAAGGGTATCGTCACTGGCTTGCCAATCCAATGACGGGGCAATCATGATGCGCTCTTCTTCTGCAGTCACCGCTTGGGCGTCTTGTTGGCGTATAGCTCCGACCACTCGATAATTCAGTTGCTCATTAATGGCACCAGTACTGTCAAACTCAGCTTCACGCTTGTTATCGGAACCTACTGTGAGTTCGACACTGTGCTCTGGGTCGTCTTGTGGCGCTTTACTGATGATATTCACCATGCCACCTGGTGGCATGTAGCCGTACAGTGCTGAAGTTGGGCCTTTGAACACTTCGACTTGCTCAATGGCTGCGCCGTCTATCTGTGGCTGTAAGTTCCAATCGTTGTACAGCAATTGCAGGCCATCGAAGTAGTTCTGATAGTTGATGAAACCACGAATATTAAACAGATCCAAACGGGTGACGGCACCACCACGTAGCTCCGTATTTATCCCCGATGTGTAACGAACCGCTTCAGAAAGAGAGTCAGCGCCCTGCTGATCCAAGGCTTCACCGCTAATGACACTGATGCTTTGCGGCGTTACTTGGTTATTTAGCTGGTTTTTAGTGGCCGTATTTCGATAGGTTTCGCTGCTCACGGTGAGCGTATCCAATGTCGTAGATGACAGGTCATTAGGTTCGTCCGCTAAGGCGAATGATGCGCTGGTCACAGCGAGAGCAATTGCACTGGGCTTAAGGATGCCCTGTCCTTTGGTAAAGCGATGAGCACTCATGAAACAAAGTTCTCCAGAAAGAATATTTTTGAGAATGAGTCTCATTTTATGGTTTTGATTATTCTTTACTTAACCATTTGGTGCAAGTCTAAAGTGAAGGATACTTCTACCGATCTCTCACAACTCTCTAGCTTGGATGGGCAACCAATACTCCATATGGCTTTTGTCATCGTCTATTTGATAATCGTGTGGATACACCTCGAGCTCAAAGCCAGAAATACCACGATAACGTGAACTAGGTAGCCAATGACGGAGAAACCATAGAAAAGCAGGTTCGATATGACGAGCACTGCCGTGAATGGGAATGACTGCATACACCTGTTCTGGAACCTTTAAAACGTCTAACTTGGCACAAGTTGGCAAACTTGAGAGGCTTTGCCCGGCCCAGTAACACAGGCTTTCCTCCTGCTCAGGAGAAGGTCTCGTATCAATCACACCAATGCGTGGCGCGCTATTTGGCTCAGTGTTTTCACTAAGAACAGTTTCATACTGATGCCACAGGTCAGGTACAGTTTCTGTGAAATTTGGAGCACTGGAAAACGGCCCTAATATGCGCCCTTTTAGACCCGTGAGGGAGAAAGCAGGTCGAGTTTCAATGCGAATTTGCTGAAATAAAGGGTGATGTTCCGAGGTATCAGGCGTGATGATTTGTAGCGGTTTTTTGATACCGACACGTTTGCCCTGTTTGCGGTATTGTCCTGGTGTGCAATGGAAATGCTGTTTGAACGCTCGATGGAAACTAATTTCCGAGTCAAAGCCGCACATTAGCGCTATATCGATATGTTTGGCTTGGCTGTCTAATAGCGCTTCGGCCCCCATGCTTAGACGCAGCTCTCTGATGTATTGAGCAACCGACAGCCCAGTCGCATCGCTAAAGACACGCTGAAACTGCCAGCGTGACCAGCAGCTGATCTCAGCGAGAGACGCAACGGTATGCTGTTCTGACAAATGGTCATGCAGATATTGCAGAACCGCATCAATACGGGAAAAGCGCTGAGGCTTGGACATAATCTCTGGAAAGCTTACAAATGAAAATCATTATTATGCTTTTCAATGAAGATGCCAAGCCTGTTTGATACCTGATAGGCAGTCAGGGTAATGATGTAATTAAGAGAGCGCTAGTTTGATGCTGTCCTGAATCGGTGTAGTCGGACGACCAATCAATTTAGACAAGGTTTGGCTGTCATCAAATAAGCCACCTTTGGAGGCACCAACATCTGAGTCAGCTAGTACTGCAGCAAAACCTTCTGGCAATCCTACTTCCACTAATACTTTAGCGTACTCGGCTTCAGGAAGGTCTTGGTAAACCACCTCTTTGCCGCTGATCTTTGTAATGTAGGCCGCATATTGCGCTAGGGTGAAGGCTTCATCTCCAGCCAGCTCGTACACCTTCCCTGCTTGATCTTCTGAAGTGATCACGGTCGCTGCTGCATCGGCGTAGTCTGCACGAGCTGCGGTTGAGTATTTACCTTCGCCTGCGCTGCCCAGTACCGCACCGTGCTCAACTGCCATGCCTGCACTCATGGTGTAGTTCTCTGAATACCAGCCGTTGCGTAGCACTACATGTGGCACGTTGGAGGCTTTTAACGCTGCTTCGGTGGCTACGTGCTCTTCTGCTAGAGCAAGTGGTGATGTGTCTGCGTGTAGGATGCTGGTGTAAGCCAGTAGTTCTACGCCTGTTGCTTGAGCTGCGTCGATCACGTTTTGATGCTGAGCGGCACGTTGGCCGACTTCGCTTGAAGATACTAAGACGACGCGCTTAATACCGTTCATGGCTGCTTTAAGAGAGGCTGGGTCTGTGTAGTCGGCTTTGCGCACCACAACGCCTCGCTCTTGCAGTGCAGTCGCTTTTTCTGGACTACGAACGGCCGCGACGATTTGGTCTGCAGCGACCCCTTTTGCTAAAAGGCTGTTAATGACTAAATTACCTAGCTGGCCTGATGCACCGGTGACTAAAATCATACTGTTCTCCTATAAGGATGGTGAGTGAATAAGAGATAGGCTAGACTATTAGCTAACTTTTAGTAAGTACGTACAAAAAGGTAAGTATGAAAAAACATGAATTAAATGCTCCTGAGGGCACTGAGTTCTCATTTGATCGAGGGGATGTATTCTCTGATAAGTGTCCCTCGCGGGAGATTTTGCGCCACGTCACGGGACGATGGGGCATGTTGGTGTTCTTTGCATTGCAGGACGGTGAAGCCAAGCGTTTTAGTGAGTTGCGTCGCACTATCAAAGGCGTTAGTGAAAAAATGCTTGCGCAAACATTGCAGCAGTTAGAAGGCGACGGGTTTGTGAAGCGTATTGTGTATCCGGTTGTGCCGCCTCATGTGGAATATCAATTAACGCCACTGGGGATCGAGTTTGGTCAACGGGTGATGAATCTAATTGGCTGGCTTGAGGACAACCTCTCAACGATTCTAGATCAACGTCAGCTTGCATAATCGACTATAAGTGTTGCGACAGCGTTGTTTAATGCGTATAGAAATCGATCATATTTGAGTCAGTATTAAACGTCTACTTGCCTATCTTTAAACCAACTTGCGTGATTAAATCCTGCAAGTTGGAGTCCGTCTACTCCAGCCCTTTTTTATGCTCTTTCTGCGTCCGCAGATTCTTTCGAGATGTCATCATGAAAATACACGAATGGAAGCGTACCGCGACCTATTATGCGATGTTTATCGTCTGTGGTGCGGTTAGCGGTATGTTAGGCCCCAGTCTCGTTTATCTGGCCGATTTAGCCCAAGCAACGGTGAGCCAGATTTCGGTTTTATTCATGGCGCGTGGGATTGGTAATATTCTGGGGGCATTGCTGGCATCGCGTATGTATGATCGCTTCGCTGGCCATCATTATCTGATACTGATGTTAGTGTGCGTCATTGCAGGTTTATGGATGATCCCTTTCGCTACCAGCTTGACGGTTTTGATCGCCATTTTCTTTTTGTTAGGTGCCAGTGAAGTGTCTCTGAACACTGGTGGCAATCTTATGATGTTGTGGTTACACCGAGAAAAAGTCGGTGCCTATGTGACCTTTTTGCATTTGTGCTACAGCATGGGAGCCATGATTGCTCCAATGATCTTTGTCTTTTCCATGTGGTTGAGTGGCGATTTTGGCTGGGGCTTCTGGCTGATTGCCCTGTATAGCTGCTTATTCCCTATCTTGCTAGCACGACAAGTGAGCCCTGCATTTCCGGTTTCATCTTGCCAAGACTCTGTGGCACCTGAAAAGCAAACGCTGCGCTTTTATGCTTACCTTTGGGTGGTGTTTTTGTACGTCAGCTTTGAAATTTCGATTGCCGGTTGGATTTCTACTTATGGTGTTCTATCCGGTTGGGATCAAGAGCATGCTGCGCTGCTATCGACTTGGTTTTTCTTAGCCTTATCCTTAGGTCGTTTGTGCTTTATTCCATTGCAACGTTGGCTAACGGAACGGCAATGCGTGACTGGATTGTTAGTTATCAGCGTACTCAGTTCTGTGGCAATGATATGGCTGGCGAATATTCACTTAGGCTGGGTAGCCTTTGGACTGGGGTTTGGCTGTTCGGCATTGTTTCCTCTGATGTTCTCTTTTGCCAACAGTATTTTGGTTTTAACGGGACGTCGAACGGGTTTGGTCTTTGTCTGTTGTGGCTTAGGTGCACTGGTGGCGCCATCCTTATCTGGCCCTATCATCGACCATTTAGGCGTCACAGCATTTCCTTGGCTTTTATTGTTACTGGCTTTATTACTTGTCGGAAGTTGGGGAAGATTGGTGCGCATTGCTGGGCGTTAGTGGAGTCGCTGCTCTGTCATATACAAACGAGAAATCCCACAAATGTGAGGGATTTCTCATAAGGGTACTGAGCAATCTACTAGCGCTTTTTAGCCATATTTATGAATGGTAGAAATCGCAAAGGCAGCTAGATCAGTGTAGATATCAAAGTAGAAATCGATTTCTTTGTATTGGGTATCACGGCCTTTTCCAGTCAATACCAACACAGGTGCACAGCCTCGAGCATGGCCGGCTTGAAGATCTCGTAATGAATCCCCCACCATGATGGCAGGCGTTTTTGTAAAGTCTACGCCGAGCTGCGCTTCGATGGCTTCAATCATACCGCTCTTAGGCTTACGGCAGTGACACGCATCATCGGGCCCGTGTGGGCAATATTCGATGCCTTCCACGTGACCGCCCTCTGCTTCTAAAAGCCCGAGCATCTTTTCATGCATGCTATGCAAGGTGGCTTCATCGTAGTAGCCCCGTGCGATGCCTGATTGGTTCGTTGCTATGAAGATCTGAAAACCAGCTTTGCTTAATGCCGCCATGGCTTTAATACTACCTGGTAGCGGAATCCATTCATCAACGGATTTAACGTACGCATCGGAATCTTGGTTGATGACGCCATCACGATCGAGAATGATGACGGGCTTGTTATTCGCCATAAATGTGCCTACCTCAGATTAATGAATTGCATTAAGTGGTAGTATAATGGTTTCAGATTGGCTTGGGTGAGTGTTTTCACGTGAAACACTTTTTAAGTGCAGTGCGCTCACTCCCTCGGCCACAGATATAGATTGATCAAATTAAGTGGGTGTTATGTCCGAGCAAGTTACCTCCTCTCCAATGACAAAGCTGATAAAAGCCATGGGGAAGTTACCGTTTCCATTTGTACGTCGTGTTGGGCGTATGGTGGGGTTGTTAGGGCTTCGCTTTGATCGTCGAACACGCCAGGCCATCGATCGTAACCTTGAGTTATGTTTGCCACATTTAGACAAAGAGCAACGTGTTCGATTGCGTAACAGCCGCCTACAGCACATGGGGCAGACCTTCGCTGAGATGGGACATTTATGGACCCGTGATGTGTCATACATCCTTGATCGTTGCTATGAAGGCGATGGCGCAGCTGAGCTAAAACAAGCGGTGGAAGCCAAAGGTGGCGTGATTGTTCTAGCGCCTCATATTGGTAACTGGGAAGCTGTGAATGTCTTTGTTAGTGCCATTCGTCCTATGACAGCGATGTACCGCCCTAACAAAGATGAAAGCCTAGATGCCTTTATTCTCGAAGCACGTAATCGCGCAGGTGGCGAATTGGTTCCCACTAACCGACGTGGGGTGATGCAGATTGTGAAAGCACTTAATGCCGATGGTGTGGTAGGCATGTTACCTGACCAAGTGCCACAACAAGGCAGTGGTGACTTTGCTCCATTTTATGGACATCAAGCTTACACCATGACGTTAGCTGGTCAGCTAGCTCAGAAGACTGGCGCTAAAGCATTTGTTGTTGGTTGTATTCAAACGGCTAAAGGGTTTGAGGTAAATGCCTTTGAAGTAGACAGCCGATTCTACGATGAGGACACAGTGACCTCTTTAACGGGGTTGAATGCTTCGATTGAAAAGCTGGTGGAACGTGCTCCGAGTCAATATCAATGGGAATACAAGCGCTTCAAATTACAGCCCCATGGCGCGTTAAATCCATATAAAGAACATCAACACGTTTAACGAATATGTGACCAGCAAACAAAAAGAAGGGGCTAATCATTAGCCCCTTCTTTTTAATCTCATCTTGTTGCTGACAATGCTATGTCGTATCAATGCTCAGCGATATCTGAGAAAACGGTTTGTCGACAAACACTGGCTAGGTCTTTGGGGGCCAAACCAATATCAAAGCCACGCTTACCACCACTCACATAGATTTTGTCAAACGCTTCAGAGCTACTGTCGATGACGGTGACTAATGCTTTCTTTTGTCCTACTGGACTGATCCCCCCGACGATGTATCCCGTTAAGCGTTCTGCGTCTTTTGGCTCAGTCATGCGCAGCTTTTTAACTTTCAGCGCGGCTGCAGTGCGTTTTAAATTCAACTTACCGGTCACCGGTACAATGGCTACGAAAACGTCTTTGTCATCCGTAACCAGTAACGTCTTGAAGACCTGTTCTGGAGCCAAGCCAAGTTTGTCTGCGGCTTCCTGACCGAAGTTTTGGCAGCTAGGATCATGCTCGTATTCGTGTTGAGTAAAAGCGATCTTACGCTTCTTTAGCATTTGCGTTGCGGGTGTCATCGATTATTCCTTTGTTACTTCTGCCAAAACATCGGGGTAAACAAGACCAGTAAAGTGAAGACTTCTAAACGACCAAGCAGCATGGCGAAACATAGCATCCATTTTGACGGATCATTAATGGACGCAAAGTTTGCAGCCACCTCCCCTAAACCTGGACCTAGGTTGTTTAGCGTCGCTGCCACGGCGGACCAAGCGGTGACTTGATCGATGCCAGTTGCCATCAAACCAATCATCAGAATGACATACACAAGTAAGTAGGCAGAGAAGAATCCCCATACCGCTGACACCACTCGTTCTTGAATCGCTTTACCGCCTACCTTAACGGGGATGACGGCGTTTGGGTGTACCAGACGTTGAATTTCACGGAAGCCCTGTTTCAGGATCAGTAGGATACGAATCACCTTCATACCACCACCGGTTGAGCTAGCACAGCCGCCAGCGAAGGACGTCACGATCAACAAGAACGGTAAGAAATGCGGCCATACAGAGAAGTCAGAAGTACTGAATCCGGCCGTGGTTGCGATGGAAACACTTTCGAAAATGGCGTAGCGCAATGACGTCTGCCAATCAAAGGTTTCAGTTAAAATCAGTACCAAAGTGGCCAAGGAAATAGCGCTACCTAGTAAGAAGAAAAAGAAGCGTGCTTCAGGATCTTTGAAGTAATGCCAAACACTGCGCATACGCCAAGCATAAAAGTGCAAGCCGAAGTTCAGTGCGGCGATCACCATAAATACCGTACAGATGATCTCAATGGTGACGCTGTTAAAGTAGCCAATACTGGCATCGTGGGTTGAGAAACCACCAATCGCTACAGTGGAGAAACTATGACACAAGGCATCAAAGAAGCTCATCCCCGCCGCCCAATAGCTTAGCGTACAGACGATGGTTAACGACGCATAAATATACCAAAGCGCCTTAGCGGTCTCGGCAATACGTGGTGTCAGTTTTGAGTCTTTTACTGGCCCTGGTGTTTCGGCTCGATAAAGCTGCATACCCCCAACGCCTAGCATCGGCATGATGGCTACCGCCAAGACGATGATACCCATACCGCCTAACCATTGAAGCCACTGACGGTAAAATAAGATGGACTGCGGCAAGTCATCAATGGCCGTTAAAATGGTAGCACCGGTTGTGGTTAGACCAGACAGGGACTCAAACAAAGAGTCAGTGAAACTCAGATGCGGGTCTGTCGCGAGAAAGAATGGCACCGAACCGAACAAACCCAGAGTCGTCCAGAACAAGACGGTTACTAAGAACCCGTCGCGAATTTTTAAATCACCACGGTGGTTTCGAAACGGAAACCAAATGACCAAACCACTTGCCAAGTTGATGAGCAAGGCATATAGGAATGCCTGCAGTGCGCCGTCCTGATAGATCAATGAAACGATGATCGGTGGTAACAGCGTCAAACTGAAGATCATAATAAGCAAACCGATAACGCGCAGGATTACCTGAATATGCATGTCTTGGCCTTATGAAAAAAATGTCCCAGCCGAAGCGTGGGACGTTAGTAAAAAGTAGTTAGTTTGCATGTTAAAAGAAGCTTAAGCCAACTTGGAACAGTTGCTCTACTGCCGGGATCTGCTTCTTATTCGAGACGAAAATAATCACATGGTCTTCTGCTTGAACGACGACTTCTCCAGTGGCTAAGATCACTTCGTCTTCTCGAACGATGGCACCGATGGTTGCCCCTTCCGGTAGTGGGATATTGGCAATCGAACGCCCCACTACTTTCGAGGAGCGATGGTCACCGTGCGCGACCGCTTCGAGTGCTTCCGCTGCACCTTTACGCATGGTGTGAACATTGACCACGTCACCACGACGGATAAAACTCAAGAGCGAACTGATCGTCGTGTGCTGCGGCGAAATAGCGATATCAATCATGCCTTCTTGAACAATGTCGACGTAGGCTGGGTTATTGATGATGGTCATTACCGTACGTACACCAAGCACTTTGGCCAACATCGATGACATGATGTTGGCTTCATCGTTATTGGTGATGGCGCAAAATACATCGGTGGATTCAATGTTTTCTTCCAGCAGTAGCTCTTGTTTTGAAGCATCGCCATTTAACACAATGGTGTTATCTAGGGTTTCAGAAAGTACGCGACAACGTTCTGGATCGCGTTCGATGATTTTCACCCGATACTCTTTCTCAAGACTTTGTGCTAGACGCTCACCGATATTACCGCCTCCAGCAATAATGATTCGACGATAAGGTGTGTCCAGTGGACGCAGCTCACTCATCACATCCATGACATCCCGCTGTGCGGCCAAGAAAAACACTTCATCGTTGGCATGAATATGCGTATTGCCATCCGGCTTGATGGACTGGCCATTACGATAAATAGCCGCAATACGAGTCTGAATAGATGGCATGTGTTCGCGCAAAAAGCTAATTGGGCGATCGATCAGAGGGCCGCCCTTTTCCGCTTTGACCACCACTAATTGAACTTTACCTTCGGCGAATTCCATCACTTGTAACGCACCAGGATAACGAATCAAGCGACTCAAGTGTTTCGTTACTTCCTTCTCAGGACTTATACGAACGTCCATCGGCAAAGCCGTATCGGCGAAAATCTTTGGGTATTTCGAGTAAGCATTGGAGCGAATACGGCCAATTTTCGTTGGGGTCTTAAACAGCGTGTAGGCAACCTGACAGGCAATCATATTGGTTTCGTCTTGGTTGCTAACGGCGATCAATAGATCGGCATCGTTACAACCAGCTTGGTCCAATACGTCTGGGTGGGAACCGCTGCCATGAACTGTTTGAATGTCTAGGCGATCTTGTAGCTCGCGCAAACGATTCTGATCGGTATCGATGACTGTGATGTCGTTGTCTTCGTTTGCCAAGTTCTCAGCCAGCGTCGCGCCAACTTGGCCCGCGCCAATAATTATGATCTTCATGGTCAGCCTTAGAGCATTGTGCTCATCGCATGTGAAAGAACGTCTTAAAATAAGAGTCTATTGCGTACACATTTTAAACGCGATTGAAGAAATATTTAACGTTGTTTTGGCGAATAATCTATATATTTTGAAGCAATACGAACCCTCCTTTTTTCATAAGAGGGTTCGTATTGGAGAGAGGATCAGTCTTTCTTGATTAGACAGTAATAAAAGCCGTCTTGGCCATTTTGTGTTGGAAAGATTTGTACCCCATGGGAAACCGCTTTACCAAAGCTGAGAGATAACTTGTCATTAAGTAGGTTCAGCGGACATTCCTTGGCGTCTTCGGTACGAGCCAAAAAGCTTGCGATCTGCTGCTCGTTTTCTTCTGGCATCAAAGAACAAGTCGCATAAAGCAAGTAGCCGCCCTGCTTCAAGGTTTGCCAAGTGGCATCCAAAATACTGGCTTGAATATCGCAGAGCGCAGCAATGTCATCTGGCTTACGGTTGATCTTAATGTCTGGGTTACGGCGGATAACACCCGTTGCAGAACAGGGAGCATCCAATAGGATTTTGTCGAACGCAATCTTATCCCACCACTGATCTGGCTGACTGGCATCGCCACAGATTAACGCCGCTGAGCCACCTATGCGCTCTAGGTTTGATTCAATGCGAGCTAATCGCCAAGGCTCTAATTCGACGGCCGTTAAGTCTAAGTCAGGCGCGAGTTCCAGTAAGTGACCTGTTTTACCCCCTGGCGCTGCGCAAGCATCGAGCACTCGCTCGCCTGTTTTGGGAGCCAATAAGCTTGCCGCCAATTGAGCAGATTCATCTTGGATGCTGACATGACCGTTTTCAAAATCAGGTAACATAGTGACCGGTACAGCGGATTCTAGGTACAAACCTGATACTGAAAAGGACGTTTCACGTGAAACAATGCCCTGTTCTGCTAATTTTTGTTTGTACGTTTCACGTGAAACATGTGCTTCGTTGACTCGGATACACATCGGTGGATGAGCATTGGTGGCTTCAATAATTGAGTCCAGCTCCGCATCCCAATGTTTCTTAAATCGCTTCACTAGCCACTTAGGTAAGTTGTGTGCCATGGAAGGTTGAGAAGATAAGTTCTCAAGAATGTCATCACGCTCTCGCTGATAGCGACGCAAGACGGCATTCATCAACTTTGTAGCCCACTCTTTATCTAACTGACGACAGAGCTCAACTGACTCATGTACCGCAGCATGATCAGGGGTGCTCATATGTTCAATTTGATAGAGCCCCATCAGCAATGCGGCATACAGATCAAAGTCTTTTTCTTCAAACGGTTTGCTTAACAAACTCAGAGCGACGGTGTTCAGCTGCGGATAGAAGCGACACACACCAAAGCACAGTTCTTTGGCTAAACCTTGTTCGTCGTAATCGACCTGGCTAATTTGCTTATTAATCTGTGTGGACAAAGAGCCACGTTGTAGAAGCACTTGCTCAAGAATTTTCGCACTGACTAAGCGAGCGGATTGGCTCATGCTTGGCTCCCAAGTCGTTTGCCTAATTGCAGTTGATCTTTAAATTTGCCATTCAGTGCATCTTGCACTGCCATACGTTTACCGCCAGGGAATTGTAGTTCAGTGATTAGAATGGAGCCTTTGCCGGTGTTCACAACGACCCCTTCTTTGCTGACCATCGTGATTTCGCCACATTCGAAGTCTTGGTCTTCGGTGTTAAGTAGCTTTGCAGCGTGGATCTTCATTACCCCTGCTGGGGTCTGAGTATAAGCTCCAGGCCATGGTAATAAACCACGAATACGAAGACTGATCACCGAGGCATCTTGAGTCCAATCCACTTCCCCTTCTTGCTTCGTTAATTTGTCTGCATAGCAAGTCAGTGAGTCATCTTGTGTCTCAGGTGTCACTTGTCCTGATTTAATCGCTTCTAAACCTTCAATCAAGGCTTCGCCACCTAACACTGCTAGGCGGTCATGTAATGAGCCTGACGTGTCCTCCGGTTTAATATCGCATTCTTTCTTATGCAGCATGTCGCCTGTATCAAGCCCTACGTCCATTTGCATAATGGTAATACCGGTTAATGTATCACCGGCAATGACAGCACGATGGATTGGAGCAGCACCACGCCAACGGGGCAGCAATGAAGCGTGTACGTTAATACAACCAAGCTTTGGTGTGTCCAATACGGCTTTCGGTAAAATCAGACCGTAGGCAGCAACAATCATAATGTCAGCATTCAAATCCGCTAGCGCTTGGCGATCGGCTTCGTCTTTAAAATTCAGCGGCTGATAAACGGGAATATCGTGCGTCAGGGCAAGCTGTTTCACAGGACTTGCAACCAATTTCTGCCCACGACCCGCAGGGCGATCTGGTTGAGTGTAAACTGCGATCACTTCGTATTGATTCTGTGCGGAGTGATCTAGTACAGCTTGAAGACTGGCGGCAGCAAAATCCGGTGTGCCAGCGAAAACAATGCGTAGAGGCGTTTGAGTAGTATCTGTCATGGTGCGTCTAATGCCCTCATGTAACGAAACAGTTTCATGTAACGAAAAATCAGGCCGGAGCCTGATTTTTGAAAAGAAGATGGTTGTGACTATTCAATACAAGTTAATCCGCTGGCGTTCATAGCGCCGTGCGATTTACTTTCTAGGCACGTTTCTTCTGTGCTTTTTGCAGCTTAGTCTTGATACGGTTGCGCTTTAGTGGCGATAAGTAATCCACCATCAGCTTGCCGTCTAGGTGGTCAATCTCGTGTTGTACACAAACGGCCATCAACTCATCCGTGTCCATTTCAAACGGCTTACCATGTCGGTCCAGAGCTTTGACTCGTACTTTCGCCGCACGGTAAATGTGCTCGTAGAAACCTGGTACGGATAAGCAGCCTTCTTGGAATTCGTTCGGCTCTTCGTCTAGCACGTCGAACTCAGGGTTAATGAATACGATAGGTTCATTGCGTTCTTCAGAGAAGTCCATAACAACGATGCGGTAGTGGTAGTCTACCTGTGTTGCAGCAAGGCCCACGCCCTGCTCGTCATACATGGTATCAATCATGTCGTCGATCTTTGTTTGCAAGGCGTCGGTAAATTCTGTGACCGGCTCTGCCACTTTGCGCAAACGTGGATCTGGATATTCTAAAATGGGTAATACAGCCATAGGGATTTCCAGTACAGTGTTCGTATAGTACCCGTAGGATAAGCACCATCGGGTTATTTAGCGTTGCCTATATTGTAACGTATTCAGCTCGAAATGCCTGCATGAGACTGGCTAAATTTTATGCAATATGGTTAAATACGCCGCAAATTTTAGCGATTACTCTGACAGCTTTTGTCAGTGACTGAATGGATTCACTCAATGCTTGCAAGGATTGCCGCATGAATACCTCACACCACGGCTTCAGTCAGCGCGACTGGTTAGCACTCAGTTTATTACCCAGTATCGGCGCTAAGCGTCTCGCAAGTTTATGGACTTATCTTTCCGCTTGGAGCTCTTCTGAGGAAGAAGAAGCCTCACTGTTTGATACATTGAACAGCAACGACGATTCTGAGCTTGAGGCTGCAGCTAAGTCCGTTGATGCTCAAGTGCTACGCGCATTAGGCTGGTCAGAACATGTCGCTAAGTCTGCTGAACGTTACTTGAAATACCGTACTCTTCCTTATGACTTAGAAGAGCGCTTGAATCAAACTGAGCGTTGGTTAAGCGAGACCGACCAGTCGATCGTATTTCGCGATGAAGCCACCTACCCGACATTGCTTAAGCAGATTGCCGTGCCACCTTTATTTCTATTTGTGAAAGGTTCTATTGAGGCATGGCAGCAACCTTGTATTGGTGTGGTGGGCGCTCGCAATGCGTCTGGCTATGGTAGAAAGCTAGCGCAAGAGTGGAGTGAGCGTTTAGCTTCAGGTGGCTATGCGGTCTGCAGTGGTGGAGCAAAAGGCATTGATGCCTATGCCCATCAAGGCGCTTTAGCGGCCCGAGGCAATACCGTAGTGGTCATGGGAACTGGACTTTTGAACTGGTATCCACGGCAGAACTACGCTTTGTTTGAACGTATTATTGAACAAGGTGGAGCCTTAGTTAGTGAGTACCCATTAACCACACATCCTAAGCCCAATCTATTTCCTCCTCGTAATCGTATTATCAGTGGCATGAGTCATGGGGTGTTAGTCGTTGAGGCATCTGAAAAAAGCGGATCTTTGATCAGTGCGCGCTATGCATTGGAAGAAAACCGCGAGGTGTTTGCCATTCCTGGGCGCGTTGGCGATCCACAATCCAGTGGTACAAACCATCTGATACGCCAAGGTGCAACCTTAGTTCGTTCGACGGATGATATGCTCGAAGAGTTACCACGAGAAGCTCGTAAGACCACAGCGTCACAGGAAACAGTGTGCGTTAGCCCACCAGATACAGCGGCTTCTCAGCTGATTTCGCCTATGCCTCAGTCTGAAGGCTTATCAGCTCCAGCCTCTTCTTTGTTGCAGCTATTTTGGCAAGAACGAATCGGTTTGGACTTTGACGCCTTGATCCGAAAAACGGGCATGGGAGCGTCGGACTTAGCTCAGACACTTATGGAGCTTGAGCTATCTGGCCAAGTGGTAAATGCGCAGGGGCACTATCAATATGCCCCGACCACTTAGTGGGTGTTTATACCAAGTTTTAAAATGAGTCGAAAATGTCTCGTTTGAGCTGTTTGATATCGCGACGCTCTTTTTTGTTTGGTTTGTGATCTGCCATGATGCGGCCACCAAAGGATTTGTGCTCAAGAGCACGACGTTCACGTTTCTCGATGGACTCGGATGTTTCGCTGTAAAGCTTTTGAGCCTCAGGAGCGCCTTTGCGTTGCTCACTCAGGCCCTTCACTTCTACAGTGACTTCGTCCCAGCCTTTACGGATGGTTATCAGCGCGCCCAGCTCAACCGTACGAGCGGCTTTACCCTTGGCACCGTTGTACATTACCTTGCCACCGTCGATGGCTTCTTTGCAAAGTGTACGGGTTTTGAAAAAACGGGCCGCCCAGAGCCATTTATCTAATCTTACCGCTTGTGAATCTGGCTGTTTTTCTGCTTTACTCATAAATTGAACACACGAAAAAATGAAACGAAAGAAACCAGTACTATTATGATGGATGTAAGTCGCCACCCTACTTTTCTAGCACTGCAACAAATCATACACGATGCATCCGATGCGATCATGGAGATTTATCAGAAAGCCGACCTAGGCGTAGAGCACAAGTCGGATGACAGCCCTGTGACTGCGGCGGACATCGCTGCCAATCGCATTATCATGGCTGGCCTGAAAGCCCTGACACCCGATATTCCAATTTTATCGGAAGAAGCGGTCGTGGACTTCGAAGAGCGCAAAGACTGGCAGCAGCTTTGGGTTGTTGATCCTCTGGATGGTACGAAAGAGTTTATTAAGCGTAATGGTGAATTTAGTATCAACATTGCCCTCGTGGCAGACGGTGCTCCGATTCTTGGTATCGTCTTTTTACCTACCACGCGAGAAGGCTACTTTGGTGTAACAACTGAGTGGCAAGGCATTGAGCCATGTGCCATCAAGTGGCATGACGATGACATCGAGAATATTTCAGTACGTGAGCCCCGCGAGCCGCTCGTGGCGATGACCAGTCGAAGTCATGGACCTGCCCTACCACAAGACTTGAAAGAAACGCTCAAAGAAGCCTATGAGCAGGTACGTGAATTACCTAAAGGGAGTTCGATCAAAGGTTGTCGTATTGCCGAGGGGATTGCAGATCTGCACCTGCGTCGTGGCCCAACAAGCGAATGGGACACTGCTGCCCAGCAAGCCATTATCGAAGCCGCTGGTGGGATGTTAGTAGCACCGAGTGGCAAGCCATTCCGTTATAACCAGCGGGATACGCTGCTAAATGGTCACTTTATCGTGGCAGGACCTGAAGTCGCCCCCGTGATTCTTGATTGGTACCAACAACGAGAAGATGACTAAGTAACGTCACCGACCATCGTCCTGCAGGCTAAGCCCTGATTCAAGCGCGTCAGAATCCTACCTTGGGCGCGTTTGATAAAATCCTGTCGTAGTGGTTGAGTGACTGAACGCGCGATTGATACGGTGCCTACCAGAGATACAACCGTTTCTTCCGCGAGGCATTTAGCATGCTTAACCCCACGCTTTTCTAAAATGTTTGCCAATCGATCGACAAGACTGTCAAAGCATTCCTGATAAGTTTGACGTACCGTTTCATCTTGATGGGCTGCATCGGTGACTAAGAACTCTAATGGAGAGGGTGAATCAGGGTTGGGATCGCTCCAGCTTAGGTAGCGTGTTATCAACGCTTTTAAATGCGTTTCTTTGTCTTCGGTTTGCTTCGCAGCACGCGCCCAAAATCCTTTTGCCGTAGCAAACTTTAGCGCCGCCTCGTACAAAGAGCTCTTACCGGAAAAGTGCGCGTAAAAAGCCCCATGGGTCATATTGGCCTGTTTCATAATTTGATTCAGTGTGACCCGATCAAACCCTTTTGAACAAAATAACTTTGCCGCAGCCTGCAAAATACGCTGACGAGTCTGTTCTTTATGTTTCGGCGAATAAGGCATATTGCCCCCTGCAAAATATTATCTTGATCATAAATAGCTCAACTTTAGCATACGAGTTTATATAAATTCGCAAACAAATGTGGAGAACTCGATGTTAGCAAGCCAACATTATGTCATCACCGGAATGGGTATGGTGTCGCCTTTGGGCATAGGTGTCGAAGCCGTATGGGAACGTTTGATTCGAGGTGAGTCGGGCATACGTCCGTTACCTGCCAAGTTATGTGAAGGCGTTACGACACAGATTGCAGGTCAAGTTCCAAGCCATCAGGAGCTGGAAAACGGCTTAAATGAAGCGGACTATCTGTCACCAAAAGATCGTAAGCGCATTGATTTGTTCACCTTATTTGCCATCGCTGCCGCTGAAGAAGCGTTACAACAGGCAAATTGGCATCCTGAGTCTGAAGCAGACAAACAGGCGACGGCAACCATCATCGCCACAGGCATTGGCGGCTTACCTGTTATCACTCATGCTGAAGAGGTACGAAAAGCACAAGGCGCAAGACGCGTGTCGCCGTTTACGGTACCGGCTTTTTTAGCCAATTTGGCTGCCGGTAACCTTTCGATTCGCTTTGGTTTTAAAGGGCCGTTAGGCACACCTGTTACTGCCTGTGCCGCGGGCGTTCAAGCCATTGGCGATGCCCTTCGCTTGCTTAAAACTGGTGAAGCCAAGGTCGCTTTAGCAGGCGGTACAGAAGCCTGTATCGATCCTTTATCGTTAGCGGGCTTTGGCGCATTGAAAGCGCTCTCTAGTCGAAATGATGCACCAGAGCATGCGTCGCGTCCGTTTGACCAAGACCGTGAAGGGTTTGTGATGGGAGAAGGTGCAGGCTTAGTAGTGTTAGAAACCTTAGAGCATGCATTAGAGCGTGGAGCGACGCCGTTAGTAGAGATTGTCGGCTATGGTACCAGCAGCGATGCTTACCATCTCACTGCTGGCCCTGAGTCAGGTGAAGGTGCCGCCAGAGCCATGCAACAAGCGATCAACATGGCGGGTGTTAAAGCCTCGGATATTGGTTATGTGAATGCCCACGCAACGTCGACGCCTGTTGGCGATCGAGGGGAAATTAACGCCCTACGCTCAGTGTTTGGTGAGGCGATCAACACCGTTGCGATTTCCTCGACGAAGTCTTCGACAGGTCATTTGCTAGGAGCCGCTGGCGGTGTAGAAACGATCTTCAGTGCGCAAGCGTTACGTACGTCTACCCTACCGGCGACCTTGAACCTAGAGCAACCGGATGAAAGCATGAGAGACCTTGACCTTATCCCTAAGCATGCTCGCCAACAATCAGTCGACTATGTGCTGTGTAACGGCTTTGGTTTCGGTGGTGTTAACGCTGCACTCTTGTTGAAACGCTATCAAGCCTAAACTCAAAACAAAAAACCGCCTAAGGTAGCCCTTAGGCGGTCTTCAATGTTGGCAGCTGTTCTGAGAGTCGCTAATTCATTAGCTTGTCAGGCAACCAAGTTACGAGTTCTGGGTTGAACATTACGATGATCAATACCAAAAGTTTGATCAATACGAACGGTGTCACCGAACGATAGATGTCCAACATAGTGATGCCTGGAGGCGCGATACCTTTTAGGTAGAACAAAGCGAAACCGTATGGCGGTGTTTGTACCGCGATTTCGATGTTCAGAATCATCAAGATACCAAACCAAATTGGGTCAAAACCAAGTGACACAGCAATCGGTGTGAAGATCGGTGCACACATCAAAACGATGATGAACTCATCGATGATGAAACCCAGCAATAGCATGATGATCTGGAACAGCACGATGACCATCATTGGTGGTAGGCCTAGGTCTTCAGTAAAGCCTGCCACCATGTTCTGAACGCCCATCAATAGGTGGAAGTTACTGAACACTGTAGCACCGAAGATGATCCACATTGCCACACTCACAAGGACGGCAGCGCGAAGGCCAGCGCTTTGTACCATTTTTGGCTTAAAGCGTTTGAAGAAGATCGCTAGGATGATCGCACCCACAACCCCGATCGCACCGGATTCTGTTGGTGTGGCGATACCCATGATGATACTGCCAAGTACCGCAACGATCAGTAGCAGAGACAAACCGCCGTCACGCAGCGTTAGCAATTTCTGCTTCGGTGTTTGAGGTACTTCTGGTACTTTATCAAGCGGTGCTTTCTTCGGGTTGAGCTTACAAGAAATCACTACGTATGCGATCAGTAGGATAATTGTGATCAAAGCTGGTACCAAAGCACCAATGAACATACGACCTACAGAGTTTTGCGTAGACGATGCGAACATGATCATTGGGATACTTGGTGGGATCAAGATACCTAGACCACCACCGGCCATGATGACACCTAGGGCCAGGCGCTTATCGTAACCACGTTCAAGCATTGGACGCAGCGCGATACTACCTGAAGTCATGATACCGGCACCGATGATACCGACCATGGCACCGATCATTGAACAAACGATGATAACGCTAATGGCTAGGGAACCACGCACTTTACCGATGATCAACTGGCTGGCACTGAACATGGCATCACCGATACCAGAACGTGTCAGTAATTGCCCCATGTAGATGTACAATGGGATGGCCAATAGGATAAAGCTGAAGTAAGTGCCTTCTAACGTGGTTGGAATCACGTTAAACAGTGCATCACCCCATGTGATGTAACCTACACCCATGGCAATGCCGCCTAGCGCAAGACCCACTGGAGCGCCAAGTGCGAAGCTTACTAAAATACAGACCAGCAAAACGCCGGTTAACACTTCGATACTCATCATTACGCGTCGTCCTCGTCGTCAAAATTACGCTCTGGTAATAGACGTTTACCAGTAAATAAATGCACCGCATCATCTAACCAGTCGCTAGATAACTGAGCGATGAGTAGTGTGCTGGCGATGGCAATCATGACCCAGAAGTGGTGCATGTGTGGTGCCCATTCGCTTTGACGGCGGTAGTTAAATTCAAGTGCTTCTTCGAACTTGCCGATGCTCATTTTACAAACGATCACCAAGAAGAAAATCCCCAGCGCAAACGAGAACATGTTGAACAAGCTACGTACGCGTGGTGACACTTTGTTATAAAGAATATCTACGTTGATATGGCCGCGGCGCTGCTGTGCGTAGGCACCGCCTAGTGCGGCAATGTAGCCGAACATAAACAACGATAAGTCATAAGCCCAAATAGTTGGCTTATTTAGGAAGTAGCGAGAAAATACTTCGAAAGCTACGACAAACGCCAAGGCTGGCATGACATAAGAAACAGATTTGCCGACGAATTCCACCACTCGGTGAACCACGGCGCAATATAGCCTCATCGCAGTCAATAACATGGAAATGTACCTCGATTAGAAACGAAAAAGGCGAGCGCATAAGCGCTCGCCTCTAGAGGGGGTATCGATTACTTCTCAGCGCGAAGTACGTCGATTAGACGTTTGCTGTATTCATCAGATGCAGCGTATTCGTCCCAAAGACCAGCACCAGCAGCAGCCCAAGCTTTCTTGTCAGCTTCAGATGGCTCTGGAGACCATTTCAGACCTTTAGCTTCCATTTCTGCAACCGCTTCAGCTTCCCATTTCTTAGACTTAGTTAGCTGTTCTTCTGCGTGAGTTTTCGTTGCTGCACGAACTTCTTCTTTCTGCTCGTCAGTCAGTTTGTTCCAAGCGTTACGGTTAACAACGATTGGTAGTACTTGAGCGCCAGCTAGAGGCAGTTTGTACATGTATTTCGCAACTTCAACGTGGTTACCGTCACGGTGGTCGATCATGTTAGAACCGATAGAACCGTCGATTACGCCAGTTGATAGAGACGTGTAGATCTCAGACCAAGCAAGAGATACTGGTGAAGCACCTAGGTTACGTAGGAACTTACCGTATGCACCTGGCGCACGGATCTTCAAGCCTTTGAAGTCTTCAACAGAGTTGATTGGCTCTTTTGTGATGATGTAAACAGGTGGTTGGATGTATGGGTCAAGCCATACTAGACCTTGAGAGCCGTAAGCTTCTTTTAGGATCTCACCCCAGCCTTTGTCGTAGAACAACTCATGTAGTTCATCAGTGTTGTCTGTGCCGCCTGGTAGACCGATCTCAACAACGCCTGCTGGAAGCTCACCAGCGTGCATAGATTGGAATGGTGCACCCATTGTTACTAGACCAGATTTTACTGCGCCTAGGATACCTGTCGTACCAACACCTTCACCTGAGTAAAGTACTTGTACTTTTACTGCACCGTCAGTGTTTGCTTCGATGTTCTTCGCTAGGTTTTCGTAGATTTCACCGAAAGCGGTACCACGACCGTAAAGGTTTGCAAATCGCCAGTTTTGGTCAGCTGCGTGAGCAGAAGTTGCTACTGCGCCAGCGCCCAAAGCGACAGCAAGAGAACTCGCAACTAACTGTTTTTTTACTTTTTGTAGTGTCTTTAACATGAGTAACCTCTTGAATGAGAGTTGCTAATTTAGCCATGTCCTCCCCGACGATGGCGGCTTAAATCGATACTTTCAAAAAGCTTGCACAAATTAAACCATGCAAAATCACCCTAAAGTTTTGTTTTGACCAAACAATAGGTATGTTTTTAAAAGTCTTTATAAATCAGTTGTATAGTCTTTTTAGTGGTGCATAAATGCCCCAAAATGGTGCCATTTTAATGAGGCACGACTGACTGTTGTTGAATGATCTAGTGATTTGATAATTAAAGCATTTTCAGCACGGCTTGTGCGGATAATCTGTTGAAACTTTGTACGACATTATTTTGTCATAATTTGGCACCATAATGGTGCGCTTTTGTGTTTTTCCAGATTAAAAAAAGGAGAGCTAGGCTCTCCTTTGAAATTTTAAGCATTCTAAAAAATGAATGGCTAATTTAGCTCAAAGCGCTCCATCTGCCCTGTTAAATTCGTCACGTGCTGATTGATTTCTTTGCCAGAAGCATTGATATTTTGCGTCGCTTGATAGTTATGTTCGATGCTTTGGGCAATATCATCCATATCTTTGGCCATGGTTTGTGTGGTCAAAACGACCTCCTGAATGGCAGAAGAAATGGTGTGCGTCTGTTGTGCCGCATCCATGGTTAAAGACTCGACTTCTTTGATCGTCATCACTGCGCTTTCGCCTTTTTCTCGACCTACGGCTACCTGCTGCAAGCTGGTTTGCATTGCTTGGATAACTTGCTGTGTTTCTTGTTGAATCCCTTCAATCTTGCCAGTGATATTAGTCGTCGCTTGAACGGTTTGTTCTGCTAGGGTGCGTACTTCATCGGCCACCACCGCAAAACCTCGGCCAGCTTCCCCTGCTCGTGCGGCTTCTATGGCAGCGTTAAGGGCAAGTAAGTTAGTTTGCTCGGCAACCCCGACGATTAGATCAATAACTGAATCGATTTCTTTTGAGCGCTCGCCTAGTTTCGCGACGATGCTGTGGGTGTGTTCGATGGAGCCGGCCACAGATTGAATCGAATGGATGGCATCACCAATGACCTGTGCGCCAGTTTGTGCCGACTGATGAGCATGATTCGCTGCATCGTTTACCTGACGTGTCATATCACCGACGTTCGCTGCTGTCTGAGAAATCTCTTCAGTAGCAGTGGCCAGCGTATTACTACGGTCACGGATTTGCTCGCTGCTAGACACAATAGTAAAGGCATTATCGCTTAGATGATCGGCGGTGAGCACTAACGCTTGGTTACTTTGCTGAAGCTGTTGTACCAATTGGCTTAAGTTATCTGTCATCACGTTGGATGTGATTAGGATCTGGTCGAGCTCGTCATGTTGATTGAGAGAACTAGAAGGATGACGTTTCAGCTTCCCGGCGGCGACGTCTTGTAAGCGCTTTAGGATCAACTGGATTTTACGATTAAGAGTAAAAATCACGGTCGCGATCAAAGCGCCAATTAGCAGTGTCAAAATGACACTACCAATAATTAAGTCACGGCGCGCCTCGTTGGCAGTTGTTTGAGCTTGCTGTTGGGCATTTACAAGCAAAGGGCTTTTTAGGTATTCAGTGGTGCGACCAAGAGCTGCTGAGTTCTGCTCACGCACGGTATCTAAGCGCTGTGTTAACGATTTTAGCGACATTGCTAAGTCTGCCACTTGCTGACCAGCCGTTTGGTAAGACTCAATCAAAGGGTTAAAGTCATCACCAAAGCCAATATCGTTCACCTGTTTCATCAAGCGCGCAATACTGTCTTGCCATACCGACAGATTATCAGGTGTGGAATACGCTAAAAAATCTTTCTCTTTAGCACGCACTTCTTTAAACGTCGCGGCAAATTGAGCCAACATCGCCAGTTTTTGCTCTGCCTGGCTGGCTTGTTCATTTAAGCTCAATAATGCTCCGCTTTGGTTATCTGTACCCAATTTCTGCTTCATATCTAGGGCTTGTTTTAGGCTTGATAAGTATTCCGGCAAAGTTTTACCCAGTGCTGTAATACCTTGCTTTGCTTGAGCATCTAAATATGGATTAGCTTGAGCCTCTTGCAGTGCTGTTTGCTGTGCTAAGCGATCCAGTTCTTCATATAAACTGGGCAGACTTGAGACCGATGGATTCGCCGCATGACGTTCAAATTTAAGCAATGTAATTTCCAGATTGCTTAAATTGGCGTAGCTGTCCGCGATACGGTTAGCTTTTAAGCCAGCTTGTTGCATTTGCTGGAAGTTGATGACGGCGTAAAAGCCAAAGCCAGCAAACCCTAAGCAAACTAAAACCAAGGTAGCGATCAATTTTTGTCGCACAGAAAGTGATATCGACACAATAACTCCTAAATCAGTGCAATGCTGTGAGCGTAGGGCTAAACGACAGGCTCAGCGCTTTCTAAAAAAAAGCCCGAGCGGGTGCGCGGGCTAAGAAGTAAGTACGAAGATTCTCAATTTAAGAAGCATGAAAGGGTCTTCTTAAGAGCCACCGACTCGATCAATAAGGGTGATTTAATTCATCAAAGTCAGTCACTCCACCTTAGAGAAGCTTGGCAACGATTGAAACGCCATTGTCTAAATCTAAAGTTAGGCGTTGACCAAACAATGCACTTAGGCACAATGGATAGATTCAGGAAGCTTAATATAGCCATGTCGTAAGGGTTGGTATCGGATATACTGGTCAAAACATCTGACGCTGCAGTTAGGAGGTGTGATGAGTGCAAACAATTATTCGCTGGGCCAAGTCGGCGATTATGAGATCAAACAGCTAAAAGTATTTAAAACCGTGGTGGATTGTGGTGGCTTCTCAGCTGCTGAAACCATGTTGAATATCGGGCGTTCGACCATCAGTTTGCATATCTCCAATTTGGAGTCTCGTCTCAACCTGACGTTGTGTAAGCGTGGCCGTGGCGGTTTTTCTCTGACGGAAGAAGGGGAAATCATCTATCAAATGACCGAGACCTTGTTGGAGTCATTGGACGCTTTTCGTATTACCGTCAACAACTTAAACGCCAGCTTGACAGGTCGACTGCGCATTGCTCTGTCGGATTCGGTGAGCTTGGATCCACGCTGTCGTATGCCTGAACTGATTAGGCACTTCACCGATCGTGCGCCTGAAGTCACTCTCTATACCAATGTGGCGTCTATGGCCAAAATAGAGCGCACCATTCTCAACGATGAGGCCGATGTGGGCTTTATCCCCTATCACCGTAAATTGGATGGCTTAGAGTACATTCACCTATACAGTGATAATTGCTACATCTACGTCGCCAAAGATCACCCAATTGCCAAACTAAGCGAAGCTGAGCAAGTGGCGGAGGTGGACAGCTATCCTGCATCTCATGCAGGCTTGAAGCCACACGAAGGCGTCAGTGAACAGATTTCTAATATGAATTTGTCTGCAATCTCGTACTTCTACGATACCCGCTTAGCCTTGATTTTATCTGGTCGTTACATTGGCTTTTTACCGGAAGAATACGCATCAGAGTACGTTAATCGAGGTGAAATCGTCGCCGTGGCAACCAAGCAGCGCCATTACACATTGGGCATGGCCGTTATCTACAAGAAAACCGCCCAGCCGAATAAGCCTCGTGAACTGTTCCTACAGGTATTGCGTGAGCAGCTTGCTGTCGCCCATGACAAAGCTGAAGCTGCACCCTATTAAGTGTTTTCTAGACGCCCTTCCATCGTTCTTAAAATCATCCAAATAAAAAAGCCCCCATCCGCTAGGATGGGGGCTAAAAATACAAGACAAGGACCTGGAGGGTGTGTCTTGTGAACGGAAGTCTAGGTGGACTAAACCGTTAAAACTGAAATCTTAAACAAGCTCTTTGAAGATACGCTTGAAGATTTCCATGCCTTCATCGATGATTTCCATTTCAATCGTCAATGCAGGTAGGAAGCGGATAACGTTACCGCGGATACCACAAGACAGTAGTACTAGACCATTTTCTGCCGCTTTAGCAGATAGGTTTTTCGCTAGCTCTGGGTATGGCTTGCTTACGTCACCGTCGTGTACGAATTCCACTGCGATCATTGCGCCAGCGTTACGCACGTCGCCAATGATTTGTGGGTATTCAGCTTGTAGGCCTTTTAGGTGCTCAACGAAACGCGCGCCAACTTGCTTAGCACGTTCGCATAGGTTTTCTTCTTCGATCACGTCGAATACTGCAAGACCGGCTGCACAACCTACTGGAGAACCACCGTAAGTACCGCCTAGACCACCAGGGATTGGTGCGTCCATGATCTCTGCTTTACCAACCACTGCCGCGATTGGGAAACCACCCGCGATACCTTTTGCTGCTGTCATAAGGTCAGCTTCGATACCAGCTTGCTCGTGGCAGAACATGGTACCTGTACGTGCGAAACCTGCTTGGATTTCGTCAGCGATCAATAGGATGCCGTGCTCGTCACATAGTGCGCGTAGTTTCTGCATGAAGCTTGCTGAAGCCATGTAGAAACCACCTTCACCTTGTACTGGCTCGATGATGATTGCCGCAACACGAGATGGCTCGATGTCGCAAGTGAAGCGCATTTGAAGGTCAGCAAGCGCTTGCTCTTCAGTGATACCTAGGTATTCATTTGGGTATGGCACGTGGAAGATGTCGCTTGGGAACGGACCAAAGCCGATCTTGTAAGGGTTTACTTTACCCGTTAGACCCATGGTCATGTTCGTACGACCGTGGAAGCCACCGTTGAATGCGATGATGCCTGGGCGGCCAGTGTAAGCACGTGCGATTTTCACACAGTTCTCAACCGCTTCGGCACCGGTTGTGACGAAGATAGATTTCTTCGGCGTGTTACCAGGCGCTGCAGCGTTTAGTTTTTCCGCTAGTGCAACAGCAGACTCATAAGGGCTAACCATGACACAAGTGTGTGTGAAACGCTCAAGTTGTGCTTGTACAGCCGCTTTAACTTTTGGGTGGTTGTGGCCCGTGTTCACTACGGCAATACCTGCACCGAAGTCAATGTGACGGTTGCCTTCAACGTCCCAAATCTCAGCGTTCTGAGCACGGTCTACGTACACAGGAGCCATGTTACCTTGGCCACGTGCAATGGCGTTTACTTTGCGTTCTTGTAAGCTAGCGTTGTTCATTTGTCTTGTTCTCTCTACATTAGAAAGCAGACACATCTTTCAGTTCAACTGGCCTTTAGATGTGTCTTCTGTTGCGAAAAAGTCGGCTTAGTTAATGCCGCCCATGCATAGATATTTCACTTCCACGTACTCGTCGATACCGTACTTGGAACCTTCACGGCCACTGCCAGACTCTTTCACACCACCAAACGGCGCAACTTCGCTGGAAATAATGCCTTCGTTAATACCGACCATGCCGTATTCCAAACCTTCAGAAACACGCCAGATACGGCCGATATTTTGGGAATAGAAGTAAGATGCCAAACCAAATGGGGTATTGTTTGCCATCTCTACCGCTTCTTCTTCTGTGCTAAAGCGGAACAACGGAGCCACAGGACCAAAGATCTCACTAGAGAAGATCGTCATGTCTGGTGTTACACCCGTTAGGATCGTTGGCTCGAAGAATTGCTCGCCCGCTTGTTCTGCTTTCGCGCCACCGATCAATGCTTTCGCACCTTTGCTCACGGCATCGTTCACAAGCTCTTCAACCTTGTTAACCGCAGCTTTGTTGATCAAAGGACCGATGTTTACGCCTTCAGTGAAACCGTTACCTGTTTTGAATTCGGCTACGCGCTTCGCCAATTTCTCAGCAAAGGCATCGTAAACGCCGTCTTGTACAAGGATGCGGTTCGCACAAACACAGGTTTGGCCTGCGTTGCGGTATTTCGATGCGATAGCACCTTCTACTGCTGCATCAAGATCTGCGTCGTCGAATACGATGAAAGGTGCGTTACCGCCCAATTCCATTGACGTACGTTTAACCGTTTGCGCACACTGAGATAGCAACAATTTGCCCACTGGCGTTGAACCAGTGAAGCTCAACTTACGCACGATTGGGTTGCCGGTTAGTACACCGCCAATTGACTTCGCATCAGTACCTACCACGACGTTTAGAACACCTGCTGGGATACCTGCTTGGTGCGCAAGCTCAGCCAGTGCAAGCGCACATAGTGGTGTTTCTTCAGATGGCTTGATAACGATCGTACAGCCTGCAGCGAGCGCTGGACCGGCTTTACGAGTGATCATGGCAATTGGGAAGTTCCAAGGTGTGATCGCTGCAACAACGCCCACAGCTTGTTTAACAGTCAAAACGCGCTTGTCGTTTGCGAACGTTGGGATCACATCTCCGTACAAACGGCGTGCTTCGTCAGCAAACCAGTCGATGAAAGACGCGCCGTATAGCACTTCGCCTTTCGCTTCTGCGAACGGTTTACCTTGTTCTAGAGTCATTAGCTTCGCAAGATCTTCTTGGTTATCAAGAATCAGCTGGTTCCACTTACGTAGAAGCGTGGCACGCTCTTTCGCAGTTTTGCCCTGCCAAGCTTTCTGTGCTGCATTGGCAGCTTCGACAGCGCGAGTTGTTTCGTCCGCTGCGATATCAGCAACGTCAACAATGTGCTCACCTGTAGCAGGGTTGATCACCGCGAACGTTTTACCAGAATCAGCCGCTACCCACTCACCGTTCACGTAAGATTGGTTTTTCAGTAGGTTTGGTTGAGCTAATGTTACTTGCATAATAACTCCAGACTCATAATGAGATGTCAGTGTTCGAACCTTTACAGTCCGCAATAGATTGATAGTAGGAGATCCACCTTGGTTGGAAAATGTGAAGCTATCAATGCTTTGTTTGGTGTGGCTCAAACTTTTGCACAGATTTTTCAAGGTTGGAGTTATCTGGCATGGATTTTGGTATACTGCCCCACTAATAATGCTGTGCGATGGGCTGTGAAGGAGTGGAAGCCGGAAAGCGATATCGTACTGAGTTCAAGCAAAGAGGTGAGTTAAGTTGGCCCAAAAGAGAGCTGTAGTTCGTCAAAGTTTACCTGATGTGATCGTTGCGGATTTACGCAAACGTATTCTCTCTGGCGAGTTGGAAGAAGGCGCTTTGATTCGACAGGAGTTACTTGCTGAAGAGTACGATGTCTCGCGTATGCCTGTGCATGAAGCATTGAAACGCCTCGATGCGGAAGGCTTGCTGGTCTTTAAAAACAACCGCGGCGCAACGGTAACGAAGCATACGATTGAAGAAATTGCGGAAATCTTTGATGTTCGAACACTGCTCGAAGTGGATCTGTTTGCTCGCTCCATCCCCAATATGACCGACACCCACTTTGAAGCTTGTGAAGCCATCCTAAAAGAAATGGATGACTCCTATCAAACGGGCAATGTCGCAGACTGGGGGCCGTTGAATGCGGAGTACCACGGTAAACTTTATGAAGCTGCGGGACGCCATTTAACCGAGCAATTACTAGAACGCGTGACATTACAAGCAAACCGTTATGTCAGCATGCACATCGGCAAGCTCGATAAACGCGATAACGCTAGCCACGATCACCACGATTTACTTAAATTGGCGCGCGAGCGAGATATTTTAGGAGCAACGGCGCTGCTGCGAACGCACTTGGTGAATACTAAAAACCAAGTTATTGAACTGGTGAAGCAGAATCGCTTAAACGACTGACTTTAGCACTGTTCTATTTCTTAAAAGACCCACCGATGATTTCATCCGTGGGTCTTTTTCTTTATAGCTCTTAGCAATCTGTCTTGCCCCCTTGCCAGCCTAGTAAAAATAGTGAACAATTAAATTGGATACAAAATACATTTTAATCTAATTGGAGTGAAACCCCATGACGTTCACGCCCCACGGAAAACATTTGATTGCCGGCCAATGGGTCAGCTCAGCACAACAATTTAGTTCAAGTCCTGCTCATGGAGATGACTTCTCATTCTCCGTAGGGTCGGTTGACCTCGTTGATCAGGCGGTGCAAGCAGCAGAGAGCGCTTTTTATAAGTTCAGTGCCACCTCTAGAGCAGAGCGTGCCGCGTTCTTAAATACCATTGCAGAGGAAATCGAAGCCCGTGCGGAAGCCGTGACTGAAATCGGCACATCGGAAACCGGTTTACCTGCGGCACGTCTAGAAGGCGAGCGTGGTCGTACCTGTGGCCAGCTGCGATTGTTTGCTCAGCATATTCTTGATGGTGAGTACTTGGACCGTCGTCATGATCAAGCCTTACCTGAGCGTCAACCTTTACCGCGAGCGGACCTTCGTCTAATGCAACGCCCGATCGGCCCGGTGGCGGTGTTCGGTGCTTCTAACTTCCCGTTGGCTTTCTCTACAGCAGGTGGGGATACCGCTTCTGCTTTGGCTGCAGGCTGTCCCGTTGTGGTGAAAGGTCACAGTGCCCACCCTGGTACGGGAGAAATCATCGCCGAAGCGATTCATGCCGCCATTCAGAAATGTGACATGCCAGCTGGTGTGTTCAGCTTGATCCAAGGTGGTAATCGTGAGGTAGGTTCAGCTCTGGTGCAGCACCCGCTTATTAAAGCTGTAGGGTTCACTGGCTCTCTAGCAGGTGGCCGAGCATTGTTTGACTTGTGTGCTGCACGACCTGAACCGATTCCATTCTTTGGTGAGCTGGGCTCCGTTAACCCTATGTTTTTGTTCGAAAATGCCATCTCAAATCGAGGTGAAGCTCTGGCCAAAGGCTGGGCAGGTTCATTAACCATGGGCGCAGGTCAGTTCTGTACCAATCCAGGTATTGCAGTGCTGGTTAAAGGCGAAGCCGCAGAAAAGTTTGTGACCACTGCAAAAGAGGCACTAGCATCTGTACCTGCTCAAACCATGCTAACAGATGGTATCGCCGACGCTTACCGCTCTGGCCAAAAGCGCATTGCCGAAAGCGCTGGTGTGCGTGAAGTACTGGCTACCAGCTGTGATTTGCGTGATGCAACGCCCTACTTGTATCAAACCACTGCCAAAGAATGGCTCGCAAATGAAGCCTTAGCGGAAGAAGTGTTTGGCCCATTGGGAGTGATCGTCATCGCCGAAGACCAAGCAGAAATGCTGGCCATCGCGTCAAGCTTAGAAGGACAGCTAACTTGTACGTTGCACTTAGATGATGCCGACATCGATAGCGCAAAACGCTTTATGCCAATCCTAGAGCGTAAGGCTGGCCGTGTCCTAGCGAATGCGTTCCCTACCGGCGTAGAAGTCTGTGACAGCATGGTTCACGGTGGCCCATATCCTGCTTCCACAAACTTTGGAGCGACCTCCGTTGGCACCATGGCGATTCGCCGCTTCCTTCGTCCCGTATGTTTCCAAGACATTCCCGCGGCACTGTTACCGCAAGACTTGGTTTAGCGTATAAAAGAAAAGCGGTGTGGGATGTCCTACACCGCTTTTTGGTTGCCCCTTCCATTCCTACCTGTCGGAGCAACGAACCTGTTATCCAGCTTAAGTCGATGGATTTAAGCCTTGAGTGCGACTAATTCATCGTAAAGCGCTTTGGGTATTTCCACTGCGTCACGCTCCGAGTTAAACGCCTGTGCGGCTTGGCGACGCTGGGATGGCAAGCGCGCACCTTGGTCGATGACGTCCGCAAATAAGCGTTCCGCTCGGTCATTGTTTTCGGCCACTCGACCGCCACTCAATAAATATGGATCGAAGGCAAGGATGATTTCACCATGATAAGGTGCTTCTGGTTTGTCGCCAGCGGCTTCCATACTTTCTTTACTGGTTAGGTCGTCGATTAATGGGCCTGCCATCAGCTCAATCATCAGTGAAAGTGCAGAGCCTTTATGGCCACCAAAGGTCAACATAGCACCGTCCATTGCAGCCTCAGCGTCGGTGGTTGGTTGACCGTCTTTATCTATTGCGACACCTTCTGGTAATGGCTTGCCGGCGCGGCGGTATAACTCAATCTCACCTCGTGCGAACTGACTGGTGGCAAAGTCGAACGTAAAGGGTGCTTTACCCTGACGTGGCCAACTGAACGCAAATGGATTTGTACCCAATAAGCCTCGTGTGCCGCCAGCTGGAGCCACCCAAGCGTGACTTGGCAGCATGGCCATGCCGGCTAAGCCTGCTTCGGAGAGCATTTCCACTTCAGGCCAAAGCGCAGAAAAGTGAAAGCAGCGGTTGATGGCCAGAGCTGCGACGCCATTCTTCTTCGCTTTTTCAATTAACATAGGCATCGCGGCTTTCATTGCGAGTAATGAAATGCCGTCATTGGCGTCGGCTCGAACCACCGCTGGGCCTGCATCGGTAATGGTGGGTTCAGCCGTACCGCTGACGCGTCCAGAACGAATGCTCTCGGTACACATAAATAGGCGGTATAAACCGTGCGACTGACAATCGCCAAGTTGGTTCGTGTAGATGATATCGGTAATGGCTTGAGCATGAGCTTCATTGAAGCCATTACTGGTTAGTACAGACTCACTTAGCTCGCGTACTTCCGCCAAGCTAAGGGTAATGTTCTCGCTCATGGAATCTCCGTCCGTCACAGGATGTTGTTATAGGATTAAAGCATACTACGTATACTGGATACAAAATTTAAGAAAAGCGTTGTGCAGAGTACGCAGACATCGAAATACTCGGGTTTTGCCCCATAACTAAGTCATGCACCAACTCTGCGGTACCGGCTGCTTGGGTAAGTCCCAAATGCCCATGGCCAAAGGCATAAATAACTCTCGAACAGTCTTTGGCGAAGCCGATAACTGGCAAGCTGTCTGGCATAGAAGGGCGAAACCCCATCCATTGCTCACCATGCTCTGTTTTGAGCCCTGGCAAAAATTTCGCTGCTTTATCTAACAGGATCTTAGAGCGCTGGTAATTGGGCGCAAGGGACAGTCCGCCTAACTCCACTGCCCCGCCAATACGGACACCGTCTCCCGCTTTGGTCACCACAAAGCCATGATTACTAAAGGTAATGTGGGTCTTCAGCTCAAAAGCACCGGCAGGCAGGGTCGTGTTGTACCCTCTTTCTGTATCAAGAGGTACATTGTCACCTAATTGCGAAGCGAGTTGCTTAGACCAAGCGCCCGCAGCGACCACCAGTTGGCGCCCTTGGAAGCAGTGGCCTTCGGTAAATACCACTACGTGATCCGTTTGAGGAGCGATGGAGTCAACCTGATGGCACTCAATTTCACCTCCCATTTCTGTGAAAACGTTAGCAAGATGCTCGGTCCAAGTTTTTGGATGGACAACGTTTTTCCACTCTGGGGTAAAACCCGCATGAGTAAAGCGCGGATCAATACCGGGTTGAATCTTGGCGATGGCTTCAGTGCTCTCGAGTAGCTCAAATTTGACACCATGAGCTTTACGCGTTTGCCAGCTTGGCCAAGCGGCTTGAAATTCGGCTGCGCCTTCATATAGCTGTAGCTGGCCTTCTCTGCGAATGAGGTGTTCCCCATCAACTGCTTTAATTTGACGTTCTAAGGCGGCTTTTGACAGTTCCATCAAGTCGGCTTGGGCTTTGAGCGCCGCCGCATAACGGTCCTTCCAGCTAGCACGCCAAAAGTGCAGCATCCAAGGTAAGATTTTAAAAGCATAGGCTGGGCGAATCGACAAAGGGCCCAGTGGATCGAGCAACCATTTGGGGGCTTTGCGCATAATTCCAGGCGTTGCCAACGGAATGACATCGGCAAAGGCAAATGCACCCGCATTGCCTGCGGAGGTTTCAGCGGCGACGCCTTTGCTGTCTAACACCAGAACCCGCTTGCCTTCTTGTTGTAACTTTAACGCACTACTAATGCCGATAATGCCGGCACCAATGACGATCACGTCATACATAGGAGAATCACTCACAGCCCACCTCAACGAGAAAAATCCGATATAAAAACGATTAACCGCGTGCCATCACACGGTTAATGTCACTCCATGGCGCAGAGGGTCTGTGGGATTCACGACCATTTTTGCTTCACGAGTAATAAATGCTTGCCCAGTAATAGAAGGGATAATACCGCCTGCTTGGCTACCTGTTTGGTAACTTAAGGTGTAGCCGCTACCAATGGTGCTTTCTTGGTAAATTTCCTCGCCTGGCGCTAAACGGTTATCGGCCGCCAAACAGGACAAGCGCGCTGAACTACCCGTACCACAAGGGGAGCGGTCGTAGGCATCATCTGGACACAATACGAAGTTACGGGTGTGACCCTTATCGGTTAACGCCGGTCCATAGAACACAATATGGTCAATGATGCCGCCATGTTCTCCTTCGATGCCGTTGGCATAGATGGTTTCACGAACCTTAATACCCACCTCGGTGAGAGTGCGAATATTGTTTGGTAGAACTGGGGTTGGGCTGTCATCCACAATAAAGAACCAGTTACCGCCGTAGGCAATGTCCCCTACCACTTTACCCACGCCTTCTACATCCAGCTCGACGCCTTTCTTAAAGCGGTAACTTTCGATGTTTTGCACGGTAACGGTGTTTTTGTCGCTTAACGTGACTTCGACAATGCCCACTGGTGTCTCGATCTTGTGGGTGCCGACACCGATCTTGCCAATATGAGCCAGCGTGGCGGCTAGGCCAATGGTGCCGTGACCACACATACCAATAACGGCCGCGGCATCAAAGTAAATCACGCCGGTGACACAGCTCGGATCGGTAGGCTCTACCAATAGCGCGCCGACCATGGCTTCTTGTCCGTAAGGTTCTACTACTAAGGAGCGGTAAAAATCCTTATGTTCTGTTGCAAGACGTTTCGCCCGATCAGACAAAGGCCCTGATCCAAGATCAGGGCCTCCTTCTAAAATCACTCGGGTCGGTTCGCCTTCAGTATGGCTATCGACAACTACAAGCATTGAGCAATCACTCCACCTTGTTTAGACCAGTCCGCAAACCAAGCTTTGAACAGCGAGTACTGTTGTTCACAGTAATGGCGCTGAGCATCGTTCAGTTCATCCGTTTCGTTGAAGTGTAAGCGATACTCTTCTTCACCGTTTAGGACAAGCAGATATTTGAAGAACAGTACCAATTCTGGGCCTTCGTCAAAACTTGCCAAGACGCTGAACGCTTCTTCCAACTCTTTGGCACGAACGCGCGCTTCCGCATTGCCTTGCGCTGCCATGCGAGAAAGATTGGCAAGCAACAACACTTCTTTAGGTAACGCGGTACCGATACCCGTGATCGCACCTACCGCACCACAGTTAACGAAACCGTGGAACACTGCTGTATCCACACCCACCATCAACAAGACTTCATCGTCTTTAGAGGTAATGTTTTCTGCTGCGTAACGTAGGTCTGCATCGCCACCAAATTCTTTGAAACCGATAAGGTTTGGATGCTCAGAACGCAGGTTGAAGAACAAATCTGCACGTGTTGCAAAGCCGTACACTGGGCTGTTGTAAATGATCGCTGGTACATCTGGAGCCGCTTCTAGGATCGCTTTGAAATGATTACGTTGAGCCTCAATCACAGTACCGCGTGACAGCACGCGAGGAATGACCATCAAACCTGCTGCCCCTACTTTTTGTGCGTGCGCCGCATGCGCCACAGCGGACTTCGTATTGATCGCGCCCGTACCCACCACAACAGGGATACCCGCTTTCACAAGGCGCTCCACACCTTCCATACGCTCTTCATCTGTTAACAATGGCCAGTCACCCATAGAGCCACAGTAGACCACTGCAGACATACCCGCTGCGATCATTTCGTGGCCTTTCTTAACCAATGCATCGTAATCCGGAGTACGGTCGGCTTTGCATGGTGTCATTAGAGCTGGCATAACGCCGTTGAATACGTCTTTGTTCATGATTATTTACCTTGTGAAAAATATCTCGATGAGCGCAGTGTCCTGCTCTCAACATATAGTGTTTTAAGTGTTAACGCACGTTCGCTAAGAACTTGCGGGTATGTTCGGATTGTGGCGCTCCAAAAATTTGTTCTGGTGGGCCAATCTCTTCCATAATGCCGTGATGAAAATAAGCCACACGATCGGAAACTTCTTTGGCAAACCCCATTTCATGGGTGACGCAAATCATGGTCATTCCTTCTTCTGCTAAGAGACGCATGGTATCGAGCACTTCCCCCACTTTTTCAGGGTCTAGAGCGGAGGTCGCTTCATCAAACAGCATGTATTCTGGTTCCATCGCTAATGCACGAGCAATGGCAAGACGCTGTTGTTGCCCACCAGATAATGAGTTGGGATAGTGTTTAAACTTATCGCCCAAGCCCACGTGCTTAAGCTGCTTTTCTGCCATCGCGATGGCTTCTTCTTTGGATTTCCCCTTCACAATACGCGGTGCTAAGGCCACGTTTTCTAGCACCGTTAGGTGCGGAAAGCTGTTCCATTGTTGAAACACCATACCTAGCTTTTGGCGCAGCTTATTGACGTCCGTGCTTTTGGCATGAACGTCGATACCATCCACATGAACAGAGCCTTGCTGAATTTGCTCTAGGCTGTTTAGGCAGTACAACAAGGTGGATTTTCCGGAACCTGAGGAACCGATGACCGATAGCACCTCACCTTTATTAACGTCTAGATTAATGCCTTTGAGGACGTGTAAATCGCCAAAGTGCTTATGTAGGTCGCGAACTTGAATCATTTTGACCACCTTTGTTCAAACTTGTGTGCGTAACGCGAAATCGGATAGGACAGAGCGAAGTAAAATGCCCCTGCGATTGCCAGAATAAGAAGAGGTTCTTGGGTACGAGTGATCAATACTTGGCTGGCTTTTAAAAGCTCCACATAACCCAATACCGATACCAAAGCACTGTCTTTCATCACCCCTAGTACAACGCCAATCCATGCAGGGAATACGGCACGACCACCAATAGGAAGCACCACGTGGAACAGGTCTTGCCAGTAGCTCATGCCCAAGGAGCGAGATGCACGGCGCATAGAAGGAGGCACGGCCTCGATGCCACCTCGAGCAACGTTAGCGACCAGTGCGGCGGTGTAGAACGTCAAGATCACCACGCCTGATACAAACGGATCAAAGTTCAAGCCAATGATGGGCGCGAAGTTATAGAACAGTACTAACTGAATAATCAGTGGAACCGAGCGAAAAACGTCTAGTACAGGCGCAATGGTTAAGGTTGCCGCGAGCTTACCTTCGTGCAGAACCCAACCAAAGAAAGTACCTAGCAAGGTGCCAATGGAAATGGAAAGCACTGAAATCCATAGGGTTTTTAAGGCCGCTTCACCTAAGAACCATAGATCATTGACGCCAAAACCTGTGAAGAAACTGATGGAATCTTGCATGGTATTCTCCTAGTAACGGAACAGGCGCATGGCCAATAAACGACTGGCTGCTAAGATGATTTTGACGATGACGTAATACAGCACCGCGGTGACGGCAAAGTACTCGAAAATACGGAACGTGCGGCTGGCGAAGAATTGCGTTTCACCACTGAGCTCACGAAAGCCGATCAGCATGCCCAATGAAGACATCAATACTGCCCAAACCATTTGGTTTGTAATCGGGTGGTAAATCACCTTAAAGACTTGTGGAATCACAATGCGAGTGTAGGCTTGCCAAGCGTTCATCCCCAAACAGCGCGCCGCTTTTAGCTGAGTGTCCGGCACGGCTTGGAAGCCACCACGAAAGTTTTCAGCAAGATAACCCGCACAGTTAAAACTCAGACCTGCCAAGATAATGGTGTAAGGCGTCAAGTTAATACCAATCGCACCTAGGCCGAAGCCAAAAAAGAACAATTGGAACAGCGCAGGTGTGTTGCGGGCCATTTCAATCCATGACACGGCAAACCATTTTAAAGGGCCGTTCATGTTCATTCGAATTAAGGCCAAGCACAGCCCCAATAGAATGCCGATGACCATTGACAGCGTTGCGACCTCTAAAGTGGTCAACCCTGCCTGAATTAAGTCAGGCAAAGTCTTCAGCACTGGTCGCCAGTGGAAGTTGTATTCAAACATAGTTCTACCTCATACAGCGCCTTATGAAGACATAAGGCGCATCGCCACTGAGTGCTTAGTAAAGAACACCTGGGATACGTAACTCAGGTGCTTGATCAGCGCCTACGTACTTGCTCCAAAGCTCGTCGTAACGGCCAGAACGTACTTGATGCGTCACAAACAAGTTGAGGTAGTTAAGCCAAGTGACGTCTTGGCGTTTGCCAACAATCGAGGTGTAGTCCGGAGTCCAAGGCATACGTGGACCTGGGTCTAGGCTGTCGTATTGCTGAGTGATGGCTTTCACAGCAGTGTTTGTGGTTAAGCCAATGTCTGCTTTACCTTGTGCTACTGCTAGGAACACTTCGTTTTCTGACTGGTAGCTTTGGTACAGATTGGTTTCGCCCCATTGTTCGGCGATTTTCAACCATTCTTGTTCTGGCATGGTGCCCAACGCTGCCGCAACACGTTTACCGTGAATATCTTCAAAAGAGCTGATGCCACTTTCGGCATTGACGACGCCTTGAGAGAAGTAAATTGCGTAAGGGATACTAAAACCAACAGTACGAGCACGGGCCAAGGTGTCAGACGTCGCTCCGAATACTACATCTGCGCGACCTGTCGCAATCACTGGTAAACGCTCGGACCAGGTTACCGGCATGATCTCCGCTTCGACTTCCAATGACTTCGCCAAATCTTGGCAGTATTCCACATCAAAGCCAGCAGGCTCATTGTTCGCATCACGGTAGCCAATGGGCGGGAAATCCAGCACCACACCGCAACGAAGTGTGCCGCGATCCACCACATTATCGAGCGTGTCAGCTTGAACGTTTGCGGTCACCATCATGGCCGTTGTTGCGAGTAAAGCCGTTAATTGACGTTTCATCGTACTTGTTCCTCTATCGGTTTTTATTGATCTGTATTTTGTATCCAAAATACATGTGAGGTATGTGAGCGTCAATAATGTTGTTCAAAAAAAATTCAAAATCAGTAAGGGCTACTAGAAGTGATTTTTTATAAAAGAGGTAATTTTTTTGTAGGAAAGTCAGAAAAATTAATCATTTAGCTTATAAAGTAGGACTATGTCTCTATCTTCTGATAGGGTTTTAGTGGTGAAAATACGATCAAGCACAGCATAAGGAGCGAGCGAAATGGATATGCAGTCCACCTTAGATGCCCCCACAAAACCAGAAAACCCAACTAAGGTGAAGATTCTGGATGTGGCCGAGCAGGCGATTATTGAACATGGCTATAAGTCGATGAGTTTTCGCGATGTGGCGGCAGCAGTGGGGATCAAAAGTGCAAGTGTTCACTACCATTTTCCGACCAAAGGGGATCTGGCTACAGCTGTGATGCGACGTCATCGAGAAACCTTTGAGCAAGGCTTAAAACTGCCTAAGAAAAAACGACAAGCAGCGCAGAAAGCACTGAATAAGTTTATTGATGCTATGGCAAAAGAAACGGTCAAGCAGGATGTGTTGGGCTTATCAACTGTCCTGACAGCAGAGAAAAGTCTGCTAGATGAGGCAACCCAAGCAGAGCTTACCGCTTTTTACGAGTTGAAAATGGATTGGTTGTCGACCGTGGTGTCGTACATGAAAAAAGACTGGATGCCGACCGAAGAAGCACGTGCCTACGCTAGTCAAATTCTTGCTAGCCTACATGGTGCGACGGTTGTGGCCTCTGCAACGGGCAAGGCAGAAGAGTTTGAATTAGCGGTTGCGCCTTGGCGTACTTTGGTAGATCGCATTTAAGCTTATTGCATTTCAGTCGTTCTGTGTTGCCTTGTAAGAATGTTAGAATGCAGAGACTTTGTATCGGATGGATTGGAGCCCTGTGTGACTGTATTAACTGAGGATAAAATTGCTGCCGTCAAAACCTATTTGATGGGCCTGCAAGACCAGATTTGTCAGCGTCTTGAAGCGTTTGAACCTGAGGCACGTTTTCATGAAGACGCTTGGCAACGTGATAACGGTGGCATGGGGCGTACGCGTGTGTTGGCTGGGGACGTCATCGAAAAAGGTGGGGTAAACTTCTCTCATGTTCGTGGCGATCGACTGCCTCCTTCAGCCACTGCAGACCGCCCAGAATTAGCCGGTGGCAGCTTTGAAGCCATGGGCGTTTCCTTAGTCATTCATCCGAATAATCCTTACGCCCCAACCTCTCACGCTAATGTGCGCTTGTTCGTGGTTCATAAAGAAGGCCTCGATCCAGTTTGGTGGTTTGGTGGTGGCTTTGATCTGACCCCATATTACGGTGATGATGCAGACTGTATCCAATGGCACCAGCAAGCCTTCGACTCTCTTGCGCCATTTGGCGAGGAGTATTACGACCGCTTCAAAGCCTGGTGTGATGAGTACTTCTTCTTAAAACATCGTCAAGAACATCGTGGTATCGGTGGTGTTTTCTTTGATGATTTCAATGAGTTACCGTTTGAAGAGAGCTTTGCCTTGATGCAAGCGGTCGGCAACGGCTACATTGAAGCTTATGAGCCAATCCTTGCTAAACACAAAGACACACCGTTTGGTGAGCGCGAGCGTGACTTCCAATTGCACCGTCGCGGTCGTTACGTGGAGTTTAATCTGGTGTTTGACCGTGGTACCCACTTTGGTTTGCAAAGCGGCGCAGGTCGTACCGAATCCATCCTGATGTCGTTGCCACCGGAAGTAAAGTGGACTTATGGCTACGAGCCTGAAGAAGGCAGCCCTGAAGCGGCGTTGACGGATTATTATCTCACCGGACGTGATTGGCTCAATCGCCACACAGCGTAATGGGTTCTACTAAGTAATATTTTTCTGAGTTAGAGGTTCTAAAGTGCAACAGCTTGCGGTTATCGGTAATCCAATCGAACACAGTAAATCCCCAGAAATCCATCATGCGTTTGCTGAGCAGCTGGGGCTGGCGGTGAACTATCGTAAAATCTTGGGCGATTTAGAAGGCTTTGAGCAGCAAGTGCGAGACTTCTTTGCTGACGGTGGAGTAGGCATGAACGTCACTGTTCCTTTCAAGCAGCGTGCCTTCGATATGTGCGACAAGCTAAGCAAACGTGCTGAGCAAGCGGGTGCCGTGAATACCCTGATGATGGGCAAAAATGGCGAACTCTATGGTGATAACACTGATGGTGCAGGCATGGTGCGCGACATCGTCAAAGTACTTGAGCAACCACTTAAAGACAAACGTATTTTGGTAATCGGTGCCGGTGGTGCTGTGCGCGGTGTGTTAGGTCCGGTGATGGCACAAAACCCTGATATCGTGGTGATTGCGAACCGAACGGTCGCGAAAGCCGAAGAACTGGCACAGCTTTTCAACTGCGACTATTCAAGCTTTGATGACCTAAAAGGACCTTTCGATATTATTATCAATGGTTCCTCTGCCAGCCTTGGCGGCGAGCTTCCTCCTTTGAAAGATAGTCTCGTGAACGATAAAACATGGGTCTACGACATGGTCTATGGCGCGGAACCAACCGTATTTATGCAGTGGGCCTTTGCCCGTGGTGCACAAGGTGCCGACGGTTTAGGAATGTTGGTTGGCCAAGCGGCGGAAGCCTTCTTTATGTGGCTGCACCAGCGCCCAGCTCAAGCACCAGTGATTGAAAAGCTTCGAGCTGAGATGTAGGTCATTCCACTCAATAAGAATCGTCTTCGGTCAGGCTCAGACGGCACATCCTTGTGCCGATTGAGCCTTCGCCATCATCCTGATGGCTGACCTTCGTTCGATTCTTATCGATGCTCACATCAGCGTAGCTTGAACCAAACGACTTTACTCAGATGAGTTCATGATCTTTGTAAGAGATCAGCATACTTTTTAGGTATGAGTTATCAGTCTGAGAGCTGCCGTCAGGATGACGGCATCGGCTAACCAGCACAGGGATGTGCTGTTGAGCCGACTCGAAGACGATAACTTATGCCTTTTAACATTCTTGTTCTAGGGAGGTTCCATGAAAGCTCAATGGTTTGCATCGGTAGCGGATATTGGCTACGAGCGCTGGCAACAAGCTATTGGCGAGACCTCCTATCCTTTTGCGCAATATGCGTTTTACCAAGCTTTAGAGGAACATGGCTGTCTAGGCGATGGCACAGGCTGGTATCCAGAGTATTTGCTGGTGATGGAAGACGATGACGCGCCATTAGCCATTGCTCCCACCTTCTTGAAAACCCATTCCCATGGGGAATTTGTGTTCGATTGGTCTTGGGCCGATGCTTACCAACGCTATGGTTATCAGTATTACCCAAAGCGCGTTTGGGCGGTGCCTTACTCCCCTGTCACGGGGCCGCGTTTATTTACTCATCTTGATCCAACGGGGCATTCGGAAGAATACGTGTCTTTGTACGCGGCGCTTGCACCTGTTATTACCCAAGCTAACCAAGAGCGTGAGTTTTCCAGCTGGCATCTGCTGTTTTGCCGCGAGCACTTGGCCGAGCATTTAGGGCAATCCGATGAGTATCTGCACCGTATTTCCTGCCAGTTCCATTGGTTTAACAAAGGCTATCAGTCCATGGAGGACTACTTTAGCCACTTCTCCAGCCGTAAGCGCAAAAGTGCCCGTAAAGAGCGTGACAAGATCGCTCAGCAGGGCCTTCGTTTAGAGCGCAAGCTGGGTCCTGAGTTAACCCCAGAAGAAGTGCAATTCTTCTATGTTTGCTACCAAAGCACCTACGCTAAACGTGGTCAGACGGGGTATCTCAGCGAAGCTTTCTTTCAACAGCTGGTGAAAAGCATGGCCGAGCAGATTCTGCTGGTGCTGGCCTACAAAGGTGATCAGCCGGTAGGCGCTTCTTGGTGTTTCTTCGACGATCACTCACTTTATGGCCGTTATTGGGGTTGTATCGAGGAATTTGACTGCCTGCACTTTGAAGCCTGTTACTACCAAGGCATCGAGTTCTGTATCGAAAAAGGGTTACAGCATTTTGATCCAGGCACTCAAGGGGAACACAAAATCGCCCGTGGCTTCGAGCCGGTGTTTAGCCACAGCGTACATTACATCGATAACCCCGGCTTTCGTGAAGCGATTGGCAACTTCTGCCAAGAAGAAGCCAAAGCCGTACGTGAGTACCATCAAGATACCCACGCACTATTGCCGTTTAAGCAGGGCTGAATATTTTGTAGGAGCTCGCTGTGCGAGGGAAAAAGCCTGCGAGTCATAGCTCCATTCCCGCGGAAACCGCGGTCCTACAGTAGGTTGTAGGACCTCGCAGTGCGAGGGAAAAAGCCTGCGAATCATAGCTCCATTCCCGCGGAAACCGCGGTCCTACAGTAGGTTGTAGGACCTCGCTGTGCGAGGGAAAAGCCTCGCGAATCAGAGTTTCTTTCCCGCGGAAACCGCGGTCCTACATTGAGTCTTTTGCTTTAAAAACTCTGATGTGGGCCAAAGACTTCGTAGTGAATGCGATCATCGCTGACGCCTAGGCTGAGCAGTTGTTCTTTGATAAACATCATAAAGCCTACTGGGCCACACAAGTAGAAATCACCATCCGCCAGCGGCAGGATTTCAGAGATCTGCCCTAGCTGCATTTGGCCCGCCAAGACACGCTCAGTGTTCTCTGGTGCGCCGTTTTCTAGCCAAGTGTAGTGAGTCAGGTTGAGTGTTTGAGCTAGACCCTCAACATGTTCTGCAAACGAGTGTTGCTGTGGGTTGCGGCAAGCGTGTAGGTAGAAAATGGGGTTTTGGCTGCCTTGGCTTGCTAAGGTATCAAGCATGGCGTTCATTGGTGTTAAACCAACGCCTGCGGAGATCAAGACCACTGGACGTTGGCGTTCTTGGTAATGGAAGTCGCCTGCAGGTGGCATGAGCTCTACTTCGTCGCCCTCTTCGATACTGTCGTGTAGGTAGTTGGAAACCACACCATTTTTTACGTCTCCTAGCTCACGTTTGACGCTGATGCGGTAGCTTTGACCGTTCGCTGCGGTAGAAAGACTATACTGGCGGATCTCATCAAACTCATGGTTGTTCGGGTGAACTTTGATACCTAGGTACTGACCAGGCTGGAAGTCCACCACATTACCACCGTCAACGGGTACAAAAGTAAAGCTTGTGACCAATTCAGATTCAGTTTGCTTTTTGGCAACGCGGAATTTTCGGAAACCTTCCCAACCGCCGTTTTTCGCTGCATTGGCTTTGTACAGGTCACCTTCGATTTGGATAAAGATATCAGCCAGTTGCTGGTAGGCTGCGTCCCATGCTTCTTCAATATCTGCTGTGAAAGCGTCACCGAGTAGCTCACGTAGGGTTTCAATCAGATGGTGGCCGACGATAGCGTATTGATCCGCTTGAATGTTAAAGCTGGTGTGTTTATGAGCAATGCGCATCACCGCACCCGTTAGCACTTCTAGGTTATCGATATGAGTAGCGTAAGCGGCAATAGCATTAAACAGCGCGGCTGGCTGGCGACCTGTGGCTTGGTGTGACATGTTGAACACGTCTTTTAGCTCAGGGTTATGAGTAAACATACGGTTGTAAAAGTGTTCAGTAATGGCGGTGCCAGCGGATGCTAGAACAGGAATGGTTGCCTTAACGGTATCGATATGAGTTTGAGAAAGCATTTTTAACGTCTCCACTATAAGTAGGTGTTTCAAGGGCTCTAAACATGAGCTATTTGATTTACTTATAGCGAATTTAATGCCAAAAAATAAAACCTATATAAATCATATGCTTACTGTTTTTTATAAATCTGATTTATGTCAAAGTGACACGTTTTATCAAGTGTCATTTTAATCCTTTCGAGTCATAATGACTCTTATCTGATAAATACGAGTAATGTCATGATTTCCACGGATGCTTTGCTGCGTTTTGCCCTGGATTTGGCCAGCGCTGTTACCCTAGAAGATCGCTTTGAACGACTGATTCGCGCTATACGTGCAGCCGTTGATTGTGATGCGGTGGTTTTGTTAGAGCGTAAAGGTGATTTGCTATTGCCACTGGCCCAGCAGGGCTTGATGGATGATGTCATGGGACGTCGCTTTAACATTAGCGAGCATCCACGCTTTACCGAGATCTGCGATGCGTACCAGCCGGTACGCTTTCCGACTGGCTGCTCCCTTCCCGATCCTTACGATGGCATGGTGTCTGGTTTTGATGATGGCCTGCCTGTGCATGCCTGCATGGGCATTCCTTTGTACGTGCAAGGCAATATGCTTGGGGTGGTGACGCTCGACAGTATGACGCCTGGAGCGTTTGATTCGATTGATGCCCGAGCGTTGGAAATCGTCGGCACCATGGCCGCGATGAGCTTAAATACCGCCATGTTGCTGGCGCGTTTGGAGCGCAAATCGAAACATGCCGAAGAATTGCTTGTCGAGCTCAGCGAAGATGCCTTGAACAAAGAAGCCACGGAAATGATCGGCCAAAGCCAAGCCATGCTGACTTTGAAGCAGCACTTGGAGCTGGTCGCTCCTGCGGATTTGGCAGTATTGATCGAAGGCGAAACCGGCGTAGGTAAAGAGTTAGTCGCGCGTACTTTGCATCGTGCTTCGAAACGGGCTCAAGCCCCCATGGTGTACGTAAACTGCGCCGCGATTCCGGAAAATCTGATTGAGAGTGAGCTGTTTGGTCATGTTAAAGGGGCATTTACAGGCGCGGATCGTGACCGTGTTGGTAAGTTTACCTTGGCTCACGGTGGCACTTTGTTTCTTGATGAAATTGGTGAGCTGCCTTTGGAAGCCCAAGGTAGCCTGTTAAGGGCGATTCAAAACCAAGAAATCCAAGCCGTAGGCAAAGATAAGATCGAATACGTAGACGTGCGCATCATCGCAGCCACTAACCGAGATCTTAAACAAGAAGTGGTGGAAAAGCGCTTTCGCGCCGATTTATACCATCGCTTGAGTGTGTTTCCGATTGCTGTGCCGCCTTTGCGCGAACGTAATGGTGATGTACTGCTATTGGCGGGATTTTTCGCAGAACAATTGCGTCGTAAGTTCGGCCTGCAGCAGTTAACCCTTTCCCCTAAAGCCAGTGAGTGGCTGAAAGCGTATCGTTGGCCGGGCAATGTTCGCGAGCTAGAGCACGTCTTGTCTCGTGCGGCGCTATTGGCAAAAAGTAATACTAATCAAGGGATTACGAGAATTGAGCCCATGCACTTAACAGGGCTAGTGGACGCGTTTTCAGTGCCAAAAGAATCACTCAAAGAGCAACCAAACAAGATAGGGTTAGATACAGCTGAGATCCAAGATCTAAAACAGGCAACAGAAGATTTTCAACGTCAAACTATCCAACAGGCGTTGGATCAGGCGGGGCTGAATTGGGCGCAAGCCGCACGATCATTGGCGATGGATCGTGCGAACTTGGTTCGTTTGGCTAAACGTTTAGGCATTGAAGTCACGAAACAACGTAACTCTTAGCGCTAGCGTGCTTATTCAGATCCTTGGCCGTGTGTGGCTTGGCTCACCTGCTGAATACGACCTGCTGGAACGCTAAACGCTGAGACCAAATAAGCTCGTAACTCTTCCGGATAGCCTAGATCACGGATGGCATCGGACATGCAGTTAAGCCACATCAGGCGCTCTTTATCGTTCACTTGTAAGTGTGCGTGGGCCCGTGGCAAAGCGATTTGACCGTATTTTTTAGCGTACATTCGCTCACCGCCCATCCAGCCGTGCAGGAACAACACCAATTTATCAATAGAGGTGTCGATGGGCTGTGGGTGCATCTCAAATAACGGACGGTAGTCTGATGTTTCCGCCATGATACGGTAAAAGTTATGCACCAGCTTCGTTAAGCCTTCCATGCCCCCTACTGCTTGCAGAGTCGCATCGCCCTCACCGAATGCTGGCCGAGTTGAAGCCTCAGTCATCTTGTTTGTTCGCCGCTGCTTTTTCTGACTTTTCTTTGTCCATTTTAATCGAGTTACGGTAGCCACCGAGCGCTGCCAATGCACCGATGATTAAGCTCATGTAAAATGGAATCTCAAACAGCATGGTAATACTGATAAAGACACAGCCTACTGCAAGGCCTTCTAAAATCGGTTTTAATGTTTTTTTCATAACCATTCCCCAAAATTTTCGCCGCCGAGTTTAGCAAAATACCGACCATTTTAAAGCAAATTGTGGAAAAAACGCTCAGTTATCCAGATGTCAATACATTTTGATAAAGACGTAACCTTCCCTGCTAGTCTGTGGATAACGATGCTTTTGTGGATATAAAAACACGATTTTATTCTATCAGCAGTTGAAAACTGTCTAATATAAGCGGTTTTGTGTATAACAGGCGATAATGTCCACAGGCTGATTGTTGTGTGAGTGGCGAATAGAGAAAATTAGTTATCCACAATTAGTGGATGTTCACAGATTAGCAATTTCCGAGGCTTAGCTTGAGTTTTCAACAGCTTGTAAAACGCTTTAAACGAGACGGTGAATTGAACCGCAAGATCTGGCATATGGCGTGGCCACCCATGGTGTCTAACATCACTACGCCTTTATTGGGCTTAGTCGACACTGCGGTGGTGGGACATTTAGGCACTGCTATTCACCTTGGTGCGGTCGCGATTGGTGCCAGCATCTATAGTTTCTTGTTTTGGGCATTTGGTTTTTTGCGTATGGGCTCTACAGGACTAACGGCTCAAGCGCTGGGCCGTGAAGATGGCCGACAAGTGCGTGCCTTGTTATTGCAGTCTCTTGCGATGGGGATTGGGATTGGTTTGCTGCTGATTGTGTTCCAAGCACCCATTATCGAATTGGCGATCTACTTTATGGCGCCAAGTGCAGAATTAGAGCCTTGGGCACGCGCTTATTGCGAAGCACGGATTTACAGTGCTCCTGCAGTGCTGGCGGATTATGCCTTGATGGGCTGGTTCTTTGGTGTGCAATACTCCAAAGGCCCTCTTTGGATGCTATTGGTGATTAACCTTGCCAATATGGTGCTCGACTATATCGCAGTGTACCAATGGGAGATGGCCAGTGTTGGTGTGGCTTGGGCGACTGTCGCATCGCACTATTTGGGCGTGGTGTTTGCGCTGGTATTGGCTGCGAAGCAGTTACAGCGTTTTGATGGTCATGTACCGCTAGTTGATCTTTCGAAATGGCGTACTTACATCGAATTGGTACAGGTAAATCGTTACTTGTTTGTGAGAACGATCTTGCTACTGACAGTAATGACCTTCTTTACCGCTCAAGGCGCACGTCAAGGGGATGCCATACTTGCGGCCAACGCGGTGCTGATGACCTTTCTAATGATTATCTCCAATGCCTTGGACGGTTTTGCCTTTTCCGTGGAAGCCCTATGTGGCGAATATCTGGGCCGTAAAAACCGCGAGCTGTTCCAAAAAGTTATCCGCTTATCAACCTATTGGGCTGTCGTCGCAGCCGTGCTTCTGATGCTGATTTTCACTGCCTTTGGCGGCTTAATCATTGATTTGCTGACCAGCGTTGAGTCGGTTCGAGCGCAAGCCAAACTGTACCTACCGTGGTTGATTGCTTTTCCTCTGTTGGGTATTTGGTCCTACATGCTCGATGGCATTTTCATCGGCACCACCAGTGTAAAGCAGATGCAAAACACCATGATTATCAGCGTGTTAGGGATCTTCTTCCCATTATGGTTTATCACCCAAGGGCTGGGCAATCATGGCTTATGGCTCAGCATGGCGCTGTTCTTTATCGCCCGTGCCGTGACACTGTGGTGGTGTTATCGCCGTAACCTTATAAAAGGTGTGTGGTTCAGCGGTTAGCGTTTTCACTGCGTCGCAGGGAGCGTTGTATTCGCGATTCCTCGCGGCGCATCTTCAATAAGTGGTCTTCGACAAAGACTAAATGCGAGTGTACGGCAGCACGGGCTTCTTCCGGTTTGCCTGCCATGATCGCTTCATAAAGCGCTTTGTGTTGTGTCATGACTTGCCCGCGAGCCGCTTTCTTCTCAAACAAATTGCTTAAATTGGCAGAAATACTGTTCTCTAAAATCGCGAATAAGCTACGTAGGGTGTGCAATAACACGACATTGTGAGCGCATTCTGCAATGGCCATATGAAATTCAGCGTCTAGCTTGGATTCTTGCTGAGCATCCTGCTGGCGGTTTGCTTCTAATAAGGCTTCATAACGCTGAGTGAGCATCGCCTTGTCCGCATCGGTCGCACGCAGCGCTGCATAGTAAGCCGATAACCCTTCCAAAGCATCGCGAAACTCTAATTGATCATACAAAAACTCATCATGTGAACTTAACAGGGCTTGCAGCGGGTCGGTAAACGAAGAACCGATCTGGTCGGATACGTAAGTCCCTCCACCGTGCTTGGTGGCCACCACGCCGCGAGCAGCCAGTTTTTGTATCGCTTCTCTTAATGATGGGCGTGACACTTCAAAGCGTTCTGCTAATTCTCGTTCTGGCGGTAATTTTTGCCCTGCTTTAAACGTACCGTCCAAAATCATACTTTCTAGCTCTTGCATGATGAGATCGGATATTTTGGTCTGTTTTGCTCGCTGAAAGGGGCGCTGAGTCATATTTTTCTCTTACTAGACGTATTGTTTTAAAAGATAAAATCATTATTGGTATGACCAATATTAAGTTTATCAACAGGGAAATAGAATTTTGTTAATAACCATAAAATTGGTAAAACAAGTAAAAATATAGCCTAAAAGTCGCTAATTTCTTATAAATGTACAGTTTGACAATTTACAAAAAGGTTTCTATTGTCATGAAAAATAACAAAGGTAAATTGGTATTACCAATTTATATTAAAAGAATTTAATAAGTTACGTGATGAGTGATTGCCAGTCCTCATCATAAAAACTGGATGCCCTTATGAAACTGCCCTATCAAGCTCTGTACACCCAGCTCGTTGAGCGTATCGATGACGAACGACTTATCCATGACCCTTTGCGTACCCTTGCCTACGGAACCGATGCCAGCTTCTATCGTATGGTGCCGCAATTGGTGGTGCGTGTGCACAACGAAGATGAGGTTCGCTTCGTACTGCAATGTACCCGAGCGCTGGACATCCCTGTCACGTTTCGTGCAGGAGGAACTAGCTTGTCTGGGCAAGCGGTGACGGATTCGGTGCTGATTCAATTGTCAGACCAATGGAAAGGCTACCGCATTCACGATCATGGTCATGCCGTGTCGTTACAGCCAGGCATCATCGGCGCTCGTGCCAATCAATTGCTCGCACCTTATCAGCGCAAGATCGGCCCTGATCCAGCGTCGATTAACGCCTGTATGATCGGTGGGATTGCCGCGAATAATGCCAGTGGCATGTGTTGCGGTACGGCGCAAAATAGCTATCACACTGTGAAAAGCATGCGCATTATCTTTGAAGATGGCACATTGCTCGATACGGCGGATGAGAACAGTCGTACAGCATTTCGAGAAAGCCACTCAGATTTGCTATCTACATTGGAAACACTTGCTTATGGTGTACAAAATAACAGCGATTTAGCAGACAAAATCAGACACAAATACAGGCTAAAAAACACCACCGGGTACAGTTTGAACAGTTTGGTGGATTTTACCGACCCATTTGAGATCCTGATGCACTTAATGATCGGCTCAGAGGGAACCTTAGGTTTTATCAGTGAAGTGACTTACCACACGGTCGAAGAGCACCCGATCAAAGCCGCAGCCCTAATCTACTTCCCCGATATGGAAACCACGTGTCGTGCGGTGACCGTGCTGAAAAGCACACCCGTTTCCGCAGTGGAGCTGATAGACCGTGCTGGCCTTCGTACCGTAGAAGGCAAACCTGGCATGCCAGAAATGCTCAAAGACCTTGGCGATGAGGTAGCGGGCTTACTAGTGGATGTGCGCGGCTCAACCGCGGCAGAGCTAGAGCAAAAAGTGGCTAAGATTACACAGTCTCTACAGGGGATGAATGCACTGTATGAGATTGAATTCACTCAAGAAAAAGGCTTATACGACACCTATTGGAAGATCCGCAAAGGCATGTTCCCAGCGGTCGGTGCGGTACGTAAAGTCGGCACTACGGTGATTATCGAAGACGTGGCGTTTCCCGTGGAACAATTGGCGGAAGGCGTATTGGAGCTTCAGGGCGTGTTCCAAAAATACGGCTACAGCGAAGCGATCTTGTTTGGCCATGCCTTAGAAGGCAACTTGCATTTTGTCTTTACTCAAGGGTTTGACGATCCTGCGGAAGTAAAACGCTACGAAGCCCTAATGGACGAAGTCGCACAGTTGGTCGCGGTGAAATACAACGGCTCTTTGAAAGCGGAACACGGTACCGGTCGCAATATGGCGCCCTATGTGCTGCTTGAGTGGGGGCAACAAGCCTACGACATCATGTGGCAATTGAAAAAAGCCTTTGATCCCAAGGGTTTACTCAACCCTGATGTCATCTTGACGCACAACGCCAACATTCACGTTGAGAACCTTAAGCCAATGCCTCAGGCAAACGATAAAGTGGATACTTGTATCGAATGTGGCTTCTGTGAGCATGCATGTCCTTCTCGAGCACTGACCTTAACGCCGCGTCAGCGTATTGTATTGTGGCGAGAAATTCAGCGTTTAGAGCGCTCGGGTGAATCACCAGAACGTCTGACAGAGTTACGCGAAGAATACGCTTACCAAGGAGTGGATACCTGTGCTGCTTGCGGCCTGTGTTCGATGCAATGTCCCGTCGGTATCAATACCGGTGATCTGACCCGTGAACTGCGCCATGATCGATACGATGACACTAAGGTCGGCTACTGGGTGGCGGATCACTTTGAAGGTGTCACTAAGACTGCCCGTGCTGGCCTAGCGGTGGCAGGCGGTATGCGCAATATCTTGGGTAACGGTGGTATGAAAGCCGTAACTGGCGTTGCCAATAGTGTAACGGGCGGTGTGGTTCCAAAATGGCACCCACAAATGCCAACGGCTGCATCCATGCCTAAACAACGCATTGGGGTCGCACAAGCTGGTCGTCCAAGCGTGGTCTACGTACCAAGCTGCGCCACCCGTGTGATGGGTGCTGGGCCAAATGCCGAGGACAAACGTCCTGTCATGGACGTTATGCTGTCTGTACTGGAAAAAGCGGGCTATAACGTGATTGTACCTAATGGGATTGAAAGCCAATGCTGTGGCATGGCTTTCCAATCCAAAGGGCAATTCGCTGCAGCGGAGCAAAAAGCCAACGATCTCAACACCTTACTGATGCAAGCCAGCCAACAAGGTGAACTGCCAGTGGTCTGTGACACCAGTCCATGTTTATTACGTATGAAGGAATCGTTAGATCCAGCATTGAAGCTTTACGAACAAGTGCAGTTCCTTTCTGAATTCGCCATGGTGAATCTAAATATCGAAAGCAAGATCCCGAAAATGGCGCTGCACATCACCTGTAGCACCACTCGCATGGGACTTGGGCAAACCTTTGTGAACTTAGCACAGCAACTGGCTGACGAAGTGGTTATCCCACCAGATATCACCTGCTGTGGCTTTGCTGGCGACAAAGGCTTCAGCACACCAGAGTTAAACCAAAGCGCCCTGAAAACCCTGAAAAGCGCCGTACAAGACTGCGAAGTCGGTTACTCCAACTCCCGTACCTGCGAGATAGGCCTAACCGAACATTCGGGGATTGAATATCAATCGATAGTGTATCTAGTGGATCAGCTGGCAACAGCTTAGGTTGATATAAATAAAGTGTATCTTGGCCTTATTTCTTGCGTTTTCATGACTCTTTGCTTTATTTAAAACTTCGTCATCAAAACCAAGGAAGGGCCTATGAAACGCTCTCTTATATTTCCTGCTGCTTTACTACTTTCTGCTTGTTCCACTAATTCACAATTAAATGTTGTAGATGGGTTAACGCTTGTTGCGGCAAACGATGGGGTTGTATTGAATCCGAGTCGTTGGATTATTTGGGACCATCCTTTGCAAACAACTTATGTTTCTCTAAATGGCCAGCTTGGTCTTCAGGTTGGGCAGGTCTGTACTGCAAGCCGCTATCGCTCGCCTTTTACTAATAATTGTCGAGAAATTGAGGGCACTGGGAAATATTATCACGAGTACTACAGTGAAGCTCAAAACTCAAAGACTTCTGGACAGCAAGATAAAAATAAATCAGATATTACGGCTAAAACTCAACGCTTACAGGGCTTCTTAGATGCAGTTTATAGCGAGAACGATGCTCAGATTGAGTACGTTGGAGCCGTCACGGATTACTATGTTTGTTTAGCCCATGAAAAGACTGAAGCAATTAAGAAAGAGGCTGAAGTAGCTGAGAGAGAGGCTGATAAAGCGAAAAATACAGTAGTGAAGCAGGATGATGTGTTGGGTACAAAGCAAGAAATTAGCGAAAAATCATCTTCATGCAAAAGCGAAAGAGATAAGCGTGACGGAGCACTCAAAACACTCCGCATAGCGCAAAACGAAGTACGTAAACAATCCATGATGCCAAATCGAGTCGTGTATAACTGGGCTGAGGCTCTGAAATTTGATGGTGGCGTTGTAGTAAAAGAGACATCGAATTCTATTTCTGGCAATCGAGAAAAGCAGGCTAGTGGTTACACCGTAGTAAACGGCCTTCATATACAGCGCTTTCAGCTCACCTGTGGCGACCTTAAAAAATTAAAAGAGTATGGTGATAGCAATCGTTTAAAAGTCGTGACTATGACGCTAAGTGCAGATGAGCTTTATTATGATGCTCGTGAATACAAGGCTACGGCCTTCAATACAAACGCGTCTTTTACCCTAAGCGAGCTCAAAGCACTTAAAGACATTGTAAAACTAGATGATGTTATAGTAGAAGTGAACGCGACATTAGCCAGTACCTCGGATCTTTCCTCAAAAGGCAGCTTAATAGCGACTGAAGTTGATTACGATAAGAGTAAGAATGGATTGACTTACTATGCTGTCCTTACCGACCTAAAATCGTTCCAATGCTCCAAGAACGATTCTGAATCCACACTTGCTATGATGAGCCAAGCAGATGAAACATAGTTATGTAGCCACCATCACAACCAAAACGTCGAGTACATGCCGAAGGCACAGACCAGTAACAACGCCCAGCCGATAAATTTAAAGAAGGTGGGCGTTTCAGCTTTTTGGATGCGCTCATGGAAATGCTGTCCCATCAAGTGGCCGACAAAGGCACAAGGTAGCAACCAAAGTTGATGAATGAGCTGTAAATCGACTCCCGCGATTAGGAAAGATGCCATCTTGATGCATACCAAGATAAACCAGAGTACGAATAAGGTATCGCGCAGCTGATGGCGTGGTACTTTGGTGGCGAATACTGAAACGATCAGTGGTGCACCGATCAAAGACGTGCCGCTAACATAACCGCCCATCATAAGTAGCCCCGTGCTGACGATGGGGTTCTTGCTGTAGAACGGTTTATTGATGATGTACGACACAGCAAATACAGCAACGATTACGAAAATCACACCAGTGACAATGTCATTGGGCAGGGTTAATAAGCCGAACACGCCAATCAGTTTGGGCACGATCATGATGCCCAATGCTTTGCGCAAATAGCCCCAAGAAATATTACCCTGCTCTGTAACGGGTTGTTCTGAATGTTCGCTAATCGTGGCTTTGTTTTCTGCTTTGGCTTTTCGCGCACCTCGCCAAGCGATCCAGCTGGAAAAGATCAGCAGATGAATGGAAATGATTGGTAGGAACACCAGAGGATCGTTGTGAACCAAGAGTAAAAACGGCAACGCCAATACTGCACCGCCAAAGCCTAACCCCGTGCGAACAAAACCACTCCAAATGAAAATCCCTGCGATGGCGGCGTACTGCCACCAAAGTAACTGTTCCATAGAATGTGATCCTTATTGGTTAGGTTTGGGTGATAAGCCTAAATTATGAGGGGATAAACCAGGCTTGGCTATGGAGAAACTTGGTTAATTCATCCCGTAGAAGTTTGGCTCTGACTGAAAGGCTACGTCGGTAGGGCCAGACTAGATAAATCTCACGGCGACGGCCATGCCACTCGGGCATCACTCGTATTAATCGCCCCTGCTGCACATCCTCATAGACAATGCTTTCTGGTAACAGTGTTACGCCATGGCCATGTTTGGCCAGATTAGCGGCGATTCGCATATCATTACCTGTATGGCGGTGCGTCTTATAAACGGCATGTTCTTGGCCGGATTCATGAATGATATGCCAATCAGTAAATAATTGCCCCGCAACACTTTCAGTTTGCTCTAACTCACTAAGGGTGTTTGGTCGTGGTGAAAACTCCGGAGATGCCACCAACACGCCTTGAATCTCTCCGACTTTACGCTGAATCAGTGATAAGTTTGAGGATTGCCCTGAACGCAAGGCCAAATCCGCTTGAGTGTCTTGTAGGCTTTCGTATTGATTGCTTAACTCTATTCTTAGGCTAATTTGAGGGTATTGTGCTGCGAAATGTACCCAAAATTCATCAAGTGGCCCTGATCCTAGGTTGGTTGGCGCGAGGATCTTCACGTCCCCTTCCAAGCTATTTAATGTGTGATCCAGATTGGAAATCCGTTGATCCAAAGCATCGATAAACTCCGCACATTCACGGTAATAACGCTCTCCCACCGTTGTTAGGGTTAAACCTTTAGTGGAGCGATGAAGTAACACCGAGCCCAACTTGGCTTCCAAGGCCGCAATCCGTCGTGACACCGTGGCGATGGTCATACCCAGTTTATCTGCGGCTGCTGTCAGGCTCTTAGTGTCTGCAGCGGCTATGAAAATTTTGAGATCATCGAGCATTTTTGCATTTTTGCATATTTGTAAAAAAGGTTATTGAAACTGTCTATTTTTACCAATATAGCGGTTTGGTAAGCTTACTGTATAGCATTAAGTGGTTGAGCAAAGAGGTTTTCCACATGAAACATCGCATTATATTCGCGGCATTGATGTCATTCGTTTTATCCCTACTTATGACAGCTTGGGTGACCTTTGTGAATTTAGGTATGCACCCTGATTTTGCCTCATTCTGGATGAAATCTTGGGTACTTGCATGGCCCGCAGCAGGCACCATCTCGTTTATCTTTGGCCCCTACTTACACCAGCTTGCTACCAAACTAGCAACCAAGTAGGACCGCGCTGCGCGCAGGAAAAGCCCTTGTACGACTTGTCTTAAGTAACAAGGGGGCAGATTCCTTATAAAAAATTTATCGTTTTGCGAGAGATAAATCATTAAAGGAATCTGACCCCTTATATGCTTCATTTTCGAATTCAACAACCAACAAAAAACCACGTCGGGTTGCCCCTGACGTGGTTTTTTTAACACTTCTTCCGATTGAGCAACTAAACCGGTATCTGTTGTGTAATGCAGTGCAGGTTGCCGCCGCCTAGCAGGACTTCTCGTGCTGGAATACCAACGATGGTATGAGACGGGAAGGCTGTTTGCAGTACTTGCTCCGCTTCGCTGTCTTTTCCTGCATCCAATTGCGGGTAGAAAACGGCGCCATTGGTAATCAGGAAGTTCGCGTAGGATGCGCCTAGGCGCTCCCCTGCTTCGCGGGCCATGCGGTCCGGTTGTACCAGGCCGTTGGCTTCTTCCTCACCCATAAACAGTGGTCCCGGCATGGGGATGCTGTGAACGATTAGCGAGCGTCCTTTGGCATCGGTGGTTTCGGACAATACCTTTAATGCCGCTTGGCTGATGTTGTATTGCGGGTCACTTGGGTCGTCACAGACGGTTAAGATGACTTCACCTGGTTTGACCACATGCAAGATGTTGTCGATGTGACCATTGGTTTCGTCGTTAAACAGTCCAAGGGGAAGCCAAATAACTTTCTCAATACCTAAGTACGCCTGCAGCTGCGCTTCAATGTCGGCACGGCTAAGATCTGGGTTACGACTTGGATGTAGCAAGCATTCTTCCGTGGTGTAAACCGTACCTTCCCCATCACTGTGGATGGAGCCACCTTCTAGAATAAACGGCGCATCGTAGCGCTGAACGTCTTCTAATTCAGCGATTCGAGTGGCAACGGTTTCATCATCTGACCAGTCGTCGTATAGACCGTCTAGCTCGCCACCCCAAGCATTAAAGCCCCAGTTGATGGCGCGTTTTTCGCCTTGGCCATTGATCACCATGGTTGGGCCGATATCGCGCATCCAAGCATCGTTATACTGCATTGGGAAAAGCTGTACCTGAGACGGTAGCATGGCTCTCGCCTGTGCCTCATATTCTGGTAATACTGCGACTTTTACTGTGACATAACCGCTTAAACGCTCAATAAAGTGGGCAAAGGTTGCTTGTGCGGGCAGTGCCTGCTCGCGCCAGTTGTCTGGGCGAGTGGGCCAAGCTAGCCAAACGCTTTCCTGTGGCTCATGCTCACCTGGCATCCAAAAGCCGTCCTGCTGTGGCGTTGTCATAGTGCCTCCTGTATTAATGGGCGGTCTTTACTTGGCCGTCTAGGGTTTTCAGCACGTCGTAGTGTTCTGGACGACGGTCACGGAACAAGCCCCACGCTTTACGCATGGTGCGCACATGGTCAAGGTCAAAGGTATGAACCAAGATGCTTTCTGAGCTGCGGTCCGCTTGCTCGATAAGCTCACCACGTTCATCACAGATAAATGATGAACCGAAGAAGGTTAACTCAAGATCGCGGTGTTGCGCCGCTTCTGTACCAATTCGGTTGGAGGCAATGACAGGCACTTGGTTGGCAGCCGCGTGACCACGCATGGTGTTAGTCCAGTGTGGCATGCTGTCCATCTCAGGTTGACTTGGTTCGGAGCCTATTGCCGTCGGGAACAATAGAATATCCGCGCCCATCAGTGCCATGGCGCGAGCTGTTTCTGGGAACCATTGATCCCAACAAATACCAACTCCCACACAGCCAAACTTGGTGTGCCACACTTTAAAGCCAGTATCCCCTGGGCTGAAGTAGTACTTCTCAAGGTAGCCGTCGCTATCAGGGATGTGCGTTTTACGGTAAACACCTAATAGTTCACCGCCTGCATCAATCATCGCCAGTGAGTTAAAACGTACTTGTCCGGCACGTTCGTACCAGCTGAATGGCAGTACAACGTCTAATTCTTTAGCGAGGGCTTGGAAGCGTTTAAAGGCCTCGTTCTCTTCTAAAGTAGTGGCGAGATCGTGGTATGACTCATGGATTTCGATACAAAAATACGGCGTTTCAAATAACTCTTGGATAAGAATGACTTGTGCGCCTTGAGCCGCCGCTTGACGAATTAGCTTTTCTGCTCGGTCAACGTTTTCCTGTTGGTTCCACGTGCAGTGCATTTGCGTGGCTGCCACCGTAATTTTTGACATGGTGTGTTCTCCAATTAGCTACCCTTGTGGGTACGTTATCGTTATCAAGTCACAGAAGTACAGGATGTGTCATGTGAGCGCTTCATCTTAGTTCCCCATGAAAAAAACGATATACCCCCACGGGGATATGGTGCGATAGGATGACGCTCAGTTAGTTTAGATTGATCACAACTCATGACGCGTTTTGATAAACGCCAGAGGAAGGAATTACCTATGAAAACCTATCAAGAATGGCAAGCCCTGCGTTCAGACATTCGTTTGCACTCAGACGCCTACATTAATGGTGCGTTTACCGCGGCACAGAGTGGGGAAACATTTGATTGTATCAACCCGACCGATGAGTCGCTGCTTGCCAAAGTGGCCAGCTGTGATGAAGCCGATGTGAACCTTGCCACCGAGGCTGCCAAAGCAGCGTTTAAAAGCGGTGTTTGGTCTGAAATGGCGCCAGGTAAGCGCAAGCGCATTCTGCAAAAGTGGGCAGATTTATTAGAAGCTCACCAAGACGAGCTAGCGCTTATTGATACCTTAGACATGGGTAAATCGATTTCAGAGATGGTCAATATTGATGTGCCAGACTCGATTGATTGCCTACGTTGGTCAGCAGAATGCATCGATAAGCTTTATGGCGAAATCGCACCGACGAACCCAGATAATTTGGCGCTGATTAGCCGTGAACCACTGGGCGTGGTGGCGATTATTACTCCTTGGAACTACCCACTGATGATGGTGATGTGGAAGATTGCGCCAGCTTTGGCTGCGGGCAATAGCGTGATTTTAAAACCATCGGAAAAATCGCCTTTAAGTGCGTTAAGAATAGCCGAGTTAGCAACGCAAGCGGGGGTCCCAGATGGTGTCTTCAATGTCCTCCCCGGTTTTGGTCACACAGCTGGTAAAGCCCTTGCGTTGCACCACAACATCGGCACGCTTGCTTTCACGGGATCAAGCCGTGTAGCAGGCATGCTGATGGAATACGCTGGGCAGTCGAATATGAAACGGGTCTGGCTTGAGGCGGGTGGTAAATCCCCTTGCCTAGTGTTTGCAGATTGCAAAGACGTGCAAGCAGCAGCGCAAGGCGCGGCAACGGCGATCTTCACCAACCAAGGTGAAGTGTGTATCGCGTGCTCACGCTTGTATGTGCAAAACAGCATCAAAGACGAGTTTATGGCCGCGCTATTAGAAGCCGCTAAAGCCTATGTGCCAGGTGATCCTTTGGATCCTGCGACCAAAATGGGGCCAATGGTTGATAAAGCACAACTGGATACGGTGACCCGCTTTATCGAGAGCGCCATAGCTGATGGCGCAACCCTTGCGCTGGGTGGCGTGCCAGATTACCAAGCGGGTAAAGGTTACTACGCGAAACCCACTATCTTTACGGATGCCAACCACGAAATGGAATTCGTTCGCGAAGAAATCTTTGGTCCAGTATTGGCGGTGATGGGCTTTGACACTGAAGAAGAAGCCATTGCCCTAGCCAATGATTCCAAATATGGCTTAGGTGCATCGGTTTGGACCAATGACTTGGGCCGCGCTCACCGTGTTAGTCGACGTCTTGAGTCGGGCATGGTGTGGGTTAACACCTGGGGTGATGGTGATACCACGGTTCCTTTTGGTGGTGTTAAAGCGTCTGGTAATGGCCGTGATAAATCTTGGCATGCCTTGGAAAAATACACCGAGATTAAAAACACTTGGATTAGCTTGAAGTAACAAGCCCCACTTTCATTGATTACCATACAGGGCCGTCACAGGACCGCCCTGTTCACACAAAGTTCGCGTACCAATAGGGTCGCCTACGTGTATAGGAGAGGTTTTATATGTCATCCCCTACTCATGCAAATTCATACTACGCAGCGTCTGCCAACGACAAGGCGTTACGTCCACAGCTTACCGGCGAACATCGTTGCGATGTTTGTGTTGTGGGGGCGGGTTTTACTGGCATATCCACGGCTTTAAGTTTGGCCGAAAAAGGGAAACGTGTGATCGTTGTAGAAGGCAGCCGTATTGGCTTTGGTGCTTCTGGGCGCAACGGTGGTCAGATTGTTAACAGCTTTAACCGAGACATTGATTACATATTCAAAAACTACGGGGACGACATTGGTCAGAAAATGGCGAAAATGGCCTTTGCTGGCTCAGAACTGATTCGTCACCGTATTGAAAAGTACAATATCGACTGTGATCTTAAGCATGGCAACGTATTTGCGGCCTGCAATAAGAAGCAATTCGAAGAGCTAAAAGCCAAAAAAGCCCTATGGGAATCCCATGGCCATAATGAACTTGAGCTACTGACTGCCTCATCGATTCAAGATCACATTGGTACGGATCGCTACGCAGGCGGTCTGCTGGATCGCAAAGGCGGCCACATCCAGCCGTTGAACTTGGTACTTGGCCAAGCGCGTGCGTTTGAAGAGTTAGGCGGCCAGATCTTTGAAGACTCTGAAGTGGTGCGTTTAGAGAAAGGCGTTCCTGGTAAGGTGGTCACCAAGCAAGGTACCGTGATTGCCGATAAAATCGTGGTGGCGGGTAACGCCTATGTGTTTGGATTGCTTCCAGAAGTTGAGAAAAAAGCCATGCCATGTGGCACGCAAGTGATCGCGACAGAGCCGCTTCCAGAAGATCTACAAAAGCAACTGTTACCAACAGATCGCTGCGTAGAAGACTGTAACTATCTTTTGGATTACTACCGTTTATCGGGCGATGGTCGACTGATCTACGGCGGCGGAACGACTTACGGTGCCCGTGATCCAGGTAAGATCGAATCGATCATCGTGCCGAAAATGCTGAAAACTTACCCGATGCTAAAAGACGTGAAAATCGACTTTGCATGGACCGGTAACTTCCTGCTGACCATGATGCGTATGCCTCAGGTAGGTAAAATCGGCGAAAACCTATACTACGCACAAGGCTACTCAGGCCATGGTGTGACCAACTCCCACTTAATGGGTGAGATCTTGTCCGATGCCATTGATGGCGACACAGAGCGCTTCGACGTATTCGCCAGCATGCCACAGTACCAGTTCCCGGGTGGTCGTATGCTACGAGTACCGTACACAGCGATTGGTGCAGCGTACTACAACATGCGTGACCAGCTAGGTATTTAATGCAGACTGAGCGTTAAGGTCTACATAGAAGCCGCTTTCGAGCGGCTTTTTGTTGTCTATCGCTTAGGCTTCAGTTCGCTCGACCAGTGACTGTGGCAGGATGCCCGCTTCCACTAGACGTTGTAGGCTTTGCTGGGTATGTCTTCGCAGTGCGTCTCTTAGTAGGCGCATGCTCGGAGTGATGGATTGGCGGCTTGGGCAGATTAACCAAAGTTCGCCGCAAGGGACGGTGTAGTCTGGCAATAGCGAGATAAGCCGCCCGCTTAGAATGTCATCTGCTACGTCTAATGCGGATTTCATGGCGATGCCATGCCCTGCCACGCACCAGCGTCGCACCATATCACCATCGTTGGCGGCCCGATTGGCTTTGGGTTTGATTTTGTAGCGGCGCTGCTCATCTTGAAAGTCCCAAGCATCGTTGAGTATGTCACGCAGCTGATAGAACAACGCGTTGTGCTGCATCAGGTCGTTCGGATGATGTGGCATGTCATGCTCGTCAAGGTATGCAGGACTGGCACACAATAATCTCGGTACATTACAAATTTTAAAGCCGTATAGCGACGCATCATTGGGAGCGCCATAGCGTAAGGCCATGTCCATTGCGTCTCGGTAAAAGTCGATGTTGCTGTCGCTCAGGTGCATTCTAAGGGTGATATCAGGGTGCTCCGCCATAAAAGCATCGAGCCAAGGGGCGATGACGTTACGCCCAAGGTCGGAAGACACTGCAATGCGCATTTCTCCAGAGATGGTCTGATTGTCCTTGGTAACGGCTTGTTTGGCGTGTTGCCATTGTTCTAAGGATTGAGCGCATAAAGGCAAAAAGCGCTCGCCAGCACTGGAGACGCGCAGTTGCCGAGTTGAGCGGATGAACAGCTCGGCACCAAGGGCTGCTTCAACACGTTTTAGCGCAGCGCTGGCGGTTGCTGATTGCATATCCAAATGGGTGGCCGCGGCGGTGATACTCCCCAACTCTGAAATCTTGAGAACCACTTCCAAATCTTCAATTTGCACAGACTTTTACCTATCTAATAGATTGTGAATGCAATGTTTATTATCAAATATTTTTTGATAATGATTCAATCTAAAGCGTGTTTTTCTCTCTTATTCGGGGCGCTAGTATCTCGGTTATTCCAAGGCTCTTTGAGCCTGTTACTGATTATGAGGATAAATTATGTCGCACTCTATTATTGAAGATTTAAGCAAACGCTACACAACCAAACACTACGACGCGAGCAAGCGAATCCCTGCGGCAGAGCTGGAGGTGATTTATGAAGCCTTACGCTTGTCTGCGTCGTCCATTAACTCCCAGCCATGGAAGTTCGTTGTGATCGAGAGCGAGGAAGCCAAACAGCGTTTCCATGATACCTTTGCAAATAAGTTTCAGTTCAACCAAAAGCACGCCAAAGCAGCGTCGCATATCATCTTGTTTGCCCACAAAACACACTACAACCGCGATGATTACGCACAAGTTGTAGATCAAGGGATTGCGGATGGCAGAACGACTCCTGAGCAACGCGAGCAGGCATTTGGCGCGTTTGCCTTTGCCGAGTTAAACACCGATGAGCAAGGCAACACAGCGGCATGGACGAAAGCGCAAACCTATTTGGCACTAGGGAACACTATGCATACCCTTGCACGCCTAGGCATTGATTCAACGCCGATGGAAGGTGTTGATCCTGAGCTAATTGGTGAGTTGTTTGCGGATGAATTAGCTGGCTATCAGTGTGATGTGGCGCTAGCGATGGGCTACCGTAGCGAAGAAGAGGATTACAATGCGCCATTGACTAAGTCACGCCTGAGTCGCGAGCAAGTGATTACCGTTCTATAAGCGTTTCGTTAGGACAAATTGTACGGACAGAGAGGCTAATGCGCTTCTCTGTCGAGTGCATCCAAGTGGCTGAGGAATAAGGTAAAAATCTCAGATTGGGTAGAAGTATCCAAGCGTGCGTGGATGTTCTTACGGTGTACTTTAACAGTACCGGCACTGATGCCTAGCTCATTGGCAATGGACTTAGATGAGTGACCTTTCAGCAATAATCCCAAAATTTCCTGCTCGCGTGTCGTCAGTACTCCATGGGCAAATGTCTTCAGCGCTTGCTTCAATGGACCTGAGCTCGGTGCACGATCCACAAAACCGCCGGATTGAGCCAACCAGAACTGGCTAATCAAGGCTTCTATCATTGGGAAAACCGTTTTTAAATTATTCAGTTCGGTGCGTCGAATCGAACCGACGGCCTTTTGACGGCCCAGTGATACAGCAAAAGTCGTGGTCTTATCCAAATCCACCAAAATATTGATTTCATCCACCAGGTCAAAATCGCGATAGCAGGTTTGGTAGTACTCGGTTTCTTCGAACGAATCAGGAGCCATATCGACTAGACGGTAAACGCCTGGGGCAATGCCATGCTGAAGCGAGTTAAACAATGGGTCGAGTAAATAGGCTTGATTGAGGTACATGCGCAGGGTGTTGCTCTGCTCAGACAGGTCGCTCGGATGAATCAACAGCGGTTTCAGCGCTTTCTTATAGGTCACCATGATGATGGTGTCGAAGTAGCAGAGCTGGCGCAGGAAATCTTCTAGCACAGTTGGGAAACTGGGAACGCGAACATGGCTGGTTAATTGCCCTAAGTCTTTCATCAACTCGGGTAAGGCCAATTGCCCTCGTAAAGTGGAACTGTGCATCGTTTTGTATCCTCTCCTGTGCGCGTTGTTCTTATCGTGCGCTATCTTGGGGCGCTAGCCATTACTTTAAAACAAATGGTTACGTTAAAAGCAATTACTAGGCCAAAAAACGTCTTAATGAAACATACACTAATTCGACGCTTTTATCGGTTTTAATTGTTCAATCCGCTGGCTGTTTTTTCTCTCATTACCTAAAAAATTTCGTCGACTTTAAGATCCTAGATAGTGTAAAACTGTGCTTAATAACCCGAATAATGCTTCGGCTTATGAGTTGCCAGATAACACCTAGAATGCATAAATCAATCATTTAGCCATTATTTATCAGCAAGATAGGTTTTCTCTCAGATAGTTTGTGGATTGCCTTAGAAGAATATTTATCCAATTTTCTCTTTGTTTGCATATACCCACTCGGGGATAGTTACTCGCATCGTTTGCTCGGGTTAAGGTGATTTTCATAGAGAGAACTTGATCTAGAGCAACGCTTCCAAACTGAAAAAGCGAATGAAGTGTCGGCTATTACAGAGTTCAAGTTCTCCAGCGGTAAGACTAATTTCATGAGAGAACTTTCTATGTCGGATATGTATGAAGGGAATAACGAATTTGATCTGTTTATTACGGATTTAAACGGTAACTTGCGCGGTAAGCGTATCCCAGCCAGTGGGTTAAAGAGTGTCATGACACAGGGGGTGAAGTTGCCTCACTCTGTGATTGGCTTTGACCACTGGGGTGACGACGTACTCGACAACGGCATGGTGTTCGAAACTGGTGACAGCGATGGTATCTGTTTAGCCGTCCATCCTGAGCCGATTCCTGTGCCATGGGCGGAAACCGCTCGTGATCAAATTCTTGCCATGATGTACAACGCCGATGGCACACCATTCTACCCAGATCCACGCCAAGTACTGACGCGCATCGTCAATCGCTTCAAAGAGCTTGGTTACACACCCGTAGTAGCGACAGAGCTTGAATTCTACTTGCTAGACGGCACTTCCGAAGCCCAACGTCGTCCTTCTCCACCGATCATTGTGGAAGGTAATGGTGTGCGTTTGAATAAAACCGACTGTTACTCCATCGAAGAAATGGATGGCTTAGAAAGCTTCTTCGCAGAAGTACGCCAAGCCTGTGAAGCCCAAGGGATTCCTGCAGACACCATCATTTCAGAATTAGGCCCTGGTCAGTTCGAAATCAATATGAAGCACACCAACGATGCGGTGCAGGCGGCGGATCACGCGATCATGTTCAAGCGTCTGATCAAAGGCGTGGCGCGCCAGCATGACTTCGGTGCGACCTTTATGGCGAAACCTTACGCAGACAAGAGCGGCAACGGCTTCCACGTTCACTTCAGCTTGCTTGATGAGCAAGGCAACAACATTTTCGACAACGGCACAGATGAAGGCTCTGGTTTGTTGCAACAAGCGGTCGCTGGCCTACTGAACCACATGTCGGATTCGATGCTGGTCTTCGCGCCACATATGAACTCTTACCGTCGTTTCCAAACGGGGGCCCACGCGCCAACATTTGCAAGCTGGGGCTATGAAAACCGTACCGTCGCGGTACGTATCCCAGAAAGTGAAAACATCGCGCGCCGCATTGAACATCGCGTCGCCGGTGCGGATGCCAACCCATACTTAGTGCTGGCCGCGGTGCTAGGCGCAGCACTGCACGGCATTGAAGCGAAAATGTCTCCGCCACAGCCAATTGAAGGGGATGCTTACGCTATGTCTGAGCGCTTTGAGCCACTGCCAAATCGCTGGGAACTGGCCACAGAAGCTTTCAACGACAGCAGCTTCTTACGTGACTATTTAGGCGAAGAGTTCGTTCGAGTGTTTGGCGCAGCCAAAGAGCAAGAACAGCAAAAGATTCACAGCCGAATTTCAAACGTGGAGTACGAAGCCTACTTATAGATAGGCGTCGTACTCATGGGAATAAAAGATAAGAAAGCCCGCTAAAAAGGGCTTCATTCAACGACTTCAATCACCTCACAACTGGAACAATGGCCGACCTGGGCCAAATAGGAGAGCTCTACATGAAACGTAATGCATTGAGTGTGTTAATTGCTGGTAGTGCGTCAGTGTTTGCTGGCAGCAGCTTTGCAGAAGATGTGATCAACATCTACAACTGGTCTGACTACATGGCGCCGGGTGCCCTAGAGCAATTCACCAAAGAAACCGGTATTAAGGTTAACTACGATGTGTACGACAGCAACGAAGTGCTGGAAGCCAAGCTGATGGCGGGTGGCTCCGGCTACGATGTTGTGATGCCTTCTAACTCATTCTTTGAACGCCAAGTGAAAGCGGGCGTTTACCAAACCATCGATAAGAGCAAACTGAGCAACTACGGCAACCTAGACCAGACCCTTGCTAAGCAAATCGAAAAGCATGATGCGGGCAACCAGCGCAATATTCCTTATGCTTGGGGCACGATTGGTATTGGTTACAACACCAAGCTGATTGAAGAGCGCCTAGGAACAGCCGACATCGATTCTTGGGATGTACTGTTTGACCCTGCCGTAGCGGCTAAGTTGTCAGACTGTGGCATTGCAGTGCTCGACTCACCTGCTGAAATCATGTCTGTGGTCAATAACTACCGCGGCGTGGATCCGAACTCTGAAGACAAAGCGGAGCTGGAAGCGTCTACTAAACTGATGTCTGGTACCCGCGATAACATCAAATACTTCCACTCAAGCAAATACATTTCAGACCTGGCTAACGGTGACGTGTGTGTCGCGATTGGTTACAACGGAGACATTTTGCAATCGCAAAGCCGCGCGGAAGAAGCTGGCCAAGGCGTTGATATCAATTTCGTGATTCCAAAAGAGGGCACCTTGGTATGGTTTGACCTAATGGCCGTGCCTGCGGACGCACCACACCCAGAAGCAGCGCATAAGTTCATCGACTTTATTCTGAAGCCTGAGATTGCCTCTGCGATTTCGAACTACGTTTACTACGCAGTACCGAATACTGCTGCAGAGCCATTGCTTGATCCAGAAGTGGCCAACAATAAAGGTGTTTACCCAACGCAAGCGGTCAAAGAAAAACTGTACGTTCAAGTTGCGCACACTGCGCGTTTTGATCGCTCGTTGACGCGTGCTTGGACCAACATCAAAACCGGTCGCTAAACCCTGCGTTTCTGCCCTGCGGAGCCATTTGGCTCCGCTACCTTCTCTTTTATTGACTGACAGGTGGGTTATGTCTGTATCTTCTGTTGCGCCTCAAATCGTGCCAAAAGCGGCACCAACGTGGCGTCAAAGCACTTCGGAACCGTTTGTTCGCATTGAGCAAATCAATAAGCAGTTTGGCGATTTCACAGCGGTGAACAACGTGTCGCTGGATATCTACAAAAATGAATTGTTCTGTCTACTGGGTGGTTCAGGCTCTGGTAAGAGTACCTTGCTACGTATGCTGGCTGGATTTGAAAAACCAACCTCGGGTCGCATTCTGATTGATGGCGTCGACATGTCGAATACGCCCCCTTGGGAGCGTCCAGTCAACATGATGTTCCAATCTTATGCCTTGTTCCCACATCTGAGCGTGGCTGCTAACGTGGCATTTGGCTTGAAACGAGAAGGCCTGCCCAGTGGTGAAGTTCAAAAGCGTGTCGCAGACATTTTGGATATGGTGCAGCTGGGGCATTTGGCCAAGCGCAAACCGCATATGCTATCCGGTGGTCAACGCCAACGTGTGGCGCTGGCGCGCTCATTAGTGAAGCGTCCTAAGCTGTTGTTACTGGATGAGCCATTAGGCGCATTGGATAAGAAATTGCGTGAAGAAACGCAGTTTGAATTGATGCGTTTACAAGAAGAGTTGGGTATTACTTTTGTCGTGGTCACCCACGACCAAGAGGAAGCCATGACTCTCGCCACGCGCATTGGCGTGATGAACAATGGGGTCATTGTTCAAACAGCGGAGCCTCATGAAGTATACGAGTACCCGAACAATCGCTTTGTCGCGGAATTTATCGGTAACGTGAATTTGTTCGAAGGGACAGTGGTCGGCGATGAGCGCGACAGCGCCTCCATTCATTGTGCCGACACGGAAAACTTGATTCATGTGGACCATGGCATCAGCTGTGCGCCTAACCAGCAAGTGAGCGTGGCCATTCGTCCAGAGAAATTCCGTATTACCCGCGAAGCGCCTGCGTCTTTGGTAAACACCACCCAAGGTATCGTCACGGAAGTGGCCTACATGGGTAGCCAATCGATCTACAAAGTGCGCTTACCTTCCGGCAAAGAAGTGCGTATTACTCAGCCAAACGTTCAGCGTGATGCAGACGATCGTTTTACGTGGGATGATCATGTCTACCTTGCATGGGATGCGGACAGCAGCGTGGTACTGACATCATGATGACCACAACCGCTTCCTCCGATTCGACTCGCTTAAGTGTGATTCAACGCCTGCGCCAGATTCGTCTAGGACGCTGGTGTGTCATTTTGATTCCCATGCTTTGGTTGGCGGCGTTCTTTTTCATCCCATTTTTGGTGGTGTTTAAGATCTCCCTAGCGGAAGCCATGATTGCTGTGCCGCCTTACTCCCCGCTTATTGAATGGGATCCGAGTAATGCTTACGCCACCCTAAAAGTGACCTTTGGCAATTACTTGTTTTTGTTTGAGTCCCGTTTTTACCTAGATGCGTATTTAAGCTCTCTGCGTATTGCTGCGGTATCGACCTTTTTCACCTTGTTGATTGGTTTTCCGATTGCCTATTTGATTGCACGCAGTGGGCCGACTCAGCGTACGATTTTATTAGCACTGGTGATTTTGCCGTTCTGGACTTCGTTTTTACTGCGTGTTTACGCATGGATGGCCTTACTGAAAAAGAATGGTTTGGTGAACGAAACCTTGATGGCGATTGGCCTGATTGATCAGCCGCTGCAAATCTTACAGACAGATTTCGCGGTGTATCTGGGCATCGTCTACACCTACCTACCCTTTATGATTTTGCCCCTTTATACCACCCTAGAAAAAATGGACATGAGCCTTATCGAGGCGGCGCAAGATTTAGGTGCCAAGCCTTGGCGAGCGTTTTGTCTGGTGACGCTGCCATTGGCGAAGCCAGGCATCATTGCCGGTTGTTTGCTGGTCTTTATCCCAGCCGTAGGGGAATTCGTTATCCCTGCATTGCTAGGCGGATCGGACACCTTGATGATTGGCCGCGTGTTATGGGATGAGTTCTTCTTGAACCGAGATTGGCCATTAGCGTCGGCGGTGGCGATCATCATGCTGATTGTACTGGTTGGACCGATTATGTTTATGCGTAACGGCAATAAGGAGGCCATGTAATGAAAGGCAACTCTTGGGCGCTTAAATTAAGCGCGGGCTTTGGCTTCTTATTCCTTTACGCGCCAATCATAGCCCTAATTGTCTACAGCTTTAACGAATCCAAGCTGGTGACTGTGTGGGGTGGCTGGTCGATTAAATGGTATGTCGAGCTGTTCCAAAATGAGCAGATTATGAATGCTGCTTGGGTCAGCTTAAAAATTGCCTTTATCAGTGCCACCCTTGCGGCGGTCTTGGGGACGCTGGCAGGATTTGTTTTAAGCCGTATGGGCAAATTCACCGGCAAAACCATCATGGCAGGCTGGGTAACTGCGCCGCTGGTGATGCCTGAAGTCATCACGGGGTTGTCGTTGTTACTGTTGTTTGTGGCGATGGAAAGCATGTTCGGTTGGCCCGCTGGTCGTGGCACGACGACCATCGTCATTGCTCATACGACGTTCTGTTTAGCCTATGTGGCGGTGGTGGTTCAATCCCGCTTGGCATCCATGGATGACACTTTGGAAGAGGCCGCGATGGACTTGGGTGCGAAGCCTGTGTCGTTGTTCTTCCTCGTCACATTACCACTGATTGCGCCAGCGATATTGTCTGGCTGGTTGCTGTCGTTTACTTTATCCCTAGATGACTTGGTGATTGCGAGCTTTGTGTCAGGGCCAGGGAATTCGACACTGCCGATGGTGATCTTTTCCAAAGTTCGCTTGGGTGTAACCCCAGAGATCAACGCCCTAGCGACCTTGATGATCTTAGCGGTATCTATTGCAGTGATTGCAGCGATCGTCATTATGCGTCGCCAAAATCGCTTTCAGGGACCGTAACGCTGTATGTTTGAGGTAAGTAATAAATGAAAATAGGTGTTCTTGCGGCGGGTATTACGCCAGATGCATTGCTTTCTGAGTATCCGACTTATGCTGAGATGTTCGCTCAGCAAATCTCGGCTTTGGAGCCTTCGCTAACGTTTGAAATTTTCGACGTGCGCCTAGATGAGTTCCCAGAGAGCACGGACAGCTGTGATGGCTGGTTAATCACTGGCTCTAAGTCAGATGCATACGGTGATGATCCTTGGATTCTCAAACTGTGTGAGTTCATCCGTGAAGTGGATACTAAAGGCCAAGTCCTAGTGGGTATTTGCTTTGGGCATCAAGTGATTGCCCGTGCGTTAGGTGGTCGTGTGGCGAAATTCGACGGTGGTTGGGGTGTGGGCGTTCATCACTACCAAGTGGTGGAAGAGATCCCGACGTTGCCAGCGATGGAGCAAGTGGCTTTTTGTGCTTTCCATCAAGATCAGGTGTTGGAAAAGCCAGCCAAAATGACCACGTTTCTAACCAGTGACTTTTGTGAGCACGCTGGATTGATCTACAAGGATCAAATTCTGACGTTCCAGGGGCACCCAGAGTTCTCTAAAGCCTATGAGAATGAACTCATCAATATGTATGACGGGGTGACGTTAACGCAAGAGGTGGCCGATAAGGCGCGTCAAACGGTGGAGCAAGACACGATCCAGAACCAACAACTAATGGCTTGGATTGGACAGTTCTTAAAAGCGAAGGCTTAGCCGCTGATAAGCAATAAAAAAGCCCGATCACAATGACTTGTGATCGGGCCAAAACATAACAAAACTGGAGGGGAATCCGGGTTTTGCTGGATTAGTTCGATGCGCGAACTGCGTCAAACTGACCTTGTAGCTCGTCAATTTTCGCTTCGTAAGCATTTAGCTTTTGAGAAAGCGTTGTTGGCTGTGCGAACTCAACGTTAGGGTTAGATTCAACGCCCATTGTTTCTAGTTGAGCTGAAAGTGCTTTTGCTTGCGCTTTTGCATCGTAGTAATCATCTTGGATGTTATTACTGCTTGCTGCAAAAGAAGCTGACGCAGTTAGAGTTAATGCTGCAATAAGTGCTGATGTTTTAACGTTCATAATATTCACCTTTAAACTTTTAAATTCGATTCAATTCTTTCTGAAAACTTCACTAAATTAGTTAGCTGAATATTGAGTGTTCAGCAGGCCTTTCAATTCAGCGCTTTTCTCGCTGATAACATCAAGCTTTTGAGAAGTCGTCATTGGCTGACCGTATAGATCGCCGACTTGGTAACCTTCTGCTGAAGCTTCGGCAGCCAGTGCGTTGTAGCGAGATTCAGCTGTGCGAAGATCGTCGTTAATGTTGTCTGCGAATGCTGCAGTAGACAGTGCAGAAGTGGCTAGAACAGCAGATGTAAGTGCGATTAGTTTTTTCATGTTGAGCCTCCTTTAAAGGGTCTCTTTTAAATTTAATAAAGCGTTTAAATTGTTTTGCGAAAAGTGTTTCGCGTTTCGATGGAGTTAATATTAGCCATGAAAAAAAATAAAAAAAGAGCGCAAAATTCTGTTCCAAAGTTCTTCCCTCAAAATGAAAAAACAGCCTAAATCGCCATTAAAAGAACCAATCAAGGACAACTCTGATGGTTTATTCTTAATCAATAAAAATTGGCAAATATTAATGACGCTATGCATCGTGTTCAGGCCAATTTAGTACAGCAAACGAGCGACTATGCAGAAAAACTACGTTGCAGCATGCACATTGAAAGCACACTTCAGGAAAACTTTTGTTTTTAGCCACTGACATATGCTTAATTGAAATCGATTAAATCGATCTCCTATGATCGAATTCATCGATAGATTGCGCTATTTATGGGGAATGAACCGATTCAGGGGGAGTGGATATGAGTAAGAAAGTCGTGCTGATTACAGGAGCAAGCCGTGGCATTGGTGCCGCCACCGCAAAGTTATTTGCACAGCATGGTTATGATGTATGTTTAAACTACAAATCAAACCAGCAGGCCGCTGAATCGTTGCAGAGCGAGATCCGAAGCCTAGGAGTAAAGTGTTTATGTGTGGCGGCTGATGTGGCCGATGAAGCACAAGTGGTTAGTTTGTTCGAAGCTGTGGATCACTCTCTTGGGCCCATTTCGGTACTGGTGAACAATGCGGCGATATTGAAGCCACAGGCACGATTAAAGGATATGTCGGCAGAACGAGTGAATCAGATGCTCTGTACGAATGTGACCAGTGCTTTTATCTGTGCTCGTGAGGCCGTAAAAAGAATGTCTACGCAAATGGGAGGCCAAGGTGGAGTGATTGTGAATGTTTCTTCGGTGGCTGCCAGAACGGGCTCGCCGAATGAATACATTGACTATGCTGCTTCAAAAGGAGCCTTGGATACCCTAACAAAAGGTCTAGCGATGGAAGTTGCAGCGGAAGGGATTCGTGTGAACAGCGTGCGTCCGGGATTGATTTATACCGATATGCATCGCGACGGCGGTGAACCAAATCGTGTGGACCGTTTGGCCTGTAAGCTGCCGATGCAACGAGGTGGACAAGCGTCTGAGGTTGCAGAGGCGATTTATTGGTTGGCGTCGGATAAATCTTCCTTTGCTACCGGCAATTTTATCGATCTGGCTGGTGGACTTTGAGTCAACAAAGCCACTTACTTCAACATCAGAGGTGCTATGATGGAGTTTCTGCAGCCTTAATGAGATGTGTATAAATGGTGTTGTTTTTTCCTAATCAACAAGCGTTGGACTGTATTAGTGACAGCGGCCAAGTACTTGGACAAATCGTTTTTCAGGGCGGTCAGGACGAATACAGCTTTGCTGCCGCCCAATCGGTGCTGTTAACGGAAGCCGAACAATCGAGTATTGCCGCTAAGTTAGCTCAGCTCATGACAGGGCAGTCCAGCATTCCAATGCAGGATGATGACTAACGCGACGTGCCAGTATCATTCGAGTTCAATAGCGGTTTCAAACTTATCCCGCTTCATCGAAATCAGCGTGCGAAACTTCCTCACGTTAGGATTGCTGTACAGCAGACGATCACATAGCTTTTCATAAGCTTCCATATCACGCACCATGACGATTAGAACGAAATCGACTTCGCCGGTGACTTGATAGCACTGCTTGATTTCAGGTGTGGCTTGGATGCTTTTCACAAATTCCTGAAACAGCTGCTTATGATCCCTTTCCATAAACACTTCCACTACCATGTGCAGCATGGGACCGAGCTTATGTGGCGCGACCAGTGCGACTTGGCGACTGATATATCCCTCTTCAGTGAGACGTTTCACCCGCTTTAAACACGCCGGCGGTGACAGCCCTACTTGCGCCGCTAACTGTACATTTGTCAGGCGGCTGTCTTGTTGTAGTTGCATCAAGATATTACGGTCGATTCGATCTAAAGCGTTCATGGTTAATAATATTTTGTTAATTGCCTAACAAACAAATTAAATGAAATGTTTTATAAGTAAAGCGTGACATTATTTTTCTTGGCGTCTTTACAATGACTGTCTATGTTAAATGATCTTTGTGGAACGTTATGAAATCGGTATTAAGCGTTGTTCTGACTTTGTTAAAAGAAGCGGCCAAGGTGTATTGGGTACTGTTAAAAGTCATGGTGCCCGCCTTAGTCATCGTCAAGGGGCTGGAAATGATCGGTGGTGTGGCGCTGCTCGGTGACATTCTGTCGCCTATGATGCAATGGGTCGGATTGCCAAATGAGTTGGGGTTGGTCTGGGCGACCTTGATGCTCACGAACATTTATACCGGTTTGATTGTTTACTTTAACTTGGAGCTGACGCAAACCTTGAGCGTTGCGCAAGTCACTGTATTGGGCGTGCTGGCATTGTTATCGCACTCTCTACCCGTAGAAGGGGCTGTGGCGAAGAATATGGGCGTCAGCTGGCGCGTTACCCTAGCACTTCGTTTTGGTGGTGCGGTGATCTTAGGCGGTGCCCTACATTTCCTGTACAGCTCAATGAACTGGTTGCAGCAACCGGCCAGCTCTTTGTGGCGTCCCGACGCACCTGTGGATGACAGCTTAGTGTCATGGGCATTAGGCCAGATCGAAACTCTTGCTTGGATTTATGTGATTATCTTTGCCTTGATGGTGTTGCTAAGAGTCCTTAGAGCGATTGGTATTGAGCGCATGATGCATACCTTGCTTTACCCTGTGCTGCGCTGGTTGGGTATCGGCAAAGACGCTGCAAACGTGGCGGTGATCGGCGTGGTGCTTGGTCTGACGTTTGGAGCGGGGCTACTGATTAAAGAAGCGCAATCTGGCCGTCTGAGTCAGCGAGATATTTTCTTAACGATTGGCTTTTTGGGGCTGTTTCACAGTGTCATCGAGGACACTATGCTGATTCTCCTGATGGGGGCGGATCTTTCAGGAATTCTTTGGGCGAGACTGGTGTTTGCGTTAGTCGTCATTGGAGCCTTGGCTCGTTGGTCATATGTGACGCGAAAATTAAACGATCGCCAAGAAACACCGCAGACGTAATAAAAACATGTTGCTTGAATATACAAAGGACCGTTAAACGGCCCTTTGTATAGATCTACTGTCTAATGAGTTGCTAAATAATTAGACGCTGTACCCTAGGATAATGAAAAGGACAAAGCTCAGAGTCGCGCCCAATGCGGTGTAAGGTAGCTGGGTCATCGCGTGTGCCATGGGCGAGCACCCTGCTCCTTGTGCGGCCAGCACGGTAGAGTCACTGAAGAAACAAGCATGACTACCAAACGATGACGCAGACAGTAGTGCACCAATTACTAATGCCATATTGGCATCCACACCTAAGGCAATCGGCACAACAATGGGAATAGCGATAATAAATGATCCCCAGCTCGATGCCGTACCGAACACAATGGCCGCCATGACGACAAATACCAAAGCCGGCATCAGTTCAGCGGTCATGATAGGAGCGACCACACTGACGATATAGCTGGTCATACCCAGTTCGTCGTTGACACTTTTCAACATAAAACCGGCAATCACTGTGGACAGTGGGTAGAGCATCACCTTGAAGCCTTCAAAGACGCCTTTGAACTGCTCTTCTAGCGATAACAGCCCTTGTAAGTAATACATTGCCACGGTAATCGCTAGGGTCACCAAAACGCCTTTTAACAGGTCGATATCGTAGTAAACCGTTGCCGCAATCAAGATCAACATCGGTACGATAAAGTTCAACATGCCCACTAGGCTGCTGGTCTTGCGATGGCTGGTTGCGGCCGCTTCCATGGTATCGCCAGTATAGTCTAAAGGCTTAGGCTGTCCGCTTGCGGCGCGAGCTTCCGCCTTTTTCATTGCCCCTAGGTTGCCGACCACACCTAATGCCACCAAAAACACTAGGATCAACGCGACCCAGCCATAGACCATAAATGGGATTGCAGAAATATACGTTGCGAGACCTTGGCCGTCGGCTGCCAATTCGTTCTCCTCGAGCAAGCCTGCAAAGAACACTGCCCATGTGGAAACGGGTACTAAGATACACATCGGTGCGGCCGTTGAGTCGATGATATACGCCAATTTCTCACGGGAAACTTTGTAATGATCGGTCACTTGTTTAACCGAAGAGGACACCGCCAAACAGTTTAGATAGTCATCGATAAATACGACTAAGCCAATAAAAAAGGTTGTTAACAATGATTGGCGGCGGGACTTAATACGGCCTTTTAACCAATCGCTGAAACTGTTTAGACAGCCGCTTTTCTCCAGTAATACGATCAAGCCGCCCATCAAACCACAGACCAACACGATCCAAATAATGGTTTCATTGCCCATCACCGCAGACAGTGTGTCGGCAAGAGACGTGACCACCGAAGTGTGATCAAGCATGATCAGGCCGGCGACCACACCGGTTAATAAGGATTCAAAAGGGGCACGAGAAATGAGAGCAATGGAGAGGACAAACAACGTGGGCAGTAGCGATTTGAAGCCCCAGTCTTCACCAGGTTGATGTGCGTAAGACAATGACCAGAAGAAAGCAATGGCGCCAAGAGTCACCATGACCGACAGCAAAAGGGAGCGTTTAGGGCGAATAGTATTCAACGCTCTTATAACTTGTTCCATAGAGTGTTCCCGATTTTAAAGCATAATTCTTATAAGCATTTAAAATACTCTGAAACAAATACGGAAACATATATCCCCAAGGGGTTAGCCCATAGGAGGTATAAAAAAAGCCAGCTAAGCAGCTGGCTTTTGTTAAAGGAAGTGATGATTAGACTTTGAAACGGTCCAAAATCGATTTCTGTGACTCGGTATGTGAACGCTGTTGTTCCATGGCGTTACTGGAGTCTTGAGCAAGATCTACCACAGAGGTGGACAGTGTTTTAATTTTCACTGCATTTTGGTTGATCTCTTCCGCTACATGACTTTGCTCTTGTGCCGCAGAGGCGATTTGAGTGTTCATATCTCGAATTTGCTCAATGGATTGGCGAATGCGTACGAGCGCGGTGTCCGCCAGTTTGGCATTTTCTACGGCTTTTACAGCAGTATTTCGGCTCTCGGTCATCGCATGGGAAACCGCTGCTGAGCCATTTTGCAATTGCTCAATCATGCCACGAATCTCAGTGGTCGATTCCTGAGTGCGCTGAGCTAGTGTACGGACTTCATCAGCAACCACGGCAAAGCCACGACCGGACTCCCCTGCTCGGGCTGCCTCAATGGCGGCGTTCAAAGCAAGCAAGTTGGTTTGATCTGCGATCTCGTTAATGACGGCCAAAATGGTTTCGATATTACTGGTTGCATGCTCCAAGCCTTTGACCTGTTCAACCGCTTGATCGATTCGATCCGACAATGCGTCGATTGATTTCGCGGTGTCACTGACCACTGCAGAACCTTCAAGGGTGGTACGATCCACTTCGTTGGCAGATTCAGAGGCACGTTGTGCGTTTTCAGCCACTTCGTTGGACGCCAACGACATTTGGTGGATGGCCGTGGCCAGCATTTCGAGTTCTTTCAATTGATCTTGCATGGCTTGCGAAGATTGGCGCGAACTAGTAACGGTCTGCTTACCACTGGCTGCCACTTCGTCACCTAATTGTTTTAGGTGCGTAATGCGCTCCTGCAAGCTTGCCGCAAACTGGTTAAAACCTTGAGCTAGCTCTGCAAACTCTGGTGTATTGCTCGGTGCAATGCGTTTCGTCAGATCACCTTCACCAGTGGCAACATCTTTGATGGCCGCATTCAACTCCCCTAGAGGGCGCAACAGTGTACGGATAAGTAACGTCATCACTACGACACTGATCAAGATGCCTAATAGGCCAAAGACAATTGCATTGCTGCGTAATGTTGCCAGGGCAGAAAAGGCTTTGTCTTCATCAACCACAGCAACGACGAACCAATCTTGGCTGGCTTCACGGGTCACACTAATCAGGCTGTCGACACCGTCAACTTTAGCCTGTTGTAGACCTTCTTTTAACGTGACGGAAGGTAAGACTTCAGCAAACGGTTTACCGTTACTTTCTGTTTCAGGGTGGGCGATCACTTGGCCTTTATCGGTGACAAGGAACAGGTAGCCTGCATCAAAGATATTGACGGAGTTCACCAAATCGGACAAACCACCCAGCTCTAAATCGTAGAACATTGCACCGACAAAACGGTTGCCATTCATTACGGGATTACCGATAGAAATGATCGTTTGTTTGGTGGATACATCCACATAAGGTGCGGTCACGATTTGTGTGCGTTCACGCTTAGCATCTACGTACCAAGGACGTTTGCGTGGATCGTAGCTCGCATCTGGTTCCCAGCCGTCGTCATTTTCAACCACGACCGCATCGGACTCGTAACCTAGGCCGATGGCTAGAAAGCTGTTTTTGATCGCAGGCTTCTCCAGTAGCTGCTTAACATAGCCTCTGTCATCGGGATTGAGCTCTATGCTCTCGGTCATACTTTGCGCCATAGCTTTCTTGTTGGATAGCTCTGCACTGATTGTATTCCCTACCCCGACAACCATTTCCTTCAGGCTGACTTTGACTAGACCTTCGACTTCTGAGCGGACAGTAAATAACTGTTGGACACTCAGTAAACCGACGGTCAAGGCTAACAATAGCGATGACATCGCAACGATTTTTTGGCTAAAACGCATGTGTACCCCACCAATTTAAGGCGTTGATTTTTATGAGGAAAGTATTTTCTCATGTCATACGACACTTTTCAGTATAGAAGACATTTTCATTTTGCTATGAGAAAACCTTCAGCGCGCAAGCAGCCAATACCGTTGGATGTATTGTCTCCGCAAGCGCTTTAGAAAGAGGAAATCCCCCCTATTCGGGTGATTTTAAATGATGTGCTAGCAGGCTTTGTAACATTATTTTCAAGTCCTGTAGTGTTCGTGTTGCGCGTTGTTCATTTTGGTTAACGATCACCAGATAACTACTGTGAGTGACTTCTAAATAATGACGTGCGATGCGCTCGCGTTCGCGAATATGCTTGTTGATCCCCAGCCGTTTAAACACTTTAGCCATTTGTGAGATCACCATATCATCATGACGTTCATCCAGCTCTCTTAGTTCAGGCACTGAGAACATGGCTTGTACTAGGCGAAGCACCGCCTTTTGCTGACGATAAGTACGTAAGTTGATGTCGACAACTTGGTCAATAAAGTCCTCTAGGGACAGACTTTCAACAGGCCACTCTTCGATGTCGTTTAAGACTTCTTCAATGCTGTCTAGCCAGCTTTTGCCCATGGCGTACAAAATGGCGTGTTTATTGGGAAAGTAGTGATAAAGCGAGCCGACTGAAATCCCGACTTCCTTGGCGATGATGGCAGTATTTAGATCGTTCAAGCCAACGGTTTCTAGCAAGTTGCTGGTGACTTCTAAGATCTGCTGAGTGCGCTTAATAGAGCGTGACTGCACTGGCTCACTGCGCGGTGAAACGGATTGCATGGTTTTCATCGTCGTCGGTTTTTTGGTCATGATATGTGAGGGTGTCCTTCTATCAAATAAGGCATCAATATAAGTCGCGATAACGGTTGCTAAGATCGCTACGGTAACCGATCTAACATGGAATAGTACAGCATTCCTGCCACCAGACCGGGCCAACGCAGTAAGGTGCCACCAGGGAAGTCGCGCATGGGCAGCTTTTCAAACGCATCGACCGTTTCTAACGAGCCTTGCACCGCTTTCGCAAACACCGCACCCGCAAAAGTAGCTAAGGCCACGCCGTGCCCAGAATAGCCATGGGCGACAAAAATATTCTCATCTTGGCGCGCGATATGCGGCATCCGATTCAAAGTAATTGCTAGAGTTCCGCCCCACGCGTAATCAATACGATAACGGTCAAGCTCAGGATACGTCTCGATCATGTGTTTCTTCACAAACCCTGCGATGTCTTTTGGAAAGCGCGGACTGTAATTCTCGCCGCCACCCCACAGCATGCGACCATCGGCTGACAGGCGATAGTAATTCACCACAAACTTCGAGTCAGCGATGGCAATGTTGTCAGGGTTAATGCGCCCGATCACCTCTTGTGGCAATGGCTCAGTCGCAATAATAAAGTTGTTAATCGGCATAATCTTACGAGCCGCAGGGCGATTTAGATGACCTAAGTAACCATTGCAGGCAAACAGAATATAGCGGCAGGTCACTTGGCCTTTTGCGGTTCTAACTACGGGTTTTTCACCCGCTTGATAGTCAATCACAGCCGAGTTTTCATAAAGCTTCGCGCCATGTCCCTCTGCCGCTTTGGCTAAGCCCAAGGCAAAATTCAGGGGATGCAAATGGGCACCTTCTGCGTACCATTCGCCGCCGTGGTAACGATCCGTCCCCAGCTTCTGTGTGACTTCGTCTGCGTTCAGAAAGGACACACCTTGATAGCCCAACACGTCACGTTTGTATGCGACTGCGTCACGGATTTCTTGTGCATGCTTTGGCTTATTCGCCACATGCAGCACCCCGTCGCTCAAGTCACAATCGATTTGGTACTGTTTCACTAAGTCTTTGACTAAGGTGACCGAGTCGACTGACGTTTGCCACAACAGATCCGCCGCTTCTTTGCCAACTTGCTTCACCATCTCTTCATGGCCCATATTATGGCCTTGGCAAATTTGTCCACCGTTGCGTCCTGATGCCCCCCAACCGATTTTATGAGCTTCCAGAAGCGTGACTTGATACCCTGCCTCAGCCAAATGCAGCGCGGCAGAAGTCCCAGTAAAGCCTCCACCAATGATACAAATATCACTTTCGTGATCGCCCACTAACTGTGGACGATCGACCAAGGCTTTGGCTGTGGCGGCGTAGTAAGACGCTTCATGTGTGCTCAATGGGGCACTCCTATTTCAAGTGTTAACCGAACGATCAGTCGGTTTTTGTTGAAAATGAATCTTTTGAAAACCTATTTCTAACAAAGTGTTGATTTAATAATCAAACTGAAATATGTTTTTAAACCGAAACATTATTCGGTTTAGCGCAAAGAATAACCGAAACAAAAAAGATCGCAACAGGAAATTTAAGATCCATCCAAACCAAGGTGAGTTATGACAGAGCTTGAAGCTTTTTTAAAAGAGCATGCAATTACAGAAGTCGAGTCAACGTTAGCAGATATGACAGGTAACGCGCGGGGTAAGTTCTACCCGACGTTTAAGTTCTTAGCTGAGAAAACAGGCCGTATCCCAGAGACGGTACTGGTGCAAAGTGTGACAGGTGATTGGGCAGACAACCACTACGACATTGTTGACGCCAGCGACCGCGACATGGTGCTCAAGCCTGATCCAAACACCTTGCGAATGGTACCTTGGGCGGATGAACCGACGGCACAAGTGATCAACGATTGTTACACTACCGATGGTGAATTACACCCATTGGCCAGTCGTACGATCTTGCGTCATATCCTGTCTCTTTATGAGAAAGAAGGTCTAAAACCTATTATCGCTCCAGAAGTTGAGTTTTACCTGATTCAACCGAATACCGACCCTGACTACGAACTAAAACCCGCTGCAGGCCGTTCTGGTAAGCGTGAAACCTCACGTCGTTCCTACAGCATTGATGCGGTAAACGAGTTCAACACTATCATCGATACCCTATATGCCTACTGCGAAGCACAAGACCTGGACGTGGACACCTTGATCCACGAATCTGGTGCGGCACAGATGGAAATCAACTTTATTCACGGTGATCCATTAGATCTTGCCGATCAGGTGTTTGTGTTCAAACGCACATTACGTGAAGCCGCGATGAAACACGGTGTCTACGCGACCTTCATGGCGAAGCCGATGAAAAACGAACCGGGCAGCGCGATGCACATCCACCAAAGCTTAGTGGACGCTGAAACGGGTCAAAACGTTTTCGATAACAATGGCGAGCCGAGTGAGTTGTTCTACCACTACCTAGGTGGCTTGCAGAAATACACGCCGAACGCGATTTCTTTCTTTGCGCCGAACGTTAACTCTTACCGCCGCTTCTCCCCTGAAATGGCAGCACCGATCAACATGCAATGGGGCTTTGACAACCGCACAGCAGGTCTACGTATTCCGTATGCACCGCCACAAGCGACACGCATTGAAAACCGTTTCCCTGGCGCGGACTGTAACCCTTACTTAGCCATCGCCGCGACCTTGGCCTGTGGTTACTTGGGTATGAAGCAAAAACTGCGTCCGACCGAACCCACCAAAGGCAACCAGCCGCCTTCTGAATACCAAGAAGTGGAAATTGCCCGCACCTTGGAAGAAGGCCTTCGTCTATTAGAAGACTGCGAACCATTGTGTGAAATCCTAGGCATGGACTTTGTCACCGCTTACATGGGCGTTAAACGTAGCGAATTCGAAACGTTTAACCGCGTGATCAGCTCATGGGAACGCGAGCACCTGCTATTGAACGTGTAATAACTTTCAAACCGTGATGCCCAATGACTTGGATAGAAAAGCCAAGCGTGGGCATCCTTATGACATCACTAAAGGAATCAACCATGACACACCCACAACGAAAAATGCGACGTGTAGTACCCATTGCAAGCTTAGTCTGTGCGTTGAGCGCAGGCGCTACGCCTGCCATGGCGGAGACACTCAAGTTTTACAACTGGTCTGACTACATTGCAGAAGACACCATCGAACGTTTTGAAGCTGAAACCGGCATCGACGTGATCGAAGACGTATTCGATAGCAACGAAGTGCTAGAAGCCAAACTGTTGGCAGGCAACTCAGGTTACGACCTGGTTGTACCGACGGCTTCGTTTATGGGCCGCCAGATCCAAGCGGGTGTGTTTGATACCTTAGACAAGTCAAAACTGTCTAACTTACATCGTGTTGATACAGAGCTGCTGTCTTTCCTAGAAGCAGTCGACCCGGGCAACCAATACGGCGTACCTTACCTTTGGGGCACCACAGGGATTGGTTACAACGTTGATAAAGTGAAAGAAGTACTGGGCGAAGACGCGCCAGTTAACAGCTGGGATCTGGTGTTCAAACCGGAAAACATGGAAAAACTGCAGTCCTGTGGCGTCATGTTCCTAGACTCACCAGACGAGCTTTACCCACTGGTTTTAAACTACCTCGGCAAAGACCCAAACAGCCGCACCCAATCGGACTACGCCTTGGACAGCGAAGGGGTTGAACTGCTGAAAAGCGTGCGCCCATACGTTAGCCAATTCCACTCTTCTCAATACATCAGCGCCCTCGCAAACGGCGATGCTTGCGTTGCCATCGGTTGGTCGGGTGACGTGATCCAAGCACAAGACCGCGCCATCGAAGCGGAAAACGGCATCAACATCGAATACAGCATTCCAAAGGAAGGCACACAAGTCTGGTTCGACATGCTAGCGATTCCAAAAGATGCCAAAAACAAAGACGCAGCGCATAAATTCATCGACTTCCTACTACGCCCTGACGTCATCGCCGATATCTCCAACTACGTCGCCTACGCCAACCCGAACGTTGACGCCATGGATCTACAAGACGAAGAAATCCGCGACAACGAAGGCATCTACCCACCAGCGGATGTGAAAAAGAAACTGTTCGCACAGAAAGTCCGCGGCATGCGAATTGAACGCCTAATGGTCCGCCTCTGGACCGACATCAAAACAGGCCGCTAGAGAGTTCTAAACCCACATAAAAAAACGGAGGTATTCCCTCCGTTTTTTCATTCAGCAATGGTCTTGTAGGACCGAGCTGTGCTCGGGAACAACCTAGCGTCCTCCTCGGCAATGCGCTTCGCCTTATTGCTGTAGGTGTGAGCTTCCATGCAATTCAATTCGCTTGCGCAACTTCTTCGCTTCGTACCTCAGCTCGAAACGTCAGCGCGAATCAAACGCATGGAATCTTTGTAGGACCGCGCTTTGCGCGGGAAATTGGGTTTTGTACGACCCGATTGTATCGGGGAGAAGTCTTTAAGTTCTCGGGAAATGAGAGGAACTAAGACTTACCAAAACATGCTCAAAGCTGTCTGTGTATCCTTGGTCTGCTTCTTTCACAGATTGATCAAAGTCGCTTTTAAAGCCTGATTGAGAAAGCAAATGCAGCGTCTCCTGCAAGCCTTCATAGTGCTCACGAGACATCATAACGACCCTGTCTGTCTCATTTATGATTTCGATAATCTTATTGTCTTTGTTCACTTGCTCTATCAACTTAGAAAGTGAAGCTTGAGCGTCTGTAGCTGTAATCGTTTTCATAAAGAAAGCCTTTCATTAAGTACTTAGATAGCATAAGTCGATTTTCATGCTTGAGCGAATCCTTAAAGGATAGAGCCTTGCAGCTCCTCCATAACTGGCTATAATGTGAACACAACTTATCCTTCTTCCACGTGTGGCGACATACAGACCCCTGGAGTTGGACGAATAAGCCGGCCCCGTGCCGGTTTTTTCACATCTAAAGCCTAGGAAGGCGATAGTAGTGTCACTGGTGCGCGAGCTTCCATGCAATTCAATTCGCTTGCGCAACTTCTTCGCTTCGTCCCTCAGCTCGAAACGTCAGCGCGAATCAAACGCATGGAAGCTTTGTAGGACTGCGCTTTGCGCGGGAAATTGGGTCTTGTACGACCCGATTGTATCGGGGAGCAAGCTCTCAGCCTAGATGATAAATCGCCAACACTTTGATCTCAGAACATTGGTCACAGCATCAGAAATGGATTAACCTATAACCAATGCAGTCAAGGATGACTAGAACGCACCTCTCTTAACTCTTCCTTGAACGGCACGGTTATTTAACGAAATGGGTATGCGCGTTTTTACATGCCTGAAGCGCTCACTTTTTATAAATTTATAATTATTTCAATAGGTTATGGTTTTACCTTCCACAAGACTAAAACAGAATAACGCGCACACCGGTTTATTGGGTAAATGCGCATGCGCACTATGATAATGTTAGCCCCTAAAAGAGAAGTCATGAGCAAGAAAATAGTTCTTATTTCATGCGTAAGCCAAAAGCTATCGCATCGTGCAAAAGCGAAAGATCTTTATGTGAGTACGCTTTTCAAACTGAATCTTAAATACGGTAATAGCTTAAAACCTGATGCAATTTATATTCTTTCTGCAGAGCACGGGCTTTTGAGCTTGGATCAAATGATAGATCCATATGAAAGAACCTTGAATAACATGCGCGCGCCGGATATTAAGGAGTGGGCGAACAAAGTTTTGTCTCAACTGAAAGAGGTCACCTCCTTAAAAGGCGATGCGTTCACATTTCTCGCAGGCGAAAAATATCGAAGGTACTTATTGCCTCATTTGAGCAATACAGAAATTCCACTTAAAGGCTTGCCCATTGGCAAACAGCTTAAGCATCTCAAGGAGCTTACGGCATGAGCAAAGAGTGTGAAACAATACATAAATTGGCTAGAAGCTTGAAAAGGCACACTTTCCCCTTTGATGATTCAGAAATCCCATCTAACGGAATTTACATATTATTTGAAAAAGATGAGAAAGGTCATGGAGGAGACCGAATTGTTCGAGTAGGTACACATACTGGAGACAATCAGCTTCGACCAAGGCTCAAACAACACTTTCTGAATGAAAATAAGGATAGGAGCATATTCAGAAAGAATATCGGCCGCTCGTTACTTAAACAGGCCAATGATCCCTTTCTTGAGTATTGGGAGCTTGATCTTACTACCCGAAAGTCCAAGGAGAAGTATGCGCATCTGATTGACTTTGAATATCAAAAAGTTATTGAGTCACGAGTTAGTCAATACATTCAAGGTGCTTTTTCATTCTGCGTGTTTGAAGTAAATGACAAGAAGAAGCGACTAGAAATCGAATCAAAAATCATTTCGACCGTTTCTTGGTGTGAGAGGTGCACCCCGTCAAACAATTGGATTGGCAGTTTTTCACCAAAGGAAAAAATCGCAAAAAGTGGCCTATGGCTGGTAAATGAATTATATAAAACACCCTTTGACGCTTCGGGCATTCAGTGCTTTTCAAAGCTAGTAGATGGCTAACAAGTAGCTCCAGCGGACAAAATACCCATTGCGCCCGCATTTATCCGGTGAGCTCGGCGTTACTTCCAAGGAGGTCAAATGAGTAAGTATGGCGATGTGGCTGTCGAGGCAACTCGTATTGCCCAAACGGGAGTCTGCCCAATTGAAGCATGGAAAACAGCTGCAACACGTGAGTTTAAAGACCGCATAGCTTCCATTAACAAGGGATGCCCCAAAAGTACTTTCCTAGGTTTAGCTGAAGATGGTTTCATCCTAGGTGTACCGAGTGGCAGTTATACTAAGTCGATTTTAAATAAGCAGTATGCTTTAGAGGCTTTAGCGCTACTAAAACACGACGGAAATTTTAGAAAAGACTTAAAAAAGCTATGGGCTCAGTCGTGTGGTTCCGAGTCGAAAGCGCATAATCATCAAATGGATGTTGTTGTTTCGCTATGGTTAAGTGGGTTTTTGAAGTGAGCACATAACAAACTGTTCAAGAAGGATTCGCCACACGTGAGATTTTTATAGAAAGGCTTGTGTACGACCCGATCTTATTTGGGGAGCAAACTGATAGCCTAGATGATAAATCGCTAACACTTTGACCTCAGGGCATTGGCAACATCATCAGAAATAGCTTAGTCTCTCAGCAAAGTTGTCAAGGATGACCAGAATACACCTTTCTTACCTCTTCCTTGAACGGCACGGTTATTTATCAAAATGAGCATACGTGTTTTTACAAGCTCTAAATGCTCGTCATTGTAAAAATATCTAATAATTTTAATTGTTTACGGTCTTTTCGATCAAAGAATAATATGCACGCAGATTTACTGGATGAACGTGCATGCGCATTAATAAAATGTTATGCACTAAGAGAGGAAGTCGTGGCAAAACCAATCGAAATTCAAACAGCCATTAAGTCAATTGAATTCACGCATCTTCAATTACACCTGCTAACAGTACTTGTGTGCGCCTATTGTGAAGACACGAAGGACCTTGAACCGATCAATAATCTGTATCGTGCGGTAGGTTCTGGTGGTTACTTTGAAAAGCGTGATGTATCAGATTGGGTTAGCCGGTTTACGCCGCTCAGATACAACGCCAAAAAAAAGCGATTCACAGCTTCGCAGCTTGTTTCTGGCTGGCATATTGCTCAAGGACTTCGCCAAACGCATCTGATAGAAAGCGAGAAGCTGTCGGTGCATCTTGCAAAGCTAGCTGTCACTCCCGAACCCGAAGCAATTCATCAAGCTCTCGAAAAGGTCGAGAAGCAGCTTGAGAATATCCAAGTGGAGTTGTACAAACTCCGAGCTGCAGGGAAGCTTACTAACATTGATTCCTTTGAAATGACAACTGACGATGAGAAAACACAAATTAAGGCATATCTCGCAGCTCACCCTGCATCAGATCCGATAGGTAAATTTGGCGTGCCTCAAAGTAAGTATCGGTACGGAAGTTTTGGCTTAAGTTCCATGGATATGATTTGGTGGAACCGGTAGTGCCTAACAAACCTTTGCAGCTGACATGTGACGCGCCGCTCGGTTTGGCTACGCCAAGCCCTCTCACCGAATCAAACGCAGCTGAACTCAAGCGTTAGATTTAAATAATCCCATTAACACGATTCCATGCGTTTAATTGGCGCTGACGCGTCGAGGTACGAGACAATGGCGTAAGCCAATTGAATTGCATGGAAGAGTGCCCCCAACTATCTCGCAAATCTAAAAGACTCCCGCGCGCAGGGCGGTCCCACAAGGGCTTAAACCAACGCCCAAAACGCCTCAACTAGCGGGTTTTTCAAGCTCTTCTTCAAGGTAAACAAGCCAATGTCGTAAGGCTCTAGCTCGGGCTGTACGTCGAGGATTTTGACGCGGTCCATCAGTGGGCTGTTGTCGAGTACGATCTTTGGCACCACGCCAATACCAAATCCCAAGCTCACCATGCTTACGATGGCTTCGTTACCTGCGACCTGTGCGTAGATATTTGGCGTGATGTTTTGCTCGCTTAACCAGTCGTCCACGCGAATCCTTGAAACCCCGCCTTCGGATAAGATCATCGGCACTCGTTCCCAGTCACTTGCTGAGGCTGGTGAAGTGGTAGGAACGTTGGGTTGTTGCTCAACGGGGGCGATAAAGACTAACGGCGATTTGGTGATCGGTGCGAACGCTAAGCCTTTGTGCATGGAGGATGGGCGTGCGGCGATGGTGATTTCTTCATTGCCGTCCAAGATGCGGGTAATGGCTTTATCGGGGTCGCCAGTGTGCAGTTTGATTTCGATGTGCGGATGCACTTGGCGAAAGCGGTTTAATAGCTCAAATAAGAAGCTGTAGCTGGCGGTGACGGAGCAGTAAATGCTGATTTCACCACTGAGTTGATCCGAGTGGTCGGTGAGTTCGTGGCGAATCAGGTTCCACTGGCTGGTAGTTTCGCGGGCGTATTTCACAAAACGCTGGCCTTCGCGGGTCAGTTCCACGGTACGGTTGTCGCGGCTGAATAGGTCCACCCCCACTTCTTCTTCCAAATGGCGAATGTTGCGCGACAGTGCAGAAACACTGATGTTGCACTCGTCGCTAGCGCGGCCAAAGTGCAGCGTTTCGGCTAAGGCGAGGAATTGTTTGAGGGCTTTTGTATTCATAAAAGCCATGATAGCTCTGTTTTGCAAAAAATGGGACGTTATATTGCAAATATATCAATTTACGAAAGGATCGCTCTTCTATACATTGAACTTACTTCGCAACACAGCCCTGCTTTTCAGCGTTGTGTATGTGTCACTCTTTTTTAATATCGACGTGTTTTGATGTCGGTACTTTAATCATAAAAATTTAGGATGTGTTAACCATGGCTAACTACTTCAATACTTTGCCGCTACGTGAGCAACTAGCTCAACTAGCAAAATGTCGTTTTATGGATATGTCAGAATTTGCTGATGGCGTAGAAGCGCTTAAAGGCAAAAAAATGGTAGTAATCGGTTGTGGTGCACAAGGTCTTAACCAAGGTCTTAACCTACGAGATTCTGGTCTAGACGTTTCTTACGCGCTACGTCCAGAAGCAATCGAGCAGAAGCGTCAATCTTGGAAAAACGCGACTGAAAACGGTTTCACAGTAGGCACTTACGAGGAACTAATCCCAACAGCTGACGTGGTTCTTAACCTGACTCCAGATAAGCAACACACATCTGTAGTAAAAGCGGTTATGCCTCTTATGAAAGAAGGCGCTTGCCTATCTTACTCTCACGGTTTCAACATCGTTGAAGAAGGCATGCAAATCCGTGACGACCTAACTGTAATCATGGTTGCACCTAAGTGTCCTGGTTCTGAAGTACGTGCAGAATACGTTCGTGGCTTCGGTGTACCAACACTTATCGCTGTTCACGAAGACAACGATCCTAAAGGCGAAGGTCTTGCACTAGCAAAAGCTTACGCAGTAGGTACTGGCGGTCACAAAGCAGGCGTTCTAATGTCTTCTTTCATCGCGGAAGTTAAGTCTGACTTGATGGGTGAGCAAACTATCCTTTGTGGTATGTTGCAAACTGGTTCGATCCTTTGCTTCGACAAAATGGTTGAAGAAGGCATCGACGCAGGTTACGCATCTAAGTTGATCCAGTACGGTTGGGAAACTATCACTGAAGCACTTAAGTACGGTGGCGTGACAAACATGCTAGACCGTCTTTCTAACCCAGCTAAGATCAAAGCATTTGACCTTGCTGAAGAGCTTAAGCAAATCATGCGTCCGCTTTACAACAAGCACCAAGACGACATCATGGACGGTACTTTCTCTCGCGTGATGATGGAAGACTGGGCGAACGACGACGCTAACCTTCTAAAATGGCGTGCAGAAACTGCTGAGACGAACTTCGAGAAGACTCCAGCAGGCGACGTAGAAATCTCTGAGCAAGAGTTCTTCGACAAAGGTATCTTGATGGTAGCAATGGTTAAAGCGGGTGTTGAGTTAGCATTCGAAACTATGACTGCTGCAGGCATCATCGCTGAATCTGCTTACTACGAGTCTCTACACGAAACTCCGCTAATCGCGAACACTATCGCTCGTAAGAAACTTTACGAAATGAACGCGACGATCTCTGATACAGCTGAGTACGGTTGTTACCTATACAACCACGCTTGTGTACCACTACTAGCGGACTTCATGAAAGGCATCAAAACTGACGTAATCGGTAAAGGCCTATCTGTAGAAGACAACGGCGTAGATAACGCTCGTCTAATCGAAGTAAACGCAGCGCTACGTTCTCACCCAGTTGAGGCAGTAGGTGCGGTTCTTCGTGGTCACATGGCTGACATGAAGAAGATTGTTTAATTTTCATTAGAAATTAAACACTTAAAAAGCCGAGTAGTTCGAAAGAGCACTCGGCTTTTTTGTCGCTTTCTCTTTTGCAATTAGTTCGACATTGGTAAGGAATCACTCATGGACTTTCGTATTTGCCTTGAAAACCTCAGCGTAAACTTTGATGAACGCTTTCATCTGAACAACATTGATTGGACGATTGAGCCAAGCCAGCATTGGGTGATTACAGGTACGAATGGGTCGGGTAAGTCAGCTCTCGCAGCGGTGCTTGCAGGTGTGGGTGAAATCGAATCAGGTCAGTTATCGGGCCTACCAAGCCGTGTAGGGTTAGTCTCGTTTGAAGCGCAAGCAGAGTTAATTGCGAAAGAACTGAAAAAAGACGACGCCGACATCATGGATGTCATTGCCATCGGTACGCCGGTGCAAGAAATGATCTTTGAAAACTGTGCGGACCCAGAACTGGCCGCAGAGTTGGTGGAAAAGTTTGGCCTAAGCCATTTGCTGGATCGAGCGTTTCGCAAACTGTCGACGGGCGAGACCCGCAAGGTCATGCTGATCCGAGCATTGTCGAGCAAGCCGGATTTATTGATCCTAGATGAGCCATTTGATGGCTTAGACGCGGATACTCTAGCGATGCTGCAACAGCACTTAGCATCGATCATCGATACTACACCCATGGTGATGGTATTGAATCGCTTTGATGAAATGCCAAGCTTTATCACCCATGTGGCTTACTTGGAAAAAGACGGTCATGACGGCGGCACACTAGCGTTTAAAGTGGATCGTAACGACGAATCAGCGTTTGCTGAGCTATACCAACTATTGCACCTGAAAACCACGGATCTACAAGTTCCTGAGACCGATCCTGCCAGCAAACTGCCTGCTTTAGACCCACAGCAGCCATTGGTAAAACTTACCGATGCGACGATCAAATACGGCGATACGGTAATCGTAGATAAGCTCAACTGGACCATTGAATCAGGTAAACATTGGCAGCTGAGCGGCCCGAATGGCAGTGGTAAAACAGGTGTCTTGTCGTTGATTACCGGCGATCACCCACAGTGTTATGTGAACGATATTTTCGTGTTTGGTTTCCAGCGTGGTAATGGCGAAAGCATCTGGCAGATTAAGCAATTTATTGGCTATGTCTCGACCGCATTGCAATGGGAATACCGCGTCAGCGTCAGCTGTAAAAACGTCATCATTTCTGGCTTCTACGACAGCATCGGCATGTACACCAAATCGACTGATAACCAGAAAAAGATTGCTGATGAATGGTTGGCGTTATTAGGTATGAGTGATCGTGCCGATCAACCGTTTAACAAGCTTTCCTACGGCGATCAACGTTTGTTATTAATTGCCCGTGCCATGGTCAAACACCCGCCGCTATTGATCCTAGACGAGCCGTGCTTAGGCTTGGACGACATGAACCGACAGCTAGTCTTAGCGTTGATTGAAAAGATCTGTGCCGGTAAAGAAACCACCGTACTGTACGTAAACCACCACGCCGAAGACCAAATCGCAGGCATCGAACACTACCTAGCACTGGAGAAAAACGCTTAAAACACATGTATGCCCCGATTCTATCAGGGATAGAGCCGTTTTGTAGGACTGCGCTGCGCGCGGGAACAACCTCGCACCCTCCGCAGTAATAAGATTCGCCTGATTGCTGCTGGCTGGAGTTTTCAAGCATTCAATTCGCTTGCGCAACTTCTTCGCTTCGTCCCTCAGCTCGAAACGTCAGCGCGAATTAAACGCATGAAACCTCTAATGAAGGTCGCGATATTTTTTGTACGACCCTATTGCATCGGGGAGAAACCAGCCTTGTAGGACTGCGCTGTGCGCGGGAACAAAAAAGCCGCTAATTCCCTCGAATTAGCGGCTTTTTATCATCTAAATCAGGCTTATTTCAAAACCGCTTGAATGTCGCGCCAGTCGACGATTTTGAAGTTTTGGTTCTCGGCTTTGTATTGGCTATCAATGTTGTACCAATCCTGTGCTAAGAACAGGCCGTTCGGGAACTCGTCACCTAAGCTTTGTGAAACGGCGTGGATGCCGTCGGTGTCGGTAGCGCCGTCTGTGCCGCGTTCGTCATCGCCGATGATGGCGAAGCTTTTTACGAATTTGCCTTGATCATTTAAATCAAACACCGCATAGGTGTTGTTACCTTGGCTTGAGGCGATCAGCAGGTTTTGCTTTTTGGTTTGGTAAAGGGTTAAGCCTTCGATGTCGTCGATTAGGTGTTTACCATCCACTTCGGCAAAGATTTGACCTTCTGTGCTGCCATTCTCACGGGCATCGAACGCCCAGATCGCGTGGTCTTCTTCACCTACATATAGAGTCTGAGTTCGGTCATCCACCACACAGCCTTCTGGCTGTGACGGTACGTTTAGGGTGCGCACAACGGTGCCTTGAGCTTCGTCATTTTTCACGCTAATGCGCCATTGTTTGATCTGGCCATCTTTGCCGTTCACGAATACATAGGGTGTTCCGTCTTCGCCACGTGACATACACAGGCCGTAGACTTCATCGACGCTGGACAGTAGCTCTGGTGCCTCTGGGTGCACTGTGCCTTGAGTGGCAGGCAGTGGTTTGATCGGCGTAGCAGAACCATCGATGGTGTACAGTGTGATTGTGTTCTTCTTACGGTTTGACGCCGCTGCTAGCGCGATCGGATTACCTTCTGCATCGATCACATCTTGGCGAATATCGACGTTGTTGGGCTTGCCGCCTTCTAGATATTGGATCTCGTTACCTTGTAGGTCATAAGCCATCAAGCCGCCCTTTTTGTTGGTGGCGATGATCAGACTGTCTTTGGGGGATTTGGCGTTATACCAAAGGGCTGGGTCGTCCGCCGCATCGCCATGGTTATCGACGGCTTTGGTTTCACCGTGAGCACGCACCAATTCCACGCCTTTGATTTCAAGCTCCCGTGGAGACAAGGTGTTTTCTGCTTTATAGCCCGAAAGCTTTTCAAGCTCGTCCCAAGAAAGGGTTTGGTAAACGGGCTCGTCTAGCTCGGTGTTACCAATCCAAAGCTGCTGAGTGGACGCGCTGACCAGCTTGGCTTCTTCAACACCTGCGACATCAAACTTACCAAGAAATTTATGGCTAACACGATCGTATAGCACAAAGCCTTGGCCTTCATCGGCGATGACAATGGCACCTTTGCCATGTGCTTGATAAACGATGTCTAGGTTTTCAATCTCTTCTAAATGACCAAGTGGCTCAACCACATCCAGTAGCGCGCGGTCTTTGACGTTCTCAGGATCAGCACCGTACCCCCAGACACCAACGTTTTGCTCTGCCACGTATAAGGTATTGGTTTCGTCATCCATAGCACAACCACTTAACTCACCGCCCACATTCATGGCGCGGACAAACGTTGGTTTGCCGTTATGTTGGATCGCACTGCTGACCTTTGAGCCATCGTACTTGAGCTTATATTGCACCAGGTTGCCTGCATCGTCGTAACTAGCGACAAACATGTTGCCCGATGTGGCATTTTTACCCAAACAGACGCCTTCTGGCGTGATCTCTAGAGGCAAGCGCCCTACCTCTGTTAGCGGAGCATTCGCTTTGCTGTTGATCTGGTAGAACGCGATGGCGTCTTCATCAGGTAGGCCAACGGCTGCGATGTCGGCTTTCTTACCGTCTTCTGAACGCAAGCCATAACGCACGTCTGCGCCCAATGCTTCGATACCCTCAATATGCTGAATTTCTTTGCCTGAGGCGTTATACACCGCGATGCCATTGCCTTCTAGGGTGCTAATCAATAAAGACTGCTGACCGTCTGCGGATTGCCATACCGCGCTGTCGGCAATGTCTTCATAGCTAGTGGATGTGGTCGCTGCGTAGCTGCTACTGGCTGCCAATAAAGCGGTGGCAATCAGAGTGTGTTGGAAACGAGGCATAAAGGCTCCTAATCATGAAATAAGGGTTGGTCATAAGAATTAGGGGCACTGTAAAAAGGTTGTGTGGCAGATTTGTGACAGATTTTTTTGACGCTCTCGGAACGAGGTTGATTTGATGGGTTTTACAGATTTTTGAGCTTTTTAGCGGCCATTTATCCCTTTTTAACTGGTTTTTATCGTCACTTTTATCGTCTGTTTAGCTCTTTTTGAAGAAAATTCAGCTCTTATGTGAGCTGATCGGACTTTGCCTGTCATATAAGTGTCACATGATGCGCGTAGAAACATTGCTGTCTTGAGGAGAGCTAAATGATTCGTCGCGTTCGCTACACACTGCTGCACACTTATGTTTTTGCCAAAATGCTGGTACCCCATTGGCCGTGGTTGATCGGCCTACCATTGAGCATGGCGGTTATCATCCTTTTGAATAAAACCGCAGGCGCAGTGATCCCTACCGTTGATTGGGTATGGTTGGACATCATCGGCGAAGGCGGCTTAGCGCTGTTTATGGTGATGTGGATGCTGATTGTACTGGCGACCCGTGAGCCGGGATTTATCACCAATTGGATGGCATTTGGCTTCTTGTGTCTGTGCGCTTCCAGCTTCCAAGACATGCTGGATGAAATCTATGTGCTGCCAGACGCTGTCTCTTGGGATAAATGGATCGAGTCAGCTCCCGTGGGTTTAGTGTCGTTGGTAATCGGATTGATCCTTTGGTATCGCGAACAGCGCCAGCTTAAGAAGTACTTAAATAAACGTTCGGGCGTGCTGCAAAACGACTTGGCGCTACACGAAGATAGCCTATTGCCACAATGGTCAGCGTTAGCCAAAGCAGTGCAAGACGCCCCTGCACATCAGCCTACCTTGGTGGTGCTGCGTGTCGCCCCCGAAGTACGCAGCCAACTACCATTAACGCTGCAAGATCAAAGCAAATTGCGCTTTTTAATCGCTGAAATGCTGCTTTGGAACAGCCCTGATGCCAGCCAAGTCTTTCAACTGACGGGGGAAGGCTACGCCCTGTTATCGGCGGCTCCGGTTTCTCAAGAACAGATTAATGATGTGGTGTTGTTGCTGCGCTCCATGCGTTTTCGCGGCAAAGGCCACAAGCAGGCGACATTGTTAGAAGTGAAGTCACGTACCTTAATATTGGAAAACGCCTTATCCGATTCAGAGCTACGCAATAACATACAGCAAGTGCAAGCTGACCTTGCTTCGACGGCTGATGGAATCGTAAACAGCCAATCGATCGCGAATGTTCATGTGGTGTAGAGATGGCCAAGTCTTGGTGTGAATCCCATGAGGCGACCGTCGCTCTGCAAGCAGGTGTCCTGCAAATGGGCGACGTGGCGCTTCAGCGCGCGATACCGATGGACGTGTTGCTAAGTAAAACCAAACTGTTCGCTACGGACCTACAAAATCCGAGAACGCTATTATCAGCGAAACAGCTGGCGCAGTTGTTTCGCAACGCCAGCTTTCTATTATCCCGCCCAGACTTACCCTTGGTCATCGGCCAGCAGCTGTTGCCCATCAGCCTGCAACACTTTGGTTTAGGCGTTATGCATGCTGCAAACGTGGCGCAGGCATTGGATTATCTACTGAAAGCACAAAGCCTTTGGTCGCCTCTACTGCATGTGACCGCACTCAAGCACGAAGGCTATTTATCTCTGTATTGGAGCGATGCGGGGGCTCATCTTGACCCAGAGGAATTTACCTTAGCGGTACTGATGGAGATGGAAGCCCTGCGCTCTATATTGCTCTGGTTAGGCGTTGACCTGCATGCAGCTGAGTGGGCATTTGAACTGAAAAGCCTACCTACCAATACCCTATCTGAATGCCAAAGCCGATGGGCCGCCAGCCCTATAAAGACAAACTGTGAGCGCTTTGTACTGACCTTACCCAACACATTACTGCATGAGCCGTTGAAACAAGCATCGAGCAGCCTCTTTCACGTCAGTGAACAGCAAGTCGCCCAACTACCGCTGAGCTTTTTGGGTTTTATACAGCAACGTTTACTGCAAGAGATACGTGAGATGCCATCGTTAGAAACCTTGGCAGAAGAAATGGCCATCAGCCCCGCGACCCTCAAACGCAAACTCAAAGCCCACGGCACCAGCTATCAAAAGCAAATGGACCAAGCGCGCAGCTTAATGAGCTACCACTACAGCCACAAACTCGGCTACTCCACCGAAAGAGTCGCCGAATCGCTTAACTTCTACGACACCAGCAACTTCCGCCGCGCCATGAAACGCTGGATCCTAGCTTCCTAACCCCTAGGCTTCAGCTCTTGTAGGACTGCGCTGTGCGCGGGAACAACCTAGCATCCTTCGCGGCAATGCGCTTCGCCTGATTGCTGCGGGTTGGAGCTTCCATGCAATTCAAATATTTAGAAAGCACGCGAATCAAACGCATAGAATCTCTTGTAGGACCGCGCTGTGCGCGGGAACAACCTCGCATCCTCTGCCGCAACGCGCTTCGCCTGATTGCTGTTGGCCTGAGCTTCCAAGCATTCAATTCGCTTGCACAACTTCTTCGCTTCGTCCCTCAGCTCGAAACGTCAGCGCGAATCAAACGCATGGAATCTCTTGTAGGACTGCGCTGCGCGCGGGAACAACCTTGCATCCTCTGCTGCAAAGAGCTTCGCCTGATTGCTTCGGGCTGGAGCTTTCATGCAATTCAACTATTTAAAAAAGCACGCGAATCAAATGCATGGAACCTCTGATGAAGGTCGTAATATCGGTTTTTGTACGACCCGATTGTATCGGGGAGCTGGTCCGCAGCCTAGGTTAAAAGCCGCTAAGACTTTGATCTCAGAACATTGGCAACGGTATAAGAAATAGCTTAACCTCTAACCAACACTGTCACGGATGACTGGAGAACACCTTTCTTTTTCCTCCCCCTGACAGACGCGGCTTTCTATCAAAATGAGCATGCGTATTTATACATATTTTGTATAATAAATTTAATTTCATCAATAGCTTATGGCTTTATGATCGATATCCAAGTGCAGAATAACGCGCACACACGGTTTATTGGATAAACGCGCATGCGCATTAATAAAACGTTATGAATCAAATCAACTATGAATGATCATCTAGGTAAAGAACCTCCTGAATATGGAGAAATTGTTTTTGAAATCAACAGATCTCCAGTATCCCTCCAATCAAAATCAGAAAAGAAAAATGAGTTTAAAGATTTTGTGTCGTCAATAGTAAAAGGTGCGGGATTCTTATTGTCAGGAGATGTTAAATTACTCATAGAGTGGCGAGTAACGGAGCAGCACAGATATGAGCATGCAAGCGCATATGATGTTGACAACATCATCAAGCCACTTCTAGATTCTATATCTGGCCCAGATGGAGTCTTAGTTGATGATAATCAGGTTCAATCTATTGAGTGCTATTGGACTGATATCTATCATGACCCAGATGAAAAGCTAATTGTGACGATTAAATATGTAAGTGATGAGTGGCTTCCGAAAGAAGGCTTGGAGTTCCTTTCTTTTGAAGGAAATTTATGTCTTCCTATATGGAACAACATGAAGCCTGAGCATCAAAAAATTTTTATAGAACGTTATAGATCTGGCATTGAATTTAAAAATCAAGCTTTAGAAGCTGGCATAGAGTACTACCAAGCAAAATTAGTCATGCCTATACAGCGAGTATTTCATAAGGGGAGGCTAGCGGGCTTCAAAATAACTAGTGCAACTGACCGCCTAGCGGAGATAAATAATTCATAACAAGCCGCTCAAATTCGTTCCGGCCAAAAAAATCGTGGCCTCCACTGTGCTCGCTAACGCTCGCCGTTTAGCGGGGCATTAGACGCTCCTCCCCCCAAAACAAAGCCTGCACGAGGCAGGCTTTATCAACAGATCCAATTCTCAACAGACCTTAAACGCGATCAATCCTGTTTAGGCTTTTCGTCCCAAACACTTAGGTCGATGTCTTTCTGTACTTCAGGGTAGTCGTCTGAGTTAAAGATCGGTGTACGAGTCTTGTTCTGAGCGAAGTAGTCTTTGGTCAGTTTCACGACCAAACCAGACAGCAGTACGATGGCGATTAAGTTGATGGTTGCCATGAGGCCCATCGCTGCATCGGCTGCGTTGAAGACCATTGCTACGCTTTCGTACGCGCCCCAAGGGATCATCGCTAGCGCTAGGACACGCAAGATGAAGATACCTGGTTTGCTTGCCCACTTCAGGTACGTCAGAGCGTTTTCCGCGTAGCTGTAGTTACCAATGATCGAGGTGAAGGCGAAGAAGAAGATTGCGATGGCAACAAAGTAATGGCCAAAGCTGCCGACGTGGTGCGACATCGCGGTTTGCGTTAGGACTATGCCTGACTCGCCGTTGCCTAGCACGCCGGACAGCAAGATCATCAAGGCAGTTGCGGTACAGATGAGCAATGTATCGATGAATACACCGAGTGATTGCACCATGCCCTGAGACGCTGGGTGGTGTGGGTTAGGCGTTGCTACTGCTGCGATGTTTGGTGCAGAACCCATACCGGCTTCGTTCGAGAATAGACCTCGCTTAACACCGTTTAGCAATGCACCGGCGATACCGCCAGCAGCTTGTTCAATACCAAAGGCGCTCTTGAAAATCAGCGCAAACATGGCTGGAACTTGCTCGAAGTTCACCGCGATGATGTACAGCGCCAACGCTAAGTAAGCAATTGCCATAAATGGCACGACGATCTCAGCGAAGCGTGCGATTTTCTTGATGCCGCCAAAGATAACAATCGCGGCCAGTACCATAATCACAAGACCTGAGGTCAATTTAGGCACACCAAATGCGCCTTCCATTGCTCCGGCAATCGAGTTGGCTTGTACCGCATTGAACACTAGACCGAAGGCAAGGATCAGCGCCAAGGAGAAGATAGCACCCGCCCATGGTGCTTTTAAACCTTTGCTGATGTAGAACGCCGGACCACCGCGTAGCTGGCCGTTTTGGTCACGTACTTTGTAAAGCTGTGCCAAAGTGCTTTCTGCGTAAGCGGTTGCCATACCGATCAAAGCAACGACCCACATCCAGAAGATGGCACCTGCGCCGCCTAATGCCAGCGCAACGGCAACACCTGCCATGTTACCTGTGCCGACGCGGGAGGCTAGGCTGGTACATAAGGCTTGGAAGGGGGAAATGCCGCCACGGTCGCTTTGTGGGGCTTTGAATACGGTGCGGACAAATTCAGGAAAGTGGCGGATTTGGATAAATCCTAAACGCAGGGTGAAGTACACGCCAACGGCCAACAGACCATAAATCAGAATATAGCCCCAAAACAGCGTATTGAGGGAATCAATTAAAGTTGCCATACGGCACTCCCAGTATGTTGTGATTATTTGCGAGGGGTAAGGGCTCGGGTAGAGCCCCCAGAAGAGGCGCATTTTTGATGCGTCTCCTCTAAAAAGGGAGCAAGACTAGCGGTTTGCATAAATTTGGCAAGGCAAAATGGGTAATAAATGCGCACTAATGGTGCATTTTAATAGCAAGAGCGACTTTATGGTGCATTTTTTGATCTAAGTATTTTCAAACCAAACTGGGTAATCTCACCTGACTGAACTTCTCGCACGGTCAGTTCTATCTCTCCGAAACGGCAACGGTCCCCGACCACGACTCGGCCATGGAACTTGTCGATAAAGACATCACGAACGCTACAGTCTAGATAAGCGTCTTCTACGGTGAAGAAATACAAGTACGCCAAATCACGCATTTTGGCGTCGCTGTTGACCACAAAGTCCCCATAAAACTGGCTCATCGACGTGTGCTGTTGATGTTGGCCTGGTGTGAAGTATTTGTTCAGCTCGGCGTCGCTTTCTACTTGGGAGAAAAAGGCGGCTTTGTCCGTCGCACGCAGCGATTCATCAAAGTCTTCGAGCAATTGTCCGCCACGCATCACGCCCATTGGGCGTGAGTAAGTCGTTGAAGGTAGGGATTCTGCGGAACAACCAATAAACTCACTGTCCTCTGGTACTTCATAAATCAGGATGTGACGGTTGTGGAAGTCGTCAAAGTTAATGCTAAAGGCATTCGGCGTGGCTTCTTTATCGGGCAGCTCCACTTTGAGCCAACGGGCCATGGCGGGAATACTCCACCCTTGTAGCACCAAGGACATAATCACAACGACAAACACAAGATTGAAGTAAATCGGTACTTGTTCCACACCGGAAAGTGATGGGTACATGGCCAAGATAATCGGCACCGCTCCCCTTAGGCCACACCAGCTGATAAAGGCTTGTTCACGCCAAGGAAAGTGGAACGGCAACAGCGACAAGATCACGGCAATCGGACGGGCAACGAAAATCAGCACCGCGCCAATGGCCAGCGCTGGCAAGATAACCGGCCAAATTTGGCTTGGAGTGACCAACAAGCCCAGCATTAAGAACATGCTGATTTGGCTCAGCCAAGCCATACCATCATGAAAGCGGTGGATATCGCGCTTGTAAGGCATATTGTGGGCATTGCCCAAGGTGACGCCAACGATGTAGATGGCGAGGAAGCCACTGCCGCCCCAGACGTTGGTGATGCCGAAAATACTTAAACCAGCACTGGTGACCAAAAGAGGATACAAGGAGCTGGCAAGTTGTAGTTTAGGTAACAGCTTCTTCAATAGGTAGCCGCCCGCGACGCCCATTGCTAGTCCAAGACCCATTTGTTGAATCAATTCGGTTAATAGAGACCAACCTAGCCCTCCTTCCGGTTGGCCGATCAATTGTACCATGGTGATGGTTAAGAAGATCGCCATCGGGTCGTTGGCACCGGATTCGACCTCCAGTGTGGCACCGGTTCGCTCTTTGATACGCAGTCCTGCATTCCGAATCAAGCCAAAGACGGCTGCGGCATCCGTTGAGCCAATGATAGCGCCTAAAAGCAGACTCTCCTGCCACGATAAATCCAACCACCAATACACTGCGCCCGCGGTGATCCCCGCGGTCACCAGCACGCCTAATGTGGCCAGTAAGAAGGCTGGCCGTAGACTGATGGCAAAGGACTCTTTTCGTGTCCCCAAGCCGCCATCTAGCAATATGGTCGCCAAAGCCAAGTTACCAAATAAGAACGCCAACCCTGAGTTATCAAAATGAATCCCGCCAATACCATCTTCACCGGCGAGCATGCCGACTAATAGAAATACCAACAGCAAAGGGGTGCCAAGGCGGCTAGAGAAAACACTGGCAAGGATACTCAGTAATGCGAGTAACCCAGCAAGGAAAATATATTGGCTTGAGATTTCTATCGTCATAAGGCGATCTACATTAGAGGTGGCTGGTCAGGTGCTTCAATATTCCAGTGTATGAAATGCCATCAGATCGAGCTACAGCAAGGCCTAGGCTTCTGCTGGATTTCCGCAATTGCATAATGTTTAAAGCTTAACTGTTTATATCAAAAACAAATTGTGTTGGGCGGATAAATTATTTTAATGACCACCATTGTTGCCCTACATTTTGGAATGTCTCTAGCTAACGAAGAGACATTCATAGGATCAGAATAAAAATAACAGAGGAAAGCATATGTTTAAGCGCAACGTTCTATTGGGAATTTGTCTGGTGTCGGCCTGCTTCAATGCAACAAGTGCTGAGATGGACCCAAATCGAGATGATCGTTTTGATACCAAATTTGTTTATGAATCTCGCGTCACAATCGATACACAGCGAGTGACCGTAGGTCAGAGTAAGTATGGCGAGCGGGGTATTATTTGGATCACAGGTGGCGAAGTCGAGGGTCCGAATATTAAAGGTAAGATTATTCCTGGCGGTGGTGACTGGCAGTTAGGTCGACCTGATGGCGGCAAAGATCTTGATGCTCGATACGCACTGTTAACAGACGATGGTTTCACGATTCTGATTAATAATAAGGTCACTATCGATTACCGCCCAACCGAAGACAATCCGAAAAACCGTTATGCTCGCAGTGTGCTGACATTCGATGCGCCGTTAGGAAGTCCTTATGAGTGGATGAATCGTTCCGTATTTCTGGGCACGTTAGATCGCGCCTCAAACTTTGAGGAAGACCCTGCCGTGATCATTCGGGTATGGGAGCTATTATAAACTTGCGGTGAGATGGGCGAGGCCCAACTAGCCACTAAGATCGAAGCGCAAGCCGCCATGTCGGGGAGGACATTTATCATTCAACTGAGGCGCTGGCGGCTTGCGTATCGAAATCGATTACTTCGCGTTTGGTGCTGTGGGCAACGGATATTCTTTGCTTTGGTCGGCGTTTTGCTGCGGTGCTTGCCATTGCTTTTCTAGTGGCAATACACCGGCCCAAACTGGCCAATCAAAATCTTCGTCGTCATCAATCGCGCCTTCTGCGCGCATTTTGACACTGGCTTCTTCGATCTTGATACGTACCAAGCCAGTGGCTTTCACTTCAATGTCTTTTACAGGGCGCAAGCTGTCCCAACGTCCCGGTGAGACTTTATCGAGAAACAGTTTGAAGTGATGCATTTTGACATCGTAATCTTCAATCGGCTCCGGTACGCCGAACAGGGTTACCGAACGGTAGTTAACCGAGTGGTGAAATGCTGAGCGCGCCAACACCAGACCGTCTAGCTCACAGATATTGATACAAACCTTTTGCCCTTCTTTGACTGCGCCGTGGGTATTACGGGCTTTGCTGTGGGCATGCCAGTAGAGGTATTCCCCTTCACGCCAGTGGCATGTGGGTGTGACAAAGACTTGGCCATTTGCTTGCTGACCAATGTGACACATTAAAGTGTCATCAATGATTTTATAAACGCTGGCTTGATCGTATTGGGCGCGGCCTGCCCCACGCTTTACGGTACTGGTTGGTGTTTGTAATGAGTCTGACATCTGGCTTCCTAACTTCTACTGGCTCATGGATGATTTTAGATTACGCCTATTTGGTGTTGTCAAAAATAGCCAGATTTGTATTTTTATTGCAGTCCAGATTGAAGGCCCACCCATAAAAAACGCCTACTCACACAAGTGCAAGCAGACGTCCACAGGAGAGGTTTGGCTTTAAGCGCTTACAAGCCCAACGAGCTTTTGACCGCGTCTAGGCCCGATTGACCTGAAGTCGTTGTCACACCATCCAGCCACTTATCCAGCACGGCAGGGTTTTTCTTCAGCCATGTGCTCGCGGCTTCGTTGGCAGACATACCTTCATCTGTCATAGAGATAACGGTGTTTTCCATGTCCAATGAAAATTCCATATTTTGCAGCAACTTACCGACATTACCGCATTCTTGGCTGTAGCCTTTACGTGTAACGGTGTGAATCGTGGCTCCACCGTAGTTAGGGCCAAAGTAGTCATCGCCGCCGGATAGGTACTGTAGATCAAAGTTTACGTTCATTGGGTGTGGTTCCCAAGCAAGGAAGACGATGAACTTATCGCGCTTCACCGCACGGGCGACCTGAGCCAGCATGGCTTGTTCACCAGACTCCACCACACGCCATTCGCCTAGATCGAAATCGTCTTTCTCGATCATGCCCATTAGGTTTTGGTTGGCCGGAGAACCTGCGCCGATGCCGTAAATACGCTCACCAAACTCTTTGCTGTGTTTTGCCAAGTCAGCAAAGTCCTTAACGCCTTGGTCGGCGACATATTTTGGAACCGCTAATGTGAACTTCACGCCAGTTAAGTTGGTACGGATGACGTCTAAGTCGCTTTTATATTTATCAATAAAAGCGGTTTGCGCAGGCATCCAGTTGCCTAGAAACACATCGATTTCACCGTTTTTGATGCTTTCAAAACCAATCGGCACCGCCAACAGCTTAATGTCGGTTTCGTAGCCAAGGGCTTCAAGAACCGTGGTGGCGAGGCCATTCGTTGCACCAATGTCGGTCCAACCTGGATCGGTCATGGTGACTGTTTGGCATTGCTCAGGGACCGCGGCGTAGGTGGTGCTGGCCGCTGCTGTGACCAGTGTCGCCAGCAATGTTTTATTCAGTTTTGAAAGGTTCATCAATCGGTTCCTCTGTGTATGTCGTCTATATTTGTCTGGTATTGGATGGTTAGCACTAGGCTAACAATCCAATGCATAGGCTGTAAAACCGGTTCCTACTGCTTACGAAACCCGTGGAAAACGAGATTTCGCCTCCAAGTCGTCCAGATCAATGTGATTACGCATGTACATTTCACTGGCTTGGAAAATAGGTTGGTGGTCCCAAGCGATGTTCTCTCCCTCGCCAAAGGCTTTAACAATCAACCGACGGCGACGTTGGCTTATAAGCACTGCTTGGGAAATCGCGTCGCTGTCCCAGCGCTCCGCCGCCTCTTGTCGAAACTCTGCCAAGCGTGTCGCATGGGCAGGATCATTCGCCAAGTTATTTAACTCTAATGGATCGCGCTCAAGATCGTAGAGCTGGTCTGGGTCGATGGCACAGTGTACGAACTTGTAAGCGCCGCGACGGATCATAAACAATGGTGCGAGGGTGCCTTCGCCACAATACTCTCCGATGACCTCGTCATGACCGCCCTCTTGTCCTGTCACATGAGGCACCAGTGAGCGGCCGTCGATGGGCATGGCGTATTCCATCCCTTGGCCATCAGTTGCCCAATCGACAAATGTAGGCAGCAAATCCATGGTCGAAACGGATGCTTTGACTCGTTTTGGTTGGAAGCGTTGCGGTGCATGGACAATCATGGGGACGCGTGCAGAGCCTTCGAAGTAGGACATCTTGTACCAAAGGTTACGCTCACCCAGCATATCGCCATGGTCGCCTGAGAACACAATGATGGTGTCGTCCTCTAAACCGCTTTCTTTTAGTGCTTTTAAAAGCTTGCCGATTTGATCGTCAACGTAGCTACAAGCGCCGTAGTAAGCATGGCGCGCATTGCGTATGTCTTCTTCTGTGATGTCTTGATCATAGTAAGCATAAACATCTTGTAGACGGCGCGAATGTGGGTCCTGCTCTGACTCTGGGATATTCACTTGGGGTAAGTCAATTGCGTCATGATCGTAACGATCCCAGTACTCTTGAGTAATCGCATAAGGGTCATGGGGATGCGTCATGGATACCGTTAAACAGAAAGGACGGTCTTGTTTGCCACGGGCATAATCGTAAAGGTAGCGCTCAGCATGAAAGACCACCTCGTCATCAAAATCCAACTGGTTGCTGCGCACACACGTGCCAGCCTGTAGCACCGAAGACATGTTGTGGTACCAAGTTGGGCGTGTGTCGGGATCGTCCCAATTTGGGAACCAACCGTAATCGGCTGGGTAAATATCAGTGGTGAGGCGCTTTTCAAAACCATGCAACTGATCAGGCCCACAGAAATGCATCTTGCCCGATAACGCAGTTTGATAACCGCCAGCGCGCAGATAATGGGCGAACGTTGGGATGTCGGCGGGGAAGTCAGCGGCATTGTCCCAAGCCCCAATGCGGGTTGGCAACTGCCCCGTCATTAGGACATAACGAGAAGGCGCACACAGAGGGCTATTGCAGTAAGCCGAATCAAACACGACCCCTTCGGCAGCTAACGCCTCGAGGTGCGGAACTTTGGCGGTTTTACCCCCGTAGAAAGGCAACGCCGATGCGGCCATTTGGTCGGCCATGATAAATAGAATATTGGGCGCTTTGCGGGTTGTCATGCAACACTCCATACGGCTCAAAAAATAAGTTGAAATAATGTTACTGCGCAGCGTGTAAACCAGTTATAACTAGGTTGAACCTTATAAAAAGGCTTGTAAACTGACTGAAAAGTTATGAATGGGATAAGCTGAACTTATGCTAACTGAAAACGACATGCCGCCTTTACAAATGCTGGTTGTGTTTGAGTCCTCTGCACGACACCTAAGTTTCACTGCTGCAGCGCGAGAATTGGGCACTACTCAGCCGGCTATAAGTCAGCAAATCAAAGCCTTAGAGGCGTTTTTAAATACGCAGCTGTTTCGTCGCGTCTATCGTGGCGTGGAGCTTACGGACGATGGGCACCTGCTACTAAAAACGACACAAGCGAGTTTGAGCGAGCTGCAAAAAACCTTGCGATTTATTCGTAAAAAAACCAAAACGCCGCGCATTAATGTCGCGACGGACTTTGCTTTTGCCGCCTATTGGTTGATGCCACGCTTACCTGAGTTTCGCAAACAGCACCCAGAAATAGAGATTCGCCTGCACACCGCACAAAACAACGTGGACGTGGGACTGCAAGACATCGACCTCGCCATTGTCTTTAGTGATGGCATTCACAAAGGCTTTGTATCGGAAAAACTGTTCGAAGAAGAAGTCTTTCCAGTATGTAGCCCAAAACTCCTGGAAGAGTACGGTCCTTTTCAACAACTGGCAGACATCAGCAACGCTCCTTTACTGAAACTGCATGCAGAGTCGGATGAAAAATGGATGGTCTGGGAGCGCTTGTTTGAGCTTCACAACGATATTCTCTCACCTTTACAAACCGTCATGGAATTCGACAATTATACTTTGCTGTTGCAGGCCGCCATTGCTGGACAAGGTGTCGCATTGGGCTGGGGGAATCTAGTTGACGATATGCTAGATAAAGAACTTTTAATCGCCTTCCCTGCTTTTAGTACACGGTCTTCGAATGGCTACTATTCGGTGATCCCACCTTCTCGTGGAGATGACTCGGTTGTGCAAATCTTTAAGGAATGGCTTCACAAAAAAACCGCACCGTTTCCGGTGCGGTAAAGTCGTCAGGATTGCGATGGATGAACACCGCTGACGAGGCAAATAAAAGCTAGACTAATTTAATACGCTACGGTTGATTGCAGATTCAGGGTCAAAACTGTCTACCGGCTTGTTCTGCGCTTTTGCTGTCCACTGCCAAGTGGTGGCAAGGCGTTCTGGAGTGAGGGCGCCCATTCCGTCGCGCTCAGACACAGCGTTAAATACCAGCCCCTTGATGGATTTAATCGTATCGGTCGCGGTCGCAGCATCCACTTCTGGTACCATGTCATGAACAATCTCACCACTTTCTTCTGGGTGCGACCATGTGTAATCAATGGCTTTTGCGTAGGCTGAAACAAAGCGCTTTGCCACATCTGGTTGTTCTGACAAGAATCGATCAGAGCCAATGATGGATGTCGCGTAGAAGGCTAGACCAGCATCGTACCAAGGCATTACCTTGATGGATTTATCGGCAACCTGAGCTTGGTGCTCGTATTTCACCGTATCCGTCACCCAAGAAATCACCACATCTGTGTTGCCTTGAATTAGCATGGCATTTAATGCACCTGGATCGGCTTTGGTTAACTTGATGCTGTCTTCCGGCACGCCGTTTACGTTAAGGAGTAGAGGTAAAAACACGTTTGAAGAGGTATAAGGAGATGTGGCGATACGCTTACCCTCTACGTCTTTTACGTTCTCAATATCGGAATCCTCTAACACAAAGAAGGCGTGAGGGGCTTCACTGAAGACTGAATAGACGGCGCTAACAGGCACTTCGTTTTCTGCTTTGGCCATCAATAGAGCCACTAAATCACTTAAGCCCATATCGGCGTTGTTGGTGGCTAGCTTGGTAATGGCGTCGTTTGATCCACGTCCAGTGGCGACGCTGACGTCTAGGCCTTGCTCATCAAAGAAACCTTTTGCAAGCCCCACATAAATCGGTGCTTTATCCCCTCCAGGTAGCCAATCAAGCTGGAAACGAACCGCATCCGCTGCAAACGCAGAAGCGCTAACAGAGGTTAGACCAGCCAAGGCAAGAGTGCGGGCAATAGTGTGTTTTACAAGATGGAATTTGGACATAGTGAGACTCCGAAATGATCGATTAATCCGCTAGGCGGAATGAACACGACAAAGTCACGAAGTCGGTGTGGATGAGGGCGAGAGGATCGGGGTTACACAGCGAGTACAACGGCTGTCACTTCCCATTCCACACGCCGCTTCGGCATCGTCGAATGGGAGTGAGCAATGCCCGGGTATCATCAATACCTGACCGCTTCTACTCATCTCCAATGGGCCTATGTAGGAGGCCTTGGTTATGACAATGCAAGCGATAGGCCAACTTTACTTCCATGATCGACGACGTTTTAAGGTTTTGTTGCACTATAACGGGACATTATTAGAGGTGGTCTAACCGTTTTGGTGATAGCAAGCCATGAAATTTACGTTTCATGCTGGTATAAGATTTGCTTCTTATTCTAGTGGGTCGCCTTCGTGTGCGACACTTTACTTTGTACCCTATGCAAAAGAGTAGAAGCGGTTAGCATCGTTATGACGATCAAGACATTGCTCTTTCCAACTCAGGAGAGGACATGAGCCGCTATCTCATACAGAACTTACACGCTATGCCGACCGTTGCGGGTTCGGCCAACAGTATTCGCATCCAAGGAGATGTGATCACCGCCATAGGTGAAGACTTACCTTTAGAAGATGGAGAAACCGCCATCGATGGCCGTCATTGCGTGGCTTACCCAGGTTTTGTGAATACCCATCATCATCTTGCTCAGTCTGTGCTAAAGGGCATTCCTGAGGGGCGTCAGGTTCCGTTAGGTGAATGGTTGGCGCAAGTGCCTTATCGCTACTGGCCCAAAATCACTCCAGACGATATGTATGTAGCTGCTAAAGTCGGTTTTTATGAATTGCTGCGCTCTGGTGTCGCCACCTGTGCGGACCAGCATTATTTGTATCATGCGGGGACTTCCCCTGAATTGGAGGATGCGGTTTGGCAGGCAGCAGAAGAGTTGGGAATTCGCTTTGTCTTGTGTCGCGGGGCCACTACGACCACTGGCAGCCATCGAGGTATGCAGGGCAATCGAATTCAGCCAGAAACCTTAGATTTGGCCATCAGTCGGATGGAAGCCAGTCGCCAGCGTTACCATGATGGTTCAGACCTGAGTATGCGACGCTTGGTGGTGGCGCCTACTAGCCTAGTGCACACCTCTCCTAGAGACGATTTGCTGGCCTTTGGGGAGTTTGCCAAAGCTCACGGGCTAAAACGCCACACCCATCTGTTAGAAGTCAGCTACGACGAACAAGTAGCACAAACACAACATGGCATGAGTGCTGTGGATTACGCCGATTCTTGTGGTTGGCTTGGGGAAGATGTTTGGTTTGCCCATCTGGTGAAAGCAGATCGTCCAGCCATTGATAAATTGGCTCGGTCTGGGACTCGTATAGCCCATTGCCCTACGTCTAATAGTCGCCTTGGCAGTGGCATTGCCCCAGTGATTGACATGGCAAAAGCGGGTATGAAAATTACCCTAGGGGTAGATGGTTCAGCGTCCAGTGAAGGTGGCTCCATGCTCCAAGAAATGAACTTTGCTTGGTTGCTACACCGCACCCAGCATGGAGCAGATGCTACCAGTCCAGAAGGTGTCATGGGGTGGGCTACAGAAAATGGCGCTGACCTCCTTGGGTTTAAAACGGGCAAACTGGCCTTGGGCTATGGGGCTGATATTGTCTTGTATCGCTTGGACAGTCCTCGTTTAGCTGGCATTCACCAAAGTGAATGGGCACCTGTAATGGCAGGTGAGCCCAGTGAGATTCATATGAGTTTTGTAAATGGTAAGCCCGTCGTTCAAGGTGGGCGTGTTCTAGGTGTGGACGAGCAGCAACTGACACAGGATGCCATGAACGTGGTCCAGCGCCTGAAGAGTCTTGTAAATAGCTAAAACCTCTGGCGATAGATGAAGGATCTGGTAGGCTGATAATTTATTATTAAAGTAAGCTTGAGCCAGACCAGATCATGATCGCCAGTCTTTCGTTTAGTTTGGAGTCCAATGAGACGCCAAGGTATCAGCAATTACAGCAGCAGCTGCTTGAAGCCATTGAGCAAGGCCGCTTGGCGGTTGGGGATAAGTTGCCTTCTAGTCGTACTTTCGCCCGTTCTTTAGGGGTGTCCCGCAGTGTGGTGATTCAAACCTATGAACAGTTGATTGCGGAAGGGGTGCTGCGCAGTGAGCCAAAACGTGGGATTTTTGTTGCGCCTGTGGAGCGTATTTCGGTCAGTGCGGAACCGGCTGCAACATTGGTTGAGTCGTCTCGCAAAGGCGGCTTTGATTCTGGGGTGGATGTCAGTCAGTTTCCGAGTAAGGAGTGGGCGGCCAGCATGCGCCGTGCTTGGTTGTCCCCTGATCCCAATGTCTTGATGGGCAGCTACCGAGCGGGCTTGCCGGCACTGCGCCAAGCGATCGTGGCATACTTGTACGCTCTACGCGGCTTGTCGTGCTTACCTGAGCAAGTGGTGATCACTGCCGGTAGCCGAGATGCCATGGCGTTGCTAGCGCATGCCTTGCAGTCCTGTTGCCGACATTGGTTCTTAGAAGAACCCACCTACCCTCCTCTGCATGCAAGTTTGGCCAATGTTGCGGTGCAGCCTTTGGCGGTTCAGAGCGATGGCGCTTTGCCTCCTACTCAAGTATCCGATTGGGCGGCAGTGCTCACCCCTAACCGACAATATCCTCTGGGCATCAGTTACAGTTCACCCGTTCGAGAGCAATGGCTGGATGCATTGCAAGCCGGACAGGGTTTTATCATCGAAGACGATTACGACAACGAGTTCTTGTATCAAGGTCGTGCATCGGTGCCTTTGATGCAGTTAGCGCAACATCGAGGCTCAGCCCAAGAGCGTATTTTCTACGTTGGGAGCTTGTCTAAGGTGTTGTTTCGAGGGCTACGCATGGGATTTATCATCGCGCCGTTATCCCAAGTCGATCGCCTGCTATCCAGTCAACAAGCCTTAGGTGTGTCGGCTTCTCTGCCGATGCAGCCCGTTGTGGCAGACTTTATGACAAATGGCAGCTTCTATCGGCATTTAAACCGTATGAGACGCCATTATCGTGAAAAAAGGGATGCTCTATTAGCTTTGTTGTCTCAGCATTTGGAGCCTTGGTTTGAATGGGATAAGCCAAGTGGCGGCATGCATGTTATCGCGTATTTCAAAAGCCATATCCGCCAGCCCGAGCAAGTATGGAGACAGCTTGATCAGGCCTGTGCTGAGCAGGGGCTCGCCTTATCATGGCTGCATCAGCACTATCATTCCCTGCCTGAGCCATTGCCGAGACCTGGTTTGTTGCTCGGCTTTACCGGTCCAAGCACTGAGCAACTGGATCAATGGGTGCGTTTAATTGCCCTGCACGCGAAAAAAATAATGCTTTAGTGCTAGATAAATACAAATGATAGTTATTATCATTAGCGCATTGCTCACACTTAGCGAGGGTTTTCCATGGAAGATTGGAAGCGTGTCATTGTTGCTGGTAATCAAGCGTTTCAATGTGGTGAAAATGCCAAGGCTGCTGACTATTATCAGGAAGCGTCTGATATTGCTTTGGAGATGATTGACTGTTGGTACGACACCGAAGCCGCCATCAATGCGCTGGTGGTCAGCGATTTGAACCTAGCTGAGACCCAGTGCCGACTGGAACAGTTTGAGCAAGCCATCGATACGTACGCTTCTTTGAGTCTGGCGCTGCGTAAATTTCAGTGTAGCTTTGCTCCCAGTAATCCTATTGTTGGCATTGTGGCGCGCTCGCTAACCCAAATTAAGCAAGAGTTTCTGACGCTGACGAAAGTCTACGCTTATGACATTCTGGCCATCCCTCGTGCCAAGGCGGCACCGCATTCATTACTAGATTGCGCGACCTAAGACGCTTATTTGCTAGCCCTGCTTGAAGAGTGCCTGATGTTTACTAAAACGGTGAGATTTGAGCACGGCTAGCCGCCGATAAATCGGTTTATCTTGGTCAATTACTCCGTTTTTTGTGAGTCTTAATTCACTTCTTCTCTTTATCAGAGTGATATTTTTAGCGCGAAATGCATGGATGACTGCAAAATACTCATGCGAAGTGCGTACTAATTAACCACATTCTGATGCCATATTATTAGTTGTTATTACTGAAGTTTTTCAAGTTATCCCTATTTTACCCACCTATTCGCGACCGTTCCGCGCAAAATTTACGCCAAATTACCCCCTAATTAAGTTGTATGACTTTTTGTTGTTTGGGTGCTTGCAAGGTCATTTGTATGATGTATGATTTATTACGTTCTCTAGATCATTCCAACTGCTTCTCATAAAGTGAACGACAGTATGGAAGTCAGGAACGGATTTCTCGTCTTTAATACAAAAACAACTACGGGACAGGACTATAACTATGAAAACTCTGATGACTACCGCTAAAGTTGCCTTGCTTGCTGGTTCGGTGGCTGCGGCACCTGCGATTGCCTTTGCTGCGGACAACCCAATTCGCGGTAACATCCGCATCGTGATCGGCTCAAAATCTACAGGTGGTGACACCTATCAAGCGTCTTCTATCATTGCTGAAGCATTGGCGGATAAGATCGACGCAAACATCAAAGTGGATGCTGTAGGCTTCTCTGCGGGCTACCAAGCTCTAGCACGCGTACCAAGCGGTAATACATTGATGATTTTCCATGATCAAGCCTACCTTGGTCACCTATACAAGCAAAAAGGCTACGAAGACCCATTCAAACAATGGCAAATCGGCCCTTCTTTTGCGACCAACCCAGGTAACGGTTACCTCGTACCAAAGAATTCTCCATACAAAAACATGGATGAGATCCTGAATGCAGCCGGCAACGGTCAAACCATTCGTGTGGCGATCCAACCAGGTGGTGTATCGGAAATCGGTTACACAGCGATGAAGAACGCGGTACGTCTTGCTTACCCAGGCCAAGAAGACAACCTTGTAGCACTTAACACAGGTTCTCAGTCTGACAAAAACCAAGCGATGTTTGATGGTCTTGCTGACGTGATCAACGGTAGTGTGCAGGCGAATGAGCAATACACACGTTTGCCTGCGGATGATCAAAAAGCGATGAACTTTGTTTGGCTGACAGCGAAGTCTTCCACCCTACAAGGTGCAAATCCTGAAGGTATGGGTCAAACATCGCGTGATGAGTTGCTGCAATACGCATCTGGCTTAGGCGTTAAAGTGCCAATGGATGCAGAAAACGATTTCACGTTCGATAAAGAGTTTTTCTTCCTGTACAACAAACGCATGTCTCCAGAAGTGGTTGCATTCCTAGACAAGGCTTTGGCTGATGTCTTTGCGGATGGCAAAGTACAAGAGACATTGAAGAAGTCATTCTTCATTCCAAACTTCCGTACCTCTGCTGAGGCACAAAAGCACTTCCAAGCGAAGCGTGATAGCTACGCGAAAATTATCGAGAACCTACACAAGTAGTATCCAGATAGTCATGCCCCGCAGGCGCTGTCTGTCCTGCGGTGGCATATGATTTCCTCGAGAGGATTGTTATGTCTTGGTTTTCCTCACTGAATACCGTTGTCATCGACTTTGATCAGTCACACCTATTCTTCCCGCGCATCATTTTGACATTGATTGCGGTGCTTGGCCTGGTGATCGTGGTGACGAATGCTCGCCCTGTATTGCGTGCCATACGCTCAGGACGCTATCAGTTTTTTGTTAAAAATGCGGACTTCTTCCGCTTAATCGCAACCTTGGCTTTGATTCCAGGTTATTTCTGGATGATGGATTTTATCGGCTCCGTTTTGCCGAATATGGGACTTGGTTTCTTATTGGCGTCTATTCCTTTTGTCTTCCTTATGTCGATGTTGTATTGCCATGAAAAGACGCGCCGTAACGTCACCATTATTGTGGCCAATGCGTTGCTTGCCCCGACCTTTGTTTGGGTAGTGCTCTATCACTTCTTCCTTGTATCGATGCCTTAGGCTAGTGGAGTGACACGATGGAATTTTTAGAATTACTTTCGCCAGCTTTCTTCTTGCTAGCGGCGGCTGGGTCGATCATCGGTATTATCTTTGGTGCGATTCCAGGCATGACAGCGACCATGGCGGTTGCGGTGTGTTTGCCTTTGACCTACACGTTGGGTTTGCAAGAAGGCTTGGCACTTTTGCTCGGTTTATACGTGGGTGGTATTTCAGGTGGCTTGGTGCCAGCGGTGTTATTGAACATCCCAGGAACACCGTCTTCGATCACCACTACCTTTGATGGCTACCCAATGGCACAGCGCGGTGAAGCAGAGCGTGCCTTGAAAACATGTATCGTAGCATCGTTGTTCGGTGGCTTTTTTAGTGCTGTGATCTTGTTCTTTTTTGCGCCGGTCTTGGCGGATTTTGCGATTAAGTTCTCGTATGTTGAGAAGTTTTTGATGATCTTCTTTGCCATGTCTGTGATCGCATCTTTGTCGAAAAACATCTTGATGGGGGTCTTCAGTGGTCTGATTGGTGTGTTGCTAAGCTTGATCGGCACTTACGATGTATCGAACGGTGGTAACGGTGAGTACCGCTTGATGATGCCATTTATGGAAGATTACTTAGCTTACGGCTTCTCTCTACTGCCTGTGTTGATCGGCTTGTTTGGTATTTCGACCATTATTGAAGAAGCGGAAAAGGGCGTTACAGAAACCTCCCATGAGAACAAGGTGAACCTATCAAAAGGTAAGCCGTTTAGTTTCTCTATCTTTAAAGGTCAATTCGGCAACTTATTGCGTTCATCTTCGATCGGTACGTTTATCGGTATGCTACCGGGTATCGGTGGTAGCGCGGCGTCGATCTTGGCGTATACGCAACAAAAGAACTTATCTAAACAGCCTGAAAAACTTGGCAAAGGTGAGCCAGAAGGCTTGGTTGCATCTGAGTCTGCAAACAATGGTTTGACCGGTGGTGCTTTGATTCCTCTATTGTCCCTAGGTATCCCTGGTGACAGTACCACGGCGGTATTGATCGGCGCCTTCACCTTGCAGGGCTTACAAGTTGGCCCACTGTTTATTGGTGAGAACATCGATACGTGGTACTCCATGATCACGGGTCTGATGTTTGCCAACATCATCATGTTCATAGTGATGTTCTATGCCATTCGTTACATCGCAAAAGTGGTATTGATCCCGAAATTCGTGCTGTACCCAATCATCGTGATGATGTGTGCGGTGGGGGCTTATGCCATCAACTACGGCATCATGTTTGATGTATGGACCCTTTTGATCTTTGGTGTAGCGGGTTGGATCTTCACAAAGATCGGTATCGAAATTGCGCCATTGGTGATCGGCTTTATCTTGGGCAGTGCCGCAGAAGTGTACTTTGTTAAGAGTCTTGAGTCCTATGGTGAGTACTCGATCCTGGTCACTAAGAGCCCAATTGCGATGGTGCTGTGGGGACTGATCATCCTATCCATTGTGTTGTCCGTGATGATTCATAAGAAAAGTAAGAAGCAAGCCCAGCAGGAGAGCGCATCATGAGTTCCTCTTATGTCCTGATTAAAATTCACGACAGCGATAACGTTGCCATCATCCTGAATCAAGGGGGTGCACCAAAAGGCGCGGAGCTACCAGGTGGTATTACCTTGATCGAAGATGTGCCACAAGGCCATAAAGTCGCCTTGGTGGACATCGAGACGGGCGGGCAAGTGCGTCGTTACAACGAAGTAGTGGGCTACGCCAAGCATGAGATCAAACAAGGTTCTTGGGTTTCTGAGAAAGTGGTTGATATGCCGACGCCACCAAAGTTAGACGAGCTGCAATTAGCGACTCGTGAGAAGCCAAACTTTGAACCATTAGAAGGTTACACTTTCGATGGCTACAAGAACCCAGACGGCTCAGCGGGTACGAAAAACCTACTGGGTATCAGCACCAGTGTGCAGTGTGTGGCGGGCATTACCGATTACGTGGTGAAGCTGATTAAGAAAACCTTACTGCCCAAATATCCTAACGTGGATGGCGTGGTGGCTCTTAATCATACCTATGGTTGCGGTGTGGCGATCACTGCGCCTGCGGCGATTGTGCCGATTCGAACTTTGCAGAATATGGCGAAGAACCCGAATTTTGGCGGCGAAATTATGGTCGTCGGGTTGGGCTGTGAAAAGCTATCGCCATCACGTTTGCTGGAAATCGATGAAGAGCAAGCCGTCAATCTGTTACCTAATTCTGAGGCTGCGAAAACCCTAGAAGATCACGTGGTCAGTCTGCAAGACGAAAACCACCACGGTTTCCAAGATATGGTTGATCACATCATGGAGATGGCCGAAGCCCACCTTGAGCGTTTGAATAAACGTCGCCGTGAGCCATGTCCGATCTCAGAACTGGTGGTCGGTATGCAATGTGGCGGCAGTGATGCGTTTTCTGGTGTGACTGCGAACCCAGCTGTGGGTTACGCGTCGGATTTGATCGTACGTGCTGGTGGTTCGGTGATGTTCTCCGAAGTATCTGAAGTGCGTGATGGCATCCATCTGTTAACGCCTCGTGCCGACACGGTGGAAGTCGGTCAAGCATTGTTGCGAGAAATGCAGTGGTTTGATGATTACTTAAGCCAAGGCAAAGCGGATCGCAGTGCTAACACCACGCCTGGCAACAAAAAGGGCGGTTTGAACAACATCGTTGAGAAGTCATTAGGCTCGATTACCAAATCCGGTAACAGCCCGATTGTCGATGTATTAAGCCCTGGTGAACGTATTCGTAAGCGTGGTTTGAACTTCGCCGCGACGCCAGCCAGTGACTTTATCTGTGGCACCTTGCAGTTTGCCTCAGGCATGAACATCCAAGTCTTCACCACCGGCCGTGGCACGCCATATGGCTTAGAAGTCGCGCCAGTGATCAAAGTGTCCACCAACTCCACGTTAGGTAAGCGTTGGCACGATCTGATTGATATGGATGCAGGACGCATTGCGAGCAAAGAAATTACCTTAGAAGAAGCGGGGTGGGAGCTTTTCCACCTGATTCTGGACGTGGCTTCTGGCCGCAAACAAGTGGCTGCGGACCGCCTTGGCCTGCACAACGATTTGGTGCTGTTTAACCCTGCGCCAGTGACCTGATTTTAAATTGGTAAATAGCATTGCTATTTAATTGTATAGTTGTATGATGTATTACAAATAACATCATACTAGTAAGCCGATAGGCTCTAATCAAATAACAACAAGAGAGGAAAACAGCATGGCTTTTTCTGTAGAACAAATTCGTGAAGCACTAAGTGATGGTCTTTTATCTTTCCCTGTAACGGACTTCGACGCGAACGGTAAATTCAACGCGGAGACTTACAAAGGCCGCTTGGAAGCGTTCATCGAGCACGGCGTTTCATCGATCTTTATCGCAGGTGGTACCGGAGAGTTTTTCTCTCTAGACGAAGAAGATTTCCGTGAAATCGTTGAAGTGTCTGTGGCAACTGTAAAAGGTCGCGTACCAGTGATTGCCGCAGCAGGCCGCAGCGTAAAAGACGCGTCTAAGTTCTCGAACATTGCCGCAGAAGCTGGCTGTGACGGTATCTTGCTGATGCCTCCTTTCCTAACCGAATGTCCTGAAGACGGTATCGTTGAGTACGCGACCGCCGTGATGCAAAGCGCAGACATTCAGTTTGTTTACTACAACCGTGGTAACGGCATCCTAAGTGCTGAGTCTGTGAAAGAGTTGGCAGCACGCAACCCGAACATGGTTGGTCTAAAAGATGGCGTGGGTAACATCGCGGCATTGAACGACACCATCAAAACAGTAGGTGATCGTCTGGTGTACATCGGTGGTGTACCAACGGCGGAAATCTTCGCGGAAGCTTACCTGTCTATCGGTGTGAACACATACTCTTCTGCTGCGTACAACTTCATGCCTGAAATGGCGATGAGCTTCTACAAAGCGTTGCGTGCGGGTGACAAAGCAACCGTGACACGCATTATCCAAAACTTCTTTATCCCATTCTGCCGCCTACGTGACACGAAAAAAGGTTACGCTGTGAGCTTGATCAAAGCGGGTGTTGCATTGCAAGGTATGCCTGCGGGTGACGTACGTCCACCGCTAACGATGCCAAATGATGCAGACCTAGCAGCTCTTAAAGCGATCATTGATCAGAACAAATAAGCGAATCACGGGAGAGCATGCTCTCCCGTTTGCTCATTGAGTGGAGAGAAATATGTTTACCACCATCAAGAAAATGGAAGTCGTACCGGTTGCAGGCTACGACAGCTTCCTACTGAACCTAAGTGGCGGTCATGCGCCTTGGTTTATCCGTACGGTCGTTGTACTTGAAGACAACGATGGCAACCTTGGTTTAGGGGAAATCCCAGCGACCGACAGCATCATCTCAACGCTGGAGCGCTGCAAGGAATTGATCGAAGGTCAGAGCGTTGGCAAGTGGAAGTCGATTATTTCGTCTGTACGCAGCGCCATTTCTGGTCAAGAAGATGACGTACGTGGCAACCAAACGTTTGACCTACGTACTGCGGTACACGTGATTACCGGTATCGAGTCGGCGTTGTTGGACCTTGCGGGCAAAAACATGGGCTTGCCAGTGGTCGAGCTACTAGGTCAATACGGTCGTCAGCGTGATGAAGTGGAAGCTTTGGGCTACTTATTCTTCCTAGGGGATCGTAAGAAAACCGATCTACCTTACCCAAGCTATGACAACCCAATCGACGCATGGGATCGTGTGCGTGGTGAAGAAGCCCTGACCCCAGAAGCGATTGCCAACTTAGCAAAAGGTGCTTACGAGCGTTACGGCTTTAAAGACTTCAAACTAAAAGGCGGCGTACTAGACGGCCATCAAGAAGCAGATTGTATCCGTGCTTTGCACGAAGTCTTCCCTGATGCGCGTTTAACGCTTGACCCGAATGGCGCTTGGACATTGGATCAAGCCGTGGAATACCTAACGCCGATCAAAGACATCCTAAGTTACGCCGAGGACCCATGTGGTCAAGAAGGTGCTTGGTCAGGTCGTGAAACCATGTCGGAATTCAAACGCCGTACTGGCCTGAAAACAGCGACCAATATGATCGCGACGGACTGGCAGCAATTCCGCAACGCGGTGCGCTTGGATTCTGTGGATATCCCATTGGCGGATTGTCACTTCTGGACCATGCAAGGTGCGGTAGCCGTCGGTGAGCTATGTAACGAATGGGGCATGACGTGGGGTTCTCACTCTAACAACCACTTCGATATTTCCCTAGCGATGATGACGCACGTTGCGGCGGCTTGTCCGGGTGAGATTACTGCCATTGATACCCATTGGATCTGGCAAGACGGTCAACGCATCACAAAAGACCCATTTAAGATTAAGGGTGGTAAAATCGCGGTTCCAACGACCCCTGGTTTGGGCATCGAATTGGATCGCGAAAAACTGATGGAAGCGCACGAGCTATACAAATCCCTGACCCTCGGTCAGCGTGATGACAGCATGGCCATGCAATTCTTAATTCCTGGTTGGACATTCAATCCTAAGAAACCAACGCTTGTTAGATAATGCGCTCTAGGATAATGTTCTATAAAAAATAACGGCATGAGTTCCATGGGCAATATTGATAATTTAAGTAGTACACTCCGAGTTCAACGATTAAGTAAAGGTGACAGCCTTGCTACTACGGTGGCGAAACAGCTGGAAGCAGAGATTACCTCTGGGCGTATTCAAGTGGGGAATAAACTCCCAACGGAAAGTGCGCTGTGTGACCTTTTTGGGGTGAGCCGAACGGTTATTCGAGAAGCCATTACACAACTCAAGTCGTTAGGATTAGTGGAAACCCGTCGCGGGGTGGGCACCACGGTAACACGTTCTATGTCGAGCGAAACCGTGTTTGCTTACAACGTTGACCCAACGGCGATCAAAGACATTTTGCATATTCTTGAAATACGTATGAGTGTCGAAAGTGCCGCCTGTGCATTGGCGGCCGAGCGTCGTACCGAAGCCGACTTGGCAAAAATGGAACGTCACTTTAGCGAATTCGATGCCGCACTTGCGCGTGGCGAATTGGCCCGTAAAGAAGACTATGAATTCCATTTAGCGATCTGCCAAGCGACCCACAATCCATTTTTTAAACAGTTCTACGAACAGTTTAATAAGAACGTTATCCCGCGAGCGAACTTGGTTAACTCAAACTTGGATCATGTAGCCAGTGAAGAGTATTTGAATCGAGTGCGTGCAGAGCATGAGGCGATCCTGACCAGTATCCGAGCCAAAGACGCGGATGCTGCCAAAGAAGCCATGCATCAACACTTGAGTCGTGCTTACCTTCGCTACGAGCGCTATAACGAATCGAACTCGTTTGATTAACCTCTCGATGAACCAATTAAGCCTAGCGACGCTGGGCTTAAGAGCTCAAAAAGGGGATACAAATGGAAGCTTCTCAACTTCTTCAAGGCACATTACTGATCGCTGGTCAGGAAACAAAAGGCTCTCTTAACGCGATCCACGCAGTCAACCCTGCAACCAACGAAACCATGGAACCGGCTTACCTAGGCGGTACCAAAGAGCAAGTTAACCAAGCCGCTCAAGCCGCTTGGCAAGCGTTCGACACTTACCGTGCTACCACACCGGAAGCGCGCGCTACTTTTCTAGAAACCATTGCTGATGAAATCCTTGCCCTAGGCGATACCTTAGTACAGCGTGCGATGGCCGAGTCTGGCCTACCACAAGCGCGTATCGAAGGTGAGCGTGGCCGTACCATGGGCCAATTGCGTTTATTCGCAGGCGTAGTACGTGCTGGTAAATACCTAGACGTGCGCATTGATCCAGCGATGCCTGAGCGTACTCCTCTGCCACGTAACGATTTACGTCTACAGTACATTCCGTTAGGTCCTGTTGCGGTATTTGGTGCCTCTAACTTCCCATTAGCGTTTTCGGTTGCGGGCGGTGATACGGCTTCTGCTCTAGCGGCGGGTTGTCCAGTGATTGTGAAAGCGCACTCAGCACACCCTGGTACAGCAGAACTCGTGGGCCGTGCGATCACGGCGGCAGCGAAGAAAACCGGCATGCCAGCTGGCGTATTCTCATTGATGTATGGCTCTGGCCGTGAAGTGGGCTCTGCCTTGGTTGAGCACCCACATATCAAAGCGGTTGGTTTCACGGGTTCTCGTTCTGGTGGCGTGGCGTTGATGAACATCGCGGCAGCTCGTAAAGAGCCGATCCCTGTGTACGCTGAAATGAGCTCGATCAACCCAGTGTTCTTGATGCCTAATAAGCTTGAGACACAAGCCGAAGCGGTTGCTAAAGGCTTTGTGGGCTCTTTGATGATGGGTGCAGGTCAGTTCTGTACTAACCCTGGTCTTGTGGTGACATTAAACGGCGCAGGTAGCGATACCTTCGTGAATACCGTGATGTCGGAAATCCAAAACCAAGGCACGCAAACCATGCTGACGCCGGGCATCTACCAAGCCTACTGCGAAGGCGTAGCGAAGCTTGCGGACAATACCAGCGTTGAACTCGTTGGCAAAGGTCATGAAAGCGATGCGCCAAACCAGTGTCAGCCACATGTTTTCAAAACTTCAGCACAAGCGTTCCTAGCGGATCCTTCCATGGAAGACGAAGTCTTCGGTTCGACGTCATTGGTGATCCAGTGTGCCAACTTAGATGAGTACAAAGCGGTGGCAGAACACTTGGAAGGTCAGTTAACAGCGACCATTCAAATGACTGACGACGATGTGGAAGCGGTTCGTGCTCTGCTACCAACCCTTGAGCGCAAAGCTGGTCGTATTCTGTGTAACGCTTTCCCAACGGGTGTGGAAGTGTGTCATGCCATGGTTCATGGTGGCCCATTCCCAGCAACGTCTGACTCTCGTACCACATCGGTGGGCAGCGCGGCGATTGACCGCTTCGTACGCCCTGTCTGTTACCAAGACCTTCCTGTGGCGTTGCAACCTGCGGCGATTCAAGATGCTAACCCTTTGAATGTGCCTCAGTTACTAGACGGCAAAATGAAGTAAGCCTGAATGGCTTGACTCCAAACCTCGCTATTGGGGCACCTAGAGGTGCCCCTTTTTTATTCAAGGCCTTAGCCCATTTTTAGGAGTGGAGTATGGAAGCGTCTGCTTTTGCGGCAATCTTGGATGTATCCGCCCCAGTACTGCTATTGATTGTCGTGGGGGCATTTTTGCGTGCTCGACACGTGATCGATGACAGCTTTATTTCGTCTGGCTCACGTTTTGTGTTTGCGGTGGGTATGCCAACCTTATTGTTTTTCAGCATGTTGGGGGCAAATCCAGGCAGCTTAATGTCTTGGCAGATGCCAGTGTACTTTGCACTGGGTATATTGCTGACGTTTGGGTTTGCGTGGTGGCTTTCTGGGCGTTTGAAGATGCCGGACTCTGAGCGAGGCGTCTTTATTCAAATCGCCTTTCGTGGCAACACGGGTGTCTTTAGTCTGGCATTGGTTGTCAACATGTTTGGGGAAGAGGGCGTGGTGATCGGTGGTGTGCTGGCCAGTATCACCTCGGTTTTGTTCAACATCCTGGCAGAAATCGCTTTATCCCGTTATCAAACCAATCACGATGTCAGCATCAAGCAGTTGCTAGGCACCATCGTACGCAACCCTATGATCGTCGGTGTCGTGGCGGGTATTGTGGTGAATTTTGTTGGCTTACCCATTCCAAGCCAAGTGGTGACCGCAGGCAAATATTTGGGTGGTGTGACCTTACCCTTAGCCTTGCTCTGCATCGGTGGGTCCCTAGCCACGAGTAGATTTGTGCTTTCCAAAACCGTTGGCGTTGCGATCGCTATCAAAGTACTGATAAGCCCGATTATTCTGACCTGTGGGGCCGCGTTATTGGGTTTTTCCGAGCACGAACAGCTTTACCTATTTTTATTCTTTGGCGCACCTGTGGCGGCGTCAGCCTACGTGGTCTCTGTTGCCCATGGCAGTGATGGCAAGCAAACCGCGAACGCCATTGCCACATCGACGTTACTTGGCTCCCTCGTAATCGTTGCGATAGCACCACCGCTGTTGGCGTGGTTGTCCTAGAAAAACCTAATAAAAGGAGAGAACGATGAAAGACATTGATGTATTGGTGGTATGGCCGATTCGCCCTGATCAAATGGCGGTGTTAGAACAGACCTATCGCGTGCATCGCTACGATTTAGCGTCTGATGTGGAGAAGGCGCATATGATCGATAGCGTTGGAGAGCAGATCCGTGCTGTGGTGACCACACACGGTGGCGGCTTTGAAAAGTCGCTGCTTGACCGTTTGCCAAATCTTGAAATCGTAGGTTGTGCCAGTGTTGGCTTCGATACGCTATGTGTCTCGGATTGTCAGGCACGAGGGATCCCTGTGACCCATACGCCGGATGTGTTAACCGATGACGTGGCGGACATGGCCATGATGCTATTGTTGGCTACCCTAAGACGCATGTTGCCCGCGGTGGATTGGATCAAGCAAGGTCACTGGGTAGAGCAAGGCATGATGCCACTGAACACCTCCCTGAAAGGCAAGACACTCGGCATCGTTGGGTTGGGGCGCATTGGTCAGGCCATCGCCAGCCGAGCTGAAGCATTCGGGATGAACATCAGTTACTACAGTCGCGCGAAAAAAACGGACGTATCTTACAAACATTACGATGACCTGATGACGTTGGCAAAAGACGTTGATGTGCTGGCTCCCGTTATCCCTGGAGGTTCCGCAACACAAGGTTTGATTAGCCGCGAAGTGCTGACTGCACTAGGACCAGACAGTTACTTCGTCAATGTTTCCCGAGGCTCCGTGGTCGATGAAACGGCTCTAGTAGAATTACTGGCGCAAGGTGCTATCAAAGGCGCGGGTCTAGATGTGTTCGTGGATGAGCCAAACGTCCCCGACGCCTTACTAAGCATGGACAACGTCGTACTCCAACCCCACTGCGCCAGCGGTACCTTTGAGACCCGCGCCGCCATGGCACAACTGGTGCTGGATAACCTCGCCGCTCACTTTGGCAACAAACCACTGCTGACGCCGATTCAGTAATCTCTATCGTGGTGTATGGTTAACAAGCTCTACGCCACGATTGCTTCACAAACTACTCAGTAAAATACTGGTTTCGCTGTTTAAAATCCCTTCCACTTCACGTACTCGTCTAAGAACACGATCAAACTCTCCAAGACTGGTGGTTTGTAACTCGGCCACTAAATCCCATGCGCCGTTGGTGGTGTGCAGTTTTATCAGTTCAGGGATGCCGCGTAATTTCTGAATCACTTGCGAGGTAGATCGCCCTGCGACTTCGATCATCATGATGGCGCGTACGGTGTCTTGTTCTAACTCCTCATGAACGCGAATGGTAAAGCCCAAAATAGCGCCGCTTTGCGTTAATCGGTCTAGACGGTTTTGTACTGTTGCTCGAGACACGTTCAACTGGCTGGCCAATTGTGAAATGGAAGCGCGACCATCTTTGCGCAGTTCGGCAATTAGAGCGCTATCCAGCGAGTCATAAATATAGGGTTTCATCAAAGAGCCTTTTAGTATTAATCAAAATGCCTAACGTAGGTTGTCAAATTGATAAATAATAAATCAATTTGCATAAATTATTGGCATTTTAACTGGCGGGGCTGATTTCTAACATAGTGTCCCTACACTTTTTAAAAGAGGGACTTCGATGAGTATTCAAGCACCAAAGCAGGTTGTGATGGTTCGCCCCCATCATTTTCGTGTCAACGATGCCACCTTAGAGGACAACGCCTTTCAGCGTTCGGTTCATCATACGGATGTGTCTAAGCAGGCGTATATTGAAGTGAGCCAAGCCGTCGAGAAGCTGCGAGCTCATGGCATTACGGTGCACCTCTTTGAAGATAAAAGTATCGACACGCCTGACTCCGTCTTTCCCAATAATTGGTTTTCGACTCACCATAGCGGCACCTTGATCACCTATCCCATGCGTGCGGAAAACCGCCGCAGAGAATATCGACAAGATGTGCTGGAAACACTGTGGCAGCAGTATGGACTTGAGCACGCCAAAGACTTGCGTCACTTTACAGACCAACAACGCTTCTTGGAGGGAACGGGGTCGATCGTCTTTGATCATGTGAATAAGTTAGCGTATATGGCTCGCTCACAACGTACTGATGACGATCTTTTGAAAGACGTGTGTGACTTTCTAGGCTACGAAGCCGTGATATTTGACGCTTATGATGCGCAAGGTACTCCGGTGTACCACACCAACGTCATGATGTGTGTTGGGACGCACTTTGTACTGATCGGCTTAGACATGCTAGAGGCTACTCAGAGAGCGTTGTTGTGCCAACGTTTCGAGCGCAGTCAGCAAACGGTGATTGCATTAACCCATGAGCAAATACAGCATTTCTGTGGCAATGCTATCGAGCTACAAGGCAAAGAGGGCGCGCTGTTGTCACTCTCGCAAACGGCTTATGATGCACTCACGATTGAACAACGAGCAACGATTTCACAGCATGCCACCTTACTACCGTTATCGGTTAGCACTATTGAAGCGGCCGGCGGCTCCGTACGCTGCATGATTGCTGGAGTGCATGGTTAAACGGGAATTCGATAAAGCCAAATCGCTGCTGCTAACGTATAAGGGCTGACGATTAGGAGGTCAGTTTATGTTTCGTGCAGTATGGGTTTTATTGGTGGTGTTGCTGACAGGGTGTACGTCTGCACCAAAAGGCATTGAGCCGGTGCAAGAGTTTGAGTTGTCGAAGTACTTAGGCACTTGGTACGAAATCGCTCGTTTGGACCACAGCTTTGAGCGTGGTTTGTCTAACGTCACGGCGGAATACAGCTTACGAAAAGATGGCGGTGTACGCGTGATTAATCGAGGCTATTCGGCAGAAGAAGGGAAATGGGAGCAGGCCGAAGGAAAAGCCTATTTTGTTGAAGATAGCGACACAGGGTATTTAAAAGTGAGCTTTTTTGGACCATTTTATGGGGCTTACGTTGTGTTCAATTTAGATGAAAACTATCAACAATCCTTTGTTTCTGGACCCGATCGCTCGTACTTGTGGTTCTTGTCTCGCACCCCAACGGTCTCTGAAGCTGACAAGCAACGCTTTATCCAAGCTGCACGGGCAAAGGGATTTGATACCGATGAATTGATCTTTGTTGAGCAGTGAAAAGAGCGTTTATAGACTGTGTAAGTTTGTGCAAAGTAACGCAAATGCCGGAACATCGCGTTATTTTAGTGCTCAAATATAGCCATAACCCAATAGTTAAGGATTATGGCTATGAATCTAAGTAAATTGCTTAATCAAGCGCTCAGCTCATCAGCATTAAAGCAAGTCACCCAGAAAGTAGGTAGCTCAAGCTCATCTTTGGGGGGCAGTGATACATTGAAAAAAATGGGCATGGGCGCAGTGGGTGGCAGCCTGCTAACGTCTTTACTGAAATCAGGCAAAGGATCAACCTTGTTAAAAGTTGGTGGTGCTGCAGCCGTCGGAGCCTTGGCATATAAGGTCTACAACGACTACCAAAAAGAGAAAGCCCAGCCACAGCAAACCGAAGTTTTCCACGAAACGGATCAACAGCATCCTACCATCATCTTAAAAGCCATGATTGCCGCCGCCAAAGCTGACGGTCATATCGATGCAACGGAAATGGCACATATCCATGAAGCATTGGCTCAGGCCAATATCGGCGCTCATGAACAAGCCTTCCTAGAAGGGGAAATCAATAAACCTCTCGATCCAACAGAGATCGCTGCCTTGGCGACAACCCCAGCCTTAGCATCCGAAATTTACCTAGCGTCATTGCTCGTGGTAGATGAACAAAACGCTATGGAAGCCATGTACTTAAATGAACTGGCGCGTCAGCTAAAACTCGATACAGAAATGCAGAAGCGCCTGGTTCTCGCTAGCGGTGAGTAATCTCTGATTTCATTGCTTAGGCTGGTAGGCGACTACTCTGAATCACTGCCTTTAAACTACGGGTTGCTTGAGTGACGTTGTCGGCATGGCTAATCGCGGAGACCAGTGCAATACCATGTACGCCTGTGGCGGCGATATCGGCTAGGTTGTCGTGTCGAATTCCACCGATGGCGACGATGGGTTTATCGTAGACCGCTAAGGCTTCTTTTAGACCATTTAGGCCCCAGTGGTATTGGGTGTTGGTTTTGGTCGGTGTGGGGTAAATAGCGCTTAAGCCAATGTAATTAATGGGCAGGTGTTTGGCTTCTTCCAATTGTTGCCAGCTCTCGATTGAGAGCCCTAGAATTTTCTCTGGTCCCAATAAATATCGTGCGTCATGCACGGGCATATCGCTTTGTCCGAGGTGCACGCCATCCGCATTCACGGCTAGGGCAACGTCGACGCGATCATTGATAATAAGCGGAACGTTGGCAGCTTTGAGTATCGGCTGAATGGCGCGGGCACGGCGAATAAAGTCACGTACATCGTGATGCTTCTCTCGAAGTTGCACCATAGTCACCCCACCGGCGACCGCTTGAGTGACGACGCGTACTAATGTGTCGAGGTCTTGGTTATCGTCGGTGACGAGATACAGTTCGTAGGGTGACATGGTGTTTCCTTCTAAAGCATTAGGTCAGTTGCGACAGTTTTAAGCGCTGCGTCAGTGTGTCGGCATCTAAGTTATACAAGGCATCGAGCAGGGCTACCTGCAGACTGCCAGGGCCTTTGGTCTGCTCTGCGGCGATTTCCCCAACCACACCCATGACCGCTGCGGCGGCTAATCCGCTGGTTTCACCTATGGCTGCGAATGCGCCGGTGATCGCGCTGAGTGAGCAACCTGTGCCAGTCACTTGCGTCATCATGGGATGGCCATTGTTCAGCGCAAAAGTGCCTTCATTGCTGACGACGTAGTCTGTTGCACCAGAGATCACAACTTGTGCTTGGTATTGCTCAACCAATTGCTTGGCCGCCTCCAATGCGGCTTCGCTAGGGTCTTGCGAATCAACACCTTTCCCTTGGGAGGTTTGTCCCGCTAACGCAATGATTTCCGAAGCGTTACCACGGACGATCAGATGCTTGGCAAGGGCGGCCAACTGGCGTGCAGTGTTGGTACGTAAGCTGGTCGCCCCACAACCCACTGGGTCGAGCACCACCGGCTTGCCCGCTTCATTGGCTTGTTCCACGGCAAAGGTCATACGCTCAATCCAAGTACGATCCAAGGTGCCAATATTGATCACCAAGGCGCCAGCAAAGGCCATCATCTCAGCCATTTCTTCTCGTGAATGCGCCATGATGGGTGAGGCGCCGATGGCGAGCAATGCATTGGCGGAGTTATTCATCACTACATAGTTGGTGATATTGACGACTAATGGCGCTTGTTCGCGCAGTTGCGCCAGCGCAGTACAAATCGCGTTTACGTTCATAGATTGGCTCCGGATTGGTTAAGGCCTTGTTGCCAAAAGGCAATTTCCATACGCGTGGCCGTGCGGAAGGTTTCAATTAGCTGCTGGCCCTTTTGGCTGCTCAGCTCGATATCAGCGAGCAATTTATTAAAGTGCGTTGCGCCTTGTGCCACATGGGATTGGAAGTCATCGCCACTGTAGAGCTTGAGCCACGTTTGGTAGGGGTTAGCGTCCCATACAGTGTCAGATTGTTGTGCCAGTTGATGACCGATGGCGGCGTAACCAATGGAACAAGGGGCTAGGGCTGCATAGAGGCTGACCAGGTCGCCACTCATACCAGCGTCCAACACAAAGCGCGTGTAGGCCACAGTGCCAAAGTCCTCTGGCTCTTGTTCCATATCTTGTTCGCTAATGCCCCATTGCTCGCACCATGCCACATGGTGGGCGATTTCACTGTCGAGCAATGCGTGCACTGTCGGCAACGATTGGCGCATGTCTTCTAGGCTGTTGGCTTTATAAATGGCCAAGGCATAGGCTCGTACATAGTGCTTGAGGAACAAGAAGTCTTGCTTCAGATAATGCAGAAAGCTTGGTTTTGCTAAGGTGCCTTTTGCTAATTGCTGTACAAAATCATGTTCCGTATAGGCTTGCCACTCTTGCTGGCACGCCTCAATCAGGTCTTGATACTGCATGGTGGCTCCTAGTTAAGGCTTGGCACGTAGTCTTGGGCTTTTGGTAGCGATTCGATGATGCCGTGCTCAAACATAAACTCGGCGTAATCATCGTAACGGGCCAAATCAATCGCCGCTGGACGCAGGGCAAAACGCGTTAAGGTGTCTTTCCATGCTAGAGCATTCAGCTCGTTGTCCAAGGTATCAGGAGAGTAGGCGATGAATTCTTTCCAAGCCGCTTTTGGGTGGTTTACGATGTAGGTGGTGGCTTTTTCGAGCGCTCGGTTAAAGGCTTGAATCGACTCCTTATCGTAGGTTTTGCTGTTCGCCACAAACACCAATTCATCGTAGGCCGGTACACCGTGCTCTTCTGGGAAAAACGCTGTCGCAGCGTAGTTTTCAAGCTTTAGCTGATTGGTTTCAAAGTTACGCAGACCACCCCAAATGGCATCCACTTTGCCAGAAGCCAACGATGCCGACAGGGACCAACCAACGTTGATGATCTCGACCTCATCCCACATCACACCATGGTGTTTAAGCATGGTGCCAACGGTAGCTTCTTCTGTACCAGCGATGGCAATACCGATCTTCTTACCTTTTAAATCTGCTGGCGATGTAATCTTGCTATCGTCCATCACCATCAAGGTATTCAGCGGCGTCGCAATCAAGGTAGCAGAGCGGATCAATGGCAAGCCCGCTGCCACATCAATGGTCAAAGTGGGCTGATAAGAGATCGCCATATCGACTTTGCCCGCAGCGACCAGCTTGGGTGGCATGCTTGGGTCAGCTGGCTCTTGAATGGTGACGTCTAGGCCTTGTTCTGCAAAGTAGCCCTTTTCCTGAGCAATCACGATAGGGCCATGGTTAGGGTTCACAAACCAATCCAGCATCAGCGACAGTTCATGGTCGGCTGCCAACAATGATGAGCTGGCTGATAGGCCAAGCAGGGCAGTGGTGCTGAAACGTGTATAAGTATTCATAGAGATCATCCATCCTTATTGAGAATGCCAAGGTAACGAGCGTTTTAATAACCAATCGACACTGAAATACAGGGCGACCGAAAACAGAGAAAGAATAAACAGCGCAGCGAACATTTCGTCGATGCGCATACGGGCATTGGCCTGCAACATCAGGTAGCCAAGGCCCGCGCTGGAGCCAACCCATTCGCCCACCACCGCGCCAATCGGTGCAACCACCACTGCAACACGAAGTCCTGAACCTAAAGCAGGCAAAGCGGCAGGCAATTGAATATGCCAAAGGGTGCGCCAGCGGTTCGCGTTAAGGGTTTGGGCGAGATCCAGATAGCCTAACGGCGTGCTGCGAAGACCATCGAAACAACAGGTGGTCACAGGGAAGAAGATAATAATCGCCGCCATAGCGACTTTTGAGGCGATGCCATAGTCCAGCCAAAGCATCAAAATCGGCGCGATGGCAAATACTGGAATGGCTTGGCTGGCAATCAAAATCGGCAGCAACCATTGTTTTACCGGACGAAACAGCAGCATCAGCAAGGCGAAACACAAACCAATGCTGACACCGAGGGCGAGCCCGATCAGTACTTCTTGTGCCGTGACCCAGGTATGTGACCAAAGCATTGGCCAGCGTGAGATCAACACCTCGAACACAGCTATGGGAGCAGGCAAAATAAAGCTGGGTAACGACCAGATCAGGATCGCCCCTTGCCATAAACCCAGTATCACAAGACTTGCTGTGGCACCACGAAGCCAATTAGACATGCTCACCTCCAAGTCGATGCAAAATATCGTTTTGAAGTGCGGCGCTGTGTTCATCCAATTGCCGAGGCGGTGTGGATGCTAAACCCGCTAAAAGGTGTGCGTTGGCGGGGGAGCCTTCCATCACGTAAATCTGATGTCCCAAGCGCACCGCTTCTTGCGGATCGTGGGTCACCAGCAACACGGTTTTGCCTTGTAGTAGCTCGAATGAAAGGCTTTGCAACTTGTGGCGCGTGACCGCATCTAAGGCAGAAAACGGCTCATCCATTAATACAATGGGGCGTTCTTGCAGTAAGGTTCGCGCTAGGGCAACCCGCTGGCGCATGCCACCAGAAAGCGTGTGAGGGTAGTTATTGGCGTACGCCTTAAGGCCTACTTTTTCCAGCAGTAACAAGGCTTTATCACGCAGATCTTGGGACAAGCTGCGACCTTGTAAGCGTTCGGCAATGCAGACGTTATCAAGTACAGACAGCCAAGGCAGCAGTAAATCCTGCTGCGCCATGTAAGCAATATTGCCAGACAGTGGTTGGCCGTCTGTCTCGATTTTTCCTTGCCATTGAGCCTCTTCCAGTAAGCCCGCAAGCTTGCGCAAAATCGAGGTTTTACCACAGCCACTACGGCCCAATAAACACGTCCATTGCTGTGCTGGCAGCTGCATGACTAAATCCTGCAATACGGGCTTTGCGTGTGTTGTGTAGCGCAGCGCATCGGCCTGAATCGAGATCGCAAATCCTTGGCTCATAGGTTTAGCGCTGCCATTGATAAAAGTGGTGCACCGGGCCGTGACCTTGACCAATCTGTAACTGGTTCGAGGCAACAATGGCACCGGTTAAATAGTCTTTGGCCTGCTGAACAGCCGACGTTAGATCCGCCCCTTGAGCAAGATATGAAGCAATCGCTGACGACAGCGTGCAGCCCGTGCCGTGGGTGTTTTGTGTATCAATGCGAGGCGTGGTGAAGGTTTGCACATCGCCATTTGTAATCAACCAATCGTTGCTGTCTGGCAAACTTTCAAGGTGTCCACCTTTTAGCAACACCGCTTTGGTTGGCAATTGCTGTAACGCTGGGATCAGCTCTCGTATAGCTTGTTCAGAGCCTGGAACGTTTGTGTTCAGCAGGGTAGCTGCTTCAGGCAGGTTGGGAGTAATCAGCGTGGCTAACGGCAGTAGCTCGTCTATTAGGGTTTGAATGGCGGTTTGTTGCAGCAATAAATCGCCACTGGTCGCCACCATCACTGGGTCGAGTACAATGTGTTTAGGTTGATATTGGCGCAGCTTGCGGGCGATAAGCTGAATGATCTCTGCATTGGCTAGCATGCCGATTTTGACCGCTTGCACGTTGAGATCGGTAAAGACCGCATCCAATTGTGCTGCGATATGATCTAGGGGAATGGCATGGACATCGGTTACCCCAAGGGTGTTTTGAGCCGTGGTCGCCGTGATCACCGTGCAGGCGTAACCGCCCGTGGCAGAGATGGCTTTGATATCGGCTTGAATGCCTGCACCACCGCCGCTGTCCGAGCCTGCGATGCTTAACGTAATAGGAGTGTTTGTCATGATATTCCCCTCGGACGAAGGGAAAACGGGGTGCGAGATGCGCAGGAGCCAGCGACAGAGGATTGAAACATCGCGGAACTCAACTAACATTGTCCCCATAGTTCCCTACGTCAGTGCTAACTGAATCAGGTTCAACGGGTCTCGCCTAAGCGATCTCAGCATTACTGCCCCCCGACTATGTGATCACGATGTTATCAGCTCTTTGCCTCAGACACTAGCTACCTATTGGGCCCTCGATTTTCGTACGACCGCGCTGCGCGCGGGAATAGTATAAACGTACGGAATATTGCTTAAACATGATTGGCCCCTTCCAATAAATACGCTAAGTTCACTAGCACAGATGCGCTCCGTTAGAAGGTTATGAACTTCTAAGGGGCTTATGACTGAATTGGACGTTACCTAGTGAAAGGAATTTTCGTATGGCATTTAGTGAACAAGAAAAAGCAGCGCTACTTGAAGTAAAAGGCGTTGGGCCTACCGTCGTGAAGCGTTTTGAGGAAGTCGGTATTGATTCTTTTTCGGAGCTGGCGAGATATGAGCCAAAGGAAATTGCTGAAATAGTTGCCTCAATGCTTAGAACTACCTGTTGGAAAAACAGTCCTCAAGCCCTATCAGCAGTCAAATCTGCGATAGAACGGGCAAGGCTAGGGCTGTGAAAATGTCCAGTTATAACACCCTATATGAATTCGATAGTTCTTGGAGGGTTACTTCCATCGCGATGACGCGGCCACTAGGTGAGTATGCCGTTAATCTTAGTGTGAGCTTTGCTAAGGCAGATGATGTCGTAAGCCTTGAGTTCCTTCGTATTGATGACCCCCAGAACATTATCGAATTAATGGATTTCCAGAATGTCACCGTGTCTGAAGAAGTGGACTCTGATAGAGACTTTTGCACGATCAAAGTGGAGTTAGTCGCGGACAGCTATGCAGAATTTTGGTGTGATGCCGTGTCGATGAAATCTACATTGTAAACTGCAATCTAAGTCCGCTATCTATGTTACCTTTCTGGATCACCACCATTCATCTTCGAGGTTCCCGATGATCTACCGAGCTTTTCATTCTTCTCAGCAAGCCGAAGTTGTTGGGCTTTTCTCGTCTGTATTTGCCGCTTCCGAAGGGGAAAAAGAAGGGGCGATGTTGGGGCATTTGACAGAGCAGTTGTCGTCGCTTTTAGATGACGAGTCGGTGTTAGGTTTTGCTGCTTACGAGGATGAAACGCTGGTTGGGGCGATTTTCTTTTCGCGCCTGCTGTTCGAAGCGCCAGTTTCGGTGTATATGCTATCGCCTGTGGCCGTGGCAACTGAACAGCAATGCCAAGGCGTTGGGCAGGCTCTGATTCAGTTTGGCTTGAATGCGTTGAAGGAACGTTCAGTGGAAGTAGTGATTACTTATGGCGATCCAGCTTACTACTCGAAAGTCGGCTTTGAGCCCTTGTCTGAGACAGTGATACAAGCTCCTGTAAAACTTTCTATGCCATTTGGCTGGCAGGGGCAGTCATTGAACGGGCAGCCTATCCCTGTGATGGCGGATCGACCCACTTGTGTGGAACCATTCAAAGACCCTGCTTATTGGTAAAGGCGAGAGTGAATCACTGAGACTTTTGCGCGTCGAGGGCTTTGATTTGTTCGTGCACTGCTTCGGCCTCCGCTGTCAGCATTGAGTAGGTTCTGATATCGCCTTTGCGCTGTGCTTGCATGGCCTGCTCAAGCAGTTCTGAATAACGCTTTTCAAGTTTCTTGGTCGGGTTAGATTTGAACAACGATAGCACTGAAGAGCTCCTTTATTTAAGTTGCCCTTGTTCTACGAGCTAGCGTCTAGTTTGGTTCAATTCTAAGTCCTTCCGTGTCTTGCTTTATCGTCATTTGGATAATTCGATAGGTGATTCAACCAGTGCGCTAGCGTATAGATAATCAATAGAGCAATCACTAACTCAATTGCCCTTAAGGCAATAGAGCTTAAGCCAAAGTCATTACCATAGTGCGCCACATAGAGTTGGTACGGTATCAAAAAGCCCATTAATGCGTCAGCGTGAATAGCGCGATCTCTTGGTTCGGAGTAATGACTCCACTTCAATATTAGATACACCATCAAAAAAGAGACGACAAAATAGGTGAATACATTGACTTCAGTGCCTGAGTACATAAATGAAGCGATTACCGCGAGGCTGCATCCTCCAACTTGAGATAGGATTTTTTCTGTGGCGTGTTGCTTCATATGTTCATGGGTAGGTTGCATCGCTGAGGTAATCAATGGAACTAAGCAAAACACCGCGCTGGTCACTTCATTAATCATGATGAAGGCCAAGCCGCCACCAACCAATATCAGCATTTTAAGGCGATCAGTGCCTGTGACAGGTTGAGAGACAACCGTAGGTTTAGGCGGGTGTGTTCTTATCGGCATTAAGTGATTGATAAGACTCGCTACAAGCGCAGCTAGCAGGGCGCTTAATATTACATCGCGGATGATATTGGGTATGGCTAAGGTGTAATCGCTGCTGCTGTGATAGGTCGTGATGAAGATGATCATAAACAGTGGCAGAGTGGCCATACGGATACGTAGATTATTGTCAGCGTGACGACGGACATGATCAAAGTACAATATGCTGCAAGTCCAGATAATAAATGGATGCGATGCGAACAGCTGATTTACAAATACCGCTCCGATGGCAGCGCATACTGAGGGTGCCAGGCGCTGCAATAGGTGATGGAAGTGCTTAGAGAAACTGGTCGTGGCAACAACTATCGCAAAAAGAACGACATAGACGCTGACGTCTAGGTGCAGCATTTTGCTCAGCATTAAGCACATCACAATGATAAGACTTTTGCGAATGAGCTCGTACATTAGTAGATGTATCTCATCCAGCTTAAAATTGTCATCCAAATGTCTGCCACATGATAGTCATCGCGGACCATGACGCTTGCGCGACTGCCAGCAACCAGTAGTGTTGGAGCTTGGTCGGTTTGGATTCGTACACGAATTTTTTGTTGCGGACGAATCCAGCGAGTTTCCTCTTCAACTTGCGCTAAGCTCGTTACTTGTTCCGCTCCTGTAGAGATGGCTGGATCGACTGAACGAATGTGGCCTAGAAATACTTGATTCGGATATGCATCGAAGACAATGTTTACCGCACGACCTTTGGTTAATGCAGGTAGCCCTTTTTCTGTGAAGTCTGCTGCAATCCATAGATCCTGTTGATTGACAATGTGGACTAGCGTATCTGATGGCGTGACGTACATGCCTTCTTGATAGGTAAGGTTGGTCACTGTGCCCGCTTTCGTAGCAACGATTTGTGTCAATTGCAGATTACGTTGGGCTGTTTTCAGGTCTGCTTTAGCGGCTTGTAACGTGGCCGCCTTAGTCTGCTTGTTCGCGGTAGCTTCATCTAGCTGTTCTTTACTAGCGGAAGCTGACTCGTATAAAGACTGAATCCGAGCTAAATAACGGTCTGCCTGCTGCCATTGGCCTTGGGCCAGAAGGACATTAGCTTGAGCTTTTTCCGCAGCCAGACTGTATTGACTGGAATCTAGCTCGAATAAAGGTTGTCCGACTGTTACCTGTTCACCTTCTTTTACCAGTACTTTCTCGATATGCCCTGATACTTCTGTTGAGATGTTTAGTGGGGCTATTTTTAGTCGCGCCTGGGTGGTAAAAGGTATTTCGTTATCGCTAATGACTAAAAAGATACTAAACGCAATCGCCAAAAACAGCACGACAGACGTTAGATAAGCATAAATATCGCGTTTCATGTGAGCTCGTTATCAAGAAATAGCCGCCAAGAGGCGTCCCATATGGAACGCCTCCTCGACGAGATTTGAGGAGAATTAGGCCAGCTGTTTGATCAAAGCTTGTGCGACCGCTTCTGAGCTGGCAGGGTTCTGGCCTGTAATCAAACGACCATCTTCAACCACGTGAGGCTGCCAGTCAGCGCCTTTTTCATAATGACCACCAAGACGAATGAATTCATCTTCGATCAAGAATGGCACCACATCAGTCAGCGCCACTCCCGCTTCCTCTCCGTTAGTAAAGCCAGTGACTTTACGCCCTTTTATAAGCGGCTCGCCGTTAGCTGCTTTCACATGACGCAGTACACCAGGCGCATGACAAACAAAGCTGATTGGCTTGCCTGCTTGTGCAAACGCTTCGATCAGGGCAATAGACTGATCTGACTCGGCAAGATCCCACAGAGGGCCATGACCGCCAGGGTAAAACACCGCATCAAAATCTGCCTGTGACACGTCTTCAAGTTTGACGGTGTTTGCTAGTACTTGTTGCGCCTGTTCGTCTTTTTTAAATCGCTCGGTAGCAGGGGTTTGAAAGTCAGGCAAATCACTTTTCGGGTCCAGAGGTGGCTGGCCACCCATAGGTGAAGCCAACACAAGTTGAGCACCTGCATCTAAAAAGGTGTAGTACGGTGCGGCAAACTCTTCTAACCAAAAGCCTGTTTTTTCTCCAGTGTTGCCCAGCTCATTATGTGATGTAAGAACCATTAAAATTTTCATGTAAACCTCTCTATCCTTTATCAATATGGGTGAATCAGTGATTAAAAAAAGCGTCTACGGCTGCTTGTTTGTCTGCATACGGTGCTCGTAAGCGAAGGTTTGATGCACCCGTTTCGCTTTGTACTACCACCGCTTTGGCATGAGAGAACTGGCGGAAGCCATGAATACCATGGTAAGCCCCCATTCCAGATGCGCCCACACCACCAAAAGGTAGCTCATCAATAGATACATGGGTCATAACGTCGTTGATGACCAGCGCCCCAGAAGTCGTTTGTTGCGCAAACGCTTGCTGTGCTGTGCTGTCCTCATTGAAGTAATAGGCGGCCAAAGGACGAGGGTGTTGATTAATATACTGAATTGCCTCGTCTTCTTCTTGATACAGACGAATGGGCAACAATGGGCCAAAGATTTCTTCCTGCATGATCGCCATATCGTCAGTTGCCCCAATCACCAAATGCGGAGCGATTTTACGGCTAGAGGCGTCGTAAGCTGGTTCATTTTGCGGCGCAAGATTGATGATCTCGCCGCCTTTTTGACGCGCATCTTCTAATAGATCGACTAAGCGCTGGTAATGGCGTTCGTTAATGATCGCGGTGTAATCGGTATTTTCTTGAATGCTTGGGAAGGTTTTTTCCATGAATTCTCGCGCTTGGTCTTTGAACGCTTGAGCTTGTTCTGTAGGCAGCAAAACATAATCTGGTGATAGGCAAATTTGACCAGCATTAAAGGATTTAATCGTTAATGTGCGTTCAACGGCTTTGCTCAGGTCAGCACCTTTGGCCACCATAACTGGTGACTTTCCGCCCAGCTCCAATGTCACTGGCACAAGGTTCTCTGCAGCAGCCCGCATCACATGCTTACCCACAGCGGTACTACCAGTAAAGACTAAATGATCGAAAGGTAAGTGGCTGAAAGCTTGGCCAACATCCGCATCCCCTAGTACGACGGTTAGCTCTTCAGGGCCGAAGTAACGGGCCACTAATTCAGCCAATAAATCTGAAGTCTTAGGTGTCAGCTCAGAAGGCTTCAACATGGCGCTATTGCCGGCTGCGAATACGCCAGCTAACGGTCCAAATGCTAAATTGATTGGAAAATTCCAAGGACTAATGACACCAACAACCCCTAATGGTTGAAATTGTATTTCTGTGCGCATTTCAGGGTCAGGTGAGGCAGTTTGTTCTGTCTTCATCCAAGTTTCTAGATTATCGATGGCGTGTTGCAACATCTTGCTGGTCGTTACCATATCGGCCACGTAAGACTGGTATAAGCTACGGTGCCCAAAATCTTCGCTCATCGCAGAAGCAATAGCTTTATGGTTATCACGGATTAATTTTATGCAGCGCTGCAAACGGTCTTTTCGTAACTCGACTGACGCTGGGCCAGAACGAAGTTGTTGGCGTTTCATGCTGCTGAGAATTTTCTCTAGCTCGTTTTGAATTGTTTCTTTTGACATACATCCCCCTGTAGTTGGATGGCTTGCTTTTAATGCCTACATCGTAGAAGCGATTGAGAGGAGAGGGGTAACAATGCTATTTTTCAGAGGGTATAAATAAATTTATGGGGTGTCGAAATGTCTCTTGCAAGAATGCGCACATTTATAGAAGTTTATCGCCAGCGCTCTATTAGCGGTGCAGCGCGTTCACTTAATTTGACGCAACCTGCTGTATCGCAACACATTGCGGGACTGGAGGTTGCCATTGGGCGACCTTTATTTGAACGTTCCTCTAGTGGCGTTGAGCCTACCTCCACAGCCGATGAATTAGCCATGGACATTGGTGATAAGCTGGAAGCAGCAGAGGCGGCTTTGGCCTCAGCAAGAGCACGATCAATGGACATCTCTGGAGTCTTGCAAATAGTCGGACATGCGGATTTTATGGCTGAGATACTCAGTGTACAGATGCTACCGTTATTGGAATCGGGGGTGAAAATTCGTATGCATACTGGTAACGGCAGCATGGTGTCGAGCATGTTGCTTGAGGGGCATTGTGATTTGGGGGTCTCTGCACATCCTGTTTTAGATGATCGTTTGAAAAGTGAGCTGATTTATACCAGTAAAGTACTCCCAGTGGCCGCTCCCAGTGTCGTAAAGCGCATCATGTCAGCACAAGACTTTGGCGAAGCGATTCGTGCCGAGTCTTTATTGGCTTATAACTTGGAATTATCGTTGATCGAACCTTGGTTGCTAAAAAATCAAATTAGTATTGCGTCGTTGGTCCCTGCTGTTGTGAGTCAAGATCTGCGTGCCCAGCGTAAGTTGCTGGCACAAGGTTTTGGTTGGTCCGTAATGCCGGAGTTCTTATGTCAGCAGCAAATTGCTCAGGGCGAACTTATGGAGATTCCTTCGCCAGTTGGCACCCGTGACATTCATTATTATTTAATTTGGTTACCGAGTGCTTTACGCCAAGTCCGAGTTGCCCATGCAAGACAGACCTTGCTTACTCAATTAAGGTCACTATGACACCTCAATATACCCCATTAGCCCCGTCTTGAGGTGCTCTATCACATGACAGTGGTACATCCAGCGGCCTGGGTTGTCAGCAACAAAAGCGATTCTCGCGGTTTCATTTTGGCCTAGTAACACTGTGTCGGTGTGAAACGGTTCGATACGTTGTTTATTGGAATCTAAAACGGTGAAGGTGTGGCCGTGTAGGTGGATCGGGTGGTGGTATTGAGTCAGGTTGGCTAACTCAAAGATGTAGGTTTTGCCCTGTTCTAATCGGGCGAGTGGTTCAGGAATGTGCTTCGCTGACATGCCGTCCCATGCTTTGCGGTTGATGGTCCAGAAGCGGTAATTGACCTTGCCGTCTTTTTTCACTGGGTTGATGGAGGCATCCCATTCAAACGCGAATTGAATGGTCTCGGCATTGTCGAGGTCAGGCGTTGGAATCGGGTTTAAAGGTAAGCGCGGCAGAGCTCGACGTTGCTTGCTTTCGCCAACGGTTTTAAAGCGTACTAGCACTTCGTGTTTATGGTACAAGGTGACGATCTGGTCCGCTTCATCGGGGGCAATAAAGCCTAGATCCAAACGCATACCTGGGCCCATTAAGTGCTGTTGCAGCGGACGAGGTGTTGCGATGGGGTTGCCATCAACGGTGACAATAGTGAGGTCGCTGCCGTCGCCGCGAATGTTGTAAGTCAGCGTGTTATCAATGTTTACGAGGCGAGCGCGGATCGCTCCGCCAGTAGGGATGTAATAGGTTGGCGCGACTTTGCCATTTACGGTCATCAAGCGCCCTGGCGTGCCCATACGAAAAGCATTGCGTGGAGTCGTCAACGCAGTGAAAGAACCATCGTCGCGGATATGCCAGTTTTTCAATCCCATTACCACATCTGCATCAAAGCCCGGATCTTCGGCTTCGTCCACGATAAACGCTCCAACTAAGCCTTTGCCAAGCTGTTCAACACTGTTCATATGTGGGTGATACCAGAAGGTGCCCGCGTCAGGTGGCGTGAACTCGTAGTCAAAGGTTTCCCCCGGCATAATCGGTGCTTGGCTCAAAAAGGGCACACCGTCCATCGCAATCGGAATGCGCAACCCATGCCAATGGATCGTCGTGGGTTCTGCGAGCTTATTCACCACACGGATGCGCACGGGCTGATGCTGCTTGGCACGGATCACCGGCGCAGGAAAATGCCCATTAAAACACCAAGCAGGGGTATTGCCATCCGGCGCGATGCGCACATCGGCAGGTGCGACGATGAGCTCATAATCAAAGCCCTCACTTGGTGTCGCTAAAAGGATGTTTGGCATAGCACCCAGCGTTAACAGCGCTGAGCTGGACTTTAGAAATTGACGGCGATCCATGGAGACACTCCTGTGTTAGCAAGGGCAAAATCATTTCACAAATGAAAACAACTCTCAATAACGGCACTTGTTTCTGCATCAAACTATTGATCTTAGACGCCATAAATCGTGTGCTAAGCATTGGGAGATGGCGTGATTTGCATAGCAGTGAGGTGAAATGCCCGCTAACATGGCCATGACAAAATAAGGAGATGGTTATGGATTGGATTAAGTGGAGCATGGGCGGTGCAGCGATGGTGCTTGCGATTGCGGGCTTTGTACCTTACATCGTGCAGGTCTTAAATGGACGTGTAAAACCGCATGTGTTTTCTTGGCTTATCTGGGGCCTGACTACGACGATCGTCTTCTTTGCACAGCTGCAAGCGGATGGCGGTATTGGCGCTTGGCCAATTGGCGTGTCTGGCTTTATCACCCTGTATGTCGCGTTTCTAGCCTATTTAAAGCGAGGGGATGCCTCCTCCACGGTATTAGATTGGTGGTTTTTGGCTGCGGCACTCGCGTCTTTGCCTCTCTGGTATCTCACCCAAGACCCTTTGTGGGCGGTCATCATACTTACGGTCGTGGATGTGCTAGGTTTTGGTCCCACTGCTCGAAAAGCCTATCACTATCCGTTTGAAGAAAGTCGAGCCTTTTTCTTGTTAATCATCTTACGTAATGCCTGCGCAATCATCGCGTTAGAGGCGTATTCCCTTGCCACCGTGTTATTCCCATTTGTGATGGCGCTTGCCTGTGTGTTGCTATTGGCCATGATGCAATATCGACGACTCAGGTTAGCTCAATCCATTGTTTCATAGATTTTACAGATTAACTTACAAAGGCGATGTAATTGCGCCTGCGCACTATCACTGTCTACCTCATGATAGAGAGGCCAGCCGCAGTTAATTCTGAAGCAATCGTTGTAATCAGGATGCGTGCTAAAACAGCTGCCGCGGCGAATATCGATGCCTTGTTGTAATGCTTGTTCAGCGAGAGCATTGGTATCTAAATTTGGAATACGTAGCCACAGTACAAGTCCTCCTTGCGGGGCGCTGATTTGCGTGGAGTCTGGTAAATGCTCGCTTAAGAGCTGTCGATACTGATGCATTTGTGACTGCAAAATGGGCCTGAGCGCGTTGAGGTGTCGACGGTAATCGCCGCACAACAAAAACTCTGCGATGCAGGCTTGGACCAAGCTGTTGACCCCCATGCTAGTGCTGTGATGCTGTTGGTAAAACCGATCAAAATAGCGCCCAGGTAAACACCAACCAAGGCGTAAACCTGGAGCGAGCGTCTTTGAGATGGAGCTGCACCATAGAATATAACCCTCCTTATCCCAGTATTTCGCAGGTAGAGGTTGAGCCTTGTCGTGGCTAAGCTCAAAGTAGACATCATCTTCAATTACTGGTGTTTGATATTGAGCTGCAAGCTTTGCGATGGCTTGCTTTTGGTCGGTGGGCAACGTAATACCGAGAGGGTTTATGTGAGTGGTGCTTAATAACGCCGCAGAGACTTTTTGTTCCGCAAAGCAGGCTTCGAGTAGGCTGAGATCAATGCCCTCATGGGTAACGGGGATTTCGATAATCTGACGCTGTAAGGTGGATAAAAGATCGAGTAGGCCGCTAAAGCAAGGCGAGCAGACGGCGATGGTGTCGTTTGGCTTGCTTACGCTTTCCAGAGCGATCCGTACTGATTCTAAGCAGGAGTTAGTGATGACTAGCTCCTCGGGGTTAAAGGCAAAATGCTGGTCTCTAAAATGTTCCGAGAGGGCATTACGCAAGCTGGCAGCACCTTGAGACTCTGGGTAGCGAAACATACTCTGGCTAGCCCGTTGGGTGACGCGTTTAATGGTTCGAGTTAGGTCCGTTTCTGGCAGTAACTCGGGCGCAAGCAAAGAGGTTCCAAGTGGAGCAAAGCCCGTCACTGCAGCATCATAACCTTGCTGTGGCGCAAAGTGGCTTGGATCTCGGGGGACTAAAGACTGACTAGAGAGAGCTGGGAACGCAGTCTTTTTGCTTCGATTGGCAACGAAGTAGCCTGCTTGAGGGCGCGCGTAAATCCAGCCTCGATCTTCCAAGTACGCATAGGCTTTTCCGGCGGTCGTCAAACTGATCGATTGCTGTTTAGCCAATTTCCTAAGAGCAGGCAGGCGAGAACCAGTTGGTAAACGCTCACTTATGATATCGTCAATAAACGTCTGGGCGAGCGTTTCATATAAAGTCATCGTACGACCAGACCCTTTCAAAATGCGGTTGTTAAAATTGTACTCTTAATTTTATTAAAAATTGAATCTGCTCTCTTGGCAAGCATCGTCTCATACTTTGTCCTCATTCGGATCAGAACGGCTTAATAAACGAGAGGGCCATATCATGAATCAAAGAGACAGTTTGTTGCTGGTGTTACTGATGGCGCTGTGGGGCTTTAACTTTAGCGTGATCAAGCTGGGGGTGAACGATATCGATCCCTTTTTACTAACTGCGTTGCGCTTTACCCTAGCTGTATTACCGCTGATCTTCTTTATTCGCCGTCCCAATGTGCCGTGGCGTTATTTGATGGCGTATGGCTTAACCTTTGGCGTTGGGGTTTGGGGCTTGACCACCTTGTCCGTTGGTGCGGGCGTTTCCTCTGGCTTGGCCTCCTTGCTGTTGGATATGAGTGTGATCAGTAGCTTGTTAGTGGGTCGTTACTTACTCAAAGAACAAGTCACCGTGAGTAAAGTTCTAGGCACGATACTCGCTTTGATAGGCTTGGGCATAATTATCTGGAACCAAGACGGCACCATGACGGTGCTAGGGTTAGCCTTGGTACTCAGCGCTTCGGTGTTTTGGAGCGTGAATGGCTTAATCGTCAAACGCTCGGGAACCCGCGAAATCTTTGCCTTTAATATTTGGGGTATGGCCTTTGCTCCGGTTCCATTACTGCTGTTAGCGATGGCTGTCAGTGGCCCAAGCTCAGTGGCGCAATCCATCATGAACATCAACAGCTCTGTGCTGTTCTCCGCTGCTTTCCAAGCTTACCCAACGACACTGCTTGGCTACTGGTTCTGGAACAAAATGATCGTCAAATACTCCGTATCAAGCGTCGCTCCTATGACCTTGCTAGTGCCGGTATTTGCCCTAATCGGCGGCTATCTTTTCTTTGGTGAAAGCCTCGATGCGGCGCAGTCTATCGCCGCATTAGTGATCCTGCTAGGTGTCGCAGTGAGCGAAATCAAACTGCCGAAGAGGCGGGTAATAGTGAAAGTTGGGTAGATATTGAAGGGGTCAGATTCCTGCAAAGCTTTACGTCACTGAAACTACGGTATGTAAGGAGTCTGACCCCTGTTAGTGGGATGATAAAATTAGTGAAATCACATGATTAATTAAGTGCTTACTATCGAAGGACAACCCATGATGCTTTTAGCAAAGACCCCCTCACCCCCTTACTATGCGGTGATTTTTACATCGGTTCGAACAGCTGGTGATAACGGCTACGGTGAGGTCGCGGACAAGATGGTCACGCTTGCTGAGCAGCAGCCAGGCTTTTTAGGGATGGAGTCAGCGCGGGAGGACGTGGGAGTCACTGTCTCCTACTGGCAAGACTTGGATTCGATTAAGCAATGGAAGCAAAATGTAGAGCATTTAGGCGCTCAGAAAATGGGCCGTGAGCAATGGTATGAAACCTTCAAAGTTCGTATTGCAAAGGTAGAGCGAGATTACGGCCTTTAGGAGTATGCAGGCATTTCAATTGTCTCTGTTTCTCGTAATATAAATAAACGCTGAAATATTCTAGTTATTTATATGGAGTGCCACCCAGATGCATAAGTTGTCCCCTAGAACACTAGAGTATTTAAATGCTATTGCGCGTTATAAAACTCTAAGGAAGGCCGCTGCTCGTCTGAATATTGACCCTTCCGCGGTGAGTCGGCAAATTTCACAGCTGGAAGCGACGCTTAGGTTGCCTGTATGGGACCGTACAAATAATCGAAACCCGATCACGCCTGCTGGAGAAGAGTTACTTCAGTATTATCGAAAGATGACGTCTAGTGAGCAGGCGACGCTTTCTCGCATTGATGATCTGCTAAACCTTCGTACTGGGGAGGTTAGAATAGCGGTGGGGGAAGGTATCTTAGGTGACTTAATCTCTTCTTCTCTACAGTCTTTTCTTGAACTTCACAAAGACATTCAGTTAACGGTTGAAATGGCTGGGGCGCAAGATGCTGTTCAGTTACTACAGGAAGAGCATATTGATTTTGCTTTAACGTATGCCTCTGTGAACCATCCAAAATTGTTTTGTCATTTAGAAACTAATCACCCGTTAGAACTCATCGTACCCTTTGGTCATGAACTAACAAGAGCAAAAGAGCCTGTCACGTTTGAGGAGCTGACACATTACCCAATGGCGTTAATAGATAAGTCTACAGGCATGGGACGTCTGGTGACTCTTTGCGAAGAAATTCATCATCAAAAACTAGTGCCGCGACTCAGGTCTAACTCTGTAGCTGCTTTGAAAAACTTTGTTGTGTCTGGGCTGGGGATTACATTCATGCCCTTGCAAACGGTGCATGACGAGATCGCGAGTCATAAGATAGAAGTGGTTCCAATGCACAACCCAATTTTTGAGCAGGCTAAAGTCAGAGTATTGAGTTTAGAGGGGAGAGAGTTGACCTTAGCGGCCCAAGCGTTACTTGAACACTTATCTGAAACCATGAATTTTCTGCATGATTAGAGAAACTACTGTGTGGACTAAAAATCAACACTTTGACTATTGTGGTGTCAACATATCAAGGATAACGTCTTAAAGGTGCTACAAAAAAATGACATAGCCGCCAAAGATAATGATCGCTCAAGGTGACAAAAGGACGAAATAATGAACATGCTAAACAAACTTGCGTTGACAAAATCTATGCTCAAGCCTCTTGCAACAGGGCTTGCTCTAACAGCCTTATCCGCTTCTATTCATGCTCAAACAATTAATCTTAGTTATAACGGTGCACCTGACGCAGACAAGAATGCAGTGCACCTGTTTGCCTCAAATCTACAGCAACTAGTAGCTAAAAAAACGGATGGAGAGCTTGAATTAAAATTGTATCCGAACAGTATGCTTGGGGAAGAAGAAGAGCGCATGGAGCAGGTGCTAAACACGCCGAGCTTGAATATCGCATCATTTGGTGGCGTCTCTCCGCTGTTTCCTGAAATTTTTGTTAGTTCTATTCCATTCCTGTTTTCTGATTTCGATCATGCCCGCCAGTTTTTTGATGAGGGCCAATATTGGCAAGAAGCTAAAGAAGCTTTTTATGAGCGTACGGGTGGCCATTTGTTGGCGGTCGTTGAAGAAGGTGGCTTTCTAGCGTTTACCAATAATGAGCGCCCTATCAAATCTCCAAAAGACTTCGATGGTTTACGTTTTCGTGCGATGGATAAGAGTCAAGTAGCACTTTATGAAGCCTTTGGGGCTTCTGGAACGCCAATCCCTTGGACAGAAGTTTACTTATCTTTAAAAACCGGCGTTGCTGATGGCCAGATGAACCCGCCAATGTACATTATTCTTGGCAGCTTATTCGAAGTTCAAAAATACGCAACTCTTGCTAACGTTCAATACTCTGACCAATTTTTAGTTGCAAACGATGAACTGCTTAAGTCGCTTTCCGATAGTGAGCGAGAAGCCTTGGAAGAGGCGGTGAAAGAAGCTAATGATATCAACCGTAAAGCGGTACAGAGTCAGGTAGAAGAGCGTATTGCCTTCCTTGAGGAGAAAGGCATGGACGTATATCGACCTACAGCTTCGGAGCTGCAACAGTTTCAAGAGATTGGACAGCCTTCGTACTTGAAATGGTTGCAAGAAGAAGGGATTGACCAAAAGTGGATTGATCTCGCCTTTAAAGACGCAGGCGTTCAAAAGTAAGACTTGTTCAAAGGCGCTCTAGGGCGCCTTTCTTTAGAGGTTCGTATGAAGTTTCAGTTTCTCTGTGAGCGGTTGTATCGCTTATTTCTGCTCTGCTCTGTCAGTATTTTGGCGTTGAATGTGTTGATTATTCTGTACAGTGTTTTCACTCGATATGCACTCAATCATTCCCCCATTTGGTCTGATGAATTATCTCGTTATGCCATTGTTGCCAGCGTGATGTTGGCAGTGTCTTGTGCCTACGTTGATGGGAGGCACATGAGGGTTTCTATTATTGAGCAATCTGTCTCACAAACGCCACGTCGTTTAATTGAGTTATACCAATGGTTGGTTGTGACGGCCGTTTCTCTTTTCTTCGCGTATGTCAGTTTTAAATACGCGTTATCGTTAAGTAAATTCACAAGTATGGGATTAAGTATCAGTAAAACCATTCCCCTTATGTCTCTACCTGTTGGGTTTATATCTTTATTTCTAATGTCATCCCTACAGGGGCCATTTAAAAAGCCAACCAACGAGGGTGAAATATGTTAGTTGCCCTAATCGGTACGTTTTTACTCAACCTTATTTTAGGTGTGCCTTTATTTATCTGTTTAATGTTGGCAGCCATCGTAGGGTTTTATTTTGTAGATTTTTCACTCGTATTTCGCATATTGCCACAGCAATTTTTTGGCGGGATTAATTCGTTTGCATTGATGGCTATTCCGCTCTTTATCTTTGCTGGCAATTTGATGAACTCCTCTGGACTAACCACTCAACTGATTCGTCTTGCAAACTCTTTAGTGGGACATCTACGAGGTGGGCTAGGTTATGTCAATGTTGTCTCTAGTGTGTTTTTTGCTGGCGTCAATGGCTCTGCGGTTGCAGACACCTCTGCTTTAGGCTCCTTATTAGTTCCAGCGATGAAAAAAGAAGGGTATAGCACGAGCTATGCTGCAGGATTGACAGCTGCCAGCTCTCTAATCGGCCCGATTATTCCACCAAGCATATTTATGATTCTGTATGCGTCTCTTACGAATACATCAGTGGGAGATTTATTTCTTGCGGGTGTGATTCCAGGCCTACTGTTGGGCGGTGCCTTTGTAGCGATGAACTATCTGTATGTGCGAAAGGCTGGGATACAAAGCCAAAATGAAAGGTCCACTCTGCGGGGCATTTTAACGGCATTCTGGTTTTCTGCCCCTGCGCTGATTGCCCCATTTATTATTGTAGCCAGTATTGTATTCGGGTTTGTAACACCCACTGAATCTGGTGCTTTAATCGTTGCTTATGCGTTGATTCTAGGGATGATCAACCGTACTTTAAACTGGCAAAAGTTAAAAGAAGCGCTCGTAGATACCGCTCTATTAAGTTGCTCTATCTTTGTCATCATTGCAGCTTCAGCTGTCGTGAGTTGGTTACTGGCTTATGCCCAGTTACCTAATCAACTAGTTGAGTATTTGGCGCCTTTTAAAAATAACCCAACTATGGTGTTACTGATATTAAGTTTGATTACTTTCTTTATCGGTATGCTGATGGAAGAAGTGTCTGCCTTGATGTTACTGACTCCGGTCTTTTTTCCTGTAGCAATTGCATCAGGAATCGATCCTGTTCATTTAGGCGTGGTTATTACTGTTAATATTACGATTGCATTGATCACTCCTCCAATGGGTGCCTGTGTATTTGTGGCTGCTGCCGTTAGTAAATTACAAATCAGTGAGATGTTTAAAAGCATCTGGCCGTTTGTATTGGTTGCGGTGTTTGTTCAGATCTTCGTTATTTGCTTTCCAGCGTTAACATTATCATTACCGGGGATATTTCAGTGAACAATGATCTAGTGGATATGAAAATTCCTGCAACTGATGATTTCTCCTGGGTTGATTACAAAAGCATTCCAATTGTCGACAATGGAGAGCGTCTAATTCCTTTGAGTACATCTCAGCATCTCGTGACCTACCCATTTTACGCAAAAATGGGTATAGCAAATGCGATACCTGAATGCTTTGTTCGCGAGACTGTTTTTGAAAAGCTTCACCACGCTGCGAGAGCTCTGCCAGATTGCTTTAAGCTTGTAGTATTGGATGGTTGGCGACCGTTCTCTGTACAACAACATTTCTTCGATAGCTTAATTAATATTTTGCGGAAGTCATTCCCGAACCACGATGAACAGCATTTATTTAATCAAGCAAAGAGTCTTGTATCACCGCCAAGCAGCGATAAGCTTTCTCCTAGTCCTCATTTAACTGGCGGGTCTGTAGATGTCACATTGTGTGACACAAATGGACGTCTTTTAGATATGGGAACGGAATTTGATGAAGCTAGTAAGTTATCTTGGACGGATGCATTTGAAAACCTTCAAGGCCATGAGCAAGCTCGATTTAATCGACGTGTTCTATATCATGCAATGATGGCTGCGGGGTTTACAAACTTACCTAGTGAGTGGTGGCATTTCGACTATGGAAATCAATTATGGTCATACCGTAAAAACCAATCTGAAGCTTTTTATGGTATCTCAAAGCCTCGCGATATTATTAAGCAGTGGGAAAACGAAATAGTTGATAATCAATTTATCTGATGTTTTAGCAGGGCTTCATTGCCTACAGACACCTTGCTTTGTATCAGGTGTTGGTACTACTTATCTTCTCAATTAATTTTCGCGTAACTCAGCTGCTTCCCTTCTCAAAAATCGGCGCTTTTAGGCATGTCTTTAGTATGTGTTTTGTATTATAAAAAGCATCCTTTCAGCGCTCCGATGAGTGTTTATAAAAACAATATTGAAAGTGTTCGAAGCCTTAGTATTTGGGCTTTGTGAATGGTGTTGTCTGAGCTTTTTCGGTCATTTTTTGCTTTCGTTTGTTTTTATAGAGGTAGGTAATGGTTGTTTACCCCAATCATAATTGGATCGTGGTGCTGACGACGTTGAAAGGCGCCATTTTAATGCGCATTGCGCCGCGCATTCTGATGATTACGCTGTTGGCGGTGGTGATTGTTTTTGTCGAGAAGTTGTACCCAGATGTGTTCATTAATGTTAGTGCGACGCCATTGACGTTGTTGGGTTTGTCGTTGTCGATCTTTATGAGTTTTCGCAATAGCTCCTGCTACGAGCGTTGGTGGGAAGGGCGTAAAATGTGGGGATTGATCGTGATCGAAGCTCGGGCAATGGGGCGTGAAACCGTCAGTATTGCAGGGCACCCTTTAAGGGAAGAGATCATGAAGTTGATCTGTGGTTTTGCCCATGCTTTGAACGCCCATTTGCGCCGACAAGATGAGTGGGAAGCGGCTAAGCCTTGGGTTGCTAATAAAGATTTCGAGTACGTTGATAATCTGTCTGACACGCTTCTGAACGCGATCGCGAAGCGCTTTGCCATGTTGCAGGCCGAAGGTGCTATCAGTGAGTTACGTTACTTGGAGCTAGAAAAGCGCCTAAGAAGTTTATCCGAAGCCCATGCCAACTGTGAGCGCATTAAAAATACGCCGCTGCCTTTCCCTTATACTCTGATGCTGCATCGGACGACCTTTATTTTCTGCTTGTTGTTGCCATTCGCGATGGCGCAGCCACTGGGCTGGTTAGCACCATTTATTACCGCAGTGGTGAGCTATACCTTCTTTGGCTTGGATGCGATTGGCAATGAGTTAGAAGACCCATTTGGTAACGATGTGAATGATCTACCGACCAATGCGATGGTTAGGGTGATCGAACGTGATGTGCTGAGGTCATTGGGTCATGAGGACTTACCGCCAGCATTAAAACCCGTTGACCATGTGTTGAGTTAGTAAAGGAAATCCCTTTACTAACTCTTGTCATGACAGCTAAAGCGGCTGCTCTTCTTCTCGAAGGGTTAACACTTCGTAGCCTGTATCGGTGACGAGAATCGTGTGTTCCCATTGGGCAGATAGCTTTCGATCTGCGGTGATGACGGTCCAGCCGTCCTTCTTGGTTTTCGTTTTGGCTCGGCCCTGGTTGATCATTGGTTCTATGGTAAACGTCATGCCGGGTTTAAGTTTTAAGCCTTGTCCTCGGCGTCCTACGTGCATGACTTGTGGTGCTTCGTGCATTTCTCGGCCAATACCGTGGCCGCAGTATTCTTGTACGACGGTGTAGCGATTCTCTTGGGCGAAGCTGGCGATGGCATGACCGATATCCCCTAGTGTTGCACCAGGTTTCACTTGTTTGATGCCTTGCCACATGGCCTCATAGGTGGCTTTAACGAGGCGTCTGGCTTCAGGCCCTGCACTAGGCATCACGTACATTTTGCTTGAATCAGCAATAAAGCCATTCTTTTCCAAAGTGATGTCTAGATTAATTATATCTCGCGGGCGTAGGGCATAGTGTTCACTAGGCATGCCGTGGCAAACGACTTCGTTGACGGATGTGTTGAGTGAGTACGGATAATCATATTGACCAAGGCTGGCTGGTCGAGCATTGAGCTCCTGACGAATGTAGCGCTCTACTTCATTATTGATGGCCATGGTGGTGACATCTTCTTTGACAAAACTGTCTAGGTGCTTAAAGACCTTCGCAAGTAGTCGGCCCGATTCGCGCATTAGCTCGATTTCCGCAGGGCTTTTGATATGAACGGTTTCTCTGTTCATGCTAGGGCCTGCTGATCGATCATTTCAGCCGCTTCTAGGGCATCGGCTTTGTCCAACTCCATTTGAATGATTTCCGAGAAGCTCATGGTTGGATTTCGTTCTGCAAGGCGGCCAATCTTAATCCAGAACTCAGCTTGAGCATTGATGGAGCGTGACATGACTTGAGAGGCGCGGCGCACATCGTCATGTACGTCGTCGGAGATTTTGATGATTCCCATAATATGATCCATACATAAAACGTATATGGATCATATTATATTAAGTCTCGCAATTGAAATGCGCAAATCAAGAGAAAATGGGGGGCTATTTTTGCAAACAGGCTAGCATTTGTTGTTCTAATGCTTCCCAATCCAGTTCTTGTGGACTGATGATTTCAATGCGTGAATCGCGGCGGTAAGCCACTTTGTCGAAGTCGTGTTCATCGTTCACTCGGTTGTAGAACACCCAAGCATGACCAATGCGGATCACCCCTTTGATGCGACTAACACCTTCGATGCCGTTTAGGGTTTCTTCCAGTTGCCAATAATCGAAGCAATCGTCTCGATGGAAAATCCAACCACAGCTGAATAAGCCACTGCCATTGCCCGTTTTTCGAATGGGTTTGCCAGGTTCTGCGATGGCTTCTGGTTCATGGTGATGGTGTTCATGTGTGTGATCATGGCTATGTGAATGGCTGTGATCATGATGAGTATGAGAATGGGCTTCAGGAAATTGTGCCTTAAGCTGACCATTGCGTACCAAGTCCAATAGCGCTGGGTCGATCTCGCCTTTGATGCTTCGACCAATATGCTGTCTCGGTGGAAACATGCCATGCAAGCTGGTTTCCACAAACTCGACCAGTTCTGGCTCTGCGATATCGCATTTATTGATAATTACCACATCGGATAAATTCAGCTGGTCGTGGAGGATATTGCTGTTGGCGACGTCTTCCAGTTCAAGCGAGCGGGGATCAAGGATGCAAATGGTGGCGCGTAGGTCGAGCTTGTCCTTGAAAGACGGCCCCATTAACGTATCGATAATCCCCTCCGGGTGGCCTATTCCAGTGGGTTCGATGATCAAACGGTCGGGCTTCGCATGTTCAATCAGAGACTTCAAGGTGGGGGTTAATGATGCGCCCATGGTGCAACAGATACAGCCACCCGCTAGCTCTTTGATATGAAGGCCTTCTTCATTCGGCATCATTTCTTGGTCAATGCCGACTTGGCCAAACTCATTGACCAGTACTGCCCAAGACTCGCCCTCGGGCTTATTTGCCAAAAGCCCGTTAATGGTTGTGGTTTTGCCAACACCAAGAAACCCAGTGATGATGTTGGTAGGAATGGCGTTGGCTTGCTCGTTCATAAAATCTCTTCGTTTATCAATGGTACGGGTGGCGACGGCTATGACGAATAGTTTGAAACGTTTTACGCGGGCGGACTATCCCTATTCCGACAGTTTTTTCATGATCTTCAATACCCTGTCCTGTTCATGGCGATTATAGGGAGAAAATACAATGTATAGAGATGAAATTCCTTATCGGGTATTATAATCAAATGATAATGAATAGACGTTCTAAGGATGCCTAATGGAAAGCAAAACTGCCCGTTTTACTGTATTGCTCGACCCTCGTAAAAAGAAGGCGTTTGAGAAACTATGTGCTGAAAAAGACTTAACGCCCTCACAAGTGGTGCGTCAGCTGATACGTGGTTATTTAGAAGATCACGATGTGGATTTCACCAAAGAAGTACTAGAAGAAGCCCCTAAGAAAGGCTAATTTGCCAAAAGCATTATCATGTTATTGTCATTGCGTTATAATGCCGCGCACATTATTCCCTATTTCTATTGAGGTTATTGAAGTATGAGTCTTCCAGCTTGCCCAAAGTGCAACTCTGAATACGTTTATGAAGATCAGGCCATGTTGATCTGCCCTGAGTGTGCTCACGAGTGGAACCCGAATGAAGAAGTGGTAGACGAAGACGCGCTGATCCTAAAAGACGCAGTTGGCAACCTGCTAGCGGAAGGTGACAAGGTAACCTTGACCAAAGACCTGAAAGTAAAAGGCTCTTCTCAAGTACTGAAAGTCGGCACGAAAGCGACCATCAAACGCTTCGTCGACGGCGACCATGACATCGACTGTAAAGTCGACGGCGCTGGTGACATGATGCTGAAATCTAAGTTCGTTAAGAAAGCGTAATTTGTTCAGCGAATTAAAATGATTTAAGAAGGCTCCTAATTAGGGGCCTTCTTGCATTTGGCGCTCTAACGCCCATTCCAATGTTTCAAAAATCTTTGGATCTGTGCATTGGGCGACATTGAAACGCAGGTAATCATGAGCACTTTGCGATTGGCTAAACACATTGCCTGGAGCCAGTACTACACCTTTACTTAAGCAATCTTGAGCCAATTGCGTTGCATTCGTTCCTGTGGGTAAACGACACCATAGGAACATGCCGTCTTTTGGTTGGATCCAAGGCTCTATTCCCAAGCTGACTAGTCGTTTTGAAACACTGATACGCTGCTTGGCGAGCCATCCGTGAAGCCTCTCCATATGTTTACGATAGCCACTGTCGGTGAGCGTTTGCAGGACTATTTCACTGTCTAGACGGTTGCCACTGAAAGAGGTGGCTATCTTTAGATCCACCAGTTGTTCGATCCAGTCCTGTTTCGCTGCGATGTAGCCACAACGTACGGATGCGGAGACTGTTTTTGAAAAACTACCAATCTCAATCACTTGATCTAAACCGTCAAAGGCCGCTAATCGTGGCGTACGGGTGGTTTCTAAATCGGCAAAAATATCGTCTTCAACGATCACCAATTCGGAAGCTTTCGCCAATGTCAGTAAACGATGAGCAACGCTATGACTTAAGTGCGCGCCAGTGGGGTTATGCACACCAGAATTGGTCAGATAAAGCCTTGGTTGATACTCCGATAACGCTCGTTCAAAACACTCAATATCTGGACCATTGGGGGAATAAGGGATGCCAAAAATGTTCACTCGGTGGGCTTTTAGCAAGGCATGAAAGTTAAAGTAACAAGGATCGTCCACGAGCACGGTATCACCTGGTGAGAGGAGGAAGCGACCAATCAGATCAATGGCATGCGTGCCGGATTCGGTCAGCATAATTTGCTCCGAGGAGGCTTCGATATTTTGCCCTAACAAACGACGTTGCAGAAATTGCCGAAAGGCCAAAGAGCCTTTAGGGGAGGCGTATTCAGTTAAATCTGGGGAGTTGCTTCTAGCGAGATGACGCAAAGCGCGCTTAATCCCCGTTTGATAAAGCCACTCAGAAGGCAACCAGCCACAGCCTGGCATCAAAGAATCTGGAGCAGCCTCCAAGGATTCTTTCGACACCCATAACGGATCAATTTCACGAGCGACTTTAGGACCAATTTGGTTTAAGTCTAACGGCGCAATGTGGCCCGAGGTATAAAAGCCTGCTCCTGGGCGCGAAATAATAGAGCCTTCTGCAACGAGTCGATCATAAGCTTCAACGACGGTAGACACAGACACTTGCATGGCTTTGGCTTGCGCGCGAACCGACGGCAAACGTGTATTGGGCAAGTAAGCCCGCGATGCGATTTTCGATTCAATATCTGCCATTACCGCTTCGATTAAAGTGCCTGTGCGGGCCATGTAACGCCTCCTCGTGAATTCACTGTATTGCAAAAATTACCATAACAGTTTTTTAAAATTGTATCGGTTTGTGTCTCCTTTTAAGAGTCTTTTTTCGGTTTTATAAGATGATTGATAAAGGGAGAACATTATGAAGAAAACAACTCAAGGTTGGCTCAGTGGTTTTGTTGGGGTAACGACATTTGCGGGCTCATTGCCCGCTACTCGAATTGCCTTACAGGGCTTTGACCCAACATTTTTAACCGTTGCACGTGCGTCGATTGCGGGAATCCTAGCGTTGTTATGTTTGTATTTACTAAAACAACCTCGTCCCAATGCCTCACAAATTTCGACGCTATTATTGAGTGCTTTGGGCGTAGTGGTGGGATTTCCATTATTAACAGGCTTCGCACTGTTATACGTCACCTCGGCACACTGCGTGGTATTTGTCGGCTTGCTACCAATCTGCACAGCATTGTTTGCGGTGTTAAGAGGCGGCGAACGCCCGAGTTGGCCATTTTGGCTGTTTTCTTTGGTGGGTGCGGTGCTGGTGGCGGGCTATGCAACACTAGGATCAGGCGAAGCCTCTTTGGTGGGTGATGGACTGATGCTGGCGGCGATTGTGGCATGCGGCATGGGCTATGCCGAAGGCGCACGTTTGTCACGAGTGCTAGGTGGATGGCAGGTGATTTGTTGGTCCTTGGTGGTTTCTCTCCCTGTTATGTTGCCATTGACGTTGATCCTTTGGCCAAGCTCTTTTGCAGAGGTGTCCACGTCAGCGTGGCTAGGCTTAGGTTATGTATCCTTGTTTAGCATGCTGTTTGGTTTTGTCTTTTGGTATCGAGGCTTGGCATTAGGAGGCATTGCAGCGGTCAGTCAGCTGCAATTGATTCAACCATTTATTGGATTCGTGTTAGCTGCATGGTTACTGCAAGAAAGCATCAGTCTGACCATGTTGTGGATCACCTTAGTCGCAGTGCTGTGTGTGGCGGGCGCAAAGCGTTTTGCTTAAGCATTGCGGTAAGACTTTTGTGCATGCTCCTTGGCTAATTCGCGTAGCTTCTTGATCGGAAGCTCTCGTGCTCGACCGCGTTTAAAGACTAAGGAGAAGGGGGCTTGGAAGCCGAATTCACTAGGGGTAATGGGTTTCAATAAATTTTTCTGCATGTAAAGCTCGGCGTAGTTTTCGGGAAGATAGCCAACGTATCTTCCCGAAAGAATCAAAGCGAGCTGGGCTTCCATAGTATCAACGGTCGCGGTGCTGTAACCAAAACCACGCTTTCTCAAATCCGCACTTTTCCAATAGCTACGACTCACCACTCCGAACTTTTTCACTTCTTCGATAGACGGTAAATGCTCATTGAATAAGGGATGCTGGTGGCTGCAATAGAGCCAGTGCTGTTCTTTGTAGAGCGGGATGTCGATTAAGTTGCTAACTTTTGAAGGGAAAGTGCCAATTGCTGCATCAAAGCGCTCATCCAGCACCCCTTGAACCAACTCATGTGGACCACGAGTTAATAGATTTAACTGAGTTCCCGGAAATTCATCGTGAAACGCACGCAAAATCTCAGGCAAGTTGAGGGTTTTGTCCATCACCGTTGCATCTAAAATTGCGAGATTAAAGGCGCCCACTTCATTGCCATCCAACGCGAGGGAGGCCTTTTCGAGTTGGTCATACTCTTCCAAAAAAGTTTCCACATATTGCAGATACTTTTGACCTTTTTCAGTCAGCATAAAGCCTGAGCGCCCACGTCGGCATAAGATAAAACCAACATGTTCTTCCAGCTCGCTCATGTAGTTACTGATTGCTGATGTGGTTAGGTTTAGATCCTGCTGCGCTCCGGAATAACCTTGATGGCGAACCACAGACACAAAAACTTCGAGTAGGCGAATGTTGACTCTTTTATGCTTCATATTGTTGTGAACTCTTCGTTGTTTTTACTTCAGTAATTTGTGAAGTAATTTTTTCAAATATGCTATTTAACAAGAAATATTAATTTAACAATATTGAAATTAACCAATTTATAGAACCCATTTCGCTAGAAAAATTTAAGGTTAATTCAATATGGAAAAAGTACTTCATCAACCACAAAGCGGTAACGATGTCCCTCGCTTCGCAGGGCGTGCCACTATGATGAGACTGCCGTTTACAGAGCAGCTGGAAGGGCTAGATGCTGCTTTCATAGGTATTCCTTTGGATGTGGGGACATCGCAACGCGCAGGTACTCGCTACGGTCCACGTCAAATCCGTGCGGAGTCGGTAATGATTCGCCCATATAACATGGCGACGGGCGCAGCGCCTTTTGATGCATTGTCGGTTGCGGATATCGGTGATGTGCCCATTAACACTTATAACCTGCTTAAGTCAGTCGACATCATCGAGCAGTATTACAAAGCCTTGAACCAATACTCGCTGATTCCATTGACCTTGGGCGGCGATCACACGCTTACGCTACCCATTTTACGTGCGATTAAAGAAAAACATGGCCCCGTGGCTTTGATTCACATCGATGCTCACACGGACACCAACGACAATATGTTTGGTGAAAAAATTGCTCATGGAACGACGTTCCGTCGAGCAGTAGAAGAAGGCCTACTGGACTGCGATCGTGTGTTTCAAATCGGTCAACGCGCACAAGGCTACTCTGCGGAAGACTTTAAATGGGGAACTCAGCAAGGCTTCACCTTATACACAGCAGAAGATTGCTGGCATAAGTCTCTTGAGCCTTTGATGGCAGAGATCCGTGAAAAAGTAGGCGATACGCCAATCTACATTTCTTTCGATATCGACGGTATTGACCCTGCTTGGGCACCAGGTACCGGAACACCAGAAGTAGGGGGATTAACTTCTATCCAAGCACTAGAGATCGTGCGCGGTTGTAAAGGGCTTAACATTGTCGGGGGGGATCTTGTGGAAGTGTCGCCGCCTTATGATGTCAGCGGGAATACCTCTCAGCTGGCAGCCAATCTACTGTATGAAATGCTCTGTGTCTTACCGGGCGTTGCTTACAGATAACGTCATTTTTCTAAACATAACAATAATTTAGAGTTTGTCTGATGCTTGTTATCTTTCTATTGGGTTTCGCAACTAGCCCTCCTCCCCAGAAGAAATAAGCATCAGGCTTTTAAAGTGTGCCAAAAAATAATATTTAAATATCACAAATGAACGAGGCCTATTATGAGTCAGTCCCACGATACGGTAAGCGCGTGCTCCGCAAATGAGCGCAATGTCGGTTTAATTAGCACAATCTTTCTTTGGTTAGCAGGCGCATTGGTGGTGCCAACCGTCATGACTGGGCAGATGTTTATTCCCGATGTTGACCCTATTTCTGCCATTAGCATTGTTTTTGTTGGTTCCGTTTTTGGCTGTATAGCACTGGCATCGATTGCCGCCATTGGAACGCGTACCGGCTTGACCACTTTTGTTTATGCTCGCAATGTCTTTGGAACATCTGGGGCGAAGGCGTTTGCCGCATTGAACTTAGTGCTATTGATGGGCTGGGGCATTATTCAAGGCTATTTAGGTGGTATCGCATTAAATAAAGTGCTGAGTATCTGGTTTGGGTTCGACCATATCGTACTGTCGATCATCATTACCCAGGGTATTGTCTTATTTGTCACCATGCTTGGGCATTCAGGGATTCAAAAGATTGAAGGTTGGGCGTCAGGTTTGATGCTGATCTTGGCGTTGGGTGTTATCTATTACCTGCTGGATATGAACGGTTTAACCGACCTAAAAGAGGTGCCTTTATCAGAAGAGCCAGGTCTAACAGGTTCCATCGTATTCGATATTGTCTTAGCGACAGCGTTTTCTTGGATGGCGTTACCTTGTGACTACAACCGCTACTGTAAATCGGTCAAGACAAGTGTAGCAGGTATTTCCATCGGTTATATGGTCGGTACCTTGGTCGCGATGGGATTGGGCATTTTGGTGGCTTCGATCTCTATTTTGAATGGTCAGCCTTCTACTTATGATCCTTCTGAACTGTTAACACCTGGGTTTGCGGCGGCAGCAGCACTGGTGATGTTTCTATCGGTTGTTACGACCAACATTATGACGCTCTACAGTATCACCATGAGTGCGATGTCTTTATCTCGTCAATTTTCCTTTAAGGCAGTGGTATTTGTATTTGGTGCGGTTGCATTGCTGGCCTCCCTGTTACAAGAGCTGCTTATGGCGTCGTTCTTTGATTGGATCTTATTGGTTGGCGCTTTCATGATCCCTGTTTTTGCGATCATGCTGGTGGATTACTACGTGCTCAACAACAAAACAATGGCAGAGGACGTGAGCGTTAACATCAGTTATGGCGCACTGTTAGCTTACCTGATTAGTGTGTTTGCTTCGTTGTACTTTACTTATGTTCACCCATTGGAATTTGTCACGGCGTTTACCTTCGTTATTTCCGGCGTTTTGTATTTCACCTTGTCGAAAGTGGCATTCAAGACCAACAACGCTGTTGCTTAATAGAGACTGGATAGTTTTATGAATTTGAAGCATTACATTGAGTCCCGTCATACTGATTCGGATACAACTCGACCACTGATCAACCCCTTCTCACAGCAAGCGTTTGGCTCCATGCCGACTGCTTCAACGGACCAGATTGACACGGCGATCAGTGCTGCACATCGCGCTTTTAAAGGTTGGTCAGAGAGTACAAAGGCCATTCGCGCGCAATATTTAAAAGGCATTGCAGAGGGCTTTCGAGCCCGCCAAGAGGCGCTTGCAAACAGTATTGTCGTGAGTGTTGGTAAACCGATTGTCGAAGCTCGCCTAGATGTCGAAGATGCCATCGCGTGTTACGAATATTACGCAGGTTTGTTAGACACAAACTGTCTCGGTAATGAACTGCCTGAGGCGGTTGAAGGAACAGGTTATGGTGCGATTAAGCACTACGCTCCCGTAGGTGTAGTTGGGTTGATTGTGCCATGGAACTTTCCAACGGTGACCACCGCATGGAAGCTGGCACCAGCGCTCGCTGCAGGTTGTACGGTGATTTTAAAACCGTCAGAGATATCGCCTTGGCCGGAGAGTATATTGGCGGATATTTGTGATGATATTCAATTGCCTAAAGGCGTACTCAATATCGTATTCGGTGAAGCTGAGGTGGGGCAATATCTTGTCGACAGCCCAAAAGTCGACAAGGTGTCTTTTACCGGTAGTACGCGTGTTGGCCAGAAGATTATGGCGGCCAGCGCGCCGACATTGAAAAACTTGAGTTTAGAGTTGGGGGGGAAGTCCTCTTTGATCGTGTGTGCCGATGCTGACATCGATGAAGCCGCACAATTGGCGGCGAACGGAATTTTCTTCAACGCTGGGCAAATGTGTTCTGCTACCTCACGTGTTCACGTTCATACCTCATTGTATGAGCCATTTCTCGTTGCACTGAAAAACAAAGTTGCAGCTTTATCATTAGGCGACCCCTTACTGGAGAGCACGGATATGGGGCCTTTGAGTTGTGCTATGCAGTTTGACAAAGTCTCAAGCTACTTCGCTCAAGCAAAGCAAGAGGGCTTATCCTGTCTTATCGGTGGGCAGGTGAAAGAGGGCTTTTTCGTTTCGCCAACGGTTTACGAAAATGTACCGACAAGCAGCGTGCTATGGAATGAAGAAATCTTTGGCCCCGTCTTGTGTGTGGCTCCGTATTCGACACTTGATGAAGCGATTGCAAAATCCAATGACAGTGAGTTCGGCCTTGCGGGCTCTGTTGTTGCCAAAGACAAGGCAACGGCACTAGATATTGCCAATCAGCTGCGTGCAGGCGTGATCTGGATAAACACCGATCAAATCGTCTTGCCACAGCTATCATGGGGCGGCTTCGGTCAAAGTGGTATCGGCCGTGAACTGGGCATCAATGGTCTACATTCGTTCACCGAGCTTAAACACATCATTGTCGAGATGCCTTCCAGTGGGAGCTAAATAGAAAACGCATTTTAAGAACGACTACGTCAAATGACGTATGCGCCTAGGGTGTTTCGCGCATACCGTTTTGGATGTGATTTTTGAATACTGGTTGTACTGATATGCAGCGTCGCAGGTTTTAGTTAGGTCTGCTTATCAGCTCAAAAAAATCACTATCACAAAGGACGACTCCAATCATGAAACTTAAAACGCTTGCTTCTGCGATTGCGCTCTCCGGTGCAACGCTTATCGCTTTTCCTTCGATGGCTGCTGATGACACGATCAAAGTAGGTGTGCTGCACTCTTTGTCTGGCACGATGGCGATTTCTGAAACCACATTAAAAGACACTGTTCTAATGATGGTAGAAGAGCAAAACAAGAAAGGTGGTTTGCTAGGTAAAAAACTAGAAGCTGTGGTCGTTGACCCTGCGTCAAACTGGCCTTTGTTTGCAGAGAAAGCGCGTGAGTTGATTACTGAAAAAGACGTAGACGTGATTTTCGGTTGCTGGACATCGGTTTCTCGTAAATCGGTTCTACCGGTTATCGAAGAACTTAACGGTTTGATGTTCTACCCAGTTCAGTACGAAGGTGAAGAGTCGTCTAAAAACGTGTTCTACACAGGCGCTGCGCCGAACCAACAAGCGATTCCAGCGGTTAACTACCTAAAGGATGAGCTCGGTGTTGAGCGTTGGGTGCTAGCGGGTACGGACTACGTTTACCCACGTACCACTAACAAAATTCTTGAAGCTTACCTAAAAGACATGGGTGTCGCAGAAGAAGACATCATGATCAACTACACGCCTTTTGGTCATTCTGATTGGCAGTCGATCGTAGCGGATATCGCTAAATTCGGTTCTGAAGGTAAGAAAACAGCCGTTGTTTCTACCATCAACGGTGACGCAAACGTGCCTTTCTACAAAGAGCTAGGTAACCAAGGTATCTCTTCTGAAGATATCCCAGTTGTTGCATTCTCTGTAGGTGAAGAAGAGCTTTCTGGTCTAGATACCGCTCCTCTAGTGGGTCACTTAGCGGCTTGGAACTACTTCCAGAGCGTTGAGACAGAAGAAAACGAAGAGTTCATCACTCAATGGAAAGCTTTCACTAAGAACCCAGATCGTGTAACGAATGACCCAATGGAAGCGACTTACATCGGTTTCAACATGTGGGCTAACGCGGTAACGGAAGCGGGTACGACGGACGTGGATGCGGTTGAGCAAGCAATGATCGGCCAAGAAACACCTAACCTAACAGGCGGTGTGGCTGTGATGAACAAAAACCACCACTTGAGCAAGCCGGTTCTGATTGGTGAAATCCAAGACGACGGTCAGTTTGAGACTGTATGGGAAACAGAAGGCGTTGTACCAGGCGACGCGTGGTCTGACTTCCTACCAGGTTCTAAAGACCTGATTGCCGATTGGACGGATCCAGTGAAGTGTGGCAACTACAACACGGAAACGAAAACGTGTTCAGGTCAGAACTACTAATTTGACCATGTCCCAGGGTTAAAACTTGGCCCTCAGAGCAATCTGAGGGTCTTTTCTAACGCCCCATTCTTCTCAATCCTGGAGTATTTCGTGAAATATCTCATCTCATTTTGTTTGTTAATGTTTGCCAGTTGGATGCCAGTACATGCGGCGACAACTGAGGTTCTACTTGAACAATTAACAACAACCAAGCTTTCCAAATTACCCGATATGGTTGAGCAACTCGAAGCGCAAGGGGACGAATCCCTGTTGCCAGTATTTCGAGCTTGGCTCGCGGGTGATCTGCATTTTGTTAAAGACAGCAAAACCATTGTGGTGGAAACCGATGTGCAAGGTAAAGAGGTCTATATCGACCCATTTAGCCAAGAGCAGCTGTTGGGTCTTTCCAGTAAAGACGTCAAGAAAATCAAAGTAAACAATAAGTTGCGTGGCTTGTTGCGTGGTGTGATCGCGCGTATCCAGTTAACCTCAAACAATGCTGATGTGCGCGAAGGGGCGGTGCGTGAGCTGTTGTCAGACATTGATGAGGACACTTTTGCAACGCTAGAAACCTTATTCCCCAAAGAGTCGAACAGCGATGTGAAGCAGATGATGCAAACTGCATTATCGATTTACACGGCAACGGATAAAAGCAATAGCCAAATTACTCGTGTGACGGCGATTGAGTTTTTAGGAGGCAGTTTAGAAAACGATGTACGCAACGTCTTATTAAAACTGTCCCGAGATAGCAATGAAGTGGTGGCTGCGGCGGCAGACAAGGCGCTTGTGAACATTAACCGACAGGTAGAACGTTACGCGTTGGTGGATCAGCTGTTCTTTGGTTTGAGCCTTGGCTCAGTCTTACTGTTGGCATCGATTGGTTTGGCGATCACCTTTGGTGTGATGGGTGTGATCAACATGGCGCACGGTGAAATGATCATGTTGGGTGCTTACACCACTTATGTTGTGCAGCTGATCATGCCGAACTATATCGACTACTCCATTTGGGTAGCGATTCCTGCTGCGTTCCTTGTCTCTGGTCTGATGGGCGTATTGATTGAGCGTCTAGTCATTTGTCGACTGCATGGTCGTCCATTGGAAACCTTGTTAGCGACTTTTGGTATCAGCCTGATTTTACAACAGCTGGTGCGTACGATTTTCTCTCCGCTTAACCGTCAAGTGTCAACACCGAGCTGGATGAGTGGTTCTTGGGAAATTAACCCAGTGCTGTCTTTGACGTTGAACCGTTTATATATCTTAGCGTTTGCTTTGCTGGTGTTCTTGGCACTGGTGTTCATTTTGAAGAAAAGTTCATTAGGTCTAAACGTACGCGCTGTGTCGCAAAACCGCAGTATGGCCAAAGCCATGGGGGTTAAAACCGAGTGGGTCGATGCGATGACCTTTGGTTTGGGTTCAGGCATTGCGGGTATCGCTGGGGTGGCTTTGTCTCAATTAACCAACGTTGGGCCAAACCTTGGCCAAGCGTACATCATTGACTCGTTCATGGTGGTGGTCTTCGGTGGCGTGGGTAACTTACTGGGTACGTTAGTCGCTGCGTTTACCTTAGGTATCGCAAACAAATTCCTAGAGCCAACCACGGGCGCGGTGTTGGCTGCGATCTTGGTGTTGGTCTTCATCATCCTATTTATTCAGAAACGTCCTAAAGGATTGTTCCCACAAAAAGGGAGAGCAGCAGAATGAGCAAGCTGATCAACTGGTTTTCCGAAGGTCGCTCATCAGGCAAATACACGCTGCCGTTTGTCATCCTTCTTTTAGCGGTCACGGTTTTGGCTTCAGCCGCTAACTTGTTATTACCGCAAGACTCTGCGCTGTATGTGAGTACTTACAGTATTACCTTGTTAGGCAAATATTTGTGCTACGCCATGCTAGCACTGGCGGTGGATATTATCTGGGGTTACTGCGGTATTTTGAGCTTAGGCCACGGCGCATTCTTTGCGCTGGGCGGCTATGCCATGGGCATGTACCTCATGCGTCAGATCGGTGATCGTGGTGTGTATGGGCATCCAATTCTGCCTGATTTTATGGTGTTTCTAGATTGGCAGGAGTTGCCTTGGTTTTGGCATGGTATGGATCAATTTTGGTTTGCCATGATCATGGCAGTACTGGTTCCGGGGTTATTAGCCTTTGTCTTTGGGTGGTTGGCGTTCCGTTCTCGTGTGACGGGGGTGTACCTATCGATCATGACGCAAGCGTTGACTTATGCTCTGTTGCTGGCCTTCTTTCGTAACGAAATGGGCTTCGGCGGTAACAACGGTCTGACCGACTTTAAAGAGATCCTAGGCTTTGATTTGCAGTCCGACAGCACGCGAGTGTCGCTGTTTATCATTACCGCGGTCTTATTGGCAGTCGTGTTGATGCTGAGCCAACGTATCCTGTCGTCACGCTTAGGTAAGGTTACTTTGGCGGTGCGCGATGCCGAAGCACGTACCCGTTTTATCGGCTATCGCACTGAGCGCTATAAAGTGTGGCTGTTTGTTTATTCAGCTGTGATTGCGGGTGTGGCAGGGGCCTTGTACGTACCTCAGGTTGGCATCATTAACCCGGGTGAATTCTCTCCTATCAATTCTATTGAAGTGGTGATTTGGGTAGCGGTTGGTGGCCGTGGCACCTTGATTGGCGCCATTATCGGAGCGTTATTGGTGAATTATGCGAAAACCCGTTTCACCGCCATTATGCCGGATGGTTGGTTGTTTGCACTGGGGGCTTTATTTGTCCTAGTCACCTTGTTCTTACCAAAAGGATTGATTGGCCTTTACGGGCAGCTGAAATCGAAACGTCAGCCCGCTTCATCTCAGGAGGTGACATCATGAGTGCATTCGATAATTCGATCCAAGGGCTACGAGAGACCTTTCGTCGAGATCAAGTTTGGCCATTCTTAGCCCCGGAACAAGCGGCTAAGATCGACGTATCGAATCAAATGATTCTGTACGTAGAGGGCTTAAATCTCAGTTTTGATGGCTTCAAAGCGCTTAATGATCTGAACCTGTATGTCAACGATGGGGAGTTGCGTTGCTTAATTGGTGCCAATGGCGCGGGCAAAACCACACTGATGGACGTGATTACAGGTAAATCCAAACCTGATGCAGGGTCGGTGTATTTTGGTCAGACGCATAACCTGCTGACCAAAGACGAGGCCGACATTGCGCAACTTGGCATTGGGCGTAAATTCCAAAAGCCGACCGTGTTTGAAGAACAAACCGTGTTTGACAACTTAGAGCTGTCCTTGAAAACCGATAAGCGTGTGCTGCCGACCTTGTTTGCCAACTTATCCCCTTCTGAAATTGATCGTATTGATGAAGTGCTCGCCATCATTGGCTTGAAGCAACAGCGTTTTATGAAGGCGGGTGCTTTGTCACATGGCCAGAAACAATGGCTCGAAATTGGCATGTTGTTGGTATCGGATCCGCGTTTGTTATTGATCGACGAACCGGTTGCTGGGATGACCGCACAAGAGACTGAGCGGACTGCAGAGCTGCTGACATCGTTAGCAGGAGAGCGAACGGTGATTGTAGTGGAGCACGATATGGAGTTTGTGCGCAGCATTGCACGCACTGTAACGGTGCTTCACCAAGGCTCGGTGCTCGCAGAAGGCACTATGGATCAGATTCAAAGCAATAAAGATGTGATCGAGGTTTACCTCGGTGAAGAAGCGGTGGAGGCCTAAGTATGATTTCAATGAACAAAGTGAGCCAACTTTACGGTGGCACGCAAATACTCTGGGATTTGGACTTAGACATCGAGCCGGGCTCAATCACCTGCATCATGGGGCGCAACGGTGTGGGCAAAACCACGTTAATGAAAGCCATCATGGGGTTGTTACCGATTAAAAGCGGTGAAATCACGATGAATAACCAAGCGCTGCACAAGCTGAGTGCTGAACGTCGAGCTTATGAAGGGATCGGCTATGTACCCCAAGGGCGCGATATCTTTCCCATGCTAACGGTCGAAGAAAACTTACGTATCGGTCTGCCAGTTCGCAAAAGCAAAGAGATTCCGGAAAAGATTTTTGAATTGTTTCCGGTGCTCAAAGAAATGTTGCACCGCCGCGGCGGTGATTTATCCGGTGGTCAGCAACAACAATTAGCGATTGGTCGCGCTTTGGTGCTTGAGCCAAAGGTGTTGATCTTGGATGAGCCAAATGAAGGTATTCAACCAAACATTGTGAAGCAGATTGGCGACGTGATTCTTAAGCTCAATGAGGAGGAAGGCCTCACCGTGATCTTAATCGAACAGAAATTGGGGTTCGCCCGCCGCGTAGGCAAAGAGTTTCGTCTGATGGAAAAGGGTCGTATCGTCGCGGCTGACAAGATGGAAAACTTGAATGACGATCTGATTAAGCAATACCTCGCGGTATAGACTTTGAAAGCAAGCTAAGGAATTGCATGAGTGTTGTAAAAGATGCGTTGCCCTCAATAGAAACCGTTTCACCTGCCAGTCAGTGGCAGGCGTATTTAACGCTTGGTTTCACTAAGAGTGCTCGTGGCACCGTATTAAAAACCTGTGACCACAAGGGGCCTTTGTATGTGCAAAAGCCCTTTTATCCAGAAGGCAAAGACACGGCTCATGTGTACTTATTGCATCCCCCTGGCGGTTTGGTATCGGGTGATGAGCTAGTGATCGAATCCAACCAAGCTCCGGACACCCATGTGCTGATTACTACCCCTGGTGCGGGGCGCGTATACAAAGCGCGTCCAGATCGAACCTTACAACGTCAAACGACTCGTTTGCATGTGCCGAAAGACGCCATCATGGAATGGCTGCCACAAGAAACCATTCTTTACCCTGATGCCAACACACGACTACGTAACCAGATTGAGCTGCATGGCAGTGCGCGCTTCATTGGCTGGGAGATTACTTGCTTTGGTTTACCGGCTAACCAATTGGATTTTGGAACTGGGCAAGCCGATCAAAGCTTTCAGATTCGTGTCGATGGGCGTTTGCGCTTGCGTGAGCGCTTATTGGTCGATGAATACAGTCGTGGCTTGATGGCAGGCAAAGCGGGTTTGCAAGGCAACCCAGTGAACGGCTTATTGCTGGCTGGACCATTTTTGAACGTGGAAGAGGGAGTGCTGGAGACCCTGAGAGGTCTTTGCCAAGACAACGATGGCTTGTCCGGCGTGACCCAAGTGGATGAGTTTATTGTGCTGCGTAGCTTGAGTCATGACAGCGAAAAAATGAAGCGATTGTTTACGCGATGCTGGGAAGTGCTACGCCCAGTATTGATCGATAAAACAGCGTGTGCGCCGAGAATTTGGGCAACCTAAACCAAAGGCTGCTACCGCCATGCGCGAAGCAAAATGATAACGAATAAAGGGTTGAACGATGGAATTACTACCAAGAGAAAAGGACAAGCTGCTGGTGTTCACAGCAGCCTTGTTGGCTGAACGACGTTTAAATCGTGGCCTGAAGTTGAACTACCCCGAAGCCATGGCCTACATCACCATGGAAATTATTGAAGGTGCACGAGATGGTAAAACCGTGGCCGAGCTGATGGCATTTGGTAAGACCTTATTGAGTGCGGAACAAGTGATGGATGGCGTCGCGGATTTGATCCACGAAGTACAGGTGGAAGCGACGTTCCCAGACGGCACGAAATTGGTCACTGTGCATAACCCGATTAACTAACTCACGGAGGCAACATGATTCCAGGTGAAATTCAGGTCGCTGATGGAGTGATCGAGCTAAACGAAGGTCGTAAGACACTGACATTACGTGTTGAAAATACCGGCGATCGCCCAGTACAAATTGGCTCCCATTACCATTTTTATGAAGTGAACCCTGCTCTGGTATTTGATCGCGACCAAGCCAAAGGTTACCGCTTGAACATTGCTTCAGGAACCGCGGTGCGTTTTGAACCGGGCCAAGGGCGTGAAGTGGAATTAGTCGAATACGCAGGTACGAAAACGATTTATGGCTTTCGTGGTGAAGTGATGGGCAGCTTGGCAGAGGGAGCAGAATAATGGCGATAATGGACAGACAAAGCTACGCACAGATGTTTGGTCCAACGACCGGCGATCGCGTGCGTTTAGGGGATACCGACCTTTGGATTCAGGTAGAAAAAGATTTCACCACGTACGGCGACGAAGTGAAGTTTGGTGGCGGTAAAGTCATCCGTGACGGCATGGGACAAAGCCAATTAACCAATGATGTGGCGGTAGATTTAGTGATCACTAATGCCCTTGTGTTGGATCACTGGGGCATCGTCAAAGGTGATGTCGGTATCAAAAATGGCCGTATCTTTAAAGTCGGTAAAGCGGGTAACCCAGACGTCCAAGACAATGTTGATATCGTTGTGGGACCCGGTACTGAAGTCATCGCCGGTGAAGGTTCGATCCTGACGGCGGGTGGCATTGATGCGCACATTCACTTTATTTGTCCACAGCAAATCGAAGAAGCCCTGACGTCTGGTGTAACGACAATGATTGGTGGCGGTACCGGCCCTGCGACAGGTACCAATGCTACGACCTGTACGTCTGGTCCTTGGTACTTAGGTAAGATGTTACAAGCCACTGATAGCATGCCGATGAACTTAGGTTTCTTGGGCAAAGGGAACGCGAGTTTGCCTGATGCTTTGGAAGAGCAATTAGAAGCGGGCGCTTGTGGTCTAAAGCTGCACGAAGACTGGGGTACGACACCGGCCTCGATTGATTGCTGTTTATCGGTTGCCGAAAAGTACGACGTACAAGTGGCGATCCATACGGATACTTTGAATGAGTCAGGCTTTGTCGACAGTACCATTGATGCCTTCAAAGACCGTGTGATTCACACCTACCATACGGAAGGTGCAGGGGGCGGTCACGCACCGGACATCATTCGTGCGGCAGGCTTAGCGAACGTTTTACCGTCTTCCACCAATCCAACACGTCCGTACACGCACAACACCGTGGATGAGCATTTGGATATGTTGATGGTGTGTCACCACCTAGACAGCAACATCCCTGAGGACGTGGCCTTTGCAGACTCGCGTATTCGTAAAGAAACCATTGCGGCGGAAGACATCTTCCACGATCGCGGTGCCTTCTCAATGATCTCCTCAGACTCGCAAGCCATGGGCCGAGTGGGGGAAGTGGTTACTCGTACGTGGCAAACGGCGCACAAGATGAAGCAACAGTTTGGTTTGTTGCCAGAAGACACAGAAGTGGGGGCTGATAACTTCCGAGCCAAACGTTATGTTGCCAAATACACCATTAACCCTGCGATCGCGCACGGTATCAGCCACGAAGTCGGCTCAATTGAGCCGGGTAAATTGGCGGATTTGGTGTTATGGAAACCTGCGTTCTTTGCAGTGAAACCGTCGATGATTATTAAAGGCGGCATGATTGCCAGCGCACCCATGGGCGACCCGAACGCGTCGATCCCAACGCCACAACCAGTACATTACCGCCCTATGTTTGGCTCGTTCGGCAAAGCCCCTGCGGCCACGTCTGTGACCTTTGTTTCAGAAGCAGCATTGAATAATGGCATTAAAGAATCGCTTGGCTTAGATCGTACTTTGGTGGCGTGTAAGAACACCCGCAACATCCGTAAAACAGACATGATTCATAATGCGTGGATGCCGAATATCACCGTCGACCCACAGACTTATGAAGTGCGTGCAGACGGTGAATTACTGACTTGTGAGCCAGCGGAAAGCTTGCCTTTGGCGCAACTGTACAACTTGTTTTAATCGCTTAGCGCGAAGAATTGGGGTAGCCCTATGTTAGATATTTACACTCGCCTCGGCACACATTGCCACGATGAGGTGTACACCACTGTGATTTTGACCCATGAACAACGCGAACGCGGCCGCCTAAAACTCGTTGGCGAAAACGGTGAAGAGGTTCGTGTGTTTTTAGATCGTGGTAAGCCTTTGTTAGTGGGCGAATATTTGCGCTCTGAATGCGGCAAGACCATTCAAATTGTTGGTGCGGTCGAAGACATCGCTCATGCCAGCTGCGAGGATTGGACGACCTTTGCTAAAGCTTGTTACCACTTAGGCAACCGTCACACCAAAGTGGAAGTCGGTGAGCGTTGGTTGCGAATTAAGCCAGATCACGTGTTGGAAGAGATGCTGCACTTGCTAGGATTGGTCGTCACTCATGAGCAAGGCATTTTCAATCCAGAATCTGGAGCGTACAGCCATGGTCATCACCACCACTGATCACGGACTGCTGCGCTTATTGCAGCTTAGTAGTGTCAGTTTGCCTGTTGGTGGCTATGCCTTTTCGCAAGGCATGGAGTACGCCATTGACAAAGGTTGGGTGACAAAGCAAGCGCAGGTCGCGGATTGGACGCAGCTTCAGCTATTGCAGTCGTTAGCACGTGTGGATTTGCCTGTATTGCGTTTGGCCATGGCGGCTTGGGCTACACGAGATGAAGCGCGTATTGTTGAGCTGAACGATTTGATCTTAGCGTGTCGTGAGACCAAAGAATTACGTTTGAACGACACAGCTATGGGCGAAGCCTTGGCGCGTTTGTTACGTAGTTTGGAGATCGAAACACCGTTTGTACGCTTGGAAGACATTAGCTTTGTCGTGCTGTTTGCGATTGCCGCGACGCACTGGCAAGTGGAGTTTGATAGCGCAGCATTGGGTTTTTCATGGTCTTGGCTTGAGAACCAAATCGCTGCGGCGACCAAGCTCGTGCCTCTAGGGCAAACCCAAGCACAGTTATTACTGGGGGAATTGCAACCGACTTTATCGGAAGCAATTGCCTTGTCGAAAACCATCGGCGAAGACGATATTGGCGCGGGCCTACCAGCGGTAGCTATCGCCAGTTGTTTACATGAAACCCAATATTCGAGGTTGTTCCGTTCTTAGAGGATTCCCCTAACTCTATAGCCAATTTATCGGGTTAACATCAATTCGAAACTGACAAAGTGATATCGCAATAGGAGCGAAACATGAGTAAACCAAAACAAACCCTACGAGTCGGTGTAGGTGGCCCAGTCGGTTCGGGCAAGACAGCATTATTGCGCTCTTTGTGTTCTGCGATGCGTGAACACTACAACATCGCTGTGGTAACAAATGATATTTATACCCAAGAGGATGCCAAGTTTTTAACGCGTCATGAAGCGTTAGAAGCCGATCGCATCATTGGTGTGGAAACCGGTGGCTGTCCTCATACAGCGATTCGTGAAGATGCGTCGATGAACTTGGCGGCGATTGATCAGTTGTTGGATCGTCACGGCGAGCTGGACGTGGTGTTTGTAGAATCGGGTGGCGATAACTTGAGTGCCACGTTTAGTCCGGAATTATCTGATCTGACCATCTACGTGATCGACGTGTCTGCCGGAGATAAGATTCCACGCAAAGGTGGCCCCGGCATTACCAAGTCAGACTTGCTGATCATTAACAAGATCGACCTTGCTCCATTGGTAGGCGCATCACTGGAAGTCATGGATCAAGATGCCAAAGCGCAACGTGGAGAACGCCCATTTGTGTTCTCGAATTTAAAAGCCGCACAAGGCTTGGATGACATCATTCAGTTCATTGTCACAGAAGGCATGCTTGAAGCGAAAGAAATCCCACCTGCAAAAGCTGTGGTATAAGGTAGAATCCCTACGGCTAACGCAACATTAGGAGAAATTTAATGCGTATATCAATGAGTAAAGCTGCGACGGTCGCAGCGCTAACAGTCGGATCAACAGTCGCGATGGCGCACACAGGACACGAGCACACGTCTAGTTTTATGTCTGGCTTCCTGCACCCAATGGGCGGTTTAGACCACTTGTTGGCGATGGTTGCGGTAGGTCTTTGGGCTGCTAGCATGGGTGGTCGCGCTCTTTGGGCTGTGCCGATGGCATTTGTTGCCATGATGCTATTAGGTGGCGGTGCTGCGATGGCTGGTCTAGAAGTGCCATTTGTTGAGCAGGGTATCTTGTTATCAGTAATGGTATTAGGTGCATTGGTATTGGGTGCGAAACGTCTACCTGTGGCAGCTTGTGCAGCCATTGCTGGCGGCTTTGCGGTTTTCCACGGTGTGGCGCATGGTATGGAGATGCCTGCGAACGGTGCAGCAGCTCAGTACGCTCTAGGTTTTGCCGTTGCGACAACTGCTCTTCATTTGGTGGGTGTTGGCTTTGGTCAACTGATGGCTCGTCTGGGTACGCCACTTGTGACACGTATTAGCGGCTCTGTAATTGCTGTATTGGGTATGGTATTAGCAATCGCATAATCTACCAGTAGATAGGGGTGTTGTAGGGTAGTTCGACACCCAAAATAAACGCCAAGAACTTGTCTGTTCTTGGCGTTTTACGATGGGGTGAAGTGAGATGGCTGCTGCTCAGAAAATCTTCAAAGTAAGGCGCCACTACAACAAGTGGGTCGCTGACCAAACCATGGAAGATTACGCGCTGCGCTATACGGCTAAGCAAGGTCATTCCATGAGTATTGACCGCGTTGGTCATACCGCCCTAGGCGCGGCGGCATTTCTGGCGTTAGAAGGGTTGGCAGCGGTTATCACGCTTACCTATGGCTTCACCAATGCCGTAGCTGCTATTTTGACGGTGCTTGCGGTTTTCTTTATCACTGGCTTTCCCATTGCTTATTACTCAGCCAAACATGGCTTAGACATTGATCTGCTGACACGCGGGGCAGGCTTTGGCTATCTTGGCTCTACGATTACTTCGCTGATCTATGCCACTTTCACTTTCATCTTTTTTGCTATCGAAGCGGCCATTTTAGCCTCTGCATTGGAAGTCTTGCTTGGGATTCCCTTACCCATTGGCTATGCCTTATCAGCGTTATTCGTCATTCCCATTGTGACCCATGGTATTAGAGCGATCAGTCGCTTTCAAACTGGCACGCAATGGATTTGGTTAGTTTTACAAGTCGCGGCCATTGGTGTGGTGGTGACGCAGGAATATCAAAATTTTTATGGTTGGACGGAGTATGTCCCCGGCCATTTGCCTCAAGACACGGGGTTTGATTGGCTGCTGTTTGGTGCGGCGGCCTCGGTGTTGTTTGCATTGATGGCGCAAATTGGTGAACAGGTCGATTACCTTCGTTTCTTTCCGAAAAAGACCAAAGAGAATCGCAATCGCTGGTGGTTTTGGCTGGTATTGGCGGGGCCCGGGTGGGTCTTTATTGGTGCGATCAAAATGCTGCTGGGGTCATTTTTGGCTTACTTGGCTATTTCTGATGGTGCCACGGTCCTACAGGCAACCGATCCAACTTATCTGTATCAACGAATCTTTCTGTTCTTAACGACTTCTCCGACGACGGCTTTGATTTTAGCCGCTGTCTTCGTGTTTATTTGTCAGATGAAAATCAACTTGACCAATGCTTATGCAGGGTCCATCGCGTGGTCGAATTTCTTCTCTCGTCTTACACACTCTCACCCCGGTCGCGTGGTCTGGCTAATCTTTAACGTTACCATTGCGCTCCTATTGATGGAGCTGGGTATTTACCAAGCGTTAGGTGCGATTTTAAGCGTATTTGCCATCAGTGCCGTGAGTTGGTTGTCGAGCTTGTCGGCGGATTTATTGATCAATAAGCCGCTAGGGTTAAGTCCAAACTATGTGGAGTTTAAACGTGCGCATTTGTACGACATTAATCCAGTAGGTACTGGCTCGATGTTAATCGCCACCACGCTTGGATTGCTGTGTTATTTGGGCATCTTTGGTGAGGTGGCAAAAAGTCTGTCGCATTTTATTGCCATTGCAGCCTGCTTTATTTGTGTACCGCTGATTGCGATGCTTACCAAAGGAAAGTATTACATTGCGCGACAAAGCCCTGAGTTAATTCCTCTGATTGCGACAGCGAAGCAAGCCAATCCAATCTCTCACCCTCACGCACACTCTGTAGTCACGTTAAAGTGCGGTATCTGTGAAAATGAGTTTGAAAGCGAAGACATGAGCTTCTGTTCTGCTTACCAACAGCCGATTTGTTCTCTTTGTTGTTCCCTCGACGTGCGTTGTTTGGACAGTTGTAAGCCGCAGGCCAGTATTTCTCAACAAAGTGACTACTTTCTGAAACTGTTTTTACCAAAGCGACTGGTGCGCGCGATCAGCTCGCGGCTAGGACGGTTTGCCTCCATGCTGGTGGTGATCAACATCATTAACGCGGCGTTGATGATGCTGATTTATCGGCAAATGGCGCCGCAAACAGAGAGCGAAGCCGCGTTGCTGGAGCAAGCTATGTATGCGTTGTTCTTCACTTTGTTGATTGTATCCGGGGTGCTGTCGTGGTTGTTTTTGTTGGCCCATGAAAGTCGCGTGGTGGCGCAAAAAGAATCGAACCGCCAAACTCGTAAGTTGACCCAAGAAGTAGAGGCACACAAAGAAACCGATTTGGCACTACAGAGTGCTAAAGAACAAGCAGAGCAGGCAAATGAAGCCAAAAGCCGTTATCTAAGCGGGATCAGTCATGAACTGCGCACGCCTTTGCAGTCGATTATTGGCTATGCCCAATTACTCTCAGAAAAAGACAATACCCCATCAGGGCACCAAAACGGCTTGGACATTATTCATCGTAGCGGTTTGTATTTAGCCGATCTAATTGAAGGGTTGCTGGATATTTCTAAGATTGAAGCGGGGCGTTTTGACTTATACCGAAACACCGTGGATTTACCGAAGCTGATTGATCAATTAAACAGTATGTTTGCCATGCAAGCGCAGGGCAAAGGTATTGGCTTTCAGGCAAAAATCCTAGCACCGTTGCCCAACCAAGTGGTCACAGATGAAAAGCGCTTGCGACAAATTCTGATTAATTTGCTGTCCAATGCGGTGAAGTACACGCCTAAAGGTAACGTGGTATTTGAAGTGAATTATCGTAATCAGGTGGCGGAGTTCGTGATTCGTGATACCGGGCTTGGGATCAAGCAGGAGCATTTACAGCGAATCTTTGATCCTTTTGAGCGGGTGCGTGATGTCGCCACCGCTAACCTTCCGGGGACGGGCTTGGGGTTGACCATTGTTAAGCTACTGACTGAAATCATGGGGGGCGACCTGCAAGCCAAGTCGGTGGTCGGAGAAGGCAGTGAATTCAAAGTAAGTTTGATGTTGCCATGGGTGTCACAAGGACAAGAAGCAACACCAATGTCCAAGAAAATAGTCAGTTACCGTGGTTATCAAAGAACTATTATGGTGGTCGACGATGATCCCGTGGTGCGTGGTCTGCTCGCGGATATTTTAACCCCCATAGGCTTTAACGTTGTTGAAGCGGCCGATGCAAAGCTGTGTCTGGATGAGTTGGATTCGTGCTCGCCTGACTTGTTTGTACTGGATGTCTCGATGCCGGGCATGAACGGCTTAAGTCTTGCTAAAGTCTTGCGTGAGCAAGGTTATGCTGTGCCGATTGTCATGCTGTCAGCGGATGCGCAGGAGAACCAAAGGCGCCCCGATGAGCAAAATGCGTTTAATCAATATTTGGTCAAGCCCATTAAAAACACCGCTTTATTGGATGCGATTCAACAGTGGCTGAAGATCGAATGGGTGTATCAAGAAACCGTTTCAGCAGAAGACTCTGTCTCGCTGTCGGCTTTAGAGGACATGTCTAAACAAACTCCGAAACGCGCGGCGGCGGATGAGTTACCTGTCCCCATACCCGATCATGAAGTGATCAGGGAACTAACGGCGTTTGCGGAAATGGGGTATAAAAAGGGAGTACGTGGCGTTTTGGATCAGCTTCCTGACAAGGGGATTGTTGATCCACAACATTTAGCACAGTTGGAAGCGCTCTATAAAAGCTTCCAATTTGATGGCATTGCAACTTACTTAAAACAGCACACCGTGTGATGTGGAACTTTTGAAAATGAAGGCGAACCCTAAGAATGACATTGTGTTGGTAGTCGACGACTCTCCTGATGCGCTGAGTCTGATCCATGACACTTTGGAGCAAGCCAACATGGATGTTTTAGTCGCTTTAGAAGGCCGACAGGCGTTAACCATAGCGAAGCGAATTCGACCGGACATCATTTTGCTCGATGCGGTAATGCCAAATATGGATGGTTTCGAGACGTGTCATGCGCTCAAGGCGGATCCCAACTTGTCGAGTATTCCTGTCATCTTTATGACGGGCTTGTCTGATACCAATGATATCGTTCGCGGTCTTGAAGCGGGTGGGGTGGATTATTTGACCAAGCCTATTCAACCGAATGAGTTAATCGCGCGCATGCGAGTGCATTTAAACAATGCCCGCTTGAGTAATAACGCTCAGTCAGCTCTTGATAGCATGGGGCAATTCTTGATGACGTTTAATGGGCAAGGCGACGTTGCTTGGGCCACGCCACAAGCGCATGCCCTATTGGCCAAGGCTCGCTTAACGTCCGCTTGGCAGGTTGAGCATCTAGCACCTCAGGTACGGAGCTGGTTAAGTCATCGACCTGAAGAAGGGAATCGTCTGCCACTTCAAGAGCTCGACTATCCACTTACCTTGAAGTTTCTGGGATACACCGAACAGTCGGAAGCGTTGGTGAAACTGGAGGACGGGGACCGTCCGCTTGGGCCGGAGTTACTCAAAGTCGAGTTGGGTTTGACCGAACGTGAATCCCACGTTTTACACTGGATAGCGAACGGCAAGACCAACCGCGAGATTGCAGAAATCTTAGAAATGAGCCCCCGTACCGTTAACAAGCATTTGGAACAAATCTTTCCCAAACTTGGCGTTGAAAACCGTACGGCGGCTGCGGGTGTAGCATTACGTATCATGACGCGCGAGAGCGCCTAAACTACCCCAGTACTCTCTCAACATAAGGCTTAACGTCGGCGACGGTGGTGCAATGATTCGGGATTGAAATACTGCGGTAACCATCGCCTTTGAAGGCACGATCCACTTCGAGTAAAACGCCTGTTTCTTGGCCGTTGTCGACGAAGGTGACTTCGATTTCACGCACGCCAAACAATGAAAAACTGTCCGGTTTGAATTCGTACTCTTGATAACAAGGTAGGTGCGAGGTGAAGCCCGGTGCTGATACCTTGCCCGCTTCAATGTCCGATTTGAACAAGCGGTAGCCGCTTTGGCTAATGAAGTCTAAGACCGCTCGTTGCGTTGCTGACGGCAGAATCGTCAGAGGGTCTTTGTCAGAACCATCGATACCGTTTTTAATGTCGATGCCTGTTTGTAGCCACATTTTTGCAATCGTCACCCCTGCTAATTCGCTGGCAGGGATTTCTGGATGCAGCATCAGTGAGAATGTTTTAGTTAAGGTTTCTCCCGCCTCTACGGTCAGCGCCAACGGTTGCCACCATTCTTGTAGCACGACACTGCGTTGCACCTCACGCTCATGTTCTTTGGTTTCAACGGTAGCTTTTGCTTTGGTCATCACGGCAAAAGACAGCCCTTGGATTTCCTGCGCGACATCGCCGCCTTTAATGACGACTTCTACCTCAAACGGTGCGCCAGCTTGCAGGCTGTCACTTTTCAAGATGGCATCCACATTGGCTTTGCCAATGCCAACACTTGCGAGTAATTTTTTAAACATAGGATGTCTCTAGTTATTTTGGGGAACGATTAAGGGACAGGATGACCTTGTGATGCCACCCAAATGGCGAACCACTCATGGTCGCTTAATGTCATCGTCAGCGCTTGCTGTGCAGCCAATACACGCTCAATTTTGCCCGAACCAAGTACGGGGGCAATGCCTGAAGGGTGGCGCATCAGCCAAGCAAGGGCGATTTGGTCAAAGCTGGCTTGATGAGCTTCTGCGACGTCAGACATGGCTTGGTAAAGGGTTGGGTTAATGCCTTCTAGCTTAAATAAGTCACCGCCAGCAAAGGGCGACCAAGCCATAGGCGTCACAGCATGTTGCTGAGCGTGCTCTAGGGTGCCGTCTTTGAAGTGTTTTAGCTCCAAAGGTGACAGCTCCACTTGGTTGACGAGCAGTGGCATATCGATACGAGATTGCAGCAAATCAAACTGCTGTGCAGAAAAATTCGACACGCCAAAGTGCTTCACTTTTCCGACGGTATAAAGGTGCTCAAATGCTTCGCTTACATGATCTGGGTCCATCAATGGCGAAGGGCGGTGAATCAAGAGCATATCCAGGGAATCTACGTTTAAGTTTTTAAGAGATTGATCAACGCTTTGAATAATGTGTCCGGTACTTTGATCGTATCGGTGGCTGCTGATCTCTGGACGTTGCTGGCTTGGAAGTAAGATGCCGCACTTACTGATGATTTGCAGTTTGTCGCGCAATGAAGGTTTCAATGCTAAGGCGCGGCCAAATAAAGTTTCGCACTGATAATCACCATAAATATCTGCGTGGTCGACGGTGGTGATCCCGGCTTCAAGGCTTTGCTCAATAAAGCTAAGCAATTCTTGATCTGACATGCCCCATTCGGCCAAACGCCAGTAGCCTTGAGCAATGCGAGAGCCGGTAAAACCTAGTGGGTGATAGGTGTGCGTCATAGGATAATCCTTAGGTGATCACAAAATTTATGTGTGGTTACTGTAGCAACTCACTATTGGACTGCCTAGCGATGAAAGGTTCCCAGATGAGGATTCCTTTGCTGTCATATGACTTCAGCATGAGACGTGCTAGCCTAGTGAGTAGATTTCATGGAGGGTTTGACTGTGCGTATCGAGGAATTGTTTGGAATTGAACTGCCGATTATTCAAGCGCCCATGGCGGGCGTTCAAGACTACCGATTAGCTGTTGCGGTGTCTAATGCCGGAGGACTTGGGTCATTACCTTGTGCCATGCTGAGTGAAGAGCGCTTAGCGCAGGAGCTGGAAAGCCTAAGCCAACAGACGGATCGCCCATACAACGTAAATTTCTTTTGTCACACTCCGCCTGAACCCGACAGTGGCGTCGAAGGGCGCTGGCGCGCCACGTTGTTACCTTACTATGAAGAACTTGGACTTGAGCTTACCTCCATTACCTCTGGTCCAAGTCGTACGCCGTTTAACCAGCAAGCCTTGGCGGTTTTAGAAGCCTTTAAGCCCCCAGTGGTGAGCTTTCACTTCGGGTTGCCAGATCCAGAATTACTGGCTCCTATCCGCGCATGGGGTGGGAAAATCATTGCCAGCGCGACAACGGTGCAAGAGGCCATCTGGCTAGAGCAGCATGGGGTAGATGCGATCATTGCTCAGGGCCTAGAAGCGGGTGGCCATCGCGGCTTTTTCTTAGACAAAAGCATTGCCACGCAAGTGGGTATCTTTGCGCTGTTACCGCAAATCATTCAAGCAGTGTCCGTGCCAGTCATCGCAGCAGGCGGTATTGCGGATGCACAAGGCGTGGCGGCCATGATGGCCCTAGGGGCCGCTGGCGTACAGGTGGGTACGGCTTATTTGCTATGCGATGAAGCGCAAACCAGTGAGGTACATCGCGCTGCACTTCAGTCTGAAGCCGCTAACACGACTGCATTGACGAATTTATTCAGTGGCGGTGCGGCCCGTGGCATCGTTAATCGTGTGATGCAAGAGCTTGGTCCGATGAGTGCAGACGCACCGCAGTTTCCATTGGCGACACCTGCGATAGCGCCTTTGCGAGCAGCGGCCGAAGCGCAGCAGTCAGGCGATTTTTCACCGCTTTGGGCAGGGCAGAATGTGACTGGGTGCCGCGCCGTCTCAGCTCAGGTCATAACACAAGCCTTGGCGAATATTGAAGAGATGCGTTAGGGTAGCGCATTCTCTTTGAATCCCTGTTTGGAAGCTTATCCCTATGTCCGATGCAACGCCTCTTTCTCATTTAGAACAGCAGTTAAACTTCCTACGAGAAATCGATCAGCTGAAAAGCGTCGTGCGCAAATCTCCTCTGATTGATCAGTCCCGCAAAGAAAACTCGGCGGAGCATTCTTGGCATTTGGCAATGTATGCGCTCATTCTGCAAGATAGTGCGAATACGACGGTGAACATCGATCGTGTGATCAAGATGCTGCTACTGCATGACGTAGTGGAAATTGATGCGGGCGATCACCCAATTCATGAAACCGGTGATACTTCCGCGCAAGAAGCCGCTGAGCTTCAGGCGGCTGAGCGTATCTTTGGTTTATTGCCTGAGGCGCAAGGGGAAGAGCTGAAAGCGCTGTGGCTTGAGTTTGAGGCTGCTGAAACGGATGACGCCCAATTCGCTAAATCCCTCGACCGCCTTCAGCCTTTGATTCATAACGTCGCCACGCAAGGTGGCACTTGGGTCGAAGGGCAAGTAACCGAACCGCAAGTGCAGACACGTTATGGCCAAGTCATCGTAAAAGGCTCTAAAGCGTTGTGGCAGCATGCTAAGCAATTGGTCGCGCAACACTTCAAATCTCAACAATAATGCAGCAATAGTGACTTCTTAAGGGGCTTGGAGGATTAGGCAAAAATGCTGGAGAATCCTTCAAATGTCCCCAAGGCGCTGATGCTCTAATGATCTTGTGTTAACCATTTCACAACGATATTGGAGGTCTCGATGTCTAACCAAGCAAACTCTCAAGACACAAACGCTCATAAAGCACGTTCCCGTAAGGCACGACTCAGTCCTGCGGCTTTGCTAGCCCTCGCGGGGCTATCAGGGGAGGCCATCGCAAAGGAGCAGGAAATATATCCTGCAGGCAGTCAGCCAGCTTTTTCTGGGCCTGAGGCATTTTTCGATGGTCAAGTCGATGTACAAGTGGTGTTTCCTGAGCGCGAAGGCGTGCCCTATTCAGGTGCTTATGTCACCTTTCAAGCTGGGGCTAGAACTGCTTGGCATGATCACCCTGCGGGACAACATATGATCGTCACCCAAGGCACTGCTTTAACCGGAACCCGTGATGGGCAGGTGATCCAATTCCATGAAGGCGAGGCGGTTTGGTGTCCTGATGGTGTGGATCATTGGCATGGGGCAACCCCTGATGCTGCGATGACGCACTTTGTCGTGACAGCGAGCCAAGACGGACAAAATGTTAACTGGAAAGATAAGGTCAGTGACGAGGTGTATCAGGCCGCGGTGGCATCGTTGCAGGATGAGCATACACACTTCACAGCTTTGGATGAACGACAGCAACACCTGACTTACACCATTGCCTTAGCAACATTAGGTCAATCTCATGCGTTAATGGATACGTTGGATGTGGCTCTTGCAAACGGTGTCCCAGTCAGTGATTTGAGAGAAGCTATGATTCACTTGTATCCCTACGCAGGTTTTCCCCGTTCTCTGAATGCTTTGAACACTCTGATGCAAGTAGTCGAGGCCCGTAACGCTGCAGGATATGACACGGCGGAAGGCAAACCAGCGACACTTTTATCAGATAAGGATGACGCACAAGCATTAGGGCAATCGGTACAAACGGCCCTAGTCGGTGCGCCAGTGGGCGGTCCATTGTTTGATTTCGCTCCGGGAGCCAATGTGTTCCTGCAAAAGCACTTGTTTGGTGATGTCTTTGCCCGTGGTGTGTTATCCCATCAGGATCGGGAACTGCTAACTTTAGCTATTTTAGCGGTGATGCCAAACACCGATGGTCAGCTGAATGCGCACATCAATATGGCACGAAACGCAGGGGTTTCAGACGATCAAATGGCAGAGCTTGGTCAGCTATTAACCCAGCGAATTACTGCTCAAGCAGGCGCTCGCCTCGTACAACGTTTGAACCAATAAACTATCCACCATGGCTATGCAGCGCCTCTATGGTAATGGTTGGGCTTTGATACCCGATCATTGGAGGTGCTTAGTGCTGCTCTGGCTGACGTCGATATTCGGTTGGAGTGCAACCAAATTGGCGGCGAAATTGCTGACGAAAGTTACCATCGTGCTGATAGCCTAATTGCGCGGCAATGTGTTCGATCGTTTGTGTGGAATGGGTGAGTAGCCAAGCACCTTGCTCTAAGCGAACACTTTGCCAATAGGCGGCTGCAGATTGACCAAAGAGACTTAAAAATTTGCGATCCAGTTGGCGTCGGCTAAGTCCCACTTGTGCGCTGATATCGGTGACATTGATTGGGTGCGACATATGCTCGAACATCAATACCAAAGCACGATGAACGTAGGCGTCCGAAACCGCTGGCGCATTGTTCCATGTCATAAACGCCAATGGATTGCGGGACTCCGTGATCATCATATCCGCCAGCCCTTTGGCTGCTCGCTGTGCATTCATCTTTTTTGCCAACAACGCCTGAGCTAACTCAATGGTCGCAGTGCCTCCCACGCTGGTGGTGATGCGTCCGTCGGTGACAAATAATCCTTTTTCTTGAAGTTTGACTGCTGGGTAGCGTTCTTTTAGCTGCTGTTGATGACGCCAATGAAGTGTCACCGCTTTATGATCAAGCAGGCCACACTCGGCTAAACAAAAGACCGCGTTGTCGATGGCAACAATATGGGTATTAGCGCGATAAATCTGTTTTAACAGCGGACGAAAGAGAGCTGCTTGCTCAATGGCCGACTGAGCAGTGCGTCCACCAAACAGCACCACAAAATCTGTATTGCGAAAATCATGTTTCTCGCTAAGAGGGGCAACATCGATACCTAAGCCACTGCTGGCTTGTAAGGGATGCTGAGTCAGTTGATAGCTTCGCCAAGAACAATAACGTTGACGACTGCGGTCGTCTTCATCGGAGCTAAAGCGCAGTTTATCTGTGAAACCTGCGTAGGGCAGTAACGTCACCTCAGGAAACAAGATTAAGTCAAAGTGTGGCGTAGTCATTTTGTCCAAATAGCGCTGAATTATGTCTATTTAAGCTAGCACCTTTCTGAGTAGGATTCACTAGGATAGCTCTTAACAATCATTACCAAAGAGAAAGAATGTTATGACGTTGGAAAGCTGGGTCGCACTGTTTATCACCTGTGTCGCTCTTTCACTAAGCCCTGGGCCAAGCTCCACATACGCTTTGGCGACGTCGATTCGTCAAGGGGCAACCGCAGGCTTCAAAGCGGTGCTAGGCAGTACGCTGGGTTTTTCGACTTTGATCTTAATTGCCCTAGTTGGTCTCACGGCTTTTGTGGCCACACTGCCTTGGCTAGTGTCATTTATGAAAGGGATCGGGGCACTGTATTTACTTTGGTTGGCGTTTACATTGTGGCGCTCTGTCAACGCTAATGAACCACACATGGAGGTTGCTCAGCAGAAATCGTTATCTCGGCATCATACAGTTGTGCGCGGTTTCTTGATCGCCTTGTCTAACCCTAAAATTGTGCTGTTTTGGTTAGCGTTTATGCCATCTATCGTGGCAGTGGATGCATTAACAGCAGTGGACATGGCTGTGGTCATTGCCACATTTGCCCTGGTTGAGGCAGGTGTAGAGTTAGCCTTGGTGTGGTTTGGCGCAGCCGCTCAGCATTTCCTTGCTAAACACGTACGTTTGATCGACCGTTTTAGCGCGGTAATCTTTGTGTTGTTTGCCATCATGATAGTGCTATCGGAGTAACCTTATTGCCGGGACGAGGAAGCGCCCCAAATATCTGGAGCGCTTATGGTATCAAGCGAGATTAATCGGCTTCGAATAGCCCTTTTTTCATGTAGAACTTCACCCAAAGTGCGCCGATGATGGCAACGACCGCCAGCATGCTTCCTGCAATGGTAAAGACCATTTGGGTCATTTCTGGCGCGGGAGAGTTATTGATAATGACATACAGCATTGAGACGATCCCTACAATTTGCGGAATGGGGTAAAACGGCGTTTTGTATGGGCGCTTCAGGTTAGGAAAGCGGCGTCGTAGTACGATCACATCAATATGAGAGATGATGTACGCCAATAGGTAACTGGTGGTTGCCGCAATGACGAGAACGATCAGCGAGTCGATGTCCAACGTCACAAACGGGATCGATGTAAACAGCGCCATCATGATGATGCCTACCCAAGGCGTATTATAGCGGTTGACCGCTTTTAGCATTGGGAACGCTTGTTTCTGTTGAGCCATACCGTGAAGCATACGCGGAAGACCCGCTAGGATCGTATTGATTGTGCTACAGGTAGCGGCAAGGGCCATTACTGTGGCGATAAACAGACCTGATTTACCAAATACCGCATTGGCATAATCTAAGTAAGGGATCGGTGAACCAAGCAAGGTTTCTGTATCAAGGACTAAGCTGGCACCAAAGACAAACGCCAAAAATATTCCGAAAATAGCGAACAAAGATAGGTTCATTGCTCTTGGAATATTTTTGTTGGGGTCTTTGACTTCGTTAATCATAGGGCAAATGTATTCTGCCCCCACAAACAGCCACATTGCCAACGCGATTAGGCCAATGAAACTACCGTCTAGCACCCCGGCAAATCCCCAGTCGACTGAGGTGCCTTGTAGCGTTTGAACAGACTCCGAGCCGCCCGAGATGGCTGCTAATCCCAGCAAAACCATTGCGCTAACCAAAACAAAGGCAATGAAGTTTTGCACTTTGGCAAACACATCTGCCCCGACTAGGTTAGTGATGGCGAGTACGGCTAAGATCAGTAGAGGAACAAGCTTTTCTGGAAACATACCAGGTAGAAGCTCTGCGAGCATGGCATCTACTAAAAACATTTCAATAGGAACCGCTAAGCTGGCGACGATAACGTATCCGGCAAAGACCGCAACGATCGCTGGGAAGTGGCCAATGGCCTTTTGTGTGTAAGTGGCTAACGTGCCTTCTTGGGGGAACATTAGCGAAAGCTCTGCAAAGCTCATCGCATTACACTGGGAGATAATCAGAGCCGCAATCATTGCAAACACAAACGTCGTGCCGCCCATTCCGATACCTTGCAGGGCCGAAATCATCGCGCCTTGGACAATGACCAATCCTATACAGATCGCCATCATCGTGATTAGGCCTATCTTAGTACTTTTTTGCATGGTCGAAGGCGACGCCATGCTTAACTCATCGGTGGTGGTAATATCACTCATTATTCTGTTCCTCTTGTGAATGACACAATGTGCTAAACCTAAAATCGGTTAAATCGATACGGAGCGGGGTCGACGAGCGGCGAGTCGTTCATGACAATATCCGCTGCGAGTTGTCCCGCCGCTGGGCCAGTACCAAAGCCATGTCCCGAGAAGCCTGTCGCAACAGTCAATCCAGGAATGTCTTGGACACGGTCAATCACCGGCATGGAGTCCGGGGTCACATCAATCAAACCTGCCCACGATTCTTCTAATTCTGCGTCTTTGAAAATGGGCCAAGCGTTGATGGTATTGCGCATGGCATCATCCAATAAGCCATGATTTATTCTGGGTTCGCGAACACGAATGGATTCAAATGGAGAGCGCTTGTTGGCTGTCCAAGATCGAGGCGTTGATAAGTCTTCAAAAAACTCTTTGCCAAATGAAATGTTTAACGCGTCTTTCCCGAAGCGTAATTGGTCTTTGAATTGCAGACCGATCTTAAGGTGATCCAAGGTCAATGGAGCATCGACTTTGCCCCGTTGCATGATGATAAAGCCACCATCTTGGTGCTTACGAAATGAGAAGTCTGAGCCTCCTACGGCAATCTCAGTGGGACCTTTGATCGGCTTGGTTCTCAACACCGAAGCAATGACCGGTAGCGTAGGCAGTTGCACACCCAGATTACCCAAAAATCTTCGGGACCAAGCACCGCCGGCTAGGAGGACTTGGTCACAGCGAATTTCCCCCAGCTCGGTGATAACACCAGAGACTTTGCCGGCTTGCATACTCAGCGTTCGAACGGCGCACTGCTGCACGATGGTCGCGCCATATTTGATGGCAGCATTAGCTATGGCGCTGGTTGCTAACGTTGGTTCACCGCGACCATCCGATGGGGTATATACCGCTCCTTTCCAAGAGCCATTCCCGCCGGGAACAAGCTTATCTAGCTCTGCTTTGCTTAAGAGAGTGGAATCGAGATCCAGACCTGCGACAGAGTCCAACCATTTTTCATGAATGGCCATCTGCTCATCGGTGTCTCCAAGGAACATGATGCCTGCCTGACGATAGCCAACGGGCGCATCAACTCGTTCAGACAGGTTGCTCCAAATTTTGTCAGCGGCTTGCGCCAATGGAACATCTTCTGCGTGGCGGCTGGTTTTACGAATCCAGCCCAGATTTCGCGAAGACTGCTCGGCAGCAATGTGACCTTTTTCAAGCACCACGACGGGTACTCCGCGCTCTGCTAGTGTCAGCGCCGCACAAATGCCGACAATGCCACCGCCGATGATGACGACAGAGGTTGAATCCGGCAGTTGATTGCTGGTGTTAACTTTGACAAGTGTTTTTAACATGGCGTTTTCCAAAACAAAAAAGCGCTAAGAGGGCTTAGCGCTTTGGCTGTATTACTGGGTCAATAGGACTTCTTTGACTTTTGCTTTAGCGGAGCCGCGATAAGCCGTCAGCTCTAATTCCACTTTATAAATGGTTGAACCAAGTGGTGGGCAAGTCACGGTTGTCGCTGGGTTGATGCCTTTAAACTTCTCCCCAATGACGGCCATCACAACCTCGGTATCCACTGGGTTTTGAATAAATACGCGAGACATCACCACATCACCAAGAGAAGCATCAACGCTATGCAAAGCGCTTTCGATGTTGGCAAAGACTTGTAGTGTCTGTGCCGTGACATCTTCGGGAATCTCTTTGGTAACTGGGTGTCTGCCGGCGGTATTGGAAACAAAGATCCAGTCTTCTACTGCCACCACTCTTGAATAACTGGCTTTTTCTTCAAACACGTTGCCAGTTTTTACTTTGATAATATCGGTCATAAAATGCTCTCAGCGTATTTGATTAGCGCAGTGTTGGTGTGTCCCAAAGGTTCAGTTTGACGCCGATGTTTTGGTCAATGGCGTTTTGATAAATCTTGGTCGCCCAAGCCACGTCTTCTGTAGGTAGGCCGCCAACTGAGAGCACGATGATTTCATCGTCATTCTGACGTCCAGGTGCCTCACCAGCACAAATGGCTCCCAGATCTTCCAGTTGATCTTTGGTCATTAAACCTTCGTCAATCATGTCCATAAAACGGCAACCAATGATTGGGATGTACATGTGAGCAGGTTTTGGTGCTTCTTCGTGCCACGCTTCGTACAGGCCGATGTTGTCCATGACTTTGCGAACATCATTGGCTTCTAGCTCCGCATCAAAGCGGCAATAGGCAGGCATGGAAATGTATGCGCCAGGTTTGACCCACTCGCGTTTTACGATTGGATAAGTGCTGACATCGCCGGTTTCACCTGAGTTGCAGTAGGTAACGATGTCGGCGTCACGGACGACGTCTTCTAAGGTATCAACCACTTGAACATTGGTGATTTGCGGGAAGGTTTGGTTAACCCATGTTAAGAAGCTGTCCAAGCTTTTCTGACCACGTCCTTTTACCTTCAAGGTATCGATATTTGGGCAAACGGCCATGAAGGCTGCGATAGACGTTTTGCCCATCACCCCAGGGCCTAACAAACCAACGACTTTTGAGTCTTTACGGGCGAGGTGTTTTGCGCCAACGCCTGGGACGGCACCGGTACGGTACGCAGACAGTAGATTAGCGGACATGTGAGCAAGCGGTGCTCCGGTGTCGGCGTCGTTCAAAGTGAACATTAAGATCGAGCGAGGTAAGCCTTTTTCACGGTTCTCAATGTTGGAGCCGTACCATTTCACGCCGCAAGTCTGGTAGTCGCCACCCAGGTATGCTGGCATCGCCATTAAGCGTCGATCAGGGGTGTGTCGTGGCATGGTTGGAATGTCAGGCTGCTCAGGAAAGGTGACCATGGCACCGTGAGAGTCGTTGTTTGGTCCCGCCATGCGGTAGTCGCCTTTGTGCAGTAGGGCGAACATATCTTCCATTGTGTCGACACAAGTCGGCATGTTGGTCACGCCGGCTTTGATCATGTCTGGTTCTGATAGGTAAATGAAATCGATTTTTGTGTTGTCGGACATGGTTTTAACCCCTCAAATTTGGTCATGACGAGAACGTCTAATGTGCTGTTTTGCCGATTGAAGAAATGTGCTTCGGATCGGATTCATTTCATCCTAGGGTGTAAAAAATGGCGGGTATTGAATTTTTGCGACACGATTAAATGTCTTTAAATTGAGAGAAAATATGGCATCTTGCTTGCAACGTGACGCTATCGTCTATTTTTGCAAGGTGTGGGTATGGCTCATCAAAATACGATTGATCGTCTCGGTAAAATTCGTTCGAAGCAGCCTTGGCTGGTATTAAGTGCGGCAGAAAAGTTTTCGGTGGCCAGTTCTACGAACCCAGCCATATCGCATTTTTACAGTTTTGAAATGTCTCGCTCCAAGCAAGAAACCATTGCCATACCTGATGGTTGTGTCGACATCATCTTTGACTGCGATGCGAGTCGTCCCACAGCAGAAGTGTTTGGTACGCCCATGGAGGCCATTGATATTCATTTGGTCGAAGATCATCGTTACTTCGGCGTGCGATTTGCGTCAGGCATAATTCCAGATTGTTTAAGGGTGTCAGCGCAGGAGTTAATAGAGCACCACTTTAGCTTACAAGACGTTATTCCCCATGCAGATCAACTGTTTGAGACGGTTGTCAGTCAGTCGAACTTTTCCGATCAAGTAGCGTCATTTCAGCAGTTTTTTGAAGGCAAAAGTGCTCGGCAATTGGCCCCATTAACACAGGCTGTGGTGCAACGAATTTTTGCTTTACAGGGCAATGTTAGGATCGATGAATTAGCCGAATTAACTGGCTACACCACGCGTACCATTCAACGTCAATTTCGAGCAGATATGGGCATGACCCCCAAGCAATTTGGACGAATTGTGCGTTGCCAATCGGCGGTTTATCAGATCAATCACAGTGATCAGGTGGTGTTTTCTGATATGGCGTTTGATCTAGGTTTTAGTGACCAACCGCACTTCTTAAGAGAGTTTAAAAAGCTCGTTCATGCTACGCCAATGACTTATCAAAACCGTGTAAAGCAGCAAACTTACCTCGAACGTATACAGCATTTTTGATCAAGACTAGGGCGCGTTGTACTCACCTCGCACATTCCTTGTGCGGTTTTTTCTCGCTTCTCGGGCATCTGTTGAACAAATAACATGATATAACCATGGTTCTTTTTGAATAATTCGGACGATTTTCCGCTTATGACCACGGTTTGGCTGACGGTTTTGGCTCTTGTTGCGTTCGCTGCGAACTCTGTTTTTTCCCGACTGGCGTTGGCGGAGCAGTGGATTGATGCAGCGGGGTTTACCATTGTACGGCTTATAACAGGCGCATTGGTTTTACTGCTGTTGCTGTACTTTAATCGCTTATCTTCTAAACGTGCGCTAAAGGCAACGAGTCCAATGGGCTCTGAAGCAGCGCCTTCTAAACGAGGTAGCTGGCTAGCAGCCTTGATGTTGTTTGCCTACGCGGTGGCCTTTTCTTACGCCTATTTGCAACTGGAAACCGGCAGTGGCGCCTTGGTGTTATTCGGTATGGTGCAGCTCACCATGGTGGTTGCCACCTTTCTAGAGGGGCATCGATTGCGAGGGCTTGAGGTCATAGGCATATTGATCGCTTTTGCTGGGCTGGTGTATTTAGTCCTACCACAAGTATCAACGCCTTCGATTATGGGAGTAGTGCTTATGGCGTTAGCAGGGATGGCGTGGGCCGGTTATACCTTATTAGGCAGAGGTTCTAACGCACCTTTGGCAGACACCAGCTTCAACTTTTTACGCACGGTACCCATGGCAGTCTTACTTGGGGTGATAACGCTGGATCAATGGTTCGCCACACCACAAGGCCTGCTCTTGGCTGCGCTATCTGGCGGTCTGGCTTCTGGTGTCGGCTATAGTATTTGGTATCGCGTACTGAGACACTTAAGTGCAACCCAAGCCGGTGTGTTGCAGTTATTGGTGCCAGTAATCGCCGCGATCGGAGGAGTTCTCTTTGTCGCAGAGCCACTCACTATGCGACTGATCATCTCAGCCGCACTGATTCTTGGTGGGATTTATTTGGTGATAAATGGCAGAAGTAAAACGTAGCGTCCCTAAGAGCGCTACGCTTTTATTTTCAGTGCCTACTTGCTCTGAACTTGGTTGAAAGTGCTATTAAAGATAGGCGCAGCAGTAGTCTACAACGCTGTTTGCAATCACCTGAAAACTAGCGTTTTCTGGTACGTAAAAGACGTCACCACTGGAGTATGACTGCCAAGTTGTTTCGTTTGGCAGCAGAACTAAAAGATCTCCGTTCAGGATTTCCATGCGTTCTTTGGCACTAGTGCTGAACTCAAATTCTCCTGGGTTCATAATACCAAGAGTTACTTTGCTACCATCACTAAGCTCCAAGCTTCTACTTGTGACTTGTCCGTCAAAGTATTGATTCGCTTTTTTGATTACTGTGACATTGTCATATTGAGACATTTATTTTGCTCCACTTAATTCAATTGAGCGGTCATAGGCCGCTTTGACCGCCTGTCGTGTAGCGCCGTCTACATTAGCGCGTTTAAGCACATTTAAGGCGGCTTCGGTTGTCCCACCTTTCGATGCAATTTGTTGGCAAAGTTCTTCAGGGCTATATTCGGAAGCCTGTGCAAGTTGCCCCGCACCAATTGCAGTTTGCGTGACCAGCGTTTTGATTTGTTGATTAGACAACCCAAGGCTACGACCTTGTTCCTGCATTGCCTGCATCATCAATAAGAAATACGCTGGGCCACTTCCTGAAAGCGCGGTGACAGCGTTAATCTGGTTTTCATCTTCTAGTTCAATCAGTGCTCCGCAGGCTTGAGCAACCCACTTCGCGATCTCTTTTTGCTGGTCGTCTGTATGCTCGTTGGCATAGAGGCCAGTCATGCCTGCATTAACCAGCGCAGGCATATTTGGCATAAGACGCACAATCGCAGTGTCTTGCCCCAGTCCACTTGCCAGCGTCTGCACACTTGTACCCGCGGCGATAGAAATAAAGACCTTTCCTGCTGAGGCATCTGTTTGAGCCAAAGGCTCGATAACAGAAAGCATGACTTGTGGTTTCACTGCCAAGACTACGGCATCTGCAAAGGAGACAGCGACTTCGGCTGAGTCCGTCACAGGGACATTAAAGGAACTCTTCAGCCATTCAGCACGCTTAGCGTTGGGTTCGCAGATAACGATGCTTTGCTCTGTATGACCTTGTTTGAGCAGGCCTTGGACGATCGCTGCGGCCATATTTCCACCGCCAATAAAGGCGATCTTACTTTGCTTAATCGACACTTCTGGCTCCTAAAACTCGGTAACAATGGTAACGCCTGTCGCGCTGGCAGTATCCATCGTGGTAAGTGCTTCAATGGATTGTTCTAGGCTGATCGTGCGGCCTAAAAGCTTCTGTGGCGCCAATTTGCCTGAAAGCATCATGCTTAACATGGCGTCGTAGCGGTAGGCTTGCATGCCGTGGCTACCGATGATTTCAAGTTCGTCAGCAATCACTTTCGCCATGGGCATCGGCGGAGCAGCATGGTCTGCGAGCAGTAGCCCGACTTGAATGTGTTTGCCCAACTTACGCAGGCTTCTTACAGAGTTGAAAGCGGTAATAGAATGGCCTAATGCGTCTAATGAAACGTGAGCGCCACCTTTAGTGATTTCGACCACCGCTTCAGCGACATCGGCTACTTGATTTGCGTTGATGGTCGCTACTGCACCTAGGGATTTCGCCAATTCCAGCTTGCCTTGGTCAATATCAATCGCGATGACATTAGCACCCAGTGATTGCGCAATCATGACGGCAGATAAACCGACACCACCACAACCGTGGACCGCCACCCATTGTCCAGCAGAGACTTTACCTTGATCGACCACAGCACGGAATGAGGTAGCGAAACGACAGCCTAGGCTCGCTGCTGTGGTGAACTCTAGGTCTTCAGGCATAGCAACAAGGTTCACATCTGCTTGATCCACTGTGGTGTATTCAGCAAAGGAACCCCAGTGGGTGAAGCCTGGTTGTGTTTGGTTGCCACAGACTTGATGATTGCCAGAGTTACATTCTGGACAGCCGCCACAAGCGTTGATAAAGGGAACGGTGACACGATCACCGACTTTAAAACGCGTCACGTCTTTACCGACTTCTGCGATGACGCCCGCGAATTCGTGGCCCGGAACATGAGGTAATACCACGTCCGTATCGTGCCCTTGCCAGCAATGCCAATCGCTGCGGCAAACACCGGTTGCTTCCACTTTGATCACAACACCATGGGACGCAGGCGTCGGATCTGCAACGGTCTGAATGGTCGGTAAAGATGAAAATTGTTCGATCACTACGGCTTTCATGGCACACCTCTTAATCTGTTGGCTAGGTATCAATCTACAGACTTCAGTGTACGAAAGTGGTGAGGAATTACCTTGCTATTTACCTCAGAAATGCCATCCTTTTTAAAAGAGTCTTTCTTATTTAACCTTATATTTGTAAGAGTGTTTCAATAATGGCATTAGATAGAACCGATATTCAGCTTTTGGCCCTATTACAGAAAAATGGTCGCCTCTCCAATGCAAAATTGGCCGAAGCGTTGTCTTTAAGCGAGACGCCTTGCTGGCGACGTTTAAAAAAGCTCGAAGAAGAGAAGGTGATCAGCAGTTATCAGGCGAATATTGATCGCCGTAAGGTCGGGTTTGGTGTGATGGCGTTTGTCCAAATCTCATGTACCAGCCACGATGAAGAAAGTACTTTGTTGTTTGAACGCATCATTGAAGAGTCAGAAAACGTACAGGCTTGTCATAACACCACAGGGGAAGCGGATTTTATGCTACAAGTCGTTGCGAAGGATTTAGACGACTACAGTGCTTTTGTCGAAAATACCTTGCGCAAGCTACCTGGTGTGTCTGCCATTCGCTCCAATATCTCTTTAAGAGAAGTGAAGTCTTCGACGCGGCTGCCTTTGGAGTAGTCAGTTAGTCTCCAATTATTTTGTCAGGCACTTTGTCATGAAGCAGCTATGCGGATCTTCTTTGTAATTTGCGAAGGGGCCGCAATACTCGAAGCCAAACTTTTCATAGAGTCTGCGCGCAGGCAGGAAAAAGTCTTGTGTCCCTGTTTCTAGGCTTGCATATGAATAGCCACGTTCTGCTGCAACGTTCAAAGTATGTCTCAAGAGTTTTGTTGCAATGCCAGATTGGCGTACAGCGCTGGAGGTTCGCATTGATTTTAATTCAATATGGTTTGGCGTGAGTTGCTTGATTGCTAAGCATCCTTGCAACACGCCATTTATCCAGCCGCTGAAAAAGGTGATATCTGGTGATCTCAATGCTTCTACATCCAAGGCATGGACACACTCAGGAGGAGATACTGCATACATATCTGCAAGATGCTCTTCCAATAATTTGATCACTTCACCACAAGAAAGATCATCAATTTTAATATCCATTGCTACAACTCTTTTTAAATAGGGCTATAGCTTTGTAGCAAGAATCGCTCCAATGACCTTTTGTAGCTGGTTTTGTATATGAGGCAGTTTATTCTGGTCTAAAGCGTACTCATGATGGGCGGCTTTGTCAGTGTCGAGGTACGTGGCTTGGGAAAGCTCTAGTTGAATAGCGTGGATACCTTGCTCAGGCTGTCCGAAATGACGGGTAATGTAGCCCCCTTTAAAACGGCCATTGGTCACTTGGCTGTAGTGTGGCTCGATCACTTGATTCACCGCATGACGAATACGCTCATCACAAGACAAGCCTTCATTCGTTCCCCAGTTAAAGTCCGGTAAGGTGCCTTCAAACAGCATAGGCACCTGCGCCGCGATACTGTGGGCATCAAATAAAATGGCGTAGCCAAATTTGTCCTTTAGCCGAGCGAGTTCTTGGGTGATGGTGTCATGATAAGGGCGCCAAATATGGTCTTTGCAAAACTGGCGATGTTCTGCAGAAGGCTCATGGCCCGACTGGAACACGGGCTGATCGGCAAATAGGATGTCTGGGAACAGGCCAGTGGTTTTCGTTTGGTACAATGGTTTATCGTCATAAGGGCGGTTTAAGTCGATGACAAACCGAGAATAGTTGGCTTGGATAACGCCGACGCCCAAAGTCTCTAAAAATGGGTAGAGCTCGGGAATAAACCAATCCGTATCCGGCAAACATTGAGCGTCACCTGTCAGTCCTGCGTTGACGTCATCGGTGAGCTGCGTGCCAGAGTGAGGCATGCTGACCAGTAAAGGGGTCTCACCTTGTTGAAAGTGAAAGGCTGGTGTTTTCAGTGCTGCGCTCATGAACAAACTTCCCCTTGATAAACCCGTTGTAAGACAAATTGCCCCCCTAGCCAATAGCTCAATTCTCCAGGGGTTTGCACATCCCAATGGACAAAGTTGGCTTGTTTACCAACCGCTAACGTGCCGACCTGCTGTTCCATCCCTAATGCTTTAGCAGCATGAATGGTCGCCCCTGCTAAGGCTTCTTCTGGGGTCATACCAAACAAGGTGCAGGCCATGTTCATCATCAGACGCAAGGACAACACAGGGGCTGTACCAGGGTTGGCATCGGTCGCGATGGCCATGGGTACCTTGTGTTTACGGAACAAATCAATGGGCGGTTTTTGTGTTTCACGTAAAACATAGTAGGCGCCCGGCAAAATCACGGCGACGGTACCGGCATCCGCCATGGCTTTGACATCGTCCTCGGTCACGTACTCCAAATGATCTGCTGATAGAGCCTGATAACCGGCCGCCATGGAGGAACCACCTAGGGAAGAAAGTTGCTCCGCATGCAGTTTTACCGGTAAACCAAGCGCTTTCGCTGCCTCGAAGTAACGCTGAGTCTGCGCCACAGAGAAACCAATGCCTTCACAAAAAGCATCCACTGCATCGGCTAGCCCGAGTTGCGCCACCTGAGGCAGGATCTCTTGGCACACGTAATCGATGTAATCGTCTGGACGCCCGGCAAACTCTGGTGGCAAGGCATGGGCTGCTAGGCAGGTGGTTTTGATATCCACCGGATTATTGTCGAGCAGTGTTTTGGCCGCCTGCAGCATGGCTATTTCACTTTGAGCGTTCAAGCCATAACCGGACTTAATTTCCACGCTTGTCACGCCGTCCGCCATCAAGCTATTCAGACGTTTCTGTGCAGTGTCCACCAGTTCGTCAACACTGGCGGCACGGGTGGCATTAACAGAAGAGACAATGCCGCCTCCTGCTTTGGCGATCTCTTGGTAAGTCGCACCATTGAGTCGCATTTCAAACTCATTGGCGCGATTACCACCAAAAACCAAATGGGTATGACAGTCCACCAAGCCCGGTGTGATTACCCCACCTTCCAGTTGATAGGTGTGTTGGGCTTGATGCGCGGGCAAGTCTTGCTTTGCGCCCAGCCAAGCGATGCGGCCTTGTTTAACCGCCAACGCACCGTCTTCAATAACGTTGTATTGGCCGTTTTCTAGGGTCGCAATCTGAGCGCCAATCCATACACTGTCCCAATCCATCATGGTGTCTGCCTTACTCATTTTGTTTGGTCTGTCCTTCTCTCTTTATGCGCTCAAGCTTGGTAACAAGCCAGCTGGCATCAAGCCATTGTGCGCCGCTTCTTTTAACAAGGACGTGGCTTTCTCAATGTCTGCAGCGAAGTAACGATCTTTGTCATAGAACGGTACATGGGAACGCAGTTCCGCTTTCGCTTGTTCAAGGATCGTGGTCGATTTCAATGGCGCACGGAAATCCAGACCTTGAGCGGCTGCCAAGATTTCGACAGCTAAAATGCCGCGAGTATTTTCTGACATATCACGTAGACGGCGTGCTGCAAAGGTGGCCATCGAAACGTGGTCTTCTTGGTTGGCTGAGGTAGGCAAGCTGTCTACTGAAGCAGGGTGAGCAAAGGTTTTGTTCTCACTGGCAAGCGCTGCAGCGGTGACTTGCGCAATCATAAAGCCAGAGTTGACGCCGCCATTATCCACTAGGAACGGCGGTAATTTACTTAGGCCGCTGTCGATCAGAAGTGCCATACGGCGCTCCGAAAGACTGCCGATTTCAGCAATGGCGAGGGCCAAGTTATCGGCTGCCATAGCAACGGGCTCAGCGTGGAAGTTACCCCCTGAAATGATGTCGCCATCTTCGGCAAACACCAATGGGTTGTCTGATACCGAGTTCGCTTCCACACGCAGTGTGTTCGCCGCATTACGGATTTGCTCTAAGCAAGCGCCCATGACTTGTGGCTGGCAACGCAGAGAGTATGGGTCTTGTACCTTTTCACAGCCCACATGGGAGCTGCCGATATCACTGGTATCGCCAAGAAGGTGACGGTATGCCGCCGCCACATCGATTTGCGTTTGATGACCGCGAACCAGATGGATACGCTCGTCAAATGGACGACGGCTACCCAAAGCCGCTTCGACTGAAAACGCACCACAGGTAATGGCGCTGGCAAACAGATCTTCCGCTTCGAATAGGCCTTCCAGAGCGAACGCCGTCGAAGCTTGAGTACCATTAAGTAGGGCTAAACCTTCTTTTGGCGCAAGGGTAATCGGTTCTAATCCCGCTACCGCAAGAGCTGCTTGGCCAGATAGGATTTCGCCTTTGTAGCGCGCTTTGCCTTCCCCAAGTAATACCGCGCTCATATGCGCTAAAGGAGCCAAGTCACCTGACGCGCCCACCGAACCTTTTTTCGGAATGCATGGGTAAACTTCTTTATTAATCAGTGTGATCAAGGCTTCGATCACAGAAAGGCGAATGCCAGAGAAACCACGCGCCAAGCTATTCACTTTAAGGGCCATCACCATTTTTACGGTGGCATCATCCATCAAATCGCCAGTACCCGCCGCATGGGATAACACGATACTGCGTTGTAGCTCTTCGAGATCATCAGGGGCAATACGCGTATTTGCCAATAGACCAAAGCCCGTGTTGATGCCGTAGACGGTGCGATCTTCACGGATCACATCATCGACGACTTTTGTGCTGGCTTCGATCGCAGGAATCGCAGCAGGGTCTAGGCTTAATTTCACCTTACGACGACTGATTTGGCGCAAGTCCGCTAGGGTAAGTTGGCCGGGATTAATAGTGAATTCAAACATGTTATTTCGTCGCTCTTATTATTTTGCTGGAGTAGTAATCATTGGCAGGTGCAAACCCTGCTCTTTAGCGCAATCAACGGCAATATCGTAACCGGCATCCGCATGACGCATCACCCCAGTTGCTGGGTCATTATGCAAGACACGAGCAATACGCTCAGCGGCTTCATCGGTACCGTCACAGACAATCACCACACCTGAGTGTTGTGAGAAGCCCATGCCGACACCGCCACCATGGTGCAGTGATACCCATGTTGCGCCAGAGGCTGTGTTAAGCAGCGCATTAAGTAATGGCCAGTCGGACACTGCATCCGAACCATCTTGCATGCCTTCCGTTTCACGATTAGGGCTGGCAACCGAACCTGAGTCTAGGTGATCTCGCCCAATCACAACTGGCGCTGACAGTTCACCTGAACGCACCATTTCATTGAAGGCTAGGCCAAGTTTGGCGCGTTGACCAAGACCTACCCAACAAATACGTGCAGGCAAGCCTTGGAACTGAATACGTTCGCGAGCCATATCTAGCCAATGATGAAGGTGCTCATCGTCTGGAATCAACTCTTTAACTTTGGCATCGGTTTTGTAAATGTCTTCTGGGTTGCCGGATAGGGCTGCCCAGCGGAATGGGCCAATACCGCGACAGAATAGCGGACGAATGTAAGCAGGAACGAAACCTGGGAAATCGAACGCATTGTCGACGCCTTCTTCTAAAGCCATCTGGCGAATGTTATTGCCGTAGTCAAACGTCGGTACGCCCATTTTTTGGAAGGCAAGCATGGCTTCAACGTGTACCGCCATGGTTTGTTTCGCGGCTTTCGTTGTGCCTGCTGGGTCTTTCTGTGCTGCGTCTTTGTATTCTTCCCAGCTCATGCCTTGAGGCAAGTAACCATTCAATGGATCGTGGGCAGAGGTTTGGTCTGTCACCATGTCTGGGCGAACGCCACGTTTTACCAACTCTGGCAAAATGTCTGCTGCGTTACCACACAGCGCGATAGAGATGGCTTTACCTTCTTCGGTGTAACGTTTGATGCGGGCTAGGGCATCGTCTAGATCGGTCGCTTGCTCATCCACGTAGCGTGTACGCAGACGGAAATCGATACGGCTTTGCTGACATTCAATGTTTAAAGAACAAGCGCCAGCTAAGGTTGCTGCTAAAGGTTGCGCGCCACCCATGCCACCAAGTCCAGCGGTCAAGATCCAGCGTCCTGTTAAGTTACCATCGTAATGTTGGCGACCCGCTTCTACGAAGGTTTCATACGTACCCTGTACGATGCCTTGGCTGCCGATGTAGATCCAGGATCCCGCCGTCATTTGGCCGTACATAGCCAAGCCTTTGGCGTCTAGCTCGTTGAAGTGCTCCCAAGTCGCCCAGTGTGGCACTAGGTTGGAGTTGGCGATCAATACGCGCGGCGCATTTTCATGGGTCTTGAATACACCAGCAGGCTTGCCAGATTGCACCAGTAGCGTTTCGTCGGTTTCTAGGTTTTTCAGTGTTTCAACAATCTTGTCGTAACATTCCCAGTTACGCGCGGCGCGGCCGATACCACCGTACACTACTAGTTCTTCTGGGTTTTCGGCCACATCTGGATCTAGGTTGTTCATTAGCATGCGCAGCGGCGCTTCAGTCAGCCAGCTTTTTGCATTAAGAGTGGTGCCGTGTGGCGCGCGAATTTCACCTTGGCGGTAGCGATTGTTCGACATGATGTGTTCCTTTTAATGAATCTGTGTTCTATGTGTAAACATGTATATACAACTCAATTTAAACATAAAAGGAATTTCTGCTTTGCGCAAGGATTTTTTACAGCGGAAGTCCCTTAGCTGGAAAAATGCCCGAATAATTGGAAGCGATTACCTGGGTGAAGTAGGCGTGCAGCAGTGACGATTTGATCCCCTGACCAGGTGCGGCGCTTGATCTGTAGACAAGGCTCGTGGTCATTAATGTCCAGCAGTTCACATTCTCGAGCGTTAGGTAACACTGCTTCGACTAAGTGTTCCCCTTCGGTCATTGGTGCGGCTTTCATCAAGTAGACGTACGGCGTTTCTTGAGTGAAATCTTGCTCACCATATTCTGGTGCAAGGGTTGCGTTGACGACACGCTCTTCCAATTGAATCGGTTGATTGTCCTCGAAGTGCAGGATCACTGAACGGAAAATCTCTTGGTTGGTGCGCATTCCTAAGTTGATGGCTTCTTCGACAGAGGCTTTGCTTTTGGTGAGTTGCAATTGTTTGGCGTGGTACTGACCGCCTCGTGAGGCCACTTCTTCGGCGATGTTGTGCACTTCAAACAGGGCAGAGTGAGCCTTTTTTTGTGCCACAAATGTACCGAGTCCTTGCTGTCGAGTGAGTAGCCCCTCTGCCGTCAGCTCACGTAAGGCACGGTTTACGGTCATTCTACTGACGTTCAGCGCTTTAACGATCTCTGCCTCTGATGGCACACGTTGGTTCGCTTGCCATTCCCCAGAAGTCACTTTTTGAGTGATGGCTTGTTTGAGTCTGGCATAAATCGGCGCAGGCGTGTCTGGCAGATCGGCAAAGAAATTCACTAGCAAAGGATGGATCGAGTTGGCCACGTATCGTCCTACATCGCGATTAAAAACAAACCAAAAGTATACCTTTGTTGCTTGTATTTAAAAACATTAAGTTGTATATACAATCAATAAATATTTAGTTTAGGTGATTTGCTATGACGCGCTACTTTACAAAACGGGCTTATTTAGAACACGGTTGGGCCGACAATGTTCGCTTTACGGTGGAAAATGGACACTTTGCCCAAGTAGACGTCAATGTTTCTCCGACTCCAGCAGACACTGTGCTGGACGGCCCAGTTCTACCGACGGTTGCCAATCTGCACTCCCATGCTTTTCAGCGCTTAATGGCGGGGATGGCGGAAATCGCCGCCAATCCTGAAGACAGTTTCTGGAGCTGGCGCGATGTCATGTACAAGACTGCGACCCAGCTAACCCCAGAAAAGCTCGAAGTTATTGCCAGCAAGCTATACATCGAGTTGCTTAAAGGAGGCTTTAGCCAAGTTGGGGAGTTCCATTACTTGCATAACCAAGCCGACGGGCAAGCGTATTCCACTGCAACGGCCTTGGGCGATGCGGTACTCAATGCGGGTTCACGAGTAGGAATGGGGGTCACACTGTTACCGGCCTTGTATCAATACGCGGGGTTTGGCCAACAACCTGCCAATACAGGACAGCAACGCTTTATTCAGTCCACCGAACAGTACATCGAGCAATATAAGGGCTACGAAAAGCGAGTGGCCGGATCGACGTTGCACAAATTAGGTGTGTGTTTTCACTCCCTTCGGGCTACTGACTTTAAGGCTATGAAGGACGTGCTCAAGGCAGTGGATACCGGACAGCCGATTCATATTCACATTGCAGAGCAAAACAAAGAAGTGCAAGACTGCTTGGCGTTCTCTGGTCAGCGTCCAGTAGAATGGTTGGCCCAAGAAATGGGCCTATCGCCGCGCTGGACCTTAATACATGCAACGCATCTTTCGGACAGTGAAGTGCAAAGCATTGCGCAATCAGGTGCGACCGTTGGCATTTGTACAACCACGGAAGCTAACTTGGGCGATGGGATCTTTCCCGCCACCGTCTATGAACAAGCTGGTGGTCATTGGGGCGTTGGTTCTGATAGTCATGTCAGCACTTCCTTGCAAGAAGAGCTTCGCTGGTTTGAATATGGTCAGCGCTTAGCCCAGCAAAAGCGCAATCGCTTATACAGTGAGCAGCAGCCTCATATTGCGGATCACTTATTTGCCAAAGCATTACAGGGTGGCAATCAAGCCTGTAATGTACAGTTGGGTATTCGCGTTGGTCATCGCGCCGACTTTATGGTGTGGGACAAAACTGAGCCTTTTGTTCATTCCAGCCAGTCGAAAGACTTGCTCAATCGTTGGTTGTTTGCCTTAAGTAATAACCCGATCAAAGACGTTTATGTTGCAGGCCAAGCAGTGATCACTGATCGACAGCATGAGCTTGATACAAACGTCAATCAGGCATTTTCGAAGATCGTAGACAAGTATTTTGGATAACCTTACAGCCACCTAGGTACGGCATTTTGATACTGTCGATAGGTATCTGGAAACTGCTGTGCTAGGTGGCGCTCTTCTTCAATTGTTTGGCGCAAAATGGTGATCACACCGACCGCAAGACACAGCAGTGAAAAGAGGGACGGTAAGGCAAAGAAGAATCCCACTTGGGAGGCAAGAACACCAAGGTAAATAGGATTGCGGCTGATGCCATACATCCCATTGGTGACCAGTTGTGTCGGGCCTTTTTGATTAATCCCAGATGTCCAGCAGCGGCCTAGTATAAAATGCGTAGCGATGGCCCATGCGAACCCAGTGGTTAACAGTGCAGTACCAGCAAGGATTACCCAATCTGCTGAGAGAGCAGGCAAGAGGCCAAGGTATTGATCGACACTGGGATAAAAGTAACGGATGACGCAGGTAAGCCAGATCCACACCCGAAAGACATCAAAGATCTTGTGATGCCACCAATTGGCGGAAAACACTGAACCATGAAACACCCGCTCGGTATGTGTGACACGCTTTAAATACAAAATCCGCGTGGTATAAAACAGTGCCACAAAGGTATAAAAGCAAGCTAGATAAGCGCGGTTGAATGTGATCACATCACTGGTGAATTCAATGGATAAGGCTGTAGACATGTCGAAAACGAACTCCGTTTGGATAGGATGCCCGCAGAGCGATCACAGACAAGGTAAGCCATTGTTTCACAGAATGTGCTGAACCTAAACCTTTATGAGTTGAAGTGTGGTTTAGGTTCAGCCGCCGTTATTTTGCTGGATGATGGGTCATCCAGTGTTCAGCGATATCACAGCGGCGTGTTATCCACACATCATCATGTGATTGCACGTAATCAAGGAATTTCTTTAATGCCATAAAGCGTGCAGGTTTCCCTAAGGTGCGACAGTGCATACCAATTGACATCATCTTCGGTGCTGTTTCACCTTCGGCGTAGAGACAATCGAAGTTGTCTTTGAGGTACTGGAAGAATTCATCACCATGGCTAAAGCCGTACGGTGAAGCAAAGCGCATATCGTTACAGTCCAGTGTGTAAGGGATGATCAGATGCGGTTTGGTTTTGCTTTCATCTTCGTGGTGAGGCACTTCAACCCAGTAAGGAAGATCGTCACCATAATTGTCAGAGTCGTATTTGAGCTGTGGCTGCTCTGCCACCAGCTTACGCGTGTTTGGCGAGTCACGTCCTGTGTACCAGCCCATTGGCATGACGCCAGTAACGTCTTTGATGATTTGTAGTGCTTGTTGCATGTGCTGGCGTTCTTCTTCAATGGACATTTCTTGGTAGTGGATCCATTTCAGACCGTGGCACACCAACTCGTGGCCGCCTTCGACGAAGGCTTTTGCGACGTCTGGATTACGTTGCAGCGCCGTTGCGATGGCGAAGATTGATAAGGGTAAGCCACGCTTTTCAAACTCATTCAATATGCGCCACACACCATTACGAGAGCCGTATTCGTACAAAGACTCCATGCTCATATGACGGTCTTTAAACGGCTGTGCCCCAAAGATTTCCGAGAGAAAGGTTTCGGCGTGCTCATCTCCGTGTAACACACAGTTCTCGCCACCTTCTTCGAAGTTCAGTACAAATTGCAGTGCGATACGGGCTTTATTCGGCCATTCTACCTTGGGTAAGTTGTTGCGACCGTATCCGGCGTAATCTCGTTCTAAATAATGTTTCATGCTGTACTACCTTATGCTAGCGATTCCAATGCTCATAGCGGCCGATAAAAGGTTTGTTGACGGGCGCGCCATATTGACCAGTTTTAGCGGTCTTAAGTCCTAACTGGTGCAAACTTTCTGCCAGTTTTACCGCCGCGGCAACGCCATCCACAATTGGTACCGGCAGTTCTGCTCTAAGGCGATCCACTAGGGCGGACATCCCTGCGCAGCCCAGAACAATGGCTTCTGCACCATCTTCATTGATAGCCGCCAGACATTCATCGCGTAACTGACGGTAGGCGCTTGGTTCAATATGCTCTAACGCCAGTACTGGTATATCCGTTGCTCGCACACCACTGCACAGGTGTTGGTAGCCATATTTGTGTAGTAGGTGCTCACTAGCAGGGACTGTTCGAGACAATGTCGTCACCACGCCAAACTTATGGCCGACCATGCTGGCGAATTTGAAAGCAGCTTCAGCAATACCGATCACAGGGGCATCAGCCAGTTCTCGGGCGGCATCCAGTGCCGGATCACCGAAGCAGGCGATAATGTGCGCATCGACGCCCATTGCTTTGCCTTTTTGAACTTGATCCAACATTGCCGCACCGGCGATGACTTCATCAAATGCGCATTCGATGCTTTTAGGGCCATGCTCTGGAGTGCTGGCAATGATGTCACTGTCTGGCAATGCGATCAGGCGCGCACTAGCCGCCATGGCGTCGGTCATACCCGCGCTGGTGTTTGGATTAATAATTTGGATACGCATGGGGTCACTCTGCAAACAGACGATGGAAGTCGATGTTTTGTTCTTCTTGGCTTTCCAGAACTAACGAGGCTTTGATGTCTTGCAGGTGATGAGTCATCCACTGGCGAGCTTTCTTCGTTTCCTGTTGATCCAGTAAGTCCAGAAGTTGGGCATGGTCACCGCAATCACAACTCACGCTACTACGGGTTCCATACGCGGCAATGACCAACGAGGAGCGATAGCACAATTGCTCTACAAAGGCGGCCAGCACACTATTGCCAGCGATCTTGGCTAACTCGTAGTGAAAGCGAGCTGTGGCTTGGATTTGGGTGGCCATATCCCCTTGGTGCTCAGCTTGGTGCTCGTCCTCCACTAGATCACGAAAGTACTCTGAGTGCTCTTTGCTCCAGTGTTGCTGTAATGAGGAGATCAGTTGAGGCTCGATTAAGATACGACTGTCGAGCACTTCGAGGGCTTCTTCTTCGCTTGGGTGATTGACTTGCGCGCCTTTGTTGCGAGCAATGACAACGAAATGTTCTAGCGCGAGGCGTTGCAGCACCTTACGTATTCCCGTGCGGCTGACACCAAACGCTTCGGATAAACGGTCTTCTGGCAGGCGAGCACCAGGGGGTAATTGATGTTCGACGATGGCTTTTAATATCTTCTGGTAAATCTTTTCGTCATTCGACATATACGCTAACACCTATATAAATTGTATACGATGTATCGGATAAATTTGTATACATTGATTTCAATATAGCACGTCAATAATGTTTCAGCATCTTTAATTAGTGGTCATTAAATTGTGCACAACCATGAGGCTTTTAATGCTTTTTGTGTTGCCTTTTGGGGCATGATTTGAATATTTTATCGCTTAAATTGAAGAAAAGATGCGTGGTTTTGGGTTCTGATGAGTTGGCATATAAATTGTATTCAATGATTGTATACAATCAAACAAAAGGAACCTGCGGATGAAATCACAACTACCGGTGAGCCCACGGCTCAGTAATGAGGACTTAAAGCCTGATACCCAGCAAAAGTGGGGGTGGTACAGTATTTTTGCGTTTTGGATGTCGGATGTGCATAGCGTTGGGGGGTATGTATTTGCTGCCAGTCTATTTGCCTTAGGGTTAAATGGCATTCAAGTGTTTATCAGCTTATTAGTCGGTATCTCGATTGTTTTGGTGTTTGCTAACTTGATGGGCAAACCTGGACAAAAAGCAGGTGCCCCCTTTCCTGTGATCGCTCGTATGTCATTTGGTGTCTTTGGTGCTAACATCCCTGCGGTGATTCGTGGTTTGATCGCAGTCGTTTGGTACGGTATTCAAACCTTCCTAGCGTCCAGCTCTTTCATTATTTTGCTGTTGTACTTCTTCCCAGGTATGGCGACGCTGGCAGACGGCAGTTTCCTTGGTCTTTCTTACCTTGGCTGGATTGGTTTCACTGCTATGTGGATCCTACAAGGCATTGTTTTCATGTTCGGTATGGACATGATTCGTAAAGTGATCGATTGGTCTGGTCCTGCTATTTACGTGGCGATGTTTGCCTTATGTGTGTACATGGTGAATCTAGCTGGTTGGGAAAACATTAGCTTTACTCTAGGCGATGCCAGCCTTTCTGGTATGGATGCCATCATGCAGATGATCATTGCGATTGCGCTGGTATCGGGCTACTTTGCAGGGCCAACGCTGAACTTTAGTGACTTCTCGCGCTACTGTGGCAGTTACAAGCAATTGAAGTTCGGCAACCTGCTTGGCCTGCCATTTAACTTTATCTTGTTCTCAGTGTTCAGTGTGGTGATTGTATCTGCATCGATTCCGGTGTTTGGTGAAATGATCACGGACCCAGTAGAAACGGTACGTCGCCTCGACTCAGGTATGATTACCGTATTGGGTGCGATGACGTTTATCTTTGCAACCGTGGGTATCAACATCGTAGCGAACTTTGTAGCGCCGGCGTTCGACTTCTCCAACGTATCGCCACAGAAGATCAGCTTCAAAGCGGGCGGTTTTATCGCAGCATTCGGTTCGGTGCTGCTAATGCCTTGGAACCTATTCAACAATCCAGAAGTGATTCATTACACCGTAGATGTGCTAGCAGCCATGATCGGCCCGCTATACGGCATTATCATTGTGGACTACTTCTTTATTAAGAAAGGCAAAATCGATATCGATTCCCTGTATACAGAATCTGAGCAGGGCATTTACTGGTACGACAACGGTATCAATAAGAAAAGTGTCTACGCTCTTGTCATTGCAGGCATCGTTGCGATCTTCTGCAGCTTCGTGTTTACCGCATTGGCGAACTACGCTTTGTTTATTGGCGGTTTCACCGCGGCGTTTTTATACCGCTATCTAATGGAGCCTGAGCGCGTTGCCTTGCACGGCTTAGACCTTGCCAAGCAAAGCTGATTGCTTCAACAAAGGTCAGTTGTCCCTATGACTGACCTTGCCTCGTTTGCCTGCTGCGTTCTTCGAATCAGCAGGCTTTTTTACATTTCAACCAGCCAATAAAAACCATAGCCTGCGATTAGTGCGGGGATAAATGAGTAAAGGGTCGCTAAAAAGGCGGCTTTCGGTGCTAAGGCGATGGCTGGAAAGAGTGCATCGCCGTCGTTGCTGACAGCGTTAGCGATGAGAGCCGACAAAGGGATGGTATTTTGAATATAGAAACTGGTCACAAGGATCTGAGGGCCGCATCCCGGTAGCAAACCAATAAGTGCTGCGACTAGAATGGAACCACTTTGCCACGTGTGCAGAAACTCAAATATCGTTTCACCACCAGCGAGCATGATCAACTCAAAAGCGATAAATGCGAGCACCACCCAGCTGGTCACAAATTGAGTGTCCTGAGCAACTTTCCTGAGCCAATGTTTAGGAAGCTCATTGTCGTTCTCTCTAGTCAATTCTGAGTAGCGGTCGCTTTTGGCAGACAGTGCCCAAAGTAACAAACAGCTAAAACCTGCCATGGCGCCAAGTGTCTCGATACTATGTTCTGGCAATCCAATAAGACCATTGACGTCATACTGCATGGCGACCAGTAATGCCACCGCTGTCATAGGAACAATCAAGACGCACCAGAAGACAATGCTTAGTTTCGCGATCAAAATGTCTATCGCGTGCAACGAGGGCTTTGACGTTGCGGTAGTGTCCCCATCCTGCTCATTAGTTGAGGGCATGGCTAATATCGGTGAAGGCAGGAAGCGGTTGGTGAATAATCCAGATAGCACCCCAACAGCCATACATAGAGGCAAAACGATCAGAGCATCTTGGGGGCGCTGACTAACCAATAAGAACGCCGCGTCTCCCATGGTACTGGTGAGTACAGCAACCACCGCACCGAAGCGAATTTGGCCTTTGGTGTATTGCGTGATGATAACAATGGCGCCTCCACAACCAGGTAATACCCCCATAAGACTAGCGAACAATACTTCTCGGTAAGGCTTATTATTAATCCATTTCTGCAGTCCTAGAGTATTTAGATGGTGGCTAATACCGTAGTAGATGGCTAACGTGGCCGCGACGAATGCTGAGACTTGTATAAACGCTTCGGATAGAACGCTGCTAATAGTGGATTGCAGCCCTGGAACCAGCCAGAGACAGCCGACTAGCAGAGGTACGATGGCTCGCTTATTAGACATAACGAGCAGTAACGAATGTGGGTTAGTGAGCTTAATAGTGGCCATCATGATTGAAGTGCTTTATTTTGTATATGGTAATGATAATAATTATCAATATTATGCGTATAGTCAAAGCTTTTCGTGGCTTCCATCAACTTTTTCTAGTTCACATATAGCTAGAGATGATTATCGATCGCACAAAAAAGCCTTTAAAGTAGTACAATGTTGACGTTGTTGGCACACCCCTATTAAAAAGATAAGCCTTATTCATCCATAGAGCATCTTCGACTTACTAAGCAGTGGTATTGAAATTCATGAACGCAGAACATTCCCCTAACCAACTGGCCGAAACCCTTGCGGCGATTGTTGGGCCTAAGTACATCTACACCGATCAAGAAAAGAAAGCGCCTTACTGTAAAGGCTTTCGCTTTGGCAGCGGCGGCGCTTATGCCGTAGTTCGTCCAGGCAGTCTAGTTGAGATCTGGCATGTGCTTCAGGCGTGTGTTGACGCTGATGTCATCGTCATTATGCAAGCGGCGAACACCGGTCTAACGGGTGGCTCGACACCAAGTGGCAGTGATTATGATCGCCCAGTAGTGATCATCAGCACTATGCGAGTGGATGGCGTTCAGATTATCAAAAATGGTGAGCAGATCATTGGTCTACCAGGCAGTACCTTGTTTGGCTTGGAAGAAGACTTGAAACCTCACGGTCGCGAGCCTCATTCAGTGATTGGCTCATCTTGTATCGGTGCGTCGATTGTCGGTGGTATCTGTAACAACTCAGGTGGGGCTTTGGTTCAGCGTGGTCCAGCTTACACTGAAATGTCTTTGTACGCGGAAGTTACGCCAGATGGCAAACTGGAACTGGTGAACCATCTAGGTATTAAGCTTGGCAATTCTCCAGAAGAAATCCTGCACAACCTAGAGCACAAACGTTACCAAGAGTCTGATGTGTTGGACACGGAACAGCGTGCTTCGGATGTGGAGTATGAACAACGTGTGCGAGACGTGGATGCGGATACGCCTTCTCGCTTTAATGCCGATCCTCGTCGTCTGCATGAGTCGGCAGGTTGTGCCGGTAAATTGGCTGTGTTTGCGGTACGTATGGATACTTTCCCGATCCCAGAAAAACAGCAAGTTTTCTACATGGGAACCAACGACCCAAGTGTGATGGAAGACATTCGCCGTCATATGCTGTCTCAGTTCGACAATATTCCTGTCTCTGGCGAATACATGCATAAAACCTGTTATGACCTGAGTAAAGAATACGGTAAAGATACTTTCCTTGTGATCGACAAGCTGGGCACCAAATACATGCCAAAGCTGTTTGCGGTGAAGCGAACGGTGGATCGTATCTCTGGGAAGTTTAGCTTCATTCCTAAGCAGTTCTCAGATCGTGCTTTGCAATTTATGAGTAAGTTTTTCCCGAACCACTTGCCTGAGCGCATGGAGTCATTCCGTAAGCAGTATGATCATCATTGGATTATTGAAACGGCAAATGCTGGGGTCGACGAAGCGCGTGCTTATTTGACGCAATATTTCCAAGATAACCCAGGCAAAGGTGGATTCTTTGAGTGTACTGAGCGTGAAGCGGAACAAGCCATTTTGCATCGTTTCGTAGCCGGTGGTGCATTAAGCCGCTTCCACCTGATTCAAAACAAATCGCAAAACCTTGGTTCAATCATGACCATCGACGTGGCTTTCCCACGTAACGAACGCGACTGGTACGAAACACTACCACCTGAGATTGATGAGCAGATTGCCGTGAAGATGTACTACGGTCACTTCTTCTGTCACGTCATGCACCAAAACTACATTCTTAAACAAGGTGTGGATGCTAAGGCTCTGAAGCAGCAGATTTTGGAAACCTTCGATGCTCGTGGTGCGAAGTACCCAGCGGAGCATAACGTCGGCCATGAGTACGCAGCGGAAGAAAGCTTAAGCTCGTTCTATAAGAAAATTGACCCGACTAACAGCTTTAACGCTGGTATCGGTAAGACCAGTAAAAAGAAAAACTGGGAAGCCTAAAAAACAAAGCCCGCTTCAATCGAAGCGGGCTTTTCTTTGGTGGACACTTACCTGCTTTTAATTTGCTTGCGCATTGTCTTCGTCCCTCGACGCAAAATACATGGATGTATAAATATCGCGATGTCAGGATGACAAAGAGCGATAGAGGCGCAAATCCAAAATCAGGTAATCGTCTAGCAGATCATTCAGGAGTTAACTCAAATCTCCAATTTTTGAGGGGGCTCACACCTATTAAAACAGCTTTAAGATGCTTAAATATCCGTCGCGACTGGCTGGTTGCTTTGCACTGACTCAATACATGCTAGAGCAACGGCGAGGGCGCGATGTGCATCGTTGCCATTTGGACCTGTTTGCTCGCCTGTTAGAATCGCTTCCACAAAGGCGCGAATCTGTGCCGTGTAACCTTCCGCAAAGATGTGCGAGTCCATGCGCCATGTGGCGTCTTCTGCGCCATTTTGATTGAACAATGTCATGTTGGCTTTGCGTACATCGCCCATTTGCACCATGCCCTTTGAGCCAAGTACTTCTGCTCGCACATCGTAGCCATACATGGCACAGAAGTTGGCTTCTGCTACGGCCATGGCGCCGTTATCAAAACGTAAGGTCACGGTTGCTACGTCTAGGTGCCCGTGGCCTTTCGCATCGGGTCGAACAAGGGCGTCAGCCATCGCGCGTACTTCGGTCACTTTGGCGCCTTCGTTAAGCCACAATAAGGTGTCGAAGTCATGAATCAGTGTTTCGTAAAAAATTGTCCAAGTAGGAATCTTGAAGGGATCGCCCCCCCATGGACCTGGATCACGAGTTAGTGAACGCAGTTGCTGTGGCTCACCAATATTACCAGCGTTAATGGCTGCTTTAGCATCGGCAAAAGCGCGATCCCAACGGCGGTTAAAGCCAATTTGATATGCAACACCTGCTTTCTTGGCGGCTGCGCTGACGTCTTCAATTTCTGCTAGGGTGAGTCCGGCGGGTTTCTCACAGAATACGGACTTTCCATGCTCGATAAAGTATTTGGAAATGCTGGCATGGAAACGTGCGGGTGAGGCAATGATTACACCATCTACATCAGGGTGGTTGGCGATCTCTTCTTGGCTATCAGTGGCGTATTCGCAGCCTAATTTTTCTGCCAAGGCTTTGGCACCGTCGAGGTTCATATCCAACACCCCAAACAGGTTCGCATTGGCCATTTTGAACGCAACATTTTCGGCGTGGTGAGAGCCCATTCGGCCTGCGCCGACAAGAACTAGATTGGCAATTTTCTTACTCATTTTTGTTATCTCTTTTTAACCGTTGAGGACGGCCAACGCAGAAAAATCCTACGTTAGCAGAATGTATTAAAGATCCAGTGTAAAGGCCGAGCGGAAGGCTTCGAGTGCTGCTTCATCGTTCCCTTTGGCAAAGGCTTCCATGCCGACAGGGCCGCGGTAACCCATGTCATACAGACCTTTTGCTACACCTGCGTAGTTAATTTCACCTGTACCTGGTTCACATCGCCCTGGGTTATCGGCGACTTGCACTTCACCAATCCAAGGAAGACATTTTTCACACCAGCGTAGTAAGTCGCCTTCACCAATTTGCGTATGGTAAAGGTCTAGATTGATACGCAGTTGCGGACGATTAACTGCGGACACGAGGGCAAAGACATCCTCAGTACTACCAAACGGGCAACCTGGGTGGTCCAATAGGTTTAGATTCTCCAGAGTGAACACGACGTTCTCTTTTTCGGCAAGGTCGCAAATACGGTTCAGGGTATCTTGGGCCTTTAACCACATGGCTCCAGTGACATTCTCATGTTGCCAAATCGGAATACCTCCATCATCCAACCCTGTGCCATGAAGGTTCAGGCGCTGCACGCCTAAACGTTTACCGACAACAATGGTTTCTGCCGCGGACTGCAGTAGCTTTTCTGCCCCTTCATCATCGGCTAGACGACCCTCTAAGTAACCATTCATGATGGTGAATGTGGCCCCTGTTTTCTCAAGCTTTTGCAGGTCATGGTCAGGCCAATTCCATAGCCCAACGCCAAAGCCCATTTCATGTAGGCGTGAGGCACGCCATTCTATTGGTTGGTCAGGCCAAAGCATTTCTGCGCAGGCAGCCAATTGAAAAGGTTGATGGCTCATATCGTATGATCTCTAAGTAAGTAGGTGTTACGTGTAAAGCGTTCGGCCGCGAAAAAAGAGGCGGTATGGAACCGCCTAAAGGTTTCGAGGTGGGTAGTAGACAATGACCTACTACCCATATTGCACTCGTGTGCAAATCGGCTTAAAAAATTAGTTACGAGAGGCGTAACGTTCCATGTTGGTTGGTGTGACGAGTTCAAATGGCACCCAAACTTTTTGAGGTACATCCTCGCCTTTAGCAAGCTTCACTGCGGCCTCAACGGCTCCAGCGCCTTGCCCTTTAGCATCTTGGAAAACGGTGACATCTAGGTCTCCTGCACGCATGGCTTGTAAGGCATCTTGTGTGGCATCCACTCCAGCGACCACAATTTTACTCATGTCTAGGTCTACAGCCTTCATTGCTTGGATTGCGCCGATTGCCATTTCATCATTGTTGGCAATAACAGCATCGAATTGAACTCCAGCAGAAAGCCAGTTGGTCATGATGTCATTTCCCATAGCGCGCTGCCAAAGAGCGGTTTGCTTTTCAATGATCTTTAACCCTTTGCACTCATCCGTAGCCAAAACATCATAGATATCTTGGGTGCGTTGAATGCCGGTTTGATCGGTGAGGGCGCCCATCAGCACAACAACGTCACCTTTACCATCGAGAAGTCGGCACACCTCTTTGGTTTGCAGGGTGCCAGAATCCACTTCGTTGGATGCAACAAATGCTTGGTTATCAGGGAGTAGGTCCACATTGATTGGTTGGCGGTTTACATACACTAAAGGAACATCGGCAGCCTGAGCATCATCACTCATAGAAACGGTTGCATCCGTGTCGACGGGGCTAACAATGATGGCATCGACCCCTGAGGCTATGAAGTTCTGTATTTGGTTTAATTGGGTACCGACTTCATTTTTGGCATCTTCCACTTGCAGCTCAACCCCTTCCATAGACTCACCACGTTCTTGAATAGCGGTACGCAGTAAAGTTAAGAAGTTATCATCGTAAGTCGCCATGGAAACGCCAATACGTAAATCTGAGGCGAATGCACCGGTACTTAGTAAGCTCGCAGCAAGAGTTGATAGAACTAGTTTCTTCATATTTTTATTCTCCTAGTGTATGCATCTGTATTTGTTTTGCACTCGTGTGCAATGGTGGAACGGTGAAAGTATGCACGCGAGAGCAAAAAATAGTCAATATCATTTTGGAACATTTTTTCCATTATTTAATTAAAGGAAAATTATATTCGGAAATGGTGCTCTCAGGGGCTGGTTTAGTGTGGGCGAGAGTGACAGAATAACCTGATCTGATCACAATGAGTTGTTATGAAGCAATCAAGTTCAAAGCCGAGTAAAGTGACATCGAACGATGTTGCGGAACGTGCAGGGGTATCAAGATGGACCGTTTCAAGGGCCTTAACCCCTGGAAAATCAATTTCTGAGTCGGTACGTCAACGAGTATTGGCTGCCGCCGAAGAGCTGGGCTATAAACCGAATCTACTAGCAAGAAGTCTTTCCACTCAGAAAACGGGTTTGATCGCTGTCGTTGTGGACTGTTTTATCAACCACAACGTTTCGAAACTGATGGATCGATTGACCGCAGAGCTTCAGTCTCAAGGGCTGCGTGCTGTTGTTTTGAACGTGACTCACTATCAACGGGTGACAGAGCTGGTAGAGCATGCCGATCAGCTTCAGTGTGATGGTGTGATTTTCCTTGGAGCGACGCTGACCGATGACTTTGTCTCTCTGACCAGCAAGATTCAACGTATTCCTATTGTGATTGCCTTTCGCGATTGTGACCTCCCAGAGCCTTTTGTTTTCACGACAGAAGACTATGCGGCAGGGGAGGAGATCGCCGAGTTATTGCTGCAGCAAAAGGCTTCGCGCTTTGCTTACTTTGGTGGTCCGCCGGGTGTATCAACCTTTGTTCGACGCCAAGAGGGTTTTGAAGCGAAGCTCAAGCAGAGCGGTATTTCCCTAACGCAAACCTTTCATTGTGATAACTATGATCAGTTCTTAGCTTGCTCTGTTTTTGAGCGTTATTTGGCCGACACCGATAAATCGAAACGAGTGGATGCGATCTTTTGTGAGAATGATGCCATTGCCTTTGGTGTACTTGATGCAATGCGTGCTCATGAGTGTTTGCAAGAGATTGCAGTGGTCGGTTTTGACGACGTACCTTATGCTGCCAGCAAAAGCTACCAACTCACCACCTATGCGCCCCCTGTCGATAAAATCATTAAAGAAACGGTGGCGGTGATGTTAGGTGAGAGCCCTGAGTCAAAACGTATGAATGGCAACATGGTTGTTCGAGCATCCCACTTACTTGGTCAGTAAATAAAAAGCTTGTCGAATGTATCTGCCATGTGTGCGATACCATAAAAAATGCCCCGCAGAATTCTCTGCGGGGCATTTTTGATTCTTCTAACGAAGGGGACTTAGTGTGCCAGCATAACTAGGTAGTCAGGGGCTACCGCACGAAAGTCCAACGACATGGTAATACTTAGAGCCGTTACGGTGATGATGGAGAAGAAGAACACTTGGCGTGCCCAACGGTTCACATCAATGTCCGCACGATAGCCTTTTACCGCCATGCCTAGCCACCAAAGGCTAGTGCACGCAGCAACGGCCATAAAGCCCACACCTACGTAACCAGTAAGTGGCAGCATGGCACTCGCGACAGCGAAGACAGCGATCCACAAGACAATGTGGTGCTTCGCTTTTTGAATGCCCTGAGCCACTGGCAATACAGGAATACCTGCCGCTGCGTAGTCTTTGTAGCGGAAGATGGCAATGGCGTAAGAATGTGGCATCTGCCAAATACTAAACATTACCAACAAAATCGCCGCACCTGCGTCAAACTGCCCGGTCACAGCACAGTAACCCACCACTGGTGGCACTGCGCCCGACAAGCTACCAATCAACGTGCCGTAAACCGAATTGCGTTTAAAGTACAGGCTGTAAAGACCCACGTATACGAAGTAACCGAACGCTGCGAAGAACACAGCGACGTCGTTCGTAAAGTACGCAAGTAAACTAAACCCGACCACGCCTAGTACCAGTCCGTGTGCTAACGCCGCTTTGAGCGACATTTCACCAGTAACTGTTACGCGGTTACGAGTACGTTGCATCTTGGCGTCAATGTCGCGGTCGATGCAGTTATTGATCGCACAACCAGAAGCCACGACTAGTGACAATCCAATGATTGTCACCAGCATAAGCAGCCAATCGATGTCACCGCGAGCGGCGAGGAAGTACCCCCCCGCCACGGAGATCAAATTGCCCATAATGATGCCCGGCTTAGTTACCTTTAGGTAACGGTCGAACACACTATGTTGTTCTGGTTTTGACGACGATGAGATCCGCTTAAACATACGCTTCTTCGCCTAGTACATCATCATCAGAACAGATTCGTAGATAATCCATACAGATAGCGCTACGACCATTACGATAACGATGGCTGTAAAGATGAATGACAAAGTATCGATCTTGCCTTCTTTGGTGAAGTTTAGGTGCAAGAAGTACTTTAAGTGCACAACGATCTGTACGACAGCTGTTACAACGATGATTGCGAACAATGTTGCGCGATCAAAAGCGCTGGTCATAACGGCCCAGAAAGGGATAACCGTTAGGATAACAGACAGTACAAAACCAACAACGTAAGAGCTTACGCTACCGTGAGAATGTGCATCGTGATCATGTTGACTCATTTACATAGCTCCCATTAGGTAGACGAATGAGAATACACAGATCCAGATTACGTCTAGGAAGTGCCAGAACAAGCTTAGGCAACCTAAGCGAGTTACAGTGCGGTCTTGTAGACCACGCTTAGCAACATCGATAAATAGAACAGTAATCCACAGAAGACCTGCTGTTACGTGTAAACCGTGAAGACCTACCAACGAGAAGAACGCTGTTAGGAATGCACTTGCACTTGGACCGTTACCTGCGTGGATCAAGTGGTTGAACTCGTAAAGTTCGATACCAATGAACGCCAAACCAAACAAGAAAGTGATGAACAACCAGAATAGGGTGCCACCTTTGTTCTTTTTGTACGCAGAAATCATTGCGAAGCCGAATGTGATCGAGCTAAGCAATAGGGCAGCGGTGCCGCCTGCAATCAAGTTTAGGTCGAAGATGTCTTTACCTGATACGCCACCTGCAGTGTTCATAAACAACACTGCGTAGGTTGCGAAGAAGGATGCAAACAGGATGCAGTCCGTCATCAGGTAGATCCAGAAACCTAACGTAGTCATACGTCCAGTATCGTGGTGTTCTTCGTGGTGCGCATCGTGATGCGCTGCTGCATGAGTACCCATGATTACCCCTTAGCCACGTTATCTAGGTGTTCGTTTTCGATACGTGCTACTTCATCAGGCTGAACGTAGTAATCAGTGTTACTAGCGTAAGCACGGCAGATGAAGGCAACGATCAGACCGATGAAGCTTGCACCAGCCAACCACCAGATGTGCCAGATTAGGGCGAAGCCCATAGCCGTAGCAAGAAGACCCATGATTGGACCTGCATTGGTGTTGCTTGGCATGTGGATCGGCGCGTAGCTTTCATGACGCTGGTACGCAGTACCTTTCTCTTTCATGTCAGTGAAGGCATCGATGTCTTCAACTTGTGGCAATTTTGCGAAGTTGTAGAACTGTGGAGGAGACGCCAAAGACCACTCAAGAGTGTGACCGTTCCATGGATCGCCAGTTTTGTCCAAGTTCTTGTCTTTGTTTTTGAAGCCAAGGAACAATTGAATGAACTGAGCTGCGATACCAATTGCGATAACGAATGCACCGACTGCAGCGATGTATAGCCAGATGTTCCAGTCTGGGTTGTCCGTGTGGTTTAGACGACGAGTCATACCTAGGAAACCTAGAACGTAAAGTGGCATAAACGCTAGCAAGAAACCGATCGTCCAACACCAGAAAGAGATCTTTCCGTATTTTGGATCTAGGTGGAAGCCCATTGCTTTCGGGAACCAGAAAGCGAAGCCCGCTAGGTAACCGAATACTGCACCACCGATAATCGTGTTATGGAAGTGAGCGATTAGGAACAATGAGTTGTGTAGTACGTAGTCTGCACCCGGTACAGCAAGTAGTACACCAGTCATACCACCGATCGAGAAGATCACCATGAAGCCAAGAGTCCAAAGCATTGGAACTTCTAGACGTACACGGCCTTTGTACATAGTGAACAACCAGTTGAACAGTTTTACACCTGTCGGAATCGCGATGATCATCGTCATGATACCGAAGAAGGCATTAACGTTCGCGCTCGCACCCATGGTAAAGAAGTGGTGCAACCATACGATGAAGCCAAGGATGGAAATCGCGCCAGACGCGTAAACCATTGACTTGTAACCGAATAGGCGCTTGCCTGTGAACGTCGAAACGATCTCAGAGAAGATACCGAACGCTGGTAGAACAAGGATGTATACTTCAGGGTGACCCCAAGCCCAGAACAAGTTGATGTACATCATCGAGTTCCCGCCAAGGTCGTTGGTGAAGAAGTGGAAATCCAAGTAACGGTCAAGCGTTAGCATAGCTAGCGCGGCAGTTAGAATCGGGAAAGATGCTACGATCAATACGTTGGCCCAAGTACAAGTCCAAGTAAAGATAGGCATATCCATCAACTTCATGCCAGGTGCACGCATCTTAAGTACAGTAACCAAGAAGTTAACACCTGTTAGTGTTGTACCGATACCCGATATCTGCAGTGCCCAAATGTAGTAATCAACCCCTACTCCTGGGCTGAATTCAAGACCTGACAACGGTGGGTAAGCTACCCAACCAGTCATAGCGAATTCACCTAGACCTAGAGAGATGTTAACTAGCAATGCGCCCGATACTGCCAACCAGAAAGAAAGGTTGTTTAGGAACGGGAAGGCAACGTCACGTGCACCGATCTGCAATGGCAGGATGATGTTCATCAAACCGATCATAAATGGCATCGCCATAAAGATGATCATGATGACACCGTGTGCCGTAAAGATCTGGTCGTAGTGGTGCGGAGGCAAATAACCTTCCGAGCCATTGGTTGCCACAGCGAGCTGTGTACGCATCATAATCGCATCCGCGAAACCACGGATAAGCATTACGAATGCTAAGATAATGTACATGATACCCAAGCGTTTGTGGTCAACAGATGTCAACCATTCACGCCATAGCCAGCCCCATTTCTTTGCTAGTGTCATGAACACGAACAACGCCGCGCCGCCGACAGCAACAACTGCTAGGGTGCCTAGGACAATTGGGTCATATGGGATCGCGTCCCAAGACAATTTACCTAGAAGATTCATTAGTGAGATGCCTCCTCAGACTCATGGGTAGTGCTTGCGCGCTCACGCTTAGGCAGGATTACGCCTTCAGGTAGCTCGGCACCGTATTCTGGCTTACCGTAGAACTCGATACGGCCCATGTCGCCCATGTATTCCCAGATGATGTCAAAGAACAGACCGTCTTTAACGGTTCCGAAGTACTCAACTGGGTGGTATTCAGTTGGCTCAACAAGTGCTTCATAACGCTCAGTAGTAAGCGCTTCGCCACTTGCTTTCACACCGTCAACCCACTCTTGGAAGTCTTCACGAGTTGGTGTCGCGATCGCTTCGAACTTCATGCCTGTAAAGCCATGACCTGAGTAGTTTGCAGAGATGCCATCAAATGTGCCTGGCTCATCAGCAATCAAGTGAAGTTTCGTTTCCATGCCCGCCATTGAGTAGATTTGACTACCTAATTGAGGGATGAAGAATGAGTTCATTGTGCCTGCTGATGTGATGCGGAAGTTCACAGGAACATTCGCAGGGAATGCCAACTCATTTACCGTCGCGATACCAAGATCTGGGTAAATGAACAACCATTTCCAGTTAAGAGAAACCACCTCGACAGTGATCGCCTCTTCTTCAGATTCGATAGGCTTGTATGGATTCAACGCATGCGTTGATTTGTAAGTAATTACACCAAGAATCGCGATAATGATAATTGGAATAATCCATACAACGGCTTCAATTTTTGTGGAGTGTGACCACTTAGGTTCGTAAGCTTCACCACGGCCTTCACGATATTTCCACGCGAAGTAAAGTGTCATGAAGATCACCGGAACCACGACAAGCAGCATCAAGATAGTCGCTGTAATGATCAGCTCCTTCTCTTGAACACCGATTTGTCCTTTCGGGTCAAGCACACCACCCTGACAACCTGCTAGTACAAGTACTAGTGCTGCCAAAGCGACTTTACTTAAGTTACGAGTTAACAAGAGATTCATCCTCTAACCCTAGATTGACGTAGGCTGACATCGAAACGATGACAGGATTTCAGACCGGCTCAGGCCGGTAACTTTCCCGCGAAGGAGTTAAGTCTGTACTCAAAGAGTACGTGATCAATGATTCACTCGGATGAGTAAAAAATGATCGACCAAACTCTTTAAGCAGAAACTGGGGGTGCGCGACAAGCTAAAACCGCACGTTGGCAGACTTGTCGAATGGCCACCTGACGAGGTGGCTTTATGTTGCGTCGGCTTTTTTCCGGCAACACAAATTGTCCACTGGGCATAAGCAACCAGTAGACAAACACAAAGAGGCTGATAATGCCGAAAAAGGCATACAGGGAGATAAGAGGGAGGTCTTTAAAAACCGTTTGGAAAAAGTCACTTGGGTCGTAAGCGCCGCCTAGCGGGAAGATAATTAAGTTGACCGCTACCACAGCTAAAACAAACGCGTTCAAACGAGCCGCCCACTTCATAGACTGAAGAGGCTGGCGCAGTTCGCCAAGATTGCTCATCATGCTGGTTTGCTTCACATCCACGTTTGGATACCTACTTTTTGACCTGTGACAGACCATAATTGCTCAACATTTGATCAATTATGACATAAATCAGAATTTCGACCGAAAATTGTACACATTAGTTCGCAATCTCTCCACCTTAAATTTCGCATATCTTATGGCAACCTGCTTGGGATTCATAAATAAGCCGTTTTTATTCAATAATTAGTGTTTATAAGCGATCTCTACTTGAGAATCTTTCATGATGAAAATTAAATAAAAGGGATTCTCAACAATAATGTTATATCGTAACATTGAGCCTTAAATAACTGATTTATTTAAGGACTGTCTTTTTTATGCGCTCTCTTAACGCCCGTAAGCTTGGCCTGCTCTCATTAGTAACGTTCACGGCTTTGAATTTGAACGCTGCTCCCACCGAATCAAATACCGTTAAGATCAATGCGGCATTTGAGTTCTCAAGCATAGATCCTTCCCGTAGCGGTTATGTCTTTACGCGTATGCAGGTGCTGGAAACGCTGCTAAACGTTGATGAAAAAGGCGCATTAACGGCTGGTTTAGCAAGCGACTGGGAGATACTAGAGCAAGGTAAACGCTGGCGTTTGACGCTGCGCGACGATGTTGTTTTCCACAACGACACGCTGATGACAGCAGCCAGTGTGGTAGCCGCATTGAATATCGCCAAAGAGAAACCAGGGGCCTGGCAGGGCGTTCCTGTACAAGCCATTAAGGCAGTCAATGATCATCAAATCGACATTGAGCTAACCCAAGCATACCAACCATTGGGAGCGATCTTAGCAAACTATGCGAGCTCGATCTTAGCACCTGAGGCGTATGGACAGGACAATGTTGCGACGCAATTAATTGGTACAGGACCGTTTTCTGTCTACGAAGTTAATGTGCCTCACCGTCTAGTCGTGGAGAAGTTTGACCAATACTGGGGACAAAAAGCGCAAATCGAATACGCTCGTTACTTAACTGGTCACCGCGCGGAAGCCCGTGTTTTGCAAGCCCGCAGCGGGCAAGCAGACATTGTCTTTGGCTTAGATCCTGCCGCTGTGCCGACGCTAAAACGCTTACCTAACCTAGAGATTGTCCGTTCCGATTTGCCTCGTACTTTGGTTGTGAAAGTCAATGCGGGTCAAAAGTTTCTAGACACTGTTGAAGCGCGCCAAGCCCTAAGCTATGCCCTCAACCGCCAGGGAATTGCAATGGCGGTACTGCGCTCTCCAGAATCTGCTACGGCGCAAATCTTACCGCCTTACATGAGTGACTGGTATGTAGCCAACTCAGACATGTCTCAGAACCTTGAGAAGGCAAATGCCTTGCTGGCAGGGTTAGGCTGGCAGAAAAACAGCGATGGCTGGTTAGAAAAAGCAGGCCAGCTGTTTGAAATCGACATGATCACTTACGCTGACCGCCCAGAGCTAACGACCGTTGCGACGGCGATCCAAGACCAATGGAAGCAAGTTGGCGTGAAGTTAAACGTTAATATCACCAATTCCAGCGCCATTCCTGCCGGTCATGCGGATGATTCATTGGATACGGCATTGATCGCCCGTAACTACGGTTCGATTGCGAGTCCTTTAGGTACGTTGATCAAAGATATGGGGCAAGCTAAAGGCGGTGATTGGGGCACGATGAACTGGTCAAATAGCTACGTGCAAAGTACTTTGACAGAGCTATTGAGTGAGACCGATGCGAGTGTTTTCACACAAAAGGCGCAGCGTATTGCTCAGGCAATTTATGATGAAAAACCTCTGATTCCTGTGGCTTACTACGTTCAGCAAACGGCGGTGAATAAGCGTCTTGAAGGGTTCCGCTTCGATCCATATGAGCGCAGCTTCTTCCTAAATGAACTGACTTGGGTGAAATAATGCGCCAACTGTTGTTGAAGCGTTTGCTGCAATTGATTGCCGTATCATGGGGAGTTGGTACGCTGACCTTCATTTTGATGCGCTCGTTACCGGGTGATATGGCGTATCGTATTGCAGCCAGCCGTTATGGTATGGATGCAGTGGACAGTCGAGCCGCTGACATCGTGCGCGAAGAACTGGGCCTTGATCAAGGGGCGTTATCCGCCTACTGGCAGTGGTTTACTGACCTACTGAGCTGGAATCTTGGCAACTCGCTGGTGAGCGGTGCGCCTGTCTCGGAATCCCTTTGGCATATGCTTGGGCACTCCTTGCTGTTGGCTGGGGCGGGCATGGCCATCGCGTTGATCATTGCTATACCTCTGGGGTTGGCAAGTGCTTACTGGGGCGGGTGGCTAGACAGAATATTACTGACTGTATCGACGGTTATGCGTGCTGTCCCCGTGTTTGTGATTGGTTTGCTGGCGGTGATTGTTTTTGCTCTAGAGTGGAATCTGTTTCCTGTGGCGGGTTTTGGTACCCCTGCTCACCTTGTACTGCCGGCACTGACCTTAGCATTAAGCCTCGCTGCCATTTCTAATCGTGTGATTCATACGGAAGCCAAACGTGTGTTTGGTTCTTCGTTTTATGAATTTGCTCGCATGAAGGGGCTGTCGCCTTGGCAGGCTTTCAAGCATCACGGTATCCGTAATATTGCCGTACCCGTGGTTGCGTTCTTAGGCATTCAGTTGATTACCGTTGTAGAAGGTGTGGTGATGATCGAGTCCTTGTTTTCATGGCCTGGTATCGGTCATGGTCTTGCTCACGCTATCTTTGCCCGTGATATTCCACTGATTCAGGGGGCTGCCTTGATGATGGGCGTGATGTTTGTTGTGTTGAATACCTTGGTTGATATTGCCTGTCATTATCTCGACCCACGTGGAGGACGTATCGCCTAATGCTTGCTCTTTCTACTACGCAAAAATCAGGTCTGGCGTTACTTGTTCTGTTGATCGCCTATGCATTGTGCGCACCTTTGCTGCAAGCGGGGGATGCAACAACGCAAAACTTAAGTCAGATCTTAACGTCACCTAATGCTGATTATTGGCTAGGGACCGATCATTTTGGCCGCAATATGTGGCTACGTTTGGCCGAAGCAATGCAGCTATCGCTGATGATGGCAGCCTTATGCGTGATAACTTCTGCGATTATCGGTGTCACTGCTGGTGTGCTTGCGGCGACGCGAGCACCTTGGTTTGATCGAGTGATGGATGGCATCGTAACCATGATTTTGGCGTTGCCGGGTCTGGTTCTGGTGTTGATCTTCGCTGCGATTGTACCGGGCTCTTTTTGGATGCTGTATGTGGCGATCTCATTGATTCAATGGATTGAATACTTCCGTATCAGTCGCGCGATCACGCAGCGTTTGACGCAATCTCCTGCGGTGCAATCGTCAAAGTTAATGGGGTTTGGAGAATGGTATATTTTCCGGCGTCATTATTTCCCTGCCATCATGCCGCCGTTGTTTACCATCGCCGCTTTTGGCGCCGCCAATGCCATTTTGATGATGGCGTCGTTGGGCTTTGTCTATGTCGGGATTCAACCGCCATTGGCTGAACTGGGATTAATGATCGTCGAGCATTTTCCATACTACAGTGATGCACCTTGGTTGCTGGCACAGCCCTTAGCTGCATTGGCCCTAGTCGTATTAGCGTGTCAATTAATGGGCCGAGGTAAGTCTCTATGAGTTTAATTCATATCGAAAATCTGTCGGTACATGCGGGCTCTGTTGAACTGCTTGCGCCCATTAGTCTCACCGTGCAAAAAGGTGAACGTTTGACCATCCTAGGTCAAACGGGATCAGGCAAAAGTCTGCTCGCACAGGCGATTATGGGGAATTTGCCCGCAAGTTTGCGTACCGAGGGCGACGTGCGACTGTTTGATCAGCGAGTTAATTCTGAGGAGCGTCAAGCGTTCTGGGGTAAACAGATCAGTATGCTGCCCCAGGAGCCTTGGAATTCCCTAGATCCGTTAATGGGCGCCAAACAGCAACTTGCACAAACTTATCATCTGGTCGCTGGCGAGAGTTCTGCTCAAGCCCAGCAAAGTGCGGACTACACATTGGCACTTCAGGGGTTACAAGAAAGTGGCCATAAGCGGGTTGATCAGCTGTCTGGCGGTATGGCTCAGCGTGTTGCCATTGCGTGTGCAATGGCAGGTGGGGCACCGGTTTTATTGGCGGACGAGCCTACGAAAGGTTTGGATGTTTCCCGTCGCGACCAAGTGGTCGACCAATTGATGACGCAATCCGAGCAAGGCGCTCTCATCACCATTACGCATGATGTTGCTGTGGCTCGTCAGATTGGTGGTCGTATGATGGTGATTAAGTCCGGTGAACTACTGGAAGAAGGCAATGCCGAAGACATTCTCAATGCGCCTCAGCACCCTTTTACCAAAGCATTGATCGATGCCGACCCTGTCAATTGGGCGGATGAGATACGCGATATGCGCCACGGTGAACCGTTGATCTCTGTGCAAGATTTAACAATAGGTCACGGTAAACAAGCGCTTTCTAAGCATCTGGACTTTACCTTGCATCAAGGGGAAGTAGTCGGTGTAGTGGGCGACAGTGGTTGTGGTAAGAGCACGTTAGGCGATACGTTACTGGGCGTTCATAAAGCCCTTGGCGGTAAAATAGAACGTCATAGCAATGCGCCGCTGCATCAATGGCAAAAGCTCTATCAAGATCCTACGGCGGCCGTCAGCTCGGCGGTGTCGTTGCGTACTTTGCTTAATGACATGGTGTCACTGCATAACATTGATCGTTCTCGTATTGCACCGCTGATGCAACAGTTAGGACTGAGTGATGATCTGTTAAATCGCAACTCTGAAGGGGTGTCTGGTGGCGAACTGCAGCGATTTTGTATGCTCCGTGCCTTGTTGCTGGATCCAGTGTTTTTGTTTGCTGATGAGCCGACCTCTCGATTAGATCCTATCACTCAAAGGGAAGTCAGCCAGCTGTTAGTGGATGTTGCTAAGCAAAATGGCTGTGCGGTGATGTTAGTCAGCCATGACCCTGCCATGATTCATAAACGCTGTGATCGAGTGATTACTCTTTAAAGAAACAATCCCATAGACTTGCTTGGGTAAGTCTATAGGATCCTGTTTAATCTACCTTTGGCGCGTCGAAATTCTCTGGTTCATCTGTATAAATACACACATTCCAATCGGCCGCTAAACCATCTTCCGCTTGGCAGTACTTTTCGAAGAATGCGGCAATTTCTTTGCGCTGACAATGCGCTTCGAACGCTGCCATATTTGCCCATTGTTCATTAAAGGCAATCGGAAAGCTTTCACCATCAGCAAATGGGCTCTGGATATGGCGTGTCACGCGATATTGAAGACAACCGTCCTCTCGCAGAGTATTTGGCTCAAGGCTCTGTAGAACTTCAAACAACTCTTGCTCTTTACCTTCTTTTGGAAGGAACTGTGCGACACAATAAACCGTACTAGACATAAATATTCCTTATAAAATTATTTAGAGTGATGACCATTCACTCAGCTGAAGCTTACGACGACGCACCGAATAAAACACTGCCATGCCTATACCATAGACCACGCCCCAAACAGCCGCCTTATCCATAGCCGTTTTCATAGTGTCTTGGCTGCCTAGCAAGCCAAAGTACATGACTAAGAAAATGATGATGGCAAAGTACCAAAAAGCAATCACAGCATTTAGGTGAAAGCCTAAGTAGTACGGAGGTGGGACTTTAATGCCCAGCATTCGTAATAAGCTAAACATCGGAGGCTTATAGTTGGATAGCCATACGCCTTGCGCTTGTAGCTCAGCATGGGCTTTCATTAATTTGTCTTCAAATGCCACGTTGTGTTCCTTTCGATTTCTCACCGCTATGATGAACGGGTGTTTTTTATAAGTTGGGTAACAGAGAAGCCTGTGACCCAAGAGGTCCCCGCGAGAACCAGTAACGTACCTATGAGTGTATTCCAGCCCACAGGTTCCCCTAAAAATAAATGCCCCCACAGGATACCAAAGACCGGCACCAAAAAGGTAACCGATAACGCTGAGGCCGCGCCGATGTCGTCAACGAGCCGAAAATACAGAATGTAAGCCAAGCCAGTACAAAAGACCCCAAGGGCCAATACAGGCAAGCCAATGTCCAAGGTCAACGGCTCGCGGGCCGGCATGAGAAGTGCCAACGGAAGTAACAACAGCGAGGCGCCCCACATGCTGCCATGGGCGTTATTAAACGAAGAGACTTTTGGGGCGATTTTGGTGTAGTTCGTAGCAATACCATAACTAAATGCTGCCGAAACACTGCATAACATAGGCAATGCTGCATCCCATCCGACTAAACGCGCTTCTTTGCCAACCAAGACACACACGCCGATGACACCCAGAGCGAGGCCCATCATAAACTTATTGGTTAAACGGTTGCCGCCCCAAACCACTGAGATCAATGCTCCCCAAATAGGGGCCGTTGAATTCAATATCGACAGGGTTGAAGCGTTCAGTGTTTGCGCCGCATAAGCGATTAAGACAAAGGGTAACGCGGTACTGAATAAACCGAGAATCAGGTAATGTTTTGGATGCGCCAGAAAATCTAAACGTTTACGCCACAACATAGCGATGATAAGTAGCGTCAGTGCAGCCAATACCACTCGCGCTTCGATTAAGAGCGCAGGCCCCATGGGATTCGCAGCAATACGCATAAACAGGAAAGAGCTACCCCATAAAGCAGCTAAGACAAACAAACTAAGCAGGCTTGCCATGCTAAAACTCCCTATAAAATGACGGATTAATGCCCGTTCGCGTTGGAAAACAGATTAATCACAATAACCCCTAGGATGATCAGCCCCATACCCAGCAGAGCCGGCGTGTCCAGCTTTTGGCCAAACATAAACCAGCCGATCACCGCCGTTAGAACAATCCCCAGTCCAGCCCAAATGGCATAGGCGATGCCTACCGACATGACCTTTAACGTAAGAGACAAGAAATAAAACGCCAGTCCATAGCCGACTACGACCAGTACACTTGGCCCAAGCTTAGTAAAACCCTCGCTCGCCTTAAGTGCCGAAGTGGCAATTACTTCGGACAAAATCGCCACCAGTAAAATAATCCATGTTTTCATCGCGGTGTCTCGTATCTAGATATAATAAATTTGGATAGCAGTTATCAAAAATTAGAGGTTCATGAATGTCTTGGCTTTCGTATCATGTAGGCATCAACACGGCTGGTGTCAGCCTGTTCCCTATTTGACAAGGAGCCACATCATGGCACAACTCTTTACCCCATTTACACTAAAAAGTATCACCCTGAAAAATCGTGTAGCGATTCCTCCCATGTGCCAGTACAGCGCGGAGGAAGGCTTGGCGAATGATTGGCACCAAGTGCATTACACTGGATTGGCTCGCGGCGGTGCGGGGTTGGTGATCGTGGAGGCCACGGCGGTGTCACCAGAAGGTCGCATTTCTCCAAACTGTCTGGGTATTTGGAATGATGAGCAGGCTGAAGCACTGGCGAAGGTAGCGCAGAGTATTAAGGCCAACGGCAGCGTACCGGGCATCCAAATTGCCCACGCAGGTCGTAAGGCCAGCGCTAACCGTCCATGGGATGGGGATGATCACATTGCCGAAGACGATCCTCGAGGTTGGCAAACCATTGCACCGTCTGCGATCGCTTTTGGTAAGCATTTGAGCAAAGAGCCTCAAGCCATGACGAAGGCAGATATTGAGCGTGTCACTCAAGATTTCGTTGACGGCGCAAAACGCGCACTTGAAGCGGGCTATGAATGGCTAGAGCTACACTTTGCCCATGGTTACCTTGCACAGTCGTTCTTCTCGTCTCATTCTAACCAGCGTACCGATGAATACGGTGGTGACAAAGAAGGTCGTGGTAAGTTCTTGTTGGATACCTTAAAAGCGGTACGCCAAGTGTGGCCTGAGCACTTGCCTTTAACGGCTCGATTCGGTGTGTTGGAATACGATGGTCGCGACGAAGAAACACTGCAAGAAAGCATCTGGCTGGTTCAGCAAATGAAAGAGCAAGGCTTGGATATGCTCAGTGTGAGTGTCGGCTTTACCATTGCTGAAACCAATATCCCTTGGGGCCCTGCGATGTTGGCACAAGTGTCTGAGCGCGTGCGCCGTGAGACTGGCTTACCTGTGTCGTCCGCATGGGGTTTTGAACAGCCAAACGATGCCGAGCGCGCTATTGTCGAAGGTCAGATGGACCAAGTGTTGATTGGCCGTGCGTATTTATCGAACCCGCATTACACCTATGAATTGGCTAAAGCCCTGAAGGTTGAAAAGCCTTCTTGGACCTTGCCTGCGCCTTACGCACATTGGTTAGAGCGTTACTAAGGTCTCGTGATTGCAAACGCATGTGAGGTTTCGCCTCATGTTACACTTCACCGATGTAGGCTTAAGGTCTGCATCGGTTTTTTATTAGGTGCTTGCTATGAATATTTTGCGTCGCGATCTCAATCTGCTGTTGCTGTTCCATGTGCTGTATCAAGAGCGTAATGCTTCCCGAGCAGCAAAGTTACTGTCCATCAGCCAACCTGCGTTAAGTCATAAGTTGAATAAGCTACGTGATGAGTGGGGAGACCCGTTATTTATCAAAGCACCGCGAGGCTTAACTCCCACTCCCAAAGCCCACGATCTTGCTCGTCAGTTAGGTGAGTTGATACCGGATTTAGAGTCCTTTTACAGCACGCAAATTGAGCCGGACTTTCAGCATCGTGATGATCGCATCATTATCTACACCCATGACTATTTTGAGATGTGTTATCTCGCGCATCTGTTGGATAACGTCAAGCAAAGTGCGCCAAACGTCCGCTTTGTGATCCGTAATACCCGTGGCGAGTTGCCCCGCAATGAATTGGAAAATGGCCAATGTGATTTAGCTATCGCCGGATTCTATACGGACCTGCCGGATACAATGCGTCAGCAGTTTATTGGTGAAAAACCATATCGTGTCTTGTCATCTGTGGATAACCCTCATATCGGGGATAGCTTAGATCTGGAGGCTTATTTAAAGTGCGAGCATGTGGTGATATCTGTCACAGGGGATTTAGTCAGTGATATTGATCTGCACCTAGAACAACAGGGCTTGAAGCGCAATGTGGTGGCGGGCTTGTCGAGTCATCTATCGCCGATGCATTTAATACAATATCGTCCAGAAATGATCTCAACGTGCTTCGATCATGTGGCGAATAGCGCCGCAGCGCAAAATCCTAAATTGCGTGTTCACGAACCCCCGATCGAGATTCCCAATGTGCGCCTGTTCCAAGTCTGGCATGAGCGTACCCACGCCGATCCACTGCGACGCTGGATTCGTCAGCTGATCGCGCAAGTCTCGCAAACCTGCCCTTATGAAGCATTGCTTTGATGAGCATGGCGGCCGCTTTGCGGATAAATTGACCTCAATTTTATCCCTGCCTCTTTAATATATTTGATTATTCATATATCCTTAATTTCATATATATGATTTTAAAGATATGGTGAGTAATCGATATGACCCCAGTACCAGAAATAGACATTAGCCCTATCCAATTTTACAAATGTCTAGCGGACGACACGCGCCTCAAAAGTATGCTGCTAATCCAACTGCAAGGAGAGCTGTGTGTTTGTGAATTAATGGAAGCCATCGACGAAAGTCAGCCGAAAGTATCTCGTCATCTGGCACAACTTAGAGGCTGTGGTCTGCTGACGGACCGTCGTCAAGGGCAGTGGGTGTTTTACAGCATCAACGAAGCCTTGCCGGACTGGGCAAAACTGGTCCTGCAAGTCACTGTGGCCGAAAACCTAGAGACCATCGCCGCAGGTTTGGCTCGATTAGAGAGTATGGGGGATCGCCCTGAACGCACAAATGCGTGCTGTGAGTAAGGGGCGACTAACATGGGCATCTTTGAACGTTACTTGAGTGTCTGGGTCGCTTTAGCCATTGTCACAGGAATTGTTCTTGGTCTGTGGCTGCCGAATATGTTTGCTATGGTGGCGAGCTTTGAGTATGCGCACGTTAATCTGATCATCGCGGTACTGATCTGGCTGATGATTTATCCCATGATGGTACAAGTCGACTTTGCAGCCATCAAAGACGTGGGTAAAAAGCCGAAAGGCTTAGTTCTGACGTTAGTGGTGAATTGGCTGGTCAAACCGTTCACCATGGCGTTGCTAGGCTGGCTATTCTTTAAGGGACTCTTTGCGGAATGGGTCGACCCTCAGACCGCGTCTGAATACATCGCGGGCATGATTTTATTGGGTGTTGCGCCTTGCACGGCGATGGTCTTTGTCTGGAGCCAGCTCACCAAAGGTGACCCTAACTACACCTTAGTCCAAGTCTCGGTGAATGATGTCATTATGATTTTCGCTTTTGCACCGATCGCGGGATTCTTATTAGGGGTCACAGACATCACTGTCCCTTGGAGTACATTAGCGCTGTCTGTGGTGCTGTATGTGGTGTTGCCCTTAATCGCTGGGGCATTCACTCGTCGTACTTTGAATCGAGGGGAGAACCCACAACGTTTGCAACAATGGCTGGCTAGGCTGAAGCCTTGGTCCATCATTGGCTTATTAACTACCGTAGTACTGTTGTTTGGCTTTCAGGCAGAGACCATTCTCGCGAAGCCTCAAGCCATTGTATTGATTGCCATCCCGCTACTAATTCAAAGCTACGTGATTTTCGCCATTACGTACTGGGTAGCTCGAAAGATACGCTTGTCTCATAGCGTAGCGGCTCCGGCTTGCATGATTGGTACGTCTAATTTCTTTGAGCTGGCGGTTGCGGTAGCGATCTCTTTGTTTGGTTTGCATTCAGGGGCTGCCTTGGCGACCGTTGTCGGGGTCTTGGTCGAAGTGCCTGTGATGCTGAGCTTAGTGTGGTTCGCCAACCGCACACGCCACTGGTTTACTCACTAATTTTTTACGCGATATACGCGAGGTAATGATGACAATTAAAGTAGGCATTAATGGATTTGGTCGTATGGGACGTTTGTCGTTCCGTGCAGCATTTGATTGGGATGATGTGGAATTCGTACAGATCAACGACCCAGCAGGCGATGCGGCAACGCTCGCACATCTGATCACGTTTGACTCTGTTCACGGCCGTTGGCACCACGAAGCCACTGCAGAAGGCAACGAGATGATCATCAATGGTCAACGTATTCCTTGCACGCAGAACAAAGCCATTGGTGAGACTGACTGGTCAGGCTGTGATGTGGTGATTGAAGCCAGCGGCAAGATGAAAACCAAAGCCTTGCTACAAGCTTACCTAGACCAAGGCGTTAAGCGCGTGGTGGTGACCGCTCCAGTGAAAGAAGATGGCGTGCTAAACGTAGTGATGGGCGTTAACCAAGAGCTTTACGATCCAGCGCTTTACCCAATCGTTACCGCAGCGTCTTGTACCACGAACTGTCTTGCACCTGTGGTAAAAGTGATTCATGAAAAATTGGGCATTGAACACGGTTCCATGACCACGATTCACGACATCACTAATACACAGACTATCTTGGATGCACCGCATAAAGACTTACGTCGTGCGCGTGCTTGTGGTGCCAGCCTGATCCCAACGACAACCGGCTCAGCGACCGCGATCACCCATATTTTTCCAGAGTTAAAAGGCAAGCTAAACGGCCATGCGGTTCGTGTGCCATTAGCAAATGCTTCTTTAACTGACTGTGTGTTTGAAGTCAGCCGCCCAACGACCGAAGCGGAAGTAAATGGCTTCCTAAAAGAAGCAGCAGAGGGCGAGCTAAAAGACATCCTTGGCTATGAAGAGCGTCCATTGGTATCGGTGGATTACAAAACTGACCCACGCTCTAGCATCATCGATGCGCTTTCGACCATGGTCATCAATGGTACACAAGTGAAGTTGTACGCTTGGTATGACAACGAATGGGGTTACGCCAACCGTACTGCTGAGCTAATGCGTATGGTCGGTCGTTTGGATCAGGCCTAGCTCTTTGACCAATTTAGATAAATCCAGCCTACGACCCGGCTCAGACAGTGCGTCCCTGCACTGGATGAGCCTTGCCATCATCCTGATGGCCGATCTTAAGGCTTAGAATTTATCTTACTGATGCACGTGCAAAGCTTAGCTTGAAGATGACAAGCACTTAGCCCATGGATGGGCGACCCGGCCGTCACGCACAGGGGTGTGCGTCGGTCGGTGCTGTCATCATCAAGCGAGGCGTTAACTACTTACTTTGCTCATAAACGGAATCAAGATCTCATGGGAGCACTAGCCAATCTTTCGCCAGCGATCCGCCAATATATGGTGGTGACGGGTAATTACTGGGCGTTTACCTTAACCGACGGCGCGTTGCGGATGTTGGTGGTACTGTATTTCCACGGTTTAGGCTACAGCCCGCTGCAAATCGCCATGCTGTTCTTGTTCTACGAGATCTTTGGCGTGGTCACCAATCTTGTTGGCGGCTGGCTGGGCGCGCGTCTTGGCCTTAACCGCACCATGAATATTGGGCTGTTTCTGCAAGTGGTGGCGCTGAGTATGTTGTTGGTGCCCGCGAGTTTCTTAACCGTGCCTTGGGTGATGGGCGCACAAGCGTTATCGGGCATTGCCAAAGACTTAAATAAGATGAGCGCCAAAAGCTCAATTAAGCTTCTCGTACCTAGCGATGCTCAAGGTCAACTATATAAATGGGTGGCTCTACTCACCGGCTCTAAAAATGCCTTAAAAGGTGTGGGCTTCTTTTTGGGCGGTGCGTTATTGAGCCTATTTGGCTTTAAAGGCTCGATTCTGGGGATGGCGGTAGCACTTGCGCTGGTGTGGGCTGCCAGCATGTTAGCGCTGAAAAAGGATCTCGGAAAAGCGAAGAATAAGCCAAAATTTGGTGACATCTTCTCGAAAAGTGCCGCGGTAAACTACCTTTCTGCTGCTCGTCTGTTTTTGTTCGGTGCCCGAGATGTCTGGTTTGTGGTGGCCTTACCAGTATTCCTTGCCAGCACCTTTGGCTGGGATCATTGGTACGTGGGCGGATTCCTCGCGGCTTGGGTGATTGCATACGGTTTTGTCCAAGGTTTCGCACCACGCTTTACCGGTAAAGCCTCTGGCAAAGTACCTGATGGTCGCCAAGCCCTTGGTTGGGCGCTAGCCCTCGGCGTGATTCCCGTTGCCATTGCTCTGGCCCTAACCTTTGATTGGCAGATTGAATTCGCCGTGATCGCAGGCTTATTTGCTTTCGGTGCTATATTCGCCATCAACTCCTCCCTACACAGTTATCTTATCGTCAGCTACGCAGGCAAAGATGGTGTGTCTCTTGATGTCGGCTTTTACTATATGGCCAACGCCATGGGCCGCCTAATCGGCACGCTATTATCCGGCTGGCTATATCAGGACTACGGCTTAGTCGTTTGCCTGTGGGTATCGGCAGGATTTATTGGTTTAACTGCGTTGATCTCGGTGAGGTTGCCGAGGAATAGTGAGGCTTAACGGAAGCTCGTTGTATAGAGCGGACATCAGAGTAAACACATAAATAGATGGACCTATGGATATAGTATCTCATTCGGCTACAAGAAAGAGGCAATGATTGTTGGGACTGCAGAGTTTGCAATGGTTTTTTTCGTGGAGAAGGCTGTGTATCTAAGCTGCGAAAAAGATCTAGCTATGGCATGTAAAAATAAACTGCAGCCTATCCATTGCCTTACTATAAACCTCACTGCGATCACGTTTGCCAACTGCCAAGACGGTAACAATCACCACATCATCTTCGACTATAGATGCATTAAGCTGAAACACCATGAAAGAAAGTGGCCCTGGGCGCGAAAGCTTATACAAAGCACTACGATCTGGCTCGCGGCCGCAATTCGACACGATTTTAAAAGTGTTAAAAGCCCTTGGGTTAGAGCTAAAAATTGTGGGCTAGCCAAACCTTGTCCCTGACAGAGTCAGGTCGTACAGGGACAAGACTCAGAAGGGCGCTTACAGCACTGTCCCTTCTGGAAGGGTGACAAAGATCGAGTGGCGGATTTCGTTATTCAAGGCTTTAGAGCAGTGACCTTCGCCTTCGGTGTCTTCTAGCAGCAGTACATCACCGCCTTTGAATTGGCGGGTTTCACCGCTCGACACTTTAAACTCACAACTGCCTTTGATGATAAATAACAGCTGACGCTGTGGCGCTGGGTGCCATTTGAAATCGTAGTCCGCTGGTGTTTCGCGAAAGATCATCTCTCCCGCTTCAAAACGCTCTGACAACATACCGATCGGCCCGCCATCGCGTACATCAATATTCACTTCACCAAAATGACTCTTGCCCTGATCGTCATTATAAATTCGAATAAATTGCATCGAGTAACCCCTGTAAATATTCCAGGGGTCAGATCCCTTAAATGTTGAATGACCAAGTCTTTGAATGCTCTCGTTAAAGGGATCTGACCCCTTCAAGCTGCAAAGCCTACTTTAAGCTCTGCAATGTATGGCTTAACACCGCCAAAGTGGCGACCACATCCTCGGTCATAATCGCTTCCGCTGGATGGTGGCTAATGCCTTTGTCACAGCGCATAAACAGCATCGCTACTGGGCAAATCTCCGCCATGGCCATGGCATCGTGGCCAGCACCTGAGAATAAGGTATGGACATCGATGTTTTGTGCAGCGATGGCATCACGCAACACGCCTTGTAGCCCAGCGTCACAATGTACAGCGTTGGCGCTGTGGGTTTGCTGATGTTCTAAGATAACGTTGCGCTTTGCGGCGATCTTCGCCAAACGATCCATGATGTCGGTCAAAGCGTCATCGCGTTGTTGATCGTGTTCGCTCCGAATATCCAATGAGAAAACAGTTTTGCCAGAGATCACATTGACGCCATTTGGGCGGTTACTGATCTGGCCGACGGTTGCGACGACGCCATGCTCTCTAGCAACGGCTTCCACCGCTAAAATCATTTCACTGCTGGCCGCTAGCGCGTCCAATCGCATTGGCATGGGCACTGTGCCCGCATGACCTGCCATACCAGTGACGGTAAATTCAAAACGCTTAGCACCCGCGATGGCGCTGACCACACCGATAGGGAGGTTTTTCTCTTCTAAAACAGGGCCTTGCTCAATATGCAGTTCAAGGTAGCCTTTCAAATTGTCCGTCGGGATTGCCGCTTCTGAGACTTTATCAAAGCTTAAACCGAAGTTTTCCAGCGCCTCGGTAAGGCTAATGCCGTCATCGTCTTTCAGCTCGGCCCAGCTCGCTGGCCATTGGCCGGTTAAGGCGCGGCTGCCCAGCAAAGTCGAACCAAAGCGGGTGCCTTCTTCGTCACCAAAGCCCACGATATCTAAATGGAAAGGTAAACGGATACCTTCCGCTTGGAACGCCTCGATCAAGGTCACCGGAGCGACCACGCCAAGCATGCCATCGTATTTACCGCCATTGGGTACCGTGTCCAAATGGCTACCCATAATAAAGCGCGGTGCGTTGGCATCTTCGGCCTCAAGACGGCCCCACAAGTTACCCGCTTGGTCTTGCCAAGTTTGCATGCCTGCGGCTTCCATCCAGCCGCCAACCAATTGGTTGGCTTCTTTATGTTGCTCAGTCAGGTAGCGACGGTCGAGGTGCTCGGACGATTGGCTAATCTTGCCAAGCGTCTCCAAGCGCTCCATGACGGCTTGGCCAAGGCGTTTGAAATCCATCATAGGCTAGCCTTTTGCGCTGCACTGTCTTTTGCTGAAGAGTACACGGCTAATGCAGTATCCACACCCTCACCATTGGGCAGAGCAAAACCTTGGCCGCGAAGTACGGTTTCAAGGGATTGAAGCGTGTGCAACACAGCATCTTGACGTGCGTTGTAGCCCATGGTGCCGATGCGCCACACTTTGCCTTTTAACGGGCCAAAGCTGGTGCCGATTTCGATGTTAAAGATGTTGAGCATATCGTGACGTACTTTCTCACCATCGACATTGTCAGGGATATGAACGCCAACCACGTTGCTCATTTTATTGCTTAGATCGCCATATGGCTGTAAGCCCATTGCTTGGATGCCTTGCAGCATGGCGTTGCCAGCTAATTGATGGCGGGCGATGACCGCGTCTTGGCCTTCACGTAGCAGTTCTACAGCACATTGGCGCGAGCCGAATAGCATGGTTGCTGCTTCTGTATGATGGTTTAGGCGCTCTTCGCCCCAGTAATCCATGATCATGCCAAGGTCGAAGTAGTTTGAGCGAATGCGCGAACCCATGGACTCTGTATGGTGTGCGTCACGAATACCGGCTTCTACATGGTGACGCTTACGTACTGCTGCCACGAAACGGTCGTTGTAGCTGACTGGCGCACTGCCAGAGGGGCCGCCAAGGCATTTTTGTAGACCAACTGATACCGCGTCGATTTGCCAAGCATCCATATCAAATGGGTTGCCGCCAATGGAAGCCGTCGCATCCGTGTACAGCAGCACATCGTGGGCGCGACAGATGCCACCGATGTCATTCAATGGCTGCAACATGGTCGTTGAGGTATCACCTTGTACGATGGCCAATACTTTCGGCTGCACACGTTTGATCGCTTCTTCGATTTGTTGAGGGTCGAAGACTTCGCCCCAAGGCACTTCAATGGTGTGTACTTCCGCGTCGGCTCGTTCTGCAATCTCTGTTAGAAGATGGCCGAAGCGTCCGAAGATCGGCACAAGCACTTTATCGCCTGGCTCCAATACGGATACCAAAGACGCTTCGATGCCTGCGCGAGACGTACCATCGATAAGGAACGTTTGCTCGTTTTGCGTGTTGAAGACTTGGCGGTATAGCGCCATCACTTCGTTCATATAACCCGTCATGGTTGGATCGTATTGACCCACTAGCTGCGTTGACATGGCTTGCAACACACTTGGATAGCAGTTGATCGGGCCAGGGCCCATTAGCAAACGTGGTGGAAATTGTAGAGGTTGCATGGGGTAGCTCCTACGCTAAAACTTGATAAAGCATTCGAAGACCAGTGAAGATCAGTGTTACCGCGAACACTTTTTTCAACATGGCAGCGTTTAAACGGTTCGCAAGGCCCGCACCCACTGGTGCGAACAATACCGTCAGCGGAATGATACAGGCGGCACCGACAAGGTTAACCAAGCCAAATGTGCCAAATGGTGCGTCTGCTGGTGTTTGTCCAACGATCAACATAGTGACCGCTGCGGGTAGAGAAATAATAAGACCCACGGCTGCGGCGGTGCCGACGGCACGGTGTGCAGGGTAGTTACAGAAGGTTAGCGTTGGCACGGTTAGCGTGCCGCCACCGATCCCCACCATAGAGCTGAAGAAACCGATACAAGTGGCGATGATGCTCTGACCGCCTTTACCTGGTAGCGAGTTAAACAAGGCGTCTTTTTTGCCTAGCAGCATATTGATTGCAGAGAGGGTCGCAATCACACCGAATAATAACGTTAGCCATTGGCCTTCCACACGTGTTACGACAAAACTGCCGATCAACACACCTAGGAAAATAAAGAAGCCCCAGGCTTTAAGTAGCTCAAAGTCCACATTGCCTTTCGCGTTATGGGCGCGGATCGAGCTAATCGATGTCGGAATAATGGTCGCAAGAGAGGTGGCTGTGGCGACTAACATGGCTGAGTCAGCGCTGACGCCTAGACCTTGGTATAAGAAAAACAGCACTGGCACGATTACGATACCGCCACCAACGCCTAACAGACCTGCCAAGATACCGGCGATCACGCCTGTGCCCATCATGGCTAAAATCATGGAATAGTTTTCCATTATGAATGACATCTACTTTTTAACTCCTGCTTAAGGACTGTTGTGTGTGATTGGAATCAAAACGAATTCTTCGGCCCGGCTTAGACGGCACATCCCTGTGCCGATTAAGCCTACGCAATCATCCTGATTGCTGGCCTCTAGAATTGTTTTGATCCCACTGAACACTTACGGTGTTCAAACTTTAAAAACATTTTGTCTGTTTGCCTTGAAAGCGAGGAGTCGGTTATGAAAAGCGTAGGCCCATGGACGGGCGTGCCGGACTTTTGGGCAGGGATGCCCAACGGACGGCGCTTTCATAACTGACTTCGACGACTCTAAGACTTAACTCGCTACTCAATGACTAGCCGAAGAAACCGCTAAGCCATCACTACGTGGGTCGGTGGCGGCGTCGGTATTGCCCTCTGGGAACAACACCACGGCGCCCGCATGCCCCATTAATTCATTGCACGCAGGTACGGCAACTAAGTCGTGACCGCGGGCAATCAATGTATCTGCGGCATCGGCCGCGAAATCACTTTCCACTTTTAAGTTGTGGCTCACATCTCCCCATGTGCGACCCAGTAACCAACGACCTGCGGCGATGCTCTGCGCCAAAGGCTGCTTGTGGTACACATAACGACTGAATAGTGCCGCTTGAGTTTGTGGTTGGCCTTCACCGCCCATGGTGCCGTAGCTGATGCGACGGCCATCGTTAAGCTCTGCAAAAGCAGGGTTTAGGGTGTGAAATGGCTTTAAATTCGGCTCAAGTTCTTGCAAATGGCCTTTTTCAAGGCTGAACGATGAACCGCGGTTATTCCACACAATGCCGGTGCTTGGGCTGACGATGCCGCTGCCAAACTCCCAGTACAGACTCTGTATATAACTCACCATACGACCTTCGCTGTCGCAGCAGCCCATCCAAATGGTATCGCCGTGCTTCGCTGGGTGTGGCCAAGTTTGGGCTTGGTCGATGGCAATGTTGTCTGCCATGGCAGATAGGCTTTCATCGCTTAATAAGTCTTGTAGCTCAACGCTTAAGCGCGCTGGATCAGTTACATATTCATTGCGGGCGATAAAGGCTTGTTTGGTGGCTTCGATCAGTAGGTGTGCCATATCGGTTTCACCGCCATTGCCTAGCTGGTGAATGCGATCGTACAGCGCCAAGATGATCAACGAAGCAATGCCTTGGGTCGGTGCCGGTAGGTTGTAAAGCTTACCTACACCTGTTTCTACGCTTAACGGCGTGACTTCTTCTGCACGGTAATCGTGGAAATCTGACAAACGAATTGGCGAGCCAGCCGCTTCAAGGTCGGCTGCCAGCTTCTCAGCAACCGTGCCGTTGTAGAAGTCGTCTAAGCCGACTTCGGCTAAGTGTTTTAGTGTTTGTGCCAAGGTACTCAGCGTTAAGCGGTTACCGTGGGTGAGTGTTTCACCTTGATCTAAGAACTGCGCGAAGCCCGGTACCGCTGACAAATCATCATGTACTTTCTGACTAGCTGCTTGCAGGCTTTCCGTAATTTCGATGCCATTCTCTGCATGATCGATAGCATTTTTCAGCAGTTCGCTTAATGACTTAGGTGCTTGCCAGAGCGCGCTGATGTCTAACGCTTTTTGCCAGCCGGCTACTGCGCCGGCCATTGTGACGGTTGCTTTGCCGCCACGCGCAGGGATCGCGTCTTCACCTTGGAAGAAATCCAAGGTCGCAAGTTGTGCCGCTTTGCCGGATGCGTCGATGCCGATGGGTGCTTTGCCAGGTTCGCTAATGAGCCAAAAACCGTCGCCACCTAGACCATTCATATGTGGATACACTACCGCAATGGTTGCTGCCGCTGCGACCATGGCCTCAATCGCCGTGCCGCCTTGTTCAAGGATGGCTTGGCCAGCTTTGGTGGCTTCGTGATGTGGTGCAGTAAAGGCAATAGATGGCGAGATCGAAGACATGCGTTACTCCATTAGGTCTTGGGCTAGGGCTAACAAACTTAAATCACTACCGCGCGGGCCAATAAGGGATAGACCACACGGTGCGCCGTCAATGCTGCAAACGGGTAGATGTAATTGTGGTAAACCACATAAGCCAGCAATCGCTGTGAGTTCTAAAAGTTGGTTGCGATATTCTGCTAACTCATTGTCTTGCATGGTCAAAAGCGGTGAGCGACCCGGTGTGGTTGGCAGAACCAAGACCGCTCCTTCAAGCTGCTCATCGAGCCATGCGCGAAACTTCGCTTGTTGTGCTTTGGCGTCGCTGACGTCGTCTGCGCTGATGGTTTTGGTCCATTCAAAACGGCTGGCAATATCCGGTGCGAAATCGGGATCATTCTGTGTGATCCAAGCGCCGTGGTTTTGCCAGATTTCTGCCCCTTGTAAGGTACGAAACGTTGCACCGGTTTGCCAGTAAACAGGGTCGATTTCAAGGCTTTCATCGATGTTGAGTTTGCCTTGATTTGCCCAAGTATCTAGCTGCTTAAGTAGCGCATCTTTGTGTTCAACCTGTTCGATTAATGCTTTGGCAATCAGTGTCTTAGCAAGCTTTGGCTGCTGGTTAGGTAGTAGTGTTTTGGCAACCTTGATTAGCTCATCAAGGCTGCGAGTCATAAAGCCAACGGTGTCAAACGAAGGGGCTAGCGCCACCATGTTATCGGCCGCGATGGCACCATGGGTTGGGCGCAAGCCAAATAAGCCGTTGTAGCTTGATGGCACTCGGATGGAGCCGCCAGTGTCAGTGCCCAAACCAATCTCAGCCAGATTGCCTGATACGGCAACAGCAGAGCCGGAAGAGGAGCCACCCGGTAAACGCTCAGGTGTTATTGGGTTTTCTGGCGTGCCGTAATGAATATTTTGCCCGTTTAAGCTGTAAGCCAACTCGTCAGTGATGGTCTTGCCTACGAAGCTTGCTCCTGCATCGAGCAGAGCGCTAACGCATGACGCCGTTTCCGTTGGTTGGTTGTGAGTGGCAAGCCACGTTGGGTTGCCCGCTGTGGTTGGCAAACCTTCCATATGAAACAAATCTTTCACCGCGAGGCGCATACCCGACAAAGCGTCTGATGTCGGCGCTTTATGCGCAAACGCTTTGCCTTTTGTCGGCGTCAAAAATGGGCTTTGGGCGGTGAAGTGTTTCATGGTTTGCTCCTGTCTCTTAAGTTATGAAACAATTGTTTCTTTATTTTGTCAACTGAAACAAACAGTGCTAACGCAAAAACTATGCTGACCAAAATGACTTAGGGAGTGCTTCGATCCGAAAGCCAGCAATTTTGTGTACTTCGTTCAAAGCGCGACGAAACTCATCCTCGACGGAGTTAGGTAGGCGTGCTTCAAAGCCTTCAAGAATTTGCTCTTTGGTGGCGCCTTTCACCGCCATGATGAAGGGAAAGCCAAACTTATCGCGGTAGCTTTCGTTCAAACCAAGGAAGCGTTCAAACTCTGGAGGAGTGAGTTGATCTAGCCCTGCACCAGCCTGTTCGCTGGTGGAAGCATCGGTTAACTCCCCCGCCAAAGCGGCCTTGCCTGCTAAGTCTGGATGGGCTCGGAGTAAGACAAGCTGAGTGCTGTGATCGGCGGCTTCGATGATGTCATACATGGCTTGAGTGACCGCAGTTTGTGGGCCGTCTCGATGATGCTTTAGCGAATCACGCTTTCCATATAACGCTTCGGCAACCCACTTTGAATGCTCGTATATGTCTTTTAAGTGGTTGATAAAGCAGTCTTTATCTTGCTCAAGCAGAGGTGTGCTTGCTGTGTTCATAACGCGGTGTTCCTTGGTATTTATGGTTTAAGTGTGCTTAGCTGATGCCAAGTTTGGGTGTCGTTACTGGCATAGATTTTGTTCTAACACTTTCCGCTGTAAGCACGCCAAAGTGCAAGTATATTTTTCCAAGTGGGTCATCTTGGCTATTTTTTATAAGGATTTTTTATGGGTTATTTAACCTCGCATATTCTCGATACAACTCGTGGTGTAGCAGCGTCAGGTGTCGCCATTGAACTTTACCAATTAGCCGAAGACGGCACGCGAAGCTTGGTTCACAAAACCTTCTCCAACCATGATGGTCGCTGCGATGCACCGCTTTTGGAAGGAGCAGAGTTTAAAGCTGGGCGCTACGAATTAGAGTTCGCCATTGGCGATTATTTCGCAGAGCAAGGTATCGAAATGCCTGAGCCTCGTTTTCTCGATGTGGTGGTATTGCGTTTCGGTATCGCCGACGAAGACAGCCATTACCACGTACCTCTGCTCGTGACACCATACTCCTACAGCACCTATCGTGGAAGTTGATCGATCGGTTAACTTTTGCGTCATGCTAGTGCATGCGCATCATGGTTGTGCGGTCCCAATGATCGCGCAATCAGAGTCTATGGCTACAGCAAAGCTCTGAAACCATTGTTTCATATGGGTTTTGGTAGAAACAAACGTTTTGGGTACGAATCTTGCCATTAGGGTGTAAGGAAACACCGAATGAGCAAGGGGAATACCATGAAAGCAATCATCATTGGCGCAGGCATTGGTGGCATGAGCGCCGCAGCCGCTTTAAAACAGCAAGGCATCGAATGCGAGATTTTTGAGGCCGTTAAAGAAATGAAACCCGTCGGGGCTGCTATTTCTGTTTGGTCTAATGGCGTTAAATGCATGAATCACCTAGGCATGGGCAGCATCATGGATAACTTGGGTGGCCCGATGCATAAAATGGCTTACAACGAAGGCATTAGCGGTGCCACCATGACGCAATTCAGCTTAGCGCCGTTGGTAGCCGAAGTGGGCGAGCGACCATGTCCAGTATCGCGTGCAGACCTGCAAGCGCAAATGATTGACTGGTGGGGGCGCGAGAAGGTTCATTTTGGTAAGCGCTTAGAAGCTGTCACACAAACGGATACCAGTGTTACAGCGACCTTTACCGACGGTTCTATGGTGACGGGCGACTTTATGATTGCGGCAGATGGGGCGCACTCCATTGCCCGCGAATACGTACTCGGACATAAAGTGGAACGTCGATATGCAGGCTATGTGAACTGGAATGGTTTGGTGGAAATCGATGAAGCCATCGCCCCAGCTGATCAATGGACCATGTTTGTCGCCGATGGCAAACGTGTCTCCGTTATGCCGATTGCCGATAACCGCTTCTACTTCTTCTTTGATGTGCCACTGCCTCTTGGGCTGCCGCAGGATCGCAGTACCGTTAAAAATGACTTAACAGGCTACTTCCAAGATTGGGCGCAACCAGTACAGACACTAATTAATGCCATCGACCCTGAAACCACGAACCGCATTGAAATCCATGATGTAGAACCGTTTAAGCCGTTGGTCAAAGGCAGAGTGGCTTTATTAGGAGACGCTGGTCACAGCACCACGCCGGATATCGGGCAAGGTGGCTGCGCTGCGCTCGAAGATGCTGTGGTGTTAGGACAATGCTTTGCAGAAGAAGACAGCATTGAACTGGCCCTCGCTGAGTACAACGACGCACGAGTGGACCGCGTGAAAGACCTAGTGCTGAAAGCTCGCGCTCGCTGTGACGTGACCCACGGCTACCACCCAGAAACTACCCAAGCATGGTACGACGAACTGCGTAGCGAAACTGGCGAAGGCATCATGAAAGGACTGTCAAAAACCATCCTCGGCGGCCCACTGGGCTAGCCTACACCGGTCGGAGGTCCTTCTTTGTAGGAGCGGTCTCCGCCCCGCGACCAAAACCGCATTGCCCAAGGCAAACCGAAGTCCCGAATTGTAGGACCTCGGTTTCCGAGGGATCAATTCTCAAACTAGGCAGCATTCCTAGGTTGCTATTGCACTATCTACGGTGCTTATTAGCCATTTGCTACGCCATTCCATGCAACTCGCTGCCAGCGTCTCACTCATCTGAAGAAGTTATAGAGTATAGTGCGCTATTCAAAAGAGCATTAGAAAGGCTGTCAATGTCCAAACCTAGCGTCACTTCCAACCCTAAAAAGAAAACGCCAGCTTCTCTGTTATTTTGTGCTGCCTATTTCCTGCTACTGTCGGTTTCATTCGTACTACTGGATGGGCTGGCAATCCTGTTGGCGGTTTATGCGGTCATGTCTTCGCTGACGTATGTGGTATATGGTTTTGATAAGCGTGCCGCGCAAAAAGGTCAGAGTCGTATATCTGAGAAAACGCTACATTTGCTATCACTCTTCTGCGGTTGGCCAGGGGCGCTAATAGCTCAGCACCGTCTTCGACACAAAACCGTTAAGCAGCCTTTTAAAGCGATCCTTTGGATAATGATTTTAGTGAACTGCGGTGTGACTGTCTGGTTATTAGTAGGTGGGTGGAGAATGGGGCGGTCAGCTCTCGATATTTTACTAACTTCTAAATTGGGTTTTGTTTTATAATGAACATGATTATCATTTGATTTTTCTGTATCTGTTGTAAAGTATTTCTGGTGCCGGTTACGTTTTAGTTTAAATGTGATCCTAGGTAATCAGATGAATTTGTTTTTTTAGAGGGATTTATTGGAGCGAACATGGAATTTGACTCATCCAAATATAAAGTACAGAAACTACCTAATTTGCTGTTGGTTCATTGGGTTATCAATCCTGGGCTTGCTGTCAATGAACTGATTTTGGGGCAGAGGTTGCCTCGGGTTATGTTAACAGACAAGGCGCAGGACATTGACTATGTCCCTTGTCCACATTGCAAGGCAATGAATGATGCTGATCTATGGTCTGGTAAGAATAGCTTCGGTCATTGGTTTGGAATCATTTGTCCAGAGTGCCATCAAAAGATCCCTAGTTTGCTGAATCTCACTAGCTTGCTTGTTTTGTTCTTTACCTTCCCTATTTGGATCTGGTTGAAGTTATGGGGAGAGCAAAAGTGGCTCGAAAAGGAGAAAAAGCGTTTTGTTTTTTCCTCAACTAAAAAAGCTAAAAAAAATCGGTTCGAGAACTTTAAGATAGGCTTACTCTTTGGCTTATTTATGTTTTGCGTTATCTCATTAGATAGGTATCTTGATGATCGGCTGAATCCAGAGTCGATGCTCGCTTATGCGTTCATTTGTATTGTTGGGGCAATGATATTTGGAGCTCTCATGGATATTCCTTCATTCAAAAGACGGAGCTGACAAGAGAACTTGGTGCGTTATACACGCACACAAACCTATGCACTCAATACTGCTCATTCCCATAGTGCCCCGCTTTTTAGCAATTCCAATCCATGAAACGTTTGTTTCGCTCTCTTTTGAGTCACCTTGCCCGATCATTTTCTGAAAAAGAGTGCTGAAATGTTGAGATTAATCTTTAACTGACTGTTTTTAAATAAATTTTGTCCGTTTTGATAAAGTTGGAACGAATGTTGCTCTCACCTATTGTGTGAAACAAAAGTATCTTTTAAAGAAGCACAGGAGAGTTTGAGTATGAAAGCAGCGTTGAAGTTATCTCTGTTGGCCGGTTTGATCTCTAGTTCGTCCGTGATGGCTGCTGACAAGGTAACCTTTCAGTTGGATTGGCTACCAGGTGGCGATAAAGCTCCGGTTTACGTGGGCATTCAAGAAGGCTTTTTTGCCGAAGCGGACCTAGATGTCTCGATTGCCAGTGGTCGAGGTTCTACCGATGCCCTGACCAAAATGGCAACTGGCCAATCTGATGTGGGCAGCTCAGATATTGGTGCTTTGATGGCTGCTAAGGCGCAAGACGGTGTGCCTGTTGTGGCGATTTACCCTTATTTTACTCAAGCTCCACATGCATTTTTCGCTCTGAAAAGTTCTGGGATTGATTCCATCGAAGATTTGAAAGGCAAGAAGGTCGCGACATCTCCTTTTACCTCTTCTAATGCGTTTTTACCTTTGGTTCTAAAAGAGAACGGTCTGAGCGAAGACGATATTAGTCTAGTGAAAACCGATCCTGGCGCATTGGGTCCAATGATGATTACAGGCAATGCAGATGCGATCATTGCATGGGTCACCAATACGGCATTATTTACCACTCAGGCCGCAGAAGCGGGCAAGGAAATCGTCGAGATGCCTTGGTCGAGCGCGGGCTTGTCTTTGTATAGCTCTTCATTGTTGGCATCAGAGCGTTTTTTATCTGAGCGACCAGAAGTGGCTGAGCGTTTTGTGAAAGCATTCGCGAAATCCCTAGAGTTTACTTATGCGCATCCCGACAAAGCTGGGGAAGCGATTCATGCGATGGTACCGGAAGTGGATGCCAAGATCGCTGCAGCACAAATCAAGAGTATTACCAACCTTGTTTATAACGATGTCACTAAAGCGGATGGTTTTGGGGTATTTACCCCAGAGCGTATCCAGCAAACATGGGAATATGTTGCCGCGGCTAACGAGTTAAGTGAAGACGCATTAGACCCACAAACAGCGGTGGATTTCACCTACTTGGCGGAGTGATATTTTGACAGAAGTAAGTAATAAATCCGCTTACGTCAGTATGCAAGGGGTGGGGCATCGTTATGATCCTCGCCCTGGTGCTCCGATGGCGGTGCAAGATATTGATTTAGATATTCATCGTCACGAGTTTGTGGCGGTAGTGGGGCCGTCTGGCTGTGGTAAGTCGACGTTACTGCGCATGGTGTCTGGCTTATTGATCCCTTCTCATGGTGAAGTGTCGGTGTTTAACCGACGAGTAACGGAGCCGCGTGACGATGTGGGTATTGTTTTTCAAAAAGCCAATTTACTTCCTTGGCTGACGGTGCGCAAAAATGTCCTGTTTCCGTTGAAACATAAATATGGGCATTACACCCAAGAAGACGAAAAGCGTACTGATGAGTTGTTAAAAATGGCTGGTTTGACGCAGTTTGCAGACAAAATGCCAGATGAACTATCGGGCGGTATGCAGCAGCGTGTTGGCATTGTACGAGCTTTGTTACTAAACCCCGATATTTTGCTGATGGATGAGCCCTTTTCGGCGTTGGATGCACTGACTCGTGAGCAGATCGGCTTTGATCTGTTAAAAATCTGGGAAGAGAATCCTAAAACGGTGCTGTTTATCACTCACTCGATCAGCGAGGCTGTGTTGCTATCAGATCGGATTTTGGTGATGAGTAAACGCCCTGGCACAGTGCTGGATTTGATCGAAGTAGATTTACCCCGCCCACGTACCAGTAAAACCATAAATGAACCGCGTTTTGCTGAACTGACTGACTTAATTCGAGGACATATTTATGAGCCAAACGTACCAGCCTAAGTCTTGGGTCGGGCTACAGGCGTATCGTTTTGCGCCAGTGTTGTTCTTCATCGGGTTGATTGCTCTATGGGAGCTGATTTGTCAGGTAGGCAAGGTGCCCAATTACATCCTCCCCTCGCCGTCAGCGATCATTAAAGCGTTCTTTGATGTGGAGTTCTCCCGTTGGATGGGGCATTTGTGGGCAACGCTTCGAGTGGCTTTGATGGGCTTCGCTTTGTCGATATTGATCGCCTTGCCGTTGTCGATTGGCATGATTCGCTCTGAGTTAATGAACCGCACATTGTACCCAGTATTGATTGTGATCCAGTCAACGCCAGTGGTTGCGGTAGCCCCTTTGATCATTGTGTTGCTTGGTACGGATGATCCCTCTCGCGTATTGATCACTTGCTTGATTACCTTCTTCCCATTGGTGGTTTCCGCGACCACGGGCATGCTGGAAACGCCACCTGAAATGATCGAGTTAAGCCAATCCCTTCGTGCACCGCGCTATCGCGAAACTTGGCAGATCCGTATTCCTTATGCCATACCGCATATCTTCAGCGGTCTACGAGTATCGATTACCTTAGCGATTATTGGTGCAGTGGTGGCGGAGTTTGTTGCAGCAGAAGAAGGTCTGGGTTACTTCATTCAATTCTCGACATCATTCTTTAAGATTCCGCAGGCATTTGCAGGCTTAATTTTCTTAGCAGTGACCAGCTTGTTGCTATTCAAGTCAGTGCAGTGGATTCAAGCGTGGTGGTTCCCTTGGAGCTTACCGAAGAAGAAATAACGATGATTAAAGATGAGAACACTATGAGTAATTTAACCCCACAGGACGAAGCTTTGTTACGCCAAAGCTTTGCTTTAGCAGATGATGCAAAGAAGCAGGGTATTCACCCCTTTGCAGCAATTTTAGTGGATGAACATGGTGAAGTGCTGATGTCGCAAGTAAATGGCTATTTGCCTGATTTAGATATGACAGGTCATGCAGAGAGAAAGCTGATGACCCGTGCGAGCAAAACCTATCGCCCCGATTTCTTAGCACGTTGCACCATGTACGTGTCGGCTGAGCCTTGCGCGATGTGTGCTGGGGCGGCTTATTGGGCCGGTCTTGGGCGAGTGGTATATGGTCTAAGTGAAGCACGTTTAAAAACGATTACCGGCAATCATCCGGAAAACCCAACACTAGATTTACCCTGTCGAGCGGTGTTTGATGCGGGACAACGTAAGGTAGAAGTCATCGGCCCTTGTTTAGAAGACGAGGCAGCGGCTCTACATGAGGGCGTTTGGTAGCCCTAACTGACAATTTAACCGAACGGAGTAGAAGCAGGCAGGCCATTGGAGCTGGGTCATTGCTCCAGAACTTTTAGGAGATGCAATATGACTCAATCCTATGCTCTGGAAGAACTACAACGTGAATCCACTTTCGGTGGCGCTGGCTCTGAAGCAGAGCGTGAAGTGCCTGTGATCGACCTGAGTAACTTCGAAGAACGTCGCGAGCAAATCGCGGATGAACTGTGGCATGCGGCGACAGAAATTGGTTTCTTCCAACTTAAAAACCATGGCATCGCTCGTTCAGATATCGATGCAGCGTTTAAAGAGTCCGACCGATTCTTCAATCTTCCCGATGATGTAAAAGCCCAATGGCCTCGGCCAAAAGGTGTTAATGCGGGCTATGAAACTCGCAGCCAGATTCGCCCATCAACAGGCACTGCAGACGAGAAAGAGTCCTACCAAATTACTCAATACCACATGGATGGCTTGTGGCCGACCGAGGGCGAGTTACCTAACTTCCAAGACAATATTCTTTCGTTTGAACAGCAGTGTTGGGAAGTCGGTATGAAAGTCCTATCGTGCTTTGCAGACAAGTTAGGTTTTGAGAGAGACTTCTTCACTAAAGCCCACGATCCAAAACAAAGCGATTACCAAAGCACCTTGCGCTTGTTGCACTACTATCCAACTGAAGGCGTGACTGAGCAGGGAAATATCTGGCGCGCAGGTGCCCACACGGATTTTGACTGCTTAACCTTGTTGTTCCAGCACGAAGGTCATGGTGGCCTGCAAGTGTGTCCAGGTAAAGATGCGGATACGAAACAGTGGACCAGCATACCACCTATTGCCGATGTGATTACCTGCAACATCGGTGATATGTTGATGCGCTGGAGCGATGACCAATTAAAATCCAATCTGCACCGTGTGCGTTTACCTCGTGTGGACGAATATTGCGGCAGTCGTTACTCCGTTGCCTTCTTCTGCCAAGCCAATAAAACGCAGATGATCCAAGGGCCCAACAAGCACTATGAACCAATCAGCGCAGAGGACTTTTTGAATCAACGTATTCAAGCGAACTTTGCCAAAGCAGATCGTTAAGTATGTTAAAAAGGCTGGCTTCTTAAGATAAGCCAGTCTTTCTTATAAAAATGGTGCTTATTGTAGAAATTAGGTTAATAATTATGTTTTATAAGCTCAATTTGATAGCACTTAATGGATTATGATTACCATACTTTATAAAAAGCTGATGATGGCACTCGGGCAGTTTTTAACCAGCAAGGATGGCGTGGCAGCAACAGAGTACGCCGTGATAGCGGTAGGTGTTGCGGGCGTCATCGCTATCGTTTTTGGCTCAGATGGCGGCGCATTAGAGACCACTTTATCTGGGCTAGTAAGTCAGATTGCTGATCTGACTAGTACACCCTAATCCTCTTTATGGGCCTAGCCTTTTCATATCATTTTGCATCGTTGCACTTGAACGGTAAAATCTCATCATTATTTGATAGCTTTCGACACGGACTCTTTACATGACAAAACTTCCACCAGATCGTTTAAAGCACCTTTGGTTTGAACGTGGTGCGTACGCAAACAAAAAAGCACGACGATACTTAGCTGATGAGTTTGATCCGAAGGCAGTCAAAAAAATCACTGTGATTAGACATGCTGCATTAGGCGATCAGGTGATTGTGCGTCCGTTTTTGGTCGAGGCACGAAAATTCTTCCCAAATGCGGAAATTACTTTGGCTGCTGTGTCCAACTATCAATACGGTATGCCAACAGATCTTGTGGATCACGTGAGTATCATGCCAGGCTCTGATATGCGTAAAACCGCAGGGACTAAAGAAAAGCTGGCTTGTATCAAAGCATTGGGTGAACAAGATATTATGTTTGACTTAGCAAGTACCAATCGCTCTCACTGGATGATGGCATTTGGTAAGGCTAAGCTAAAAATGGGATTTCCATACAAAAGCTTTGTTCGCAGGTTACTTTGTGATGTGGCCGTATTCCGCTCTGATTTGCAGCCAGAAGTGGAAGTGATGCTTGATATGCTGCGCATCCTTGGTCACACACCACCTATGCGTTTGGATTTTGCTTACCCTGATCATCAATTGGTATGTGACAAAGAGCGGCCATTTATCCTGTATTTCAATGGTGCTTCTATGAAAGACAAGATCTTATCAAAAGATCAGATGCGCGAAGTGATCGAGAAAAGTATGGCTGCGTTACCCGATTATCAGCATGTCTATTTGGAAGGCAAAAATGACTTTGAGAAAGGCGAGTTCTTAGAGGACTTATCCGCTCAGGATAACCTTTCAATCCAAGAATGCTTACCTTTGGATGAGTTGGTGCAGAAAGTAGCGCAAGCTTCTCTGCTGGTTGCACCGGATACTGGCGTTCGCAATATTGCTATTTCGACGCATACTCCAACAGTCGGCATTTTTTACTTCACTGTTCCTTATCGCTATACACCTCTTTATGAGCCACATCATATTGTGATGCGCTCGGACGCGAGTATCCCATCCAGTGATGAGATTGTGTTAGCCATTTCTACTGCGTTGGAGTCGTAGCATCCTGTTACAACTCCATTTCATCCAGGTCATCGTAGAGATTCGAAATAGACTGGGTTCGGTATTGCGCGTTTTCGCCAATGTAGCTGTAGACGCGATTACACAGCATCGAAACGAGACTCATTGGGGCTGCATAGCTGTAGAATGGGTTGTCGTTGCCGAGGTGACAGACCAAGACTTTGCTGACTTGTTGGTTGTAGACCTGTCCAGTCGGGTCGGTCACGAGTATGGTGTTGCGACCTTCTAATGCTTCAACAATCTTCTTAAAGATGCGCGTTCTACGGCGGAAGCCAAACAGTACGATGACTTCGTCATCTAGAATATCGTGTAGATCTTCACCTAACGTCTGCCCTGGTTGGGGCAATAGCCGAACTGACGTTCGGATCTGCTGTAGCTGCTGACGGAAGTGCAGTGCAACAGGGTAAGAGTTTCGAAAGCCAATTAAAGTGACACGACTTGCGTTGGCTAACTGGGCGCTAATTTCATCCAGTAGTTCTGTTCGTAGTCCTTCAAATGTCAGGGATAGGTTCTTTAGTTCTTCCGCGGTTTGATCGATGGATTGGCCTTGCGTTAACACTGGAACACCCTGTTGACGCAGTTGTAATTGGGCCTGTTTGGCATCTTGTTGTGATTCAAATCCGAGCTGGCGGAAAAAACGACTGACAGTCGCTTTAGATGTCTGGGTATGTTCGGCGATTTCCGCAGACGTTTGACTCACAATTGCCAGTGGGTGTTGCTGTAGGTAGTTAGCAATGGTGCGCGCCGAGGGCGACAGTGTTGGGTAATTTTGCTCAATAAGCGAAAGAACATCCTGCTTCACGATGATGTGCTGCCTTCAATAAAAACGAATAGGTATACGTTAATCGAAAGCAGCAGTCGTGCCAACAGTCTCCCTACCATTCGCGCTAATAGATCTGTCTTTTCTAAAACGCACGGTGACTGCGAGGCCAGGAGATAGATTGCTTAACTCCACATCACCGCCATGAAACTCTGCTATGGCTTTAACTAACGGTAGTCCGAGGCCGTAACCGGGTGTCGTGCGACTGGACTCTAAACGGTATAAGCGCTGGAAAACTTTATCGTGAAATTCTGTCGCGATGCCCGGACCGTTATCTGCAACCGTGAAGCCAGTAGCGGTTAATGACAGTTTCAATGTGGCACCGTCTCCACCATATTTACTGGCATTCTCAAGAGTATTAAACAAGGCGCGAAAGACTAATGATCGATCGCCTTCTATTGTTGTAACACCGGATGCATCAAGGAGAATGCTTTGCTGTCGATCTTGGGCGATAGGCTGTAGTAGTTCGATGGCATCGTCGGCAATCTGTTGCAAATCAACCTCTTGGAAGGAAGAGCGTGCTTGCTTGTGCTCTAAGCGACTCAGTTCTAACATCGAGCTAAAGGTATGCAGGATGTCGTCGAGCTCTTTGAGCATAGGCTCTAACGTTGCTGCGGTGATCGGCTCTTGCGGTGTTTGGGTGATGGCGGATTCCAGTGCCAAACGCAAACGTCCTAACGGTGTTCGTAAGTCGTGGGCAATCGCATCGGTTACCCCAGACACCGCTTGGAAGGAGTGTTCTAACTGTGTCAGCATTCGGTTGATGTTACTCGCCAAGAGATCAAATTCATCCCCACGCCCCGTTGACGGTACCCGAGCAGACCAGTTGCCACCTTGAACAACAGCGGCTGTTTGGTTAAACCTTTTTATACGTCTTAGTAACTGCTTAGAAAGATAGCGCCCTGAAAAGGCCCCAAGAATAATGGTCAACAGGAGTGAAACGAGGCTGGCATTGATGAACCGTTGTTGTAAGAAATACAGGTCTTCTTCATCAAACGCGACCAGCAACGTGCCTTGAGCAAGCGTCACGATGCAGCCAGAATAAACCCGCAGATCATCACCTTGGGCGACTAGGAAAGAGGATACATCGGGGCAGCCTTGAAGGTGATTGGGGACACGAGATAAATCCCCCAAGGCCGCTTGGGAATCTTGATAAGCAATGATCCAGTCACGGCTTTGCTCCGCTTGCAGGCTGAGTTGTTGTAAGAACTCACTGTATTGGAGTTGCTCTGCTAATAGCTGTTGTTGCTGTGCGATCAGATTGAGCTGTTGTTGCTTACTGCGGCTGATCTCCCCAATACTGAGCTGGTACAGCACAAAGATGATGGCTGAGATCAGTAGCAGCAGAATACCAGTGAATAAAACGGTGAAGCGCCAAGCAAAGCTAGCGAACCGAGCTGTCCACCAGTCGATAGCCGACGCCACGGATGGTTTCAAGAATCGGAGCCAGGTCATCGCTTTCTACCTTTTTTCGAAGACGTGCCACATGGACGTCAATTACATTGGTTTGAGGATCAAAGTCATAGTGCCAGACAGCTTCAAAGAGTAACGTACGTGTGACCACTTGTCCCGGGTGCTCCATCAGATAGCGCAACAGCTGAAATTCTTTCGGCTGTAAAGTAATCGGGCGGCCTTGGCGCGAGACTTCACGGGTGATTAAGTTCATAGAGAGGTCACCGACAGTCAAGGCCGAGTGCTCTGCAGGTTGTTGGTGCGAGGAGCGCTTTAGCAAAATCTCTATGCGAGCCAGTAACTCAGCAAAAGCAAAAGGTTTAACGAGGTAATCATCACCGCCTTCACGTAAGCCTTTCACCCGATCATCAACAGAGTCCAAGGCGCTCAGAATGAGTACAGGAAGAGTTCGTCCGGCACTGCGCAAAGTGTTGAGAACCGTCAGTCCATCCAATTTTGGCAACATGCGATCCAAAATAATCAGCTGAAAGTCACCTTCTAGTGCTTGGAAAAGCGCATCTTGTCCATCGCTGGCGACCACAACGTGATAACCTTGTTCTGTGAGGCCTTTTTTGAGAAAGCTTTGTGTGACTTGATCGTCTTCTACTACCAGTATTCGCATGGGCTGTTTACCTATTAAAAAGCAGGTGTGGGGAGCACCTGCTAATTTGCATGGATGATGATTACTTACGATTGATAGACGGAATGGATTCTCCAGACGCCGCGTCGATTAATAGGCGTCGCATCTGTGAACCGTCGATGTATTCCACTTCATAGTATGTAAGGCCACGTTTGTGTTCTAGCTCAATGGACTCAATATGTGATGAATTATGAGCGTTAGCAATCTCAATGGCTTTATCAATGGAGACAGCACCAGGCTGGTTGACGGATTCGATCGCTGCCACATCTTCATCATCTAGTTTACTAAAGCCCAATACCTTCAGAGACTTATGGTAATACTCGACTTCCGTTAAGTTGTTTAAAGTATACGAAGCTTGGTGCTTTTCACCAGCGTCTAAATTAATGGCTTTGATCTCATAGACGAGCATGTGATCTTCGTCGTCTAGTTCGATTTCAACAATGGTGCCAGCATAGTTTGAACGAAATGCCGCGATAGCCTGTGTCATAGTGGTTTCACTGGACTGCAGCGCAAGACGCATGATGTCATCTTTATGGTCTTTGTCTTTTGCGTAGCTGGCAGTGCTTGTGAGCAGTAACGCAGAGGTTAATGCGGTTAACATTGTGCCCGTTGTAAATAAGCCCGTTGCGATGATGCCCATTTTTGCTTTGAAAGTCATAAGGGTTCTCCTCAGTTCGTTATGATGGCTATCACTTTAGCGTATCCCCCTTAAACCCAAGATGGACACAACATTAAACTTTTTTAATGAAAGTCGATGGGCTGTTTTGGTGCGCGTAATTGTTTATGCATCATGTTGGTTCATATTGAAATTTGACTTATCGGTCAGATACTTATGGGCAAATTTGCCTATTTCCTCAAGAAAAGTCAGCCATAGTTGGTACTTACGTCTCATACTGAGTGAGTTATGAAACTTTGGTTTCATTTTGGCATATTGCTTGCAAACTCTGTTTCACAATTACATAAAGCTAAACGAGGCAATCAACGATGACATCACTTAAGAAACTACTAGGTAAGACACTGCTTGCAACGGCATGTTTGGGTACAGCAATGAGCGCAGCGGCAGATGTGCTTAGCGACATTAAAGCGCGCGATGAAATTCGCATTGCCGTACCTCAGGACTTCCCACCATTCGGTTCAGTAGGCGCTGACCTTAAACCGCAGGGCATTGATGTAGACATGGCAAACTACATTGCCGATCAGCTTGGTGTGGATTTGACGATTGTTCCAGTGACCAGTGCGAACCGTATCCCGTACTTGCAAACCAACAAAGTTGATCTAGTGATTTCTAGCTTAGGTAAAAACCCTGAGCGCGAAAAAGCCATCGATTTCTCAACACCATACGCACCATTCTTCTTGGGTGTATTCGGTGAGAAAAGCATCTCAGTGGGCGCTCTTCAAGACCTATCTGGTAAAACTGTAGGCGTAACCCGTGGTTCGGTTGAAGACCTAGAGCTTGAGAAAAACGCACCAAGTGATGTGACAGTACAGCGTTTTGAAGACAACAACACTACGTTGACAGCTTACCTATCTGGTCAAGTGAACTTGATTGCCACAGGTAACCTTGTTGCAACAGAGATCGCCAAACGTAAGCCGGCTCGTGCCCCTGAAGCGAAATTCATGCTGAAAGACTCACCTTGTTACATCGGTATGGCCAAAGGTGAAACAGCGCTACAAACAGAAGTGAACAGCATCATTGCGAAGGCTCTGGCAGAAGGCAAGCTAAACGACATTTCCATGAAATGGTTAAAGGCTCCATTGCCTAAAGGCTTTGGTGCATAAGGCTTAAGCCATGCTGAATTTTTCCGATTTATTACCCTATACGGATGTGTTCTTTGGTGGTCTGATGACCACCATTGAACTCACCTTATTAACCACTGTACTGGGCGTTGTATTGGGAACAACCTGTGCTGCCGTTCGACAATACGGTCACCCTGCGAGCCAGCGCGCGGTGGCGGCTTATGTAGAACTCATCCGCAACACGCCTTTTATTGTGCAGTTATTCTTTATTTTCTTTGGTCTGCCGTCGATTGGTTTGATGTTGAGTCCATGGCAAGCCAGTGTCATTGCACTCACCATTAACCTTGGGGCATACAGCACAGAGATCATTCGTGCCGGTTTGAACAATATTCCGAAGGGGCAATGGGAAGCGGCTAAAGTGTTGGGAATGGACTTTCGTCAGACCCTAACACGCGTTGTATTCACACCCGCCTTTGAAAAGATTTATCCTGCGTTAACCAGCCAATGCATCATCGTTATGTTGGGCTCAGCGGTGTTATCTCAGATTTCGGTACAAGACCTCACTTATGCAGCCAACTTGGTTCAATCGCGTAACTTTCGAGCGTTTGAAAGCTATGTGGTGACAGCATTGATGTACTTAGGCTTAGCAATGTTGATGCGATATGTCTTTGCCATGATTGGCAAACGTGTGTTCGCATTTCGGGAGGCTCAATGATTGAATTTTCAAACTGGGACATTCTGCGTAACCTGTTGATTGCGACCCAATGGACAGTGTTGCTGTCACTTGCCGCGTTTATCGGTGGCACGGCGGTGGCATTAGGCTTAACCGCCATGCGCTTAACTCGTAATCCAGTGATGATACGCATAGTCAAACTTTACGTAGAGCTGTTCCAAGGCACGCCACTTCTTATGCAGATGTTCCTGTGTTTCTTTGGCTTGTCGATGATCGGTTATGAAATTTCTGCTTGGGGTGCGGCGATCTTGTCTTTAACCCTCTTTACCAGCGCTTTTTTAGTTGAAATTTGGCGCGGTTGTATCGACACCCTACCAAAAGGTCAGTGGGAAGCGAGCCGTGTATTGGGCTTGAACTTCTTACAAACTCTACGCCATGTGATTCTGCCGCAAGCAACCAAAGTGGCGTTTGCCCCGACCGTCGGCTTTTCGGTGCAAGTGGTCAAAGGCACGGCGTTGGCATCGGTAATTGGTTTTGTCGAGCTGACGAAAGCCGGCACCATGTTAAACAACGCGACCTTTGAGCCGTTTAAAGTGTTCGCTTTTGTGGCGCTTATCTATTTTGCCCTGTGTTACCCGCTGTCTCTTTGCAGCAAGTATTTGGAGAAGAAATACCATGTCGCTCGTTAAACTTGATCAAGTCCATAAATACTATGGCGACTTCCATGTGCTTAAAGGCATTGATCTAAACATCAAAGCGGGGGAAGTGGTATCGATCATCGGTAAAAGTGGCTCAGGTAAGAGTACCTTGCTGCGCTGTATTAATGGTTTAGAGGAATACCAACAAGGCGGTATTTCGGTCGACGATAAAGAAGTGACTTCGGAAGACATCCAAGTGCGTCGATTGGCACTAAGTGTGGGGATGATCTTTCAGAACTTTAACCTGTTTCCCCATCTCACGGTGGGTGAAAACATTATGTTGGCACCGACCATCGTTCTGAAGAAGTCCAAGGCGGAAGCCGAAAAAGTCGCCCGTGCCATGCTTGAAAAGGTAGGGCTTGGGGATAAGTTTGATCGTTATCCAGAGAAACTGTCTGGTGGACAACAACAGCGGGTTGCTATTGCACGTGCTTTGGCGATGAACCCGAAAGTCTTGCTTTGTGATGAGATCACCTCCGCCCTAGACCCTGAGTTGGTGGGTGAAGTGTTAAAAGTCCTAGAGCAATTAGCTGCAGAGGGCATGACATTGATCTTGGTAACCCATGAAATGAACTTTGCTCGTGACGTGGGTGACCGCGTTGTCTTTATGCACCAAGGCAAAGTCTGGGAAGAGGGTAATTCTAAAAAGCTACTCTCAGAGCCGGAAACGGAAGAACTGAAGCAGTTTATTGGTGCCGTTCTTTAACTTCCTTCGCCTCCAGTATGATTGAAGCCCCGTATTGGGGCTTTTTTTTGTTCGATCCAAAAGGTGAACTCTTGCTTGAGGTCACCTGTAGTGCGAGCTTTCTAAAGAGCTTGATCTAACGCGGCAATCAACTGATCGATTTCCTCAGGGGTGGTGTAGTGCACAAAGGATAGGCGAACGACACCTGTGTTGGGATCGATATTCATGGCTTCTAACAGTCGTACAGCATAGAAATGTCCTACGCCACACATGATGCCTTGCTCTACGAGCTTGCGGCCTAATTCTTGAGGTGTTTGCTGTGTCGGCACAATCGACACGGTCGCTGCGCGCTCGCTGGCTTGGTCCGAGCCAAGCAAGGTCACGTTAGGGTGACTCGATAAGAAGGTCAGTAACTTATCTAAAAGCGGTTGTTCAGTCTCATGAAAGAGCTTACGCACTCTTTCAGCAATAAGTTTGACGTCGCTGGTCGCTTCAAAATGATGGTCGTGTACCGCTTCGAAATAATCCAATACGGCTTGGCTAGCGGCTACTTGTGCATGATCAGGACCTGCAGGGACAAACCATTTGGCTTTGTAAGCGCCATTAAAATAATGCGCCTGATTACCCAGTAACTCTGCCACGGCATTGCGAATGACCATCATACCCAAATGCGGGCCGAAGGTTTTGTAGAGAGAGAATAAGTAAATATCCGCTCCAAGTGCACCGACATCTGGCAAACCGTGTCCTGCATACGATACGCCATCGACTAACGTGATCACTCCTGCTGCTTTGGCTTTGGCGCAAATCTCAGCCACCGGATTAATATAAGCCACAATGTTAGAACAGTGGTTGAACGCTAATAGCTTTGTCTTGGGTGTGATCAGTTCATCTAAATCGTCTACTGATAGTGCACCCGTTTTAGGGTCGACTTGCCACTCTTTGATAACAATGCCGTGTTTAGCAAGACGATGCCAAACACCAATGTTAGCTTCGTGATCTTGGTTGGTGACAATGATTTCATCGCCTGCTTGCAGCACATTGGCAAAGGCTTGGGCGAGGACATAAGTGTTCTGAGAGGTTGAGGGGCCCATATACACTTCGTCTGTATCCACATTTAAGTAGGCTGCCAAGCGGGCATGAGAGGCGTCCATTTGTGCCCCCGCTTTGAGCGCTGCAGGATGCGGGTGGTAAGGCTGCACTTTGGTTTCACGATAATAGTTACTCAGTGCCTCAATCACCTGAGCGCAAGCGTAAGAGCCACCTGCGTTGTCGAAAAACGCTTGTCCTTGTAATGATGCTTCTTGGAACGCTGGAAACTGCTGACGTACAAAATTTTGATCCAACAACATAACCTTCCCCTGATAAATAAGTGTGCAAGATCCTTTCATTCTAGAAGCATTGGGCCGCAATGTGCTTGCATAATAGGGGGCTTACTCGTACGGTTTCACAAGATACTTTCGTTATTGAGATGCTAAATGACAGAAATTGCCTTGGATCGTACGGACTATAAAATTATAAAAGCATTGGAGCACAATGGTCGGGCCAGCAATGCATTGATTGCAGAGCAAGTGAACCTGTCACAATCCCAGTGTTTAAGGCGTATCAAACGTTTGGAGGAGTGCGGCATTATCCGTGGCTACCGAGCGCAGATTGATTATGAAAAAATGGGTTATACAGTGGTCGCGTGGACCTTGGTGACCATTAGCAAGGATGTTCCCGAAGCACGGGATAACGTCACTCGCTATTTGCAGGAACAAGAGCAGGCGGTATCCGTATTTGGTGTCACAGGAGACGTGGATTTGATGGTGGAAATTCGTGCAAAGGATATGGCAGCTTTTAGTGACTTTGTCGTTAAAGGGATTTATGCCCATGAGCAAGTGGTGAGCACCAAATCCTATATTCGTCTCGACACAGCGAAACTCAATGGTGGAATTATTACATGATGGATACGACGCTTCTTATCATCGCGGCACTGATTGTCGGGTTATCCAAAGGCGGTTTGGCTTCTATGGCGGCGATTGCCGTACCCATGCTGGCGTTGTTTATGAACCCCGTGCAAGCGGCGGCAACGTTACTGCCCGTTTACATTGTCACGGATTGGGTTGGCGTCTGGCTGTATCGTAAGCATTACTCGAAAAGAAATGTTTGGATTTTGACGCCTGCTATCTTGTTAGGATTAGCCATCGCCACCGTCATTACCCCTTACACCCCCGAGTTTGGCTTGTTAATTTTTACTGGCTTAATAGGGCTTTGGTACAGTGTAAGAGCTTGGTTTTCCAAACCTTCCACTGCCGTGAAAACAGCTGAAATCGGCCCCGGCGTGTTTTGGGGGACATTAACTGGGATCGCCAGTTTTATTACGCATTCAGGAGCGCCGCCAGCGCAAGCGTATTTATTGCCGCAGAAACTGCCTAAGTTGGAGTTCGCTGGCACCATCGCGATTGCATTTGCCATTGGTAATGTGGTCAAGATACCCGCTTACTACTCCATCGGACAAATGGATGGTTTGAATTGGTCGTTAATCGTGGGGTTGGCTGTTACCGGTATTATCGGGACGTTTATTGGACGTTGGCTGACCAAGAAATTGCATGATCAGACCTACATCAAAGTCATTCAGGGGATGTTGTTTTTGCTGTCCATTATTTTGCTATTACGCGGCGGCATGATGCTCATCCAGTCCATCTCAAGTTAGTAAGGATGAGCGAACACATTAAATAGCCTCATTGGGGTTGTCGATATCGAATAGGTAAGCCCATTCTTTATCGCGCCCCATGGCGTCTTTCATCTGAACTTTCAGGACCCATTGCATGCGTTCATCGGTACATAGAGGAACCACCACTTGACTGTGCCATGTATTGTCAGGGCGTTTGCTTAACGGGTATTCGTACACCCCAAGGTACATGTCTCGACCTTCAAGCACTAGTTTAATGTCTTGGGCATTTTGTACGGCTTTGGGTAAGTCCAAAGTGGTACTGATACGACGGTTCAAGCGAATACCGTCCTCAAATTGGATCGTCGCGCCATTAAACCGCTCAGGTGTTTCCTGTAAGGTGCAAAGGCCAGTGTCTAGATTGCATGGCCCCAAGGCATCCGGCAGAGGGTCTTCTGAGTGAATCATTTTAACGAGGGCTGCGACACCAAAAACGGACACGAAGGCACCAGCGTAAAATATCAGTTCGGCTTTGCTAAAAAATTTCATAAGACGCTATTCAATCGATCGGTTGCTTATCTATTACGTATATTACCCCGATACAGACCACGAAGGCAGGGAAGAGTTCGATAAACAACGGTCATTCCTTTATTTACTCTCTTACCGCCCGCTGTGCTCCGTGAGAGCAGCGGTTAAAAAGTCGAGGAAATAGCGCACAATAGCCGGCTGTTTTCGGCGCGACATCACCTGTAATTGCAGGCTGCGCTGAACTAAGGACGGCTCTTGCATTGGGCGCAGGACGAGTCCGTCCCGCAGGGCTTGGCGTTGTACTGTGAGTTCACCGCATAGGGCAATCGCATCAGGGCTTTCTTTGGTATAAGTGTAGATCGCACCCATAGCATTGCTGGTCAGAGCTGGAGCAATTTGGATGCCTTCCAAATGACAGGCAATGTCAAACAGGTAACTGAGGGTTGTGCCGGGTTCAGATAACGCAATCGGATAGTCTTTTAAATCACGCACACTTAGGCATTCTGCATTGGCTAAAGGGTGCTGCTGAGATAGCAATGCAGAGATGGGTGAGGGAACTTGGAGGGCCACTTCGACTCCTTGTTCCGGTTGCAAGCTAAAGGTCAGTGCCGCATCAACACTGCCTTCTTTGACTAGTTGAGTTGCCTTACCAGAATCAACGACCTGTAACGAGACTATGGCGCTGGGGTATTGCTGGCGAAACTGAGCAATCACATAAGGAAGGAAGTCCCATGCCATGCCTTCAGGGCAAGCCAGAGTGATGGTTTGCTGCTGTAGACTATTTAAGCCTTTCATTTCTGCGATGACATTACTTAATTCAACCGAGTTACGCAGCGCATAGGTGTAGAGAATCTCACCCGCAGAGGTCAGCGCCATGCCACGTGGTTTGCGTTCAAACAAGGTCAGTTGTAATTGATCTTCCAACTGACTGATTTGGCGGCTGATAGCAGACACGGCAACGTGCAGCTCTTCAGATGCAGCAGAAAGAGAGCCCGTTTGAGCGACGGCGTGGAAATAGCGCAGAGAGATTTCATACATAATGATTAGCTTTCTATTTTATGGAAGCATTGATTCCATAATTGATAATTGTTGCAAACCTAGTGACATCATAAGCTAAACCCCATTCTAAAATCGAGTCAACGCCTTAAAGGATGGAGAGAATCCCATGAATGATGAAACACGCTCAGGGCGTCAACAAGCGCTTGAGGCTGCAGTAGAGACAATCCGCAATGGGGTATTTGTGGAAACCCTTGCACGTCGCGTTGCGATGCCAACTGAAAGCCAAAATCCGCAGGCACAACAGCCTCTCCGAGCCTATCTGGTGGATGAGATCCAACCGACGCTGATGGCGCTTGGCTTCGAGTGCCAAGTCTATGACAACCCAATGGCGGGTCAACCGCCGCTGTTGATTGGCGTGCGCCATGAAGGGGACGAGCTGCCGACCTTGCTGACTTATGGTCACGGTGATGTGACAAATGGTCAGGAGAATGAATGGCGAGCTGGAACGCATCCATGGGATCTGAGTTTGCATGGTGACCAACTATTTGGCCGAGGAACCGCGGATAACAAAGGCCAGCATACGATTAACCTTTTAGGGCTGGAGGCTGCCATCAAGGCGCGCTCGGGCAAGCTGGGCTACAACCTGAAAGTCTTGTTTGAGATGAGCGAAGAAGTGGGCTCAAAGGGGCTGGAAGACTTTTGTCGTATGCAGGCTGAGACGTTACAGGCGGACCTGTTTCTAGCGTCAGATGGACCACGCTTAAATGCTAAGACGCCGACCATTTTCCTCGGCTCCCGTGGTGTTTGTCAGTTCCGCTTACGTTGTACAACGGACAATGGCGCACGTCATTCTGGTAACTGGGGCGGTGTCATCACCAATCCCGCGATACGTCTGCAACATGCGCTCAGTACCTTGGTCTCGCCAACAGGGAAATTACTGCCTGACTTTTTAAAAGCACCAGCGCCTACTGGTATCACTGCGCAGATGATGCAGGGTTTGCCTGTTGGGGGGCATGAAGGCGATCCAGAGTTGAACGCTTTATGGGGCGAAGCACACCTAAGCCCAGGTGAACGCTTATTTGGTAGTAATACTCTCGAAGTGATAGCGCTTGGGGCTGGCAACATTGATAAGCCAGTTGGGGCGATACCCAATAGCGCCGAAGCAGTGTGTCATTTACGTCTTGTGCCAGGGACGGATTGGAGTAACTTAGTTGCCAATCTTGAACGCCACTTTAGTGACTTAGACTTTAAAGATATCGAGATTCTGTATGAGGGTGGTTACAATGCCACGCGCTTGGATCCAGCTCATCCTTGGGTTCACTTTGTACAGTCATCCATGGAGGCTTCCCTTGGGCAGCCGGTCAGTGTCTTGCCGAACTTAGGCGGGACCATTCCAAATCACTGCTTTGCCGATGTATTGTCATTGCCAACCGTTTGGATGCCGCATTCTTATCCGTCGTGTAAACAGCATGCGCCGGACGAGCATTTATTAATGAGTGTGGCGCAACAAGGGTTGGCCTGTGCCGCAGGCGTGTTTTGGGATTTAGGGGAGCATTGGCCTCACTAAATGACCATATGGTAACGATCTGATGAAGCCCCTGATAACGAGGGGCTTCTTTTTTTTGCATGCAAACATGGGGAGTGTGGCATGGACTTTATTATGTATTTGGTACTTGGTGTGTGTTCTGGTGTGTTGGCAGGGTTATTTGGTATCGGTGGCGGGTTGATTATCGTCCCGGTACTTGTGTTCAGCTTTTCGGCTCAAGGCGTCTCTGCGGATGTGCTGACACACCTCGCCGTGGGTACATCGTTAGCGTGTATTTTGTTCACCTCCATTAATTCAGTGTGGGCACATCATCAGCGAGGTGCGGTGTTGTGGTCTCTCGTTGTGTGGTTAAGCGTGGGGATTTTGTTAGGCAGCTCGTTAGGCGGTGTGACGGCCTCTTATATTGACGGGGATGACCTGCAGCAGATTATCGGTGTGTTTGCGGTACTGATGGCGCTACAAATGTGGTTTGGTTGGAAGCCCAAGGGCAATACAGGATCACTGTCTAAGCCTACGTTATCTGTTTCGGGCGCTTTGATTGGTTGGGCGTCGGCTATTTTTGGTATCGGCGGCGGCTCTTTAATGGTGCCATTTTTAACCTGGAAAGGGATCGATATGAAAAAAGCCGTAGCCACTTCAGCGGCTTGTGGTTTGCCTATTGCCCTGTCTGGAGCGTTTTCTTTTATTGTGATGGGGATGGGGCATCAGGCTCTGCCTGAATACAGCGTGGGCTTTGTCTATCTGCCTGCGTTAGTAGGGATCGCCGCGACCAGCTTTTTTAGTGCTCGCTTGGGGGCAAGGCTTGCGCATAACTTGGATGCGGTATTGTTGAAGAAGTTATTTGCGGTGTTACTACTAGGGGTTGGGGCGAACTTTTTAATTTAGTTCAAAGTCAGTTCATCAAGGCAGTGATGCATACATCACTGCCTTTTCTGAGTCTTATATTAACCAATCTTGAAGTGCTTACGGATCGCCAGCATGGTGATCAAACTCACGCAGCAAGTGAACAATAAGTAGTAACTTGGAGCCATCAAATCATCGGTAGCACTGATCGACCAAACTAATAGGAAGGGCGTGAAGCTGCCGAACACTGTGGTCGCAATGTTGTAGCTTAATGCCATGCCTGTGGCGCGAACGTGGGTCGGAAAGAGCTCGGACATCAGCGCTGGCAGACCACCAAAATACATCGCTTTTAATACGCTTAACCAGAACAATACCGAAGCCAGAACCAGTAAGGTTGCATTCGCTGACAGTAACATGAAGGCTGGGTAAACCGTGATGAAGAAGAGTGCGCCTGCAAACATCATCAATTTGGTACGACCGATTCGGTCAGACAATATTCCGATGAAAGGCGTTAGAACGGTCAGTACCGCATAACTGATCAAGGTGCCACCGTAGCCAATAGAGCCACTTAGACCGAGATATTTCGTGGCGTAAGTCGGCATGAAAATAATCGAATAAGTTACAGAGGTAGACAGCACCATGGCACCAATATTGAAAAATAGGCCGCGCTTATGGGTTTTCACCAGCTCAGCAACCGGTACTTTCACTTCTTCTTTCTCAGCAAAAGACTCTGCTTCTTCGATATGACGGCGAATGTATAGACCCACAGGGCCGATCAGTAAACCAAAGATGAAAGGCACCCTCCAGCCCCAGTCTTCCAGTTGCTCTGTTGTCAGAGTGGCGGTTAGCACAAGACCAAATCCCGCACCTAGAAGCCCACTGATACCTTGGCTGGCAAACATAAAGCTGGAAATGAAGCCTTTGCGCTCAGGGTACTGTTCCACCAACATAGCCGTGGCACTGCCAAACTCACCACCGGCTGAGAAGCCTTGCATCAAGCGTGCTAGCAAAATGCCAATGGGGGCAAGCAAGCCAATGCTTTCGTAGGTTGGCATAACCGCGATCAAGAAAGTACCTGCCATCATTAGCCAAATCGTTAGCAACATGGCGGCTTTACGACCGACTTTATCCGCGTAGCCACCAATGACCACAGCGCCTAGAGGGCGAATGAGGTAAGACATGGCAAAAGCAAATAAGGCCATCATCAACGAAAGGGTTTCGTTGTCGGTTGGGAAAAACAGCTTAGAAATGGTACTGGCAAAAAATGCATAGGCAATTAAGTCAAACCATTCCAAAGCATTACCAATGGATGAGGCAATAATCAGCTTATATAGCTTTTTGTCTGATGGCGCTTCGCTAGCGCTTGAGGCATTATTGTTACTTAAATAAGTGTCCGTCACGGGGCTCTCCATGGTGCTAGGTGATCGAAAAGGTGTAAATCGATACTAGGGAGTCCTTTGGTTTTGCACAATTATTCATTTCCTAATACATTGTTGCTATTTTTAGAAGGCAATAAGTAACTATTTTGGGGCATGATGGGCATAGCCGACGCTTTTGTATATATTGTCAATGTTGAGGTGTACTCAGAGGAGTGGGTGTTATGACAATAAGAAGGGTACAACCCATTGATTTAGAACCCTTGGTAGAATTGTGGGAAATGGTCTTTCCAGACGATCCGTCTCACAACGCGCCACGAGCGATGCTACCAACCAAACTGGACGTAGACGATTTAATCCTCGTTGCGTGGGAAGAAGGTAAGCTGATTGGTGCATGTATGGTTGGTTACGATGGTCACCGAGGCTGGCTGTATGCCGTAGCGGTGCATCCTGATCATCGCCGCAAAGGCGTAGGCACCAACTTGATTAATGCATCGTTTGATACGTTGAAGTCGCTTGGCTGCATCAAAGTTAACTTACAGGTGCGTGAAGTAAACAACCCAGAAGTCGTGGCGTTTTATGAGTCACTGGGCTTCAAGGTAGAGCAACGTATCAGTATGGGCAAGCTCATAGATTGATAGGTAGACGCAACTACCCTCTATAAAATGCTAAAGCGACTAAGCGATCTTCGGGTCGCTTTTTTTATGCCTGTGATTTGTGCAAGAAATATCGGTACCGCAGAGGCTATCGAGGAACAAGCGTGCAGATATAAAGCTATATATTGTTTATAGTAAGCAAAGTATACAATAATCAACTTATACCACTGTGGATCCCCTTATGAGCGTTAGAGAACTGAGCTTTTTATTAACGGATGTGAAGCGTTTACTGCGCCGAGAGTATCTGAAAAGCGATTTACCCATCACCCCAATGCAAGCCCGTGCATTGGTTTATGTGTCGCGTTTTGAAGGTCTTCGCCAAAAGGCGTTGGCCGATATTTTAGAAATTCAACCGATTACCACCGCACGTTTGATTGACCAATTGAGCGACGAGGGGCTGGTGGAACGCCGCCCAGATCCAACGGATCGACGCGCCCATTGCTTGTATTTAACGGATCAGGCACAGGCGCTTTTAGATGATATTGGCGTCGTGGTCGAAGACGTCAACCGAAAGGCTGTCGCTGGACTAAGTGCGGATGAAATCGATCAATTACTGCATTTGTTAAAAGTGATGCATAGCAACCTCAGCCAAGACTAATGCCATGGCGTCACTTTCGAGAGGACATTAAAGAATGAGTGAAAGCAATACCCCTGCCGTAGAACCTAAACAAGTCACACAGCGAAACAAGCGCCGTTTGCTGTTATTTGTTGTGCCCGTTGTTGCTGTGGCGGCTTCGGCTTATGTTTACTTGCACGGCGGTCGTTATGTTGAAACGGACAATGCCTTTGTGAAAAACGATAAGACGATGATCACAGCAGAAGTCTCCGGATCGATTCAGACCTTGGCGGTAAAAGAAAACCAAGCCGTTGAGAAAGGGGCGTTGCTGTTCGCGATTGATCCTGTGCCTTATCAAACTGCCGTGGCGCAAGCTCAGGCGCAGTTGGAGCAGGTGCGTATTGAGCTATTGTCCCAGCAGGCGGCCTACGAAGAGAAAGAAGCTGAAATCACGTTGGCGCAGAGTACTTTTGCCTACAATCAGCGCGACGAAAAGCGTCAGGCTGACTTGCTAAAACAGCACTACATCTCAGATTCACAGTACGATGCGTCCACTCACACGACGAAAACCAGCCGTTTACAAATCGATGCGTTAGAAAAAGATTTGCGTCGCTTGCGTGAAGCGTTGGGTGGAGATGCTTCTCGTCCAGTGACAGAGCACCCAAGTTATCAAGCAGCGCAGGCACAGCTGGAACAAGCAAAGTTGAATCTTTCTCATGTACAGGTTTATGCGCCGGCAAACGGAATCGTTACCAATGTGCCGACGTCCGGTGAATACATAACGACAGGTGCCAGTGCGATGGTCTTGGTTGCTAACCAAAATCCATGGATTGAAGCCAATTTCACTGAAAAAGACATGACCTATATGAAACCAGGACAAACGGTTGAAGTCGAAGTGGACGCATACCCAGGCGTGACTTGGAAGGGAACCGTTGAAAGTATTAGCCCTGCGACAGGCTCGGAGTTTTCGGTGATCCCAGCTGAAAATGCGACCGGTAATTGGGTGAAAGTGACGCAGCGTGTTCCAGTACGCATTCATATCGATGCTAATGATAATGAACAAGTGTTACGAGCAGGATTAAGTACGTTAGTTACCGTTGATACAGAGCATCAAACCAGCTTACTTGGCGTGAAGCTTTAAGGTCGGTGTGGCATGACCCTCACTCAATCAAAACGCGCAGGAGATGAATCTTTTCAGCGCATCATGGTCACCGTATCGGTCATGCTTGCTACCATCATGCAAGCATTGGATACGACGATTGCCAACGTCGCTCTGCCGCATATGCAAGGCGCAATGGGGGCGACACAGGACCAAATTTCTTGGGTATTAACTTCGTATATCGTTGCTGCAGCGATTTGTATGCCTTTGACTGGATTTTTATCCGCCCGCTTTGGTCGTAAGCGATTATTTCTGTGGTCTGTCGTTGGCTTTACCGTGACATCAGTATTGTGTGGTATGGCTCAATCTCTGAATCAGATCATCCTATTTCGTCTGTTACAGGGCGTGTTCGGCGCAAGTTTAGTTCCACTCTCTCAGGCTATTCTGCTAGACAGTTACCCTAAAGAAAAGCATGGTTCAGCGATGGCCATGTGGGGGGTAGGTGTTATGGTCGGTCCTATTCTTGGTCCCTTTTTAGGGGGCTTGTTGACGGAGTACTACAGCTGGCGTTGGGTGTTTTACATCAATGTGCCGTTTGGTATTTTGGCTTGGTTAGGCATCACGAGCTTTGTTAAAGAAACGGATCTCAATCGCCAACGTAAGTTCGATTTTTACGGTTTCTTACTGCTGGCACTTGGCATTGGTGCGTTGCAAATGATGCTGGACCGTGGGGAAACTTTAGACTGGTTCAGTAGCTTAGAGGTCATCATTGAGGCGGGCTTGGCGGTCTTATGCTTGTATATGTTTGTGGTGCACATCAATACGCACAGCAGTCCTTTTATTGAAACCGCTCTGTTCCGTGATCGTAATTTTTCGGTAGGTCTCGTGTTCATCTTTATCGTCGGCATTATTTTGCTGGCAACTATGGCGTTATTGCCGCCATTTATGCAAAACCTGATGGGCTATCAAGTGGTTGATGTTGGCATGATTTTAGCCCCTCGCGGTTTTGGAACCATGGCAATGATGATCCTAGTGGGCAAGCTATCGGGTAAAGTCGATCCGAGATTGTTTATCTTCGTTGGGCTGCTGTTGATCATTTCATCTATGTGGGAGATGACACAGTTCACTTTGGATACGACTGCTGCAGATATTGTCAGAACGGGCATTGTGCAAGGTGCTGGATTGGGGCTGATTTTTGTGCCGCTTTCGACGATTGCCTTCTCAACTTTAGCGCCGCATTTGCGCACCGAAGCCTCGTCGTTATTCAGTTTGTTGCGTAATATCGGTAGTAGTATAGGCATCTCTATTGTTGCCACTTATCTGACCCAGCATACGCAGATTAATCACGCGATTTTTGCCGAATCCATCAACCCGTTTAACATGGGGCTGCAACTTGCTGAGCAGGCGGGGGCATACTCTACAGAGTCTGTAGCAGGACTGGCTGCACTGAATCAAATGGTCAGTGCTCAAGCGGCCACCATGGCCTATCTGCAGGACTTTCGTTTGATGATGTGGGTAACGGTTGCTGCGCTACCGCTGGTGTTTGCCTTAGGGCGGCCACAACCTAAAGCCACGAACGAGTAAACGTCTGAAGCGATAGAGCCTTGTTTAGGTGGCGTCATCCTGATCAAGGTTCTAGGTTTTCTTGTTGGTTTTCTCTACAATGAGGCCACGTTTAGTTTCGGTCTGATTATGCCAATTTCGTTGCTTGCACGATTACGTCAATACGGACGCTGGGTATTATTTGCTTGGTGTGTGTCATTGCTTGGTCCACTTGTGGTGCCAACGCAGCCTGTCGTGCAAAATGATTACGTGGTATTGCGTGTTTGTACTCTGATGAACGGTGTCCAGTTTATCAAAGTACCCCTTTCTGAGTTTTCTGACACCCAAGTTAAGGATCACATTGGCCAGTTACACGCCAGCTGTAAGTGTGGCTTAAATGTCGATCATTTATCGATTATCGGGGCAGATTACTCCGTTACAGCGACGCCTTTTGTGCCTGTACGCTGGAGCGACCCCTATAGTGGGCACGTTATTGCGACTTTCGATGCTCATTATGATCCGAGAGCCCCGCCATTCTTTTATAGCTGAATTTGTTTTAACCATTAATCCACTATAAGAGAATGTATTATGTCTTCACGTTTTTTAACGACTGTCGCGGCAGTTGCTACCCTGTGCGCATCAAGTCTTGCTTTAGCAAGTGATATCCAACTGAGTAATCCTGCGGTGCGTGCTATGCCGCCAGGTGCGCCAGCGAGTGGTGCCTACGTCACTTTAACGAATCACTCCGATCAAGATCGTTATTTGGTCGCGGCAGAAAGTGATGTGGCAGATGCCGTAGAAGTGCATTTGAGTGAAATGCAGGGTGACACCATGAAAATGTACCAAGTGGAGCAAGTTTTGGTGCCCGCTCATGGTCAAGCGCAACTCAAACCTGGTAGCTACCACATTATGATGATGGGGCTAAAAAAGCCTTTGAAAGCAGGCGATCAGGTGGCATTTACCTTGGTCATGAAAAATGGCGAGCGTTTACCTCTGACCGCTCCAGTGTTGTCGCCAGAAGAGATGACACAATATATGCCAGCAGGTATGAAAATGAAGTCTATGGATCATTCGAAAATGAACCATGGTAATCATAAGAAAATGGCGGAAGGCGAGCACTCTAGTCATCACTAAGTGAAGCGCCTAGGCTAGGCAGATGGGACTTCTCTGGCCTAGCCTCCAGTCATTGGGCGCGTTATGATCAGTGCTCCTTAAATTGCTCTCACCTTAAAAGGAGTGCTTATGAGTCGTCATTTTATCCTAGGTTATGGCAGCCTGATCAGTTCAACTAGCCGTGCAAAGACCGGTGAAACTGGCCAAGTATGGCCTGTTAAACTGAAGGGGTATGAACGAACTTGGTCAGTGATGTCCCAAGCACTGGGCATGAGCTCTGTGGCGGTTATTAAAGCATCCAATAAGGCCTGTAATGGGGTGTTAATTGAGGTGGCAGAAGACCAGTTCCCATTGTTTGATGAACGCGAACATGGTTATGAACGCGCACAGGTGTCGCGTTCACAACTTCACTCTTACCATGAAGACGAATTGCCTGAAGGCACCTATTGGGTGTACCACACCAAAGAAGTGGTAACGCCTTGCCAGCATTACCCCATTGTCTTGAGTTACGTTGATGTGATCTTGTCGGGTTGCTTAGAGCATGGCGATCACTTTTTGCATGACTTTTTATCGTTAACCCAAGGTTGGCGTGCACCGTTGGTGAATGACCGACGTGCTCCGGTGTATCCAAGAGCACAAACTGAATTATCGACAGAGCGCTTTAGTCATTTACTGGCGCCTGTTTCCACTTTGACTTTAAATGAGTTAGCTATCACTTATGACGCTTAATCCCCCCAGCTTATTGCTGGCGCGCAACGAGGCGCAGTTTACGGGCAATGTACTGTTTGCCAACCCTGAAGACACTTACCCACAGACACTGATGTCACAAGCGAACGTTTATACTTGGTGTCAATCTAAAGCGGTGGACGAGCAATTGGCTCGTGTTGGCCTTGCAGACGAGCAACGTCATTTCGGGGCAGAGTGGGATGCAGGACGAATCGAAGCGTTCGACCATGTCATCATCTATCAGCCAAAGGCGAAAGAGTTGCTTGATTACCTGCTCGCAGCCACCTTGCCACACCTTAAACAAGGTGGACAGTTGTGGTTGGTTGGAGACAACAAAAGTGGCGTTAAATCGTCCGTTAAGCGTTTAACAGCACCACTGGAAGAGGTGGGTAAGGTCGACAGTGCTAAACACTGCTTGCTGTTTAATGGCTATCTTCGTGGTGAAGCGAAGCCATTTGCGTTAAACGATTGGATCACCCGTTGGCAAGAAGACGCTGCCGGTCAGAGCTTTACCCTGTGCAGCATTCCTGGTGTTTTTGGTCATGGTAAGCTGGATAAAGGCACTGCTCTGTTACTAGAGCAACTAGAACAGCATCGCTTTATGAGTGATGTGGCCAATGCCCGTTTACTGGATTTTGGTTGTGGGGATGGCGTCATCAGTATGTGGTTGCATAAACGTACTGGGGCGAACATCAGTGCCTTGGATGACTCTGCTTTGGCGCTTAAAGCGACTGAGCTGACCTTTGCTGCCAATGACGCCAGTGAAGCTCTGACTTTAGTGCCTTCAAATGGTTTATCTGAAGTGAAAGGTCGCTTTAACTATGTGATCACGAATCCGCCATTCCACACGGGGATTAGTACGGATTACTCCATTGCTGAGCGCTTCTTTATCGATGTGAAGAAACATCTAACGCTGAATGGCGAACTATTTGTCGTGGCCAATGACTTCCTGCGCTACCCGCCATTGATCGATGCCGCATTGGGCAAACATCAAACGCTTAACAAAGGTCGCGGATTTGCTGTCTACCACGCTCGTCAGCAAAAGCCATAGATAGTGATCCAGTAACCAACACATAAGGGAAACGAGACAGTATGAGCATCCAAGGATGGGAGATATCAGCACGCACTGCCGGTTATGGTGTCGCCCTAGGGTGTGTGTGCTTTTTGATGGCTCTGATTCCAGGACTTGATGGCTTATCGGTTGTGTCTGCGTTGGTGTATTGGTGTGTGTGCGCCTCTTCTTGGGCGAAAATTAATCCTCGTAATAAGCGTCAAATCGGCTTTTTACTTGCGGTTGGGACTGTGGCTTTGCTGGTCGCTGTGCCCACCGATGTACCTATTCCCGTCATACACTTATTGGAAGGTAATTTAGCGATTGTGGCAATGCTGACTGGTGTTTCATTCCTCGGTTTATTGCCCGATACGCTGAAATCTCAAAAGCCAGTCTTGGCCAGCCGTGGAGTGTTTAGCACCTGGGCAAGTGTGCAGTTGCTTGGAGCAGTCATTAATATGTCTGCTGTGTTTGTGGTCGGTGACAAGTTACAGCGACTGTCGTCGCAGATGTCGTCTGCTCAATTCTCAGTGCTGATTCGTGCGTTGACCAGTGCCGGATGGTGGTCGCCGTTCTTTGCTTCCGTTGCAGTGGCGTTATCGGTTGCTCCGAATGCGCAGTTTCATCACTTGGCGATGATTGGTTTGCCAATTGCGGTCTTTGCCTGCGTCATTTCTTGGTGGGAGTTCAAACGACGTGAGGTTTTAACTGGTTTTGTCGGGTTTCCTCTGACATTGCAGTCGCTCACGTTTCCTGTTGTGTTAGCCATCTTGGTACTGTTCTTCCATTACTATGTTTTGCCTGATGTGGCGATCTTATCGATCGTAACTCTACTGAGTCCGGTGTCAGTGATCCTTTGGTTATGGTTGCGGGGCGGGCCTCGTCAGACGAAGCAACGATTGCAGAATCATGCCGACATCCGTTTAGCGAATATGGCGAACGAATTGTCTCTGTTTCTGGCGGCAGGCTTCTTAACCACGACGGTGGGCTTGGCTTTAAAAGGGTGGCTAGGGGAAGGATGGTCGCTGTTCGGCCAGTTTGGCTTCTTCGAAGCTTATCTGTGTTATCTCGCGATCTGTGGCATTGCATTATTGGGACTGCATCCGATCGTTGGCATCTCCTTAATGAGTTCGATGGTGCCGTACCATGATGTGAACAATACTTTATTGGCTTTCGTCTCACTTTGCGCTTGGGCAGTGGGAACATCTATTAGTCCGTTGTCAGGGATTAACCTTTCTATATCCGGTAAGTACGCGGTGGATAACTATCAGCTGGCGAAGTCAAACTGGTGGTATGGCGCGGTGATGTCTTTTTGGGTCGCTGTTGCGATGTTGATTCTTTCCAGTGTGTTGCCTACTTAAAACCTATGAATGGAATATTACCTCAGCATCGGTACACTTATCGGATTCCAGCAAGGTGATGTGACATGTCCGATTCCACCAATGAACCGAATAATGCTTTTTTGCGCGCTCTGAAGGCAGTCTTGTCACCTCTGGTGCGCTTAGTGGTTCGCTTTGGGGTAACGTATCCCGAGTTTTTAGAACTACTTAAGCGAGTTTACGTGGAGGAAGTACGTAGAGAGCTAAAGCAAAAGAACGAGAAGGTGACTTTGAGTCGCATCAGTGTCATCAGCGGTGTGCACCGCAAGGATGTAAGACGGTTTATGGACGAGCCTGAATCTGTAGCGCCTGAGAAGGTATCTTTGACCTCCCGCCTAGTCAGTATCTGGCTAGGGGATCGTCGTTACTTGGACGCCCAAGGGAAGCCGCTGGTTTTACCCCGGCACGGTGTGAATTCCTTCGAAGCATTAGTAAGCAGTGTGAGTAAAGATGTTCGTCCTAGAACCTTATTGGATGAATGGCTAGAGCGCGGCTTAATTGAGGTTTGCGAAGAGGGCTACAAGTTAAATCCTCTGGCTCTTTACCCTAGTGATGATCTTGCCACCAAAATTTCTTTCTTTGCACGCAATACTTCAAATCACATTGCCACCTGTGACCATAACCTTAGTGAAGTAGATAACCCCTTTCCAGAACGCTCTGTGTACTACAACCGGCTGACAGAATCGTCTGTGGATGAGCTGCAGCATTACATCAGCCAAGCCAGCCAGCAGTTACTAGTGGATGTAAATAAAAAAGCACAGCATCTAGCAGATCAAGATGATCTTTCTGGGGACGGTAAGCATCGTTTTATTCTGGGGACATATTTCTACCGAGAGCAGGAGCAAGACGATGTTTAAATGGCTGGGCCTATTGCTTACTTGTTTCTCCATAATGCTGTGGGCCGGTGAAGATCGAGGTCTAGGTGGAACGGGAAAAACCGCTAATGATGATCGAGGCCTAGGAGGTACAGGGGTTATTGGAACGATCACAGAGTTTGGCAGTATTTGGGTGAATGGACTCGAGATAGAGCTGAATGAGGAAACCGATATTTTGCTAGATGGCGAACCTGCTAAAGAAAGTGATTTGCGTTTAGGCCAGCAGGTCGCAGTGCTAGCTTTCCAAGAGAATGAACAATGGTGGGCGCAATCCATTCAAGTTCAACATGCGTTAATTGGTGTAGTTGAAGCGGTTACGGGTTCCGATCAATGGACGGTCCAAGGTGTCGATATTCACTCCGATCAGAACCTTGCTCATAACTTAGAGCCCTTGCGGGTTGGCAATACAGTAAAAGTCAGCGGCTACTTTGTTGGTGATGTGTTGTATGCAACTGACTTTTCGCTCTCTGAATCCGAGGAACATTGGCGTGTCCATGGACCTGTGATTGCGCATGATGATGGTCGTTTAACCATTGGTTCAATCGAGCTGCCTGAAGCCATGCAAACGGTTGAAGAAGGTGAGTGGGTGACGCTCATTGGCGATCGTAAAGCGGACTTGAACAAGCCATTTTTCATAGGCAGAGGATCATTGCCATACATAGATCAGGCAGAGGCGTTTAGGTTTGAAAAAAGGGACCACGAGCGACGCTCAGTTGAGGTGATTCCTGCTCAGTATATACGAGAGCGACGCAAAGAAATGCGTCACTTTGAGCGTCGACCTAGCGGAGCCTTTCAGCCAAGAGGTGGTCTGCCAAGTCGACATGAGCGGACCGATGATACTAAGCAGCGAGTAGTTGCTCCGCCTATAGGTCATTTCGAAAAAGATCGAGTTCGTGATGATCCGCCACATAGTAGAGCTGATAGGCCAGATGGACCGCCTCCAGGGGAACCGCCTGGTGGACGTGGTCCGGATATGCCAAAGCCTAGATAAGTCGTTGTATTACAGATAATACGTTTATAGATGTAATTTTTATTTTAAAGGTGATCCGATTTTTGATTTGCTACGTATGGGGCGGTGTTTCATCAGAATATGACTGTGTGTCAATGTTTATGCACATTTTAGGCTAAATGATAACAAACGGTGATAATTCTCAATTCACTTCCCACTTCCCTGAAAATAGTTTTAACTCTAATGAAGTTGTTAAACAAAAACCTTAATTTTCAGGGAGAACTAAATTGCCATGTTACTTTTAGCAGTGCTGTTTTTTGTAATCGGTATTGTGTTAACAGTCGGCGGTATTTGGTTGTTGGCGCTGGATGGTAGCCTTTACTATTTGATCGCAGGTGTGGTGTTTCTGGTCGTCGCGATAACACTTCGTAAGAGACGTACACTTGCCAACATTTCCTACGCGGCCTTGTTATTAGGCACACTCATTTGGGCCTTGTGGGAGTCGGGACTAAGTTGGTGGCCTCTGGCAAGCCGCATGGGCGCATGGCTCGTATTGGCCTTGCCGTTGTTGATCTTTGCTCGTAATCGTCTTTCCGTAAATCGTTTATTGCTCCCTGTTTGGGCCATTTGTACAGTGGTAACTCTTAGCCCATTAGCAATGGATGAGCCTACTGCAGTGAAAGGCACCATGGCTGAAAAAGTGGTGTCACCGTCTGCGGACATTGGTTTTCAGGAAGATGACGAATGGCAGGCTTATGGGCGTACGAACTTAGGCCAGCGCTTTTCCCCGGCCAATCAAATCACAACCGAAAATGTGTCTGACCTTGAGTTGGCTTGGGAATATCAAACAGGCGATCTGAAAGGTCCGAATGATGTTGGTGAAACCACTTACGAAGCAACACCTCTTAAGATCGGTAATGCTCTATATATCTGTACGCCGCATAACTGGTTAATCGCACTGAATGCAGACACAGGCAAAGAACTTTGGGTTTATGATGCCAAAGTACCTGCTGAGAGTCAGCGACAACACCAAACCTGTCGTGGGGTTTCTTACCTTGCACCAGAAAATGATACGGCAACGAATATCGTTGAACCTGCAACACAACCTGCAGAAACGCTTGCAAGCATGCAATGTGATGCACAGCTTTTCTTGCCAACCTCTGATGCGCGTTTGATTGCCGTTGACCCTAAAACAGGGGCTCGTTGTGCAAACTTTGCCGACGACGGTGTGTTGGATTTGATGCATAACATGCCTTATACCCAATCAGGTTATTACTACTCAACTTCCCCCCCATTGGTGGCGGGTGGTCATGTCATCGTCTCTGGGTCAGTGAATGACAATTACGATATCAATTCCCCATCGGGTGTCATTCGTGCCTACGATGCGAAAACGGGTACCTTACAGTGGAATTGGGACGCCGGTAATCCTGACGAAACGGCTCCGATTGGAGAAGGCGAAACGTATGCTGTCAGCTCGCCAAACAGCTGGTCTGTGGCCAGTGCCGATGAAGCATTGGGTCTAGCTTATTTCCCGATGGGCAACCGTACTCCAGATCAGCTAGGGATGTATCGAACTCCAGCGGAAGAAAAATACGCGACCTCTGTGGTGGCGCTAGATCTTGAAACGGGTCAGGTTGAGTGGGTACAGCAATTTGTGCATCACGACCTTTGGGATATGGATACCCCTGCTCAACCTGTGCTGTTGGACCTAAACACAGATAAAGGCGTTGAACCTGCGTTGGTTGTGCCAACCAAGCAAGGGGATGTCTATGTGCTGAATCGAGCAACAGGCGAAGCCATCTTCCCAATTACGGAAGAACCAGCTCCGCAAGGTGCTATTCCAGGGGACTTCACTGCGCCAACGCAACCGACTTCGGCTGTAACGTTTAAACCCGAGCCACTGACCGAAGCGAAAATGTGGGGTGCGACGCCAATTGATCAAATGTTGTGCCGCATCGAATTCAACAGTTTGGATTACGAAGGACGCTACACGCCACCTTCTGAAAATGGTTCGATCATTTTTCCGGGTAACTTCGGGGTCTTCAACTGGGGCAGTGTAGCGGTCGACCCTAGACGACAAGTCATGTTTGGAATGCCGCTTTATCTAGCGTTTACCTCTAAGTTGGTGGCAAAAGGTGGTCAAGATCTTGGCGCGACCAACCAAGGTGAGCAAGGTGTCAACGAAAACGCAGGTGCTCCCTACGCGGTAGAAATGGGTCCCTTCTTATCGCCATTAGGTGTGCCATGTCAGCAACCACCTTGGGGATATGTTGCTGGTGTTGATTTGCAAACCGGTAAAACCGCTTGGAAGCATAAAAACGGCACTATCGAAGATCTAACCCCGTTGAAACTACCAATCAAAATGGGTGTGCCAGGCATTGGTGGGCCGATCATCACCGACAGTGGTGTCGCCTTTATGGCAGCCAGTGTTGATAACTATCTGCGTGCTTATGATGTCAAAACGGGTGCCCAATTATGGCAAGCGCGTCTTCCTGCAGGGGGGCAAGCCACACCGATGACCTATATGAACAGTCAAGGTGAGCAAATGGTGGTTCAGGTAGCGGGCGGTCACGGCTCTATTGGTACCACTATCGGCGACTATGTTGTGGCCTACAAACTTGCTAAGTGATTGTTTTGCTTAATGAGTCATTTGAAAAGCTCGGCGATGCCGAGCTTTTTTATTACTTAATTGTTTTATTTTCTTGTTCCAATAAACTTTAAGTTATAACGAAACTGCTTTTAGAAAGACCATTTAAGTATTGGAGATACAAGTAATGTTTCTCTATTATGCCCGCCTTAACAGTGGCCAAAAGCTGCGAATCAATTAAATATAAGCTGGAAACATCAGTAATCATGACGAAACCCACTCCTTTGGCATTATTGCCATTGCTTCTTTTTTTAGTTCTGTTCGTTGGTAGCGGCCTTTGGTATCAAAGCCAAGGCGTCGACTTCGCCTTTTACCAAATTCAAGCACCAGTAGCGATTCTGCCAGCCTTAGTTTTAGCGATTCTTCTGAGTCGCGGTGAGCTGAATAAGCGTATTGATACCTTTATGAAAGGCGTCGGAGATCAGACCATCATCACTATGGTGCTGATCTACTTGCTTGCCGGTGCCTTTGCCAGTGTTGCGAAGTCCATTGGTGGTGTTGATGCAACGGTGAACTTTGGTTTAAGCATTATTCCCACAAGCTTTATTTTACCTGGCATCTTTATTATCACCGCATTTGTTGCGACGTCGATGGGAACCTCAATGGGTACCATCGCTGCGATTGCCCCCATTGCGATTGGTGTCGCAGAGGCAACTGATCTGCCTTTATTGACAACCGTTGGAGCTGTGATCGGTGGTGCAATGTTTGGTGATAACCTGTCGATTATTTCCGATACCACTATTGCCGCTACGCGTACGCAAGGCTGTGACATGCGCGACAAGTTCCGCATGAACTTTAAGATCGCACTGCCCGCTGCAATATTGGTACTAATCTGGTTATATTTCCAAGGTTCTGAAGCGCATCTTAGCGAAGTCGGCGATTACGATTTATGGCGTGTGTTGCCGTATGTAGCAGTGCTAGTGTTGGCGATTTTAGGCGTTAACGTCCTATTAGTGCTGTTCACAGGCATTGTATTGGCCGGAGGCGTTGGCTTAGCTACTATGGCCGATTACAGCGTTGCGAATTGGTCCAAAGATATTTATGCCGGTTACACTGGTATGCAAGAAATCATGATCCTATCCCTGTTGATAGGTGGTTTGGGTGCTCTGATGAAATCTCAAGGTGGTTTGGACTGGATCGTACAAAGTATTGAACGTATCAGTCGTGCCTTGGGGGCAAAAGATGGTTCTCAACGTGCAGGTGAATTCAGTATCAGCGCGTCAGTCGCTTTAACGAACCTATGTACGGCAAATAACACAGTATCGATTCTGATTAATGGTTCGGTCGCAAAAGACATTGCCAGCCGTTACAACGTGGATCCACGTCGCAGTGCCAGCTTGCTGGATATCTTTGCTTGTGTGGTGCAGGGCTTGATTCCATATGGGGCGCAAATCCTATTGGCTTCTTCCATGGCTAAAGTATCGCCGTTAGAAGTGATTGGCCACGTACAATACAGCTGGGTGCTCGCCGTGGTTGGTTTGTTATCCATCGTCTTAGCTTGGCCAAAAAGCCGTCGCGTGTAAGACGATATAATTTGCAAAACAAGAAAGCGCCTCAGGTTATCCTGAGGCGCTTTCTTGTCATTATGGACACCGTTTTTGGCACAGTCTAGCTAATGAATGCTGATATTCCTCGGGGGAGACGAGATCTTTAATATGCTGAACAAAGTGTTGAGCTTGGGTGCTGGGAGCTGTTTCTCCTTGAGGAGTATCCAGATCTAAATTGGTTGGAAAGGCATAGCTATCGGCAATACTGTTTACTAATGTGTTTAGCTCCTGTTCGTCGAGAGCGTTCTGCTGCCAAGCCTTCAAAGTTGCTGTATACAAGTATGAGCACATGGTTTGATGATCAATTGCCTCCATCGTCTTACCAAAACTAGCAGAAATCTGAAGTAAGTTGCCTATGCGATGCAAATCTGATGTGCGATTTTGCCCTGCAGCATGCAGTAAGGCTGGATTAAAGAAAAGAGCATCTCCTTTTTCTAATGGCAACTGGACGTGATGCTCAGCAAAATACTGCTTCACTTCTGGTTTACGCCATGCCATGTATCCGAGCTCGTATTGATGTGAGAAAGGCAACAGTTGAGTGGGACCTGAGTTAAGTGGCATGTCGCTATGTGCTAATGCACCTTGCAAGGTCAACGAGCTCGATAGGCGATGCAGAGAGATCGGGTAGCGGCTGCATGTCTCATCGCTCTGAAACCCGAGGTGGTAGTCCCGATGAGGTTGCTGTGCTTGTCCGCCTGGTCGTACGATGTTGACTTGGGATGTCATTTGCCAATTGGGCCCCAGCCATGCTTCTGCGACCCAACTCAGCATCGGGTTCTTATAGTAGTGAAGAAACGCATTGGGATCGGCCAATGCAACTTTTTGCAACGCATTCCATATGCGTCCATTAGCCCCTTGTTTGGCAAAATGGTCACCTCCCTGAGTTGATCCTGCTTCTTGTTGCAGAATGGCTTCGTAGAGAGTGTTATGACGATCTAGAAGTGCCATATTAGGCTGTGCTTGTTTGATCACCAGCACTCCCGGTCCACTCGTAGACAGGGCCTGGTGTAGCTCGGACAAAGTGGCTCTGGGATCCCTCTTCATTGCGTTCATTAGGTCTTGAGCTTGGTAAATTAAAACGTTCTGCTGACATTGGTTCGCAGTAGGGTAGTGATCAAGATTGAGTGTCTGTTGGCATAGCTGTGCTAAGTCAGACAGTTCTATTTCATCGCTTGAAGCAAAAATTGCATTGATTGACTTCATGTTGATGGCCTCATTATTGTTTTTGTCGTGCAATCAGTCTATCAATGGCGTAGCGTAACCTGAGGTTTGTTAACCTCAAATTAGCCTCATGATAAGCTCACGCAAAAGGATGTTGCCCATGCGAAAGCCAAGACGTTATTCCATTAAGCAAATTGCGGCCCAAGCAGGCGTTAGCCAGGCGACTGTTGATCGAGCGGTTCACCATCGTGGCCATGTTAATCCGCAGACTCAGCAACGAATTGCACAAGCAATGAAAGAGCTAAAAGAGCAAGAGCTGTTTTCTATGCCAGTGCAAGGTCGCACTGTCTTTATAGATGTCGTCATGCATGCGCCAGCTAGGTTTTGTCAGGCGGTTCGTGATGCTATGAACCAGCAGGCAGTGCAATGGTCAGCCTTTCGCATCAAACTTCGTTTTCATCTATTTGAAGATATTAGTGTCAGTGATTTGCGCAAACAGCTGATTTGGATTGCTCAACATGGCTCCCATGGCGTGGTGCTTAAAGTGCCTAATGACCCATTGATGATGGAGACAATTAAGGACTTACAGCAACAAGGTATTCCCGTAGTGACGCTAGTGACTGATCTGCCAGAGTCTGATCGTTTGCTTTATTGCGGTATGTCAAACCACCATGCTGGTGCAACAGCTGCTTACCTGATGGCGAATTGGTTACCGCAAGCAGCTAGATCAAATGTACTTGTCGTACTGAGTAATGATCGGTTTCAAGGTGAAGATGAGCGGGCACTTGCTTTTGCTCGAAGCCTTCAACAACAGCGTCCAGAAATAAGAGTATCACGCACAGAAGGTAGCTTTGGTATGGATGAGCGTCTATATGTGCAACTATGCGAGGATCTGAAAGGTCATGAAAGCTGGAGCGGTGTGTACAGTGTAGGCGGAGGAAATCGAGCTATCTTACAAGCCTTTGAAGATCTGGAACTGCCAGCCCCTGTACTAATAGGCCATGATTTGGATCGGGACAATCGTTTGTTGTTAGCGCAAAAGCGCCTTCAGGCCGTGTTGTATCACGACCTGACGGTCGATGCTCAGCGCTCTTTCCAAGCATTATTACAGTGGCATCGGCTGATCCCCGAGACTGATTTGCCACAGTCGAAGGTAGAAATCATCACACCTTACAATTTGCCTTAACCGACTGGTAGCGTCAAAGCATGTAAAGGTTTTGGTGTTCCTTGGTCGTCGCAGCCGATGATCCCCTGATCCAAATCGATTAAGGCTCCGGTCATCATGCCTGACTCTTCTGAAAGTAAGAAAGCTACTGATTGTGCAACCTCTGCAGGCTTCAATAAACGTCCAAAGGGTTGCCCTGCTTCGGCTTTTTCTAGCCAGTTTTCATCTGCTTGATGATACCGCTGTTGGATTTCGTGTTCATGAGGCGTGTCCATCCAGCCAATATTGAGTCCATTGACTCGAATTCGATTACGCATGGCGCTGAATGCGACATTCTTGGTCAATGTTGCCAGAGCACCTTTTGAGGCAGCATAAGGGGTTAGAAAAGATTGGCCACCATGTGAAGTCATCGTGACGATGTTAACGATACGACCTTCAATCTGATGCTGAATCATATGTTTAATAAGGTGCTGCATGAGGAAAAATGGAGCTTTAACATTCGTAGCAAATATGTCATCAAAAAGCTTACTACTGGTGTCTAATATGCCACCACGGTCAGACATACCCGCACAGTTGACGAGGCCGTGCAGTGTGCCGAAACGATCAACACCTGCGTCCACCAATTGCTTAAGATCCTGCTCTTGTGTGAGATCTGTTGGTACGAACAGCGCTTCGCAGCCTAATGCAGCTAGTTGCTCAACTTGATGTAATCCTTTTGCTTGATTGCGCCCACAAATAACTAGCCCAGCAGCTCCTCGCTCAGCGAGTAGATGAGCAACCGCAGCGCCTAGACCTTGAGTACTGCCTGTGACGATGAAATGTTGCCCGGCGAATGATTGGAACCCTTGAGAAATTGTCATGGTGTGTTCTCCTATTTTTGTTTTTAAGAGAACATAGCAAGCGAAAAAAGCTGTATGCAGCACTAAAGCCTCAAAATAACCTCAAGGACGTGCAAAAAAATCCCCGCCGAAGCAGGGACCTTTAGGGGTAACTAGGTGATAGTGCGCTTATTTCGCTGCGTAAGCACCCGAAACATTGCGATCGGTTGCAGACCCTGTTGCGTAGTCAGCAATTGCTTCACCTTGTTTCGCCCAGCGCTCTTGTTCTTCTTGCGTCGCTTTTGGCGAGAAGACACCAATTTGAGCGTAGATTAAGCCCAGTACTGGTGAAATCCAACATGCGAAGGCAAGTGGGATGTACAACAAGTTTTCGAAGTTACCATTACCGATGCTTAGACCTAGTGCGCCGATAACGAAGGCTCCGCCCGCGTTCCAAGGAACCAGAGGAGATACTAAAGTACCGCCTTCTTCGATAGCGCGAGATAGGTTTAGAGTTGAGTATTTCATACCGCGGTAAACCGGTGCGTACATACGACCTGGTAGTGCGATAGATAGGTACGGGTCGCCTGCGACTAGGTTTGTAGCAACCGATGTCAGTGTTGCTGAAGACTGGATGCCACGGAATGAGTCAACTTTAGACATGATGGCGCGGATGATCGCTTCAAGACAACGTGTTTTCTCTAGTGCACCACCGAAGCCTAGGGCGATTAGGATCAATGAGATGGTCCACATCATAGACTGGATGCCGCCACGGTTAAGTAGGCTGTTGATCGCATCTGAGCTGGTTTGAATAGAGTAACCACTGTTTGCGTAAGTCAGTACATCGTGTACGCCAGCGCCTTGTGTAAACATAGCAACCGCAGCACCCGTTAGTACACCAGCGAACAAAGAAGGAATCGGTGGCATGCGTTTCACGGCCAATACGATAACCACTAGAGCTGGAAGCAGTAGCCATGCAGAGATTTCAAAATTGTTTTGTAGAGACGTAGTGATCGCTGTAATACGCTCGAAGGACGCATTGTCGTTATCGATCAGCGTGAAACCTGCGACCAAGTAGATCACCAAAGCAATTAACATGGATGGGATCGTTGTCGGCATCATGTTTTTGATATGCGAGAACACATCGGTGCCAGTAACTGCTGGCGCAAGGTTTGTCGTATCAGAAAGAGGAGACACTTTATCGCCAAAGAATGCACCGGAAACAACTGCACCCGCTGTCCAATACATTGGGATTTCAAATCCAGCGCCGATACCCATTAGCGCAAGACCCACTGTACCAACGGTTCCCCAAGAGGTACCCAAAGATAGCGATACAACAGAACAAAGGATCATGGCTGCCGCTAGGAAAATCTGCGGCGACAAAATGGTAAGTCCGTAGTAAATCAAGGTTGGAACCGTACCAGAAGCGATCCAAACCCCAACGATCATACCGACTAGAATCAATACTGAGACTGATGGCATAGAAACGTGAATAACGTGGAAGATGCCTTCCTCAATGTCCTTCCAGCGCAGTCCTTGTTTGATCCCCACCAGAGCCGTAATCGCCAAGCCAATGGCTAAGGGAATATGCGGAGTGAAATCACCAAAGTAGAAGATTTGTACGCCTAATAAAGCAAGGGTAAGAATGACGGGCAAAAGAGCTAAGCCGAGGCTTGGCATATTCGCCGTACGAGAAGAGTTTGTCGCCATAGTATGTTCCTGTTTCTTTTGTTGTGTCTTATTTTGAAAATCGTCTGAACAGAAGACGTCTTTTCTATTGCTAACGTTTTAACAGGAAGATTTGTTTAATTCGCAAACAGCTCGTAATAACTTGTATGAACAATGTGAAAGGCAAAAATACGGTTTTATGACAGGTTTTCGTACGGTTTTTTAATAAAAGCACGAGATCCTTACGATTTTTTTGAATGAGATGATGCGTATAAATAAGCTGATAGTGAAAAAAGGCATATTTAGAAAGTGATGTCTTTGAAAAGCCATGCACCAGAATAAAACTTTTATTTGTGCAATTGAGCCCGTCTATCGGAGTTGGCTGTAGCCTAGGTATAACATGGGCCGAGCCACGAGGCCGAAACGCACAATAATGGCTCATTAACAGACAGCATTGGTGCGTTATGAGATGTTTACTGGATTAACCGTGCTGAGTGATTAACAAGAATGTGGTTGCTTTGGTCCATTATATTAAAAGTCAGATGCATCCTGTCATTATATTCGACACAAGTGTAAATGGCTGTTTATGTTTCTTGTTTGTGTTTACATTTTGTTTATATGTGGTCGTGGTTTTTCTTCCGCGCTTGGCTCTTATGTTTTTTGCAGTGACTTGGTATAGTTCTTTCAAAGGTGGTCCGATCAACCCCTCTTTAACAGAGGGGAAACGATAATAAAAACCTATCTCCCCTTGACCGTTTAAGTGCATATTCTATGTTAATGTCCGACATTAAAATTCTCGTGGTTGACGACTCGAGCGTGACCCGAGAAATGCTACAAAGTTATTTCGCCGAGGAAGGCTATTCTGTGTCTACGGCAGAGACTGCCGAAGCGGCAGAGACGCTGCTCAGCGAGCATGAATTTGACCTCGTATTACTAGACATTCGTTTACCTGGTAAGGATGGTTTAACGCTGACCCGCGAACTGCGTTCTCGCTCAGAGGTTGGCATTATCTTAGTGACCGGTAAGCAAGACGAAATAGATCGTATTATTGGCCTAGAATGTGGCGCTGATGAATACGTTAGTAAGCCCTTCAATCCCAGAGAAATCCTTGCTCGTGGCAAAAACTTAATCCGACGTGTTCGCTTGCAGCGCAGCCTCCACAAGCCTGTGGAGGAGCCGGTGCTTCGTACGGTAGGGACTTGGCAGCTAGATACGGCGCGCCGTGTACTAATTAAGTCGGATAAAAGCATCAGCCAGTTAACGGAAGGGGAATTCCAACTGCTGAGTGCTCTACTGGAAAACGAAGGGGTGGCGCTAACTCGCGATCAATTGATGGATCGAATCAAAAACCGCACATGGAATGCGACGGACCGTACGATTGATGTGCTGATTGGACGGATACGTCGTAAGCTGGCGGAAGATGCGCTATGTCCCGCATTGATTATTACCGTCCATGGAGTGGGGTATTTGCTGAGCCCTTCGCCTCAGACTGATATGCCATGAGTCGGAGGCTTTCTTTAGCAGCATTCACGGCTGTTGGGCTGCTCATGTCGGTCACGGTGAATGTCCTAGCAGCAGATGTGAGGCCGTCCACTCGTCCCGACTTGCAAGGCTTGTCGGTGCGTCTTTGCGGTAACCCTGCGTATCCTCCTGTGTCATGGATTTCCCCAGATGATCGTGTTCAGGGGGTGAATGCTGCGGTAATCAGAGCGTTACTACAGCCCTTAGGTGTCAAAGTGGATGACCTACAGAACAGTAACTGGCGTCGCTGTTTAAAAGAAGTTGAACTCGGTAATGTCGATATCATCTCAGGTTTTCGAACGGAAGCGCGTCAAGCATATATGAGCTTTCTTGAAACGCCTATCGTTACCGAATCCATATATTTGTATTATCCCGTTGATGCTCCCGTACCATTCTTCTCTTGGGAAGATTTATCTGGGTTACGAGTGGGAGTGCTGATGGGGGATAGTTTTGGCGATGGGCCGGATGAAGCGCTGCGTCGTTACCCAGAGCTAGAGCAAGTTTCAACCCAAGATCAGAACTTACTAAAGCTGGCGGATAATCGACTGGATGCTGTGCCGATGGGGAAACTGTCGGGCCAATTGCAAATTGCCTCTTTAGGGCTACAAGGCAAGATCGGCTATACCGCAACGGATGTGAGTGATTACTGGTACGTTGGGGTGTCCAATCGATCTCCATTGCATGACTGGCTACCAGAGCTTAATGAGCGCTTACGGCAGCTGCTTAAATCCCCTGCGCTGATTAATAGTCTCCTGCAAAGGCAGCAGGCACTGTATTTAGAGTCGGAACAACGTCAACAAAAGGGCGCTCCTTAGATGAATAACTCGCCTCGTTTATCCTTGTTTTCTCGCCTAGTGCGCTACAAGCAGAATCGCCCACTCGCTTATCGCATCTTTATCAAACTCTTGTCTCTTAGCTTATTGCTGGCGCTGATTTCCACCAGCATTCAGGTTTACAACGAATACCGTCGAGAACGTGCGGCCATGCAGCAGCAAACGGATTACATCACGTCTTCTCATATTGAAGGGATTCGCAAAGGATTGTGGGACCTAGACAGCGAGCAACTGCTGTTGCAGCTTAAAGGCATTATGAACTTCTCCAATGTCAGTGCGGTGACCTTGCACTCTGAAGATTGGCAAGACGACATTGTTGTGGGGCACCCTCCAGCGCAAGCGTCCTCTGACTATGGTACGACATTTGCGATTTATTATATTGATCGTCAAGGGCAGCAAACTGATCGCTTATTAGGTGAGTTAACGGTTTATCACGACATGGCTGCGATTCAATCACGCCTGCTGCGTTCAGCAATCGAAATTGCCATGTTCCAAAGTATTCTAGTGCTGATTAATGGACTGGTTTTGCTATTAATCGTGCATTTTATGGTGACTCGTCACTTGGAATACATGTCCAGTTATACCCGCTCGATTGGCGCGGGGAACCTCAAGCTCAAATTAGTGCTGCCTCACAAGACAAAACTTGAGCAGGACGACGAAATCGATGCGGTGGTCAGTGCAATGAATGATATGCGCGAGGCGATTTTGGCGGATATCAAACAGAAAGATCGCATCGAGGCAGAGTTACGTTTCCACCGAGATCAGCTGCAAGAGCAAGTACAGCGTCGGACCCAGCGTCTACAACATGCGAAGGAAGCAGCAGAAGAAGCCAATGTGGCCAAAAGTCAGTTTTTGGCCACCATGAGTCATGAAATTAAAACGCCACTGAATGGTATTTTGGGCATGGTGGAATTACTGCAACGAGCCCCACAGCCACAGGATAGCCAAGAAAAGTTGGCGGCCATTTATCAGTCTGGTGAAGCGCTGTTGGAGATACTCAACGGCCTATTAGATTACGCTCGCTTAGAAGAGGGCATGTATAGCCCCGAAATCTTGCCATTTTCTATCGGTGAGTTAGTCAACTCCACTTGCTTGCTGTTTTCAGCTCAAGCAGAGCGGCAGGGAACCCAGATAAACATTCACATTAGTGACGAACTGGACGAGTTCTACCAAGGTGGTGCGGGCGCGGTACGTCAGATTCTGTCGAATCTAGTGTCCAATGCGATCAAGTTTACCGAAGGGGGACAGGTCACTATCAACGTGCAGCCTGCTAATGAAGACCCTGAGCATGCCGCAGGGGTATTGTTTGAAGTTGAGGATACTGGTATCGGTATCCCTGAAGACTACTTGGTGCATATTTTCGAGCGGTTTAGTCAGGCGGATGACAGCATCACAAGGCGCTTTGGCGGTACAGGGTTAGGGCTGGCTATTACGGCGCAATTGGTGCGTTTGTTAGAGGGTGAAATTGGTGTGGAAAGCCGTGTTGGTCATGGTAGTGCCTTTTGGTTTTACGTACCGCTGGCTGCCATTGATGCGCTGCCGGTGATGCCAGATCACAGGCTATCCAGTGACGAGGCCCCTCTAGCACCTATGAAGATACTGTTGGTTGAAGATACGCCGATTAACCAAGCCGTCACCATGGAATTACTCAAGCAAGATGGCCACACTGTGACGCTGGCGAAAGATGGCCCTGAGGCCCTTACTTGGGCGGCAAAGGAGCCCTTTGATTTAATGCTCTTGGATATCCATCTGCCAGGTATGAGTGGCTTAGAGGTGGCAGCAAGGATTCGTGCTGATGCAGGTTTAAATGTGCATACTCCTATGGTGGCATTAACCGCCAATGTCCAGCCAAGTAACGTCAAAAAGTGCCATGATGCTGGTATTTGGGCCGTGATCCCTAAGCCTTTCAGTCGTGATGTCTTGCATCAGGTGATGCGAGCACAAACGACAGAGAGCATGACTTTGCCTGTTTCAAATACCACGGATGAGTTGTTGGATATGGCACTGATACGTTCCCACTTCACGGCACTGGGCAAGCAGCGCTTAAGTCATCTCGTGCAGTCCTTCGAGCGCGCTCTGGATCAAGGCATAGATGAACTTCAAAAAATGAACGTTGAGAAGGATCATTATGAGTTGGCGGAAATTGCTCATCGCCTAGCAGGGGATGCTGACGCCGTTGGTGCTCAAGCGGTGGCTCAATCCTTACGAACTATTGAAGTACTGTCGAGCGAGGGGGCGAATCGTGATTATGGGCAAGATATCACCGCGCTGTTGCAAGTTTATCAAGCCACGTCTGAGGCTTATCAGCAAATCTTCGAATCTCACTCTGTTTGACCGTTTGTGTAAACTTCGTGCAAGATGATTTGGGTAACGTTTTTGTCGACTGGAAGCGATTATAGTCAATGGTCCTCTGGGTGGTGGAGCCCAGACATACTATAAGAAGAATGCATTATGGATCAGTCGACAAAAACGGGTATTTTCTACGGGCTTACAGCATACGTATGGTGGGCGATCGCGCCGATTTACTTCAAAGCCGTATCTGACATTGGGGCGCTAGATATTTTGGCACATCGCGTTATTTGGTCATGCGTGATTGTTGTATTGCTGATTGCGGCAATGGGCAAATTGAGTGTTTTGGTCAATGTGCTACGTTCTCCCAAAAAGCTACTGGCACTGTTTGTCTCAACGGCATTGATCGCCGCTAACTGGGGAACGTTCATTTATGCCGTGAACAGTGATCAAATGCTCAGTGCAAGTCTTGGTTATTACATCAATCCTTTGGTCAGTATCATTATTGGCATGGTCTTTTTTCAAGACAAACTTGATCGCCCGCGCAAGCTGGCTGCCGCTTTGTGTGTGGTAGCCGTTGTCTTTGAAATCGTACAATTTGGCCGCCTACCTTGGATTACTTTAGTACTCGCTTTCAGCTTTGGTTTTTATGGCTTGGTCCGTAAGAAACTGGCAGTTGATAGCTTTACTGGCATGGCATTGGAGACGGGACTTATGCTGCCGTTTGCGGCACTGCAGCTGTTGTGGTCGACCGACCCCCAGAGCAATATGTTTAACAACGAAATGGGCTTAAATATCCTCTTATTTGCAGCAGGTCCGATCACCATGGTACCACTTATGTTATTTGCCGCCGCGGCGAACCGCGTTAGCTTAGTGACGCTTGGCTTCTTTCAATATATTGCTCCAAGCGGCATCTTTTTACTGGCGGTTTTTGTTTACGGTGAAACCTTCACCAGCGATAAGCTGATAACCTTTGGTTTAATTTGGAGTGCTTTACTTATTCTTATGTTGGACTCGCTACGCAAACTTCGTAAACGTCCAGAAGTTATCGCTCCCACCGCATAAAAGAAGGCCAGTCAATGCTGGCCTTCTTTTATGAAAACAACATCAGCTTCATCGCTGCGATGGTCGACATAATTCGAATCAACCATTTAAAGTGAACGGGCTTAACGTGCTTCAAGAAGTGGTAGCCGATAACCGCACCAACGAGTAACCCTGGTATAGCGTAGGCACTGATGGTGAGACTTTCTTGTGTTAGTAAGCCAAGGCTTAAATACATGGGCAGTTTCACGAGGTTGATAATGAAGAATCCCCAAGCTCGGGTGCTGACGTAGCTGTCTTTACTGAGTTTTTGTTCGAGCAAAAATAAGCTGAACAGCGGTCCTGCGGCATTGGCAATCATACTGACTAAACCGCCAGCAAAGCCCATAGAGTAGGCGGTAATCGGCTTTTGCATAAAGGTTGCCGGACGTGCATCCAGATATAAGCCCAGTGCAATCATGGCAATGATGATGCCACCCAGCAAAGCGACGAACTGGTCGGCATTGATACCAGATAACAGTTGCGCTCCGACAAACACCCCCAAGAAACCTAAAGGTAAGAAGCGCGCCAGAACAGGCCAAGAAATATGTTTGCGATAACTGTAAACGGCCATGACGTCGGTAATGATATAAAGCGGTAACAGCACCCCAAGTGACTCAGGTCCAGGAAAGGCAATCATGACGATTGGCAGTACCAGCAGCCCCATGCCACCGACAGAGAATTTAGAGAAGCCGGTGATTAAACCAGCGATAAACATCACCACTAATGCGGTTGTCACAATGGTCCCCCTTGTTGATTCGAAAGTGTTACTTGATTGGCTATAGAATAGCGTCAATAATGAAATAAAAATAATTTCATTTTTTGATTATCATGAAAGGAAAAGCCAATCATGAAATTGGATCAGCTAAGAGCGTTTATCGCTGTAGTAGAAAGTGGTAGCTTTCGTGCTGCGGCGGAGGCCATTCATAAGACGCAGCCCAGTGTCAGTGCCGCTGTCAAAGCGTTGGAAGAACAGTATGGTATTGTGCTGTTGGATCGTGACAGCTATCGCCCAACTCTGACGGCTCAAGGTAACGCCTTTTTCAAACAAAGTAAGAAGCTGTTGTTGCAGGTAAATCAACTTGAGCATCTAGGACATCACCTCGCCCAAGGGGAAGAGCAACAGCCACTCAGACTTTGCATTAGTCAAATGAGTTTGACCGAGCCCATTGTACGGATATTAAAGGACTTCGAAGAGACGCACCCTAATATCGCCCTTGAGCTGACCACCGACCACTTAAACGGCGTGCAAGAACATCTTATTAAAGACAAATCTGACATTGCTATTGGGCCAAGCTATGGCCTCGATGACCGCCATGTCTTTGTTGAAGTGGGAAAGTTGGAAATGACCTGTGTTGTTCACCCTGAATTACTGCCCGAGCTTCAAGCAGGTGCCCAGAAGGTGAAGCAACAAGCGCTCTACTCTCTACCCCAGATCTTAGTCAGTCGAACGGCGGAAGATCAAGAGCACCGTTTTATTCTGCCAACTGGGAAGCGCTGGCATGTGAACGATTTCCAAGCGAAAAAGACCTTAGTTCAAGCAGGAATGGGTTGGGCACGTATGCCCAACTATATGATCAAAGATTCTTTAGAAGAAGGGCGTCTGGTGCGTATGGATGTCGAGAACTTTAGTTCCCACAGCCAATTTCCCCTATTTATGATTCGTCTACGCAACCAAACACTGAGTCACGAAGCCAATGTGTTTTGGCGCTTTGTTAAAGCGGCGCTAAAACCTTCTCTGGAGTCTTAGGAGCTATATCTTCTTGCTGAAATGCCGTACTGATAATGGCCGCCAGATGAGCGCCAAAAGCAGGGTGTGGAACCGGTGCTACTGACAAGACAATATCCACCGCAGGTAAGGGGGGCAATGTGTGATCTTGGAGAATTGTTAAACCAGCAGAGACACTTGAGATTGCCATGGCGCTAATTCCAATGCCGCGTTTTAAAATGCTCTTGATCGCGGTTGCGCTGGAGGAGCTGGCCATTAAGGTGTAAGCGCGAGCTTGTTTCTCCATGCCATCGATGGCGGCACTGTGAAATTTACAATCAGGTTCATACAACACCAGTGGTAGTGGTGTCACATTCATGTCTTGGCCACCATGCACCCAGACGCCTTTGTCATGCTTTAACAAATAGCCTTCTTCGGCATCGGGTGCACGCGTTAAAATGGCGACGTCGACTTTGCCTTGGTCCATCATCAAACGTAGCTGTGTGCTGCAGTCGCAGACCACTTTTATAGTTTGCTGCGGAAGTTTATCGCGAATCAGCGCCACCACGTCAGGCAGCACAGACTCTGCATAATCATCAGGACAGCCAACAATTAATGGACGATGCTGCACAGAGTGTTTGAAGTGGCTAATAGCTTCATCGTGAAGTGATAAGATGCGTCGCGCATAACTCACCAGCTCTTGGCCCCGCTCTGTTAGAGCAACGTTGCGGCCGCTTTTGGAAAATAACGCTTGCCCCGTCTCCTCTTCGAGCTTTTTCATTTGCATACTGATCGCACTTTGCGAACGATAGGTTTGCATGGCGGCGCGTGTGAAGCTGCCAGTATCGACAAAGGCGACAAAACTGCGTAACGCATCAATATCCATGGGTTATCCATTCATTAGAAAAACGAAAGTGATTCATTAAAACTATTCGTTAGTCAAATGAATAGCAAGGGCGCACAATCAAATCTCTTCATACCACTTGCTAAGGAATTGCCCACATGAAACTGATCATTGCCAACAAAAACTATTCTTCATGGTCCCTACGCGGTTGGCTGGCGCTGAAAGCGTTCGACGTCCCATTTGAGGAAATCAAGCTGTCGCTTTTTACAGAAGACTTTTACAACACCTTATCTTTGTATAGTCCTGTGCAGAAGGTGCCGGTATTGGTCGATGGTGATTTGAGTGTATGGGATTCTTTGGCGATTGCTGAGTACGTCAATGAGACCTATTTATCAGGAAAAGGCTGGCCTGCTGAACCGAAAAAGCGCGCCTTAGCTCGTTCAGTGGTTGCTGAAATGCACAGTGGTTACAGCGCACTGCGTAATGAAATGCCGATGAATTGTCGAGCGAAGCGCAAAATCGAATTGTCCCAACGGGCACAGCAAGATCTCGAAAACATCAGCCACCTATGGGAAAAGCTGAGATCGCAGCATCAAGACCAAGGGCCGTATTTGTTCGGTGAGTTCAGCTTGGCCGACGCGTTTTTTGCACCGGTTGCTTTCCGCTTTGTCACCTACGGCATTGAGTTAGAAGGTGTCGCTAAAGACTATCATCAAGCGATGCTTAACCACCCCGCGATGCAAGAGTGGTTAGCGGATGCACTGACTGAAACCGATGTCGTTGAAGAAGATGAAGCGGGCGAGCCGGTTTAACTGCGCAATATCTCCAACAAGCGCACAGACTCTTCGTGGTTGATGCTGTGCGCTAATCCGTCAAAGGTATCCAATGTAGTGCTGGCGCCTAGTGCTTCAAGCCAGTCATGACCTTGAATTGCGTGTTGGACGGGCATGACTTTATCGGCATTGCCATGCAGAAAGTGGACGTTGCTTGGAGCTGGGTTGTGCTGTGGTGCTTTGGCAAATCGTCCTGATAAGGACACGACGTGTTTGGCTAGCGGTGTCTCTATCAGTTGTGTGGACGACAATGACATGATGGCCCCTTGTGAGAAGCCAATAATGGCGGTGTCATTCACTTCGACTTTGGCGGTGTTTTGCCAAAAACGAATCTTGTCTGCAAAGTGTGGCATTTCGACTTTGATTCGATCTAGGCGGTTCTCTTCATTTATGTCTTTGATTGAAAACCACTGCAGCCCTTCTCCTAAGTCAAATGGATGAGGGGCGGCCACTGATACCACCATGGCACGATCCAATGAGTCTGCTAGCCATCTCCCTAGAGTCATTAAACTTTCAGGACGAGAGCCAACACCGTGAAACAGTAGAATGAGACGGCTGGCGATAACGGGCTTTTGAATCACGATGTCTGGCATAAGGGGCTCCATACTTGAATGGCGCTACGTTAAAAGATATTAATTCGTGAATAAATACGGTATTCACGAATACACTATTACAAAAAAGTGAATAATCTTTTTGGAACCAAAACCAAGCAATAGGTTCCTTATCGCCGTACTTTTATTTCGCGCCTTGTAAACGAGCTTTCAAACTGTCGAGTGCCGCAATCAAGGCGTCTTTGCCTCCTTGCTGGGTGAAGATGTTTACGGCTTGCTCATTTAAACCACCAGGCGTGCAATGCTCTGGCACTTGATCGGCAAAAGGCTGCTCTGTGTGGTTAAGAGCGGTGTGGTTTAGACCTTTAAACAGCGCAGCAAAATACCGTTGCGCGCTTTCTTGTGGAGTGCCTTCATTGGTCATCCATTCCGACAAGGTTGCTAATGATTCGAAATAAATGCCCATAGTGGCGCTGGCAACCGCGTAACGATCAAACTCGTCTTCGGTTTCTGCAGTAATGACTGTCCCTATGGCGTTGAATAATGTCTCTGCGGTTTGCTGTCTTGGATAAATAGCCGTGACGCCAAGGCGCTGAGCGACAAAGGGAAGAGGAATTGCTCGGCATAGATTCACGTCTTGACCAAACCATTGCTGCAAGGTTGTGTGAGTGAGTGTCGCAATTAGGCTGATCACTACCTTATTTAAAGGAATCTGAAGTCCAGCTAGTACTTCTTCAGCAATTTGTGGGCGTACCGCGAGCACAATGACATCGGATTGGTCGATGATCATTTGGTTGTCGTCCAACACCTGAACGTTAGAAAAGTCGACGGCGAGTTTTGCGGAAAGTGCATGACTGCGACGGCTAACGCAGACCTGCTCAATCGTCAGTTCGCTGGCAAATAAGCCACGAATGCAGGCTTCAGAAATGACTCCCGTACCAATAAAACCTAATTTCATGTGATGTCCTTTTTGTATGAAGTAGCGGTGTTTGTTATCTCACAGACGATTCTTGCAATTCAAGGCTTGCGCAATCGTTATGGCTTTGTAAAGAAAGCCAAATCAGTTTTGTCTCTGAGGAAGGATTCAGGCATTCAAGGGAACGCTCTGGCGAAGTTTGCTGACGTTGATTAGTTTGTAAAGACATTCAGTAATCAAAGGATCGGTGCATGAGTGCAACCATTCAAAAAATCTTCGCCAAGGCGTTATCGTTGTTGTTTTTCATTTTAGCGGCCATGGTCTGTGGTAGCAGTTTGATGACTGCGGTGTCGCAACATCAGTCTGGCCAAGAGTTAACCCAGACCCTTATTCAAGTGATTAACTCGAATATTATTGCCATCGCTGTCTTCGAATTGGCGATGGTGATTAACAAAGAATACGGCAACAAAAATGAGCATGATGTAATCATTATGCTGCGTCGTACTTTGCCCCGATTTATCAGTACCGTGTGTGTGGCTCTTTCCCTTGAGGGACTGATTATGGTGATCAAATACAGCCAAGCCGACATGGCGGGTAACTTATATTACCCTGTGGCCATAGTCGGCAGTGCCGCGTTTTTGTTGCTCGCACTAGGTGTATTTCTGCATTACGTGCCTTGCGACACAGCCCCCAAAGTGGCGGCTAAAACCGGTCAACCCGATAAGGACGAAGTGCTACGCTAGTTGGGCGCTTCGCCACTTTTTGTAATAACAGCTCTGCAGTGATGGCTGCTTGAGTAACACCTAAGTGCTGATGTCCGAAGGCGAAGCTTAAACATGGGAATCGAGGGTGCTGATCGATGATCGGCAAAGAGTCAGGCAATGTGGGGCGATGTCCCATCCATTCTGATGCTTGTGCTTCCTCAGGAGTGAACAGCTTCGGCAACAGGGCTTTGGTATGCTTTCGTAATACACTAAAACGCTTTTCGATCGGAGGCAGTTCAGTGCCACCGATCTCGCTCATACCGACTACCCGCAGGCCGCTGTTGAGAGGTGACATCACAAAGCGCCGATCTGCTGACAAAATAGTATGTCGAATACGTGCTTGGTCTTTAGGGTAGGTGAGGTGATAGCCCCGTTCCGCTTCCAATGGCACGTTAATACCGACTTGCTCAAGTAGGGTTTGTGTCCACGCCCCAGCACACAAACTAACATGATCAAATTTATGGTGGTGTCCTGGGATATGAACCTCAATATGCTGTGTGGCGGCTTGCAGAGACATCACCTTCTCGTTAATGAAATGACCGCCACGCTCTTTAAACGCCTGAAGTAGGGCTTGGCACACTTCGTACGGGTCGGATAAACGATAGATCTCTGGAATGTACACCGCATGGCTTAGTTGCATGGAGAGTTCAGGTTCAAGCTCTGCTAAGCGCTGCCCTTCCACCACTTCACAAGGCACATTGTGTTGCTGCAATTTGCTAGCTAGTTGATGGGCTGCCACCTTCTGACGATCGTCTTCCCAGACCACAAGGTTCCCTGCCTTGATCAGCAAGTGTGCATGGCCGATGTCGGCTAAGGTTCGTTGCCATGCGGGCTGGGAGCACTGATTTAAAGCGCTGATGGCTTGTGTGCCAAGAGCGGCTTGCTGAACGCTAGATGCCTTAAGGAACTTTGCATACCAAGGTAAGGCTTTGACCAAATACTTAAATGGAATACACACAGGGCCATCTGGGTTGAGCCAAAGCTTGGGCGCATTTCGCACCGTCGCAGGAGTTGCTAGAGGTTCAATGACTTCGGTGGCTAGGTAGCCAGCATTACCAAAAGAGGCAGCACGCCCTGGTTCATTACCATCTAATAAGGTGACTTGGTAGCCTTGGCGTTGCGCTTCCAACGCCACGCATAGTCCCACCACTCCCGCACCGACGACGGCATAGGTAGGCTTGCCCTGTGACTGAGATAAGGAAAACGGTGTGGCAGATAGTGAGGCACTCATAACAACTCCTTTGGCACAGATTAACGGGTCGCTTCAAACGCCATAATGGCAGCGGCTAGGTCTTCACGAGAGTCGCCTACCGATTTGAATACAGTAATCGCGTCCTCGGCATTTGCCAATGCTTGGCGGCCCTTATGTTGTGTCGAACACAGTTCAGTCAATTCCGCGACAATCTCATCTGCTCGAAAAGCGCCTTCGTTAATCGGTATGATTAAGTCTCCAGTTTCGGCTAATGCTCCGGCTCTCGTGTCGACAAATACATTAGCTTGTTGCAGCACGGCGTTATCGGCTTCTCGCATTGTTGGTGTAAAGCTACCGACTAGATCGATGTGACACCCCGGGCGCAACCATTCTCCTTTTAGAACAGGATCTTTGGCTAAGGTCGCACAGCTAATAATGGCCGCTTGAGCGGCGGTGCTTGCGAGTTCCTGTTCTGTCACCGCGTGGGCATTATGGCCTTGATCACGAAGATCTTGTGCGAATTGCTCCGCTGCGGCGAGGTTTCGATCCCATATCCAGATAGCTTTTATCGGCCTAACGTTCATGTGCGCAGGGACCAAGTAGCGCCCCATACGCCCAGCACCAATCATCAGCAAACTGTCGCTGTCTGGACGCGATAAATACAGTGATGCTAAGGCTGAGGCTGCTGCAGTGCGACGTGCGGTGATAATATTACCGTCCATTTGCGCCAAGGTTTCGCCTGTTTCACCAGAGCTAAGGGTGTACAAGCTTGTTAGTCCTGGCTTGCCTTTCTCATTGTTACCGGGAAATACCGAGACCTGTTTTACGCCAAGATACTTGCCTTCGATCCACGCTGGCATCAATAGTAGGGTGGCTTGCTGGGTGTTAGGTACATCAATGAAATGATGGTGGCGTACGGGGGAATGAACCGCTGTGGTGAAAATCGTCTGCAATGCCTTGATTAGACCAGACCAATCCAAGCTTTGGGTTAATTGTTCTGCGGTTAAGTACATGGTGTGCTCCTTGGTAAATTCATCGTTATGTTGCAGTCAATGCTAGTCTTTAAGGTTGCGCTAGAGTGTTCCGAAACTCTGCCGCTGTTGACCAAAGCTATGCATTTGCTAGGAGACTTGTTATAAAACGTAGACGGTTGGGGAGGAGAATATGCAAAATCATCAAAGTGGAATCCGGCGTGAGCTGATTGCAACGCAGCACGGTGAGCATGTGCATGATTTCGCTCAAATCCTGATTGGCTGGCAAGGAAAGATGACTTGCGAGTTACCCCACGAAACGGGGGCCTTGTCCCGTGGCCGTTTTGCGTTGGCACCTGACCAATTACCGCACCTCTTCTCAGGTGATTCCCAAGACTGTGAGTTATTGGTGGTGGATTTGTCCGCGGATGATCCGACGGTACGATATATTCAAGACAGCACGGGCGTATCCGTGGCAGACCTGTTTCGTCAGCAACACTTATTTTCTACGTTGCCATTGACGTCTTTACCTTGCCTTGAATTTGCAGCAGGGCAATTAGCCAATGCTTCGCCGTTCATGCAACAGCGCATCAATGCGCAGATGTTACCCATGGTTGTATTGCAGGTGGCGGATGCCATGTTAGAACAAGATCGATTATGGCAATCGGTTCAACATCAGCGCTTTAACTCATCAGAGTTTCGCCGCCTGATTGATCAAGCCCCAGAACGACAATGGAGCAATGAATGGCTCGCCCATCACTTTAATATGAGCGAAAGCCATTTCTATACAGTCTGTCAGGCGCAACTTGGCTTAAGTCCACAAAAGTACATATTGCAGCGCAAGCTGCAGCAGGCGCAAACGCTATTGCGTCAGTCATCTTTGCCGGTATCTGTGCTGGCACATCAATTTGGTTTTTCTAGTACCTCAGCGTTTTCCCGAGCATATCGTAAAATGATGGGGCATTCTCCAGCACAAGCCCGAGGCCGTCAGCACTAACAAGCTGCTAAGGTTTTTCCGGAATCGCGCTGGAGGGTTTAGCGGTATAGCTTTGTAGTACCAGACAGGCACCGATTAGAGCCATGCCCAACCACCCGGAGAATCCTAAATGTTCCCCGACGATGGTGACCGCAAAGATTGCTGCTACCACAGGCTCAAACAAGGTGAGTACGGTTGCTGTGCTGGCATGGGTTGTCTTCAAGCCGAATCCAAACAACACATAGCCTAGAAACATCGGCACCGCTGCCATATAAAGTGCCACACTGATGTTATTTATCGAGGCAAATAAATGCTCTCCTGTTAGGGCTAATGACGGTAATAGAATACAAGCGCTCACGACAAACATGCTGCTCATTGAGGCTTTAGAATGAACGCCTTGCTCAATCATATGCTTACCGATCCATGCGTATAAGGCATAGGAGCCACCAGCGACCAACCCAAGAATGATGCCGATAACGGTATCCCATTGACTGTGAGCAGCTTGAGTTGGGGCTGCCTCGGAAAACGCCAGCAGCAAAGTGCCGAGCAAGCCAAAACTTAAGCTGATTAACCAAGTTTTATTAAAAGGGTTCTTTTTGCTGATTAGCCATTCCAATAAGGCTGTGGCAAAAGGCGCACTGCCGATGGTGACAACGGTGCCAATCGCAACCCCTGCTAAATGCATGGCGCTGTAAAAGGTCAGCGGGTAAACGGCAATGCCGAGTGCTCCGCCAACAACATAGGCTTTCAACTGCCATAACTGCTTGGCATCTCGCTGCAAGTTTTTAAGTGCTACCAATGCTTGTAATAGGCCGCCAACGCCCATGGCAAAAGCTCCGATGGCCAATGGGCTAACGTCAGGAGCTAGGCTAGCAACCGTACCGGTCGTGCCCCACAAAAAAGAGGCCAGCAATATGGCAAGATGACCAGTTTGGTGATTAACGTTGTTAATGGAAGCTGTATGCATGGTTCTGCTCTCTGTGTCTTTATGAGAGTTATCATATGAGAAAAAGACACTAAGTGTTGTGCTAAAAAGACGCTCTTGTAGACCGTTAAGATGGAGTTAATGGCGTCCAGACAGCTGGCTTGGGGATAGTCCAAAATGTTGACGAAAGCGACGACTAAAAGCGGATAAGTCATTGTAGCCTACTTGTTCAGCGACTTGCTGGACAGGTAAATCGGAGTGAGTCAGTAGGGCTTTGGCTTTTTCCATCCTTAAACTCGTGATGTAGTGCATTGGGCTTTGCCCTATATCTCGCTTAAAAAGTGTCTTGAATTGGGTGGCGCTTAGGTGGGCCTGTTGCGACAGGATGGTGATATCCAGCGAGTGTGCTAAATGCTCAATAATGTAGGTTTGCGCACGACGAATTCTTGGATCAATTTGATGCCCGAGCGTCTGCTGTGCCAGTAACTGCTCGAACAATTGAAATAGCGTTTGCTCGATATCAGGGTGCACTTGGTGTACGAGTTGCTTTTCAACAAACAGCAAAAAACTTTGCAGTGGCGCGCTGATATCAAAGACCTGTTGCTCACTCTGAGTAAGGTGATCTGGCAGGCTATTCATATCAGCAACGATAAAACGTGCGGCTTCGTCAGCTTTAAAATGGTGCTCTTGTCCCTTTTTAATGACCACGCATTCTCCGACCGAAACGCTGCCACGAAAGTTGGGAATCTCGATCACAATGGCGCCTTGTGTAGGCAGTACCAATTGATGATAAGAGTGGATATGGGTATCCGTGCGTTTGGTGTAGGCGCGAAGGCTTAGTGTATTTTGCATGGTTTCATCGAACAGTTATGAATAAGACGTTTCACTAAGCACAGATTTAGCATCCTGCCAGTTTTATTAGATATAAGTGCTGGTTATTAATTAAACAGTGTTGTGTGCCGATAGCTTCTCTTTGCATGGTTTCACGGAGTGACGATGATGGCAACGAGCAATTTGTCTTTTCAATCTCGATATGAGTATCAAAGAGAGGAGGTCGTAACGCGGCAAGCGGTCAGTGTGACACAAGCTGCTGCGTCTACAGGCGATGCAGCACTGGAGTTAAAAGCTCAAGCAGGCCAGCGCATCATTGCACAGCAGGAGGTGAGCTTTCAGGCGCGAACCGAAGAACTTGGTCTAGACGATGCACAAGAGAGTATTTCGCGTGTCGAAAAGCGCTTTCAGAGCATGATTTCGATCCTTGAGCGGATGTTTGGTGTGAAAATATCCCTATATGATGCCTCAGAACTTGAGGGGGCTGGAGGCGGCCAAAGTGAGCCTTCAGCCAACAGTGGTTCGAAACAAGGGCAAGTGCGTCAAACCGCCATGGCCATGCGAGAGTATCATCAGATAACGGAACAAGAGTCCAGCTATGTAGGTATACAAGGGCGGCTTGAGCTCAATGATGGCCGATCATTGAATGTCGACTTTAGCCTGGATATGTCTCGTTCTCGCTACGAAGAGTTCTATGGTGAGATTTCATTCACAGGCCGTAATGTGGATCCATTGGTCGTGAATTTAAATGGTAACGCCGCACAGTTAACCAATCAGCGCGTTAGCTTTGACCTTGATGGCGACGGAGTAGAGGAGCAGGTTGCATTTGCCAGCGGGGACTCGGCGTTTTTAGCCATTGATAAAAATGGCAATGGTAGCATCGATGATGGCTCTGAGTTATTTGGCCCCCAATCAGGCAGTGGCTTTGCTGACCTTGCTCAATACGACAGCAATCAAGATGGCCTGATCGATAGTCTTGACGATATCTGGCAAGAGTTAGTTCTAGTGCAGCGAGATGAACAAGGAAATGAAAGCTTGTTAAGTTTAAGTGATGCGGGCATTCGTGCCTTTGTACTAGAGCGAACCAGTTCCCCATTCAGCCTTTTCAACGACCAGGGTGAGCGTACAGGCATCATTCGAGAAACTGGTCTTTATATCAAAGATGATGGCTCGATCGATAGTCTGCAGCATGTGGATTTGGTTGTGTAACCGTTTAGCGATCAAGATGTGATGACGCGCACGCAATTGCGCCCATTGCCTTTGGCTTCGTACATTGCTTCATCTGCTCGATTAAAGACACCGTGTAAGTCATCGTTAAGCTGAGAAGAGGTAACGCCAAAACTTGCTGTAATATTGTTCAGGCCACCCGCGGAGCGGCTTTCGAGTTCGGTGCGAAGATTCTCGGCTGTGCTTTGTGCGGTATCTGGCGCGGTGTTGGGTAAAAGGATGATGAATTCCTCACCGCCCCATCTGGCAATACTGGCGGGCTCATCAACAGTCTCTTTCATCAACTGGGCAACATCTTCAAGTACTCTATCGCCTACTAGGTGACCGTGTTCGTCATTTATGGATTTGAAGCGATCAATGTCCATGAGTATTAAAGAAAGCTGCTCTGACGCGTTTTGTGCATGTTGAATAGCTTTGTTAAGACGGTAAGTAAATTCACGTTTGTTGAGCAAGCCTGTTAATGGATCTGTCGAGATTAGCTCTTGCATCTTTTCATCTTTCAGCTTTTGCTCAGTGGTGTCTCGGCAAATGCATAGCAGCAACCGTTCATTTTGATAAAACGTGGCGTTACTGCTGATTTCAACATGAATGATGTTTCGATCTTTGCGGATGTGTCGCGTTTCAAAGGTAACGCCGTCAGCATCGATGCTGGAAAGCAGCCCAAGAATGGTTTCCTTATCAAGATCCGCATCCCAGTCCCAGACACCAAGTTGATATGTTTGCTCCCGTGTATAGCCAAGCAACTCAACGAACGCTTGGTTGGCGTCTACAACCTCCCCCTTCATATTAATCAATACGATGGCTTCGCGAGAGTTTTCAAACAGAAAATGCCAAATAGACATTTCCTGGCGAATCTGTTTCTTTGTGCTGTCCTTTGCGATTTGTGAAAAGTCCTTTGGCGTCGACGCAGTCATAGAGGCATCCAGCAAACCGTTTGTTTCATTATAGAGCATAGTCTTTGCATTGCTTGATAAGGCTATCATCGACAAAGCATAGGAGTGTAGACTTTTTGTAATAGAAGCGGTTGAAAGGTGGGTGCGAAACGTTTCCGAATCCGCTAAGCTAAAGAAATGTGGCGCTTGCCAGGTTACTTGGGGAGCGCTGCATAAGTGCGTGCGACGGGTGCTCTGTGCTCGTTCGCACGCCATTATGTTTATTAGTCGTTGTTGATCGACACCCAGCGACTTTCTTTGTGAGAAAGCTCTACTGCATCGCAAACCGCATTGACAGCACAGGCTGCACGAAAATCAGGCCAAAGAGGTGCATCTTGAGCAATCCCTTCCACTAAATCTCTTATCTCGACGGCTTTCATGTCGTTATAGCCAAGCCCATGGCCTGCCGAAACACAAAAGTGGCGGTAATCTGGGTGCTCTGGCCCTGTTAGAATACGACGAAATCCCTGTCTGTTCGAGGCATCTGTGGCGGTATACAGTTGCAGCTCAGAGAGGCGTTCTTGGTCGTAAACCAAGGTGCCTTTGGTGCCGGTTACTTCCAGCCATAAACCATTTTTACGTCCCCATGCGATGCGCGAGGACTCTAAAGTGCCGATTGCACCATTGGCAAAGCGAATCATCATGTGTACCTGATCGTCGTTTTCTACCATGCCCACTTCACCAGTTTTATCCGCAATCGGTCGCGTGTTATGTACCGTTTGTAGATCGGCGCAAACCTGCGTAATGGGAGCAACCAGATAGTGCGCCATATTAATAATATGAGATCCCATGTCACCAAGCGTCCCTGAACCCGAAAACTGACGCTTTAAGCGCCATGAAAACGGGGTATTGGCATCAGCGAGGTAGTCTTCATTGAAGGTACCGCGAAAGTGGACCACTTCTCCAATCTCGCCACGCTCAATGATTTCTTTAGCCAATTGAATGGTTGGGTTTTTTGTATAGTTGAAACCTACTAGCGTTTTAATGCCCGCTTGTTCCGCAGCAAGAGTCATCTCCATGGCATCTTGAGCGTTGAGCGCCAATGGCTTTTCTGAATAAACATGTTTTCCTGCGGCAATCGCCGCCAGTGCCATTTCTTTATGTAAGTGGTTAGGAGCACAAATGTCTACAACATCGATATCAGGATCGTTGATAATGTCATGCCAGTCTCCTGTTGATCGATGAAATCCCAGCAGCTTCGCTTGAGACTCAGCCTGTTCAGGGGTGATGTCTGCGACCATCTCACAGATAATCTGACGGCTAAGAGGGAAAACGGCAGCAGCGGTCTGAAAGGCTATAGCATGGGCTTTTCCCATATAGCCAGTGCCAATTAAGCCAATTCTTATTGCGTTCATGAAGGTTACCTCGTTATTTTTATTGTCGTATTGCTCGTATATTAAGTTGCTGGTTTAGGGCTTCTTGTTATGTGTATAAGGTAAAGTTGCTGTGAAAAAGGGTACATATCTGGAATGCAGGAAAATTTGTCTGAAATACTGATTGAGGAAATCAAAGAGGTGTACTTTGGCCAAGTGCACTATCCAGCAGGCGGCACACATGGACCTCGTATCCAGCGAGGTATTCAATTATTTCACCTGATTAGTGGTGCTGTGACATTTGATATAGAAGGCCAGCTAATTGCTTTGAAGCCAGGTGATATGTGTCTCTTATTGCCTGGGCAACAAGAGTATCACCGCTTTAGCGATACCGAAGAGAGTCAGCATTCATGGTGTCAGTTTGATTTCGAAACTAGGCCAGAACACTTGAACGCATGGCTCAAACAGGGGCCTACGGTGGTGCAATGTAATAATGATATGGAGCGCTTTATGGCCCTTGGTTTATCGCTCACTCGAACTCTGGAGTTATCGGTTCAGCCGACATTGCAGGCTTTAGGGTTATCGTTGCTTCGTTATTTCATGGCCTTGCCTGCATCCATGAGTGTTAATGAGCAGCACCTAGCTCCTCCTTCAAGGGCTATTCGTTCAGCATGTGATTATATGAAGGCCAATCTGAGCAATAGTATGGGGCTTGTGGATGTGGCTGAGCACAGCCATGTCACTGTGAATCATTTAATTGTCCTGTTTCGACAACATTTAGGGCTGACGCCAAGCCGCTATCTGTGGCAGCTGCGGACCCATCACGCTGCATTATTATTGCGGCGTACTAGTCTTCCGATTGCCCAAGTGGCGGAGCAATCCGGCTTTTCATCGGCATTTCATTTTTCACGTGTCTTTAAGCAGCATTATAACTTGTCTCCTAAGCAGTTTCGTTTCACGGCTCAACAAGAGTCAGGTCATAGTTAGGCGAGGGTTGCCAATATTAGATATACCTTTGCAAAGCCTTTGTGCTAAAACTTAATAAGACCATGAACTTGGAAGCCCTTTTCAGAAGCAAAGGAGACCGCAATGCCCGCACTGAAGATACGTCAGAAGATTAGTCTAGGTTTGATTGCGATATTCGTACTCGCGATGGTGGTGGTTTACGCCGTTGTTGAAGGGAAAGTGAAAGCGGATTTGATTGCTGAGCGTCAGAGTCAAATAGATGTCAATCAACAAAGCCTAGTGGAACTGTTAGGGGCCACACTCAATCAAGTGCAGCTGATGACTAGCTCTATTGCATTGGCCGCGACACAGTTGCCAGAAGATGTTGAAATGTACAAGCAGGTGCTTCCCCCCTTGATTGATAATCATGGAGACAGCAGCATCGCTGGGGGTGGTATTTGGCCAGAGCCCAATGCGTTCACGCCAGGAGTTGAGCGTCGAAGTTTCTTCTGGGCGCGCTCTGGGAGCGGTTTAGAACTCCTCGAAGATTACAATGATCCCAATGGTACGGGTTATCACAACGAAGGTTGGTACACTGTTGGGCGTAATGCCGCAATTAATCAATGTGCATGGTCGGAAGCCTACACAGACCCAGTTTCGAAAGTGCCAATGGTCACTTGTACCATCCCAATCAGAGAAAAGGGACGCTTCTCTGGTGTTGCTACCGTGGACATGATGTTGGATGGCATCACTGATATTTTGGAGCAATATGGGGAAGAGAACCAAGGTTATGTATTTGCTCTAGATGCCCAAGGCCAGATGCTTAGCTTCCCTAAAGCGGCAGCAAGTATCGTTAACTCAGATGATAGCATTGTTACCGCAGACGAATTGGCGCAGCAATTAAGCTGGTTGGCACCAGCGTTACTGGCAGCGAAACAATCAGGTGCTGGGGTCATTGAGTTAAAGCATGATGAGATTCTTGGTCAATCGGCTTTTGTGGATTTGATCAAAGAGCCACAAACAGGCTGGACGATTGGCTTGGTTGTGCCAAAGGGTGTGATGACCGAAGTGGCTGGAAGTATGAGTCTGTTTTTGATGCTTGCTCTAGGTGGCTTGCTGATCCTAGTGAGTATCGTGGCATTGTTCTTCTTCCGAAGTTTGTTGTCTCGTATCGAGCATACAACTGGTCAAATTCAAGGGCTGGTATCGGGTAATGTTGAGCAAGAGTTGGTGATCTTTAAGCAAGATGAGATTGGCGAGTTACGCCAGTCTGTAAATGCTTATGGGGCCAAACTGAAATCTCTGTTAGCGAGCATTCATCAAGAATCCGCCAAGCTGGTTGACGATGCGAGTCAACTTAAAACTTTTAGTAACGAGTTCCTAAACAAAGCTAACAGCCTGAGCGATGAAAACCATATGTTGGCTGCTGCAACCGAAGAGTTTGGCGCAACCTCCGCGGATGTGGCCATGTATTCCAATGAAACCAAAGAGACTGTCGAGCGCATCCACTTAGACGTTCGTGCTAGTGGGGAAGAGATGCAAGGGGTAATCCAAACCATGCGTTCGCTTGCACAAACCATGAATCGCGCCGAACAGAATATCTTGAAGTTAGACGAAGACAGTCGCAAAGCCCATGGCATGTTAAGCGTCATTCGTGACATCGCGGAGCAGACGAATTTGCTGGCGCTAAATGCTGCGATTGAAGCTGCGCGTGCGGGTGAAACAGGACGTGGTTTCGCTGTTGTTGCGGATGAAGTACGTAATCTGGCCGCTAAAAGTGAAAGCTCTGCAGTAGAAATTGAGCAAATCCTTAATCGACTGCAAGAGGCTTCAAAAGAATCAGTTGATTCTATGTCGACTGGCCAAGCGGAAACCGATAAAGCGGTGAACAATGCTGAATCAACGGCTAGCCACTTACAAGATGTTGTGAATGCATTCTCGCAGATTACCGATCAAGCGACACAAATCTCGGTTGCTGCGAACGAGCAACAGAAGGTTTCCCATGACTTGACCGAGTTTGTATCTAGGTTACAGTCTTTAACCAGCAGTAATGCAGACGACTCCAGTCATTTGAGTCAGATGAGTGAAGAGATCGAGGCCATCGCGAAGCGTCTGAATGCCTTGAAATAATCGTGCAGTCTGTCGTTCAATAAACCCGCTTTTGCGGGTTTATTTTATGGCATCAAGTACATTTTTGATAAACCAAATACACCACCAACAATAAGAGAGGGCGACAGCATGAAAGTCAGTTTTTTGGGACTAGGGACAATGGGCTACCCAATGGCAGGTCATGTAAGTAAAGCTGGCCATGAGGTTGTGGTATACAACCGTACAGCAAGTAAAGCACAGCGTTGGTTGGAGCAATATTCAGGTAGCATGGCAGAGACGCCTGCATTGGCCGCGAAAGACGCAGACATCGTACTAACCTGCGTGGGTAATGATAATGACCTGCGTGAGTTGTATTTAGGTGAGCAAGGCGCCTTATCAACGGCTCGTCCTGGGACGCTGTTTATCGATCACACCACAGCATCGGCTGAAGTAGCAAAGGAATTGGCAGCAGCCATTCATGAGAAAGGTTGCTCCTTTCTCGATGCCCCAGTGTCTGGTGGGCAAGCGGGTGCAGAAAACGGAGTCCTGACGGTGATGATTGGTGGTGCTCAAGAGAACATTGAGCGTGCTAGTTCTGTGCTGACCTGTTTTGCGAAAGCTTATACCCGTATGGGAGATATTGGTGCAGGGCAGCTCGCGAAAATGGTTAACCAAATTCTGATTGGTGGTGTACTAAGTGGTCTATCTGAAGGCATTCGCTTTGCTCAAAAAGCCGGACTCGACATTGATACACTAGTCGAAACACTGAAGTATGGGGCAGCCGGTTCTTGGCAATTGGAAAACCGTGGTGCCACTATGGCGAAAGACGAATTTGATTTTGGCTTTGCCATTGAATGGATGCATAAGGACTTAGGCATTGCCTTGGCGCAAGCGGAGAAAATGGGAATTGAATTACCTCACACCCAAGGAGTCGATCAAGATTACGTTGCGTTGATTGAAGAGGGGCGTGGGCGACAAGACACGTCAGTATTGATAAAGGCCTTGGATAAACGTAACCAAGGCCAATCTTAGCCAAATCTAGAACGAATACAGAACCGATGCCGTGGTTTCGGTGTCGGTCGTATCGGTATCTGATGGCACATCCGATGTGTATTTAACTCGGTAAGCCAATTTCATCGCCAGATTGTCGACGATGTTGGCTTGCAATGCTGATACGGACTCGTTAACGGTATTGCCACCGCTGGTGCTGATCTCGCTGGTCAGCTCCTGTCGAAAGAGTGAGTTTGCCGTGAAGTGTTTCTCAAAAGTGCCTGCAATACGGACAAAAGTACCTCGGTCTGACTCGCCATCTGCCGCCGCATCTTTATCAATAGCAAAGTCGCGGTAGCCTACTCCAGTAGAGGCTTCTAGATACGAGCCATCTTTTGCTTGCCAAAAGCGGTTACCATAACCTGTTGAAACGGAGCTTTTGCTTCGGTAGCCCGAGAAGCGATCTTTCTCATACGCGCCACGAACAAACCAAAACTGTTCGGTATCAAACTTATAGTTACTTTGTAGGCTACCAGCGTATTTCTCAGCTGTGGTATCGCTGTCTGAGCTGCTATATAGCGAGCTCAAGCTGTAATCAGTACGCCATTGAATCGATTCTTGTGTTAGTCCTAGGCGACCATTGATATTGTTTGTATCGCTGTTGCCAGAGGTGGATACAAAGCCCAGTTCAGCAGAGCCAGACCATTTGTCCTTGTTGCTATCTAGGTCGACATCGGTGTCGGCGAAGGCGAGAGGCGCGGCGATTGATACCGCAATGATGGATGGAAAAATAAGGGATCTCATTAGCAACCTCGTTGGCGTGTCATTGGGAATCATTTGAAATTATCACAGCCAACTTGCATGCCCGATAGGTGTGTGGGAAGTTACTCGGTTTGATCTTAATTCCCCTAACTATTTGAAAATTGCTTAAGCTAAGTTTGCAATCTCGAATGAGGCGCGGCATCGTTAGGGGGCCATCAATCAATGCTTAGCAATGGATAAGAAGAGAGTTTTTTGTCAGAAATCAAACAATATTTAGGTCATTACAGCGCAGATTTGCAAGCGCAAGTACAAAGTATGCTGGACGCGGAAAAGACCGCTGCTTGGCTCTTGAATAAGTACCCGTCGCCACACAGTTTGAGTAGTGAAAAAACGCTTTATCAGTTTGTGCAAGAACTGAAGCGTGAATACATGCGCAGCGCCGCCCCGATTAATAAGGTGCTTTACGACGATAAGCTGCACGTGATTCATAATGCTTTAGGGCTGCATACTTTTGTATCCAGAGTGCAGGGCAAAAAGCTGAAAGCGAAAAATGAAATACGAGTCGCAGCATTGTTTCGCCATGTGCCGGAACCTTTTTTGCGCATGATTGTGGCTCATGAGCTGGCACATCTTCGAGAAAAAGAGCACAACAAAGCGTTTTATAAACTCTGCCAGCATATGGCGCCAGATTATCATCAGCTTGAGTTTGAAGTGAGGGTATACCTTTGCCATAGAGACCGTTTTGGGGATCTGTGGCTACCTTAAAGGCACTACGCGTAAGTATCCAATGTTTGTCCTAATGGATCTTCTGGATCTTTCTCGGTAGTTGATTCGTCACTGTCTTTGGAGGCCTCTTTGGCTTCCTCTTGTTGGGCTTTTTTAGCTTCTTGCATTTGCAGCTGAGCAATTTGTTGTTGCAGCATTTGGATCTGTTGCTGTAGTAGCTCAGCTTGCTCGGTATCTTCTTCGGTCTTGTCGGTGCTGGTAGTGATATCAGTGAGCTCTTCTTGAAGCGTTTTGACTTTTTCTTCGAGAGCTTCAATTCTAGATGAGGTGGATGAAGTTTGTGTTGAGCGGCTGCTTTGTTGGGCAATACTGCTCAAATCCATTGAAATGCTACTCATGAATAACCTCCTGAAGAAAAGACGGCAGCGACAATGACTGCGATTCATCTAATTATCGACAGTTCTTCAGGAGGGTTTAGGCTCTTTACGTAACTTTACACTAGTTGATTTGATCAACTATGTGTGGCGGCTAGTCCAAGTCTGCTGCGCTATGGCGCTCCTTGATGCCGTTTTCTCCCCAATGGTTGACTCGTATGCCCCGTTTAACAGCAGGGCGTTCGGCAATCATTTTTGCCCAGCGCTGTACGTATTGGTATTCGCCAACGTCTAGGAATTCAGCCGCACCGTAAAGGTCGCCCAACACTAACTTGCCATACCAAGGCCAAATGGCCATATCGGCAATTGAGTATTCGTCGCCTGCCATGTATTTATTTTCCGCTAAGTGTTTATTTAGCACATCTAGTTGGCGTTTAGCCTCCATGGTGTAGCGTTCGATTGGGTACTCTTGCTTAAACGGTGCGTACACATAGAAGTGACCGAAACCGCCACCTAAGAATGGCGCAGAGCCCATTTGCCACATCAACCAATTTCGGCACTCGGTTTTAGCTTTGATATCCTTAGGAATAAACACATCGTGCTTTTCTGCTAAGTATTGCAGGATAGAGCCGGATTCAAACAGTCGCAGCGGTGGGTTCACGCTGGTGTCAACCATGGCAGGAATTTTGGAGTTCGGGTTGATCTCAACAAAGCCGGATGAAAATTGCTGGCCTTCACCGATATTGATCATGTAGGCATCGTATTCAGCCTCATTAATACCAAGGGCCAATAGTTCTTCTAAAAGGATGGTGACCTTTTGTCCATTTGGGGTAGCAAGGGAGTGCAATTGCAGCGGGTGCTCACCTTGTGGCAGCTCTTTTTCATGGGTTGCACCAGCGTAAGGGCGATTGGTTTTTGACCATTGTTGGGTCTTTTCAGCATCCCATTTCCAAACTTTATCAGGTGTGTATTCGTTTTCAGAACTCATCATAGACTCCTTAATTATTTTGCCTACATAGGTTATATGGCGCTCAAGCGATAACCTCAAGGCTCGAAAAAGGAGACTGTGTGCAAACAAAAAAGCCAGCGACTGAATCAGGCGCTGGCTTTTTGCCGGTCAATGAATGATCGATATTAAGCGATCTTAGTCAACCAACCGTGAGTGTCCGGTGCTTTGCCCCATTGAATATCATTCAGCGCTTGGCGAAGTTTTTGTGCCATAGGGCCCACTTCACCATTGCCTACTTGGATGTCTTCACCATTGTGGATCAAAGTGCCAACAGAAGTCAGAACCGCTGCGGTGCCAGAAAGCATGGCTTCAACGCCTGGTTTCTTAGCACGCTCTAGAAGTTCCTCTACTGATACTTCACGTTCGGAAACCGTCATACCTAGATCTTTCGCAATCTGTAGGATACTTGAACGTGTTACACCGTGTAGGAAGCTTGAATCCAACGCTTTGGTGATGATTTCGTTGCCATCAACGATGAGAAAGTTAGCCGCGCCTGTTTCAGTGATGTAGCCGTTCGGACAGAACAATACTTGGTCTGCTTGGAACTTCTCTTTGGCTTCGAGCGTAGGAGCTAGGGCACTTGCGTAGTTACCACCGCTCTTGATCATACCCATATGCGGTGCACAACGTTGGCCCGTTTCGTCTAGTAGTAAACGAAGCGCGCGTGCTCCGCCAGCGAAGTAATCACCTACTGGAGATAATAGAACATACATCAAAGATGAATCAGAAGGCGCTGCGGCTTTACCGACGGCTGCTTCGGTACCAATGTGTGTTGGACGGATGTACATAGAGCCCGGAGGCGTTGGTACGTCTGCTGCATACTCTGCAACGATGTCAGAAATCATCTGCGTCAGTTGCTCTTTATTCACTTCTGGAAGTGACAACAAGCGGCTGCTCTGTGCGAAACGCTCGACGTTTTGGTCCATTCGAAAGACGTGCACGCTGCCGTCTTCGTGACGGAATGCTTTCAAGCCTTCAAAACAAGTGCTTGAGTAATGCAAAACGTGTGCACCTGGGTGTAGAGAGATGCTGTCAGAAGCAACGATCTGGGATTCAGACCATTGATTGTTTTCGAATGTTGCTAATGCCATTTTCGGCATAAACACGCTACCAAAAGCCGCCATTATGATTTCCTACTGAATGAAATTGCGAAAAAATGTGTGCGATTAAGTTTGGCCAGGCGATTTGAATGGATGTCCAAGACTTAATTGCAAAATACTAAAACAGAATAGCCCGCTAAGAAAGCGAGTTTCGAAGAATAACCTGTGCACTACGACTAATTGTTCACATAACTAGCTGATGTTGGGGTTATGTCAGCTCCTGATGCAAAAGTTCAGCAAAACTCTGGGGATCTGACTATGCTGAAGAAAACAACAACAGGAGCGCAGTATGAAATTCGGATTAGTCGATCGCCAAGGGTATGTTCCGGATATGAATTACGGTGAAGCGGGCCAAGAGTTGGCGTGCTTTGTGCCAACGGATTACCGTTTTGAGCAAGTGTCTTATGTTAATGGAGAAGGTGAGGTAAGAGTCGATGGCCATAATTGGCGCTTCTTTTTCACTCAAGAAGGGATTGGTGTCGAGCTAATGGGCGGCATTGTGACTTTAAACGAAGCTCAGAAATTCCTACAAGATGTGAAGTCCCATATTTGGGGTGATAAACACCAGCAAGTACAAATCTTCTTATCCGGTGCTGCGCCAGATTGATCCATGGATAAGGTTCATTGTTTTGAACGAAAAAGACCGACTAAATTAGTCGGTCTTTTGCTATTCCAAAGTTAGTGTTAATAACTTAAACACTTATCCACTTCGTTTGCAGCACCTAGGACCACTGCAACGCGTTGGTGAATACCTTCTGGTTGAATGTCCAAAATACGATCCGTATGGGTGAAAGCTTTACCGCCAGCTTGTTCAAGTAGCATACCCATAGGGTTAGCTTCGTACATCAAACGCAGCTTGCCAGGCTTGTTTGGATCTTTCTTATCCCAAGGGTAAATAAAGATACCGCCACGACAAAGGATACGGTGAACATCACCCACCATAGCCGCTACCCAACGCATATTGAAGTTCTTAGCGCGTGGGCCGTCTTTGCCTGCAACCAAGTCATTCACGTAATTTTGCATCGCTTCTGACCAGAAGCGTTGATTAGACATATTAATCGCGAACTCTTGCGTCTCGTTGTCCACTTTTACGTTTTCACGAGTTAGAATAAATTCGCCTTGCTCCACATCCAAAGTAAACATGTTCACACCGTTACCAGTTGTGAACACCAACATCGTCGATGGACCATAAAGCACATAGCCTGCCGCGACTTGGTTTTTACCTGGCTGTAGGAAGTCTGCTTCCGTTGCAGGCTCACTACCTACCTGATGGTAGATGGAGAAAATGGTTCCTACCATTGAGTTAATGTCGATGTTTGAAGAGCCATCCAGTGGATCAAAGGCAATCAAATATTCGCCATCAGTGTTGGCAGGGACGATGTCGTCCTCTTCTTCGGACGCAATAGCGCGTACCGCAGGAGAGGCCAGCAAAGCACTTTTAAGCATGTTGTTAGAGATCACATCCAGTTTCTTTTGTTCTTCCCCTTGAACGTTCTCGTTACCAGCCATTCCTAGGATGCCGGCTAGCGAACCTTTTTTCAGTGCGCTGGAGATATCGATACAAGTTTGGGTTGTGACTAACAGTACTTCCTGCAATGATGCGCTAGAGGCATCGGACGCAAGGAACTGAGATAAGCTTTGCATGGCAAGGGTCCTTTTTATTTATTCGTCTTGGGAAATTATGCCACCCGCTCAGTTCCACGTCAGCCTACAATGCCAATAAATATGAGTTGATGGCTCAACTCATTGCAAAAGAGAAGAGAACACTATGGATTACTTACTGCACTACTTAAAATTTGACGGTCAAGGTGGCGCTTCCCGTGAAACGCAATTGCCGACGGCTTTGCCTGAAAGTGGTGCCCATTGGGTACACATCGACTGCTCCAAAGATGATGGTCGAGATTGGCTGGATAACATGGCGGATATCCCTGAAGCCGTGGTGGATGCATTGTTTGCTGACGAAACTCGTCCACGTACGGTCAAAATGGGACAAGGTGTATTGATCACCCTGCGTGGCGTCAATTTAAACCCAGACTCAGATCCTTCAGATATGGTGTCCTTGCGCTTGTGGGCCACGCCGCACTTTATTGTTTCAACGCGTCGTCGTCGCTTGCTGTCTGTTGTGGAACAAGTGAATAACCTTGAAAAAGGCGAAGGCCCGGAAAACATTGCCGAGCTTGTTGCGACCTTAACACATACGCTGACCGCTCGTATGGCGGGGGTTATCGATGGTCTAGAAGACACATTGGGTGAGCTTGAAGAGGAAATGAGCGAGCAGGTATTGCCTGAGCAACGTACCATCCTAGTGGATCGCCGCTTGCAGACGGTTCGTTTACGCCGTTTCTTGGTGCCACAAAAAGAAGCCATTAGCCGTCTGGCGGTAGAGCTTCAATCTTGGGTAACCAAAGAGCAGATGGCTGATATTCAGGAAGCTGCCAACGACATTACTCGTTATGTTGAAGCCTTGGAGTCATTACGCGAGCGTTGCTTACTGATGCAAGAAGAGTTTGCCAACCATCAAGCAGAGAAGATGAACGCCCGCATGTACGTGCTGTCGATCCTGTCCGGTATCTTTATGCCGTTGGGCTTCTTAACTGGCTTATTTGGTATCAATATCGGCGGTATGCCTGGCGTGGAGAATGGTGCAGCATTCTGGCTGTTTGTCGGCGTATTGGTATTTATGGGTATTGGCCAATACGTGCTAATGCGCAAGAGTCGCTGGTTCTAGTGTTTTAGCTCTGCTTGTGGTTTAGATAGCTAGAGCCCAGCCATTATTTTTCTCTCTACGCGCAAGTGCTAAGAGTCGCTGAAAAATGAGACTGGGCTCTATCTTCTTAAGCCTTAAGTGTTTTCACACCAGACTGAGTGCCAAGCAATAGAACGTTAGCTGGGCGAGCTGCGAATAGACCGTTTGTCACCACGCCAACGATTTCGTTGATTTGGCTTTCTAGCTTCACAGCGTCCAAGATTTCTAGGTTGTACACGTCTAGGATATGGTTGCCGTTATCAGTTACCACACCTTCACGGTACACTGGGTCACCGCCAAGTTTTACCAATTCACGTGCCACATAGCTACGTGCCATTGGGATCACTTCCACTGGAAGAGGGAAGTCGCCTAGCACTTTCACTAATTTTGACTCATCTGCGATACAAACGAATTCTTCTGAAACGGCTGCAACGATCTTCTCGCGTGTGAGTGCCGCACCGCCACCTTTGATTAGGTGAAGGTGGTCGTTTGATTCATCCGCACCGTCTACATACACACGGATTGAGTCCACAGAGTTTAGGTCATACACAGGAATGCCGTGACCTTTTAGACGTTCTGCAGAAGCTTCTGAGCTCGCTACCGTGCCATCAAATAGTTGTTTGTGCTTTGCCAATTCATCAATGAACATGTTCGCTGTTGAACCGGTACCTACACCGACAATAGTGTCTTCTTCTAGCAGTGGAAGAATGTATTCTACTGCGGCTTCAGCGACTGCTTTTTTTAATTCGTCTTGCGTCATGCTGGGTAAACCTGTGACTTAGAGTGTGAGTAATGGTGTTGCCCAAAAGGGTGGGCACATTATAGTCAGTTACCTTAGCTATTGTTACCCCTCTAGGACGAAGTTGCCGAGTTCGGTCTAAAAGCACTCTAATCCCGCCCAAGCCTTTGCTCATGAAGGTGGGAAAGAGTATATTGCGTGTTCATTTATTAGCAGAGTTACCCCCTAAAACGCCGATTCTAGGCGTGCTTTGGAGAAAAAGCAGGAATGTATATGCCTCACACAATCATCAAAAAGATTCTACAAGCGCCGGTTTATGACGTCGCGGTAGAAACCCCTGTTTCCCGTGCTACGCAACTGTCTGAACGCACTGGCAACGATATTATTTTGAAGCGAGAAGACCTACAGCCAGTGTTCTCGTTTAAGATTCGTGGTGCATACAACAAAATTATTCAGCTTTCTGAAGAAGACCGTGCCAAAGGCGTGATTGCTGCTTCAGCAGGTAACCATGCGCAAGGCCTTGCCCTTGCTGCGAAAAAACTAGGCATCAAAGCCACCATCGTGATGCCAGAAACGACTCCTGATGTGAAAGTCAACGCAGTACGTGCCCGTGGTGCCGAAGTGGTGTTAGCAGGCGATGCCTTTGATGCAGCGTTTGCAAAATCCCAAGAAATCATGGCGCAAACAGGCCAAGTCTACGTACACCCATTTGACGACCTTGATACGATCGCCGGTCAAGGCACGATCGGTATGGAGCTATTGCGCCAAATCGAAGGTGACATCGATGCGGTGTTCATCCCCGTGGGCGGTGGTGGTCTAATCGCTGGTGTCGCAGCTTACATCAAATACCTACGCCCTGAGATTAAAGTCATTGGTGTAGAGCCAACCGATGCGGCGTGTTTAAAAGTTGCTTTAGACACAGGCAAACCAACACGTCTTGCTCAAGTGGGTATCTTCGCAGAAGGTGTCGCGGTGGCTGAAATCGGTAAGAACACCTTTGAAATTGCCAAAGAATGCGTTGACGAAGTCATTACCGTGAACACTGATGAAATGTGTGCCGCGATCAAGGATATCTACGACGATACCCGTGCGATCACTGAACCAGCCGGTGCTTGTGCGCTAGCGGGTCTGAAAAAGTACATTGAGCGTGAAGGCGCTAAAGGTCAGCGTCTGGTAGCGATCAACTCTGGTGCGAACGTTAACTTCGACCGTCTACGCCATGTCTCTGAGCGTGCCGAATTAGGTGAAAAGCGCGAAGCCATCATCGCGGTGAAAATCCCAGAAGCACCAGGTAGTTTTAAAGATTTCTGTCAGGCGTTGGTAGGTCGTTCGATCACCGAGTTCAACTACCGCTACAGCAATGACAAGCAAGCAGTGATTTTTGTCGGTGTGGCGCTGGGCGGCAGTCCAAATAGTCGTGAAGAGCTGCTACATGACCTGAAAGATTACGAAATCGTCGATTTAACCGATGATGAAACCGCGAAGGTTCACGTACGTCATATGATTGGCGGTCACTTGCGCAGTGAGAAAGGCGAGTTGCTGTACAGCTTTGAATTCCCTGAACGCCCTGGTGCGTTGCTGAAATTCCTAAATACTTTAGGCGGTCAGTGGAATATTTCCATGTTCCATTACCGTAACCACGGTGATGCCTACGGTCGAGTGTTGGTAGGCTTGCAGGCGGTCGGCGAAGAGACTGATGTGACGCGCTACTTAGACGAGTTAGGCTACCCTTACCAAGATGAAAATGATAACCCAGCTTGTAAGCTGTTCTTTCGCTAAATAGTCGAAAATCGGTTATCATAGCGCCAACTTCAAATGACATGACAACCCTCTGTTGAAGGCAGGTTTGTCGCTTAAGCTAAAGCTTTTAGAAAGTTGTCGGCTGATCACAAGCATTAAGACCATGGATGGGCGATCCGCCCGTCGCGGGCATGGATGCCCGTTCGGGCGGTGCTGTGATCGGTTGACGACTTTCCTCTTTAGACCTTGAGTTAACGACTGCTTCAGCAGAGGGTTCTGTATTTTAAAATGGGTTTCTTGTGAATATTCAAACGCTTCTTAATCAACGTATTCAAGCGGCTATGGTCGCATCGGGTGCGGCGGACGATGCTCCGGCTCTCGTTCGTCAATCTGCAAAAGTTCAATTTGGTGACTACCAAGCCAATGGTATCATGGGCGCGGCAAAGAAAATCGGCACCAATCCTCGTGAGTTCGCAGCCAAAGTGTTGGAGCAATTGGATCTTTCCGATGTGGCAGATAAAGTCGAAATCGCAGGCCCAGGTTTCATCAATATCTTCTTGAAAAACGAATGGTTAGGTTCAGCGTTAGCGGATCTTCGTCACAGTGAACGTCTAGATGTTGCGACGGTAGAAGCACCACAAACTGTGGTGGTGGATTACTCGGCACCTAACCTTGCGAAAGAGATGCACGTTGGTCACCTACGCTCTACCGTTATCGGTGATGCAGTAGTACGTACTCTTGAGTTTATGGGCCACAACGTTGTGCGCCAGAACCACGTCGGCGACTGGGGTACTCAGTTTGGTATGCTGTTGGCCTACATGGAGCGTCTACGTGCGGAAAACTCTGAAATCAGCATGGCGCTGTCAGACCTAGAGTCTTTCTACCGCGAAGCGAAAAAGTGCTTTGATGACGACGAAGCCTTTGCGGCACGTGCTCGTGAACTGGTCGTGGAACTTCAGTCTGGTGACGAGCAATGCATGGCACTGTGGCAAGAGTTCATCAATATCTCTCTTGAGCATTGTGAAGAAACTTACCGCATGTTGGGTGTTTCCCTAGAGCGTAAAGACGTGATGCCAGAAAGCGCTTACAACAGCGATTTGCAGAACGTAATCAACGACCTAGAAGCACAAGGCTTAATCAAAGAAGACCAAGGCGCGAAGTGTGTTTTCTTAGAAGAGTTTGCCAACAAAGAAGGTGACATCACGCCGATCATCGTTCAGAAAACCGGTGGTGGTTTCCTTTACGCTACCACTGACTTAGCCGCTGTACGCTACCGTCAGAAAGTATTGAATGCAGATCGTGCACTGTACTTTGTAGATGCTCGCCAATCTTTGCATTTCCAACAGATCTTCACGCTATCGCGCAAAGCAGGCTTTGCTCAGCCAAGCATCAGCCTTGAGCACATGCCGTTTGGTACGGTAATGGGCAGTGATGGTAAACCATTTAAGACTCGCTCTGGTGGTGTGGCGAAGCTTTCTGCGTTGCTTGAAGAAGCACAAGAACGTGCGTTCCAGCTAGTCGCGTCGAAGAACCCAGATATGCCAGAAGAAGAGCAGCGTAACATCGGCCGTGTCGTTGGTATCGCATCGGTTAAGTACGCTGACTTATCTAAGAATCGTACCTCTGATTACGTGTTCAACTGGGACAACATGCTAAGCTTTGAAGGCAACACCGCGCCTTACTTGTTGTACGCTTACTCTCGTGTCGCGAGCATCGTGCGTCGTTCAGAAATGGACGTATCTGCGTTGAATGCTCCGATCACAGTAGTAGAAGATCAAGAGCGTGCCTTGGCGGTGAAGCTTTGCCAATTCGAAGAAGCGATTCAGCAGGTGATCAACGACGGTATGCCACACTTTATGTGTGCTTACTTATACGAGCTTGCGGGTATCTTTATGAGCTTCTACGAAGCTTGCCCAATCTTGAACGCAGAAGACGCGTTGAAAGAAAGCCGTCTACAGCTTGCCCTAAGTACTGCGGCAACGTTGAAGCAAGGTCTAGAGCTACTAGGTATCGAAACTCTAGAGCGTATGTAAGCGCTTTAACGCTTAATAGCTTAAAGACATTAAAAAGCCCGAACATGGTGACATGTTCGGGCTTTTTCGTATTTAAATATGCTGTGTCACGTTATTCACGAATGATGATTGGGGTTAGATTATAATGTTCAGCTGCTTTTTCAAGGCGGCCATCTAGCTTGATGTCAGAAACGAACTGATCCATACGTTGTAGCCATTGATCGTCCCCTTTGGCCACAGCATAGGCATATTGAAACTGCTCAGTTTTACCAGGCGGTGCGAGCAGCTCAGCCCAATCATAGACGCTGACCATTTTTTGCCCATACGGGTAATCGGTTATAAAGACATCCGCACGTCCAGATAGTACTTCAAGCTCTCGCTCATTTGGCCTTAGTACCGTGGTGAGTGTGGCATTTTTAAGCGACTTGCGCATAGCGTTTTCCATGTAAGTGCCTTTTTGCACGCAGATAATCACGCCTTTTTGGTCCATGTCGCTCCAGCTTTTAATAAAAGGGTGCTGCTTGGTTGTGACCGCATACATATTGCTAGCGAGATAAGGTTGAGTAAAGTTGATGCGCTTCTGGCGAGCTTTTGTATTGCCCACACCGAACATGGCGACATCACATTTACCTGTCTCTAAATCATCCATAAAACGACCGAAATGGGTTTTGACATAGTTGACTGGAACACCAAGGTCGTCGGCCAAGGCATGGCTCAGGTCGATATCAATGCCTTCGAGCTGTTGTGTGCGAGGGCTTAAGTAGGTGATGGAAAAGTAATCTGGCCAAATGCATACGTTGATGCCTTGGCGCGCTTCTATGTTAGAAATGGTTTTGCCGTCTTCTCCCCATGCTGGATTTAGAAAAACAGCGAAAATGGCGAAAAATAGCGTCAGATAGCCTTGTCTTAGCGACATAAATCAACACCTCAAGCGAATTAAAACGATAAGCTATGCTTATTATGTAAGCAATTCATGTGTCAGGTGCTGATCTAGGTTAAGAACTTTGCTCAAATTACTCTCAAATTTTATACAGCGGCAAACCGTCGTGGTGGCGAGCATGGTCATAATCCTATTAGTGATGACGGTCAGCTTGCAGCATATTCTCGGTAGAGGTCACCAGCGAGCCCTTGAAGAGCAGCTGTTGACGAACACCTCTCTGGCCTACGCCCTAGAAGACTCCGTTATCCGCTCTTTGCAAGCGGCTGTTGGCGCGTTGCAGACGGTCGCACTCGATGCAGAGGAACGCTCTAAAGCAACCTCTAATTTGCTGACTCAGCGACTGTTAAGAGGCTTACCGCAGCTGCGCAGTATTGATGTGGTGGTGTATGAACAGGCTTCCCTGTGTGCTGAGCGAGCATCCAATGCCGATGTTTTATTCCTACCGGTTCAAGCAGGGCGTTATTGGGGCGATGCATTTCGTCTGGCGGAGCTTCAGTATTGGCCTGTGTGTGTGCCGTATTTTTCCCAAGGGGCGTTAGCAGGTTTTGTTATTGGCTCTTTGAATATGCACTACTTCCAAAGCTTGTTTCAGTCTGTTTCTGCGAGTCGTCGCGAAGTCTCTCTCTATTTATTTTCTGGGGAGAAAATTCTCGGAGAAGGAGCTGACTTTTTAAGTAGCGCCCGTCGAGAGGTGGTGATGGACCGCTCTTGGGGAGATCTTCGTGAGCAAAACGAACAAGGTAGCTACTTGGACAGCTACCGCGCCACCTCTTTTTATCCACTGGTCATTTCTCTACGATCCTACAACAAAGATGCATTAGCTAACTGGCAAAGTGATGCGCAAATCGTCAGAACAATCTTTAGTGTGCTAGCAATCGCTGTGGTGCTGATGTTAGTGATGTATCTGGTGTTTCGACACAAGCGAGACAAAGTTCAGGGTAGTAATCATTTATTGAGTATGGCGATCCGTAGTGCGGCAAACGCCATATTTATTACCGATCCCAAGGGCCGCATAGAATGGGTGAACGATGCCTTCACAACCTTAACAGGCTATAGCCTGAAGCAAGTGCGTGGTAAGACGCCACGTATTTTAAACTCGGGTGTTCATGAGCGGCCATTCTTTCAGAACTTATGGGAAACCATTTCCCAAGGTAAAAGTTGGCGGAACGAACTGGTGAACCGTCATAAGAACGGTCAGTTTGTGACGGTGGAGCAGACGATTACGCCTATTTTAGACAGTGCTGGCGAAGTGGAATATTTCATTGCTGTGCATGAAGACATTACTGTGCGCAAAGAGGCTGAACAACAGGTCTTGTATATGGCACAACATGATGACTTAACAGGACTCTCTAATAGGCGATATTTTGAGCAATGTTTGGATGAGTGTGTGTCGCAGCGACACTACGGTAGCATTGCCTTACTGTTTATAGACCTTGATCGTTTCAAAGAAATCAATGACACCTTAGGCCATGAAGCAGGGGATGTATTGCTTAAACGAGTTGCTAAGAAGCTCGAACGCATTGCGCCGGATGAGGCGTTGTTGTCGCGTCTTGGTGGCGATGAATTTGCTTTATTCCTGCATCCAGCACAGCAAGCGTCTCATATTCATCACTTGGCTCAAGCCATCGTGGATGCATTAGCTCAGCCTTTTGAGTACCAAGACACCACCTTTTCGGTCAGTTGTAGTGTGGGGGTGGCAATGAGTGATGTTGCCGACATCGATAGCTCGTCATTATTACGCCAAGCTGACTTAGCGATGTATCGAGCCAAGCACTCCGGTAAAAATACCTATCGCTTCTTTGACGATTCAATGGATGAAAGCATGCAGCGTCGAGTGGCTACCCAGCGACACCTTGAGGAAGCCATGTCTCAAGATGATCAGCTCAGTCTGTTCTTTCAACCACAAGTGCATTCACGAACCAATCAAGTCGTTGGGGTCGAAGTGCTGATTCGCTGGCGGCGTTTGGGTGAGTGGATTTCTCCAGCGGTCTTTATCCCTATTGCGGAAGACAGTGGTCAAATCATTGAACTGGGGCGCTGGATTATTGATCGTACCTTAAGCCAAGTGGCAGATTGGCGAGCACGGAATATCGAAGTTGGAAAAGTGTCGATTAATATCTCTGCGGTACAACTGTCGAACTCTGAAGTCGCCTATGAGTTACTCAATGCGTTGAAACACTACAAGGTACCCAGTGAGGTGATTGCGATTGAGTTTACTGAAACAACGCTAATGGTCCGCTCTGCGCAACTGGCTCGTAATCTCGCCATGTTACGCGCCAATAATATCAGTATTGCCATTGATGACTTTGGCACGGGCTATTGTTCGTTGAGTTATCTAAAAGAGTTAGAGGCCAACTACCTGAAGATTGATCAGTCGTTTGTACGCGGTATTGGTGATATCGAGTCTGACGAATGCATAGTCAGCGCCACCATCGCCATGGCTAAAGGGCTGAATATGGAAGTGATTGCCGAAGGGGTTGAGATAGAGTACCAAGCTCAGTATTTGGCTGAGCATGGTTGTGACTATTTACAAGGCTATGGTTTTGCGCGCCCCATGCCCGCCGCTGATTTGGAAGTATGGTTAGAGCAGCGCAAGCAGACACTCAACGCTGAACATGTGAAAGCTTGAAGCGAATAAATTCTGCTAGCGTCGTTTCTCAGCTAACTTCAACTTAGCTTCAAAGCGGTCCAGTTGCATGCCTAGACGTTCAGTTTCATCGACAAAGTGATCGAACTCGATTTTGCTGGGAAGCAACTCACTGTTGGATTGTAAATAGTTGACCAAATGAATGCGGGCATTGGTGGTCAGTTCTTTTGTCACGCTCCACTGAGTTCGAACGAGACGGGCGAATGTCGCTGCAGGTAGGTCACCGACTTTATCGGCTAAGATGCCTTCCCAGTCGAACTCAAAACCTTGCATGACTTTATGAAGCGTCATCAGAGCTTGTGCGTTACCGCGAATGCGTAAGTCGCCATCAAAGAAACCATCACCTTCCAGAAGCTTACGGTAAGCACTGCTAGGGCCTTTGACATGGGTATCGAGCTTAGCATCCAGCTCTATCTCGTCCATGCTTTCTGGACGATCCAGCATAATGCCTTCTTCCAATACATGAACCTGTAGAATCAGGTTAAAGTCTTCGACTTCCAGAAAGATCTGTTGGCCAGCTAACTTAGTTAGGTGGCGTTGTGACGGTGGATCTTGCTTGAGGGCATAGTTTACCGCACGTTCAATGGATGCCAAGGCGACGAGGCTGATGGTCATAACGTTAAGCCTATGTTTATTAGTGTACTTGATGAATTTGAATGGCAGAGGTTTCGCGAGTGCGACCTTCTTTGGCTAGTCGATCTAGGTACATTTGCCAAAGTTCATCATGATTTTTGCCGAGATTGTAGAGGTAATCCCAGGCATACAGGCCCGTGTCATGACCATCATCAAAGCTGATTTTTAAAGCATAGTTGCCCGCCGCTTCGATGTTCATAATGGCCACATCTTTCTTGCCGTATTGCAGTATCGGCATTTGCATGCCGTGTCCACGCACTTCGGCAGAAGGGGAATGAACACGAAGGTATTCCGCGCTAAGGCGATAGCTTGCACCATCGGCAAAGGCCAACTCCAGTTCACGGGATTGCTTGTGGTAGTGAATTTTAGTTGGCGTTGCCATGATGCGTACTCTTCTTAAATCGCGGCCATTACAGGATGTATTGGCTTAAGTCTTCGTTTTCAGCCACTTCACCGAGCTGTTGGTTCACGTAGTCAGCGGTGATGTCTACGATTTGGCCTTCTGGCATATCGCTCGCTGAGTAGGAAACTTCTTCCAAGAGACGCTCTAGTACCGTGTGCAGACGACGCGCACCAATGTTTTCTGTGCGTTCGTTCACTTGGCAAGCAATTTCAGCAATACGAGTGATGCCTTCTTCGGTGAAGTTTAAATCAATGTTTTCAGTTTTCGCCAGTGCCACATACTGTTTTGTTAAAGACGCGCTTGGTTCAGTCAAGATACGTTTAAAATCGTCAACGGTAAGGGCGTCTAGTTCTACACGAATCGGCAAACGACCTTGTAACTCAGGGATCAGGTCAGAAGGCTTCGATAAATGGAACGCACCTGAGGCAATAAATAGGATGTGATCGGTTTTGATCATGCCGTATTTGGTGTTGACCGTACAGCCTTCAATCAATGGCAACAAGTCACGCTGAACCCCTTCACGGGAGACTTCACCGCTAGAGCGCTCAGAGCTTTTGGCGACTTTGTCGATCTCATCAAGGAAGACGATGCCGTGTTGCTCAACCGCTTCTACCGCGCGCGCTTTAAGCTCTTCTTCATTGACCAGTTTGGCCGCTTCTTCGTCACGAATCTGGCGCAGTGCGTCTTTCACCTTTAGCTTGCGCTTTTTCTTACGATCGCCACCCATGTTAGAGAATAGGTTCTGCAATTGGCTGGTCATCTCCTCCATGCCAGGAGGCGTCATGATTTCTACGCCCATAGGGGCATCAGAAACTTCGATATCGATCTCTTTATCGTCTAGCTGACCTTCACGCAATTTCTTGCGGAACGTTTGGCGAGTTGAGTTGGACGCTGAGTCTTCTTCAAAACCACGTGCTGGCGGCAGTAGGGCATCTAGAATGCGATCTTCTGCTGCATCTTCCGCTTTGTGTTTCATGCGCTCCGTTTCTTGTTCACGAAACATTTTGATCGAGGTTTCCACCAAGTCACGGATAATGGAGTCGACATCACGGCCAACGTAACCCACTTCAGTGAATTTAGTTGCTTCGATCTTAATGAATGGCGCGTTCGACAGCTTAGCTAAACGGCGTGCGATTTCAGTTTTACCCACACCCGTTGGACCGATCATTAGGATGTTCTTCGGTGTGACTTCGGCACGCATGTCGTCTGGCAGTTGCATACGACGCCAGCGGTTACGCAGGGCAATGGCAACGGCGCGCTTCGCACTTTGTTGACCAACAATGTGTTGATCTAAGGCATTTACTGTTTCACGAGGTGTCATATTACTCATGGTTTGATCTCTTAATTCGTTACTTAGATTGGTCTTCAAGCTTAGGATCGATGTTAATCGTCTCGATCGTTAAGTTGTGGTTGGTGAAGACACAAATGTCGGCGGCGATATTGAGACTCTTCTCAACGATGTCTTGGGCGCTTAGCTCTGTGTTATCGAGCAATGCACGGGCTGCGGCTTCAGCGAAGTTGCCGCCAGAACCGATCGCAAGGGCGCCATGTTGAGGCTCTACCACATCACCATTACCGGTAATAATTAGGGTGCTTTCTGTATTGGCCACGATCAACATGGCTTCTAATTTGCGTAATGCTTTATCTGATCGCCAGTCTTTGGCTAAGTCGACGGCAGCGCGAACCAAGTGGCCTTGGTGCTTTTCTAGCTGACCTTCAAAACGTTCGAACAACGTGAATGCATCTGCCGTGCCGCCTGCGAATCCCGCGATCACTTCACCACGGTATAAGCGGCGAACTTTACGGGCGTTGCCCTTCATTACGGTGTTGCCTAGGGAAACTTGTCCATCGCCACCCACGACGACTTGGTTGTCTTTGCGTACGGTTAGAATCGTAGTCATGATTTACTCCACATTCGATTACTTATCAAAATGGGGGTAAGGGGAAAGATTTCAAGCGCTCTGTGCGAAACAGAACGCTTTTGAACGATTATTGCTCTTTCTTTATTTTATAGGTGTAAGAGTTGAGTCCCATTTGCGCCAGTTTGTCCTGTGCACGGCTTTCTGCAGAGCGGGTTTCGAAAGGACCAACCGTGACGCGATACCAAACACCGCCGTCTTTACTTTCACTGGCTTTAATGTGTGCTTCAAGACCCGATAAAATTAACTTGGCCCGCAGGCGGTCCGCATCAGTATTTGAGCGGAAAGACGCTGCTTGAATCATATAGCTAAAGTTCTCTTCTTCACGAGGTTGGAACTCATAGGCGTCCACATGACTAGTATCCACTTCGCTATTCTGTAACAACTGATAGAACTCAAAAGTCTCACGTTTGTTGGCACTTTCAGCAGGCTTCGTGACGGTTTTCTCAGGTGCTTTTGTCACTGGCGCGGCCGGTGTGACTTTTTGAACGGGAGTTGTTGTCGGCGTCTGAACTTCAGCCAATTTGAACAGTATGAAGCCAAAACCAATGAGCAAGACAATGACCGCTGCCCACAAAAGCTTCGACACACTGCGTTTAGGGGGCGGTGTGGGAGCGCGTCTAGTCGCCCCTTTCTTAGAACGGCTGGTTTTGGTCGCTAATTGCATCAAGTTAAACATGTGAACAATCATAGTCATTGGTTGGTGCGCCCATTATGCGCAGAGCGCTAAAAAGTTTCCAGTGGATCAACGTCAATTGCGAAACGAATTCGTTGATTGCGGGTGTGTTGTTCAAGCCATTGGCTGGCTTGAGCGATCACCGCATGCAAGTTGCCTCGTTGAGGGCTCTTTACATTTAATAATGCTCGGTGCTGTCCGGCCTTACGTACAATAATGGCGGCATACGGGCCAACTACTTGCATGCCCTCCGACAAGTGGACTGATAAGGCTTGTCTGAGTGCCATCAAAAGCTCCATGGCGTGTGCCTCTTGCTGAGACTCTGCGCGGATAATGACTTGATGATAAAAGGGCGGCAAAGATAATTGCTGCCTCTCTCTCAGACCATCCATGGCTAAGGCTTCATAGCCTTGTTCACATAAGCACTGTATTGCGATGTGATCTGGATGATAGGTTTGCAGCAAAACATGGCCGCGCTTTGAGCTACGGCCAGCACGCCCAGCTACTTGCGTAATAAGCTGTGCCGTGCGTTCCATACCGCGAAAGTCTGAAGAGAATAAACCCACGTCGGCATCCATAATCACTACCAAGGTCACATTCGGAAAGTGGTGGCCCTTGGCAAGCATCTGTGTTCCCACAAGAATGGCTTGGTCATGTTCGTGGATTTTCTGAGTGATCTGGGTCAGAGCTGACTTGCGTTGCGTACTGTCCCGGTCAATTCGCAAGACTGGAGTGTGTTGGAAAATTTGATTGAGCACACCCTCGACCTGCTCCGTGCCTTCACCAACCGTGAACAGTTCATTGCTGTGACATTCTGGGCAGGTGTGTAGTAGGGCTTTGTGACTGTCGCAATGGTGACAGTGGAGTTTATTGGCTCGCTTATGGACGGTGAGATTGACGTCACAATGATCGCACGCGGCGATCCAACCACACTGATGGCACATCAATGTGGGGGCGTAGCCACGACGATTTAAAAACACTAATACCTGCTCTTTACGCTCTAAGGTTTGGCGCATACGCTCCAGAGTGTATTCGCTAAAACCTTGTTTAAGACTTTGGCCACGCAAATCAACTCGTTCCATTTGCGGTAGTTCAGCGTCCCCCGCCCGTTGGCGTAATTTAAGCCACGAATAACGCTTTTGTAGGGCGTTGGCCAAGCTTTCATATGAGGGGGTAGCGGATGCCAGCAGTACGGGTATGTTTTGTCCTTGAGCGCGTTTGATAGCGAGGTCACGGGCATGATAGCGAAACCCTTCATGCTGTTTGTAAGACGCATCGTGCTCTTCATCGATGATGATCAGACCTAAGTTCGCGGTCGGTATAAACACAGAAGAGCGTGTGCCAATAATGATCTTGGCTTCCCCTTGTTCGATCATGAGCCAAGCATCCAAACGCTCGCGATCTGTCATATTGGAATGCATCAGCACAATGTCGGTGTTGAAACGATTTTCAAAGCGACGCAGCGTCTGCGGTGTTAGGCCAATCTCTGGCACCATCACCAAGACTTGCTTGTCTTCTTTGAGCAAGGCGTCGATCACTCGTAAAAAGACTTCTGTTTTACCACTACCGGTAATGCCATCGAGTAAGGCCACGCCAAATTCATTGCGCATGGCTAAGATCGTTTTCGTGGCGGCGGCTTGCTCAAGATTTAATGTTGGCGGTACTTGCTTTTGGTGAGCGTGTGTCTCAACCGACTTGATGAAATTACGCTGCTCGCTGCGCACCAGCCCCTTCTTTTCGAGGCCTTTGGCAGCGGCAGTGGTGAGTTCCAGTACGGTCAACAAGTGTGGGCTTAGGCCGTGTTCTTCATGTTGTTGAGCAGCTTCTAGAAAGGCTTTTTGTTGTTTGGCATTTTTTAGTGACTCAGCCGTCGTGGCTTTACCTTCCGGGGTTAAAAACCACCAGGTCTCTGTACGAAACTCTGGGCGTTCACCCTTGCGTAGACTCGTCGGTAGAGCGTGAAAAAACACTTCACCAACCGGGTGATGATAGTAACGTGCCGCCCAAGCACATAAATCGAACAACTCTTTAGAGAGGATCGGGCTTTCATCTAATAATGCCGTAATAGGTTTAATCTGCGCATCGTCATAGTCGCTGTTAGAGCTGGTCTCAATCACTAGGCCGACGCTGTGTCGATCCCCTTTACCAAAAGGCACTTTGACGCGCATGCCAGGGCGTATGTGGTGACGATAAGCCAATGCCTTAGGGACTTTGTAGTCAAAGGTCGCACGTAAAGGCACATTAAGCGCCACTTTTACGTACGGGTCTTGAGTAAGCAGTGCATCGACCATATAAAGACTAATACCTTGATTTATCAGCAAAAAGATTTCATGTAACAGATTATCAGTTAAGTGTACGTTAGTCTGAATGGAAAATGTGAACTTTTCATGGGTTTTCAAGGGGTGAAATTATCGTAAAAGGGCTTGCCGAATGGCGTTTAGACGCCTAAAATACGCGGCTCTTGGTACCACTGTACAATTGATGTACAACGAATCGTGCGGTGCTTAGCAACGATTACTGACTAAGTGGCGGCACACCAAACCTTAAGGTAAAAAACGATGAAAAAAGATATCCACCCAAATTACTCAGCTGTTTCTGCAACTTGTACTTGTGGTAACACTCTTACTCTAAACTCAACACTAGGCAACGACCTGCACATCGACGTATGCAGCAACTGCCACCCTTTCTACACTGGTCAACAGAAAATGGTTGATACAGGTGGTCGTGTTGATCGCTTCAACAAGCGTTTCGGAGCTCGTCGTTCTACTAAGTAATTGGTGGATGGCACGTATGCTGATTCAAAAAAAGCGCCAAGTTTTCTTGGCGCTTTTTTTATGCCTATCACTTGATAGCTATGCTCAGTGTCTGGCCCAAGGGGAACTTCATCGCGCCGCGGTAAAACGCGTGATTGATGGTGATACCCTGCATCTGACCGATGGGCGGAAAGTCCGTTTAGTCGGCATCAATACACCTGAATTAGACCATGAACACGGCAAACACGATGCGTTTGCGCTAGAAGCTAAACAGCGCTTGGAAGTGCTTGCGGGAGATCACATTTATTGGCAAAGCGCCCAAGAAAGTGAAGATCGTTATGGTCGTAAGCTGTATTATTTATTTACGAAAGATCGAGCCTCGATATCAAGTCAGTTACTATCAGAAGGGCTTGGTTATCGTGTTGCGGTGCCGCCTAATGTCGCTTACCAAGATTGCCTAGATAAGGCTGAGTACAGCGCAAGACAGGCGGAACGAGGTGTTTGGCAGACGCCGAAACCATGGCAACCTAACTCCGGATTCGCTCTAACGCAATCCAAAATCACCTCTGTCACGTACAATCGCGGCGGCTGGTGGTTGGAAACGGAACAAGATTTGGTGATCAATATTCCTCGCTACGCGGAGCAATATTGGCACAAAAAAGACGTGTACTTTCTTCAAGGAAAGCTTGTTGAAGCACGCGGTTGGCAATACCAACGCAAAAAACACCAAAAAGATCGCTTTAAATCGGTGGTTTTAACGGTGAAACATCCTCAAGACTTACGTAGAATTGAGGCGTCGCAATGACGACATACTATATTTATAACGATAAGGCGTGTCTTCTAGGTGAATGCCACAAGCATTACTAACACCAGAAAGTCACCCAAATGCTGCAAAGCAACGAACAACACTACTAATTAGACGGAATAACAAAAATGGCAGAAGATCTAAAACAAGCGGCGCTTGAGTACCATGAGAAACCTGTACCAGGCAAACTAAACATCACTATCAGCAAGCCAACAGCGACTTCACGTGATCTTTCTTTGGCATACAGCCCAGGCGTTGCTGAACCTTGCCGCGAAATCGCGAAAGATCCTGAAACGGCTTACCGTTACACTGGTAAAGGTAACCTAGTTGCCGTAATTTCTGATGGTTCTGCAGTACTAGGCTTGGGTAACATCGGTCCATTGGCTTCTAAGCCAGTAATGGAAGGTAAAGGTGTTCTATTCAAGCGTTTCGCAGGTGTTAACTCAGTAGACGTTGAAGTCGAAGCAGAAAGCCCAGAAGCCTTCATCGATACTGTTGCGCGTATTGCGAACACTTACGGTGGTATTAACCTAGAAGACATCAAAGCACCTGAGTGTTTTGAAATTGAGCGTCAGCTAATCGAGCGTTGTTCAATCCCTGTATTCCACGATGATCAGCACGGTACAGCAATCGTAACGGCTGCAGGCCTTCTGAATGCGCTTGAACTTCAAGGCAAAGCTATCGAAGATGCGAAAATCGTATGTCTAGGTGCGGGTGCTGCAGCGACGGCATGTATGAACCTAATCATTGCTTGTGGCGCGAAGCGTGAAAACATTTACGTTCTTGATCGTAAAGGTGTAATTCACTCTGGCCGTGACGACCTAAATGAGTACAAAGCAACATTTGCTATCGAAACACCTGCTCGCACTCTAGATGATGCGATCGAAGGTGCAGACGTATTCATCGGTGTATCAGGTCCTGATCTACTATCGGTTGAGCAGCTGAAGAAAATGGCCGCTAACCCAGTGGTATTCGCATGTTCTAACCCTGATCCAGAGATCAACCCAGAAGCGGCACTGGCGGCACGTTCTGATTTGATCATGGCAACAGGCCGTTCTGACTACCCGAACCAAGTAAACAACGTACTTGGCTTCCCATTCATCTTCCGTGGTGCGTTGGACGTTCGTGCAACGAAGATCAACGAAGAGATGAAAGTGGCAGCGGTTCACGCTCTGAAAGACCTTGCGAAAGAGCCAGTACCACAAGACGTTATCACGGCTTACGGCGGTGCGGCGCTTGAGTTTGGTAAAGAGTACATCCTACCTAAGCCAATGGATGCGCGTTTGCTAACAGAAGTATCGGCTGCGGTTGCAAAAGCAGCAGTGGATTCAGGTGTAGCGTCTCTACCATACCCAGACTTCTACCCGCTAGAGTCTCTAGACCGTTTCGAAGCGTAATTTAGAAACGCTTTAAACCTATACAAAAGGCGATGAGTCATTGACCATCGCCTTTTTTGTCGCGTCGAGTTTAGGTGGCGTTAAGAAAGTGTTCGGTGAGCGTTTTCATTCCTTTGGAAGCGTACTTATGACGATGCTGAACAATCGATAATTGGCGGTAAAAATGGTTTGGATAGGGCAATCTAGCAATACGCCCTAACTCTAAACGTGCTTGGGCCGCAATCAATGATATGAATGACAGCCCTAAACCGTTCTCGACGGCCAGCATAATCGATTCAAGACTGCTAAATTCCATGACCTGATTTACGTTTGTGAGCGCTGGGCGAATATGTCGTTCGAATTGCTCACGGCTTCCTGAATAGGCCTCCCTAAGCACCCACGGCTGACCATCCAGATCCGCTAAGCTGACACTACCTTGGTATAAGAGAGGGTGGTTAGGCGCAGCAATTAGGATCATTTCATCCTGTTGCCACGGCGTTGCTTGTAATTCTGCATGGGTATTTTGCCCTTCGACCAGTGCCATATCGAGTTCAAACCGCAGTAATTGCTGGCATAGGGTTTGGGTGTTTGCGATTTGGATTTTGGCTTGGCATAAGGTGGGTTGTGATGCCAGTAACGTGGGTAGCATGTAGTTACCGATGGTCTGGCTTGCGCCAATATTCAGCACTTCTGGCTGATGTTCATAAGAGCCAAATAGCTGCTCGATCTCTTGTGCTCGTGAAAGCATCTCCTCTGCTAAGGGCAGCAGTAAGCGCCCCTGACTATTAAGCTTCAAGCGGCGCTGGACTCTATCAAAAAGTTCCGTCGCCAGTTGTTGCTCAAGTTGTTGCAATGTCTGTGATAAAGCTCCTTTCGATAAGCATAGTTCTTCGCTGGCTTGATTGAGATTGCCGAAGCGCGCGATGGCAGAAAAGGTCCGGAGCTGGTGTAAGGTCAGTTTCATGTTTTGATTTTCTAAATATACTGTTTAAAACATATAGATTTTCTATTCAATATAGCACGTTTAACATGGCGTCATTGTTATTTAGTTCTATTGGAGAGATGCCATGAATACTGTCAGACAAGCCTTGCTAAATGCTCCAACGCCCTTGGCTGGTTTGTCGTTAGGGATGGCCTCTCTAAGTGGTGTGTTACACCATGTGATGCCAGATCTTTGGTGGTTGTGCTGGGGATTATTGAGTTGTGCCGTGATATTGCTGCTATTGCTGACGACGAAGTTTATTTTACACCCTAAGAGTCTATGGCGGGATTTGTCCCACCCTGTAGTTGGCAGTGTGGTGCCCACCTTTGCCATGGCGGCGATGGTGATTTCTTTAGCGTTGACGGCTTGGTCTAACACCTTTGCTTTAGCGTTATGGAGTGTTGCCGTGGTGACACACTTTATGTTTCTAGTGGCCTTTGTTTGGCATCGAGTACGTGCCCGCTCTTTAAAAGAGTTAATTCCTAGTTGGTTTGTTCCGCCTGTTGGATTGAGTGTTGCTGCACTAACCGTCCCTAATACAGAGTATCTGGCTTTAGCGAAAGGCATTGTCTGGTTTGGCTTGAGCAGCTATGCGGCCTTATTACCTTTTATGCTATACCGGCTGATTACTGGTGAGGGGTTACCGGATCAAGCTAAACCGACACTGGCCATTTTAGCTGCGCCAGCCAGTTTGACGCTGACAGCCTATTTAACGGTCATGGAACAACCTTCTTTCTTGCTGGTGATGATCTTGCTAGGCGTGGCATTGCTGATGACTTGTGTGATCTACGCTTCTTTATGGCACTTACTAGCATTGCCATTTAGTCCCGGTTACGCAGCGTTTACCTTTCCTCTTGTGATCAGCCCTACGGCGCTATTCAAAGCGTCAGAGGTCTTTTCTCAGCACGTTTGGCTGTCTGAATATGCAAATCAACTGTATTGGTTAGCAACGGTGGAGCTTGTTATCGCCGGTTTGATGGTGGCCTATGTTGTGACGCGCTTTAGTTGGTGTTATCTAGGTAAGAGCTTGGTTTATAAAATGTGAGGCAAAATGTTACTGCAACTGTCTAATCCGTGAAAAGTTCGTTTGTGAGATGTAAAAGAAGAGGTAATCAAACGACTTGTTATCTATGGTTAAGTTATTTGCAGGAGAGAAATGTCTATGAAAATGATGATCCTATTAATCAGCTCTGTGTTAGTTCTGTCTGGTTGTTCTGTGCATCGTGTCGCTGGAGAAATTGCGGGTGTTGATGTGGAAGCTAGTCGAAGTGGTGACCATCATAAAGGGCATGACGGTCAAGGCTCGGGTAAGTTTTGCCCACCTGGACAAGCTAAGAAAGGCAGCTGTCACTAACTTTTAGGGCGTACATAAAAAAACCAGACCGAAGTCTGGTTTTTTTATGTAACGAGATAAACCTTAGTTAGGCATATCGTTTTCCATCGCTTCACGAGAAGAGAAAGAAACCGTTGTTGCACGACGGTTCATTTGACGATTTGCTTTTGAGTCGTTTTCCACAACTGGGTACGCTTCACCGTAACCAACAGTGTCTAGACGGCTAGCGTCAACACCGAACTCTTGTACTAGACGATCAGCGACCGCTTGAGCACGTTTTTCAGACAACTCTTGGTTGTAAGTGTCTGTACCGATAGCATCTGCAAAGCCACGGATTTGAGCTACTTGCTCTGGGTTATTTGCTAGGTAGTCCGCGATGCTCTGAAGGTCAGAGTATTCAGATTGAGCTACGTGTGCAGAGTCGAAAGCAAAGTGAATGTCGTATGGCAACACAGTTTTCACTGGCGCTGCTGGCTCTGGTTCTACAACTGGTGCTGGCTCAGGCTCTACGACAGGCGTTGGTTCAACAACAACTGGAGCTGGCTCTGCTTTCTTACCACCAAATGCGTACATCAAACCGATGGTTGCGATTTGATCAGTGTGATCTGCTTCTAAGTCTTCCACTACGCGGTAGTCTGCACGAAGTGCCGTAGCATCAGTCAGTGCGAACTTCAGACCACCACCGGCGTTTAGCTGAGTGTTGTTATCGCTTTCTAGCACGTCGTAGCTAGTTGTACCCAAACCAGCTGCTAGGTATGGCGTTACACTTGATTCATTGAAGAAGCTGTATAGGCCATCAATGCGGTATTGGTTTGCATCAATGTCTTGGCCATTTTCTAGTTCGCTATCAAGGTTAAGATAAGTGAACTCTACCGCCCATGGGTTATCGAACTGGTAACCAAAGCTCAGACCAAACGCACGATCGTCTTCAAGGTCACGATTGCTATCAGGCATTGAGTAACCAATGCTTGGTGTCAAAGTGAAACCTGGAGCTGGCTGATCAGCGTGAGCTAGAGTTGTTGCAGCAGTTGCCGCAAGAATACTGCTTACAAGAGCGGTTTTCTTAAAGATATTCGACATGTCTCTCTCCTTAGGGGAATGTCATTGGATAATGAGTAAAGTGTACATGAAAACTTCAATTTTGGTATGAGATTCAAAAGTGCAAGAAGTGTCGGCTTTGTGCGGATCTTGAATCATATTGACGCAAAGTTGACACTTTTTGGCATCTTTACACAATTCTATATCGGTAAGTCATTAGTTTTCTTAATAAATGACGCGGTTAATTACATGACTTTTGCACATCTTGCCCGGTAAACAGGCCGAACAAGAGGCAAAAACGCCAATTGTGTACAGATTAAAGATTCGCAATGGCTGTCAGCATGGTTAAAAACGCATTGATAGAGGCAATAGAAGCTGACTCATGCATGGTGTGGTACCCCGTTGTAGGAATCTGTAATGTTGTACCATCCACTAAACCATTGGATGCGGCGATAATCCGCCCTAGTTCAGTACTTCCTAACGAGTTAGGGGATTGTCCACTAGCAACCAGTTTTTCGTTTTCCGCTTCAACATAACGGTTTTTAAACAAATAGCTAAAGCCTATGTCCTGACACAGTTTCTCAAGCAGTGCAGTACTTTCAGGGTTAAACGATGCGTTGGCATCTTTCTCACGTAGTACCAACAGTTGTTCATTAGCGCTTTCAATGTCTGGGAATGGACTGGTGTCTACTACAAACAGGCGGTTAGTGGTGCCACCGAAGCGACGGAACCACTCCAATAAGTAGCGCCAGCTTTTACCGGCTTCTTCTTGCGCCGTAAAGAAAGCAGTGCCTTTAAAGCCCAAGCTGAACATATGCACCAGTGCTGCAGCACACAGTACGTTATCCAGCTGACCTTCTAATCGGTCGCCATTTTTCGACAGCGTGTCTTCAAAGGCAACAGGGGTGCCAGCGACAACGCCTTCTAAGCCATCCACTTCGAAAATCAGGTTGTTACGAAACTCACAAATGTAGCCGTTGCGAATGACGCCTTTACCACGATAGCCGCCTGACCATGTTTCATATGCGTAAACACGTTCTTGGTTGAAGCGCTCGGTAACCTTTGTCATCAACTGTTCAGAGACGGAGTTGTTGAGTAAGTCAGTGCGGTTCGCAGAAACGAAGGCTGCATATTGAAACTCATTAGGGCCGGTACATACCAAACCATGACGATCAATGTGCGCCGAAAACATAGTGCTAAACGGGTCACTACCTTGGGCAACCAAAACCCCTTCGTACCATGTTACTTTAGCGCCACGTTCTTCTAGCTCACGCTGTAAAACGCGAAAGAAAGAATGCTCAGCACCAACTACGGATGGCGCGCGAATCAGGCCCTTTAGCAGATCAATAAACTCTTCGTTTAGCACGCACAACCTCTCTATGAATGTGGTGTTATAAAAATGCGATCATAGGTTTTTTGCTCCAGAATGGAAGCGGTTTATCGTGCGTTTTCAGATCATTTTGATTCGATAACACGGTGAAAACCGTGTTATCGATATAAGGGAGGGCAATGACTAGGCTTTGGTGAATAGTTTGGGCTTTAACCAGCGTGTCCAAAGCGGAGTTTGCGTAAACAAGGCGAACACGATGGCAGCAAACAAAACACTCGAAAGAGGGCTGGAGAACAGATTCGCAAAGAACTGTCCCATATCGCCACGTTCGGACAAGATGGCGCGGCGCCAGTTTTCGTCCATTAGCTTGCTCAAAATAACGCCTAGAATAACGGGGCCAATAGGGTAGTTATACAGACGCATAAAGTAGCCTAAGACACCAAAGGCCAACATCCACCACACATCAACAACTGAGTTGTTGATGGCATAAGCGCCCACTACTGATAACAGCAAGATGAGAGGTATCAATACCCCTTTCGGGCATTCAACCAATTTCGAGAAAATGCGAATGCCAGTCAAGCCAAAGATCAATACAAAAATATTGGCTAGGGTTAAATTGCCCACGGTGAACCAGAACATATGCGGTTGTTCAATCAGCAGCAGAGGCCCCGGGTTTAAACCGTGAATAAAGAGCGCGCCGATAAACACGGCCGTTACGGCATCGCCCGGTATCCCGAGAGTTAACATTGGAATATAGGCACCACCTACGGCAGCGTTATTGGCAGCTTCGGGCGCAATCAGGCCTTCTTTAGCTCCTTGCCCAAAGGGTACTTCAGGCTTTTTGGTGGAGCGCTTAGCTTGGTCGTACGCCATCAATGCCGCAATGTCGCCACCAGTACCAGGCAAGGCACCAATGATGACGCCGATGAAAGAAGACTGAATGCTAAGTGGCAAGAAGCGACGCACATCGGCCCAAGGTGGAATAATGCGAGAAATTTTTTGCTTGATGATGGCTTTATCTAAATGGTGGAGCTGATGGAGCGCCTCAGAGACACCAAACAAACCAATCATTGCAGCGATCACGTTGATGCCGTCCCACAGTTCAATAATGCCAAAAGTAAAGCGCTCTTCTGCGGTTAAAGGGTCTAGTCCAACGGTGCCGACCAATACACCCAAAGCGCCAGCAAACAAGCCTTTGGCAAGGCTACCAGATGAAAGGGAACCAACTAACGTTAACCCTAGAACCGCCAACAGTAAGTAATCGCGAGGCTGGAAGGTGATCGCAAATTCACTGATGGTTGGGGCTGCAATGGCCAGAACGAAGATGCCGACAAAGCCACCGATGACAGACATCACAGTAGATAAGCCGATGGCCTCACCCGCTAAACCTTTCTTAGCAAGTGGATAACCATCTAGTGCCGTTGCAATGGCTGATGGCGCCCCTGGGATATTGAGCAGAATGGCTGTGCGTGAGCCGCCGTATACCCCTCCCATGAAGATGCCGACCATCAAACACAGGGCATGATTGACGTCCCAGGAGAAGGTGAACGATATCAGGATCGATACCGCCATAGTAACGGATAAGCCTGGGATCGCACCGACGTAAATACCTAAAAAAGTACCTAATGCGGTAAGGGCTAACAATTCAGGGGAGAGCCATGATAAAGCAAAGTAATTTAAAGCCTCCATAATTACTCTCCTCCGAAAAAGCGTGAGATGGCTGCGAGGATCGCTCGCTCAGGAATAATTCCTTCTGGCAGCACAATCTGAAAAATGAGGCGGAAGACCACGTATATCAATACAAGGCTGAGTAACGCTAAGCCAAGTGACCACAATGCTGAGCGCTGGGATAAGACCTTCAAAGCAACCCACAAAAAGATGATCGAAGTGGCAATAAAGCCAAGTTGCTCAAGTACGACGGCATACACTAACACCAAAGCCATCACGAAACCGACAACCGGAGGGAAGCAGTGATAGAAGAAGCGGGCTTCTTGATTCAAAGGTGTTTTGAGACTCTGAGTAAAGGCAATGCATGATGCTAAGACCATCATCGCTGATGCACCGATTGGCACAGCGCCTGGTGAGCTGAGTTCAGAAAAGCCAGAAATAAGGTAGGAACGCCACAACAGAAAAATACTGAAAATGACCAATAAAAAGCTGAACAGCCTTTCGCCAGGATAGCGAGATGGCAGCCTAGACATAGAAGCTCCGAAGCTTGGGGCATGTTGCTCTGCAACATGCCCCGTTACATGCATTGATTAAGGACGTGGGATACCGAACTCTTCTGGAGAACGCTTAGAGAAGCCTGCATCGTGTACTAGCCAAGATGATACAGAGCGGTAGTTTTCCAGAAAGTCGACAGCTGGTTGGCCTGATAGGTTCATGATGCCGTAGCCGCGATTATTCATCAGTGTTTGGAAGTCTTCAGCTTGTGCACCTTTGGTAAAGGCATCGGTTAGCTTAGCCACCACATCATCTGGCGTACCTTGTTTTACGAAGACACCAAAGAAAGGGCCGTATGGTAGGTATTTGTCTAAACCGGGTAGAGCTTCAGTAATGATGCCTACTTCAGGTAAAACAGGGCTTGGTTGATTATCGACCAATGCAATGGCTTTCATTCGGCCCGCTTTAATATGTTGAACCGCTGCACCTAATACCGCTGGCATCACATCAATGGCGCCACCTTGCAGTGCTGTCAGTGCTGGACCGTCACCATTGTATGGGATCGTGGTGACGTCTAGTTTAACTTCGGATTCAATCATCGCCATAACGATAGAAGCCAAACCACCTTGGCCAGTAGAGCCCACTTTAACACTGCCAGGGTTGGCTTTGATGTAGTCAATCATCTCTTGCATGGTGTTGAACGGCGCATCGTTCTGCGCCACCAACATTGGGATGCCGCGTGCTAGAACATTAACAGGAATCATGTCGCTGTAATCAATGTCAGCCAAGCCTAGGACTTTGTACATTTGCGGGTTTTCTGCGCCCATTAGTAGGGTGTAACCATCCGCTTTTTTGGCATTAACGTATTTAGTGGCAATGGCACCGACACCGCCGGTACGGTTGGTCAAAATGATGTCAGTTCCTAAGACTTCTTCTGCGTGTGGTGATACAGAACGCATTACCGTATCGGTAGAGCCGCCTGCGCCCCACTGGATAATGCCTTGGATGTCTTTGTTCGGGAAATCAGCCATAGCGGTTGAAGACAGCGCTAAGCCGGCAAGGGTGCTGAGGATTATTTTTTTCATAATTGCTCCGAATCACTGCTAGTTAGGGGGAGTGAAGCGACCTATTGGTCTTGTTATCCATAAAAAAGTGTAGCAATTATAAGTTTGTTTTTTTATATATCCAGCGTTTGACTATACTTACTTGCATTTGTTGTAGCGTGATATTGATAATAATTCTTAGTATTGTTACATTTCTGGTTATATTAGTGGTTTCTAAATAAATTGACTTTGTCAACTAAAATAACCCTGCGAAGGATGAAATAATGAAAAAAACACTTCTTAGCCTGTTGGTTGCCTGCTCTACAAGTGCGATGGCTGCTCAATCCTACGAGTTTGGTGTAACGCTGCAAGGCTACGATGGCTCAGCAACTAGCTCGGTCTCTTACGGTGGTCAAATTGCTCGTCATGCGCTGCATAACTCTTTGAAAAAGGTAGCGGGTAAAGGTGATCAAGCACAAATGAATACCTACTTGTCGAGCACAGAAGCTGGTCGTGTGATCCTTGATCCGGTTAGCAAAGATGGTTTCCCTGTGAAGCAGAGTAAAATCGATGAGCTTTCTTCAGGTAAAGACTTACTATCAAGCGCTTACGATGGTGTAATCACCGGCTGGCCAGGTAACCCAACGGGTCAAGAACTGTTAGAACAACTAGTGGATGCGGCCGCAAAAACAAAAGCGGGTTACGATCCAGTCAACGGTTATGATTACGTACAGTTGATTTCAAAATTCGCCATGGGTGCGGTGTTCTATAACAAAGCCGTTAACCATTACCTAGAAGAAAAGCTAGAAGCAGATCAGCATCCGAACAACGAAGCTTACAAGCCAGGCACAGCTTACACGGGTAAAGAGCACGTTTGGGATGAAGCGTTCGGCTACTTTGGTGCACCTGCAAATGGCTTGTCTTTAAGCGCGAAAGAAGTGGTGCAAATCACGAAGCAAAACCCTGAAGTTTTCGCTAAAGCGGACGCGAACGGTGATGGCGTGGTGGATCTGAAGTCTGAAATGGCTTTTGCTCACGCTTACTATGCAGCCAGCGTAGATGCCAGTGCAGGAACCAACTACTTCCATACTATTATGCAAGCCTTTGTTGATGGTCGTCAGTTGATCAGTGATGCAAAAGGTAAGGCATTAACAGATGCACAACGTACTGAGCTGAAAGAGTACGCAGCGGTGATCGCTACAGCGTGGCAACAAGTGATTGCTGAGGCAGCGTTCAAGTACGCGGGCAGTGTTTACGCTGACCTAGAAAAAATCGCAGTGATTGAAGAAGCCCATGGTGATGTATCTAAAGCATACCGCAACTACGTGAAACACTGGGGTGAGCTAAAAGGCTTTGCGCTAGCGTTGGAAGCCGCTGGTCGTGATCTAGGTAATGCTCAAGCAGGTTTAGATCGTTTGATCGGCTTTAGCCCAGTATTGTTCGGTGATGCACAAGTTGTCGCGCTGGACGGTAAAGGTGGCTTCGTTCAAGCCAATGCGGGTCCGATGCAAGAATACAAGTTGAACATGATCAAAGTGCAAAACCTGTTGGCACAAAGCTTCGCATTAGAGGCTAAGCTGAATGACAAAACAGCGGGTATGAGTGATGTGCTAGAGCAATTGAACGCTGCGGCACAGAGCGCTGAAAACGACTAATGTAGTCTATGCTAGAAAGCTATTTAACATGGCTTATGGAAGAGCTTGCTACGGCAGGCTCTTCTTTATTGGACCTTCGAAAACGAGTTTCCCTATGGTATCTGCTAAGTGCTGTTGGGTTCGCTTTTGTCGTGTTCTATTGGCGCTATGGTAAGCATGGCTGGCAACGTCTGCTGCCCTATGTATCCCCTAAGGTTTGGTTGAGCCGATCTTCCAGAACCGATGTCGGGTTGTGGCTATGCAATCGGCTGTTACTGGCACTGTTAATCCCTAAAACGCTCACGCACGCCTTGTGGATCAGTGGCTTATATTACTATTGGCAAAAGCAAGGTTTGACACCCCTTGGCCTGGGTTGGTCGACCACTTGGGTGATGGTGTTGTTTACGTTCTGTTATGTGATAGCAGACGATTTCTCCCGGTTCTTTACTCATTGGTGTTTGCATAAGGTCCCTATGCTTTGGGCTTTCCACCAGGTGCATCATAGCGCTCTAGTGCTCACGCCCTTCACCGTTTTTCGTACACACCCTGTCGAAGGGGTGCTGTTCTTCATGCGTTCTCTCTGTGTCCAAAGTGTTATGGTTAGCGTGTTCTTGGTGCTGTTTCCTAATCAAGTGTCCTTGTGGCAAATCTACGGTGTCTTAGTGACGACATTCTTATTCAATGTACTGGGCGCTAACCTGCGTCATTCAATGGTGGTATTGAGCTATGGTCCACGTATAGAAAAGTGGCTGATCTCTCCGGCTCAGCATCAGATCCATCATTCTACGGATGTGGCGCATTATGATCGTAACTTCGGTGTGTTGCTCGCGATTTGGGATCGCTTATTCAAAACCTGGTTGCCCGGCAATGATCAACAGACATTGAAGTTTGGTACGGGGCGCGCCATCGATCGAACGGGTGTGATAGGGCATTGGTGGATTCCCATGATGGATTGCGCGGATGTTATCCGTCATGGTGTGGCTAAGCGTTGTCGAAACTTAAAAAAGCGCCTCACGATTAGGGAGCCGTGAGACGCTTTTTACACTTGGTTTTCTTCACACTTAGCGTGTTAGCAAGGTGGTATTAAAGCTCTGCTTCCGCCGCTGCCAACATGTTGAATTCTTCTTCTGGTGTTTTGGCCACCAAACGATTGCGGCTATATAAGAAGAAGTACGCAGCGCCGATGACAAATAGCGCCAAAGTGTACATAAAGGCACGTGGATCGTAGGCATATACTCCAGTTAGCGCCACAAGTGACAATACCAAAGCGATCCCCGATGTGATCACGCCGCCAGGTGTTTTGTACGGACGCGGTAGGTCAGGTTGTTTCACGCGAAGCAGGATGTGGCTCAATGCCATTAATGCGTAAGATACTGTTGCACCTACCACGGCCATACCTAGCATCAGATCCCCTTCACCCGTTAAAGACGCTAGGAAGCCAAATACGCCTGGTACGATTAAGGCACGCGCTGGCACTTTACGTTCATTGGTAACAGACAAGCCCTTTGGCAAGTAGCCTGCGCGAGATAAAGCAAATACTAGACGGCTGTAGCCGTAAATAATCGAGAAGAACGACGCGACAAGACCCGCTAGAGCCAAGACGTTAACCGTCGTTGCCAATACAGGTTTACCGGCAACGTTTAGTGCGTCTACTAGAGGGACAGCACTGCTACCAATGGCTTCTGCACCGGTTACGCCAGCTAGCAAGAACACCACTAGCACCGCAGTGAATAGCAAGAAGATCATGGCACCAATGATGCCTTTAGGTACGTCTTGCGCTGGGTTTTTCGCTTCTTCTGCTGCCAAAGGTACCCCTTCTACTGCAAGGAATAGCCACATCGCAAACGGCAATGCCGCCCACACACCGTACCAACCAAATGGCATAAACTCGGATGCGCCAGCTGCGTCAGTTGGTGCGATATCAAATAGACGAGAAGCATCGAAATCGCCGATCAATGCCACTGCTGTGCCAAGGATAGCGACCACTGCCAAGCCTGAAATGACCATCATGACTTTCAATGCTTCACCGACACCTGCCAAGTGAATACCAATAAACACAAGGTAGAATAAGGCGTAGACCACAGGGCCGTTGAAACCTAGTAACTCTTCTACGGCAGAGCCAATAAAAATTACGATGGCCGCTGGCGCTAGGGCGTATTCAATTAAGACTGCCAAGCCCGTCATATAGCCACCAACTGGGCCCATAGCTTGACGTGCGAAACTGTAGCCGCCACCGGCCGCAGGAATTGAAGCTGACATTTCGGCCAAAGACAGCACCAATGTTAGGTACATTAAGCCCATAAGAACAGCTGCGATGGCAAAGCCACCCCAGCCAGCCTCGCCAATACCAAAGTTCCAACCAGCGAAGTCACCAGAAATAACATACGATACCCCCAAGCCTGCTAAGAGTAGCCAGCCCGCGGTGCCACGTTTTAACTGGCGTTTCGCCAGATATTCTTGATCCATTTGATCAGCCATGTGTGTTCCTCTTGTGTTTTTAGTTCGTTATTTGGGTTGTGATACAAGAAAGTTGTGTTGTTCGTTATCGTGTTCCAGTACCGAGTCATCGGTACGATCTTTTAGCTGCACGCCAGAAAGCTTTTTGGTGCGTGCTTCGCTAAGCAGGTAGTAGGCTTTACGGGCCGCATCATGGTGGTTTAGGCCTGCCAATCGAATATTTGAAATGCAGTTTCGGTAAGCGTCGGTTAACCCTGCTTTGGGAGCCCAAGTGAGATACAAGCCCATGCTGTCGGGTGAGCTAAGTCCTGGTCTTTCACCGACCAGTACAATGACGCAGCGAGCATTCAGGATCTCTCCGATGGGATCACCGATGGCCACGCGCCCTTGCTCCACAATGCACAACGGGGCAATCGACCAAGGAGTTGCATCGCCTTGAAGGCGGGGTAACAGCTCATTTAAAAAGGGCACTGTGTTTTCTTCGATCGCAAAAGCCGATAAACCATCGACGATTACGATCGCCAAATCATAAGGCTCAGAGCGCGATGTTGAGTGCTCTTGTAAGCGTTCAATCGACGTGCGATGTAAGCGTCGTCCCCAGTCTGGTCGTTGCAAATAGGTAGCGCGATTCTCCGCTTGGCTATGTAAGCGAATAGGAGCGTGTTCCATCGACCAATCTTGCTCAGCGAAGCTGGCTGTCAAACCGTCAATATTGAGCGGTGAATGCACCGCATCAATCGCTTGAGCATGGGCTAGCTGGAAGGCCAGTAAGTGTTTGGTGGGAACGCTGACTCCTGCACGGCCTAGACCAATACGCGCATCGGTGAACGAGCGCAGTTTGTGCCATGGGTTTTCGACGACGGCTTCTTCGATAGGATGGGTAGGGAAGATGCGCTTCATACTAGGCTCCCCCCAATAAACGGTTCAGTGAATGCTCAAAGGCACCGGGTATCTTGTGATTAAGAGTGAATTGGTCGTCTTGGAAAATACGGGTATGTTTTAGCCACTGATCGAATTCAGGGGACGGGTTAAGTCCTAAGGCTTGGCGCACATACATGGCATCGTGAAACGATGTCGTTTGATAGTTGAGCATGATGTCATCAGAGCCTGGGATGCCCATGATGAAAGTGCACCCTGATACGGCCAACAGCGTCATTAAGTTGTCCATATCGTTCTGGTCGGCTTGGGCGTGGTTGGTGTAACACACATCACAGCCCATAGGTAAACCGAGTAACTTGGCGCAGAAGTGATCTTCTAGGCCAGCACGAGTGATCTCTTTGCCGTCATAGAGGTATTCTGGGCCAATGAAGCCAACCACCGTGTTGACCAACAAAGGGTTGAACTTGCGTGCAACTGCATAAGCACGTGCTTCACAGGTCTGCTGATCGACATTGTGATGTGCGTTGGCGGAAAGCGCGCTACCCTGTCCCGTTTCAAAGTACATCACATTATTGCCCACTGTGCCTCGTTTCAAAGACAGGGCGGCATCTTGGGCCTCGGCAAGGGTGGCCAAATTAAAACCAAAACTATCGTTGGTCGCTTGTGTGCCACCGATAGACTGGAACACCAAATCCACCGGAGCGCCTTGCTCAATGCATTCAATGGTATTCGTAACATGGGTGAGAACACAGGATTGAGTTGGAATCTCGTAGTGTTGAATCACGTCATCCATCATTTTCATAAGACGACAGGCTTGAGCAACGTTGTCCGTCGCTGGATTAATACCAATTACGGCGTCGCCGTTGGCGTACATCAAACCATCTAAAATACTGGCTGCAATGCCAGTTAGATCATCGGTCGGATGGTTGGGTTGTAAGCGGGTGGATAAGTGACCGGGTAAGCCAATTGTGTTGCGAAACGCCGTCTTAACATGGCACTTTTTAGCGACCAGTATTAAGTCTTGGTTGCGCATGATTTTGCTGACGGCAGCGGCCATTTCTGGTGTGACCCCAGCACGAATAGCGTGCAATGTCATAGGCGTGGCCAAGTCGCTGAGTAACCAATCCCGAAAACCGCCAACGGTTAAATGTGAGATAGGAGCAAAAGCGGACTTGTCGTGCTCATCAATGATTAAGCGTGTGATTTCATCTTCTTCATAAGGAACGACCACTTCCTCTAGAAATAATTTCAGTGGCACATCCGCTAATGTCATTTGCGCAATGGCGCGCTCTTCAGCGGTGTCTGCTGCGACGCCAGCGAGGCGATCGCCAGAGCGTGCCGGCGTCGCTTTGGCCATCAGCTCGGTTAAGCTTTGAAACCCGAAAGTGCGTTCACCTACGGTGTGTCGAAAGCGAAATTTTGAAGAAGCGTTTGTCATTTGAAAGCCTTTGCGTCTAAGGTAAAGAACCAATCTGATAACGCAGGTTTATTCGGCATGAGAATTGCTGCGTTTAAATTCGTCACTTATTACATTGTTAAAAATGTCAGTGATAGAGCGTTATCGAATTTTGGCAATAATAAAAACATTAAATAAATCAATGTTTTGCAAGAGATTCGTATTTCGGTTTTGCGCAAATTTGATATTCGGAGAAAACCAATGACTGGGCTTGATGCGGTAATTGCACCAAAAGAGGGCGCTTCAATTGTCCTGAAAGAGGCCTTTGACGCGGACCTTCATGCTGGCAATTTGACTAACTGGCAACAAGAGTACGATCAAACCAGTCGCGGTGGTTTCTATGGCAGAATCGCGGAGTTGCCGTTTGCGGATTTGCAGGTTTTCCAAGAAAGCACCAGCCAAGCATTACAGCAAAAATGTGTGGTGTGGCCTGATTCAGTTTGGTTGGGCATTCCGCTTGCTCAACAAGAAGAGTCACGCATCAATGGATTATCCGTTCGTTCAGAACACATTATGTGCCGTCCTGGGGATTGTGAGTTTGAGTTGACCACGCCACAAGACTACGAGCTGTTTGGTATGGTGGTACAGCTAGAGACTTTGACGCGTATGGCGCGTATTCATGGCGTTGACTTAAACTGGGAGGAATTGACGGCTCATGGTCGATTGTCATTGCCAGAGAAGACGTTAAATGATGTGCGTTTTGTGCTGGGTAGGTCATTGCAGGGCTCTGGAATGCGTGCCATGCCAGAACGATTAACGCATGATTTGCTAATGACAGCCTTGCTTGAGGTATTGAAAACTGAGCAACCGGCTCCTGCGCAAACGCAGAGTTATCACCATCGGAAAATGGTGGTGGATGCAGCCCGTGCATGGATCAATGACAACCCTGATACACCTCTTACCGTAACGGACCTTTGCCAAGTCACCAACGTCAGTCGTCGTACCTTGCAGTATGCATTCGAAAGTATCTTGAGTATTAGTCCTATTCAGTATCTACGTATATCACGCTTAAATGGTGTTCGCAGAGCTCTTTTAAACGCATCAAATAACACAAGCATTGCCGATATTGCTGCTAATTGGGGCTTTTGGCATATGAGTCAGTTCGCAAAAGATTATCGCTTGTTGTTTGGTGAGCGCCCCTCAAAAACCTTAGAACAAGGCCGTTTTAATCGTTAAATAATGCTGTCATGCAGGATGCGGTTGTGAATTGCTATGGTGACGCCTAGAATAGCGCTCAATAAATAATTCTAATAATGCTTCTCATATGCATATTGAGGGCATTAACTAAAGAGCCTATAGCATGAGCCAAATTACTACGTTAGAGCAACTTCAGCAGTTCTACAAAGCACCGCATCCGATTGTGATGAAAAAAGCGATTCAAGCGCTTGAGCCTCATACCATTACTTTTATCGAGCACAGTCGCTTTGCACTGGTTAGCAGTCGTGGCGCAGAAGGGCATCTCGATGTTTCTCCTCGCGGTGGCCAAGCGGGCTTTATTAAAGTCTTAGATAATCAACATCTGGTTTTCGGTGATCTGCCGGGTAATAACCGTATCGATACTCTGCGTAATCTCCTGCATACCCCAGAAATCGGCATCTTGTTTATTATCCCAGGCATCAATGAAATCGTCAGACTACGTGGTAAAGCGACGTTGCATGATGATGAAGAGCTTCTGGATTTGTGTGTTGAATCAGGCAAACGCCCTAAGATTGTGGTGAAGGTAGCGGTTGAAGAGCTGTTCTTCCATTGCCCAAAAGCCATGATGGTGTCGGATTTGTGGTCGCCGGAACAATTCACTGATCGTGATATCCTGCCGTCCCTTGGTCAGATTATTAAAGACCAATTGGGGTTAGACTCTTTAGATTAATCATGTCGTTTAGCCTATAAGAAAGGCCGCTTAGGGAAACCTAAGCGGCCTTCTTTTTTAGCTATGAAAGCTGTGGATAAAAAGCGCGATTATTTATTTGCTTGCTTTTTCTCTAGGCGTTTTTCCCAGAAGTCCGCACCTTTGATGCCTAATGCTTTCGGGTCGAAGGTGTATTCCTCAACGCCTGCAGCTTTTTGGTCTTCGTAGTCTTTCAGAGCTTTCATCGTCGGACGAGCCATGAAGAAGATCACAATGATACCCACGATGTTCAACCACGCCATCAAGCCTACGCCCACATCACCAAGGTTCCAGATGTAACCTGCAGTGTTTACAGTACCGTATGCAACCATGAACATGATCAACAGTTTAACCAATGTTAGCGGTACATTTACTTTCAGCGCGCGACGTAGGTAAGCCACGTTTGTTTCAGCGATGTAGTAGTACGCTAGGATCGTTGTGAAGGCGAAGAAGAACAGCGCAACACCAACGAAGATTGAACCGAAGCTACCAAAGATGCTCTGCAAAGCCATTTGCGTAAACGCAGGTGAAGCAATGATGACATCAGCAGGTACGTTTTGAACAATGAACTGACCGTCAGGCAGTGTGCCTTGGATGTTGTACTGTTGTGTGATCAGGATCATCAATGCTGTGGCAGTACATACGAACAGTGTATCTACGTATACAGAGAACGCTTGTACTAGACCTTGTTGTGCTGGGTGCTCAACCTCTGCTGCTGCGGCAGCGTGAGGGCCAGTACCTTGGCCGGCTTCGTTAGAGTAAACACCACGTTTTACACCCCAACCAATCGCTGCACCAAAACCAGCTTGAGCAGTGAAGGCATCAGAGATGATCATTGAGAAAATGCCAGGCACTTGATCAACGTTAAGGAATACAACGATCAATGCCATGATGATGTAACCCATCGCCATAAATGGCACGATGATCTGAGTGAAGTTTGCAATACGCTTGATACCACCGAAGATGATGAAAGCCAGTACCACCAGAATCACAGCAAGCGCCACAAGTTTAGTGGTGCCGACAGAGCCGAATGATGTGTTGATGATATCGCCTTGACCAAATACTTGAGCAACCGCGTTACCAACAGAGTTAGCTTGGATGCCTGGAAGGAATACGCCACATGCGATGATAGACGCTAGGGCAAACAACACGCCCAACCATTTCATGCTTAGGCCTTTCTCAAAGTAGTACGCTGGGCCACCACGGTATTGGCCATTGTCGTTAACTTTGTAGATCTGACCAAGTGTTGATTCAGCGTAGGCTGTACTCGCGCCTAGGAACGCAACCACCCACATCCAGAATACAGCACCTGGACCACCAAAACCGATCGCAGCTGCAACCCCTGCGATGTTACCTGTACCCACACGACCTGAAAGAGATACTGCTAGGGCTTGGAAAGAAGAAATACCTTTTTCAGATGGCGTTGAGTTAAAAAGCAACGACCACATTTCTTTGAAGTGACGAACCTGAGCAAAGCGCGTCAGGATGGAATAGAACAGACCAGCACCAAGACACAAATAGATAAGTGCCGGGCTCCAGATGATTCCATTGAGGAAATCAATGAATTCTTGCATAGAAGTTCTCCAGTGGTAGTGCGCTCATTGAGCGTTTTAATTTTTATTAGGTGCTGGGATACCAGCTAAACCCATCGCCTAGTTTACGGTGTGATTGTTCGTGACAATGTGTAAACTTTTCGATTTATTAAGCACAACCTGTGCAAATATGAATTCGGAATTTATCACGCTTAATCGCGATTTAACATTTGGCTAGATGATATTTTTTGGCGCTACTTGGTGTTTATTTAGCAACTCTTGGTTTGCTTTTTTTGATCATAAAGTGGTCTTTTAGAGGTGATATTGTTTCATTTAATGAAATAAATCATTGCTCCGTTCAATATTTATTGTGTTTCTGTGTAGTACTAACATAGACGTATTCTTATTTGATTGAAGCGCTGTCTTCAAGGAGTGGTATATGTCTGCTGTAGCGTTCGTTTCCCATGGTGGTGGCCCGATGCCGATTTTAGGCGATCCTAGTCATGACGAACTGGTGTCAACATTGAAAGGTTTGGCGCAACAACTGCCCAAACAGCCGTCAGTCATCATCATGCTTAGTGCTCACTGGGAGACCAATGGTTTTGAAATAACGTCAGGCGCCGCGCCTGAGCTAATTTACGACTACTATGGCTTTCCCGAGGCATCTTATCAGTTGCAATACCCTGCACCAGGAGCGCCTCAGTTAGCCAAGGAGATTGCGCACAGCATGCAGGCTCAAGGAACGTCCATTCGTTTGAATGAGACGCGAGGGTTTGATCATGGAATGTTTATCCCTTTAATGTTGATGTACCCTGAGGCTAATATTCCGGTATTACAAATATCACTGACCAGCTCCTTGAGTCCAAGTGAGCATTGGCTGTTTGGCGAGCGATTAGCGCATAGCTTACCTGAGGATGCGCTGGTGATTGGCTCTGGCTTCAGCTTCCATAACATGCGCGCATTTTTTGCGCCTAAAACGCCCCAGATGAATCAAGCAGTGCATGCCTTTCAAGTATGGCTGGATGAGACAGTGACTAGCCCTGATGTGCAAGATGCTCAAGAGCGCTGGGCCAACTGGTCATCCGTGGAAGGAGGGCGATTCTGTCATCCCCGGGAGGAGCATCTGGTGCCTTTAATCGTCTGTCATGCTATTGCGCAAAAACAGGGAGTGTCTGTGCCCTTCACGGCATTAGACGTCGAGGCTCGTCACTTTATTTGGTAGATGTTATTTAGTTCACCAAGCCGGCTTTAGGAGTCGGCTTTGTTTTTGCATGAATGGGGGGAAGCAGAGAACGTACTGTAAACTCATGGTAAGTGCATAATTGGCGCTAGACCGACACCGCAATGCCGTTGCAACATAGTGTCTATACCATGCACATATCACCTTTCAAAATTGAGGACGATAGCAATGCCAAGCCCATCCGATCAGCTATCCACGACGAAAACCGCTTCTTGCCTTGAACTGAAACAGGGCATTTTATACCACATGCGCTACACCTTAGCGCTGCGCGCAGAGCAGGCCAGTCAGCGTGACTGGTGGCTATGTCTATCTCTTGCGGTACGTGACCGTATTATCGATGACATGGTGGCTACGCAAACTAAGCACAACGACGATAACGTACGTCGATTGTATTACCTGTCGATGGAATATCTGATGGGGCGAATGCTGATTAACAATGTACATAATGTTCGAGTATTTGAAGAAGCACAGCAGGCCATCCAAGAGCTGGGTTTATCTTGGGATGAAGTCTGTGAAGTTGAAGTAGACATGGGACTTGGCAACGGTGGTTTGGGGCGTTTAGCCGCCTGCTTCTTAGATTCACTGGCAACTCTTGATTTGCCTGCCATCGGTTATGGTATTTACTACGAATTCGGCTTGTTTAAACAAGACTTCCAAGAGGGTAAGCAAGTTGAACACCCTGATACTTGGATAAACTATGGAACACCATGGGAATTGGTACGTCCTGAGTATGCCCAGACGATCCAGTTTTATGGGCGTGTGGAAGCCTCTTATGACAACTTCGGTAATTATCATCCTCTGTGGGTGGATACTAAGAATGTGCTGGGGATTCCCCATGATATTCCTGTGGCAGGGTACGACACCAAAACGGTGAACTTCTTACGCTTGTGGTCGTCGCGCTCAACCGAAGACTTTGATCTAGACGAGTTCAACAAGGGTGACTATGTTGAAGCGGTGCGTTCAAAAGCCATTGGCGAAACCATTTCCAAAGTACTTTATCCAAATGATAAAACGGAAAATGGCAAAGAGCTGCGCTTGGTTCAGCAGTATTTCTTTGTGGCTTGTTCTTTGGCGGATATTCTACGACGCTTTGAACGCGGTAATGGTACGGATTGGGATAAGCTGCCTGAAAAGGCTGCCATTCAGCTTAATGACACGCATCCTGCCATCGCCGTTGTCGAGTTAATGCGCATTCTCGTGGACGATAAACGTCTGCATTGGGATCATGCTTGGTCATTGGTTACTCGTATCTTTGCCTACACTAATCATACGTTGCTGCCAGAAGCACTCGAAACATGGAGTGTGGGCTTATTTCAAAAGGTTCTTCCTCGTCATTTGCAGCTGATCTACGAAATTAACCATCGTTTTATGGAGCAAGTAGAGCAGCGTTGGCCTGGTCGTGATGACATCAAAACCGAATTGTCGATTATTCAAGAAGGCCACCATAAGATGGTGCGCATGGCGCATTTAGCCGTTGTTGGCAGTCACAAAGTGAACGGTGTAGCGGCATTGCACTCAGAGCTTTTGAAAAGCGATTTGTTTGCTCGTTTCAATGAGTTCTATCCCGATAAACTGACTAACAAAACCAATGGCATTACGCCGCGTCGCTGGCTATTGAACTGTAATCCTGGGCTTGCACAGTTATTTGAACAGTATGGTGTTGAGCAAGATTGGCCTAAGAATCTAGAGCGCTTGCGCAAGCTAGAGGGGCTCGCAGAGGATCAAGCATTTCAGCAAGCTTTCATGGCTGTTAAACATCAAAATAAGCAGCGCTTAGCTGACGTGATCAAAGCGGAATGTGGCGTCGAGGTAGACCCAACGGCCATGTTTGATGTGCAGATCAAACGCTTACATGAATACAAGCGTCAGCACTTGAGTTTGCTAAATATTCTGACTCTTTACCATCGACTACTAAATGATCCTAATCTTGATATCGTACCACGGGTATTTATTTTTGGTGCGAAGGCGGCACCCGGTTATGGCTTGGCGAAAGCGATCATCTATGCCATCAACGCTGTGGCGAATGTCATTAATAATGATGCGCGCGTTCAAGGTAAGTTGAAGGTCGTGTTTTTACCAAATTATCGAGTGTCTCTGGCTGCGAAAATCATCCCAGCTGCGGACTTATCTGAACAGATCTCAACAGCAGGGAAAGAAGCGTCCGGTACAGGCAATATGAAGCTTGCATTGAATGGGGCGTTAACCATAGGCACATTGGATGGTGCCAATGTTGAGATCAAAGAAGAGGTCGGTGACGATAATATCTTTATCTTTGGCTTGAAAGTAGAGGATGTACAGGCGTTGGACCGACATGGGTACAATCCGTATGACTATTACCATGGAGATGAAGAGCTTAAAAACGCGATTGACTGGTTGTGTTCTGGCTACTTTAGTCCTAATGAGCCTCATGCATTTGATGAGATTCGCTCCGCACTGCTAGAGCATGGTGATCGTTTTAAAGTATTGGCTGACTACCGTGCTTATGTGGAGTGCCAAGAACTGGTGGCGCAAGCGTATCAAGACAAGGCGCGCTGGGCGAGAATGGCTATTATGAATACCGCTCGTATGGCGAAGTTTTCATCGGATCGCACGACCCAAGAATACGCAGACGAAATCTGGCACCTACCCGCTTGCCCAATTTAAGGCGAGCGGTTAAAGGTACTCATTTCGAATAGCTTGAAATGTGCCGTTACGTTTAATGATTTGTAGCCCTTGGTTGAAGGCTTGCACAAGCTCTCGTGCTTGTGGGTAGTTTTTGCTTAAGCATACGTGCAAAGGCACTAAGGGCTCTGCTACAAGGCTACTGACTTTGATCGACTTTTGTAGCCCCTCTTTTTTTGCTTGATGCAACACTGGGTAGCGCGAAACAAAAAAGACATCACTTTGCCCAGCCATGATGGATTCAAGCCCTTCTGAAATACCTTGAACCGTTGAATGTTCAATGTTTAGCTCGGTCAGCTGTTGTTCCATGTCCCACTGCTCTACTGAAATTACACGGAAAGAGTTCAGATCATAAATGCTTTCAATGTGGTCGGTTGCAAACGATGGACGGCTGATGAGCACACGACTACTGGTGCTGACTTCATTGCTAAACAGCATGTATGGGGCGCGCTCAGGTCGACGAGCACAACTGACTGTGCCAGCAAACTCGCCCGATTCAATGCCTTGCAAAATAGCCTGCCATGGTGCTGTTTCAAATGAAACTTGAATACCAACCGCGGCAAATGCCGCTTGGGTAACACGAATGTCCATGCCTGAAATGCTGTTAGAGGATTCATCAACCGTTATGTAAGGTGGGTAGTCCTCAACGGGAAGAGTTAACGTTTGGGCCGATGAAAGCCCTGAAAAGCAACCAATAATGGACAGCAGCAGAAACCACAGCGCTCGCTGAAAAAACACAAAACCCCCTTAATTAAGCCATCCATGACGTGTGTTGGCGGTAAAAATGCAAACAATGTTCAAAGACGGGCTAAGGTATCACAAAATAAGGAAGTGATAATAGAAGAAGCGGCGATTTTATGAACAAAATCGCCGCATATGAGTTATGAATTTGGTTTATGTGTCGATCTAAGGCAGCGCTGTATTTTGCAGCGCTGCAAGTCGGCTTTTTTAAGTTAGAGACATCACGATACGTCCGGTAATTTCCCCTTTCTCCATGTCTTGGAAAATGGCGTTAATATCATCCAGTTTCTTCTCGGTAATGATGGCTTTTACTTTGCCGCGAGCCGCGAATTCTAGGCACTCTTCAAGATCTTTTCGAGTACCTACGATGGAGCCCACTACACTGACACCGTTTAATACCGTGTCAAAAATAGGCAGCGGCATGTCCTCTGGAGGTAGGCCTACTAATACACACTTACCACCACGACGAACGACGTCATAGCTTTGGCGGAAGCCTGCTTTACTAACCGCTGTACAGACACTGCCATGCACACCACCAGTGGTCGCTTTGATGTCTTCCACGACGTTATCCGTCATAAAGTCAAAGAAATATTCCGCGCCCAAGGAGGTTGCTAGTTCACGCTTGGCGTCTCCAGTGTCGACAGCCACTACTCTGAGCCCCATGGCGACGGCATATTGCACGGCTAAATGTCCTAAGCCCCCAATACCAAAGATTGCGACCCATTGACCTGGTTTAGCATCGGATACTTTAAGAGCTTTGTAGGTGGTTACGCCCGCACAGAACAGTGGCGCCGCATCGACATAGTTCAGCCCAGTTGGTACTTTGACGACATAGTCTGCGTGTGCAGCGCAGTATTCTGCATAACCGCCTGCAACTGAGTAGCCAGCGTTCTGTTGCGATAAACATAGACTTTCTTGCCCAGCTAGGCAGTATTCACAATGGCCACAAGCACTGTAAAGCCAAGGGATGCCGACTCGGTCACCCAGTGCGAGGTGGGAGACGGCGGAGCCAATTTCTACGATTTCACCTACTCCTTCATGACCCGGAATAAGAGGTAATGTGGGCTTTACTGGCCAGTCTCCATGACAGGCATGTAGATCCGTATGGCAGACACCACAGGCGTGGATTTTTACCAATACTTGGTGAGGTTCAATGGTAGGCTTCTGGACATCTTCGATGTTAAGAATTGAGCCGAAGGTATTAGCAACCGCTGCTTTCATGGCAAACTCCCTTGTTATTGTATGAATGGCAGAAAATAAGAAAGATTATCATCTGCGTGAATTAACATAGGCGGTTCTTGCGAGTAATACTTGATTGATAGTCTTAAAGTGTTGTCTCGTAGTCCAAATATGCAGGTTTCATGCTCTAGGTTGGAGAACGGTATTGGATATCTCATTGTTGATGTTGTTGTCGGTCATTGCTCTCGGGACGTATATCCAGACGGCAACAGGTTTCGGCTTTGGTTTGATCGTACTAGGGATTGGTGGGGCGCTGGAATTAATGACGATTCCGGAATTGGCATTTATCGCCAGCTTGCTGAGCTTAGTGAATGGAGCGTCAGGTCTATACGGTGGAGTGTGGCGACAGGCGCAATTTCGCTCTATGTGGGTATTTCTAAGTGTCGCTCTTCCGATGGTGGCGGTTGGTTTGTACTGGCTCGATCATTTGGGGCAAGCGGCATTGAATGTGCTACAGGGATTATTGGGCATCGTGATGATCCTTGTTTGCGTCAGTTCAATGTTAAAACCTGATCCGCTCAAGGCGCCTTCTCCTAGCTGGCATTTTGCGTTGAGTGGTGTCTTTGCTGGGTTACTAAGTGGCCTTTTTTCGACAGCAGGGCCACCGATATCTTATCTGATGTATCGTCAACCTGTGCCCTTGATTGTGATCAGAGCGACGTTGCTCAGTTTGTTCTTGTTGTTAGCCGCATTTAGAACAGGTATGTCGCTTGTCACCGAGTCTATCTCATTAGAAGTGCAATTCGTGTCATTGATTGGTGCGCCACTGGTGCTGGCAGGAACCTATTTATCAAGACGCTTTTTGCTCTCTCTGTTGGAGGCGGATGTAGTAAAACGATTGGCGATGGGGATGCTGGTGTTGTCGGGTGGGGTCTTACTGGTCAAGGCAGTATTGTAGTGAACCAGAGATAAGACACTAGGTCGTGTCTTATCTCTGTGCTGGGTTTAGATAACGCCAAGTTCCACTAAACGTTCATGCAGGTATGTGCCTGCCGTATGGCGCTCAGATAATTTCACATCGGGCCTTGGGTGAAGAAATAGCGGTAGAGAAATCCTTGCTTTGGTTTTATCGGTGCCTTCCGGGTTGATGACCCTATGGGAAGTAGAAGGAAAGTATCCCGCAGACGCTTCTTGTAACATGTCGCCAATGTTGACGATCAGGTTGCCGAAGTCACAGGGTACGTCGATCCAATCGCCATTTTTAAGCTGCACTTGTAGCCCTGGTTCATTCGCTGCTGGCAAAATGGTGATCAAGTTGATGTCTTCGTGCGCACCTGCGCGGATCGCACCTAACTCCTCATCACCTTTCAATGGTGGGTAGTGCAAAACCCGCAACAAAGTCTGATCGCTTTTTTCAATCATGCTGGACAGTGGTTGAGAGTAGTGACTTGCTATATCGCTAGGCGTGTATTGCTCGATCCATCCTAATAGTTGCTCGGCAAGCTGATTGGCCTCTTGATAGTACTGAGCCAGCTCTGCTTTATGTGCCGTTGGACACTGTCCCCATGGGTAATAGTGGAAATATTCCTTGATGTCTTTCTTACTGTGACCTTTTGCCGTTTCAGAGACATCGGGCGGGAAGTAGCCATCTTGTGTTCCGACGTTGTAGCGAAAGTTGTGCTTTTCTTCGCTATTAAAAAAGTCATGCCAGTTTTGGTAAATATCAGAGACCAACTGTTGGCGAATAGGATGGTTTTTCAGGACGCCGAACCCTGTTTCACGTAGGGATTTAACGAAGTCTTGAGCGGCAGTTGGGCTTTGGTAATCGACAGCTTCTAAAATCATGACGAATTTCCTATGAACGTGTTCAATATGGACTAGAGCATAGCTCAGTCAGTTAAAAAGTGAATTGACGCAAATATAGGAAAGGCCTAGGACGACCAGCCATTATGAAAGAAATAGCGCAGATCGATGGTTTCTTCGAGATACTGATCACGCCATGTCTCTAAACTAATTTGTTGAGATTTGTGGTGCAAGTGACGGTCCTACTTTCGTGCTCAGTGGGTGAAAAATAAGGTTTTAATTAACCATTTGGTTGAATTTTATTAGTTTACCAGCATTTTTTATAAAATGAAGGATAATTCAGATAAAAGAAACTTATCAGTGGGCAAATGAATTGATTGTCCTATACTGGCATTACGACCTTCGATTTTCAGAGTTAGAGAAAGAGCGTTTATTTGATCGAAGGATTTAGGCGCGAGCTCTTGCGTCATTTTTAAAGGGGGCGTTGTTTATGGCGAATACATTCCAATCGTTAAAGAATCACTTTTTGATTTCTATGCCGCATTTGAATGATCCAAACTTTGAACACACGGTGGTTTATGTCTGCGAGCACACGGAAACGGGTGCGATGGGCATTGTGATTAATCGACCATCAAACGTCGATTTTGGTGAGTTGGCAGAGCATCTTGGTATGCAAATGTCGCTGCCAACCTTAACCTCAGAACAGATCTTAGTGGGTGGGCCAGTGGAATCAGAACGTGGCTTTATTCTGCACAGCAGTGATAAGTGCTGGGGAAATACCTTACGAGTCACCGATGATGTCTGTCTTTCAGCTTCGCTAGAAACGCTTGAGCATATTGCTTCTGGCGATGGCCCGGAGTCATTTTTGATTACCTTAGGGTGCGCCGGTTGGGAAGAAGGGCAGTTAGAAGGCGAAATTGCCAATAATGATTGGCTGGTGTGCGAGGCGGATTTAGACGTATTATTTAATACGCCTAGTGACATGCAGTTTACTGCTGCAACCAAGGTCCTAGGCTTAGATATGAGTTTACTATCGCCGGATATAGGACATGCTTGATGACTGAAACGTCCACATCAAAGACGTCAACGAACCCCAATACTGCGATCGCGGTATTGGGGTTTGATTTTGGTACGACCCGCATTGGGGTTGCCATTGGCCAAAGCCTGACTGGGCAAGGCCGCCCGCTTGTGCCACTTAAAGCCACTGATGGTATTCCTAACTGGGATATGATTAGTGCACTAGTTGAAGAATGGCAACCGGATGCTTTTGTGGTCGGCTTGCCGTTAAATATGGATGGTAGCGAAAATGAGATGTGTCAACGGGCACGAAAATTTGCGAAACGTCTCCATGGACGTTACAACCGCCCATACCATATGATGGATGAACGTCTGTCCTCCTATGAGGCGAAAGGGCAAGTGATTGCTCAAGGCGGTAACCGTAACTTTAAAGAAAACTCAGTCGATGGGTTGGCTGCACAAATGATTTTGGAATCATGGTTTGCGCAGCAGACGGCCAGCTCCGATTGATTGACCAAGGATAAGCATCACACATGACGTTGGATCTTGATAAAGCGCTGGCCTCCATGAAGCAGCAACTGGCGCAATACTGTCAGCAGCACCATATTGATAACCCTATCGTTGTGGGTATCCACTCCGGTGGTGTTTGGGTAGCGAATGAAATTCTCGATGCCGTACCGACGGATGAAGAGTTGGCGACATTGGATATTACTTTTTACCGAGACGACTTCACTCGTGCTGGTCTGAACCCAAAGGTTGGGCACACACAGCTACCAGCATTAGAAGACCGTCATGTTATTTTAGTGGACGATGTATTGATGTCTGGGCGCACCATTCGTGCTGCCATGAATGAGATTTTTGACTTTGGTCGTCCAGCCAGCATCACTTTGGCGATTTTGTTTGACTTAAACAGCCGAGAGCTGCCAATACGCGCCGATGTGGTGGGAGAGCAGCTGTCGTTGAAGTCAAATCAACGTGTAAAACTGTCAGGCCCTACACCATTGGCAGTTTCTGTGATTGAAACCCATTAAAAATAGGGCGGGAGCTTTATTTTTTGGGCAAGTCATACGACAATTAGGACTTGGATACAGTGGTTCGCTAATAAGGTGATGTTTGGCGATAATTCTTGCCAAATTGACCATCTAGCCCACGAATGCCCGGTTGCAGCTTAGTCTGTGCCGGGCATTTTCCTATCATACATAGTGATTGAGGAAAGCAAACTATGATGCGATCCGACCCTCGGGCGTTACAGTTAAACGAACAAGGTCAACTAAAGCACTTTCTAACCTTAGATGGCTTAAGTAAAGAAATTCTAACGGAGATTCTCGACCGCGCAGAATCTTTCCTATCCATGGGTGAACAGTCCGTTAAGAAAGTACCTCTTCTACGAGGTAAAACGGTTGTTAATCTATTCTTCGAAAATTCCACTCGTACGCGAACGACCTTTGAGCTGGCTGCTAAACGCCTGTCTGCTGACGTCATTAACCTCAATATTGCTACCTCAGCGACCTCGAAAGGTGAATCCTTACTGGATACCCTGCAGAACCTTGAAGCGATGCAAAGTGATATGTTCGTTGTGCGCCACCAAGACAGCGGAGCGCCGCATTTCATTGCTGAGCATTGCTCGCCAAATGTTGCCATCATCAACGCTGGGGATGGTCGTCATGCTCATCCGACGCAGGCGATGCTGGATATGTTGACCATTCGTCGACACAAAGGTCAATTTGAAGGCCTTAAAGTTGCCATCGTTGGCGATATCCTTCATTCCCGAGTAGCACGTTCAGAATTGCATGCCTTGAAAACCTTAGGTGTTGAAGACATTCGTCTGGTTGGGCCGAAAACCTTAGTACCTGAGTTTTTCCGTGATATGGGCGCTAACATCTGCCATGACCTGAAAGCAGGCTTGGAGGATGTGGACGTTGTGGTCATGTTGCGCTTGCAGAAAGAGCGTATGGCTGGCGCATTGTTGCCGAGCGAAAGCGAGTTTTATCGCTTGTATGGCTTGACGGAAGAGAGTCTATCTTGGGCCAAACCAGATGCCATCGTCATGCACCCTGGGCCAATTAACCGAGGTGTAGAGATTTCATCGGAAGTAGCGGATGGCGACCGAGCGGTAATTCTGGATCAGGTGACCAATGGCATCGCGGTGCGTATGGCTGTTATGTCGATGGCTATGAGTGGCCAAGTTCAAGAGCAACAGGCTGTGGGAGATGAGGGCTAATATGAAACTTCGCATAAGTAACGGTCGCGTTATTGACCCAAGCCAGAATTTAGACGCGGTGATTGATCTGTTTATCGAAGATCATCGAATTGTTGCAATGGGTGAGGCGCCAGCAGGTTTTGACGACGCGGAAGTGCTCGATGTATCGGGTAAATGGATATTGCCTGGTTTGGTAGATACTGCGGTTGCGTTGCGTGAACCAGGTTACTCGCAAAAGGGCACGATTGCTTCAGAAGGTCGTGCGGCAGTATCGGGTGGTGTGACCACATTGGTATGCCCGCCAAATACGAAGCCAATTGTTGATACACCTGCAGTAGCGGCATTGATCCAAGATAAAGCAGACGAAGCGGGCATGGCGAATGTGTTTCCGATCGGTGCGCTGACTCAAGGATTACAAGGTGAGCAACTGAGTAACATGGTGGCGTTAACGGATGCGGGTTGTGTGGCTTTGTCAAACCATGGCCATGATCTGGCAAGTAATCGTGTCTTGTCCCGTGCATTGGAATACGCAGCAACCCATGACTTACTCGTCGTGTTTCATCCGAATGACAGCAGTCTATCGGAAGGTGGCTGTGCGCACGAAGGCATGATGTCGACTATGCATGGTTTAGCGGGTATCCCTGAAACGGCAGAAACCATCGCTTTGATGCGTGATTTGCTGTTGGTCGAGAAAACTGGCGTTCGCGCGCACTTTGCTCGCTTGTCTTGTGCGAAGTCGGTTGAAATGATTGCTGATGCGAAAGCATCGGGCTTGGATGTGACATGTGACGTAGCGCTGCATAACTTGTTATTGACCGATGAAGTGCTCAAAGAGTTCGATGGTCAGTTCCATGTGCTGCCCCCGCTTCGCTCCGAGAATGATCGATTGACGTTGATTGAGGGGCTGAAAACAGGTGTCATTAATGCCATTTGTTCAGATCACCAGCCTCATGAAAAGATGGCGAAAGTCGCGCCATTTGCAGCAACCGACCCCGGCATGGCTAACGTAGAAGTGTTGTTACCGTTAGCGCTTCGTTTAATGGACGAAGGTGATTTAGAGCTTGACCAGTTGTTGACGGCTCTAACTGTAGGACCTGCGGCTTGCTTTGGCCTAGAAGCCGGTTCTCTGGCAGTGGGTAGCTTCGCCGACTTTGTGGTGTTTGATAGCACAGATAAATGGATTTGGGACCAAAGTACGAGAAAATCCAAAGGGTCAAACTCTGGCTTCAATGGTGAGCAAATGGCTGGCCGAGTGCTACAAACCTACATCTCAGGTCAGCGCGTATACTCCCTAAACTAAGAGTGTTCTCGGCACCGTGTGTCGTGATTAGGTTCTCAATTAATGATAAAGTTGCCAAAAGAGGATCATGTGCCCTTGAGTAGCACATGATCCATGAAGGCTTGAACGATTTTGGTAATGGGGTTTATGGAGATAGATACTAAGGATGAGACCTCGCAAGAGGCTGTACATGAGTTGCTAATGCAACGTGACTTCCTATTGCAGTTGCGTAAGGTTGATCAGCTTATGCTGAGCCAAGTGGCTTGTAGCATGAATCCCATTGCTTATGTTGAGCAAATGATTGGCAGTATCGGTGAGTTATTTCCTAATAATCTGAAGGTCTGTGTACTGACTTGTGATCAAGAGCTGACCCAGTGGCGTGTTATCAATTACCAAGATTGGCCAAGCTTGGGAGATGCATTAGGGAATGTGTCGCGTGTACCTCAATCTCTAGCGACGTTTGTTGCCAGTCCATCTCGAGCGTTTGCCCGTGAAAGCAATGTCGCAACGCGTGCTGATTGGGAGCGTTGGCAGGAGTGCTTAGGTGACTATTCCATTGATTCGTGTGATCTAGTTAGCATACAAGACGGCCAAAAAAACTGGTTTACCTTCTGTTTATTCTCACCGAAGTTTGTCACTGAAATAGAGCAGCGCATGCATTATTGGGCACTAGAGCAAGTGCTTCATTCTTTACCGAGCTGGGTTAAATCAATGGTGATTCGTTGCCAGACCGATGCAACGTTACAGCAGCATACGAATGCAGTAACAGGTTTATTGCAACCCCATTCCTTCGCTAAAGCATTGGATATGATGCTGCGTGATGCACGCCGTTACTTCCAACGTCTAGCCTTTGTCTCCGTTTTGGTGAATGAAGAAGCGGAAGAGGATGAGCTCAAGTTGCTGTCCGATATTTTGCGCGATACATTGCGAGACAATGATCTATTGGCCAACGTATCAGACCATGAATTTGTGATGGCAATGCGCATATCGCAATTGGATGATGGGCCTGTTGTTGCGCAAAAAGTACAAAGTGCGCTGCTTAAAGCAGATCCAAACCAAGTTTCAGTGTTGAGCGGTGGTGTTAAGATTGGCGTGGCTCTGTACCCAGAGCAAGCAAACCACGATAAGTTGTACTTTGCCTCAGTCGCAGCGGCTAACGCAGTTACAGAAAGCGTTGGCTTCCGATTGGAGTACTACGGCAAATTTGTAAAAGATTTAGATGAAGCGTATGGCGATTAAAGACGAGTTCAGTATTAGGAGTGCTTGTGAGTATTGCTGACAATTTAAGGCAAGTTCAACGTGATATAGCGGATTGTGCCGCACAGTGTGGTCGTTCAGCTTCTGATGTGCGATTACTTGCCGTGAGTAAGACAAAGCCTCTTGCTGATTTGGAGTCTGCGTACGCGGCTGGACAGCGTTTGTTTGGTGAGAACTACGTTCAGGAAGCCGTAGAGAAGTATCAAGCTTTATCTCACCTGAGCGATATCGAGTGGCATTTTATTGGTCCTATTCAATCAAATAAATCGCGTCAGATTGCAGAGACAATGGATTGGGTACATACCATTGATCGAGAAAAAATTGCTAGACGTTTAAGTGAACAGCGTCCTACAGAGTTGCCCCCATTGAATGTTCTAATTCAAGTTAACATCAGCGGCGAGACTTCTAAGTCGGGCATCGAATTGAGCGATTTAGAGGGGGTTGTGGCGTTAGTGAAAAGCTTGCCGAATCTTTCATTGCGAGGATTGATGGCGATTCCAGCACCGCAAACGGATATGGCGCTGCAGCGAGAAGTATATGCGCCGCTGCAACAAGCGTTTTTAACACTGCAAAAGAACGACCCGATGGTGGACACGCTATCGATTGGTATGTCTGGGGACTTGGCGGCAGCCATTGCATCGGGCAGCACCATGGTGCGTGTTGGCACGGCGATTTTCGGTGCACGACAATATACTTAAAGTGAACGACAGACGTTCCGGTACATTTTAACGAATAAGGTGAACAATGACTTTGAAGATTGCGTTTGTAGGCGTAGGTAACATGGCATCAGCGATCATTGGCGGTTTGCGTGCCAGTGGTTATTCCGGCGATGCTATTGTGGGTAGTTCGATCAACGTAGAGGATCATCCGCGCCTTGAGCAACGTTTTGGTATGACTATGTACGCAGATAACAAGGAAGCGGTTGCGGCTGCGGACGTTGTCTTTTTGTGTGTTAAACCAAACTTGCTGCAATCAGTGGTAGAAGAGTTTGCGACGGTTGTTCGCCCTGAGCAATTGTTTGTATCGGTCGCAGCGGGTATTGAAATTGGTGCCTTGGAAAGCTGGTTAGGACAACCCGTTGCTGTTGTGCGCTCTATGCCAAATACCCCAGCTTTGGTGGGGGCTGGCATGTCTGGCTTGATTGCGAACGAGCACACCAGTGAGGATCAAAAGAATTGGGTTGCGAATGCTTTTGACAGTTTTGGTAGCCATGTTTGGATCGAAGACGAAGCGCAAATGCACACTGTGACGGCGCTTTCAGGCAGCGCTCCAGCGTACTTTTTCCGTATGCTAGAAGTGATGATTGAAGCAGGTGTGGCGCAAGGGTTGGATGAAGCGACGAGTCGTAAGCTGTCAACGTACGCCATGAAAGGGGCGGCAGCGATGGTGACTGAGCTAGACGAAGATATTGCTCAGCTACGCAAAAATATCACATCTCCAAACGGTACTACTCAAGCGGCATTAGAAACTCTAGAAGAACAAGGGATTCAGTCACTGATGACGGCTGCAGTAGATGCTTGTGCAGAGCGCTCAAAAGAGCTCGGTAAAGAATTTGCCAACAAATAATGAGGGTTGGAAAAGACAATGATGAGTGATCCATTCATTTTAGTGGTCAAAACATTGGGTAACTTATACCTGTTTATTGTGTTGTTGCGCCTAGTGCTTCAACTAAGTAAAGCGGACTTTTATAACCCAATTAGCCAGGGTGTGGTAAAAGCAACGAGTCCATTACTAAAGCCTCTTCGTAAGGTGATCCCTTCGATCGGTCGTATTGACACGTCTTCAGTAGTGTTGGCCTTGGCTGTACAGGCGGTCATTTTAGTCATTATTATGGCGATTGTTGGTTATCAGCTCACGCCAACTCATTATGTGATCTACACCGTAGCGGGCGTGGCGTATCATCTGTTGGATTTGTATTTTTGGGCTATGCTGATCTCTGTCATTCTAAGCTGGGTGGCGCCGGGTTCGGGTCACCCTGGTGCGTTATTGGTAGGTCAAGTATGTGAGCCGTTATACCGCGTTTGTCATCGCTTTATCCCTTCGCTTGGGGGCTTTGATCTATCGCCAATTTTTATTTTCTTGGCAATTTCGGTGTTGAAGCAGTTTGTTGCACCATTCGTAATTTGATGCGAAAGCTGACTATTTAGGTCGCTTATTTGAGAAGAACAGAAGATTCTTATATGATGCGCAGCCGAAAGGTTAGCCAAGAATCATCTGGTTCTTCAAATTAATATTAAAAAATTGGACTAGAGCTATGAGTACAATCGCAGTTTATCCAGGCACATTTGACCCTATAACAAATGGTCACGCAGATCTTGTGGAACGTGCCGCGAAACTGTTTCCAAAGGTCATTGTTGCCGTGGCAGCAAGCCCCAAGAAACGACCTGCCTTGGCTCACGATGTACGTATTCAGTTAGCAGAGGAAGTGCTAGGCCATCTCGATAATGTTGAGGTGTTGGGTTTCGATAACTTGCTGACTGAGTTTACTCGCTCGGTTAATGGTCAAGTTGTCGTACGTGGTTTACGTGCAGTGTCGGATTTCGAATATGAATTCCAATTGGCAAATATGAACCGAGTGATAGCGCCGGATGTTGAGAGTTTGTTTCTAACACCTTCAGAAAAGCACTCTTACATCTCATCTACTTTGGTACGTGAAATCGCTTCTCTCGACGGAGATTTTGGTATGTTTGTGCACCCTAAGGTGAAGCACGTACTTACTGAGCACTACCGTCAAGTAGCAGCTGCAAAACGTTCTTGATTTTATATTGCCTTCGGGCAGTGGTTTTTTAGGAGAGCAATATGTCTCTGATTATTACTGATGAATGCATCAACTGTGATGTGTGTGAACCAGAATGTCCTAACGAAGCGATTAGCCAAGGTGAAGAGATTTACGTCATCGATCCGGCTAAATGTACAGAGTGTATTGGTCACTACGATGAGCCTCAATGTCAGCAGGTTTGTCCAGTTGACTGTATTCCTCATGACCCGAATTTCAAAGAGACGGAAGAGCAGCTGATGGAGAAGTACCTCGTACTGACGGGGCAGCTGTAACACCACATCAAAAAGAAAAGCCAAGCATCTGCTTGGCTTTTTGCTAATTGGCTTGGCTGTGTTGAGCCAGAATTCTTAAAATATCTTCCTTTGTCGGTGCCTTTTGGTCTTCTCCTATTAGGAGTATTAGAGCGTTTAAGCTGATGCGTTCGCTGGATTTAGGATGCGTGACGATATTGCCCATCGTGTCCTCGAAACCAATTGCTGTACCTAAATCCCGCTGGATGAGCTCTGTCACCACGTCTGCCCATCTTATGTTGTAAAGGGAAACGTTAATGCGGATGGTGTGATCCCCTTGGTATCGGAAAAGATCTTCTAATACTCGCTCTGTTCCAGGCGCAACCAATGAACGAACAAGCATCTCTGGGTATGCCCGCACTGGTCGAATCACTGCTTTAGCGCCTGACTGGCGAAAGCGTTCGCGGTTTGCATCATCGATGGCTTCGGCCAAGATAAATGCTTTGGTACCAATTTCTTTAATACGATGAAGCGTATCAAATACCAAACTGTCACTGTGGCTATCTAAGCTGTCAGGTGACAGCACGACGATATATTTGGCTTTTGCAACCCCCGCGCTGTCCAGCATGCCCGGTGCGGTCGCATCTCCTGTATGATGAACAACACCCTGTGCTCTCAATGTTTCAGGAAGGCCTTCTGGAAACTTAGGCGTGAGGATTTGTATGGGCGCATCATCCAGCCCTGGAGTATTGCAAATTTGCTGAACTAAAAGAGTTAAATAGCGCTCTGTATCAGTGGTTGGGGTATTGATAATAAGAAGGTGATCTTGCATATCGCTCCACTCCAAACGTCCTTTGATTTTCATTTCTTTGCGAATTAAACGTATCTCGACATAGTCGCTGGCGATCTGTGCTAGCAGAGTAATGCCCATACCATAGATAAACACAATCGTAGCCAGCTGCCCCCAAAAGGTGGCGGCTGAGATATCGCCATAACCAGTGGTGCTGGCAGATGTCATGGTGAGCCAAAATGCCTGCCACCAATCTAGGTCTTCAAAGTACACCATGGCAACACTGTGCACCGCTACTACTGCAGCCAGCATAAGAAAGCGCCGTTTAAGGTCTTTGACGGCGTGCAGGTGTACTTGTTTACGATAGCGCTGTCGCGAGCGATTTCTCTTGTGGACCAGCTTTCCTAGCAACATAACCTATCCCTGTTTTAGATGCTCTCAGGCATGGCGTAATCCAGTTGGCGCCAAGATTCATACACCATAACCGCAACGGTATTCGACAAATTTAGGCTGCGGGAGCCTGCTTGCATGGGCAAACGTAGACGCTGCTGGTTAGGGAGTGCTTCGATGAAGTCATTGGGTAAGCCTCGTGTTTCGGGGCCGAACACCAGAACATCATTGACTGCAAAGGAAGCCGTTGAATGTGTTTGACTGCCTTTTGTGGTCAGCGCATACACAGTGCCCAGCTGCCCTTCGTTCTCGGATAAAAATGTTTGCCAATCTGCATAGCGTTTGACTCGGGCAAGCTCGTGATAGTCTAACCCAGCACGACGAACCTTCTTTTCATCTAGGTCGAAGCCAAGTGGCTCAATCAAGTGCAATTGGTAGCCTGTGTTTGCACATAGGCGAATGACATTGCCGGTATTAGGTGGAATTTCTGGTTGGTACAAAACAATATGTAGCATGTTGTCTCTCCTATAATTTTTCTATCATACCAGAGAGAGCTAATTTCCTAACTTATCAACAAAAAAATTAAAAAACAGTTGACGGTCAGAGTGAGTTATTTATAATACGCCGCACTTGCCCAGATAGCTCAGTCGGTAGAGCAGGGGATTGAAAATCCCCGTGTCGGTGGTTCGATTCCGCCTCTGGGCACCATTGTTTTATTAGATCAGGTAAGTTTCTGATTTATATAAAGTAAGTGCCTTAGAAACTTGCTTTAAAAGCCCAGATAGCTCAGTCGGTAGAGCAGGGGATTGAAAATCCCCGTGTCGGTGGTTCGATTCCGCCTCTGGGCACCATGCATATTAAAGCCTCGCATTAAGCGGGGCTTTTTTGCTTCTGAGCTCTTGTTAAAATGTGCTCAGCACAAAAAACGCACCTTAAAGTGTGCGTTTTGCATTTTTTGACTCTCCCGCTCTAACAGCCCGTTAGCTGCCAATAATAAATCCACTGGTACGTTCTACAGGCGCTTTAGGAGCTTTTTTAGTAGAAAAGCTTGAGGATGGTTTAGGAGAGGTCTTAACGCGTCTTGCAACGGGGAGATCCATCATATTCGAACTGTCACCACTGACAACTGAAACATAAGCCGTTTTATGTTGTACTCTGTTTACTTTGACTCTACCAACCTTGTTCTCAGTGTAGCCTAAGCTTTCTTTAGTATAAGGGTCGAAGAGTTCCTCGCCGACTGCATATATATCGAAAAGCTCGCCTTCTTTAACCGTCTTACCACCTGAGTTCAGAACAAAGTTGTTATCACTTGTATGGAGTAAGATGAGAGGGTAGATATTGTCTTTTAATTGGTCGAAAATTTTTCGGCTAGAAATATCAATGAGTAGGGATAAATTATCACGGCTAGAAGTCGTTGGGACTTTTTCACTCCATTTGATTTGGTTGTTAATCAAATCGATCATCTGATATTCAACAATGACTCGGCTAGAATAGTGAGTTGTTTTGCTGCCAACTTTTTCACCTGTTAACTCAAGCGTTTTGCGAGTGTCTGTGACTTTTTTCGTTGTATTCGCTTCAAGTACTTTCCCGCGTAAAACGTAATCTACTCCAGGTTTGCTTCGGTCTGCTACGACACTAAATAATCGATCTTGAACAAATCTTGCTTCGAGTGCTTTAGTAAGATCTCTAGCGTGCTTGTTACCAGAAAAGTTTTCAATGGCTAAAGTGCGGCGGCTACCGTTCATACCTTTCAAGCTTTTTTGGCGTCGTTTGTCGTCATCGTATTCTACATTCGCTTGTAGACGTACTTTACAAAAACCACTATCACAGCTTTCGCTTAATACTCGATAAGTTGTATTCCCTGAACTTGAGTAGGTTGACCCTCCCGTTGTTGCCTCAGTGAACTCAAAGCCGTCTTCGTTTTCTTGGTAAATATCAATAGAGGAGCGCTCACTTTTGATATCAACACCAACCACTTGTTCTACGGCACTCACCAGTGCCGCATCAATTGCCGCATCTCGGCTAGGGCCTTCCCCGATTACTTGAATGGATTCGATACCTGCAAAAGCAGGCATGGCTGCTATCAAGCTAGCAGCCAAAATAGTTAAGCCTTTCTTCATGTTAGAAATCTGCTGCGCTAAAGCGAGATTTAGACTGCTGAGTCGTTATAACTCCTGAGTCTTTCTTCGGTTGAGTATCTTCAATTTGCTTGGCAGTTTTACCGCTTTGCATCGCTTCTGCATTGCGCACATAAACTGGGTGCCAGACAACTGCAACGCCTACCATTTCATGACCGGTAATAGGGTGCGTCATCTCCCATTTGTTCATCGTGCGAAGACCATTAAGTCCTTTAATTGAAGCGGTCATCTTAGTTGCGTCATTCGTTACTGTACGTAAGGTTTCAACAACACCTGGATCCATAGATGAGACTGATTTGCTACTCGCAAGCGTATGAACAACTTCTTGAACTTCTGTGCGTTGTTCTGAGACTTTGCTGAAGTAATCACCACTCATATTATAGGTTTGCGCAAGGTTAGCTAAAGCGTTTGCTCGTGCTTGTTTATATGCAGCTTTAACTTTTTTATCCATAAGACGGTCATTGTCAGTGTATTTAACACCGGCTTGACCATATGAAATAATCATTGGAAAACCTTTATCATCGTACTCGACCGTCGTTCCATACTCTAAGTAAGGCGTTTGGTTGGCGCTTAGAGTCGCTTGTACATTAGCAAAGGCTGGATTGGCCATAGCAACATCAGGCTTTACTTGACCTTTTGATTCAATAAGCGCTTTTAACTGATCTCTTTTCTTCAAAGATTTTGCTAAAACGACGCCGACGTAACCCTTACCGCTACTGTTGTACATCTCAAAGGTTTTAATGACGAACATACCTGACATATCGCCAAAGGCTTCGGTAATGCTTTCCTCTGCGAAGTGATCACGCATTAGCTCTTGTTTCTTCTGCTTGCTTGCACTTTTAAACTCGGCAGGATCAAGGCCTTCTTCTTCAAGTGCTGAATCAAGCTTCGCTTCCATTAGGGCAACGGCTTTCTCATAAACACTAGCCGCTCTAGATTCAGATTTGAAATCATCTGCAGTGGGTGCTGGAGCGCCTTCATCCATGAAAAATTCCATGACAACGTTGTTTCGTACGCTCGTATTTAAATTCATTAAATGAGATTGTTTGGCATCCGCTACAGCACGTCGAATAGCGTTTGCACGGTAACGAGACCAGTCAGGGTTTGCTTTATCGACAGCAACAGTTGCTTTTCCTGTTGTTAAGCTTACTAAATGGCTTTTACCTGCTTCCGCTAACTGAGCTTCTACATCAATTTTATATTGATCGAGCAGAGCGTTGATCTCTTTGCGAGGATTTTTAACCTTATTCACAGAATCTGCTGACTGTTCTCCAAAAGCTTTTGCTTCATCGGCAGGTGTGACAAGATCTTCGCTGTTGGCGATGGAATTATCTTCTTCGAAATCCTCTTCAAAGTCTTCCTCAAAATCCTCTTCGAAGTCTTCTTCAAAATCATCAAAGGATTCGTCAGCTAGCTCCATTGAACTGTCCAATGAATCGATAGAGTCTAATTCTTGGGATTCGTCATTTGCGTTGGCATTGAAAGCTGCCAACGCGACAGCAAGTGCTATCGCGGTGTATTTCATAATAGGATTCCTTTCTTAAGCAGCTGTTACCAAGATACTGTGTCGCCATCAGCAACTTTGCCGACAACTCGTTCGCCTTCCCAGTAAGAAAGGCCGTTCTCAAGGTTAGTTAGGGACAACTGGAAGTAGTACTCAATTCGAGTGTCGCTGTTATCCATTGTGTTATTGCGCTGCATGATTTTGCCTGAGAGGCTGAAGTCAGGAGCATATACTTGGCCCGCTCCCTTAACAGATGATTGCTTAACCATTTCTGAATCTTTTAACTGACGCATTTGAGCGACAGCTTTGTCACCATCAGTAAAAGCATTAGTTACAAGGAACTTGCCACTGTTTGTTAGTTTCACCCGAATGCTTTTAGCGAGCTGGTCTGTATCAATTCGCTGCATTGTGTCGTTAGTGATATCAGATACAAATAGGATATAGCGGCCATTTGCATCTGGATGGTCTAGCATTTTATTTGCAATGATCTCATCTGACATAGATTCTGCAGCACCTTTGAAATCAGCGTATGAAAGACCAGCAACAATATTTTCAGTCTTACTCTCGGCGTTAATATAAGCTGTAGGGGTAGTGCAGCCTGTAATAGTGATAGCAAGTATTGTGGCAGCAAGGGTTTTAAGTTTTAACATTGCGGTGTTCCTTAAAGGTTAATAACGCGAATAAGAGGCTCAGATGAAGAGCTAGCAGCTTTAACGTGTACGATATGTCGTTTTGAAGAGGTATCTAGTGAAACAGGAATTTCATAGTTGCCTGCTTTCACTTTAATTGAGTCACCGCTACGTTTTACGTGTGCTGTCTGATATTGCTTAGGTAAAGAAGTAAAAGTACGAGTGTCTGCTTTTGTCATAGCGCCTTGAAGAACACCAGCAGCGAAACCTGCAAGAGGATTGCTATCGTTGATCTGCTTTTGAGCGACTGTTTTCAGAATTGTTCGAGTGATTTCGCGTGTAAGAACCATGTTGTAGTTCTTTTCAAATTCAGCGCCGATAATTTTATCCATATCCGCGATGACTTCCGTTTTAACGCCTTCAACTTCGATATTTGGGAAGGCTTGATCGCGAGCCTTTAGGCGAGGAAGTGCAATGCCTGTGTAGGCAACATCTTCAGTAAATAGGAATAATGGTAGGTCTAAACGGAACTCTTCTTTAACCATGGACTCACCATTCTCAAAAATAACCCAAACCATGTTATCCGTTGATTTAGATCCTTTTGCAAGGCTCTTGGCTAAGTCTAAATCCGCTTTTACCTGTGCTGAGTTTGTGAGGCCGTAAACACGTTTAAAGGCATCTGCTGCTTTATTAAAGTCAGATGAAGACTTGCCATTTAAAAGTAAATTAAGGCCGTATGAATAGGTCGTGTATGGGTTTACAAAACCTTCATATGGTTTCCATTGATCGAAAGTCACGCCCTTTTCTTCAAGCATGGCGCGAGTTTCATCACTGTTTAGTGTTTTTGCGACAAATTCAGCAGGATTGAACTTACTGTCTTCGCCTTCTTCTTTAAGTTTCTCTTCTTGCTCTTTGATTTGCTCTGCAAAGAACTCTGCTGCTCGTCGTTGGCGTTCTTCCGCGCGATTCCATTCGACACGGGCATTGTTGTAATCACCTGTAAGCATAAAGTTCCATGCTTTATAGGTGTTTGTCATAACACCATCATATTGAGTTTGTTCGTAATCTAGGAAAGTGTCGTTACCAACCATTGATAGGCCGGTCTGAAGCGAGTTACTTACAAACCCTTCTTGGTCGACTTCTTTCATTGACTTTTCGGTTGCATCAAAAACTTGATTGGATAACTCATAATCTCCAGCGTAGTTTAGCGCTGCCCCCGCTTCTATCGCCCATAGAATGTCCGAGACAGTTTGCTTCTCCGGATCGAACCCCGACTTTTCCAAAGCAAATTGTGAAGCGGCAGTGTAGTTACCTGAGTGGGTTGCTGAAGTAAATTCCTGATTAGACTTTGTTGGCATAACACCAGCGCAGCCAGTGAGTGCTGCAGTTGTTACAATCAATAGCAATGATTTTTTCATTTCATCTTCCAGATGTGTGTGAAGGAGTACCCTCTTCCAAGAGGGGAGACGGATCTGAAAGAATGACCGTAGCGTTATAAAGAATGGCAGGTGTGAATGCTAAGTATTGGCTATAATCAGCCTATAGCACTTTAAACAATCCATGTTTATAAAATCTATTTGTAAGAAATTCGTCAGATCCATTGAGCAGATAATCTAAAAGAGCGGTTAGAATATTTCAACCGTATTCTAATGGCTGATATCAAATGATCTAAAAATAGGCATATTATTTATTGGCTTGTTATCGCTCGACCAAGGTTTTTGATATATTTTTACTTATCTTTGCATGCTCAGCGCAATCTGAATGTTCTGTGAATGCTTGTATTAATGGATGAAAGGCTCCTTCATCGATGGCTCAGGTTTTAAAAATAATCCTCTTAACGGCGTTAAGCTATTTTATTGCTGGATGGCTGGGGCAAATGTTTGCGATCCCCCCCGGTTATGCAACGGTTATTTGGCCAGCTTCTGGTGTCGCGATTGCTGCTTGTCTTTTGTTTGGTTATTGGCCGATTGTAGGGGTACTGCTGGGCTCGGCACTCGTAAATATTGCGATCGGTTACGATAATACTGGGCAAATTAATATTTTATTGCCAGTTCTCATTGCTCTAGGCAGTGCGTTGCAAACCGCTGTTGCGTACACCTTAGTAAGGCACTTCATTGGTAAAAAGCTGGAATTCTATAATGTCCGCCATGTGCTTAGCTTTATCGCATTGGCAGGCCCAGTTGGTTGTTTAATCAGTGCCAGTACTGGTACCTCAATTCTTTACGGCTTTGATTTACTGAGCTCTGATCAAGTGCTGCTAAATTGGTTAAGTTGGTGGCTAGGGGACTCCGTAGGCGTTGTCGTGCTGGTGCCATGGTTGGCGGTGTTATTCAGAAAGCGCTTTGCTGTTTATTATGATCATCCCTTGCGGGTGCTGCTTGCCTTATCCATCGTTTCGTTAACAACGATCATATTAACGCTCTCCACTGCCTACTTTGAAATCAATAAGCAACGACAAGCGTTTAACTCCAGCGCGGACTTAAGTTCGACGTTATTGAGTGAGCGTATCAAGAACTCCGTGGATATCCTTTACAGTATGGCTGGCTATATCCGTGGTAGTGGTAAAGTGACTGAGTTGGAGTTTCAGGACTTTAGTGAAAGCATTATGAGCCAAGATCGCGCGATCAAGGCTTTGTCGATAAACCATGTGTTAGAAGAACAGGACATTGCTTCCTATGAAGCTAACATGTCACTTCTGCACGGCTTTCCATTCTCAGTTAAAGAGCGCAATGCTAAGGGAGAGTTGATTCCTGTCGGGCAGCGTGACCGTTATGTATCCGTTGGTCTTATTTATCCGCTAGAGCCTAACATCAAGGCACTAGGGTTTGATGTGTATTCTGAAGTGTCCCGTCGTGTGGCTATCCAAAATGCAATACGGCTCAATTCAGCAATACCTACCGCTGCGATTACTTTGGTACAGGGTAATAAAGCAGTGTTAATGTTCCTGCCAACCTATAAGCAGCAAAAACTGTTTGCTATGGCAACGGGGCTGTTTGAAATCAGTGACCTGTCTTCTCGCATCTTAGATCGTGTTTCGACGCCTGGTGTTGAGGTGTATCTGGTTGACCGTCAAGCGGATAAAGCGCCTTACATCTTAGCGTCAAGCGCGAATGCTTTGTTAGATGTGGATACCTTAATAGAAGGTGTTAATAATGAGCGCTTTCCTGCGATCCATCGTTCTATGATCCCCGTTGGAGCTCACCAATGGGAGCTAATACACATTGCGCGCTCGAAGTTTATTGAGCAACCTTGGGGAACGCATTTTGTTTTGGTGGGCGGATTATTTGTTGCTGGTCTCTTGGGGTGGGTGTTGAGTTTGGTGTTCAGTCATGCCGCACAAGTAGAAAGGCAAGTTGCAGAGCGTACCAAAGAGCTGTCGAAAGCTAACTTGGCGCTTCGTGAGTCGGGTGAGAAGTTACAGCAAGCATCGCTCGCTGCTCAGGAGGCAAACCAAGCGAAAAGTCGGTTCTTAGCCAACATGAGTCATGAGATTCGGACACCTTTAAATGGCATGTTAGGCAGTCTATCCCTTCTAAAAAGCCAATCGCTCAATGTAGAGCAAATGAAATTGGCTGAATTGGCTCACCAAAGTGGCGATGCTTTGTTGGATTTAGTGAACGATATTCTTGACTTGTCGAAAATTGAAGCGGGTGAATTGGAGTTGGAGCCTCAGTACTTCAACCTGCAAGATTTACTAGAAGACGCAGCGAGTCTGATGCGTCTCAAAGCAGAAGAGAAAAAGCTTACCTTTATTGCCCCTGAAACCTTGCTGCCTGAGGCAATGGTTTATGGCGATCGGTTACGCCTAAGGCAAGTGATTTTGAATCTGTTGGGCAATGCTATTAAATTCACGCCGACGGGCGGCAGTGTTCGCCTAATGGCGAAAAGAACTGTACTCGATGATGCAGCAGCGACATATCGTTTAAGTATTCAGGATACAGGTATTGGCATCTCTGATAGCTTACAGCAGCGTTTATTCCAACGTTTTCGGCAGGCGGATGCATCCACTACCCGTCGTTATGGTGGCACAGGTCTGGGCTTAGCCATTAGTAAAGAGTTGATCGAGGCTATGGAAGGGCAAATAGGTGTTGAAAGCCAGCTGGGTGTGGGCTCGACATTTTGGGTTGAGCTTACTTTGCCAATCCAAGTGCAAACACATAATGAAGCACAAGAGGCACTAGAGCCTGTAGAGATGGCTTATTTGCTCAGTCAGCACGAGGATGATATTGCTTATGTGCGTGCGGTGTTGGAATCGAGGGGTATTCAAGTTACTCATTTGCAATCTGTCGGTCAATTGCCAGATTTCGACGAATCTATGTTGGTAGTGGTAGACGACCGGATCTTTGTTGATACGAACCGTTCAGAACTGACTCCGTATCAGTCGCAAATGATTGTCTTGTTGGAGCAGGGGCGTTCGTTAGATCAGTCACAAGGCAGTTATATACCATCGGTGTATAAGCCTGTACATCGACGGGCTTTATTCTCATCCATTGAAGCGATGTTACAGCAGGAGAATGTTGCGCTTGTTGAAAATAACTCTACCGTCCTTGAAGGCGTCGTTGCAGATGCCAGAGTTTTGCTTGTGGAAGACAATCTAACCAATCAGATCGTTGCAAAAGGTATGCTGGGGTTATTCGGTGTGGCAGTGGACATCGCTGAGAATGGTGAAGAAGCAGTATCCGCCTGCCAAACAAACGCTTATGACTTGATCTTTATGGATTGCCAAATGCCTGTAATGGATGGCTATGAGGCTACTCGAGCAATCCGTGAAATGACAGAGGGCGCTGCGACCTCAAATGACGTTGCTATTGTTGCTTTGAGTGCTAATGCCATGAAAGGGGATGACTTGCTTTGTTTCGAGGCTGGTATGGACGACCATATTGCGAAGCCTATATCGAAAGAACGTTTGTCTGAGGTAATCGAGCGATGGTTAGGGGCTAAGCATGACCGCTAAGGTATCCCGTCGCCTAGTCGTGCCGGATTCAGTCAGAGTACATCGTTATCAAAACCTTCCTGAACTGGCGCCATCAGTGTTGTTTTTTAGTGGTGGGTCAGCGTTAAACAAAATAGCGCGGGTGCTGAAGGCATACACCCACCACTCTATTCATTTGGTGACACCTTTTGACTCAGGGGGCAGCTCAGCCAAGTTGCGCCAAGCATTTAATATTCCCGCAGTAGGGGACTTGAGAAGTCGCATGATGGCTTTGGCAGACGAGACGGTCTTAGGGCAACCGGATGTATTTGAGCTTTTCAGCTACCGCTTGCCGTTTGATGCCACAGTCGCTGAGCTTGAGCTTGAGCAAGAGTTAGCGGCGCTATCTGTTGGCGAGCACCCGTTAATGCAGCCGATTCTTGCTCCTATGAAAACGTTAATCACCACCCAATTAATTCGGCTTTGTAGTGAGTTGCCCAAAGACTTTGACCTTAGGGGAGCAAGTGTTGGGAACTTGATTATTGCTGGTGGCTACTTGGGGCATGGGCAGCTGTTAGATCCCATTATCTTCTTGTTTTCTAGACTGGTTAAAACATTGGGGCAGGTCACAACAATTGTCGATGAAACTCACCATTTGGGTGCGCGTCTTGAGTCAAATGAAGTGGTCTTGGGGCAGCATCAGATTACAGGGAAAGAGACTGTGCCACTTGCTCAACCGATAAAAGAGATTTGGCTAAATCAAGGCCTAGATGAACGCCTGCCTGTGTCCGCAACACTGCCCGAAGACCGTAAACAACTGATTGAACAAGCTGACCTAATCTGTTTTCCTCCGGGTAGTTTTTTCACCAGTCTGGTCGCAAATTTGTTGGTAGACGGTGTGAGTCATGCCATTTTGAATAACCCTAACCCCAAGATCTATTTACCAAATCTGGGTGTCGACCCTGAGCAGCTTGGTTGGAGTTTGATGGATCGGGTGGAATACCTTTTAACACTTCTGTTGGGCGACGCCGAGCGTAATGCAACTGAGCCTGTATTAAATTGGCTGCTTATCGATGAGCATTATGATTATGGCGAAATTGACCTAGAGCGCTTAACTAAGTGGGGAGTCGGTGTGGTGAAAACACCTTTGATCGGGATAAAGCCGCACCAGTATTCTGAACACTTAGTAGTTCAGGCTCTGTTATCATTTACTTAGTTAGTGAAGTCAACAACTTGGGCTATAAATCGGTGTCCTAAAGCGCTACACTTGTGCGAACTTGTAGAAAAATTGAGCGATTGTATGCTCACCCTGTTTGGTGGTTTTATTTTTCATGAGCAAAAAAATACTCATTTGTGATGACTCAGGTATTGCCCGTAAGCAACTCTCTCGTGTGCTTCCTAAAGAATGGGATGCAGAGGTGGCTTTTGCTGCGAATGGTCAGGAAGCGCTTGATCATATCAAGCAAAATCCAACAGATATCCTCTTCCTTGACTTAAATATGCCCGTGTTAGATGGCTATCAAACACTTGAAGCCCTTCAAGGGGTGGCCAATGCACCGAAGGTACTAGTGGTGTTAGGGGATGTACAAGCTCAAGCGGTGCAAAAAGTCACAGCACTTGGCGCGATAGATTTCCTGAAAAAGCCAGTCAGCCAAGATGTGTTGCAAAAAGCCATAGAGCAACACGGGCTTTTCGGTTCTGGAGCAGCATCGGGTTTAGTGGTATCAGGTAGTGCGGCTGATGATTTCAGCTTAAATCAATGCCTACAGGAAGTTTCCAACGTTGCTATGGGGCGTGCAGCCAGTGTTTTGGCGGATATGCTTAATGTGTTTGTAAAACTGCCTGTCCCCAAGGTGAATATCCTTGAGGTGAGTGAGCTACAGATGGCGCTGTCATATAGCTCGATGAACACGGAACGCTGTTCAGCTGTCACGCAGGGGTTTGTCGGTGCAGGCATTGCGATGGAAGCATTGCTGATTTTCTCTGATTCAAGCTTTCCAGATATGGCGAAGTTGCTCAACGTCTCGGAAGATATTGACCGAGCGCTTGAAGTCGAATTGCAAATGGATATCTCGTCCGTTTTGATTGGTCCTTTTATCAAAGCGTTAGGTGATCAGCTAAATATCGATTTTAGCTACAGTCATCCCGTGGTACTAGGGCAGCATATTAAAGTGGCTGACCTGATCAATGTGAAGCGAGCGCAATGGAAACGCACCTTGGCAGTCGAAATTGTTTACGAGGTGGATAACTATAAAATCAGCTGTGATTTGATGTTGTTGTTTACGGAGGATTCGCTGCCCGTGTTAGAGAATCTTCTGTCTTATTTGGTTGAGGATGAGTGAGATGTCACAGCAAACTGACATGACAGAACTGCATTGGCTGTTTGATATGTTGCAACATATCGATGTAGGCCTAGTGGTGATTAATAAAAATTACGAAGTGGAGCTGTGGAATGGTTTTATGGAAAACCATTCGGGGGTTAGCTCTACTAATGCGCGTAATCGCTCACTATTCGATATCTTTCCGAGTATTAATGCCTCTTGGCTGCAGCAGAAACTCGACACAGTTCTGGCGCTTCGCACACCTATCTACGTATCTTGGGAGCAGCGTCCATACTTGTTTCCATTTAAGTCTTACCGTTCCGTAACCAGTATTTCTGAGTCTATGTTTCAGAATGTGGTAATTCGTCCGATTAATAACGCTAATGGCACAGTAGATCATTTGTGCTTGGTGGTTTATGACGTGACTGATGTGGCGGTGAACAAAGCAGCGCTGTCGGCTGCGAATCGTAAGCTTGATCAGATGAGTAAGACGGATGGCCTGACAGAGCTTAACAATCGCTCGAGTTTGGACAAAGCCATTAAACTAACATTCGATGCTTATGCTGTTGGCAACAGTGGTCCGCACACCTTGGTGATTGCGGACATAGACCACTTTAAGAAAGTGAATGATAACTATGGCCACCCAGCAGGCGATGTCGTGCTACAGGATATGGCAAAAATCTTATCAGGCGGCTCTCGCCGTGGAGATTTTGTAGGCCGCTATGGCGGTGAAGAGTTTTGCGTACTTCTTTTAAATACCAATAAAGAAGGTGCCTTTACATACTGCGAGAAGATTCGTAAACAAGTCGAAGAGAATACCTTTAAGACAAATAAAGGCGATCTAAATATTACGGTTAGTTTGGGGTGTTGCGAGCTTGGAAAACAGCATTCATCTATTGGTGAATGGGTTGAGAGTGCTGATAAAGCCTTATATCAAGCTAAAGAGGGTGGCCGAAATCGCACGGTGATTGCGGAGTAATGTAAGGCAAGTTGATCTGCTAAAAAGATAAAGCTCTGCTGTGAGAACAGCAGAGCTTTTTTTATTATGCGCTACGTGACTTATTTAAAACGCGCTTCTCGATTGCGGCAATCATCATTGAAGCGATGTCTTCATTGGTAGCCGTTTCGATACCTTGTAGCCCTGGGGATGAGTTTACCTCAAGCAATAGCGGGCCGTTGTTAGAACGAATTAGGTCTACCCCAGCGACTTTTAGGTTCATCGCCTTGGCGGCTTTGATAGCGATACGTTTCTCTTCCGCAGTGATTTTTACCAGTTCAGCGCGACCACCTTGGTGGATGTTAGCGCGGAACTCACCCGGAGCGGCTACTCGTTGAATGGAAGCAACCACTTTGCCATCAATGACGAAGCAACGCAGATCCTTGCCACTGGCTTCTTTGATGAACTCCTGCACTAGGATATTGGCATTCAAGCTCTTAAAAGCGTTGATGACGGACTCAGCCGCTTTTTTAGTTTCAGCAAGTACAACGCCTTTTCCTTGTGTGCCTTCTAGTAGCTTCACGATCAGTGGTGCGCCGCCAACCATGTTAATCAAATCTGTTGTGTCTAATGGTGAGTTAGCAAAGCCCGTTGTTGGAATCGCAAGTCCATGTTCAAGTAATAGCTGTAGTGATCGCAGTTTGTCTCGTGATTGTGCAATGGCCGTTGAGTCGTTTAGACAGAAAATGCCTAGGGATTCAAATTGGCGCAGCAGCGTACAAGCGTAAAATGTCATGCTCGGGCGAATCCGAGGGATCACAGCATCTAAGTCGTTTAGGATACGGCCACCACGATAGTGAATCTCAGGCGTTGTGGCATCCAGTTTCATGTAGCAGTGACGGACATTCAAAAACTGCATTTCATGGCCCATCGCTTCACCAGCTTCAATGATGCGACGGTTGCTGTATAGGTCAGGGTTGCTGGCCAAAACGCCAATACGCAAGCCACCTTCACGAATTTCAGGTGCTTCGTATAATTTGGCTAGAGTTTCTTGTGGTCGGTCCCCAAAAATACAGCTAACTTGAGGGTCGACGATCAGGCGACCATTCATGGCTTCTCGGCCTAGAAGCATTCTAAAGCCCATGCTGTCACGATCTGTTAGCGTAAGCTCAACATCCCATGTACGCTCGCCAAGTTGTAAGGGAACGCAGATCACATAGCGTTTTTCACGATCGCCACTCGAGCTTTTAATGACACGTTGATCAATGACTTCTGCTTCACAATAAACCACCACTTTACGGCTGTCTTGGATAGGGTGCACTTCGAAGGTGACCCATTGTTGTCCAGCTCTTTGAAATGGCTGGATGTTCACAGCGTGAAGTGATGAGGTCTTCGCTCCAGAGTCCACTCGAGCTTTGATAGCAGGAATGTTTAGCGAAGGAAAAGCACACCATTCGGCATTGCCAATAACTGACTTTTGGTCAAAAAACTCACTCATAGTGCAGTATTCTCATTAATACATGGGAGAAAAACGTATTGGGACAAGGATAGTCTACACCAGCGATTTTGCGCAGCTGTATTCCTTATAAATTGAGTTTGCGTTATAGCGTAAAGTTGACCAATAAGTAAGTACTATTTGAAAATCCCGCTCGATTTTGTGATTTGAATGTTCAGCATTACGTCAAACTATTGTAATCAGAGTGTGAAGGTCTAATATGGGCAAATCGAAGTAGAGAATTTGGAGCGATAAATGGATGCTCAGCTAATGCGAGAGCTAGAGGAATTAGGTGGCGAAATCCGTCCTAATAGCCTTAGAGAATGCGATGAGATCATCATCGATCAGCCTAGCTTTAGTGCCCGCATCGCATTGTGGGGTGGTCATTTGGTCAGTTTTATTCCGATGGGGCAGCAAGATGTGTTGTTTCAATCGGAAAACGAAGGTGCATTAACCCGCTTCGGGCGTCGTCATTTTGGTGTCCCAGTTTGTTGGCCGTGGTTTGGTGCTAATACTGAAGACGATGATCTGCCTGCACATGGCTTGGCACGATACTTTCGTTGGCAGTTGGTTGAAGTCGGCCGATTTAAGAACGGCGACGCGAAAATTGTGATCCGCTTGGCATCTGAGGATCATCCGCTCATAGAAGAGATGTGGCCTCACGCTTTTGAATTGCGACAGGTGTTTCGTTTAGGCGAAGGATTTAGTGTCAACTTTTCAGCGGCAAATTTATCGGATAAAACGATGCCGATTTCTGAAGCACTGCATACCTACTTCCGTGTTGGTGATAATAAGACCGCACAAGTACAAGGTTTAGACGGTGTTCAGTATGTTGATAAGTTTGACGATGGGCAGAAAAAGCAACAAGTAGGGGCTGTTTCGCCTTGTGAGGAGCTAGACCGCGTTTATCTGGATGCACCGCAAGAGACAGTGCTGGAAGACCCTGCATTGCAGAGAAAGCTTGTGATTAGCTCTGAAGGTGCCCAATCAACGGTGTTGTGGAACCCAGGTGAAGCGTTAGCAAAACTTCGCACGGACATGGAAGATGAAGACTATCGTCAGTTTGTCTGTGTTGAGACTGCGAATGCTTTGGAGAATGCATACAAGATTGCCGCCGGTGAAATGCATCAACTGCGAGTCACCGTTCGAGTTGAACCGCTAAGTGACGAGTCGTAGCGTCATTCTTTAGTGCCTTTGCCAAATATCAAAAAGCCCTTGCGAAGATCATCGCAAGGGCTTTTTCTATTAGGTGTGTCTGCGGCGACCTAGTCTAAGTCGTATTCCATAATGATCGGAGCATGGTCAGAGAAACGTTGTCCTTTATAGACACTGCCGCCTTGAATGACATGCTTTAAACCAGGCGTTGCAATTTGGTAGTCCAAACGGCCACCTTCATCTAGTTTCCAGGCGCGCTCGTAATCTGGCCACCAGGTATATTGCTTATCTTGTTTATTCACTTGGCGGAACGCGTCAATGTACTCATGATCGTTAAAGATCTCGTTTATCCATTTACGCTCTTCAGGTAAGAAACCAGAATTGCGCTGATTAACGAACCAGCTGCTGACATCAATCGGTGATCGTGCCACATTGGTTGTACCACAGAATATAAACTCACGACGTTTGCGACGTGTTTTAATTAAATGGTTCTTGAAACCTTCCATAAAGCGGTACTTATGCTCTTGGAGTGCTTCTTCATGGTTAGAGCCATGAGGAGTTAAGAAGGAGCCGATGCTGACCTTGTCAAAGTCTGCTTGGATAAAGCGACCTTCGAAGTCGCACTCAGGAAACCCCATGCCTGTCATAATGGCTTTAGGCATTGCTTTACTATAAATAGCAACACCCGCTTCATCAGGGTTATCAAGTGAGTCAAAGAAGTACGCGTTAAACTCTGGTGGAAAAAATACGCTGTCGTTCAGGCTGCGCTCATCCGCTTGTATGTCTTGTAAACATACTACGTCGGGGTTTTGGCGCACCATCCACTCAAAGAAGCCGCGCTCCGCTGCTTGTTTTATACCGTTTACATTAAGGCTGATGACCTTCATTTCTGGTCCCTACAATTCCTAGCCGTGTGTTATATTAGCGCCCATTGGTTGTCAGGAAAGCATACTTTGCTGACAAGAGGCAATTTGTTTGTAATTTTTTATCCCCCTTGGAGTCGGCATGAAACCTTACCAGAGAGAATTTATTGAATTCGCCATAGAGCAAAAAGTATTGCGTTTTGGCGAGTTCACACTTAAATCTGGGCGTGTAAGCCCGTATTTCTTTAACGCTGGCCTGTTTAGTTCAGGTCAAGCATTAGCAAAACTTGGCCGCTTTTATGCTGCGGCATTAGTCGAAGCAGGCGTCTCGTTCGACGTCTTATTTGGCCCTGCTTACAAAGGTATTCCTTTGGCGACGACCACTGCGGTTGCATTGTATGATCATCATGACATTGATACACCGTACGTGTTTAACCGCAAAGAAGCAAAAGATCATGGTGAAGGTGGTACCCTGGTGGGCGCACCACTTGAAGGCAACATCATGATCATTGACGACGTTATCACTGCTGGCACTGCGATCCGTGAAGTGATGGATATTATCAATTCCGCGGGTGCAAAACCTGCTGGTGTTCTTATTGCTTTGAACCGCCAAGAGCGCGGTCGTGGCGAGTTATCTGCTATCCAAGAAGTAGAGCGTGACTTCAGTATGCCTGTCGTAAGCATTGTGTCTCTGAATGACATCATGACTTACTTGGAAGAGCAGGACTCACCTGAGTTTGCTCAACACCTTGCCGCGGTTAAAGCATACCGCGATCAGTACGGTGTTTAATCAATGATTGGCTGCGCGCTAGGCGCGGCCAACCATTAGGGTTGGAGCGATGGCTTGCCATTGCTCCTGCCAATTCTGTAGCGGCTTTGTCTTGTATTCAGTACGAACGTATTGACGGATTTTGCCTTCCAGCAAGGCCAGCAGGTAGTTGGCGCAAGCATTTGTGCCCATCACTGGACGTAAGTTTTGCTTCAAATCGGCTTCACGCAATACTTGGCGAAGCTGAGTCTCAATACGATCAAATAGCTGCGCAATACGAACACGCAAGCGCTCCGTCTCTCCTGCCAAGGCATCTGCTGTGAGCAGACGACACATGCCTGGGTTTTGCTCAGAAAAACTCAATACTAAGAACAAAATCACTTCTAAACGTTTATTGACGTCTTCTTCGTCCTGCACAATGCGATGAATGCGAGTAAATAAGGTTTCCTCGATAAATTCGATTAAACCTTCAAACATCTTCGCTTTGCTTGGGAAATGGCGATACAGAGCTGCCTCTGACACCCCCACTTCTTTTGCTAGAGCAGCAGTAGTAATACGAGCCCCTGGGCTGCTTTCTAACATGCCCGCTAAGGACTGTAATATTTCCGTGCGTCGATCGCTTTTTTTTGTGCTCATATTAATACGGCCTATCGCTTTAAATGGGCGAATTAAATGTCTTTTTCTTGATTAGTGATCAGTGTGCCTACGCCGGTATCGGTGAAGATCTCAAGTAGCGTAGCGTGAGGTACTCGCCCATCAATAATATGTGCGCTGGTAACGCCAGCGTTTACCGCAGAAAGTGCACAGCTGATCTTCGGTAGCATGCCGCCGTAGATAGTGCCGTCAGCAATAAGGTTATCAACTTGTGCTGTGCTTAACCCAGTTAGCACGTTACCTTGCTTATCTTGTACGCCTGAGATGTTCGTTAGTAGCATGAGTTTTTCTGCGTTAACCGCTTCGGCTACTTTACCTGCTACCAAATCCGCGTTGATGTTATAAGCGTTGCCTTCATCATCAATACCGATCGGTGCGATAACAGGAATCAAATCGCTGTTTTCAAGAACTTTCAAAACGCTTGTATCAATACTCGCCACTTCACCCACATGGCCGATGTCGACCTGTTCTGGTGCACTCATACCTTCTGCTTGATGTTTCACAAACAGTTTTTTCGCTTTGATGAAACCGCTGTCTTTGCCCGTTAGACCGATCGCTTTACCACCAGCACGGCTGATTAGGTTCACGATGTCTTTGTTTACCTGACCACCAAGTACCATTTCTACTACGTCCATTGTTGCAGTGTCTGTAACACGCATGCCGTTAATGAACTTAGACTCGATGCTTAGCTTGGCAAGCATTTCACCAATCTGTGGGCCGCCACCGTGAACAACAATTGGATTAATACCGATAGCTTTCATTAACACGATATCGCGCGCGAACCCTGCTTGTAGTGCTTCATCAGTCATGGCATTACCGCCGTATTTGATGACCAATGTTTTGCCAGCAAAACGTTGGATGTAAGGAAGCGATTCACTCAATACTTGAGCTACATCTAATGCAGATTCGCGTGTATAAGCCACGTTGGTAACACTCCTATTGTTATTCAAAGAGCTTTTTTGACAGAGTCGAAAAAAGTTGTGGGAGGGTGCAGTTAAGACTCAGCTGAGTTTAAGCACACTATGTGCCAGAAACATTACAGTGAGTGTAAGCGACCACTTATGGTGGAAAATAATAACGTGAACTGCGTCGACTCTCTATAAAAAATTAAAGAAAATTGACGAATTTCTGACCGAATAAAGTGATCTTTATTTACCAAAGGGGAGATGGGTGAACTGCTTCTAAAAGAGCAATGAAATAGTTGAGAATAACTCAACTATTTCATGTGCAAAGGATTACTTGGTGCCGGTAGAACCGAAGCCACCTGTGCCGCGGTCGCTGGCAACGAAGTCTTCAACGATATTGAACTCTGCTTGTACAACAGGCAACAGAACAAGTTGAGCAACGCGCTCACCCGGTTCGATCGTGAATGTCGTTTGGCCGCGGTTCCAGCAAGAGACCATTAGTTCGCCTTGGTAATCAGAATCGATCAGACCAACTAAGTTACCCAGTACGATGCCGTGTTTATGCCCTAAACCTGAGCGCGGAAGAATCGTCGCTGCTAAATTTGGGTCTTCAATGTAGATCGCTAGACCTGTTGGTAACAAAGTGGTTTGTCCAGGTTCGAGAACCACTGCTTCGTCTAGGCAGGCACGTAGGTCTAGACCTGCCGAGCCTTCGGTCGCGTAAGCTGGTAATGGCAATTCAGTGCCGATCTTTGGGTTCAGGATTTTAAGTTGAATAGGGTGTTTCATTGATTCACTCATGACTGTGTGGATTGGTATTGAGTAATCAGCTCAACAAGCTCAATGGCCAGAGCTGATTTCGCCTCTTTCGGCGGTGTCCATTGCTGGTCTTTGGATAGCACGGTCACTTGGTTTTCATCATTGTTAAAACCAATATCAGTGCGTGACACATCATTGGCGATGATCAAGTCCAGACCTTTACGTTCTAGTTTACTTTTTGCATAAGCGATTACGTCTTGGGTTTCTGCAGCAAAGCCCACCATACATTTTGCGGCTTTTGCTTGGCTTAGGGTGGCAATCACGTCCGGATTTTTTACCAGAGTTAATTGCATTTCATCGCTATCGCCAGTCTTCTTCATCTTTTGGGAAGCGACTTCTTTCATGCGAAAGTCAGCGACCGCTGCTGCGCCGATAAATACGTCGGCAGGCGTTACCGTAGCAGTATGACAAGCGCTTAACATTTCTTCTGCGCTTTTGATGTCTATACGTTTGACGCCTTGTGGTGCGTCCAATTGTGTTGGGCCGCTTACCAGTGTGACGTGAGCGCCCCGTGCTTGTGCGGCCGCTGCCAGCGCGTAACCCATTTTGCCTGAACTATGGTTACTGATGTAGCGCACTGGATCGATGGCTTCCATAGTTGGTCCGGCGGTAATCACCCAATGCTGACCTGCTAAGTCTTGTTGTGTGGGGGCTATAAGCTGCTCGATAGCTTTTAATAAATCAATTGGCTCTTCCATGCGCCCTGCGCCCACATCGCCACAGGCTTGTGCGCCAGAGGCTGGACCAATCATGGCAACATCACGTGAGATCAGTGTTTGTAGATTGGTTTGAGTTGCAGGGTGCTTCCACATGGCTTGATTCATGGCAGGCGCTAATGCAACAGGCGCTTCTGTTGCCAAGCACAAGGTTGTTAGTAAATCGTTGGCCATACCTTGTGCATAGCGAGCCATGAAGTCAGCCGACGCTGGGGCAATGATAATAAGGTCTGCCCATTTCGCTAATTCAATATGTCCCATGCCCAACTCGGCTGATGGGTCAAGCAAAGTGCTGCGCACAGGGTGTCCAGAGACGGCTTGCAATGTCATTTCCGTGACAAAGGCTTTTGCCCCTTCAGTTAGCACTACTTGAACGTCGGCACCTGCTTTGGTGAGCAGGCGGATCAACTCAATGGTTTTGTAAGCGGCGATACCGCCGGTAATCCCCACGAGAATCTGTTTGTTCGCAAGACTGGACATAATTCGCTTCTTATCACAAAGTGGCAGACATTCGCTGAATATGATGAAGCACAGGATGTGCTCATGTATTCGCAGTTAGAATGAGCAAAGAGTATCACAAGGAGGTGAGTATTATGAGTATAAAACAATGGCCAGAAGCCGAACGCCCACGAGAAAAACTCATGCATCAAGGGGCGCATGCCTTAAGTGACGCAGAGTTGCTGGCGATTTTTCTTAGAACTGGTACTCAAGGTATCAGTGCAGTGGAATTGGCACGCAGAGTGCTTCATCAATTTGGTGGCCTTAGGGCTTTGTTATCGGCTTCAAGGGATGAGTTTTGCCAAGGCTTTGGTTTAGGCGATGCAAAATACACTCAACTGCAAGCTGTCCTAGAAATGTCCAAACGGCATTTACAAGAGCAGCTGACCCGCGATACGGTTTTTAATAGTGCTGAAGCGGTGCGTACTTATTTATCGACTCAGTTGCGTCACTCTCCTCGGGAAATTTTTGCGGTGTTGTTCTTAGACTCACAACATCGACTGATTCGCTATCAAGAGCTCTTTATGGGCACCATCGACAGCGCAGCTGTGTATCCAAGAGAAGTGGTTAAGGCTGCGCTTACTCATAATGCCGCAGCGGTGATCTTAGCTCACAATCATCCATCCGGAGTTTCGGAGCCTAGCCAAGCGGATATCAACATCACCGAACGTATCCGCAAAGCACTAGAGCTGATTGATGTGCGTTTATTGGATCATTTTATTGTCGGCGACAGTCGACCATTGTCTTTGGCTGAGCGAGGGTTGCTCTGACTGAGATTCCCTGCAAATAGGTTTCCTGTTGTTTAATTTACATGGTTTTCACTTCAGTGACTTGAATGCAGGATAGCCATCTCAGATACAGCCAATTGATCAATTTTTTAACAAATCATTTGCTGTTTTCGGGGGACTATGGGAGAATTCGCGCCGCTATATCCTCGGTACGGGATTTTGTGGCCCCCGCGTTCTCTTTGAGTTTTGGCTTAAAGCGTTCCAGAGTGACCCACGCTCCGCCTGAGGAAGTGCAAACTTCCAATAATCTTCGGATAGCATAAGGTATTTAATTATGTCTCGCGTATGTCAAGTTACTGGGAAGCGTCCTATTACAGGTAACAACGTTTCTCACTCAAAGCGTCACACTAAGCGTCGCTTTCTTCCTAACCTTCACTGGCACCGTTTTTGGGTAGAAAGTGAAAGCCGTTACGTTCGTCTACGTGTATCTTCTAAAGGTATGCGTATCATCGATAAAAAAGGCATCGATTCAGTTCTTACTGAAATGCGTGCCCGTGGCGAAAAAGTATAAGGAATCTGAATCATGGCTTCTAAAGGCGCTCGCGATCTAATCCGCATGGTATCTTCTGCAGGTACTGGTCACTTCTACACAACTGACAAGAACAAACGTAACACTCCAGACAAACTGGAAATGAAAAAGTTTGATCCAGTTGTTCGTAAGCACGTGATGTACAAAGAAGCGAAAATCAAATAATTTTTGCTTTCTTGTAAACGAAAAAGCCGGCCTAGTGTCGGTTTTTTTGTGTCTGAAATATGTGATAGGTAGAACGCGCAAGCTAAGTGGTGAAAAAGCTTTGTCCCCGATAGAATCGGGTTGTACGGGGTGTATTCCCCGAAAGAACGAAGTCGTACGAGCGAATTCTATTCGCGATAAAAGAATTTACATAACACAGCAAATGCTCTTTGAGGAATGTATGCCGGAATTACCCGAGGTCGAAACCACCAAAAATGGCATAGCGCCGCATATTTTAAATCAAACCATTGAACACATAGAAATTCGTCAGCCCAAACTACGCTGGCCAATCCCTGATGATGTGTCTGTCAAATTGCCCGGCCAAGTGGTTCGAAGCGTCACGCGCCGCGGGAAATACATTGGTGTGCAAACCGATGCTGGAACCTTGATTATTCACTTGGGCATGTCGGGCAGTTTGTACTTTGTTGCGCCAGAAACGCCTCCGATGTTTCATGATCATGTGGATATTCATTTCGCAGAGTTTAATAAAGTATTGCGTTACACCGACCCGCGCCGCTTCGGAGCCATGCTGTGGCAAGAGGGCGATTGGCAGTTACATGAGCTGATTTCACATCTTGGTCCAGAGCCCCTAACTGATGCTTTTAATGTGGAGTACCTCTACGAAAAAGTAAAAGGGCGTAAGCAAGCGATTAAACAATTCATTATGGACAGTAAAATCGTGGTGGGTGTCGGGAATATATACGCCAATGAAGCCTTATTTATGGCGGGTATTCGCCCTACTCGTGCAGCGGGTAATATCAGCAAGGCGCGCTTAACTGTGTTTGTAGAATGTATTAAGACGGTATTGGCGGCAGCGATTGAGCAAGGCGGTACGACATTAAAGGATTTTGTCAGCGGCGAAGGTAAGCCAGGTTATTTCAAACAAGAGTTAAAGGTTTATGGTCGTGCCGATCAACCTTGTGTGACCTGCAAAGCACCTCTCAAAGAAATTCGTCAAGGTCAGCGCAGCACAGTGTACTGTTCAACTTGTCAAAAGTAGCGGTCGGCATGTTTATTGCTGTTTGTTGCTATGGGTAGCTTGTTAGGCAGATTGTTTTGATTTCATCTACATTTATGGGCAAAACATCGCGTGTTGTATGAAAAACAGTGAATAATGGTGCAATTGTGCACGTCGTTATTGCGCTCAAAGCTTAATCAGTTTATTTTTGACCGATTAGCCAGCTTTAGGCTTTGGTAATCCTAAATTGCCATGATAAAAATCAAAGGGGAATAGAATGAAAGGTGTCTTTCTTGCATCGGCTACTGCATTAGCCATGGCGGTGTCTTCTGCATACGCTGCTGATATCAAACCTGCTGTGGTTTATGATCAAGCGGGTAAGTTTGATAAGTCGTTTAACGAGGGTGTTTACAACGGCATTACAAAGTTTACGGAAGATACTGGTATTGAAATTCGTGAGTCTGAGCCAAAGAACGAAGCTCAGGTTGAGCAAAACCTTCGCCGTCTAGCGAAACGTGGTTACTCACCAATTGTTGCAGTGGGCTTCACCATGATGTCTGCGGTACAAAAGGTCGCTCAGGATTTCCCTGATGTGCAGTTCACAATCATTGATGCTGTAATTGATCTGCCAAACGTGCAGTCTATCGTATTTAAAGAACACGAAGGTTCATTCCTTGTTGGCGCATTGGCAGCCATGGCATCCAAGACGGATACAGTTGGCTTCGTCGGTGGTATGGATATCCCTCTAATTCGTAAGTTTGGTTGTGGCTATGAGCAAGGTGCGAAATTTATCACACCAAATGCAACTGTTATTCAGAATATGACGGGTTCTACTGGCGCTGCATTTAATGACCCAACAAAAGGTTCTGAACTTGCGAAAAGCCAATTCTCTAAAGGTGCTGATGTAGTATTCGCTGCTGCAGGTGGTACAGGTATTGGTGTATACCAAGCAGCTAAAGATGAAGGTAAGTTAGCGATCGGTGTTGACTCGAATCAGAACCATATTCAGCCTGGCACAATGCTAACCTCTATGGTTAAGCGTGTAGACTCTGCTGCTTACAAAGTGTTTGAGGAAGCCAACACAGGCGAATGGAAGCCTGGTCTAGAGATCCTAGGTCTATCTGATGGTGGTGTAGATTGGGCTTTGGATGAGCACAATAAAGGTCTAATCACTGCAGATATGAAAGCTAAAATGGATGATGTTAAGGCGAAAATCATCAGCGGTGAGATCAGTGTGCACGACTACATGTCAGACAGCACTTGTAACTATTAATCGCAAATAAAGCAGCTGTTCACTATGTTAAATGGTGAACAGCTGCTTTTTTTTGCTCAAAACTTTGCATAGAAAGAAATATGACTCAACAAACACATCCATACTCGATTGAGTTAGAAGGGATTTCGAAGCGATTCGGTACGGTGCAAGCGAATAAGAATATCGACTTGCAAGTCCCTGCTGGCACGATCCACGGCATTATCGGTGAGAACGGCGCTGGCAAATCTACCTTAATGAGCATTATTTACGGTTTTTATGAAGCCGATTCGGGCTCGATCTCTATTGATGGTCAGCAGGTCTCGATCCGAAATTCTCAAGATGCCATTAATGTGGGCATTGGCATGGTGCACCAGCACTTTATGCTAGTGGAAAACTTCTCTGTTTTAGAAAATGTTATTTTGGGTGCCGAGGGTGGTGCAGTTCTAAAACAAGGTATGGATGCAGCCCGCGAAGAGCTTAAGCGCTTGGAGCAAGAATATAGCCTGGATATTGATGTTGATGCGATCGTGGAAGATTTGCCAGTGGGATTGCAGCAACGTGTTGAAATCCTTAAGGCGTTATACCGTGGTGCTAAAATTCTAATATTGGATGAACCAACGGGTGTGTTAACACCGCAAGAAGCAGATCATTTATTCCGTATCCTTAAGTCTCTAAAAGAGCAAGGGGTGACGGTGATTCTGATTACCCACAAGCTACGAGAAATTTTAGCCTCAACGGACAATGTTTCAGTGATGCGCCAAGGTGAGATGGTAGCGCATCGTGAAACTTCAAAAACCGATAAGGAAGAATTGGCTGAATTAATGGTGGGTAAGAAGGTTCGTCTCAAGGTAAATAAAGACGAAGCCAAACCTGAGCAGACAGTTTTGTCGGCAAAAGATCTTTCATTCTTTGATGGGCAAGGTGTTGAGCGCCTTAAAAAAGTGTCTCTTGATCTTAAAGCTGGTGAGATCCTTGGTATTGCAGGGGTTTCAGGTAATGGTCAGAGTGAACTTTTAAATGTGCTTTCTGGTATCACGCCGATGGCGTCGGGTGAAATCCAGTTTGCGGGACAGACTATTACTGCTAATGCGCCAAAGAATGCTGCGCAAATGCGTGATCTTAAAATGGCTCACGTGCCAGAAGATCGTCACAAAATGGGTTTGGTGACAGGCTTTGAGGCCTACGAAGCTGCAGTTTTAGGCTATCACGATTCAGAAGCTTATAACGGTTCGGTATTGATGAAGCGTAGCGCGATGCTCGAAGAGTGTAATGAGCGCATGGCTGCTTGGGATGTTCGACCGCCGAATCCTCATTTGAAAACGGCCAACTTCTCTGGTGGTAATCAGCAGAAGATCGTTATTGCTCGAGAAGTTGAGCAGAACCCTAATGTACTGTTAATCGGTCAACCGACCCGTGGCGTGGACATTGGTGCAATTGAAAATATTCACGAGCAAATCGTGAAACTACGGGATGCAGGCAAAGCGATTTTGCTAGTGTCGGTAGAGCTAGATGAAATTATGGCGTTGAGTGATCGAATTATTGTGATGTTTGATGGAGCGGTTGTAGGTGAAGTCTCAGCCAATGAAGCAGATGAACGTACGCTAGGTCTAATGATGGCCAATGCGTGGAATGAGGGACAAGGAGCACAGGCATGAGTCAAGCGAAAGTCCCTGCGTGGGTAAGTGTGGGTTTAATACCGCTGTTAAATATTCTATTGGCATTTTTGGTCTCTGGTTTGGTGTTTCTGGCGATTGGAGAAGACCCTATCGAAGCGGCTGGCTATCTAGTATATGGCGCCTTTGGTTACGATGAAGGGATCGGATATACCTTATATTACGCGACGAACTTAATTTTCACTGGCCTTGCTGTGTCGGTGGCCTTTAAAGCTGGATTGTTCAATATCGGTGGTGAAGGTCAGGCCTATATCGGTGGTTTAGGGGTTGGTTTACTTTGTTTGTGGTTTGATAGCTCGTTGCCTTTGTTGGTGATTGCTCCGTTAGCGATCATTGGTGGCGCCTTGTTTGGTGCAGCCTGGGCTTATATCCCTGCTTATCTTCAAGCTCGACGTGGTAGTCACATCGTTATTACGACCATCATGTTCAACTTTATTGCCTCGTCTTTGATGGTTTACCTGATGGTGAATTGGCTAAAGGCTGAGGGTGTTATGTCACCTATCAGTCGTACCTTTGAAGAAAGCGCATGGCTTCCGTACATGCATGACATCTTTGCGCCGTTTGGTTTTGATATTGGTGACTCGCCATTGAACTTGGCATTCGTACTAGCACTGTTATGTTGTGTGTTCTATTGGGCATTGGTATGGCATACCCGTTGGGGATATCAATTACGTACTGTGGGTACAAATCCTACCGCTGCGCAGTATGCAGGTATAGATAATGCGAAAGTGACTATCTGGGTGATGTTGATCTCTGGTGGCCTGGCAGGTTTAGTTGGCGTAAACGAGATTATGGGGGTTAACCATAACCTATTGCTTAACTTTACTGCTGGTTATGGGTTTGCGGGAATCGCTGTTGCCCTGATGGGGCGTAATCATCCGATTGGTATTGTGCTGGCGGCGATGTTGTTTGGTGCGCTGTATCAAGGCGGTGCAGAGTTGTCTTTTGAAATACCAACGATTACACCTGAAATTGTGGTGGTGATTCAGGGTCTTGTGATCCTATTCTCTGGCGCGCTAGAGAATATGTTCAAAGGCAAGATTGAAGGTCTTTTTTTACGTAAAGCGGCAGCATAGGAGCGCGGTATGTTTGAAACATTAATACTGATTCTCGATGCGACCCTGCGCGTATCGACACCATTGATTTTGGCAGCGCTTGCAGGCTTGTTTTCTGAGCGTTCTGGCATTGTAGATATCGGCTTGGAAGGTAAGATGCTGGCGGGGGCGTTTGCTGCCGCCGCTGCAGCAGCAGTATTTGGCTCCGCTTGGATTGGTTTGCTATTTGCCATTGCTGCTTCAGTAAGCTTGGCGCTGATTCATGGCTTTGCCTGTATAACTCATCGCGGAGATCACATTGTCTCTGGTGTGGCAATCAATACGATTGTTGCTGGGCTAACAGTGACGCTTGGTCTAGATTGGTTTGATCAAGGTGGTCAGACGCCATCTTTAACGGGTGATGCTCGTTTTACGCCGATTACTTTCCCGTTTGCTGATCAGCTAGCAGATGTGCCTGTGATTGGTCTGATCTATTCTGAGTTATTAAGTGGCCATAACATTCTGGTGTATTTAGCATTTGCAATGGTGCCTCTTACTTATTGGATTGTTTTTAAAACTCGCTTTGGTTTACGTTTACGAGCGGTGGGGGAGAATCCTCATGCGGTGGACACCGCAGGTATTTCTGTTGCTTTGGTGCGTTATCGAGCGGTGATCATTTGTGGCATTTTGTGTGGTCTTGCAGGAGCTTACTTGTCTACTGCGCACAACGCAGGTTTCTTAAAAGATATGAGTGCAGGTAAAGGCTACATGGCGCTGGCGGCACTAATCTTTGGTAAATGGCGTCCGATTCCTGTGTTATGCGCTTGTTTGCTGTTCGGTTTTCTTGATGCATTAGCGGTTCGTTTACAAGGCGTTTCGTTGCCCGGTATTGGTGAGGTGCCGGTGCAGGCGATCGAAGTATTGCCTTACGTACTGACTGTATTGCTGCTTGCTGGATTCATTGGTAAAGCAGTAGGTCCAAAAGCGATCGGTAAGCCATACGTTAAGGAACGTGCTTAATGTCTCACTCAGAACAATGGATTACGTTGACGAAGAAAGCCATGAGTAAGGCCTATGTGCCTTACTCACACTTTCAGGTTGGAGCCGTAATCGAAACGGAAACTGGTAATATTTTTTCTGGCTGTAATGTAGAAAATGCCTCCTACCCCGAAGGTACTTGTGCTGAGGCTGGGGCGATAGCCGCCATGGTTATGGGAGGTGATACTCTTATTAAGCAAATTTATGTGATGGGCAAAGGTGAGCAGTTGGTGACCCCCTGTGGTGGTTGTCGACAGCGAATTCGAGAGTTTTCTTCAAGCGAAACGCTTATACATATTTGCTCTCCAGAGGGGGTCCGCAAGACATTAACGATGAATGAGTTGCTGCCTTATTCCTTTGGTCCAGATAATTTAAAGTAAGAGCATTGTGTTAATACCTTTAAAGAGAAGCTTCGGCTTCTCTTTTTGGTTTCTATAAAAAGGGATCTATATAAAGGGAGAAGTGTCATAACAATGGCTTGATTGGGTGTTTCCGTTCATGACTAAGCAACCTTTAGAACTTTTTTAAAATTAATTCTAAAAAGTGCTTGCATAAAATAATCGCGACGGTAATATACGCACCCACTGACACGGCAGACCACCACGGACTGCACAGCGAACTGGAAACGGTAAGCAACTTACTCTTAGATGGTTAAGAAAATGTGTCAACGCTCTTTAAAATAGATAATCAGATAATTTGTGTGGGCGCTCGCTGGAGACTTCTCAAAAAACTTTGAAGTCTTAAATGAGTGACCATGTCAATTCGCTTTACGTTCTTTAGTCTTCGGATTGAAGAATATAGTTAAAGTCAGACGTGATTCATGAGTTTGAGCAAGCTTTTTTAAACTGAAGAGTTTGATCATGGCTCAGATTGAACGCTGGCGGCAGGCT
>NZ_SNZA01000001.1:957227-1371506 GCF_004363305.1 Marinomonas communis | reverse complement strand
AACCACCTGATCCCATCCCGAACTCAGAAGTGAAAAGCGCCATCGCCGATGGTAGTGTGGGAGATCCCATGTGAGAGTAGGTCGTCGTCAAGCTTTTAATTTAAAGAAGCCCTGATAGCATCGCTGTCAGGGCTTTTTTACGTCCGTCGAAAATGTCTCGCCTTGATCCCCCGATAGCAAAACCTTAGCTAAGGGGTCAGATTCCTAGACTGATTGCAGTGATCGGAAACTGATGTACGTACAGGGATCTGCCCCCTAGGGTTAAATAATCAAAGCCTTTTCTCCCCGAACTGAATTGGGGTCGTACAAGTGGGTTGTAAAAAGTTCAGGGCATTACTTTTGAAAAACGATATAATGCATGCAATTTATGATATGCGTTTATTAGAGGTTTTACATGGCTAAGTCCTTACAAGAACAGCTGTTAGGTGCTGGTATTGTCGATAAGAAAAAAGCGAATAAGATTAAAGCTGAGAAGCTTCAGACTAAGCAAAAGATGAAGAAAGGTCAGCTAGACAATTCTGCAGAAGAAGCACGTCAAGCTGAGTTAAAGCGTCAGAAAGAAGAGAAAGCCGCTCGCGATAAAGAGCTTAACCTTAAACGTCAAGCTGAAATTGAATACAAAGCCATTCTTGGCCAGATTCGTCAAATTATTATTCAAAACCGTGTTGCAAAAGAAGACGGTGAGATCGCCTATAACTTCACGGACGACAAGAAAGTCAAAAAGCTATATGTCTCTGAGAAGATGCATAAGGATTTATCTGAAGGTCGTTTAGCTATTGCTAAGCTGGAAGGTCAATACGAAATCGTGCCAAAAGGCATTGCCGAGAAGGTTCAAGAGAAAGAGCCTGATATGATTCTGGTATTGAATATCTCATCGAAAGCAGAGGAAATCGATGAAGATGATCCGTATGCTGAATTCCAAATCCCGGATGATTTGATGTGGTAAGAATACAAGAAGGGCCGATTTAATCGGCCCTTCTGCTTTATAACGTTATATCTAGTCGTTTATTTGTATGCCCAGCTGCTTACGGGCAGCTTTGACAACGGTTGGGTCGACAGGTGGTGGGCTTAAGTCTACTTCTTTTGAAAGTGCCTCGATTACAGTATGGAGCACCTCTACACGGGCAAACCATTTCTTATTGCCTGGAATGATAGTCCATGGAGCTGAAAGGGTTGAAGTACGCTGGAACATCTCATCTGTAGCCCTTTCGTATTCATCCCATTTCGCACGGTTGCGAATGTCTTCTTCGGTCAGCTTCCATTGTTTCATCGGGTTATTCAGGCGTTCTTCAAAGCGCTTTAATTGCTCATCTTTAGAGATATGCATAAAGATCTTGATGATGCGGACACCATCATCAGTCAGCATACGTTCAAATTCATTGATTTCTTGGTAAGCACGTTGCCATTCGTTAGGTGAAGTAAACTCCTCAATGCGTTCAACTAGTACGCGTTCGTACCAGGAGCGATCAAAAATAGCGATGGAGCCAGGCTTAGGTAGACGGGTCTGAAACCGATACAGGTAATGTCGGCCTTGCTCTTCTTTTGTTGGTGAAGCGATTGGATGTACTCGATAGCCTCGAGGATCAAGTTTTTCTGTGATTCTTCTAATCGCACCGCCTTTCCCAGCTGCATCCCAGCCTTGAAAAACGATGATCGCTCGCTTGCCTTGATGGTAATAAGCTTGCTGCACCTTAAGCATCAGCTCTTGTGTTTTCTTTAGCTTCTTTTGATACTGCTCCTTATCCTTTAACGTATAGCTCTTATGGGCTGTATCAATGTCATTTAGACGGGGAGGAGATGGCACGAGGGTGATAGGGCTTGGTGAGAACATTCCTTGCTCCATGTTTAGTAGAAAATCTAATCAACATATTTTTAACAATATAGGAACTTTAATATATGCGCTATCGCAAAGTTGATATCCCTTTAGCACTTACTTTGCTTTACTTATAATGCGTATGTTTTAAATGATTGAATAATGGAGAGTTTTTTGCCAGCAATACTTTATAGCTTCCGCCGCTGTCCTTATGCAATGCGAGCACGCTACACACTGGCTTTGCTTTCTCAATCAGTAGAGTTGAGGGAAGTCGTGTTAAAGAATAAGCCTGAGGCATTATTAAAGCTTGGTGGGCGCTCGACGGTGCCGCAGTTAATTGTTGATGGCAAACGTTACCCTGAAAGTTTTGACATTATGATGTGGGCGATTAACCAAGCACCGGCGTCTAGCATGAGCTTACAGCTTTGGCCTCAAAGCAAAGTGATGCAAACGAAGATTCAGACTTGGGTGTCTTATAATGACCACTGCTTTAAGTATTGGTTGGATCGATATAAGTACGCAGATCGATACCCTGAATTCACGGAAGAGTTTTATCGGCAAAAAGGTGAGCGTTTTCTAAAGCGATTAGATGTTCGCCTCAGCCGTTATCCTTACTTAATGGGGGAGTCGATGACGTTAGCTGATGTCGCAATATTTCCATTTATTCGTCAGTTTGCTGGGGTAAAACCAACTTGGTTTGCGGATTCAAATTATCCAAATTTAAAGCGTTGGTTGAGTGGTTTTGTAGACGGAAAGGAATTTGCTGCGATCATGTCAAAGTATGAACCTTGGCAGGAAGGCCAGCCCACTATTATATTTCCAACACACCTCAATTCTTGAGGTGTGTTGGCTGAGTTGAAGCTGATCTAGGCTGCTTCAGTTTGATGTGGAAGCTGCAGCATTTTTGCTAATGCTTTGTGGCTTAGATAACCACACAACTGCTGGCTCTTGTCGATTACAGGGAGTGGTTGTTTGCTTTCCAGCATGGTGGGCAAGATATCTTGTAGTAGCTGATTACGCTTTAAGCTTGCAACAGCTAGCCAGACAGCGTTGTCATTAGAGTCTATCTCTGTACAGGCTTCGAACACGCCATCATCTATTTTCCTGAAGGCTACGCCATGCTCGTTAAGCTGCAATTTGAGGTCCTCTATATTATCCGATGAACACATCGGTAGCGCGGGCGACATCACATTCTTAACAAATAACGCTCTAGCTCGGTTGACGTCTTTTGCGAATGCTCTGACGTAGTCGTCAGCAGGGTTCAATATGATATCAACAGGTTTACCAACCTGAACTAGTTTGCCATCTTTAAGAACCGCAATACGATCACCTAGGCGAAGCGCTTCGTCTAGATCATGGGTGATGAAAATAATGGTCTTGTGAAGGTTTTCCTGCAATTCAATCAACTGACTCTGCATGTCGTATCTGATAAGCGGGTCAAGAGCGGAAAAGGCTTCGTCCATCAACAAAATTTCTGCGTCAGTACACAGAGCGCGCGCGAGACCTACACGCTGTTGTTGGCCACCAGAGAGCTGCGAAGGGTATTGCTCTTCATAGCCAGCTAAACCAACGGTATCCAGCCATTCTTTTGCTTTGTCTTCCCATTCGCTACGTTTTAATCCTTTAATGGATAGCCCATAGCCAACATTCTCTATAACCGTTCTGTGCGGAAGTAGACCAAAATGTTGGAATACCATCGACATCTTGTGACGCCTAAATTGGGTTAACTCTTTCATAGGCAATGTCATGATGTCATCGCCGTTCACTTTTATTTTCCCTGCTGTGGGATCAATTAGGCGATTAAAGTGGCGTATTAATGTGGATTTGCCTGATCCTGATAGTCCCATGATGACAAAGATTTCGCCCTTATCAATGGCGAGGTTTATATCTTGTAAACCTACCGTATGACCTGTTTCTGCCAAAACTTCGTCTTTGCTTGCGCCGGCTTTTACCTTTGGCAGGACTTTCTCTGCATTAGGGCCGAAGATTTGATATAGGCCTTCGATTTCAATTAAAGCGTTTTCGTTGCTAGCCATGATCCTGTCCCTCTAAATGTTTCTGGGTGCGTTTAGCGTAGCTTTGAGAAACGCGGTCAAAAATGATGGCAAGCGCTACAATCGCGAGGCCATTTAATAAGCCCAAAGTGAAATATTGGTTAGTAATAGACTTCAATACAGGTTGGCCTAGGCCCTTAACACCAATCATAGAGGCGATCACTACCATTGCTAATGCCATCATAATGGTTTGGTTAATACCGGCCATGATGGTTGGCATTGCCAAAGGAAGTTGAACTCCAAATAGTCGTTGTGTAGGCGTAGCGCCATAAGCAGTGGCCGCTTCAAGTATCTCTTTACTGACTAGGCGAATGCCTAGATTTGTTAAGCGAATCACGGGGGGGATAGCGTATATGACAACGGCAATCACACCAGGGATTTTACCGATGCCTAACAGCATCACCACAGGAATTAAGTAGACGAAGGCTGGCATAGTTTGCATTACATCCAGCAGTGGCGTAACGATTGATTGGGCCCGATCTGACCGAGACATCAATATACCGATTGGTATTCCTAATACGATGGAGAGTAGCGTACAGACTGTGATGATACTCAGTGTACGCATCGTATCCTCCCACATGCCAAAATAACCTATTAAAAGCAGTGAGATAACGACACCGGTACTGAGCTTCCATGAGCGAGTGGCAAAATGCACGATGGCTGTAATGATGAACAGAATAATCCACCATGGTGTTTGGATAAGTAGATGCTCAAACCAAACTAGAAAACTTAACAAAGGATCAAAAAGGGATTCAATTGAGTCGCCGTATTCACGGGAAAAGTCGCGGTAAGCGCTATCTAAAGTTTTGCGGATCGTCAGTAGCTCGCGACGACTCATATCTGGAAATTCAGTTAACCAGGATGCGTCAGCCATAAATCATGTCTCTTATAAAAAGCGGGGGAAGGCGCCATGTAGACGCCTTCTAAAAACCATTAAAGGTTATCTAAAGCAGTGATGAGTTTTTCTTTAACAGCAGGGCTTACCCAAGCAGACCAGATGTCTTCATGTTCGAACATAAAGTTTTCTGCAGCATAAGCTCCGTCAGCTTGGTTTTCTTCCATCCAAGCAAGCAAACTGTTCATTTCTGCATTCGTAAAGGAGCGGCTTTCCATATAGGCGAATGCCTCTGGCGCTCTTTCTGCAAACTCAGTCGTTGTGACAGTGTATACAGGAGATGGCGGATACATAGTCACTTCAGGCTCTAGACATGTTTCACTAGAGATACAGTCCAAATAGTGTTGTTCATTAACACCGCTGCCAAAATCAACCTTAACCATTTTGTATTTCCCAAGCACTGCGGTTGGTGCCCAGTAGTAACCGAACCATGGTTCTTGTCGTTCATAGGCGCGAGCAATGGCGCCTGATAAGCCTGCACCAGAGCCAGGATCCACTAACTCAAAGCCAGACTCTTCTAAATTTAGCGCGGTAAATAGGTTACGTGCTGTGATTTGACAGTTCCAACCAGCAGGACAGCCGTAGAAACCTGATACGGAATCATCCTCTGGATGCGGGAATTCTTTGGCGTGTTTTTTAACCCCTTCAATAGTGGCTAACTCTGGGTATTCATCGACCATATATTGCGGTACCCAGAAGCCTTCTTCACCACCATCAGACAGCGACTTACTTGCGACTTGTAAGCGACCCTCTTCAACCCCACGATCCAAAGCCGCTTTCATGGAGTTGGTCCACAATTCAGGAGCAATATCAGGTTCACCCTTTTCAATCATAGATGTGCCAGTTGGCATGGTGTCGCCAGGAACTAGCTCAGCATCACAGTCAAAGCCATGCTTTAGGATGAATTGGTCAACATTTGCCATCAAGCTGGCTGAGTTCCAGTTCATTTCAGCGATGGTGACTTTGCCGCAGTCAGCAGCGAATGAGGAGCAAGCAAACAGTGCTCCAGCGGAAGTGATGAGTGCTTTTTTTATCATGCCGAGTTCCTTTAGGATAATTAATTGCCTGTGAAATTATTTGATTATTTTGCCTATTAATTTACACATCAAACTATTAGTAATCAAATAAGTTATTAGCATAGAAACATTATTCATCAGTGTCGAAGTGAATAATGTTGTCGTTTGTTATGAAGAGAGGGGGTTGTGTAAAGGTAGGCGCCGTACTCGGAGTGAGTGCGGCGATTGTTGATTAAATAGACAGTTATGGTGTGTTCTGAGTCCATTTATAGCGGTTAAGCCAGTTATCTAGTAGGAAAGCCACTACAAGTACGCAAAACATTGCTACTAGAACAGAACTAAACCTGTATAAAGCGCTGAAGAAAATATCTCCCTGTGGCGTTAAATACTGGCCGTAAAGTATCCCAATAGTTGTTAAGGCGCCAAAGCCAATACCTGATCCAGAGCGTTCTACCAAATGAAAGTAAGCTGTAATCATTACAGTCATAAACAAAGATAGAGCGACTAAAAGAAAATGAGAAATCAGGTCATACAGTAAAACTTGCGCACACAGTGCTAAAACACATCCGTAGGCCACACCTTTAGCTCGTTTTTTAGCGCTAATGACAGAGCCTTGATATGTCATAGGGAAGAGAATAAGCATCGTCGCAACTTGCGCTGAGAGTGAGTCCTTTAAGTCTGCAATTTGAAATACAGTAAAAGAAATCGTAGCCAGTAAAGCTCCTAGAATCGTCCTATGGTTAATTTGAGAAGCGGAAGGTTTCGCTGGCGGTGTGCCTTTAAAGGGCTCAGTGTCGGGAATGAGCCAATACAGAAGGTAAGCACTCACTACGGAAATTAAGGCCGCTAACACGGTTGCAACGACCATATCCGTCGCTTGTCCTGCGTCGTAGCTGCCAAAATTCAATAAAGTGGAAAGCGTGATCAACCCCGAGGCCCACATTAAGAAGTAGCGGCTGGTGAGCATAAAGCGAAAATGGTAGCCAAAAATAAAGAATACCGCGAGTAGCATGGCGAGTGGGAAGGGTTTGAAAAACGTTTGTAGCACCCACATCTCAAGGGCGCTAATTGCTGCACCTACGATGAACTCCAGTGCTAAAGTGCGGTTAAACGTCGGAACCATGCCCAATAGCAACATAGGAAAAACAGTAAAGAAAACGCCATAAGGCCAATCCATGATTTTACACACAGAAAAGCCAATGGTGGTCCCAAACGCAATACGAAGTAAGCGCTTTTTCTCCGTGGGTTGCATCTCAGTAAACATAATGAAGCCAGCTTACGATGCGCATTTGTACATGACCAATTAGGCGTAGCAAGCTAGAGTCGCTTGATTCCACCATGACGGTTGCTTTAGAACCACTCACTAATGATGATGGGATTTGACCTGTTTGGTTAACATAAACACGAATGCGTTGTGCATCTCTGACCCAGCGGTCACTATCATCAGGGGTTGCAAGAATGCCATTTGCAGTGTTTTGTCCTTGAGAAATACCAGAGTCTCGGCTGGTCAAAACGCCCTCAAACAACTTTCCTGGGAAGGCATCGTAGACGATCAGCGCAGGGGTTCCAGGTGTCACACTGGCAATACTTTTTTCTCGAAAATCTGCCGTAATACGATCTTGCCCACTGATGACTAAGGATAAAAGAGACTGGCCGCTTTGGGTGACCATGCCTGGAACCAGCTGCATATTAGAAATGACGCCATCTTGTGGTGCCAGAATCGTTGTGCGCGATAGGTTGAGTTGCGCATCAGCTACGGCGCTTCGAGCATTGTTCACAGCTATGTTATTACTCTCGTCGTCACCTAGGGCAATTGCAATGGCGTTTTTACGAGCATCGATAGCGTGAAGGTTTGCTTTGTTAGAAGCGACTTGAGCCGTGGCTTGATCTACTTGCTGTTCACTGACAAGGTGTTGCGTTTGCAGTGACTTTAAACGTTTGAGCTCTCTTTCACTTTCTTGCAATGCAACGTTGGCAACAGCCCATTCGGCCTCAGCTTCAGCGATGTTTGCTTTTAACGTAGCGTTGGTCTGATAGGCCTGCTGCAAGCTCAGCTCAGCTTGTTTTAAGGCGATTTTATAGTCAGTGTCTTCGAGTCGAAACAGCACATCACCACGCTTAACTTCTTGGTTGTTGTGGACGGCAACCTCAGTCACTTTCCCCGATACTTGTGGCGCAATGGTGAGAACGGGACGCTGAACGGTTGAGTAACTGGTCATTGGAATCGTGGTATCGGCAATAACTAGATAAGCGAAGATGACTAAGAAAAGTACAATGGAGCGCTTCATCCATCGATTAAAATGTATATCAGGTGTCATGTTAGTGTTTACTACTCATTTTCTGTGCGTTTTTGATAATGCTAAGTAAGGCGTCATTTAATAGTCTGCGTTGTTCATCACTCAGTCCATCTAGTAATGCATGGCGGCCTTGATCTGCTATCGTTTGCATTTCCTGTAAGACTTCTTTGCCCTTACTGGTGAACCAAAGTGTTTTACAGCGCGCATCGTGCTTAGACTCTTGTCGTTGCAGGTAGCCTGCCTCGCAAAGCTGATTTAACGTGCGGATTAAAGAGGGTTGCTCGATGCCAATGTTGCTGGCTAACTCGCTTTGAGTGCAGCCTTCTCCGATTCGTTTCAAGTGCAGCATTGCGATCCAGCGAGATTGCGTGAAGCCAAGGTCTGACATATAGAGATCAACCACATGTCGCCAGCTAAGTGCTGCTCGACTTAAATTCCAACCTATATTTTGCTCCATTTGAACTCCCTGATTTAGTTAGCATGCTAGGTATTATGAGTTTACCTAGCTTGCTAGGCAATTGAATATAGTTGACTTACTCAATCTTTATCAACTGCGCCGAATTAAGCAGCGATTTAGGCTTTTAGAGTGGATCGGTAATACAAGGTGCTTTGCTTAGAAGGGGAGATCTTCTACATCAGTAGAAGATCACAATATGGATAACGCCTCGAATGATAATGCCAAGTAAACAGCCGTAAGCAGCATAGCGGATAACCGAACTGACGCGCTTTCCGGCAGCGGCAAAGATAGCAAGACCAGCTACGTCAAAGGGGTTGGTGGCAAATCCTGCCATCATGTTCATCTCACGAACACTGATTGACCCTGCTTGAAGCATATCGAACATAATTCCCATGTAAGCAGTACCGCCAGCGATGTATTTCGTTACTAAAGGTAAGACGGCTGTTTCAGGAAGATGGATTAGCGCAAGCGCGGGGCCAAGTACACTGGTGAGTAAATCAATGAAGCCTATTTCCTGTAATACCCTTACAAGAAATAGCGCAAGAATAAGCATAGGGATCATATTAAAAGCGATCTTCATACCTTCCTGACCACCTTCACCTAAGATTTCAACCACGGTTTTGGATCTGCTTTGTGTTGGCGCTGAAATGCTTTCATTGGACGACTCATCAGTCGTTTGATCGAGGTGCTTTGTTAATATGAAATAGGTAAACGCAGCGGACGCTAAACCACCAACAACGGAGCTGATCAGCAAGACGGGTAGGTTTAACCCTAAGGCCAGCATAGGAAAAGTGGCGTTGCCTTGAGACATGGTGAATACCATGGCCAATGTAGCTGCAATATGGCGCTTGTTATAACGCTGACTGTCCATAATGCTTAGGGAAGCTATCGGTGCGGCAAAGCTCACAAATGTGAGCTTGAGCGCAGCAAAAACTCCTAAGCCGGGAATGCCAAATAGGGTCGAAAGAGGAGCGACCTTGTTACACAACCATGTCAGAACCCCTTTAGCGTCTAAGAGCTTCATCAATGCCAGCATGATGACCATGATGGGAAGCAAAATATACAATGCCATGTTCAAGCCGGATTTACCGGCTTCTAACATCATCGATATAAGCAATTCCATGACACTCTTCCTTGTTATAATTGTGCTTGTCTTGCTACAAGTTTACGGTTGATGCCAAGCAAAATCAGAGCCGACAGGGACAACACTGCTGCGGTAGCAGGAATCCAAGCATAACCCAAACCTACGGTAATCACTGCACCACCTAGTGCTGCCCCTAAAGCATTACCTAGATTGAACGCGCCGATATTGATAGATGAAGCTAGGCCAGGGGCTTTGTCAGCAATGGTCATTACTTTCATTTGTAATGGTGGACCGATCATGAAGTTCACAACCCCCCAGATGAACACGGCGACAATGGCTGTGATCATATTGATGGTTATAAAACTAAAAGAAAGCAAAATAATAACTTGTCCAATCAGTGAAACGGTAAGTGATAGGTCTGGCGAGCGATCTGCCAACTTACCACTTACGAAGTTACCGATGGTGAAGCCAATGCCAGCAATCATCAACAAGTAGGCGATATTAGCCTCTGGAATTTTCGCAAGCGTTTGAAGGATAGGAGTCACATAGGTGTAAAGGGTAAACATCGACCCAGCACACAAAATGGTGGTGAAGAATGTTCTCAACGCGGCGGGCTGCATAATCGCTTGCAGTTCTTGTTTAACGTTTGGACGGTTTGGCTTTTCCATATGGGGTAATGTGCGTAATAAGCCGATCATGGCGACTAGCCCAAGTGCAGAGGTGGCAGCAAAGGCGATGCGCCAATGAATACTTTGGCCTAACCATGTGGCAATCGGAACACCGATGATATTGGCGATCGTCAGCCCTAGAAACATGGATGCCACGGCAGATCCTTGCTTGCCAACTGGCGCAAGCTTCATAGCAACGAGAGCGCCAATGCCAAAGAAAGCACCATGGGACATGCTAGTGACGACGCGAGAAATCAGTAATGTGGTGTAGTCAACAGAAACCGCTGACAGTAGATTGCCGACGAAGAATACAGCCATCAGTGCGATCAATGACGCTTTATGGCTAAAACGAGTCATATACAACGTGACAAGAGGCGCACCAAACATGACACCGACGGCATAAGCACTGATTAACAAGCCTGCTGTCGGTATGGAAACATCGACCCCTTCAGCAATCGTTGGTAGCAGGCCCATAGGGAAAAATTCGGTGGTGCCGATGCCGAAGGCACCCAAAGCGAGAGCAAAAACGCCCCATTGATAAGCTTGCATGGCAAATCCTTAAAATAATTCTTAAGCAAATAAGGTTGAATAACGATCTAGAGCGTCAAAAGAAGGTGGAAACTACGCGTAAACACCCCCTTTAACAATGAAGGCAGGTATATTTACTTATTATTACAAAACTTTTGCCAAAAGAAGGAAGGCAAATTGATAATTCGTATTGCTTACTTAATGTTGAGTGTCATCGTGCTTGCGAGTACTTGGTTTTCTTTGGGACAACCGAATGGGTTCGATCAAACAGTTTTGTTGCTATTTCGAGACGACTCTTTAAATCTCATTGGTCCACACTGGTTGTCCGTTATTGTAAGGGACATCACGGCGCTGGGGAGTAACTGGGTATTACTGTACATGATGATAAGTCTATCAGCTATCTTGTGGTGCTCTCAGCGACGGTTGGATGCGATGAAAATACTAATGATGACCGTTGGTGGCGTTGCCATCAGTCTGGGATTGAAGTATGTATTTGAGCGAGCAAGGCCAGATCTTGTCCCACACTTGATTGAAGTCTACTCTCCCAGTTTTCCTTCTGGGCACGCCAGTATGTCAATGGTGTGTTTTTTGGGGATGGCGGTCGTATTATCACGCAATTGGGCTCACGCTCATGCAAGGCATCTATTTATCATAATGGCAATTTTCAGCGCAGTATTGGTAGGTGTTAGCAGAATTATGCTTGGGGTTCACTGGCCCACGGATGTTATTGCTGGTTGGGGGATTGGTATTCTATGGGTGCTCCTTGTTAATCAATTTGGCTCACGCTTTGAAAGCGTGAGCCAAACCAAAACTAGGATTTAAACTGATTAATAGTCTTGTCTAATGATTGAGAGATACTGGCAATGTCTTCGCTTTGGCGCAGTATTTTATGGGAGCCTGCGCCGGTTTGCTCAGAGATGGCGCTGATGGCGTGAATGTTATTATTTATTTCATTGACCACAGCGCTTTGCTCAGAAGCTGCGGCAGCAATCATTGTGTTCATTTCACGTATTTGATCGACACTTGAAGCGATGTCTTCTAAGGCATGAGCTGCTTTGTTTGCATCCTCTACACTGTCGTCGGCTTGGGCTTTGCTGATTTCCATTGCTTGAACCGCTTCGCTTGAAATTTGTGATAGGTTTTCAATGATGGTACGAATTTCTTCCGTAGATAACTGTGTGCGGCTAGCTAAGCTTCGCACCTCATCTGCAACCACAGCAAAGCCTCTACCTTGCTCACCTGCTCGAGCTGCTTCTATCGCGGCGTTCAGCGCTAATAAATTAGTCTGCTCAGCAATATCACTGATTTCTTGGGAAACGCGCCCGATTCCTTGAGCGTCTTCAGCTAACTTTTTGACAACGCCTGTGGCAGCATCAACCTTCTGAGCTAATTCTGCATTGGTTTGGGCGACGTGAAGGACCATATTTTTCCCGTCATCGGCTAACTCTTTCGTTCCACTTGCGCTGACTTCTGCATTGGCAGCATTGCGCGCAACTTCCTCAGCCGCATTGGATAGCTCTTGAATAGACTGCGCCAATAACACGCTTTCATTTTTCTGTTTATCAACTCCCTCGCTAGTCTCTCGGGTGACCTCAGCAAGCTGATCTGCTGATTGACTTAAGTTATCCATGGTCTGAGTCAAGTTATGAATCGTTGGCTGAAACCGGTCTAGCATATTGTTGGTGGCTTCTCCCACCATGCGAAATTCATCGTTTGAACCGAGCTGAATACGGGGGCGGAGGTCTGCATTCTCACCGATGACAGCCATGGTGTCCTTCAAGCGGTTGAGTGGCTGTATTAGTACCTTAAGCATAATGAGGTAAATGATGAGTAAGCCCGCTAAGATCGCAACAAAGTTGATGGTTGAATTTTTGATGATGGCGCTCTCAATGTCTTGATCTCGCTGTGCCATTGAATAAGTAATGCGAGCCGCGCCAAGGACGGTGCCTTCGGCAACGGGGTGACAGGTTAGACAGTTTGTTCCATGACGATTTTGGGATGCCTCGAATGGCAGGATCAAGGTGATGTGCCGTTCACCGTCTACTTTAGTGACATCAATAATGGTTTCACCAGAGAGCGCTCTCCGGTCCAAGTCATCCTGCGCTTTTTCATGATCAAAACCCGGTCCGTAGATATTGCTGACGGCCTCCCCACGTAGCATGCGGACACTTGCGATGCCTTCGCGTTGGGAGATTTTATCTCGTAGAATTTCTCGGCTAGCCATGGCACCGGTAAACATCAGGGCATTCATGCTGTCCATGTAACCGTTGGCGATATCCAGTAACTGATGTTCAGTTAGGTCCAAAAGCCGCTCTTTTTGCTGGTAGGAAGAGTAGAGGTTTAACGCCGTGATAATCAAAAAAAGGATGGCTGCCATTGGCAGTAGAATCTTCCAACGTACTGATATGTATTGGCGCATAGACTATTGGCCTCTTGTATAGTCATGGGAGTGCATAAAAAGTACACGTATTTGGAGTTTAAGATGGATTGCTTGGGGGGAGTATTGATCTAGCTCTATGTTTATTGACTTTCTCTAATGTGTCAGAAGGTGTCGCAAAGCCTCTTTTGTTATGCAATCTTATGGGGGTGGAGTGATACCATCAAATTTTGTCTAATGCCAAAATCCAATGTCTCGTTCAAACGCTCTTTCTCCACAAGCTAGCCAGTCAAAGCCCTCGACCAACAAGAATAAATGGTGGTATTGGGTGGCGTTATTCCTTTGTTCTGGTGTGTTGGTAGCAGCTATGGAGTATGTTCATGCTCCGGCAGCATTCCTGCTAGGCCCCATGATTGCAGCCATTGCCTTGGTTGTTTCAAATCATCCTATGTCGTTGCCCGCGATTCCATTTAGGTTAGCCCAAGTGATGGTGGGATTAATGATGGCATCACATTTACCCATTTCGACATTTGCTGATATCTCTGCCCAGTGGCCAGCATTCATCTTTGGCACACTTATGACGATGGTTGCTTCAGGCCTTGTTGGTGTTGTGCTAACGAAATCGAAATTATTGCCTGGAACGACGGCTATCTGGGGAACTTCTCCTGGGGCTGCAGGGGTGATGACGATAATGAGTGAACATTACAAAGCCGACATGCGCTTGGTGGCGGTAATGCAATACACTCGGGTTGCATTTTGTGCGCTCGCTGCGATGCTGACGGCAGGGCTTTTGGTGGATTCAGAGGTCTTACAAAATATCCCTCATCAGTGGTCCGTTATCAGTTGGTCATCGTTTTGGATGACTCTCATAACGGCGCTAGTATGCCTGGCACTTGCGAGTCGGTTCAGTGTGCCTGGAGGTTTTCTATTAATCCCAATGTTTACTGGCTTCTGCTTGCAATCGTTAGGTTGGTTAACACTTGATTTACCTGAGTCGTTGCTTGTGGTGGCTTTTGCAATAATGGGCTGGGGAATTGGCTTTCGTTTCAGTCCTGACGTATTAAGGCATGCGCTACGCGTATTTCCATATATTTTATTGTCCATCGGCTTCTTGCTGCTTATGAATGCATTGGTTGCTTGGATTTTAACGTTATGGATCGATATTGATTTTCTTTCTGCCTTTTTAGGGACGAGCCCTGGTGGCGCGGATTCCGTGGCGATTATTGCGGCGAGTATTCCTGTCGACACCAGCTTTGTAATGACTATGCAGGTATCACGCTTTCTGTTGGTTATGATTGCAGGTCCACTTCTAGCGCAATGGTTGTCTAGATCTTTTATGGAGAAGTCAGATTGATTCGTGCGATACAGCCAAGTGATTGGCCTACTATTATGAAGATTCAAAACGAAGCGTACGATGAGATCACGCCAGAACCTTTGTCTGTTCTGCAAGGCAAGTGGCGTCGTTCTCCTGAGCTTTGTTTTGTGTATGAAAATGAGGGTGTGATTCAGGCTTATCTGCTAGCGCATACTTGGGCTGGAACGGCGCTACCAAGTTTGGGTGTTGAACTCGAGGACGGAGTGGGGGATGAGTATGTGTTTCTTCACGACCTTGCTGTGTCGAGTAACGTTCAAGGTAGTGGAATTGGACCTAAGCTGGTCGAACAGCTTTTTCTGAACTCTGCTAAAGCAGGCCTTCACTCTTTCTTTTTAGTATCGGTGCAAGCGAGTGTGGGCTACTGGCAACGTTTTGGTTTCTGTTCTATACCACAAATCGTCTCATCGAGTTATGGTGAAGATGCCGTGGTAATGCAGATACTGGAGGAGGAAGCGAATGTCATGTTATGAGGCACTAATTCAGTACGTGGAATCAAAGCCTGAAGCGGTTTCTGAGTATCCGTTTGGCCCTGAAGCTCTGGTCTACAAAGTGTGCGGGAAAATGTTTGCGCTGTTTACTGAGGTGGAAGGCTGTGTGCGGGTGAATCTAAAATGTGAACCAGATCATGCCATCGAGCTACGCAGCATCTTTGATGCGGTTAAACCTGGTTATCATATGAATAAAAAGCATTGGAACAGTGTTTATTTAGATGGTTCATTACCACTAGGTGAAGTGTGTCGTATGGTTGATCACTCATATGAGCTTGTGTTTTCTAAATTGCCAAAGCAGCAACGTGACTGGTTAATGTTACGTTATTCTAATGCTTCTTTATTGGGTGGCGTCAAAGACATAACCTAGAGCAAGGCCAGCCTTGCTCTAGGTTTACTAACCGATCACTAGCCATTGGCAAGTGCGACACGAATTGTGTTCACAAGGTTGGTATCATCCAATGGTGTATTTGGAGCAAATCGACCTAATACTTGTCCGGAACGGCTCACAACGAACTTTTCAAAGTTCCAAACCACTTCAGGTTCTGCCGTGGGGGTTATGTCATAGCCTTTTAGTTTTTCTTCCATTTCTTGTCGGTTGACAGCGATAGGCGCTTGTTCAGTTAGGTAGTCGTATAGTGAATGTTTACTATCGCCAGTCACCTTTATTTTACTAAACATTGGGAATGAGACATTGTAGTTTGTTTGACAAAATCTTTTGATGTCATGCTCTGTCCCAGGCTCTTGTTCTGCGAAATCATTTGCTGGGAAGCCAAGCACCTCAAAACCAAGGTCCTTCGTGTGTTCATACAGTGACTGAAGTCCTTCGTACTGTGGTGTCAGTCCACATTTAGACGCTACGTTAACAATAAGAAGAACCTTATCGCAGTATGGCGCAAGCGTGGTTTCGTTTCCGTCGATATCCGTTACGTTGATGTCGTAAATATCAGTCATTGCAATACCCCTTTGTCATCATGAATAAACTTGGTGGTTTATTTTTTTAATAAGTTCCCTTGATCATTCTGTCGTATAGATAATGACCAATACGTGACAGCGAAGTTTCAGTGTAACTGGGAATGAGAATAGGTCAAATGACAAAGACTAAAAAATGGGCCGCAACAGCGGCCCAACGCGGGGGGAATTGATCACTCTTGTGGAGTATTGATCATCCGCAGAAAGCGGGTTAAGCGAATTGGTTCATGGTGTTATCTTTACCAGACGCTTTTAGGGCTGCATCTCCAGAGAAGTATTCTTTGTGATCGTCGCCCATATCGGAGCCGGCCATGTTTTGGTGACGAACACAGGCGATCTTCTGGCGAATTTCTTCACGCTGTACATTCTTAACGTAGCCAAGCATACCTTCTTCACCGAAGTACTCTTTCGCTAGGTTGTCTGTAGACAACGCTGCGGTATGGTAAGTCGGCAATGTAATCAAGTGATGGAAGATACCTGCTTCACGAGCGGCGTCTGCCTGGAAGTTGCGAATACGGTTATCGGCTTCTTTTGCGAGTTCGCTGTTATCGTATTCAACGCTCATCAGTTGAGTGCGATCGTAAGCTGAAACATTGCGACCTTCCTCTTGCCATGCATCAAATACCTGCTGACGGAAGTTTAATGTCCAGTTGAAAGAAGGCGAGTTGTTGTACACAAGTTTGGCATTTGGCACCGCTTCACGAATGCGATCTACCATACCTTTGATTTGGCCAACGTGTGGCTTTTCAGTTTCGATCCAAAGTAGATCGGCGCCGTTTTGCAAAGAGGTGATACAGTCTAGTACCACACGGTCCTCACCAGAACCTTTACGGAATTGGAATAAGTTACTTGCCAGACGCTTTGGTCGAACCAGTTTGCCATCACGAATCATTAGGACGTCGCTCTCGTTGGCGCTATTCATATCCACTTCTTCAACGTCTAAGAAGGCGTTGTACTGAGCTCCTAGATCGCCGGCATTTGAGGACACTGCAATTTGTTTGGTTAAGCCTGCGCCCAAAGAGTCTGTGCGGGCAACGATAACACCGTCATCTACACCAAGTTCTAGAAAGGCGTATCGAACAGCACGGATCTTCGCTAGGAAGTCTTCATGTGGCACGGTTACTTTACCGTCTTGGTGACCACATTGTTTTTCGTCGGATACTTGGTTTTCAATCTGAATACAGCAAGCACCGGCTTCGATCATTTTTTTCGCCAGTAGGTAAGTGGCTTCTTCGTTACCAAAGCCTGCGTCAATGTCGGCGATGATTGGCACAATGTGTGTTTGGTATTCATCAATTTGTTTTTGAATTGCTGCTGCTTTGACTTCATCACCGGCTTCGCGAGCGGTATCCATATCGCGGAACAAGCCGCCCATTTCTCGGGCATCGGCTTGACGTAAGAAGGTGTATAGCTCTTCGATCAGTGAAGCTACTGACGTTTTTTCGTGCATTGATTGGTCTGGCAGTGGGCCAAACTCCGAGCGCAGAGCAGCAACCATCCAGCCTGATAGGTATAAGTAGCGGCGGTCAGTAGAGTTAAAGTGCTTTTTAATGGAAATCATTTTTTGCTGACCAATGAAACCATGCCAGCAACCAAGAGATTGAGTGTATTGGCTAGGATCACGATCGTAGCGCTCCATGTCGGCACGCATGATTTTTGCTGTATAGCGAGCAATATCTAGACCTGTTTTGAAGCGATTCTGAGCACGCATGCGAGCCGCGTATTCAGGGTTAATGGCTGCCCAAGGCGTGCCATGTTGAGCGATTAGGGTAGCAGTTGCGTCGATATCGTTTTTGTAATGTGACATTGCAGATTCCTCTTTATGGTTTGGTCGCTTCACCGCTTACTACGGTCGTGCATTTCTTGATCACCATTTCAGTCTGCGACGTTTTTTATGATTTATCTAATCTATGTTTGTTATTATGATCATATTTTTTATGAATGTGTTTTTTGGTGTTAATGGGTTCATAGTGAGTCTCATATCACTTGAAAAGCATATTCTGTAAGAAAATTACCAAAGGGTAATCAAATTTCTAAAGAGAAGTTTATTCATGATTTTTATATATGTATTTACTTTGTGAATGTGGTTTTCTGTATTTGACGTGATCTAGTACAGTCTTAACAATAAATAAACTGGCACGAGTATGCTGGTATAAGAAAGGAAAGCGCTATGACAGAACGAGTTCAACAAGGCGGTCTACAGATCGCATCAAGCCTATTTACACTAGTGAATGAACGCATTGCACCAGGAACGGGTATTGATCCAAAGGTCTTTTGGCAACGCTTTGAGGAAATTGTCACGGACTTGGCGCCTAAAAATAAAGCGTTATTGGCAAAGCGCGATGAAATTCAACAACAGATTGATGATTTTCATCGCGCACGTCATGGGCAACAGCATGATGCTGCAGCATATAAACACTTTTTATCAGAAATAGGGTATTTATTACCTGAAGGTGAAGATTTCAAAGTATCGACGAAGAATGTAGATGCTGAGATCGCCTTACAAGCTGGTCCTCAGTTGGTGGTGCCTGTGAAAAATGCGCGTTTTGCTCTAAATGCCGCCAACGCACGTTGGGGGAGCTTGTACGATGCGCTTTACGGTACTGATGCAATTCCTGAGGAAGAGGGTGCAGAGCGCTCTGGTGGGTACAATCCAGTTCGCGGAACTCGAGTGATTGCATTTGGCCGACAACTGTTAGATCAAGCTGCGCCATTAGTGAGTGGCTCCCATGCTCAAGCATTGCAATACCAGATTGTTGACGGTGAGTTAGCCGTGACCATGAAAAATGGCGACGTAGTACAGTTAAAAGAGACGGAAAAATGCGTTGGTTATCAAGGTAAGCCGGATGCCCCTACTGCAGTGCTGTTAAAAAATAATGAGCTACATCTCGAAATCCAGATCGATCCAAATGGCTTTATTGGTCAGCACGATCAAGCTGGCGTACAAGATATTTTAGTTGAAGCAGCAGTATCAACCATTATGGATTGTGAAGACTCGATTGCGGCAGTGGATGCCGAAGATAAAGTAGAAGTGTACAGCAACTGGCTTGGTTTGATGCAAGGTACCCTTGAGGAATCGTTTGATAAAGGCGGGAAAACGGTGACTCGTTCCATGAATCCAGATCGCAAATACCTAGATAAGTCTGGAGAGTCATTTAGCCTTCATGGCCGCAGTCTTTTGTTTATTCGTAATGTCGGTCATTTGATGACGAATCCAGCCATCTTAGATGTAAATGGAAACGAAGTGCCTGAAGGTATCATGGATGGCATGATCACAGTGTTAGCTGCGATGCATGACTTGCAAGGCAATACGAAGCGCAAAAATAGCCGTGCTGGAAGCGTGAATATTGTGAAGCCAAAAATGCATGGGCCTGAGGAAGTTGCGTTCACAGTTGAATTGTTTGGTCGTATAGAGCAAGCCTTGGGATTGGATCGCAACACCTTGAAGGTCGGTATCATGGATGAAGAGCGTCGTACGACGGTAAACCTAAAAGAATGTATACGCCAAGCGAAAGAGCGAGTGGTATTTATTAATACTGGTTTCCTTGATCGCACCGGAGATGAGATCCATACCTCTATGCTAGCAGGGCCTTTTGTACCGAAGACCGCTATGAAGCAGCAAGCATGGATCAAGGCCTATGAAGATTGGAATGTCGATGTGGGCATTGAATGTGGTTTGCCAGGTAAAGCGCAGATCGGTAAAGGGATGTGGGCGATGCCGGATGAAATGGCAGCGATGCTTGAACAAAAAATCGGCCACCCTATGTCGGGTGCTAGTACCGCATGGGTTCCTTCACCAAATGGTGCAACCTTACATGCTAGCCACTACCACACGGTGAATGTGCGTGAACGTCAGACAGAACTTGCGATGCGTGAGCGTGCTAGCCTAGATGATATTTTAGCCATCCCTTTGCTGGATGATCCAACCACATTAACGGATGAGCAGATTCAATTTGAACTGGATAACAATGCTCAAGGGATCTTAGGCTACGTTGTTCGTTGGATCGATCAAGGAGTGGGTTGTTCTAAGGTGCCAGACATCAATAATGTTGGTCTTATGGAAGACCGAGCCACGCTGCGGATTTCCTCGCAGCATATTGCCAACTGGCTAGAACATGGTATTTGCAGTGCAGAGCAGGTGATGGCGTCAATGAAGCGTATGGCGGCAGTGGTAGACGAGCAAAATGCGCAAGACTCAGCTTACATAGCGATGGCGCCTAATTTTGACGGAGTGGCGTTTAAAGCAGCTTGTGATTTGGTGTTCAAAGGAAAAGAGCAGCCAAATGGTTACACAGAGCCACTGTTGCATGCTCGACGTTTAGAGTTTAAGTCACTAGGCGCCTAATACAGGTTAGCTAGCGATAGCTCGGTTTGCCTTGTATCAGGAGGTAAATCGAGCTTTTTTATTTGTTTCATGTGACGATTCTCCCTACTCTATAGCACTAAATTGCTTAGGAAGAGTGATTTGATAAATGGATGATGTTTAAGAGAGACGATATGAAACAGTTATTAGGTGTGTTGGGACTGACACTGGCAACCTCCATGGCTTCAGCAGCCACGAAAACCGTTGAAAACAATGTCGGTACTTTGTTGCTTGAAGGAAGTGTGGGCAGTGAATACTCTCAGTTTGGTGTAGGACTTGGGATTAAGCCAGAAAATAACCGACCAGGTTTTGGTGGATTGTACTATGAGCAGGTGGATTTGGGCCACGGAGTAGGGACTCGAATCCAGTTGTTAGGATTTCGCGGGTTTAGTGTCGAGGGGAATGGAGAAGATCCTCGTGGTGCGGACATTACTCTCGGATTAAGTCGTACCGAGCATGGTGATTATAAGCGTACAGGACTGAGTGGTAAGGCTGCTCTTTTCGTGCCTTTGACGCAAAAGCTGACTTGGACTGTCGGCGGTGATATTCGGCCAACCTTTCTTTCCTTTGATTGGAACAACGATGTGCTAACGGAGTTCGCTGTGAGAGCGGGTTTAGATTGGCGATTGATGGATAATTTAGGGGTGTTTGGCCATTACTATCATGAAGGTATTTTATCCGATAGCTTCGATGAAGAGCGTTTGGGTAATGGTGTCGTAGCTGGATTTAATTTGGTTTGGTAGTACATAAAACGAAAGGCAGCTCGAAGCTGCCTTTGTTATGTATTTAGAGCATTAGCTTTTGGCTAATTCTGTCAGCAGCATCGTGCGGTTTGCTGCTTCTGCTAGCTCTTGCCCTTTCTTTACGAAGTGGCGCTTGAAGTAGCTTGAGTGCTCATCATGCTCATGGAAGTTATGCGGCGTGAGAACTGCAGTCAGAACCGGTACTTCCGTTTCAAGTTGAACCTGCATTAAGCCGTTACAGACTGCTTGCGCAACGAAATCATGACGGTAGATACCACCGTCTACAACAAGGCCACTTGCTGCAATAGCGTGGTAGTTACCTGTTTTCGCTAGTAGCTTAGCCTGAAGAGGGATTTCATAAGCGCCAGGAACGGCAATCAATTCTAAATTATCTTCTGAGTAGCCATGACTTAACATGACCTCTTTGAAGCCTTCCCAACATTGGAGAACAATGTCGCTGTGCCAAGAAGCATGTAAAAAAGCCACTCGTTTTGTAGCTGGATTAAATGTAAGAGAATTCGTTGAGCTCTGATTCATAAATATGTATTCCACAAAAAAATGCTGAATCAGGGCGAACGGGAGGCAAGGCCTAACCGCTTTGAAAACGATCAAAGTCTAAATTGGTAAATCTTGTCTACGCCGTCCTCTATCATCCGGACTGTAACCGTCGGCTCTGGATTCACACCAGATCTGCTGACCCTTCTCAAATAAAGAAGGCGCTCGCGGGCTTTGAGATTGCGCTCATTACCGCCGGTGGGGAATTTCACCCCGCCCCGAGAACGAAGTCGCCTTAGCGACGTGATCTACTTTAGAGGCTTGTGGGTGATCCTGTCAAAGGCAAACTTAGTAAAAACATGCACAAAAACGAACAAGTTTTTACTATTATTACTTCAACAGGCAAAAGAGCTTTGGGTGCTTGGGAGGTGCTTGTAGCTGTTGTTCTAATACTTGTTTTGGAAGTTAAATGAGTAAAGTCATTACTTTATTGAAAGAAGTGCATAAAGTAATATCTTTTTGATATATCTTTGAGCTGATTTATTTGAAAGGATTCAACATGAAATGCATAGTCAGTGCTTTTGTCATTTTTGTTCTTCAGTTTAATTCTCATGCTTTTGCTTTTAGCGACGTTACCAAAGACGTTTCTAACTATTATTGTCAGGGGCTTCAAGTATCAGTCGGGTTTGAGTCGGATAAGGCTCATCTTATTATCAATCACTATGCTTATATCCTTGAGCGAGCACGAGCAGCATCAGGGGCATTGTATTCTGGTGACTTATTGAGCTTTTGGGATAAAGGGCAGCAAGCGACTTTGATTTACAGTGGAGACAGAAGTATTCCTTGTAAACTTGTTGCTCAAAAATGATACAGGCCTGAGTATCCTTCATTTTCATAACGATGGTTTTCATACGTCTGCTGGGGGCAAATGTGTATAATCCCTCGCAAATGAATCGAGAGCGATGTTATGAGTAAATTATTTGTCATGGGCATGGGGCCTGGCGACCTAGGTTTAGTTGCACCGAATGCCACCAAAGCGTTAGCCGCCTGTAGCGATTGGGTTGCCTACGGTTATTACTTAGAATTGTTAGGTGAGCTAAGTGAAGGCAAAACCTTCCATGATCTGCCTCTTGGTGAAGAAATTGGCCGCGCACGTTTAGCGCTTGATCTGGCTGCACAAGGGAAAACCACTGCACTCATATCCAGTGGGGATATCGGCATCTACGCCATGGCTACCCTGGTATTTGAGCTCTTGGATCAGCAACTTCAAGGTAAAGAAAACCATCCTGAATGGCTGGATGTCGAGATCGAGGTCATCCCTGGTATTTCTGCAATGCAAGCGGGAGCGAGTCGAGTTGGAGCCATGCTCGGTCACGACTTTTGTACCGTGTCTTTAAGTGATTTACTGACCCCATGGGAAACCATTGATAAGCGTATTCATGCCGCTGGGGCCGGTGATTTTGTCATTTCCTTTTATAACCCTGTTTCACGTAAGCGTGATTGGCAGTTGAATCACGCACGCGATGTATTGCTGCAATACCGTCCTGCTTCGACCCCAGTTATGATTGGTCGTCAATTAACTCGTCCAGAAGAAGAGATTACTTTTACTACTTTAGGTGAGTTAGATGCCAAAGATGTGGATATGTTCACCATGGTCAGCGTAGGTAACAGTGAGTCGCGCCATATTGTCAACGGTGAAAAACACTGGATTTACACGCCTCGTGGTTATTCAAAGAAGCTTTAACGACTAATTAAGGGTTTATTCATGACAGTATTCTTTATTGGAGCTGGGCCTGGTGATCCAGACTTGATGACGGTTAAAGCATTGAAGACCATTGAGCGCTGTTCAGTTATCTTGTATGCGGGCTCACTGATCCCGACCGAAGTGATTGATAATGTGCGTGACAGTGCTGAAGCGATTTACGACACAGCGTCTTTGAATCTTGATGAAACCACTGAAATCATTCGCCAAGCTGCCGCTGAAGGAAAACACGTGGCACGTTTGCAAAGTGGTGATCCTGCTCTTTACGGTGCAATTGGGGAACAAATGCGACGTCTCGATGCCTTAAACATCGATTATGAAGTGATCCCTGGTGTCAGCGCGGTGGCGGCTTCTGCTGCTATGTTGCAAAAAGAACTGACGTTATCCGGTGTTTCTCAAACTGTGATCATGACCCGCTATGAAGGTAAAACCCCTTTTCCTGAGCGTGAGCGTTTGCCGACGCTTGCGAAAAGCGGTGCCACATTAGCGATTCACCTTGGCATCACTCGCATACATAAGATTATCGAAGAACTCCTCCCGCATTATGGTGAGGATTGTCCTGTCGCAGTATGTTATCGCACCAGTTGGCCTGATCAGGACTACGTGACAGGGACATTAAAAGACATCGTAGAGAAAGTGCGTGCGAAGAAATTTACCCGAACCAGTTTAATCTTGGTTGGACATGTATTAGATACAGAAGACTTTGCCGACTCGTACTTATACGACAAGTCACAAGCTCATATTTACCGCAAAATTCACCGTAAAAACGATGGTGAAGTGTAAGGATTGACTATGCAACTAAATAAGATTCCAACAACGGTCGTCACTGGCTTTTTAGGCAGCGGCAAGACCACACTGTTATCAAATGTTCTTAAGCAAGCAGCAGGTAAGCGCATTGCTGTGATTGTGAATGAGTTTGGTGAATTAGACATTGATACGGACCTGCTTCGTTCCTGCCCGCTAGATTGTGAAGATGAGAGCTCAGCACAACGTGGCGAAGATGGCTTTTATGAACTGGCAAACGGCTGTATCTGCTGTACGGTAGAAGAAGAATTCCTACCAGTAATGGAGCAGTTGGTTGCTCGTCGTGATGACATCGACCATATTCTGATTGAAACCAGCGGCTTAGCCTTACCAAAGCCATTAGTACAAGCCTTTAACTGGCCTGGCATCAAAGAGCATTGTACGGTGGATGCAGTGATCACTGTGGTGGACGGACCAGCCGTGGCTGCGGGCCGCTTTGCTCACGATGAGGAAAAAGTACAAGCGCAGCGTCTGGCGGATGAGTCGTTGGATCATGACCCATCTTTACAAGAATTGTTGGATGATCAGTTAAGCGCAGCGGATTTGGTGGTTGTCAGTAAGAATGACCTTCTAGATGCTTCACAACGTGAACGTGTGAAACAAGTGATCGAAAGTGAGGTTGAATCCAGCGTTAAGATTACTTACATCGAAAATGGTGAAGCGGCTCTAGACGTATTATTGGGTCTGGAAGCTGCTACTGAAGCTCGCATCGAAGATGTGCACAATCACCACGATCATCATCATGCACACGGACACGATCATGATCATGCCCACGATCATTTTGATTCGTTTGTGGTGAAGTTAGGTGAAGTGGATGCTGACTCTCTGCAAGACACTCTAGAAGAGCTTGTGGAAAACAATAATATCTACCGTATCAAAGGCTTTGCTGCCGTGAATGGTAAGCCTATGCGTCAAGTGTTTCAGGTTGTTGGTACGCGTCTTGACCGTTACTTTGATCGCTTATGGCAACCGGATGAGCTGCGCCAAACACAGCTTGTGTTTATCGGCAAAGGCATCAGCAAAGACCAGATTGAAGACAAACTCAACGCGGCCCTGACCGCTTAAGCGAGAAACACTGTGCATCTATTGGCAGCCAAACCGGGTGGCTTTGTAGACGATGAAGGTATCATCGATTTAGGTCAAAGCCCTGCTGACATTATTGTCTTAGCGGCTGCCGACTCGCTGTTGAGTGCTCTCGGTCAAGCGCTAGATGCTTGGCAAACGGGCCACTCCCCCTCTGTACGTTTGGCCAACTGGATGCAGTTGGTCAAACCTGCCGCTTACGATCTTTACGAAGACGCTGTTTTAGATAAGCCAACGCAGAAAGGCCGAGCGCAAGTTGTCGTACTGTCTCTACTAGGAGGCCAGCATTATTGGCCTTACGGTTTTGAGCGTTTACAAGCTTGGGTCAAAGCTAAGCGTAACCGTCATCTGATTATTGTGCCTGGTGATGACAGTGCTGATCCTGAGATTATGCAGGCGTCTTCTGCTGATCAAATTAGCGTACAGCGTGTATGGCGCTATCTGCGTGAAGGCGGGCAGGCCAATGCTGAGCATTTGTTACGTTTTCTCGATCATCATTATTTCTCAGGTGTTGACGATTGGGTTGAGCCCATTGCTATTCCCAATGCACTGATGGTGCTAGACGGTAACGCCACCGATCTGCATTCTTGGCAGAATCATTATCGTGATGCGTTGACCCAAGGCTGCCCCGTGGGGTTAGTGTTGTATTACCGTTCCCACTTTCAAAGCGGTAACACACAAGTGTTTTCTGATCTGTCGAACATCTTGCTTGAGCAGGGCGTAGTGCCTTTAGAAATTGCCCTGTCATCGTTGAAAGACTCGATTAGCCTCGAGTTGGTGAATGCGCTGATTGAGCGCAGCCAAGCTAAGGTGATTTTGAACTGTACTGGCTTTTCCGCAAACCGTGCTGGCAGTCCTGATCTGGCCTCCGAGCCTACCGACTTTCAATCGGCTTTTGAGCATCCGTTACCCGTTTTGCAGCTGATTTTATCTGGCAGTACTGAAGAAGATTGGCAAGGGCAAACTCAGGGGCTTCGTAGTCGCGATGTCGCGATGCAAATCGTTTTACCGGAAATGGATGGCCGTGTGATTACTCGCGCGGTGAGCTTCAAAGCCTTGTCTCATTTTCATGAGCAAGCACAGATCGATTTACTGCGTTATGAATTGCATCCAGAACGGGCGACCTTTGTCGCTCAGCTTGCCAAGCGCTATGCACGCTTGCATGCCTTGCCGAATGAAGAAAAGCGCATAGCCTTTATCCTCGCTAATTACCCTACCAAAGATGGGCGTATTGGTAATGGTGTGGGCTTAGATACGCCTGCTTCCAGTGTGAATGTATTGCGCGCCTTAGAGCAAGCGGGTTATCCCATTGAAGACATCCCCGAAGATGGCAACGCGCTGATCGAAGCACTATTGGGCGCAGTGACTAATAACCCTAATACCTTGCACCAGCGCGGATGTTGGCAAAGCTTAAGTCTTAATGATTATTTAACACATTTTTATCAACTGCCCATCGAAGCGCAAAATGCCGTGTGGGATCGTTGGGGGCCTCCGGAAGAGGACCATAAATGCCGCGCCGTAGACGGTGAATGGCGCATGATGTTGGCGGGGATTCGGTTAGGTAAAACCTTTGTTGGTATTCAACCTGCCCGCGGTTTTAACTTGGATTTGGCGGCCAACTACCATGATCCAGATTTGATTCCGCCACACAGCTATTTGGCTTATTACTTTTGGTTGCGACATGTCTATCAAGTGGATGCTATTGTTCATGTGGGCAAGCATGGCAACTTAGAGTGGTTGCCGGGTAAAGGTACGGCCTTGTCAGAGCATTGCTGGCCAGACATCGCCATGGGGCCAACACCGCATTTTTATCCGTTTATCGTGAACGATCCCGGGGAGGGCGCACAAGCCAAGCGCCGCACTCAAGCCGTCATCATTGATCATCTCATGCCGCCCATGACCCGTGCCGAAAGCTATGGTGAGATGGCGGAGCTGGAAACTCTTGTTGATGAGTATTACCAAGCCTTAGGCATGGATATCCGTCGAGAAGCATGGCTGCGTGACTCAATTTTAGAAAAGGTCAAAAGCAGTCACCTGCTTGAAGAACTCACCGGTGTGCAAGCAGACGATGATGAGTCGGTATTGGAAGAGCTAGATGCTTACCTCTGTGAAATCAAAGAATCCCAGATTCGCCACGGTTTACATCGCCTTGGAGAATTACCCGAGGCTGATAAATTGGCGGATACGCTGGTGGCGTTACTTCGTCTGCCACGTGGTTCAAGCGTGACTAGCATGGGCATCTTGCATGCGTTGGTAAAAGACCTAGGACTTCAAGAGCCTGACTTTGATCCGATGGAAGCTACCCGCGATGTTTGGCAAAGTGAAAAGCCAGAGTTGTTGGCACAAATTTCTGATCAAATGTGGCGCACCCATGCGGATGCCAAAGAGCGTTTGGAACTATTAGCGAAAGAGTTAGTGCTTACTTCGTTGATTGAGCAACAACCTATCGATAGCCAGCAATTGCCTAATACTGCGGCGCTATTAGCCCATGCTAGGCAGACATTAGCGAAGGCTTTGGAGCAAAGTGCTCACGATGAAATTAATGCCTTGTTAAAAGGTTTATCTGGACAGTTTATTCCACCGGGGCCAAGTGGTGCACCCACCCGTGGCAGATTGGATACCTTGCCAACGGGGCGTAACTTCTTTTCCGTGGACAATCGTGCGATCCCATCTCCTGCAGCTTGGGCCATTGGTCAAAAGTCGGCTGAGGCACTGGTGCTACGCCATTTACAAGAGCATGGTGATTACCCTACAAACTTAGGCTTATCCGTATGGGGCACGGCCACCATGCGTACCGGTGGAGATGACATTGCCCAAGCCTTTGCTTTAATGGGCGTACGTCCCATTTGGGCACCGGGTTCTAATCGTGTGACCGACTTTGAAGTCTTGTCCTGTATGCAACTGGGTCGTCCACGAGTGGATGTCACCCTGCGTGTTTCAGGTTTTTTCCGCGATGCCTTTGCCAATGTAATGCGTTTATACGATGCGGCGGTGCAAGCGATCGCTAACTTCGAAGAGCCCGGCAACGGTAATACCATCCGTGCCAATGTTGAGTCGCGTAAGCAAGTGTTAGTCAGCCAAGGCTTTAGTGTAGAAGAGGCTGAACGCCAAGCCTCTTACCGAGTTTTTGGTAGCAAACCAGGTGCTTATGGCGCAGGTTTACAAGGCTTAATCGATGAGCGCTGTTGGGATACTCAAGCAGACTTGGCCGAGGCCTACTTAAATTGGGGCGGCTACGCGTACGATGGCGATTTACGTGATGGCGTTGAAGCAAAGCAAGCGTTTGCTAACCGTCTTGGTCAATTGGAAGCGGTCGTGCAAAACCAAGACAACCGTGAGCATGACCTGCTGGATTCGGACGACTATTACCAATTCCAAGGGGGAATGACCAATGCTGTGACCCAGTTAAGTGGTCAAGCACCTAGTGTCTATCACAATGACCATTCCAACCCGAGTCAACCTAAGGTACGCACGTTAAAAGAAGAGTTGAACCGTGTAATACGCGGCCGCGTATTAAATCGGAAGTGGATTTCGGCTATGCAAGAGCATGGCTATAAAGGGGCATTTGAAATGACCGCGACAGTGGATTATTTGTTTGCCTACGATGCCACGACGGATTTAATTGCAGATTATCAGTATCAACAGGTGACAGAGGCTTTACTGCTTGATCCTGTTAACCGAGATTTTATGGAGCGTAATAATCCGGATGCACAATTAGAAATGGGCGAACGGCTTCTCGAAGCAATCCAGCGTGGGATGTGGTCCGAGCCAGAGGACTATGCAGAAAAAATCCAATCGCTATTGCTTGAGATAGACCAGCGTCAGGAAACACAAGGTCGTTAACCTTGTCTATACAATTAAACCCTATAGAATATGCGCCTATTGCGTAAAGTTAATCCAGAGAGAGATATGAGTATTTCAACCCAAGAGACAAAGAAAGGCATTATGATTTGTGGTCATGGAAGCCGCGATAAAGATGCAGAACGTGAGTTTGGCTTAGTTGCCGAAGGGCTAAAAGCCCGTTTTCCTGATCTTCCGGTTGAATACGGCTTTTTGGAGTTCTCTGCACCAAACATCCACATGGGGTTAAATAGCCTGATCAAGCAGGGTGTTAATGATATTTATGCTATTCCAGGTATGCTGTTCGCAGCAACACATGCTAAGAACGATATCCCATCGGTACTGACTACGTATCAAGAAAAAAATGATGGGCTGGATATGCATTACGGCCGCGAACTGGGGCTGCAGGAGGACATGATCGAAGCATTCCAAGCTCGAATCTACGAGTCTCTTGGTCTAGATCCAAACAACCCGCCTGCTGAATTGTACGATACCATGTTAGTTGTGGTTGGCCGCGGTACATCGGATACCTCTGCTAACGCTGAAGCGGCTAAGCTAACGCGTATTGTGAATGAAAACATGGGCTTTGGTTGGGCCGATACGGTCTATTCAGGGGTGACTTACCCATCTGTGGGTGTTGGGCTTGAGAAGCTAGTAAAGCTTGGCTTTAAGCGTATTGTCGTCGCACCATACTTCTTATTTACTGGTCGTCTGATTAAGCGTATCCAAGGTTATGTGGACAAAGTAGCGCAGGAAAATCCTGGCATTGAGTTTATTCAAGCTCATTATCTGAGTGATCACGAGCGTGTCATTGATGCGTTTGAAAACCGTGTGAATGAAATCATGGATGGCTCACTGTTTAACAGTGCTGATGAAACCTTGATGAGCTCTTTTAAACGCCGTCTTGCCGCGGGTGAAGTGGATGTGCATCACCACCATGCAGAATATGTTGACCCAGAGGACGATACTCAAGGTTTATCGGAGTCAGACCATAAACATGAAATGACCTTCGGCACGATTGAAGCGATTGGCCACTCTCATGGTCATTCGCATAGCCATTCCCACGATCATAGTCACGGACACTCACACAGTCACGATCATAGCCATGGCCATCATCACGGGCATGCCCATGGTCATTCTCATGATCATGGGCACCATCACCATGGGGTTTACCAACATATCGGCCACCCAATGGGACCGCGTACTATGATTGGTGAAGGCATTTGTTGTTGCTTTATGGGGCAATTTACCGAAGAGATTTTAGAACAGGAAAAAGATCGTCTAGATGGCGATTGCAATAAAACAGCACAAGCACATCAGCGCTAACGATTCAAAGCCCTGCCACTGCAGGGCTTTTTTTGTATCAATAAACCATCACTTTGTTACATTTTTTGTCATGACGCCAAAGCTAAGGTTCTTGTATGTTTTATCAATACACTATTCGCTGCGGAGATCATAATGGCTCATAAGCCTTCAAGATTAAAAGCCTACCTGAAGGCAATGTTGCTATTTGTCCTTTTGTTAGCAGCGAGTTTAGTGGTAGTGATTTTTGAGCAGCTTCGATATGAAGAGGCGCTACTGAAACGAGAGCAATCTGTTCGTCTCGTAGAAGAGTTACGTCAGTCGTCTAATGATCTTGCCAAGCTTTCTAGAAATTACGTGACGACTCTCGATCCTGTTTACAAATCCCTGTTTTACGAGCTGGTCGGCATTCGAGACGGGGCGTTGCCTCGTCCTAAAAGCTATTCACTGGTCTATTGGGATGTGAACATTAATAACACTCGTGAACATGAAGAATACGGTGAAGCCGTGCCGTTACTTACATTGTTGCGTAAGACCGGATTAACAGATGACGAGTGGCGTAAAGTCATCATGGCAAAGCATAACTCTGACTCTCTGGTGAAAATCGAGAAACGGGCTATGACGTTAGTCGAGGAAGATGACCCAGTTGATTTCGATAAACGAAATCTAGCTTTGGCCATGTTAGCTGATGACTACTTTATTAATACTAAAATGGACATCATGCAGCCGATTCTTGAAGCAGAGCAAATGATTATTGCCAGAACTCAGGCTGATGTGGACCGAGCTAAGCGAAACCTGTCGTTAGCGACTGTTCTATTACTTTTTGTGTGTGTGATGCTGACTTGGTGTATCTATAAGATAGGTCAGCAATTGAAGTTACTCATCGGTTGTTCTATTCCTGAGTTACAAAGTACAATCAAACGATTGGGTAATGGTGACTTTTTAACAACGATTTCGGTCAATGATAGCAATAAAGAAAGTGTGTTGGGGTGGCTTGCTAAAACCCAGGGACGTCTGGCTTCATTAAACTTGGCTCATTTCCGATCGATTGTTGACTCGTCCGATGATGCCATCATCAGTAAAAGTATTCATGGTGTGATTGCTAGTTGGAATACTGGTGCCGAAAGGATTTTTGGTTACTCATCAGATGAAATGATTGGCAAACCCTTGGCGACGATTATCCCTGATGAACGCCAGCACGAAGAGCCGGAAATATTGGCTAAAATTGCGCGTGGCGAAAAAGTGGATCACTTCGAAACTCAGCGTCTTCACAAAGATGGCCATTTAGTCGATCTGTCGGTGACCATTTCGCCAATCTATAATGGTGATGGTGAGGTAATTGGTGCTTCAAAGATTGCGCGGGATATCTCGAAAGCGAAAGCCGCTGAAGCAGAAATACATCGACTGGCATATTTTGATGCCTTAACGGGGCTTGCTAATCGCCGCTATTTGTATAGCTATTTAGACCAAGCATGTAAAGAGGCTATTAACGATGGCCGACAGCTTGCGGTGGTATTTATCGATCTTGATAATTTCAAGCCACTGAATGACAGCAAGGGGCATGAAGCGGGAGATGTGCTGCTTAAGTCAGTGTCGAACCGTTTGCTGAGTTTGATAGAGCAACCAGATATTGCGTCTCGTTTTGGTGGAGATGAATTTATTTTAGTTTTGCACGGGCCTTCATGGGCTGAGACAACCTCTACCGAATGGCTCAATGCTCTCTTAAATGAGGCCATGCCCGTTTTAAATGAGCCATATGAAATTGAAGATTTTACCCACCAGTGTTCACCAAGTGTGGGAGTAACGGTAATGGGACAGCATGGTGAAGCTGGTGAAGCGCTTATTCAGCAAGCGGATCAGGCCATGTATCTTGCTAAATCCAAAGGCAAAAACCAATTCGTTTTTCATACGTCAGCAGATGACTCAATGAGCTAAATAAGGTTTTCTGCTTGATAGTAAAACTGCCATTAGAGACACCATTTGAAATATGCTATGGTCTGCCGCAAACCTCTGAACTCCTCAGAGATATGTTGATCAGTTTGGGAGATACACGTGTCTGAAATACAACAAGAGCAAGTTCTAAAACTAAACAAAATCCGTGACGCTTGGTTGCCTGCCGTTGAGTTTTTGTTTGGGCCTGCCTACGAGAAGGCGCAGTTTTTGGGATTTGAAGTAAGCTCGGACATTGCGACGCCTGAAATGATTGCGCCTGTTTCAGAACAACCTTTTGCCTATAAAGTTAAAGTACCAGCACGCAGTTTCACCAACGAAGTCATGTTGCTGGCGGATGTTATTCAGGTGTTAGTGAAAGGCTTATCTCCTAGTAATGACAAAGAAAATCAAGCCACTGCTCTAAGCGAAGGTGCAGCCGTGTATGGTGCGGTCACTGCTATTAAGCAAGTATTTGGTGAAGAGACTTTAGATTCTTACCTAAACGCCTTAAAAGATAATGGCTTTGCTTACTATGATGCCTTCTCATATGTGGCTGTGCTTTTGACGGAAGACCCAAAAGCGATTAAGAAGATTCGCGAAATGAAGCCTCTACTGTACCAAGTTGAAAAATCAGACTTTGCTGCGGCTGGTATCGAAATTGACCGTAAGATCGCGGATATCCTTACTTATACTTTTCGTGAGTAATACCGCTTAGATACTTCTTAATCCTGCTCCATTCTTCTATTAGCGACTACTTTCATTCTATATGTGTCGCTAATAGATGCCCTAGCTTAACTCATTGTTGCTATTCATTTAATTTTTCACTATAAGTGAATGACTCACATATCAAAGACTCAGACTGCGAGTTTCATTCATAGAAATTCGTAATGTTTAATCCCTAAGGTAATAGTTGTGAGTGTTACAAGCGCATAGCAAGGACGGACTGTGCATTGATCAAGGGGGCTACTAGAGAGAGTAGAACCTAACGATTTTTATAACAACGATGGGTTCTGCCCAAAACCGTATGATGAGGTTCCAATGACAGTCCGTGCCAAGATTATCGCGCTAGTTGCAGCAGGGGTAATACTCCCTGTTTTAATTGTTTCTCTGGTGATCATCAGCAGTGTTCGCTCTGATGCCGTGGCTAAATTCACTCACCAGAGTGAATCTGAGATGGGCTATGTGGATGCCCTTTTTTCAATGTATTTGAATAACTTAGCGGAAAATGCTGCATTTTTTGCTCGCTCAGATGTGGTTAAAGCCATTGAGCCTGGCAGTATCGAAAGTTACGCAAATCAACCCGTTAAGAAAATGACACCTGAGTCGAATTCAGCACAGGAACAAGCAGCCTTTGCTTTGTTTGAAGACTTTGGCGAAACCCACCCTGATTTGGCCTATATTTGGATTGGCACGGCAGACAAAGGCTATTTGCAATGGCCTCATGGTAACAGTGGTGAAAATTACGACCCGACTGAGAAAGGCTGGTACAAACAGTCAATTAATGCGACCCAGCCTGTTCGAATCCCTGCATACCGAGACACATTCACTGGTGCTCCCTTAGTAGACTATCTGCAACGCTTTGAAGGCGAAAACGGTGCTTATGGCGTCGTTGGTGTTGATGTAACACTCAAAAAATTAACTGAATTGTTGGCGACGGTGAAATTTGGTGGACAAGGCTATGTGGTGATGGTGGAAGACACACAAACCATTCTTGCAGATCCTGCAGACCCTGATAACAATTTCAAAGCACTGTCCGATGCTTCTCGACCTTATGATACGCTGACAAACTCTGGTGCTATTCAAACGCTTGTTATAGATGGGGAAGAGTGGTTTGCTCGTGTCTATCAGTCAGAAGCTCTCGGCTGGAAGTTTATCGGCCTCATTCCAAGTAGTGTTGTATATTCGCAAGCAAATCAGCTAATTACGAATATCATCATGATTTCTGTGGTCATGGTCGCGCTGTTTGTGGTGATTGGATCGTTGTTGTCCAAAGTCGTGGTTCGTCCAATAAAAGTCATGGCTGAGCGATTAACCGATATCAGTCAGGGGGAAGGGGATCTTACACAGCGCCTGGATACTTCCAGCAAGGGAGAATCAGGACAAATGGCTCATGCCTTTAATCAATTTGTGGCATCAATTGACGGCATTGTTGGGCGAACCAAGCAATCGAGTGAGGAGATCGGTAGTGTGGCGCATCGCTCCGATTCATTGTCGGCGGACTTGAGTGGGATTGTTATGAAACAAGCAAACTCGGTAGACCACTTATCAACAGCCTTTAATGAGATGGTGGCGACAGCCAATGAAGTGGCGTCTAATTGTACTTCTGCAGCCGCTTCAGCCGAACACAGCGAGTCTCAAGTTCAAGAGGGAAATCGTTTGATTCAGCAAACCATGGATTCCTTGAGTCAATTAGAGACAGAGATTAATAGTTCTAATGAATCCATGAGTACACTGTCGCAGGAATCAAACAATATCGTTGGCATTTTAGACACGATAAAAGCCATTGCGGAGCAGACGAACCTATTGGCCCTGAATGCTGCTATAGAAGCAGCCCGCGCTGGTGAGCAGGGACGTGGCTTTGCGGTGGTGGCCGACGAAGTGCGTACTTTGGCGGGTCGTACCGCCGAGTCAACGGATGAAATTGATAAGTTATTGACCCGTTTACAGCAACAAACCAATGTTGTGGCTGGTAAAATGCAACACAGTGTGACTGTGGCGAATAGCTCTGTTGAACTTGCTTCGCAAACGTACCAAGTATTTGAACAGATTTTAGCGTCGGTATTGGCCATTAAAGACATGATGATTCAGATTAGTGCTGCAGCAGAAGAGCAGCATCTTGTTGCTGAAGAAATTAATAATAATGTGCTTGTGATCCACGATGGCGCTGGAGAGTCACGAGATCTGGCAGCGCAAGTATCGCAAACCGCTGCTTCATTAAACGAGCTCGCAACTGAACTACAAGCGATGGTGAGTCGCTTTAAATCTAGCTAAGTGCGACGGTTTTATTATTATCACAGCCAATTACCCGCTGGTGACTTTGCAAGCTTTATCTGCGCGGTTATTATTCCACTTAAGAAGAATTTTAGTGGAGTAGAGCCGTGCATGACGTAAGTATTTCGATTAGCAAGCGCTTACGTGACAAAGTCTGGCGAGGCTTATGTTTGATCATGGGGGTGCTGGCAGGCATCCTTGCATGCTGGAACATTTTGCTGAGCCAAGGTGCGCTGACATTGGCTCTGATTGAGATTGCACTGGTTATTTACTCTGCTTATTTATATTTGAATGTAAAAAAGTGGTCCGGTATCACTTGGCAACAGTATGGTTATGTATTACTGCTAAGCAGTATTGTTGTTTACGCTGTCTGGTTTCGTCCTCTTGCTAACGCTCTGTACGTTTGGCCTCTCTTCCTTCCTATTTTAAATTATCTAGCACTGGGCTTAAGACAAGGTTTTGTTATATCTATAACAACCTTGCTGATCGTGTTATCGATATTGGCCACGAAAGGTTTTTCCGAGTCTTATCACAGCATAGGCCCTGTTCTGATCAACTTCTTCTTTTGTTATATAAGCATCATGGGGGTCTCTCATATATATGAGAGAAACCGCTATCGTGTAGAAGAAAACTTGGTCAGTCTTGCCTTAACAGATGCTCTAACGGGACTGAAAAACCGCTTAGCGTTTAAGCAGGATTTCGCAGAGTACATGAATGACGAATCACCATTTGGTTTAATGATGATCGATATTGACCATTTCAAGAAGGTTAACGACACCTATGGGCATGATGTGGGAGATGATTTATTACACCAATTAACTCAGCGGATAACACAGTCATTTCCGGACGCTGATGCTTATCGGCAGGGGGGAGAAGAGTTTTGCCTCTTGTATCGTGGTGATAAAGCTAGCTTAGTTCAGCAGGCTGAACTATTAAGAATATTGATTGCCAAAGAGGCATTTGTAGTGGGGGAGCAGTCGATTCCCGTGACAGTAAGTCTTGGAGTAGCCGCTATTAATGAAGTGTCAGAGCCTAGCCATCTAGTAGTGTTAGCGGATCAGAGAATGTATTTGGCAAAACGCCAAGGTCGCAACTGTGTGGTGTCTGAAGAATGATCAAGCGAACATTGACATGGTTTCCGTTGCTTTGTTTAGGGCTATACTCAATGTTCTCACAAGCTGAGTCCATTGAGTTTTCTGTAGTGGATTACCCTCCTTATATCTTGGTGGATGATACAACGAACTCTATCAGTGGCTTAGATGTGGAAATAGTTCAGGCCGCCTTTGCAGATCAAGGGGTGGATGTATCGTTTAAATCAGTGCCATGGAAGCGAATCCTAAAGTCGATGGAATTAGGCCTGATTCCAGGTACTGTTTCCTGTACTAAACGGCCAACTAGAGCGGATTACATGTTATTCAGTGAGCCTCTCTCAATAGAATCTCGTGCAGTGGTGAGCAAAACAACCTTGGATACCACTAGCATCTATGAATTCGATGATTTAGCAGCTTATTCATTGGTGGCAATCGATGGTTGGGGGATGCAAAAAAGACTCGTGCAACAACGTATTCCTCATCAGGCATCTCCAGACTTAGAGAGTGCTCTGAACGCTGTTCGTTACCGAAATGTAGACTTACTTTACATGGCTGAGTATCCTGCGCGATATGCCATAAAAAACCTTGGTGCAGAGCGGCAATTAAAGGTAACTCTGATAGCAGGAGAGGACACATTACCTTTGCATCTTTGTGTAAGCCGTGAGTACCCAAATGCCGAGCACATTATTCAGACAGTTAATGCGGGTCTTGAAAAGATAAGTGCAAACGGCACATTGGATGAAATACGTCGGAAATACCTGACGGATAACTAAGCAATGAAGGGATATTGACGTTGAAACTGGGGCAAAGGATAGCATTTCGACAAGCGAAGATTATCCTATTTACATCATTTCTTATTGGCGGCATATCCGCTTTGCTGCAGTTTTACAGTGATTTGATTCATGTTCGTGAAAACTTACACGACAGTATTGAACGCTCTGTTTCTCTTTATACTCCCAACCTACAACGCTCTATCTACAACCTTGATGTTGTGCAAGTTCAAAATATCTCTGAGTTGATACTAGCGGATCCATTGTTTGCTTCGGTTCAGGTATTCGATGATTTCGGTGATCAAATAGGCAGTACGTTGCAGTTGGCCCCAGTACAATCAAACTGGCTGACGAATATTAGTTTTCATTTGTTGGGGTTACCTTTGGAAATGGCACGAACTATTGTCATTCCATCTAGCCGAGAGCGTGACGCAAAACTTGTGCTAAAAATGGACAAGCATTACGTCGCAAGTGGGTTAACGAGTAGGGCCATTACGTTAGCGTTAACTGGACTCATTTCAACACTTTTATTGAGCTGTATTTTATTCATTGTTTTTTACTTTGCTTTATCAAGACCAATCCAAGAGATTGCTAAGTGGGTGGCTCATCTTGATCAAGATAATAAACAGCAAGCCGCCATATCACCCTATACCAAAGCTGATGAGTTGGGGGAATTGGTTCAAAGCGTTGAGCAGATCTGGCATAAAAAAGATCTAGCGAATCGCCAAATAAAAACTTTAGCTTACTACGATACTCTGACGGATTTAGCTAACCGCAGAATGTTCATCGAGCGGTTGGAAGAACAGTTAGAGTTAACCTCACAGCATCCGCTAGTGGGGGCGGTTATGTATCTAGATATTGATCGCTTCAAAACAATTAATGACTCTCTCGGTCATCATGTTGGCGATCAGTTACTGATTACTTTTGCTCAACGTTTGAAAGGCTGTTTGCCTGATGGTGCTGTTACCGCGCGATTTGGTGGAGATGAGTTCGTTATTCTTTTACCCGCTCATTATAAGAATGAACAAACGGCAGCCACTTGTGTTCAGAACATTGCGAGACAGGTTAATCAACTCGTATCGGCTCCAGTTCAAATAGGGCGTCACTTAATTCATTGTACAACCAGTATAGGATTGACCATCTTTCCGCAGTCGAAGGATACCAGCAGCCAGATTCTAAGGCGTGCCGATACCGCACTGTATCGTACAAAAGCAGAAGGGCGAAATGGCTTCCGCTTCTTTGATGTAAGTATGCAGCGCTTGGCTCAAAGTCGCTGGCAGCTTGAGGAAGGTCTACATCAAGCGATTCACCGAGGTGAGCTGGAATTATGGTTTCAGCCTCAAGTCACGAAAGAGGGAGTGATGTCAGGTGCTGAGGTCTTACTGCGTTGGAGACATCCCACACGAGGATTGATTTCACCGCTAGAGTTTATTTCCGTGGCAGAAGAGTCAGGCCAGATTGCCGCAATTGAAGAATGGGTGCTAGATGAGACCATGCGTTTAATCAAACACTGGGATAGCATGGGATTACCTGAGACCTTCCGTCATGTGTCCATCAATATTAGCCCCTCACATTTCATGCAAAGTGGTTTTGTAAGCCAAGTAGAAGGCGCGTTAGAACGACATACTGTTGCAAACGTTAATATTGAGCTGGAAATTACTGAAAATCTCTTGATTGAAAACTTTGAGCAGGCGATAAAGACCATGAAAGCTTTACAGGCAAAAGGTATCGCTTTTTCAATCGATGACTTTGGTACAGGCTACTCTTCATTACGATATCTAAGTCAGCTACCACTAAATGTGTTAAAAATTGACCGCTCTTTTGTGGCACCTATTGATCACGAGAGTGATGAGACACCAATTATTGATGTGATTATGCTAATGGCTAAAAAGCTTGGCCTTGAAGTAATTGCCGAAGGTGTGGAGACGCAAGCCCAGCGAACCTTGCTGACTGAGCGAGGCTGCCGTTTATATCAAGGGTATTTCTTCTCTAAGCCGTTACATCATGAAGAGTTTTATACCTTGTTAAAGCAAGAGCGAGTCTTGTTACCAACTTAAAGCATTCATGATGAAAATTTCATCAATGCCATAGACTTTTCACACATAGGCTTTATAGTACGCTCATCAATCACTAAGCCCCTTAATTGGGGCTTTATCAATTTCTGGATACCCCATGATCGTAGCTTCTAACGTTACCATGCAGTTTGGTAGCAAACCTCTTTTTGAAAACATCTCCGTTAAATTCAGTGATGGCAACCGTTATGGCCTAATTGGCGCGAACGGCTGTGGTAAATCCACTCTTATGAAAATCTTAGACGGCAGCTTGATTCCAACATCGGGTAACGTTTCTGTAAGCCCTAATCTACGCGTGGGTAAGCTAAACCAGGATCAATTTGCGTTTGAAGAATACTCTGTAGTCGATACGGTTATCATGGGCTACAAAGAGCTTTGGGAAGTGAAGAAAGAACGTGACCGTATCTACAGCTTGCCAGAAATGAGTGAAGAAGACGGCATTAAGGTTGCTGAGTTAGAAGGCGAATTCGCTGAAATGGACGGCTACAGCGCGGAAAGTAAAGCGGGTGAGATTTTGCTGGGCGCTGGTATTGATGAATCGTTACACTTTGGTCCGATGAGTGAAGTCGCACCGGGCTGGAAGCTGCGTGTGCTATTGGCGCAAGCGCTTTTCTCTGAGCCTGATATTCTGCTTCTTGATGAGCCGACTAACAACTTGGACATCGACTCGATCCGTTGGCTGGAAGAAATGCTTAACCAGTACAAGTCGACCATGGTAATCATTTCCCACGACCGTCACTTCTTAAACTCCGTGTGTACCCACATGGCAGACATCGACTATGGTGAACTACGTGTTTACCCAGGTAACTACGATGACTTTATGTTGGCGTCGGCGCAAGCTCGCGAATCTATGATGGCCGCTAACGCGAAAAAGTCAGCACAAATTGCTGACCTAAAACAGTTCGTAGCTCGTTTCTCGGCTAACGCATCGAAAGCAAAACAAGCCACATCCCGTGCGCGTCAGCTTGAAAAAATCAAACTAGAAGACATCAAGCCTTCTAGCCGTCAGAATCCATTTATCCGCTTCAATCAACAGAAGAAGCTTCACCGCCAAGCGTTGATCCTTGAGAATTTAGGCCACGGCTTTGAAGGTGAGAAGTTGTTCAAAGGTGGTAACTTGATCCTTGAGGCGGGTGCGCGCTTAGCAGTTCTAGGTGAAAATGGTGTGGGTAAAACCACCATGCTGCGTTGTTTAATGAATGAAATTGAAGCCCAAGAAGGTACGGTGAAGTGGGCGGAAAACGCTACCCTTGGCTACTGTCCTCAGGACAGCAACGATTTGTTTGATAATGACATGACACTGTTTGACTGGATGACGCAATGGCGTAAACCATCGGATGATGATCAAGTGGTACGTGCGACCCTAGGTCGTATGTTGTTCTCAGCGGATGACTTTAAGAAGAAAGCCAAGGTGTGTTCTGGTGGTGAAAAGAACCGTCTAATCTTCGGTAAACTGATCCTTGAAGAAACAAACGTTTTGCTAATGGATGAGCCAACCAACCACTTGGACATGGAGTCGATTGAATCTCTCAACATGGCGTTGGAAATGTATCCAGGTACATTGATTTTCGTGAGTCACGACCGCGAGTTTGTATCGTCTCTTGCGACAGAGATTTTGCATATTAAAGATCACAAGATCGAGCACTTCCAAGGCAATTACGACGAGTTCCTTGCGTCAAGAGAGTTATAAAGTTAGATAGGCAAAAATGGCTATGATTCCCATAGCCATTTTTAATGAGATCTCACTGCTTGATTCTTGTAATGTTTGATATTTGATCAACAAAATGCCTAGGGAATGGCGTACGAAAAAGGTAATCTCCTTGCTCTCAATCGCTTCATCTTCTTCGCATATCCCGCTTTCTGAACTGGTGCTATCGCTTACGACCGCTTTGGATATGACGGAAGGGCAGCCTCCAGAACATTGTATCCGCTGTAGCTGGATTGGTTTGCATTTGGGGCAGCAACTTGGTCTGTCCGACAATCAGCTTTACGACTTATTTTTTACTATTTTATTAAAGGATGCTGGTTGTAGTAGTAATGCCGCACGTATTTGCGAGCTTTATCTGACACATGACCAAGATTTTAAAAGAGATTACAAAACCATTGGCACAAGTGTCGCCAGTGCTCTTAGCTTTGTTATGCGTCATGCAGGGAAAGAGCAAGGGGTATTAACACGCATCAGTACCACTTTAGATATCATAAAAAATGGCTCTCAGTATGCCCAAGAATTGATTGAAACACGTTGTACAAGAGGTGCGGAAATAGCGACCGAATTGCGTTTCAATCAGGACGTCTCTTTGGGTATTGCCAGTCTTGATGAACACTGGAATGGCGAAGGGAGGCCACTCAAACTCTCCGGTGATGTAATCCCCCTTTATTCGAGAATAGCCCTGTTGGTTCAAGTTGTGGATGTTTTCCAGAACGAACACAGTATTGAGCGCGCGTTATCCGAAGCCCGTCATCGATCAGGCACTTGGTTCGATCCAATGTTAGTCGATCAGCTGACGGCATTATTTTCAGATCAAGCGTTTGTGGAAGGGCTCTTGGCTGATGATATTCGCGAGCGAGTGCTAAAGATTGCGCCTAAGAACACGCATATGCTACTGGATGACGATTACTTTGACTGCATTGTGGCGGCTTTCGGTAAGATTGTGGATGCGAAAAGCCCTTATACAGCGGGACACAGTCAACGTGTCGGCTTTTACGCCGCGAATATTGCCAGTGAACTTGGTATGAGTGCTGAAGAAGTAAAGTGGGTTGAGCGAGCCGCTTTGCTTCATGACATCGGTAAGCTAGGGGTCAGCAATCAAATTCTCGACAAGCCTGGACGTTTAGAAGCATCAGAGTGGGAAAGAGTTCAAGAGCATGCTTTCTATACGGAATCAATATTAGCGCCTATTTCCTGCTTTAAAGACGTTGCTAAAGCTTCGGCATCTCATCATGAAAAGCTTGATGGTACTGGTTATCCGAGAGGGCTTAAAGGAGATCAAATTCCTCTCATTACTCGCATCATCACAACAGCAGATATTTTTGATGCCATCTCCGCAGAACGACCCTATAGAGCAGCCATGCCAGTTTCCAAGGTATTAGACATTATGGAAGAAAACTTACACACTGCCATTGATGAGCGTTGTTTAGAAGCATTAAAAGCCTGTATTGATCGCATCCCTAAACACTGGTTAGTTGCGGAGTAGCTTTAGGTCACATTGACCAAGAATAGGTTAACGTCCCATAACGAGTATCATTACGATATTGCTCTGATTCGCTTTGGAACAAATCCGAATGGTTTACAGCGAATGTGAGAGCGCTTCTTCCCCAAGAGTACGTCAAGCCATAGTTCAGGCCAATAAAAGTATGGTCATAATCTACGCTGGCGCTGTCGCGATAGGTGTTGCCATCGGTATATATTTGGTTAAACACGTATTGCGCTTGAACCCCTAAGTACAGATACCACTCACCGTCAACAGCGATAGGGTTACTGGTTCTAGTATCCATCAGTAATACACTAGCAAACGAGTGACGTAAGTCTCGCCCGTAGCGAACAATCACATTTGAGCTAACAGAGCTTTGCAGAGTTCCAAGATTCGCTTTGGCTGTTGTGAGCAGGTCATAATCATCAAGTTCGGAAGACCAACTGCGCCACACTCTCCCGCGGCCAAATTGGAATACTGCCTCATTGCGTAATTGCGCATCCCATCCTTTTGGTGCTTCGGATCCGAGTATGCTGTGTATTGCGTTTTGTGATTGTTTGCCTAATGCCGCTGGACCAACCACTCCGACTGTTGTGCTGACTACATCTGCATGATTTCGGCTACTTAAAATGTAGCTGTTTGTGAGGGCTATAATAGCTGAGTAAGGAATATCGTTCGCATCAGGTACAGTTCGAGTAATATCTGATGGTGTGAACATGGATTGGCCGATGTTATAAGCATTAATGGCCTCATCAACTCCTTTGCTAGGCATACTCCATAAGAGGGGCGTCACGAGGAAACTTGGCTGCGGTAACACGGATTCGTTATCTAAGCTTCCTTTTTCATAAACAGCCAGATACAGCCCACTAGTATAACCATCATCACTGTTAACAAAGTAATCATTATCTAGAGTGACACTCGCGACACTATTGCCCGCGTGTATTTGATAACTTGTTACAATCAGCAAAAAATATATTAGCTGTCTGAGCTTTAGCATAGTAACGTTCACGTTCCATGTATGGATAGTTGGCATCATTGTATCGAAGCCCATTCTTGATAGGTTTAAACTAACAAGAATGTTTATCCTGTGTTTTTGTGATTATCCTTTGGTTTATGCGATCTTTACAATACCTTGCACTAAATAAGGGTTTATTTCCATAATTTATGATGATTCTATTGATGGAGAATAGGTAGTGAAATGTCCACATTGTGCTCAAAACTTGCCAAGTAAGAGAGCTTTATCGAGTTTTTTCAAGCCAACTCATTGCGAATCGTGTGAACAAAATTTCGTTGTGACATTAAGTGTTAAACGAGGCGCTCTGCTGATTTTGCCTGTTGCAGCTACGCTGTTTTTTGTCAAACCTCTAGCGTATCAGTGGCAGATTGATGCCACGTTTCTACATGCCATTATTTTATGTTTATACGGACTGTCATGCTTAACGGTACGTTCAGCATGAATAAATAAACTTATAAATTACTCTAATGAATTGCTTTTTTCTGTAACAAAACAGTCACATAAACTTAATAAAGTCTACCGATTCAACCAGTGTGCTCTTATTTACGTCTGCTACACTGAATTAGTTAAGGAAGCTGTCTCACATATCACTCATGGATAGACACTTTTCAATCAGTAGGTAATCCTGTGCAGATCAAGCAGAAGCTTATCCTAAATACCAGCGTTGTCGTGGTATCTCTCGTTATCTTAATTGTTGCCTTCCTATTTGCAGAAATTCGTTTGAAAGAGTTGATTCAAGGAAAAGAAATGGCTCAACGTCAAGAGTCTGAAATGCTGCTCTTAAGGCGTCATGAAAAAGACTTTTTGGCGCGTGGCGATGAAAAGTATGTATCGCGCTTTGAAGACGTAGCGCAACGAATCATCGAACAACAATCCGCTCTTGATGCTATGTTTATTGAGAGTGGTGTTGATGTTAAAGCGTTCAGCAATTTAACGACATTATTTGGCGATTACCGGAATAAATTTGTAGAGCTGGTCGATGCGAAGAAGGCAATGGGCTTGAGTCACGACCAAGGGCTTGAAGGGCAACTTCGTTCGGCGGTGCATGATATAGAAACTGCGCTTAAGACATTAGATCAGCCTGCTATCATGGTGACTATGTTGCAACTAAGACGGCATGAAAAAGACTTTATGTTGCGACTGGATGCCAAATATATTGAACGCTTTGATACAACAATATCGACACTGACAAGTCAGCTTCAGAGTGCTCAGATCAGCAATCGTGAAAAGCAGTCTTTGACGAATCTTGCTGAGGTATATCGCAGTAAGTTTTCAGACTACGTGGCACAGCAACAGCGAATAGGGCTTTCTAGTGAAGAAGGTATCTTAGGCGAAATGCGTCGTACGATTCATCAAACTGAAACCAAGCTTGAGGCGATGGTTTCAAGTATGTCACAGCAAACGGAGTCCTTATTAACCAGAGTCGAGTGGTTGATTACTAGTTTATTTGTCGTCATCGCAGTGATCGCAAGTTTGGTCGCTTGGCGGGTGGGGGCTTCGATTAACCGTCCTTTGGCCGTTATTCGTGAGGCCATGCTTGAAATTGATCGGTCGAGAGACTTAAGTCTTAGAGTGACCTATCAGGGTAAAGATGAAATTGGTGATGTTGCTCGAAGCATTAATCAGATGCTAGAGGGCTTTCAAAAAGTCGTTGGCTCTGTAAATGAGACAGTGTTGAACATGAAGCAACAAACCCAGCAACTCTCTCAAACCGCTGAACGCACGGCAAAAGATGCGGAGCGTCAACGTGATGAAACAGATATGGTTGCAGCTTCAGTAGCGCAGATGGTCGGCACTATTGAAGATATTTCACGTAACATGGAAGTGGCAGCCGACAAATCGCAAAATGCTCAGCAAAGTGTTTCTGATGGTCAGGCCAGAGTCACTTCAGCTGTAAGTCTTGTTAATAATTTATCAGGACAATTACAGTCTTCCGTTCTTTCTGCACAAGAACTTGCTAAAGAAAGTGAAAGTATTGGCACTGTGCTAAATGTCATTCAAGATATAGCGGAGCAAACCAACCTACTTGCATTAAATGCAGCAATAGAAGCTGCTAGGGCTGGAGAGCAAGGGCGCGGTTTTGCTGTCGTTGCTGATGAAGTTCGTGCTTTGGCGAGCCGTACTCATGATGCTACAGTCGAAATTTCTGACATCATTAACTCGTTGCAGCAACGTACTCAAAGTATTGTCACCATCATGCAATCTTGTGGTGAGGAAGGTCAACGTAGCCGTGATGAAGCTTCTGTCATCGGTGATGTATTAGAGCGAATTACTTATGAAGTGAATGAAATTTCTGAAATGGCACAATCTGTGGCGACGGCTATTGGCCAGCAATCGGTTGCAGCGAATGAAATCAATCGTAATGTGGTCATTATTAATGAGATTTCCATGGATACTTCTGAGGCTGTTAGACTGAATTCACGCTCAAGTCACGACATTTCGGAGTTGGCACATCAATTAGAGGGTGTTGTTTCACGGTTTAAACTCTAATGAATCATTCGGTTTGTCTAAAAGCCATCTTCGGGTGGCTTTTGTGTTTTCTGAGCCTTAAGACTCCATATTGTTTTGTCTTTTCTTGCGCACGTTCCAGATCAGGGGCTGCTTTAATAAAGCTAATGTTTTTAGTGATTTGGAGGCGATATGTCTAATGTATTTGTAATCGGTGCAACGGGAAAAATCGGTAAACGCTTGGGCCCAATGCTGGTGTCCGCGGGTCATAATGTGACCGGGCTGAGTCGCAGTAGCGCTAATGATAATTGGTACCAGCAAAACCAAGTAGCCAGTGTCAACGGAGACATTATTGATATCAGTGTGGAAGAGCTGTCTGATTTAATGGCGGGTCATGATGTCGTTGTTTTTTCGGCAGGCGCTGCAGGCAGTGGTTTAGATCGCACTCAAGCAATAGATGGTGACGGTCCCGTAAAAGTCATTGAGGCAATGAAACGAAACAATATTCGTCGTTTGTATTTAGTTTCTGCTTTCCCTGAAGCTGGGAGAAAAAAAGATTTGGGGGAAGGTTTTGAGTTTTACATGGAAGTGAAAAAGCAAGCAGATGCTGAAGTTGCTGCTACAAGTCTTGATTGGGTTATCGTTCGACCCGGTACATTACTCGATGAAGAAGGAGATGGGGCTGTCAGCCTTGGAAAAGCCATCCCTTACGGTACGGTGAAGCGTGGTAATGTGGCCAAGGTTTTAGCGAGTTTAATTGATTTACCGCTTATACGACGTGAAATTATTGAATTGACGGATGGCGATGAGGCTGTTGACGTAGCGCTTTCAAACTTTGCGAAAGCTTAGCAAATGTTCCTCTTTCATCTCGTAGCGCTATGGTTTTAATTAAGCTAGGCTTTAAATAACTGATCAAATAATCAACTCCTTTTTGGAGGTCGATATGGAGACTCATTTATTTTCCTTGGTCCATCTGGTCGAACAATTAGGGCTAGAGGGTTCGGAACGAAGCATTGAAATGCTTGTCGTGAGCATAGCCCCGATTCCTAGTAATTTAGAGCTTTGGGAAGCGCCTGAATGGGATGCGGTACAAGCAGATAAAATTAAGCAATGGAAAGAGCCTTCTTCGCCTTGGAATGACGCCGTTGAGCAGCTTGACTCATTACTTAGAGCCTAAAAAATGGCGCTCGTTTGAGCGCCATTTTTTAACTAGCCTTACTTAAATTTATCTACCTTGAAAAAGAACGTTTCACCTGTACTGTCGTCAACACCATCGTTGTCTGTTACTGCGTAACCGATATTGTTGGCATCTATCGTAAAGCCTTCGATCTTATCCACTACGACACCATTTTGTGCTTTAAGCTCTGGCAAGAAATCGTATATTAGCTCTTTGCTCACAGTAGGCAGTTCTTGCCCCAGTTTCGCTGTTTTGATACTCGAAATTTCTACTTTATATAGACGTTTCACTTTCGCGCTTTCAGCCAGTTGGTTGTCACGCTCAAGAATGTAAAAGTGACCATTATGCGCGGTGATTTCTGACAGTCCCATCCAGCCTTGCTTCGCTTCCTCTAGTGGATAATGCGCGGCAGACCATTGCTGACTGTTTAGATCATACTTGAGAAGTTTGCTTGCTGTTTTAGGGTCATCTTTCCAAGGTCTTTGGACCGCAATCCATAGCAGATCGTCAACAAGAGTAATACCTTCGGCACCAAAGCGTTCTTGGTTCTCAAGCAGCTCCGCTGGGAATGGAATGGTTTGATCAATTTCTCCAGACTCTGCTACATGATAGATAGCATGAGGAACTTCTTTTTTCTCATTACCTTCAGAGGCTAACCAGAAGCCTCCTTTGGGATCGGCAACAATGCCTTCAAGGTCAAGCTTTTCAGCTGGTTTGCCATCACGTGTGACCACAAGCTTATTGGTGATTTGTGCCGGAGCTTGTGTGGCATCAATGGTAAAAATCGCAGGCTGACTACTGTAGAAACTATCGCTGACAGCGTACAGCTTACCTGCTTGTTTGGGATCCGCTGCAAGACCTGATAAGGCTCCCCAACCAATCGGTGCGCCAGATTTATCAAGGTTAGATTGGATCTGCGGGTAACTTGGTGCTTTGTCGTCCAGCTGATATAGCATCACGTGTGAACGTGGACCTTTATCTTCGATCAGATCTTTCTCGTTCGCCGTGGCGATCAGGTTACGAGATGGGATGGCGATTGCCGATTCTGGTGCAATGCCGGATGGCAACATTTGTACTAACTCTGGAACTGCTCCAGTGTCTTTGTAAACACCCACAACAGAACCCCGTTCAGACATCACAAAGATATAAGTTTGGCCGTTGAATCGACCGACTTCTAAGCCTTCTGGCTCTGAGCCTTTCTTACCAGAACGTTTTCCTGGGTAATGGCCAACACGAACAACTTCATGTTCAAAGCTTGCTCCGCTTTCAAACAGCACTTCACCTTGTTTATTAAAAATCGTAAAACCTCGGGCGCCACCTTGATAGTCCCCTTCGTTTGCAATCACGAAACGATCGTTGTCTAACCATTTAACGGCATCGGGCTCACGTTTTACCGCCTTTAGAGAGCTTGCGAATGTCAGTGCTCCATCCTTGTTAATATCAATATTTGACAGATCAACTTCACCAGCACTGAAGTGATTGGTCACTTTCGCTGTTTTCGCATCAACAATAACAATATGGTTATTTTCTTGCAGGGTAATGACCACTTCATTGTGGTCATTAAACGCGACAAATTCAGGTTCAGGATCTGTTGGCGCAATGTCGGCAAGACCCGTTAGAGGAATGTTATGTGTTTTCTGACATGTACCGGAGGCTTGGTCGAATTCGATAATGACCACGTAGCCAGCTGGGAGCTGAGGGATGGCACCGTCATTAAGGTCCTCATCACGCTCATTCTCAATTGCGACCGCAATATAGCGACCATCTTTTGAAACCGCTACAGAGTCCGGTTGACCGCCTAACTCACAGTGCTGTATCACTTTTTGCGATGCAACGTCTGCAATCGCAAGGTAGCCGCTTGGTTTTGTGTAGCTTTCAGAAGTGTTAACCCCCGCTACGACCCATTTACCAACGGTAGCAACCGAAGTCGGTTCGCCATTTAAGTCTAGGAAGCCTTTGGCTTTAGGGTGTTTCGCATTTTTGATATCGACAAATCCAATGCCGCCAAGAGGGCTGTCGGAGTAGATTAACGTATTACCGTCAGCGGTTGCAGTGATGATTTCAGCAGACGTTTCAGTTTCCAAAGTATGAGGTCCAAGATTTTTGGCTACTGGAAAACTTGCTATACGCTGGAAAGAATCTGCTTGTACCGAGAAAGCTGCTGACAGTAAGCATGACGCTAACAGAGTACGTTTAAAACCGTGACGTAACATAAAGACTCCAAGGAAAGTTATAAAAATTTCAAATAACTTAACGAGGTTCTTTTTCAGTTACGTGTGAGTTTAATGTCATTTTTATGACGTACAATATTGTTTGGAAAGGATTTTTGCCTTGACTGAGCAAGGGAGCGCTCAGCCAAGGCAAAGTATTTAAAGGCCTGTCACGAAGGTGCCTGTAGGCATAACTGGTAGGTATTTTTTATAGAAGTCTAAGTAAGCTTGCTCAGGGTTAAGATCTGTAAACAGATCAGGGTAAAGCACTTGAGCATAAAACTGGATCATCGGACCGTCTAAGATAGATCGCACTGCACCGTGGTAGGCCCCATACATACGATCATTTTCTACCGCTGATAAGCTAGACCAACCAGTACGATCTTTGAAACCTGCTAGTCGAGACTTGGTTAGATCCGCATCAACGCCTTGACCCATAACCATTGCATCATCACCAGAGCCAGTTTCATATCCTGTCATAACGATTACGTCGGGGTTGGCAGCAAGGATTTGCTCAGGGTTTAGTTTTCCCCACCATTCAACGTAAGGTGCTGAAATGTTGTCGCCGCCAGCCATAGTGGAAATAGCGCCCCACATATTTTTACCAAATGTGTAGCCAATCTCATTAACGCCCGCTGCACCGTACTCGGTGTAAACCGTCGGTTTAGGAAGATTCGCTTGCTCAATACGCGTTTGAATCATGCTAAGGTTTTGCGTGTATTCATCCGCAATTTTTTTAGCACGCTCTTCTTGACCTGTAATGACGCCAATAATTTCAGTGCTTTTTACATGGCGTTCAAGGGTTTGTGCATTGTAGTCCACTACGATGACCGGAATACCAGCATTTTCTAGTCGTTCGATGTCGCTTCCTAGGCCCTTGTATTGCCAATCCGCTAGCATGATTAAATCAGGGTTTAAGCTGATGACTTTTTCCACAGAAAACGTTTTTGTATCTACTCGGCCGATTCCTGGGATCTCATCTAGAGAAGGGCGGTGTTCTAGGTACATTTCCCAGTTCGCTGGGCGTGCTTGCCAAATGTATTTAGACATACCAACCACATGGTCATAAGCTGCTTCAGTACCAATCGCCATGTAGTCTTCTGGGTAAAAGCCGACTACAACACGTTTAGCTGGCGCATCAAATGTGACTTGGCGGTCTAGAATGTCTGTCACGGTGACATCTTGTGCCAAACAGATTGAAGACGTAAGCAGTAAAGTAGAAAAAGCCGTGATTTTCGGCAGCATAGTGTTTTCCTTTGTTTCAAAACCCTAAATCAGCAATTCCATTGACTAGAAATACCATTTATTCCTTGTGGCGCATTCTACAGTTATTTAAAATGTTTCTGCAAATCATTATCATTTGATTATATGTGCAGCAACATAGCATGAGATGGTTTGTGTTCTCCCAAGAGGTATATGATTACCTACGGCAAACGGATCTCTTAATAGACTAAAGACTCATGCAACATTCCATTATGATTGCCGAAGCACTGGACTCGCAGAGGCGTTCTGAAAAGCGTCGTTGGTTCGTGCTATCTGCACTGCTTATATTACTGCTCTGTTCATTTATTTTTGATATCGCAACTGGACCGTCTTTGCTTGACCTTGGCGATGTGACCGATGCCTTGTTAAACAAACTGGGTGCCCCGGTTGAGGTAGCACGTACTACAGAAGTGATTGTCACAAATCTTCGTTTACCGATTGCTTTAATGGCCATTATTGTCGGCGGCTCCCTAGGTGTTGGGGGCGCTGAAATGCAGACCTTATTAAATAACCCTATGGCGAGCCCTTATACGCTTGGCATGGCTGCGGCGGCGGGGTTCGGGGCCGCATTGATGCTGTACATCGGCTCGCTAGGCCTGAGTTCTCAAATTGCGGTACCAATCGGCGCCTTCGTATGTTGTATGTTGTCAGCAAGCCTATTATTTGGCTTGGCGATGATGCGCCATATTACCTCGGGGCAGCTTATCTTAGCCGGTATCGCATTGCTGTTTTTATTCCAGTCATTACTGTCTTTGGTTCAGTTTGTCTCTTCCCCTGAATTAAGCCAACAGATCTTGTTCTGGTTATTCGGCAGTTTAACTAAAGCTAACTGGACCAATGTAACCATTACTGCAGTAGTGACCTTTGCTTGCATGGCTGTTTTGCTAAAAGACTCTTGGAAACTGACTGCACTTCGCTTAGGAGAAGAGCGAGCAAAAAGCTTGGGGGTTAATGTCACTAGGCTGCGATTAAAAACCCTTATCTTGGTTGCTATTATGACGGCGACAGCGACCAGTTTTGTGGGGATTATTGGCTTTATAGGGATTGTTGCTCCCAACATTGCAAGAATGCTAGTGGGTGAAGATCAACGCTACTTCCTACCATTGTCATTTGTGGTGGGGGCGTTTTTGCTCTCAAGTGCTTCTGTACTTTCCAAGGTTATTGTTCCTGGTGCTCTATTTCCGATAGGCATTGTCACTGCAATCATAGGCGTGCCATTTTTCTTTTGGCTGATCATCGGTAAGAGGCGATAACGATGTTAAAAGTTGAGAACCTGGATTTATCGTTTGATGACCTAGTGTTAGCAGACAACATGAGCTTCGAATTAGAAGCCAGCAAAACCCATGTCATTATTGGCCCTAATGGCACCGGTAAAAGCACCTTGTTAAAGACGCTATTTGGCGATATTCAGCCTCAAAAGGGGCAAGTGTCTTTTGAGGGGGCTCCTTTGACTAAAGCAACGCTATCTACTTGGCGTACCCAATTTGGTTATATGCCACAAGACATTCGCTTAGATGTCGGTTTAACGGTTTTAGAAGTCGTTCTGCTTGGCCAGTTAAATGCTTTGTCGCTTAAACTTGGTGATCAGCTGTTAGAAGAGGCGTTGCAAGCATTAGATCAAATTGGTCTGTTGCATTTGGCAAACCGTGATGTGCGAACTTTGAGCGGGGGTCAATGTCAGATGATCCTATTCGCCCAGGCCTTAATGCGTAAACCCAAGATTTTAATGCTGGATGAGCCGGTGAGTGCTTTGGACCTACATTTTCAGCAAGTTCTGTTAGATCACTTAGATCAACAGACAAAGCAAAAGGGCTGGGTATCCCTAATGATTCTTCACGACCTGAACCTGGCAGCACAATATGCGGACAATTTATTGGTGCTAAAAGGTGGAAAAGTGGTTGCGCAGGGTGCGCCGAAAGATGTTATAACACCTGCTATGGTGGAGGATGTGTACGGGGTTAAAGCGGATGTGCAATTAGATAGTCTAGGCGTGCCTTTCATACGTACACAAAGACGTGGTGCACACGCCTATGTCAGTATGAAGGAGTCTTTAAATGAATCAAAACCGGAATCATCTTATGCTAACTAGATCGCTACTTTTTGCGGCTATGACCTCAATAGCTTGTTCATCTGCCTTTGCTAAAGACTGGCAAGTGCAGATGTTAAGCTATGGTGAAAAAGGGCCAATGGTGTTTGAGCCGGATTTCATCCAAGCACAAGTTGGTGATACGGTTACTTTCCTTCCCACTCAACCAGGTCATCATGTGGCTTCTGCTTTGACGCCAGATCAGCAAAAGGCATGGTCATCAAAGCTAAATGAGACTTATACCGTAGAGCTCACTGAAGAAGGTGTGAATTTATACTATTGCCCACCACACTTGATGATGGGGATGGTCGGTGTGATTCAAGTAGGAGAGTCGGTAAATAAAGAGTCTCTTGATCAATTTTACCCTTCATTTCGCAATAAGATCGCTCTCAACCCTGAGCGTGTTGACGCTATCCTAGAGCAGGTTAAATAACCCACAGCATGAACGCTAATCACTTTTTAGCAGACTGGCGCGCATTATCTGCGGCCAGTCGTGTCCTTGTTATCAATGGCTTCACCTTCAATCTCGGCTTTTACATGTTACTGCCATATCTGGCAGATCATCTGCAACGGAATCTCGGCCTGAGCCCATGGCACGTGGGGATTGTGATTGGCTTACGAGTACTCAGTCAGCAAGGTTTATTTCTGGTGGGGGGAACCCTAGGCGATTACTTAGGTTATAAAAAGCTTATTTTGCTTGGTTGCCTTGTTCGGGTCGCGGGTTTTGGGTTGCTAGGCTTCGCTGCGAACTTCCCATTACTGTTACTTGGAGCGTTTTTAACTGGCTTTGCTGGTGCGTTATTTACCCCCTCTAGTAATGCGTATTTGGCACATGAAGCACCTGATCAAATACGTCGCGATCGTATTTTTGCCATGCAAAATTGGACTAGTGAATCAGGTATGTTTCTCGGGCCTCTATTGGGGATTATGTTAGTGGCCATAGACTTTATGTGGGTGGGTTTTGGAGCCGCACTTTTATTTTTCAGCCTGTTCTTAATCCAGTGGCGCTTTTTACCTGAATTGGCCGATCAAGAAAAGCGCAACCGCAGCGAAGGTGCGTTTTGGCAGCACTGGTTAGACATGCTTCAAAACACAGCATTTATAAAGTTCATCGCTTGTGCCTGTGCGTTCCACTTATTTTTCCATCAATTGTATTTAGCCCTGCCAAACGAGGTTGAAACGCGAGAATTGGACTCAAGTGTGATTACTTGGGTGTTTATGACCTCATCTATTTTAGGAATATGTTTTCAATTACCTATTAGTCGTTTGGTTAGCCGGACCATAGGAAGTGCTAAAGCGATGGGCTTGGGACTTGTCCTAATGGGGAGCTCTTATTTACTGTTTTTACCAAATACAACAATCCTCCCAGGTGCGAACTTTATTCTGTACGCTGCTGTATTCAGTGTTGGCTCAATGCTAGTTCTCCCATTACTAGGTTCCTACGTACCAAAATTTTGCTCTACATCTGAGCTGGGTAGCTATTACGGGATGTATTCGTGTGTCGGTGGTTTGGCCGCATTTATAGGTAATGTACTGATAGGGATGTTGCTGTCTTGGTCTTCTTTGCCGAGAGAGTTGATTTGGATTGGGTTCGCTATGGTAGGACTCATTGCAGGCTACCGTTTATACAGTCATGTGAAAAGCATTGCGTAAACGAAAGAGAGCCCTATAAAGGGCCCTCTTTATTGCTTGATGGGTTGCTTAGAAGCGGTACTCAACACCAACACTCGCTTGGTTAAAGTTAGTGTCAAAGTCACTGTCTTCGTCTAAGTCGTCAGCACTTAGCTCTGCATCGTACCAAGTATATTGGGCATTAAGCAGTAACTGCTCAGACAGTTTAAAGTTTAAGCCTGCGCCTGCGAACAATGCTTCGTCATCTGAGCTACCCGTTACGCCAGCTACAGAATATTCTGTGTCGTACCAGATTTGACCTGCTTTGGCGAAAAACTCAATAGAATCTGTTAAAGGTAAAATACCTTTTACCGCTGCACTGTAACCGTCGGTTTCAGCATTAGCGAGATTGCCGCCGTATGAACCGAAATCAGTATAACCACCTTCTAGAGCGAAGAATTCATTAAAACGGTAACCGATAAGGCCTTGCCATACATCATTATTGTCATCAAAGTCGTCATCGCTATCGACTTTTAAGTAGCCGTAGTTACCACCAATGTAGAGACCGCTTTCGTTTGTGCTCCAATCTTCTGCGTGGGCAATTCCAGCGAATGATGAAAGGGCAATGGTACTAGCAATGATTGGCATAACTTTTTTCATAGTATTACTCCTTGTGACCAATTTGTAAGAACGAGTTCAGTGTTGATCGGATTGGTTTGGGAGTAAATACAAGCGGCGCTAACTTCAATTTTGCTGTGCGATTTGTTCTGCTTAGGTGCAATAAGTTGTCAAATAGGGCGTAGGATTTGGGCTTTCTTGACAGATAAAAATAACAAAGCCTCAACCAAAAGTTGAGGCTTCAAAGGGGAAATCGACTATTTGGCTAGATTAAAATGTGTAACCAACGCTTGCCATAAATGCTACTGGATCGATATCCAACTCGGCAGATTTCACACCATTAAGTTTTACATCCGTATTGATGTCCATGTACCAAATCGAAGCGTTTAAGAACAAGTTTTCAGATAGACTGTAATCAACACCTGCTTGAACGGCTAGACCAAATGAGTTGTCAAGATCTAGTTTAGTACCAGCGATAGCGCCTTCAGTTTTCTCATCAAAGAACACTGTGTAGTTAAGACCTGCACCAACATACGGACGTACCGCACTGTCTGCTTGACCGAAATAGTACTGAGCCATTAAAGAAGGTGGGAGGTGAGATACTTCACCAATTTTACCTGCGCCTGCTAGTGTAACGTCATGTGTAAAAGGTGTTGCTGCAAGTAGCTCGATACCGACATTATCAGAATACATATATGTAGCAGTTAAACCAATTTGAACATTGCTTTCTACGCCTAGGTCTAGACCTGTACTGCTTTCGTTTGGTACGACATTCACCAAACCGCCACGAATAAACATGTCACCCGCTTCGTGTGCCATGGCTAGAGGGGCGCTTACAAGTGCAGCGGAAAGTAGGGCGAATTTAGTTACAGATTTCATATCCATGTCTCCTGGTGGGTGCAAATCAAATAAGATGTGCTCACCATACGCCGACCTCAAGAAAAGAAATTGATCTAGGTTAGTTTTTGAAAGATACGTGCGATGGATACATGGATTCTATTAATCTATGTCATGAAAATGGTGTCGCTGCAGAGGTTTACGCGTAAAAGTGTTGAATTATGCTCGAATGGAGATTGCCAGCCACCATTCAGTGGCTGGCTTGCGTTTATGCGAGTGCAGAACCATGATGGGCGTTGTCAGAGGTTTCTGGTAAAAACTTCTGTAAGCGCAAAAATAAAGATCGATGCTTGAGAATAGACAGTAACTCTTGTTCATTCAGGTGTTCATAAAGCGCATCAATAGAGTCACTGTGCTCGATTTGCCATGCAGCGCAGACTTTATGTCTATCAAACTGTTTGTTTTCAAGCTCTGGGAGTTGAGCAAGGTGCCAATAGTAAAACTCTCTGTTATCGACATAGTCTTTTAGAGTATTAGAGCTGCTTGCGTGATGCTCGAGTTTCGAAATATGTTGCTCTAACAAGCTTACGATTTTGCTTGGCCTACGTTCCTCTGGACCTTTCAACAGACCCAATCTAGCGAGCAAGTTACCTCGTTTAGAGCCACCACTTAACCAAGAAAGAGGGATTGAGAAAATCAATCCAAATGAAATGGGCAGTGACCAATAAAATAGTTGTGGGCTCAAAAAGTAGGCGCTGGCCGCAAGTAACATACCAAACAATGTATGGTAAATGTGCGCACGTGCTGCCTCAGGCCAGCGGTTCGCACCGTCATCTCGGGACTGCGGCTTCCAGCCACTGTCTCGACCTTTTAATACGTCTACTACAACTAAAAATTGTGAGAACATCAAAATAGGTGCGTAAAGGGCCGAAATGAGCACTTCCAGCAGTGTATCTATGGTCAGCATAATCGGCCCGCCAAACTGACGGCAAACACGCCAATGTAGCATCGCATTAACCCAGCCATAAAACTTAGGGGCTAATACTAACGCCATGGAGACAATGAATAACGAGCGTGCCTTTTCAAAGTCAAATACCGGCCAAGTTGGGAAAAGCGATAGATTGTTAAAATACTCAGGTCTGACAAAGTGGGCTTGCACCGCAAGAGCAAAACCGACGGCAATTAGTGCAAACCAAAAAACAGCACTGAAGTAGGAGAATATGCCCGTCATCAAGTGCATTCGAGAGACGAAGTGTAGGCCTTTAGCTGGAACAAATGCTTTGTGCTGCAAGTTTCCCTGACACCAACGACGGTCGCGAACCATGACGTCAATAAGTGATGGCGGCGCCTCTTCATACGAGGCCTGCAAATCGGTGTCAAAGCGAACGCCCCATCCAGCTCGGCGTAAGAGTGCTGCTTCTATAAAGTCGTGACTCATGACATGGCCGCCAAATGGTGCTTTACCAGGAAGGATGGGTAAACCACAAGCTTCAGCGAAGGCGCGAGTTCGGATAATGGCGTTATGGCCCCAGAAATTCGAAGCGTTACCGTGCCAAGTTGTTAATCCTGCAGCATAAATTGGTCCAAAACATTGATTGGCGAATTGCTGAATTCGGCTGTAGAGCGTATCGGCACGTATAATCGTTGGAAGTGTTTGGATTAAGCCTAGGGTTGGTTCTGCCGCCATACGGCGAGCCATAGAGATTAAGCACTCAGCACTCATCAAACTATCCGCATCAAGTACAATCATGCATTCATATTCAGCGCCAAAACGGGTTACCCAGTCTGAAACATTACCCGCTTTTCGCTCGGCATTATTAAAGCGGCGGCGATAGTAAATAGGGCAACCAGTCTGATCATTATTGATAATCGGATGAAAGGCTTGTTTTTCGCGAATACTATTTTCGGCTCTATTGGTATCACTCAGAATGAAAAAGGCAAACTTACCTGGCGCATTCTCCAATAGGTCTTCCTGCATGGCTTCAATGCTAGCTCGAATCCGCATAGGATCTTCATTGTAAACTGGCAACAATATTGCGGTAACGCCGTTGGGTTCAGCTTCCAAGCGTTTTTTGCGAAAGGGTGACAACTTGAATAGCAAGCCGAGAGTCGCTTGACTAAAAGCGAACGATATCCAAGTGAAGTTGATACAGAAAAGCCCAAGAAACAACCACTGTAACCAAGTAATGTGGTTGGTGCTCAGTACCTCATACATCTCCTTCGCGCCGTAAGCAGAGAGTCCCACGGTAGAAAGTAGTACAAATAATCTAGATAGTATGGTTGTGATAAAAAAGCGCTGTTGCTGCTTTTTTGAGTCCTTTCTCTGCTCATTGACCCCATGCCTTGGCATTTCGAGTACCGCGTCTTTGGGTAAAGCATAACCTGTTGAGTGTTTCATTTTATGATCCATCATTCTCCCGTCCATCGATATAACCATGTTTCCGCGAGTGGTTTATTGTCTTGTTTTAGCTGCAACCTAATCTCAGCCGTGTCGGCTTCTGCTGGGTCAAAGGTGACAAAAGCTCGAACACCTTGCTGATAAGGGTTTGCAACCAATTTAGTGTCAACAATTTTGCCTTGACTGATGTTGGCATCTACTTGAAGGCTCTCAAGCGTTGATACGCTCAAATCTTCATAATCAATTACCAATTGGGGCTCAGATGAAGACTTGTTTACCGCACTGCGAACAATGTGCGGTTGTCCCGATAATACTGGCGTGTCATTAGTGAGTGTCAGGCGGTATGAATATTCAAAAGGTTGACCTTTTTTAAGGGGCGCTTCTGGTTGCCAGTAAGCAACAATATTGTCGTTACTTTCAGACTGAGAAGGAATTTCAACCAGCTCAATATGGCCTTTGCCCCAGTCATTCATTGGTTTCACCCAGATAGAAGGGCGGCGCTGATAAAGGGCTTCTAAATCTTGATAGGCACTAAATTGTCGCTGGCGCTGAATCAAGCCAAACCCTTGTGGCGATTCATCCATAAACGCACTAATCTGTAGTTTGTCTGGGTTAGTCAATGGGCGCCATAGCATTTCCCCTTGTCCTGTTTGAATCTGTAGACCTTCTGAGTTGTGTACTGCTGCACGGTGGTCAGCTGATGGGGAATCGTCCATCGTATTATTAAACATGTACATAGATGTTAAAGGTGCTAAACCAACATGGGCTAAATCCTTTCTCGGGAATAGCGTGGATTCCACTTCGATTCGTGTTGGTGATCCGGGGAAGATACCAAATCGATAAGCTCCGGTAACACTTTTGCTGTCAAGCAAAGCGTGCACAACAATCGCTTGCTGTGAGCTTGAAGGTCGCTCTATCCAAAAGTGGCGGAACATAGGGAATTCTTCCCCTTTAGGCTGTGCGACATCAACCGCGAGCCCTCTGGCTGAAACGCCATACTTTTGGCCTTTGGAAATAGCGCGAAAGTAGCTGGCACCTTGAAAGACAATAAATTCATCCTTCTTATCATCGGTGTTGATGGGGTAGTGCAAACGTAATCCTGCGAATTTTCCCAGTTCCGCAATCAGCTTACCTATGTTTTCATTTGGGGTGACAAAGGAGTCGGTAGTGGCTTTGATGGGATAAGCTCGTCCGCTTTCAACCGCATCGATTTCGACTAGATCTTGATACAGAAACCCCGGCGCGAATAATTGAATAGAGAACTGTGTTGGAGCTTCTCCCCAGACCGCTTGGTTTTGCTGAAAGTTAATTTGGCGATAGGTATCGGCGTCTAAGTTAATTAATTCGGGGGCTGCTTTCTGGGGCGCTTTCATCGGCTCTGCAGCAAGTGCTTTCGCTAAATCGATAACGGTTTGACGAGAGAAGCTGTAGCCAGCTTGCTCTGATGACACTAAGTTGGAGGTCTGTTCCTTGTTTTCATTAGTGCTTGGCAAGCTTTCTTCTGCCCAAGATGCATTTGATAATGCTAAGCTCGCGATCACAGGTAATGTTAACGTTGAAAATTTCAGCATATAAGTTCGTTATTCGCTTATTAAAATAAATTTCTAGGGATTTTGGTAAGAGCCACTCATCTGACCATAGTCATTAATCATAATGATAAATTGGCCGGATAATGTGATTTTGCTGTCGGGAAATTGCAAAGAAAACGAAATGTGAGATAGTCGCATCCGTATAATGTAAAGACTGTATAATCGCTTGAATAATATAGAAAATATGACATCAAACATGGCGGATTATGCACTCATTGTTGCTCTTCTGCACTCTGTTTGATGGATGTATTAGAGGTTTTTTTAGCTAGATTTGGAGAGAAAGATGGCGTTGTTGCTCGTAGGGTTAGTTCTGTTTATTGGCATTCATTCAATACGCTTGTTCGCACCAGAATGGCGTCAATTTATGATTGAGCAACTGGGCAGCAAAAATTGGAAGCTTATGCATGCGGCAGTGGCTTTTATCGGCTTGATGACTACGATTATGGGGTACGGTTACGCACGATACAGTGCCGAGTGGCTTTGGTTTCCTCCTGTATGGACCCGCCATGTTGCTGCGTTACTGGTGTTGGTTGCATTTTTCTACATGATTGTAGCGGCCATGCCATACAGTAAAACGAAGTCTCGAATTGGCGTACCAGTGGTCGTGGGCGTTAAGCTATGGGCTTTTGCGCACTTGATTAGCAATGGTACTACAGCTGATGTGGTCTTATTTGGTAGCTTCCTAGCGTGGGCGGTCACAAATTTCGTGATCTCTAAACGCCGAATGAGAAGTGAGGAGGTGGTTTATCAAGCGCCTGATTTTAAGTTTGACCTGCTTGCCGTGGTGCTTAGCCTAATCGCTTACTATATTGTTGCTTTCCACTTACATGCATGGCTGATTGGTGTGGCACCGTTTGCCTAAAAGATGAAAGCAGGGTTGTTTTCAACAACCCTGCTTCGACCTGAGCAGCATATTAGCTTTTAAAATAATGGATATTTTCGTTTAACTCTTTCGTTAAGTTAGCTAACTGGTTGGCCGTTTCAGCATTTTGTTGCGCGAACGTCACCATCTCGCGAGCCCCTTCATCAACTTCCGTTGTGTTCTGGCTAATTCCTTTTGTCACGCTGGTTTGTTCTTCTGTCGCGCTGGCAATTTGAGTGGCTCTATCACTGATGCTGGTAATGAGAAGTTTGATTTCATCAAAACTCATTCGAGCTGCATGAATGTCCGTCACACTTTTCTCGGCTTGCTCATGGCTTTTATGGATCTGGGTTACGGCATGCCCGCTGCTGCTCTGTAGGTTCTCAATCATTTTTTGAATTTCTTCAATCGAGCTATAGGTTCTCTGGCTCAACACGCGAACTTCATCTGCAACGACGGCAAAGCCTCGGCCTTGTTCGCCAGCGCGAGCCGCTTCAATTGCAGCATTCAGCGCCAATAGATTGGTTTGCTCAGCAATATCAGAAATCGTATTGAGAATGGAGTTAATATTTTCAGCGTCTTGGCTAACACGCTGAATAACTTCTGAAACCGCACCAACTTCCTGAGCGAGCTTTTGAATACTTTTCTGGCTGGTGTCAATTTGCGCCTGCCCTGATTCACTTGATGACACTGCATTGTCAGCATTGTGGGCGGTTTCGAGTGCATTGTCTGCGATCTCTTGAGTCGCTTGAGCCATTTCATGAACAGCTGTTGCCACCATGGTGATGCTGTCTTGTTGTGCTACAAGTCGGCTGTGACTGTGCTCAGATGTTCTATTAATAGAGTCAGTTTGTTGGGTGATTTTATTTTCAATGGACTTAATATTGTTGATGGTCTTTTGCAGGCGTTCGACAAACTGGTTAAAAGCCGTTACTAGGGCCGCCACTTCGTCTTGACTGTTGACCGAGATGCGCGCGGTTAAATCGCCTTCGCCATGTGCGATGTCCTGAAGGCGCGCGGTGACAGTTCTTAAATCCTTCAATAGCCATTGAGTTACTTTGAAAACCACTAAAGATAGTATAACCAATAGAACGACTGTTGATAGGACAGCAGAAGTGGCGAAATCATTAATCGAAGCCATCAACTTACTTTTGTCCATAACAAGCACTAACGTCCAGTCAGCCTTGGTAAGGTTTTGTAAGTAAGCAAACTTAGCAACACCATCAACTTTCACTTCTTTAAATATAGAGTTTTGTTGTGATTGGTTAAGGTCACTCTGATTAAGTTGGTAATCTAACTCTGTAATTTTCTTTTGAATAAATTCTTTATTCTGATGAGCGATAACTTCTCCTGAACTGCTTAGCAGCATTAACTCACCGTCACCGAGTACTTTTAGTTCAAGAATTCGGTCAAGCAAGTCATCCAAAAAGACGAGTCCACCGATGGCACCAACGAATTGACCTTTAACAAAAATGGGCTCAACAAATGTCATGGATAACTTTTTCGTCGATGCTGAAATATAAGGCGAGGTGACGTAAGACTGTTTTCCCGCTTTGGCATCTTTATACCAAGAGCGTACTCTAGGATCATAATCAGCACTGTTTAGGCTTGGATCATGTCGGTACATGTGGCCATTTTCCAGCCCTAGAAACGTCATACCAAACCCTAAACTGGATTGTGCTTGCTGAAGAATTGAGAGAATCTCATCCTCGTTCTCTTCTTGATTTACTAAAGACTTTTCAAGATGCTTTTTGACCGTTGCCATAGTTGACTCCCGGTCTGAGTACCAGTTTGTCAAGTAGACATTGATGGCTGATGCTTGAGATTCAGACTCTGACAGCATGCTGGTTTGATTAGCGCTAGAGAATTTATTGTAAGCAAGCCAACCAACAGAAATGGAGACAATAAGTATGGCTAGGATGCTTTGCAGCGTGATTTTACTCTGAAGAGAAAGACGCATTAACTATTCCTTAATTTGAAGGGTGAACTGTCGCATTAATAGTTTAGCCGCTAAATATAAAGAAAAGACACAAAACTTTACATACTGTTTAATAAACTATTTTCACTGTCTCCCGATCTCTCATGATTCAGGCTAAAACTAAGTTGAGGAGCTTTGTTCGGTCTCACTTATTAAGAACTGTAGAAACGTTCGATTAGCTTTGGATAAATAGCCGTCTTTCCGCCAAGCAATGTTGATGTCTAGCCAAACTTCATCTGAAAACGGTCTTGTTACCAGCTCATCATTCTCTTCGATCACCATACCTAGTAGCGTTGTGATCCCAAATCCTTGTTTCACAATCGATTTGATAAGAGGGATCAAATTGGTTTCAAAGCCAATGTTTGGTTTGATGCCTTGTTGGCTTGCCAATCGGTCAATGACACGTCGGTGAAAATAGCCTTCTTTAAACATCACCAGCTCTTCTTGAAAAAAGAGTTCAGGTGAGATGCTTTGGTGCTTTACGAAGGGGTGGTCATGGTTCAAAGTGACCAACATTTGTTCTTTGAGAAGTGCCCGAGTTTCCAGTGACTCATTTGGTGCCTCAGCAACAATGACGCTAAGGTCGATCTCGCCATTCTCTAACATTTGTTGAAGCTTCCATGTGCCTCCCTCAATCACTTGAAGGGTCAAGTTAGGGTAACGATGTCGAAAGGCCATCAGGATAGGGGGAAAATAGTAAGAGCCAAGCATGCTTGGGATACCAACCCGAACCTCTCCTGTTTTGAGGCCACTCAGTTCTTTCATTGCGAGTTGTGTCTGGTCGGCTTGCTGAACCAGCTTCTTTGCATGCTCGTAAAGCACTCGTCCCTCATCGGTTAAGCTTATCTTTCTGTCTCGCCTATGAAAAAGAGTCACGTCGAAGTCACGCTCAAGTTTTTTAATGGCCATACTGATAGCTGGCTGGGCCACGAATAATTGCTCAGAGGCTCTGGTAAAGCTGAGCGTATCTGCAACCTTTAAAAAATAGCGTAGCGGTTTTATTTCAATCAAAACTTTTGATCCAAATGATAATTTATATATATTTTATTGATGGATAGCGTCAGCGTATAGTGCTTTTAAAGTAATTGCACATAGGGTGAAGGCATTGATCGAATCGAATGGTTGGGCATTTTGGCGAGGTACATTGGCACTGATAATTGGCTCTTTTATGGTGTTTGCCAATGTCTATGTCACCCAGCCACTGTTGCCAATGATTGCGCAAACCTATGATATCAGCGAGCTTCAAGCTGCAAGTAGTTTTACGATTACCACCTTAACACTCGGTCTTTCGTTGCTTTTTTATGGTCCTTTATCTGATGCGCTTGGCCGTAAGAAAATTATGGTATTGACGCTTCTCGGTGTGACTTTGACAACATATGCTCTGAGCCTTGCGAGCGATTACAGCACTCTGTTGCTGCTGCGTGCTATACAGGGCTTTTTCTTAGCGGGTCTGCCTGCTATTGCCGTAGCATATCTTGGAGATGAATACACACCTCATGCCATGGCGCTTGCTGTAGGTTTGTACATCAGTGGTAATACCCTTGGTGGAATAGGCGGGCGACTTATAGGTGGTTTTGTTGGCGAGTGGCAAGGGCCTTCTGCAGCATTTACTACGATGGCAGTTGTGAGCCTTATTTGTTTCCTATTGTTTTGGGTACTGCTGCCTAAATCTCAGCATTTTCAAGCTAAGCCTTTTTTAGTTCGCACATTAGTGACCAATGTCACTCTGCACATGCGTAACCCTGTTCTAGTTATGTGCTATGTAATTGGTGGTTTGAACTTCTTCATTTTTATCAACCAATTTAGCTACATAACATTTGTGCTCGAAGATGCCCCATATAGTTTATCTGCCAAATACGTCAGCTTATTGTTTTTGACCTATTTGAGTGGCACGGTAGGGTCAGCTTTTTCAGGTAAACTAGCGGGTTATTTGTCCCAACCTAAAATCATGATGATTGGCACAGGAATCATTATGTTGGGTTCTTTAGTGACTCTTTACCCTTCTTTGGTAACTATCATTATTGGCTTGTTTGTAAATTGCTTTGGCTTCTTTTTATGTCACTCCACGGCAAGCAGTTATGTCAGCAAAAATGCCAAGCAAGCAAAAGCAAGTGCGTCCTCTTTGTATTTAGTCTTTTACTATTTGGGAGCCAGTGCGGGTGGTTTTTATCTAGATCCATTCTGGCAGTACGGTGGTTGGAGCGCTGTTGTACTAGGGTCCTGGTTAGTGTTGGCTGGAGTGCTATTTGTCGCTTTCATATTGTCTCGACGCCAACAAAAAAATGAGACATACGAAGGAGTAAAACCAATAGCTGGTACATTGATGTCGAAGTAGTCGCTTATATTTGGTCCCTGAAACTCAATCTGTCCATAACGGAAATTTATAGCAGTTATGGCAATTTAGGCTTTAATAAGTCGCTAACTTACTGAGATAAATCATAATAACAGTGGTTTGCATATGACAATGAACCCTGTATAGTCGATTTTGAATGAGGATTTACATTTCTAGCTAAGTTGCTTTTATTGTCATGAAGACTGGGTTGTAGGGTAAGCATGATATCTGCATTAAATCGATCACTTTACATCAAGCAGTCTCTCGCTACCCTAGCGTTAGCGGTTGTCTTGAGCTTCGCACTCAGCTTTGTGCAAGCCTACCAGACTCTGCAACAAGAACCTTATCGTATTCAAAAAGAGTTTAACGATATCCTTTCTATCGTTGAGCGACCTTTATCCCAAGCCTTATTTCGTTTAGATACGACTTTTGCTCAGCAGCAAGCAGAGAGTCTGCTGTATAACCCAGCCATACAGCAGGCGACCGTTTTTGATGAAAATGGACAAGTCTTTGCCCAAGCTAAAGCTCCATCTATTGCTCCGTCCATTTCGAATAATGTGGCTGGTTGGTTGTTAGCGGAACAGCTATCAGTATCTCGACAGTTAAACTTTAGTGAAATTGAGTTTCCTCTTGGCTCTATTCTGTTGGAGCTCGACCTTAGGTACTTGGTAGAACAGATCATTAGTGTAAACACACAGCTTTTTGCCCAGAACTTAGTTAAAGACATACTGTTAGCACTGCTTTTATCTTTTTTGTTTTATGCAATTGTTACTCGGCCGGTTAAACAATTGACTTGGTCTTTGGCAAGAGTCGATGAAGCTAATGGTGTCTCTGTGCCGAGCAGTTTTAATGCTATGCACCGAAACGATGAGTTAGGGCGCCTTAAAAATACATTTAATGAACTGTGGCTTCGCTTAACCAAAGCTCTAGATGCCTTGGACCGAAGTCACCAACATTCAAAAGCGATGATTACTCATGCCGCAGATGGCATTGTTGTTTTGAATCATTCATTGCATATTCAAGTGGTCAATGGTGCCGCAGAGAAATTGTTACACAAAACGGCAGAGGAACTAACTTCAGCACCACTTGCTTCGATTCAGGGGGGGAGTTTTTGGACGTCATTGCAGTCTTCATTAAAAGATCTGCCCGTAGATCAAGTCATGACTGCTGAAACCACTTTATCCAATCAGCAAAAGCTGGTGCCAGTCGAAATCCGGATTAGTAAATATGAAGTACAAGGCGAAACTGAACTTGTATTGTTGATGCGAGATCTATCTGAGCGCAAAGAAGCCCAGCAGCGCATTAACCGCTTGTCATTTTATGATTCGCTAACCCGCTTACCTAATAGAACCTTGATGACTGACCACCTCCAGAAGTCCATGGATGATATGAAACCAGGGGGCTTTGGTGCACTGATTATATTGGATCTAGATCGCTTCAAAACAATAAATGATGCACTAGGGCACAATGTTGGCGATCAACTATTGATCGAAGTAGTCAATGGGATAATGCCGTTGGTTTCGCCTAATACAACGTTTGCTCGTGTAGGGGGTGATGAGTTTGTATTTCTATGGGGTTGTGTACGTGGAGATATGGAAGAAAGCAACGTCTCTATCAATCACTTTATTCAGAAAGTATTGATAGAATGCTCGAAGCCTAAACATGTAGAAGGGCATGATTTACATGTGACGGCCAGTATGGGGATCTCTTTTTTTGACGGTTCAGAAGAGTCAACTGCAACCATTCTTCGTCAGGCAGATACCGCTTTATACAAAGCTAAAGAGCAAGGCAGAAATACCTTTGCCTTTTTTCAAGATGATATGAAATCGCTTTCAGATGCTCGTTTACAAATGGAAAAATCATTACATCGAGCCCTCAAAGAAGATGAATTTGAAGTGTACTATCAGCCACAAAATAATGATAAAGGCGAAATTATTGGTGCTGAGGTACTGCTTCGCTGGCAAGATCAAGAACGCGGCTTTATTTCACCGATGGAGTTTATCCCTGTCGCAGAAGAAATTGGCCTGATTCATGACATTGGCCGGATTGTCTTACAAAAATCCACTCAGCAAGTAGCTTTATGGCGTCGACAAGGTTTATGGAAGGATACTTGGAAAGTCTCGATCAATGTAAGCCCAATGCAGTTTGCTCATGCCAAATTAGTGGAATATGTTGTCGCCGCTTTGGATGCCAGTGGCCTTTCCCCTGACTTAGTGGATATTGAGATAACGGAAACAACGCTCATGTCAGATCTTGATGGTGCACTGGCTAAAATGGAGCGATTGAAGGATTTAGGCATCAGTTTGTCGGTCGATGATTTTGGGACAGGATACTCATCCTTAAAATACCTAAAGGATTTGCCGATCGACCGCCTGAAAATTGACCAGTCCTTTGTTCGAGACTTGATTCATGACAAAGATGATTACGCCATAGTACTTGCTGTGATTGCCATGGCGAGCGCACTCTCACTCAATGTCCTCGCAGAGGGGGTTGAAACCGAAGAGCATTTCAAGCAGTTGAAACTCATGGGATGTTACACTTATCAAGGCTATTTATTCGGTCGCCCAATGTGTGCAGACGATTTTAAATCCTATTGTGAATCACATAGTGCGATTGAAATTATTTAGTTGATTGAATGTGCCATATCATGAACAACAAGAAAAAAGGAATGACCTCAGTGATAATCCCTTTTGTAAGCTCGCTTAATACACAGGAAGAACAGGACTGGGTTAAAGCTCTATCATCTGCTTTACCAAATGAATCAATAACGCCTTTTTCAAAGTTAAGTAAACAGCAAAAGCAAACAGCTGAGATTGCTATTATTGCAAACCCAAATCCAGATGACTTAAAACAGTTACCAGGCTTGGTCTGGGTCCACAGTGTCTGGGCTGGGGTGGAGAAGTTACTCCAAGGAAATGCGACTCCTAACTACAGTATTGTACGTCTCATTGACCCTGAGCTCAGTCGAACTATGAGTGAAGCGGTTTTAGCCTGGTCACTTTATTTACATCGCAATATGCCAGACTATCGCATGCAACAAGCAAAAGCTGTTTGGAATCCTTTGCCTTATGTGCCAGCTCCTGAAAGAAAAATCGGTGTCCTAGGCTTAGGCGAGTTAGGTCAAGCATCGGCCAAGTTACTGAAAAAATTTGGCTTTTCTGTCATAGGTTGGAGTCGAAGTGCAAAAGATATTACTGGTGTCGAGTGTTTAAATGGGCAAGATGGGCTTGACGATTTACTTTCTCAGAGTGATATTCTGGTTTGTCTCTTGCCTCAGACGCCGGAAACAGAGGGGCTGCTAGGGCATGAAAACCTTTCCAAACTCAAGCCCGGTGCTGAGCTAATTAACTTCGCTCGTGGCAAGATAGTCGATGAAGATGCGTTATTACATGAGTTAAACGTAGGGCGTATTCATCATGCTGTGTTGGATGTCTTTCAATATGAACCTTTGCCGCGTTCACATACCTTTTGGACTCATCCAAATATTACCGTTTTGCCACACATCTCAGCACCCACAACTGTTGAAAGTGCAGTGTCCATTGTGGCACAGAATATTCGCAATTATCGACATCTGAATATGCTACCTGCAACGGTTGATGTACAGTTAGGATATTGACACTTCATCACAAAGTTAAAAACAGGAAGTCCTCATGCCACATTGTATTATTGAATACAGTCAGAACTTAGAGCAGGAAGTGCCGCCCTTAGATTGGATGGAAGCGGTACAGCAGGCCTGTATCGAGTCAGCACTTTTTAAGCCAGCAGATATTAAACTAAGGGCCTTTGCCTGCAAGCACTTTATTACAGGGGGCGTTCAGGATGCGTTTGTTCACGTGTCTGTAAGAATGCTGCCAGGAAGAAGCAAACATCAAAAATCAGAACTTTCACAGTCTGTCCTAGATGCTTTAAGCCGTTTTTCAGTAAAACAAGTTAGTCTCTCTGTCGAGATCGTTGAAATGGATGGCGAGAGTTACCTTAAAAAGGTTATTCCTGCCTAATGTTAATAGTGCAAGCGTTCTAATCTAGGAGTAAGTGATGGTGTGGCGACAAATGAATTGGTTGCTTTTAGGGGTGGGGGTTGCTTCTGGAGCTTGGGCTCAAGAGGGTGTATCACAGGTAGTGCCAACAGATAACGCTGCTGAGACGACGATGGAGCCAGAGACACCTGAGCCGATTGCGGAACGTGCTCGCAAAGCGAATGGTATGGTCGAGCAGCGAGTGCAGCGAGAAGAAAGAACAGCAAATGACCCATTTGTGTTGACGCCCCATCGACCTAATTACTTCCTGCCTGTCTACTATGCTCAAAAGTCTGGCAATCGAGACTTGTACAACAGTGCCAACCCTAATGACACCCTGCAGGATACAGAGTTTAAATTCCAAGTGAGTATGAAGTTTCCTGTTGCCAAAGGAGTATTAGGGGATGATTCCAAGCTATGGTTTGCTTACACGCAAGAATCCTATTGGCAGGCATATAACAGCAAAATCTCGGCGCCTTTTCGCGATACGAGTTACGAACCTGAAGCTTTCATAACCAAGGAAACAGATTTTACGTTTTTGGGCACGAAACTTACCCATATAAACTTTGGTGTTAATCATCAGTCTAATGGTCGTGGAGAGCCTCTTTCACGTTCTTGGAATCGTGTTTTCGCAGATTTTGTCTTTGAACATGACAACACGGTTGTATCGTTCAAGCCTTGGTATCGTATACCTGAATCTAAGGCTGATGATGATAACCCAGATATCGAAAAGTACTTAGGTCATGGTGAACTGACGCTCGTGCACGTTGTTAATGATGTGACCTACGATTTGCAACTCAGAAATAACCTAGACTTCTCCACTAACCGAGGTGCGGTGCGCTTAGGTGTGAGTTTCCCTATGTGGGGGAAAGTACGAGGGTATGCCCAATACTTTGAGGGGTATGGTCAATCGTTACTAGACTATGATAACTACACTCGCTCATTCGGGATTGGCTTTATGCTGACCAACTGGCTTTAGGGATGCAATATTTTTGCAATATTGAATTGTTAAGTTATGGGTAATTACATTAAGGAGAATATCTCATGACTAAACGTTCACTACCTTTTGTTGGTTTAATTGCTTCCTCTTTGCTGCTTACCGCTTGTGCTGGTACAAATACACAGTCTGGTTCAGATATGGCTGCAACAGAAATGTCTTTAAATAACCAAGACTTGTACGAAGTTCATGATGAAGGTCGAATTTACTTATTCGATGATCGTGCAACGTATGAAGACTTTCTTGCAATTGGTGAAACATCTTACCGTAAAGTGCGCATTGGCGAAGGCCCAAAAGGTGAGACGCTGGTATTTGGCTTGACCAACGAAGACAAGAAAAAGACAAGTGGCATTGCGAGCATCGATATGTTCGATGGTGACCTGAACGGCGCGGAAGATTTCTATGGTGAAATGCGCATGGAAGGGCGTATTTATGTATTCCAGTCACTTGAAGAGATGAACAACGCACGTCTCGTTGGAGAGGTGCCACTTCGTTACACTGATATCGCTGCTGGCCCAAATGGTGAAACAGTTGTTTACGCATTGAACGGCGAGAATAAGAAGAAAAAGCCTGTTGAGCTGATGGCTAAATTCAAAGAAGCGAACAAAATGTAATCCATTCTTGTTCTACCAAGATCTAGAGAAAGCGCCTATTCAGGCGCTTTTTTGTTGTCATAAAAGCATCATGACCCTGCCATGAAAGTGACACCTAAACGGTCTAATTTGAAACTATAGAAGACATGTATAGGTGGAAAAGGTATGAACATACTGAATAGCATTCATAACATGGACGTAACGACTTTTTACTGGTTGATGGCCCGCAAACGACGTCAGCTACTCACTAGGGTAAGCCGAATCGTTTCGATTTCAGCCGATGGTCCCTTATACGTGTTGTTAGGGTTGTCATTTTGGGCCCTTGGTTATCCGACTTGGACGCTTATCATAGCGGTAGGCTTTGCTTTGGAACGGCTCCTGTATCTTGTTTTGAAACGTAGCTTCAAGCGCAACCGCCCAGCAGACATACTGGATGATTTTACCAGCTTCATTCGTCCATCCGATCAATTCTCTTTTCCTTCAGGTCATACATCGGGGGCCTTTTTCATGGCCTACTGTCTAAGTGAGTGGTTCCCTGAGTTTTACGTTAGTTTTTATAGTTGGTCGGTGATGGTTGGCATGTCTCGTATCTTTTTAGGGGTGCATTTTCCAACTGACACGGCGATGGGGGCGTTACTGGGAACGTCTTGTGCCATGTTAGCGTTTGAGGTATTCGCATGAAGGTTCTTTACGGTGTTCAGGGAACGGGAAATGGCCATATTACGAGGGCCAGAGCAATGAGTGAGGAGCTTGCTCGCTTGGGGATTGAGGTTGACTTTATCTTCTCTGGGCGAGATCAAAAAGATTACTTCGATATGGCATGCTTTGGAAATTATCGAACCTTTCCTGGACTATCGTTTGTCGCGAAAAATGGCAAAGTCAGTTTTCTTGCTACGTATCGTAATGCGCAATTAATACGTTTACTGAAAGACATATATACGCTTGATTTGTCTTCGTATGATTTAGTGTTAACGGATTTTGAGCCAATTACAGCATGGGCCGCAAAGCGACAAGGAAAGCCATGCATTGGAGTGGGGCATCAGTACGCTTTTCACTACGACATACCTAAGTACACTGGTGATGCAATTGGCACTTGGATTATGAGTTGGTTTGCGCCTGTTTCTCGTGGACTGGGGGTACACTGGCACCATTTCGATCAGCCAATCTTACCGCCAATTATTCAGCACGCAGACAGCCAATCTGGTGCTATGGATGATCAAGTGTTGGTGTATTTGCCGTTTGAGAATTCTGAAGATGTGATGGAGTGGCTCGAAGGAGTGCCTAATTATACTTTTCGAATGCACTGTAAAGATATCGAGCCTGGAAAATACGGTAATGTTGAAGTATTCCCTTTTAGTCGAGAGGGGTTTCAAAAGAATTTGCATGAGTGCCAATCTGTGCTCTGTAATGCGGGTTTTGAATTGAATTCTGAAGCGCTGCACATGGGGCGCCGAATCATGGTGAAACCTTTGCACGGTCAGGTAGAGCAGCTCTCTAATGTGGTGGCTCTTGAGCATTTAGGCTTTGCCAAAGCGACCTATCAATTGTCATCTCAAGTAATTAGCAGTTGGCTGGATGACGCCAAAGTGGTTCGTGTAACATTTCCAAATGTGGCAAAGGGTATTGCGGAATGGGTAGCGAATGGCGCAACGACGCCAATCGAGGAATTGAGCCAATCTCTATGGCAATCCGTGACACCTGCAAACGGTGTAACGTTTGATAAGCCGAAACCTTTTATGGAAGCTTCTTAAGGAGCATGTAACCCTGAGCAAGTAGCCTAGGGTTACATGAACCGCATTTTAGCTCAAATGTTGATTGAAAAAGTCTAACGTTCGTTGCCAAGCTAACTCAGCGCTTTTTTCATCGTAGCGAGCAGTAGAGTCATTATGGAACCCGTGATTAACACGCTCGTACATGTGTGCTTCATACTGAGCACCTAGTGTCTTTAGGGCATTCTCATAATCAGGCCAAGTCGCATTCACTCGTTGGTCTAGCTCCGCGAAATGTAATAGTAATGGGCCTTTGATGCTTTGTAGGTCTGCTGTAGGAGGAGTGCCATAGAATGGAGCAGCAGCGTTAATCATTTCAGGCCAAGAAGCCGCTAATTGGTTAGACACGTACCCACCAAAACAAAAACCGACAACCCCCAGCTTATCAGTAGTTATCGGTTGCGATTTTAAGTACGTGGCAGCATCAGTGAAGTCCCCTAGGATTTTCTCTCTATCTAAGGTTTTCTGCATTGCTCGCCCTTCATCATCATTCCCAGGATAGCCGCCGAGAGGGAAGAGAGCATCCGGCGCAAAGGCAACGAATCCAGCTTTCGCTAGTCGACGAGCGACATCCTCTATATATGGGTTTAACCCTCGGTTCTCATGCACAACTAATACTGCAGGAGCTGGATTGTCTTTGGTTACTTTATTCGGTGTGACCAAATATCCTCCCGCTTTTCCATGACCACTAGGGGCGTCGATCTCAATGTACTTGGCGGTTATATCTGGGTCATTGAAAGAGACTTGTTCCGCCATGGCGTAGTTTGGCAACAACGCCGATGACACGGCCGAAACGGTGAGTCCTGCAACCCCTAAAGTCGATAGTCGACGAATAAAGGTTCTACGATCAATATCACCGTGGGCGTATTCGTCATACCAGTCAAATGCGGCTTGGGGAATAGAAGGTAAATCTGAACGATTTTTCATGTGTGCTCCATCAGCTAATGTGCAGAAAGGTAGTATGAAATTTAGACTATTTTATTAAACCGGACTAAGTTTCTTTACGTATGTTTACTCAGAATGGATGAGAGAGCTTAGTAAATGATCAGTAAATCGGATCGCCACTCCAATACCGATGCTTCAAATACTCGATTTCCTCACTTGGTAACGGGTGGTGGGAGGCGCTTGGGCCTTGCGATTATTAAGCACCTTGTTGCTCAAGGTGAGCTGGTCGTAACGAGCTATCGCACTCACTCACATGAGGTAGAAGAGCTAAATTCCCTTGGTGTGCATTGTATCCAGGCAGATTTTACATCGAAGCGGCAGCTTGATGATCTCATTACACAAATCCAATCGGAATACACCGGTCTTAGAAGCATCATACACAATGCTTCTGATTGGTCCTCTGAGTCGGAAGAATCAGACCTGTATGCATTAATGGAGAGAATGTGGAAGGTCCATGTGGCAGCGCCTTACCAGATAAATATGTCACTTAAGAACTTGCTATGCCATGCCGCTGAAAGCTTAGGTGAAGCAACTGACATCATTCACTTAACAGATTTTGTTGCGGAAAAAGGCAGTGATAAGCATATTGCGTACGCATCGAGTAAAGCAGGCCTAGCTAATTTAAGTTTATCCTTCTCTCGCCAGCTGGCGCCGAAGGTAAAAGTGAATGCTATCGCGCCTTCTTTATTGATGTTTCAGGAAGGTGACAATAAGGAATATCAGCAGAAAGCATTAAAAAAATCGCTATTATGCCTAGAACCAGGTGAACAGGAGGGGGTTGCAGCGGTACAATACCTCTTAAATAGTCGTTACATGACTGGGCGTACTTTGGCTTTAGACGGCGGTCGTCATTTGGCTTAATTAAAGCTGGGGCGCACTGAGTACATGTTAGACGAATTAGTGAGACAGGTATCGATATGACTACTGCAATGGCAGAAACAAGCAACGTTAGCCCTTTTGCACTTTCAGCAGAGGCTTCTAAAGTTCGTGATGCTTTGATCAAGCATGGCCTAGAAACGCCAATGATTGATAACGGCTTAACCACTGAAGAAAAGTACCAGCGAATCAAGTCAGCATTTGAAGATGTTGTTTACACACTGGGTTTGGACTTAACCGACGACAGTTTATGTGAAACACCTCATCGTATCGCTAAGATGTACGTGAAAGAGATCTTTTCTGGCTTGGATTACAGCCAGTTTCCTAAGATCACAGTGATCGAGAATAAGATGAAAGTGGATGAGATGGTGAAGGTGAGCGATATCTCTTTCACTAGTACCTGTGAACATCATTTTGTGACGATTGATGGGTTGGCAAAAGTTGCGTATTTACCAAAAAACAAAATTATTGGCCTTTCTAAAATAAATCGTATCGTGCGCTTTTTCGGTCAGCGACCTCAGGTGCAAGAGCGACTAACTCAGCAGGTACTTGTTACGCTGCAAACGTTGTTAGAAACCGATAACGTTGCGGTGAGTATCGATGCGACACATTACTGTGTTAAAGCTCGTGGTGTTATGGATGCGAGTTCATCGACCCAAACTACTGCACTAGGCGGTCTGTTTAAGCGAAGTGATAAAACACGTAGTGAGTTTTTAGCCAAATAAAGTGGCTTGAACATGTTTGAGTCAGTATTTCAAAGGGGACCTAGTGTCCCCTTTGTATTTTATGCATAGGAGAAGGGGCCTAGCTAACTGCTAATTGAGCGCGGTCCTTTTGCTTAACAAACCACTCATTGAGATACAGGGCAAAAATAATAATACCGCCACCAAATGCCAAACGAATGATATCAGCATCACGGTTCCAGAATAGTACGTTCACTAGGATGCCGGCAGGGATCAAGAGGTTGTTAGCAACGGCCAATGCTCCCACATTTACCAATGTAGCGCCTTTGTTCCAAGCAAAGTAACCGAAACCCGATGCGATAACACCTAGGTATACAAGAATACTCCATTGTAAAGTGGTGGTTGGTAGCTTCTCTGTATTACCCAATAATGCAAAGCAAGGCAGTACCACTAAAAAAGCGCCAATAAAGAACCAGCCAAATAACGTTAGTTGAGGCAGTTCGGAGGTTTGATTTGCCATTAAGCGCTTATAGCAGACTTGGCCTAAACCAAAACATAGGTTGGCACCCTGAACGAGAAGAAATCCTTGAATGAAGCCTTCATCTATTCCTTGATAGCGTATGCCAACGGCGCCTAAAACAGCAATGATGGCACTAACGATGTAGCCAGGATGAAAACGCTTTTCCAAAATATCATTGATCAGCGCAATGTAAATTGGTGTCATAACAGTGAATAGCAATACTTCTGGCACTGATAGGTGAAGGAAAGACTGGTAGTAAAACCCGTACATGATGCCAAGCTGGCAGGCCCCTATCAGCATCAACTTTATTGCCAGCGGTCGCGGTGTTTGGCGAAACTTCATAAAAGGAAGGAAGACCAGCATCGCTAACGTCACTCGCATTAAGACAGAGAACCAAGAGTCAACTTGACCTGCTAAATACACTCCTATCAGGCTAAAAGAAAAGGCCCAAAGCCCTGTCATTGCCAGTAAAATCCACATCTTTGTAAGCTCCTCGAATACGTCGCGCGAGTATAGATAGCATGAGTTATTTAGTAAACTAGTCACGTAAAATGAGGTTTACTAAAGTATGCGTCTCGATCTATTTTTTGCTTTGTTAAAAAACTTTAAATAATTCCCTTGACCTCATGAGACCTTTCCATATAATACGCACCACTCCTTGCGGGAGTGGTGGAATTGGTAGACACGCTGGATTTAGGTTCCAGTGCTTCACGGCGTGAGAGTTCGAGTCTCTCCTTCCGCACCAAATTTAAAAAGGCCGATCGTTCCGATCGGCCTTTTTGGGTTTTAACTAGTAGATATTTGATTTTAAAGTGATTTCTCTTGTGAAAAATTAGAGAGTATTCGCTTGACCTCATGGCGCACTTATCTATAATACGCGTCATTCCTTGCGGGAGTGGTGGAATTGGTAGACACGCTGGATTTAGGTTCCAGTGCTTCACGGCGTGAGAGTTCGAGTCTCTCCTTCCGCACCAAATTTAAAAAAGCTGATCTAGAAATAGATCAGCTTTTTTTATGCCTAAAACTTATTGTTGTTGAACTTTTATTATTTAGCCGATCACACAAGTTTTATTTAGTTATTTCTCTTCGTTTTCCAGTGTGTTTCGATGCAATAAGCTGGGGAAGAGATACATCCAGATACCTACCACTGCGATTGTGCCAAAGCCCCCTAAAACGATCGCTGGAACAACGCCAAACAGTGCCGCCGTTGCTCCGGATTCAAATTCGCCTAATTGATTAGAGCTGCCGATAAAAATCGAATTGGCTGCGCTAACACGACCACGCATATCATCAGGTGTCTCCAGCTGTACCAGGGTTGAACGGATTACTACGCTGATCATGTCTGATGCCCCTAAGATAAACAAAGCAATCATCGATAGAATTAAATGCTCTGATAAGCCAAATAGAATAGTGGCCGCACCAAAGGTCGCCACAGCGATATACATGATTTTTCCCACACTATGAGTTAATGGGTGTCTTGCTAAATACACTGACATGAGTAAAGCGCCAACTGCGGGCGCACAGCGTAATAGGCCCAGTCCCCATGGGCCAGTATGTAGAATGTCCTTTGCAACGATAGGTAATAAAGCCGTTGCACCACCGAGCAGTACGGCAAACATATCTAAGGAAACAGAGCCTAATATGAGTTTGTTGTTCTTGATAAAGCGAAGGCCACCCAATAAATGATGTAAATCAACCGGTTGCTTAGCTTTTGCGACATAGTTGTAGTGTAAGAAAAATAAGATGCAGCAGGAGACAAGAAAGCAAACCATGCTGGTCAAATAAAGTGTGGGCGCGCCAAGTAAGTAAATTACGCCCCCAAGCGCGGGGCCAGCGATGACTGAAATTTCGCGTGCAGAGGCGATAGCGCTAACGGCTCTTGATAGTAGGGCGGGGGGAATTAAGTTCGGTAAAATAGCTTGGCCGGCAGGCATCTCAAAAGCCCGTGCTGTTCCCATCATAACCGCACAGCTATAGATCATTTGTGCTGAAATAGTATCGGTTAAATTTCCGTATGCGAGCACACCGACAGTTGATGCCATGGTTAAACGTGTGCAAATACAAATAATGCGCCGGTTATAGCGGTCGGCCACATGCCCTACTACCAGTGTTAAGAGTAGTTGCGGTAGAAACTGAAAAAGACCGACGAGCCCAAGGGCCATAGCACTATCGGTTAGATCGTATATTTGCCAACCAATGCCTACGCTTAACATTTGGAATGCAAAAGAGGATGCAATCTGACCTATCCAAAAATGGACAAAGTTCTTTTGTTTCAGTAGAGAAGAGGGGATAGATGACATGGCAACCTTTGGCAAGAAGATGAGAGATAGTGAATCATATCAACTACTTTGGGCAATGCCAGAGAACATTCTGCGAATGCTCTCTTTATGCTTTTTTCATTTCTCGTGAAGAGTAGAGGTTCAGTTAAGTTGATTCTGGACTTGTCTAGGTGAAAGGCCGAAGTGCTGATGGAAGCGACGGCTAAAGTGGCTTAGGCTTTGGTAGCCAAGTTCCATACTGACTTCAGTAACAGAGCGACGTTGTTTCAAGAAGCTTAGCGCTACATTCATGCGACGTTGGTGCTGATATTCATTGGGCGTGCAGCCGAGGTGGCGTTTAAAAGCTTGATAAAAGCGACTACGGCTCATGCACGCTAATTTACTTAAATGATCAATGTCCAAAGGGTGTGCAAGGTTTGCTTCGATAAAACTCAATGCATTAGTTAGTCCATTTGCGTCTGGCATAGTCTTGGTAAATTGTAGGAAAGCTTCTCTGCCATGGTGGCGCAAAATTCGCGTGACTAATTCACTTACCCCAAAATCCACCAACAAATCCCGATCGGGATCATTTTGGACAAAATCACTGACTAATCGGTCCAAGACTTGCTGTGTTCCCTGGGTGTGTAAGGTATGCAATGGCTTATTCGGATCAATGGGCGACAAACCGTCGACATTGTTGACATCGTTCATGCGATCACAAATCTGAGCAATCCGCTCTTGGGATATTTCGACGGTTAAGCAGGTTGTAGGGCGGTCTAATTGAGCTTCGGGGAAGTCAATAAAGACTTCTTCTTTTGGAGCAAGGATAAAGGACTCATGCGGCATAAATGCAATGTTTTGCTCATGGCGAGTGTGCATCACTTTCGCGCCTGTCACCATGCCACAATAAAGCAGTGCATCTGACTTTAGGCTGACTTTGTTTGCTTGCTCATAGGTATCATAAATACTTAGCTCGGAATGAGGCCCTGCAAAACAAACTCTATTCTCAACAAGCTCAGTCGGCTGTCGATGCATAGATAAGCTTGTAATCGGATGAGACATACACACCTCTTTAATTGTTGTTTGATGGCGGTGTTTTCAGAACGCTGGAATATGATTAACCCAAATTATAGTGGGTGGTCAACTTTTATGGACTGGCAGTCAAGTTTTTTAGACTCACAGGCAAGTAAGTTGTCATTCATAGGTCTACATTGAAAAGCATTGTTAAGTATAAAACAAAACAACAATAACGGAGTAAACAGTATGATCTATGCTAAACCAGGTTCTGAAGGCAGTGTTGTAACCTTTAACGAACAGTACGAAAACTTTATTGGTGGCGAATGGGTAGCACCAGTTAAAGGTCAGTACTTCGATAACGTTAGTCCGGTTGATGGTAAACCTTTCTGCCGCATCCCTCGATCTACTGAAGAAGATATCAATCTTGCTCTTGACGCAGCTCATGAAGCCAAAGCGGCTTGGGCAAAAACATCTGTTCAAGCGCGTTCAAATATTCTACTTAAAATTGCTGATCGCATTGAGGCGAACCTAGAAACTCTAGCGGTTGCTGAAACATGGGATAACGGTAAAGCAGTACGCGAAACACTAGCTGCTGACGTGCCATTAGCGGCGGACCATTTCCGTTATTTCGCGGGCTGTGTCCGTGCACAAGAAGGCTCAATCGGTGAAATTGATGAAAACACCGTTGCGTACCACTTCCACGAGCCTCTAGGTGTGGTTGGTCAAATCATCCCATGGAACTTCCCGCTACTGATGGCAGCATGGAAACTTGCACCAGCATTAGCTGCAGGTAACTGTATAGTTCTAAAACCAGCTGAGCAGACACCAGCATCTATCCTAGTGCTTGCTGATTTAATCAAAGACTTACTGCCAGCGGGTGTATTGAACATCGTTAACGGTTACGGTGCCGAGGCTGGTCAAGCGTTGGCTACAAGCACTCGCATTGCAAAAATCGCCTTCACTGGTTCAACACCTGTTGGTTCACACATCATGAAGTGTGCGGCAGAAAACATTATCCCATCTACTGTAGAGTTAGGTGGCAAGTCGCCAAACATCTACTTCAAAGATATCATGAATGCGGAAGATGAATTCATCAGCAAGTGTGTTGAGGGTACAGTTCTAGCATTCTTTAACCAAGGTGAAGTGTGTACTTGTCCATCGCGTTTGTTGGTTCAAGAAGATGTTTATGATGATTTCATCAAGCTAGTCATTGAACGTATTGGACAAATAAAACGCGGCAATCCACTTGATACAGAGACAATGGTTGGTGCACAAGCTTCACAGGAGCAATTTGATAAGATCCTAAGCTACCTGCAGATTGGTCGCGATGAAGGTGCTGAAGTTCTGATTGGTGGTGATTCTGAAGTAATTGATGGCTTTAACGATGGCTACTACATCAAGCCAACACTTCTGAAAGGCTCAAACGACATGCGTGTCTTCCAAGAAGAGATCTTCGGTCCTGTTGTAGCGGTGACAACGTTTAAAGACGAAGCAGAAGCGCTTGCGATTGCGAACGATACGGAATTTGGTCTTGGTGCGGGTGTTTGGACACGTGATACAAACCTTGCGTACCGTATGGGGCGCGGTATTGAAGCGGGTCGTGTTTGGATGAACTGCTACCACCAATACCCAGCACACGCGGCGTTTGGTGGATACAAGAAATCGGGCGTAGGTCGCGAAACACACAAGATGATGTTGGATCACTACCAACAAACGAAGAACATGCTTGTGAGCTATGATATCAACCCTCTAGGTTTCTTCTAAGTCCCTTTGTTACCCTGAGAATTGGCCCCCCAATTCTACTCTTTAAGCCCCCTCTGGGGGCTTTTTTTATGCTGTTTACATTTAATTTCGTAACATGACACTGCCTGTAATATTTCTGTCATATAAAAGACATATAAATGTCACCAAAATGAAACATGTGGCAATTTTTTGATTGGAATTTTCTTAATTAGCCTAGCTTTGGGTTTTTATGAAAAACTTCTAAGTGTAGAATGGCGCACGTTTCAGTTTTATGAAATATGACGGATTAGTTTTTGCATCGCTGGAGTAGTTACTTGGGAAAGGGTAACTCGGCATTTTTGCCGACCAGTGTCGTTTAATAACCTAAGATGACTCTTTTATGGATCTTGCAAATTACGGCTCAGAATCAAAGACCAGTCGCGGCAGTGAAGTTGTCCGCATTCTTATCGCGTTAGCGTTCGTTTTGGTAGCAGGCTTTTATGCTTACAGCCACGGCGAAGGCGTTTCTAACGTGTCCATCCTAGCTATTGCCGCTGCGTTTGGTGCCTACATGGCTCTGAATATCGGTGCCAATGACGTTGCTAACAACGTTGGCCCTGCGGTAGGTTCGAAAGCTCTGTCTATGGCAGGTGCGATCTTAATCGCTGCGATTTTTGAGGCGGCTGGTGCAATCATTGCTGGTGGCAGTGTCGTTGGCACGATTAAGAAAGGTATCATTAATCCTAATGCGATCGCTGATGCGACGACCTTTATTTGGGTGATGATGGCAGCATTGCTAGCGGGCGCAATTTGGCTGAACTTAGCGACTTACCTAGGAGCTCCGGTATCAACGACACACTCGATTGTTGGTGGTGTAATGGGTGCTGGTATTGCCGCAGGTGGCTGGGGCATTGCTAACTGGAGCCAAGTTGGAGCCATTGTTGCCAGCTGGGTTATTTCTCCTGCGTTGGGCGGTATCATTGCGGCAACCTTCTTGATTTACATTAAGCGCTCGATCACTTATCAAAGTGACATGATTTCGGCGGCTAAGAAAGTGGTTCCACTATTGGTATCGTTAATGGTGTGGGCATTTGCTACTTACTTGGCGATGAAAGGTCTTAAGAAGATCTGGAAGCTGGACATTATTACCGCTTTGATCATCGGCTTTGGTCTTGCCCTGACTGCTTACTTCGTTGTTCGCCCATTGGTAGATCGTGCCGCTGCATCTCTGAAAAATGAAAAAGATGCCGTTAATAGCTTGTTTACAATTCCCTTGATTGTATCTGCAGCTCTATTAAGCTTCGCTCACGGTGCAAACGATGTTGCTAACGCTATCGGGCCGTTGGCTGCGATCAACGATGCTTTGCTTCACGGTGGTGTATCGTCTAAAGCTTCCATCCCATTATGGGTAATGTTAGTAGGTGGTATTGGTATCGCGATTGGCTTGGCGTTGTTTGGTCCTAAGCTGATTAAGACAGTGGGCTCTGAAATCACTGAACTTGATAAGACACGTGCTTTCTGTGTGGCAATGGCAGCGGCAATCACTGTAATCATTGCATCTCAGTTAGGTTTGCCAGTAAGTTCTACGCACATTGCGGTAGGCGGTATCTTCGGTGTTGGTTTCCTTCGTGAGTACTTGAAGCTGTCATACGAGAAGAAACTTGCTCAGATTGAGAAACATTCTGAAAGTTCTGGCCTAGGTGCAGATGAGACCCACGCGTTCGTAGAACGTTTCAAAATGGCCGACGTAGAGGAAAAGCGTGCAATTCTTCGTGAAGTTAAAGCGCTGCAATCTGCTGCTCCGATTTCTAAAGAAGAGCGTAAGAGCCTTAAGAAAGCGACCAAGAAAGAGTTGGTTAAACGTTCGGCTCTACTTCGCATTGCCGCAGCATGGATCATTACTGTTCCAGCATCGGCACTACTGTCTGCGATTATTTTCTACGCCCTACTTGGTTTCTCAGTCGCGTAATGCGCTAGCTAAACAAAGTATTCTTAAAAAACCGACCATGCATAATGGTCGGTTTTTTTATATGCTTAACAAAGAATCAAACGAAAGTGTGAGGCGGTATTTTTGTGTCAACGAGTTTTCTTATAACCATTGTTGTTAGTGCCGCGCTAGCATTAGGTGTCGTGTTAGTTTGTATTGGGTTGCTACGATATTACCAACAACGTCAAGCTCAGCAACAACTGGAGTTAGAGCAACTTGAGAAGCGGTGTGGCCGCATTGCTGACTTGCTGAACATCATCACGGATCGCTATATACCCCTGACGACCAAATTAGTACTAGTTGAGTATCTTGTCGCTAGTATCTCGACGTTAATTCGCCACAAAATGGGGCGATCCTTAGAGCCAGAATTACCTGGTTTTATACAGCTGCTTGAAGAGTTAAAAATCAGCCAACAAGCGACGCTAAAAGACCGTGTTCAAACTCATGTTCAGCTTTCTCAAGTTCAGCAAGGGCTACAAGCGCTCCCCCTTCTTTTGAGAGGACTGGTGACCAATGATTTATTGGATAAGGCTACGGCAAAGGACCAAGTAACTCAAATTCGGTTCTTTTTTCACCTGGCTCATCATGACTTGCTAGTGAAAGAAGCGGATGGCTGCTTAGAGCTGGATAAGAAAGCTGCGGCACTGGATAAACTTCGACAGGCACTTGCTGAAATGGAAAAAGTTGCATCATTCGAGCAAGCTGGACAGGTCATTGAATCTTTGAATGGCACCATTCAGCGCATTGAAAATGAATTATTTGGAAAAAGCGCTAGAGTAAGCTAAGTCCTTTTGATATAAGAAATAAGTTATATAAATAAACTTTCTATCACGGCGCTTTGGAAAACGGAACTTATGACAGCAATCATCGTTACGCTACTGCTGTTGATTATTGGTGGCTTTATTGCTTTTGCTATCTATCTTCAGCTTAAAGAACAAGCGCGCATAGAGCGTTTGCGTAAAGCAGCATTGCTTAATAATCAATTACGCCAAGTTCGTCGTTACCTTGATGAAATGCCTGCTCAATACCAGCCGAAGGACATGCGCCTGTGGCTATACAGCCGTATGATTGGCCTGTGTGATGAGCTATTGGCTATACAAGCTGATGAGCCTCTTTCAAGGCGTAGGCGTTTTTTACAAGAAGAAATGTCCCAGTTTCAAGCCAGTAAGGAAAAACGCCGTGCTAAGCCTGTCGTGGATGAAATCCAGATCATGGAGCTGAAGCGTTTATTTGAGTCTTTTCATGGCTATTTGTTATCTACCAAGAGTAACAAGCAGATTGATGATGAGTCTTTTGCTCGGTTTGATGAAATGCTGCACTGGTTTCGTTATAAGGTAAACGCTGATCATCATTCTTACCTTGCTCGTCAGTTCTTTTTGACCCAAAAAATGGATGATGCCATCAATGAATATCAAGAAGCGATTAACCAACTAAAGCCCATTGAAGAAAAGCCTGAAGCCGCAGAGTTAATTAATAAATTTGTTGAAACGATCCAAGAAATTCAAGACGACATGGCCTTGCAGCAAAGAGAGGCTGAGTTAGAGGCTGAAGAGCAAGGTGACAACGAAGCAGAAGAAGAGCTCGATAACGAGTGGCAGCGGTTCATGGAAGACGGAGAGTTTCAGCGTAAGAAACATTTTTAACCTGTCTAGGATGACGATTTTTTCATTATTTCCTCATTGTCGCCAGTCATAAGATCTGGCAATTTACCTCGATCTTTTCTTTAACTTTATGGAATAAAGTATGAGTTTGGCGCTCTTGTCGGTTTTCGTTCCGACGTTCTTCTTTGTCTCGATTACACCAGGTATGTGCATGACGTTAGCCATGACGCTTGGTATGACTATCGGCGTAAAACGCTCGTTGTGGATGATGTTGGGCGAGCTGACTGGTGTCGGCTTGGTCGCACTATTGTCGTCTATTGGTGTGGCTGCCCTGTTGTTAAACTACCCAACTTTCTTCGTGTTATTTAAATATGTGGGGGGGGCTTACCTTGCGTATTTGGGTGTCCAGATGTGGTTATCACGAGGGAAAATGGCGATCAAAACCGAAGAGAATACGCGTCCGGCTAGTGTATTTGAGCTAATCTCCCAAGGCTTTGTTACTGCCATCGCTAACCCCAAAGGATGGGCTTTCTTTGTTGCGTTACTGCCGCCTTTTTTACAGGCGGATGAACCTTTAGGACAGCAATTATTCAGTCTGATCACCGTGATTCTTGCCCTAGAGTTTTGTTGCTTGCTCATTTACGCATCGGGTGGGCGAACGTTGCGTTCCTTGCTACTGAAAAGTGGCAACGTTCGTATTATGAACCGAATTGCGGGTTCCCTAATGTTAGGTGTGGGTATCTGGCTCGCATTCGGTTAACGCTTTGTCTCTTTGGTTGATTTCTTTCGAGTGTAGTTGCGCTTTTTTGATGTGCTCTTCTTCTTTGTAAAAGGTTTCGCTGCTTGCTTTGGAAGAGACGCGAAAGCTGTCATGTTGCCCGTTTTCGCAGTTTGAATTAGGGTGTTGAGAGCGTCTTCAAGCTCATGCATAAAGTGCTGATATGACTGCTGGTTTAAGCTAATGTCATTAAGCATCGCTTCCCATTTTGCCGTCATATCAGGAACGGTAGTGCTTTCAGGAAGGGCGTCGATCAGCGCTCTTCCTGCTGCCGTGGCATGAATCTGCTTACCTTCTCGTTGTAGAAAGCCGCGTTTAAACAGTAATTCAATAATGCCAGCTCTGGTTGCTTCGGTACCTAAGCCATCGGTTTCTTTCAATATCGCCTTGATTGCTTTATCGCTTACAAACCGATTTATCCCCGTCATGGCAGCCAACAAGGTTGCATCGGTAAATGCATCAGGTGGTGTTGTTTGTTTTTCAAGTACTTCACCAACGCGACAATGTAGCGTTTGATTGACGGTTAACTGTGGTAGCTCGGGTTCTTCTTTTTTGCTCCTTGGCATCAGTGATTTCCAACCTTCATTGATCACAGTGACACCTTGTGCGATAAACTGACCACCTTCAATTTCTACCACAATCTTGGTCGCTAAATACTCGTATGCAGGCATGAACTGAATCAGGTACTGACGTGCGATCAGTTCAAAAATTTTTCTTTCATCTGCGCTTAATTTTGGAAAAGCACTTAATTGTTGAGTGGGAATGATCGCGTGGTGTGCCCCAACCTGCTTGTCATTCCACGCTTTACTTTTCTGTGTGGGGTTTGCTTGTTGCGCAGCCGTTTGATATGGCAAAGACATCTCTTTAAGTTTTGATACGATGCTACTTGCTTGGGCAAACTGTTCTGTTGGTAAGTAGCGGCAATCTGAGCGCGGGTAAGTGATCATTTGGTGACGCTCGTAGAGCGCTTGGCATGTGTCGAGTACCTTCTGAGCATTCATGGAGAAGGCTTTTGCCGCATCTATTTGCAACGCTGAAAGATTGTAAGGCAATGGAGCATTTTGCTTTTTGGGTGTCTTATCAAACTGTTTTACAAAACCTGGTTTATCGGTGATCCGTCGAGCCACGTTTTCTGCAAGGGGGCGACTGAGCACTCGTCCTTCTTCATCTTGATAAGGTGCGCAGGCTTCACTCGGTTGCCATTTCGCTTGAAATGGAAATGAGTCCGTTTCAAGGTGCGCAATCACCTGATAGAAGTCTTTCGCGACAAATGCTTCACGTTCTTTGTCGCGTTTCACTACGAGCCCAAGAACTGGTGTTTGCACACGCCCAACCGATAGCACACCGTTGTAACCCGCTTGTCGTCCTTTTACGGTATAGGCTCGTGTTAGATTGATACCATATAGCCAATCAGCTCTAGAGCGGGCCAGTGCGGAGCGTGACAGGGCGGCGAATTCAGAATTTAAACGAAGCTTATTGAGTGACTTTTTTACGGCCGCCGGCGTTAGGTCGCTAATCAAAAGACGCTGGGTTTGATCAAGTTTGTATTTTGGGACCTTCGCGAAATGTAATACTTCATCAACAAGGAGTTGACCTTCGCGGTCAGGGTCGCCTGCATGGACTATTTGCTGAGTATTTTTGAGCAGTTTTCTAACCACACCGAGCTGTTTTTTTGTGTTGCTTTTGGCCTTCCACTGCCACTCTTGTGGAACAATAGGTAAGTGGTCTAGCTGCCATTGTTTGTAATGGGGAGCGTAATCTTGAGGTTCTGCTAATTCTAGCAAATGGCCAATACACCAAGTGACACAATCACCATTAGGTAATTCAATATAACCATCATGTTTTTTCTGAGGCTTGGGAAGGGCACTAGCAATCGCGCGTGCAAGGCTTGGTTTTTCAGCGATGTATAAGATCATGGATGCACAAAGATTATTACGTGTATGGTTATTTATACAGTATTTTGTGCATCCAAGTCTATTGTCGTCGTTTTTACTTAATAATCGGTACGACGAGAACGGGAATACGGCTGTGGTGGACAACCTTGTTGGCCGTCGAGCCGATCACCATCTGACCGATTTTGCTGTGTGTGCGACTATTCATAACAATGAGATCAGCACCAACTTTCTCAGCTGTTTTCTCAATGGCTTCGGCTGGAACGCCGTTTACCACCTCGATTCGCGGTGTTTCACTTAAGTTGTTCATGTCGTCAGCGTGAGTTTGAGTAAACTCTGCAAGGTAAGTCGTCATACGTTCTTTGACAGATTGTACGGCTTCATCGCGCATGGTTTTGACTGTCTGTTCTGACATGTAGTTATGAATCATATTAGCAGCTTGGGCACTAATAGGTTCCATAGCATGCATAAGAACGACTTTTGCCTGATTAGAAATCGCAAGGTTCATGACCAGTTCCATGGCTTGAGTTGTTTTTGGCTCTAAATCACAGGCATATAAGATTGTATTGATTTTCGGTAGCATCACTTTTCTCCTCACTCGGATAAAATGTAGTCTAATCCTTATTGACTAAATTGAAGTGACTTACATCAATAGGGCTTCCGACTTATAAAATATTCTTCTGATTCATACTGTCGTAGTAACCGTCAGCAATGAAGCCGAATGCAGCAATTGTCAGGATCGCTCCAACGAAGGCGATCGTGCTCCACTTTTGTTGAGCTTGTGTCGGGGTAATTAGGGAAGAAACGATTTTTTTCATGATTTGCTTCCTGTTAATGATATCTATAGTAAATGATAATTAATATCATTAATGAAGTCTATAGTTTGTTTCTAACCTGGTTGTCGGCATTGTTAAGTGGTTATGGTATCCTTGCCGCCGAATTTATAACGACACAAAAGAGATTACATTATGTCTGAACTGTCTTTTGACACAAACGAAGCGAAAATCGCGTACGGTATCGGTCGTCAGATCGGTGATCAGCTACGTGGTAGCGACCTTGGTGAACTATCTTTGGATCACCTATTTGCAGCTATTAAAGATGCGCTAAACGAGCAGCCAATGGCAGTTCCAGCGGCAGAACTTGAAGCGGCTTTTGCTGAGCTTCAAGAAAAAATGGAAGCAAAGTCTAAAGCAGCGGCTGCAGAAACTGTTGCAGAAGGCGAAGCTTTCCTTGCTGAGAACAAAGCACGCGAAGGTGTTCAAGTTACTGAATCTGGTCTTCAGTTTGAAGTGATCGAAGAAGGTACAGGAAATCAACCTGTTGCGTCTTCTACTGTTCGTGTTCACTACGAAGGTCGTCTAGTTGACGGTCAGGTATTCGACAGCTCTATCGCTCGTGGTGAGCCGATTGAGTTCCCGCTAGCTGGCGTTATTGCTGGTTGGACTGAAGGTCTTCAACTAATGAAGGAAGGCGCTAAGTACCGCTTTGCAATTCCTTCTGATCTTGCTTACGGTGCTCAAGGTGCTGGTGCGATGATCAAACCACATTCTGTATTGGTATTTGACGTTGAGCTAATCGCTATCGTTTAATCAACCATACCCATAAAAATAGGAGCCTCGGCTCCTATTTTTTTGTCTTGCAAAACATCCAACACGCGCTAGATGTCCCGCACCATTTTGACGTGTGGTTTGCCGGCTTCCATAAAAATCTTGCCATCGGTTTTAAAACCGTGAGTTTGATAGAAGATCTGCACATCCACCATCGCGTGCAAAAATACCTGCTGGAGCTGCATTTCTCGCGCTACTTGAATCGCTTTGCGCAGTAATAGGTTACCATTTCCTTGGTGGCGATAATTAGGGAGTACCGCCAATCGGCCTATTTGTCCATCTGAAGTCAGGCGACAGACACCGACCGGAACCGCAGTTGTGCCAAAAGCAACGAAATGAACGGCGTCTTCATCTTTACCATCCCATTCATCCTGTTCATCAATACCGTGTTCGATGATGAATACCTGTCGGCGAACAAAGGTTAATTGTGCTTTACTACTGTTCCAATCAGATGTCAGTACTTTCATGCCGTTACTCGTCCTCGTAGGGCAATGCGACAATGGCTTGATGCTGAAGCAAAAAGCGCAATGTGTCAGGTAGTTGAGGGTGTTTTGTTAGGTCCAACCCACTGAAATCGAATTCTTCTTGGTCACAAATCGCTTGGACAAAATCAACCAAGTCGGCATCCAGTTTTAGGGCGTTGCCATTACAGTATAGTGTGCAAGTGGACTCTGCATCATTTAGATAATAACAGAGACGTGCATCACCCGGTCGGATAAAGGTATCGCCGTTTTGTGCTTGGGCGAAGGTTTCCGCAAGTTCTTCATCATTAAGTTGTGCACTGTACTCTGGGTACTTGCTTTCACTCATGGTTTCACCAAGCCAATTCGCTAACTCAGTCGGAGAGTCGATTAACGTCAGCAGTTTCTGTCTTAGGTGTTCAATATCACTGTTTTGGATTTGTGCATGATGGTCACGTTCCAGTGGCTCAGGTGCTGCGAAACGGTTCTTTTCGTTAATGTCTTCGCAGAGCTTATCCGTGATACCTTGAAGAGCTGCTTGTACCGAGGGCGCTCGGAAGCCAACAGAAAAGGTCATGCATTCGCTATCTAACGCTCGGCCGTTATGCGCAAAGTTAGGCGGCAAATATAAGATATCGCCTGCTTCCAGCTCATAATCTTGCTCTGGATCGACATCAAAGTTATCTAAAATATGAAGCTTGATGCCTTCAATATTTGAATCTTGATATTGCTCCGGTGCGAGCACTTGCCAGCGGCGCTTGCCTGCCATTTGGACTAAAAAAACGTCGTATTGATCGTAATGAGGGCCGACGCTACCGCCTTCAGTGGCGTAGCTGACCATCACATCATCGACGCGCCAACTGGGTAGAAAGTGAAAGCGTTCTTTCAACGTCTGTACTTCAGGCACCCAATGATCTACCGCTTGGACTAAAAGCGTCCATTCTCGCTCCGGCAGGGTGGCAAAGGTATCCTCGTTAAAAGGGCCTTGCAGTAATTGCCAAGGTGTCTCGCCTTGTTCAATAACGATACGAGATTCCACTTCGTCTTCCATGGACAGGCCAGCCAACTCATCTGCAGCAATAGGCAGATCAATGTCTTTTGCACCTCCTCGGATCAGCAAAGGTTTTTTTTGCCAGTACTCTTGGTAGAAGGTTTTTGCGCTCATGCCAGCGAGAATGGTCAGTGGCGTATCGATATTCATAGTCAGTTCTCATCAAAAAAAAGAGCCGTTAGAAAACGGCTCTTTGTATCTAAGAAATAGCATTGGTTGCTGAATTAGCCGCGAATCGCTTTCGCTTGCGCTACGGCGTTACCAATGTAGTTTGAAGGAGTCAGTGCTTTAAGCTCTTCTTTCGCTTGCTCTGGAAGTTCAAGCTTATCAACAAACTCTTGCATGATTTCTTGGTTGATCGTGCGACCACGAGTTAGCTCTTTAAGCTTCTCGTATGGTGCTTCGATACCGTAGCGACGCATCACGGTTTGAATTGGCTCTGCCAATACTTCCCAAGAGTTGTTTAGGTCTTCGTTCAGACGAACAGCGTTGATTTCTAGTTTGCTGATGCCTTTTAGAGACGCTTGGTAAGCGATCAAGCTGTGTGCAAGACCCACACCTAGGTTACGTAGAACCGTAGAGTCTGTTAGGTCACGCTGCCAGCGAGAGATTGGTAGCTTAGCGCTTAGGTGGCCCATGATTGCATTAGCGATGCCCAAGTTACCTTCAGAGTTTTCAAAGTCGATTGGGTTAACTTTGTGCGGCATAGTTGAAGAGCCGATTTCACCAGCGATCGTTTTCTGTTTGAAGTAGCCTAGAGAAATGTAGCCCCAAACATCACGGTCGAAGTCGATCAAGATAGTATTGAAACGACAGATCGCATCGTATAGCTCAGCGATGTAATCGTGTGGCTCGATCTGAGTGGTGTATGGGTTCCAAGTAAGGCCAAGAGAGGTTACAAACTTCTCTGCATGTGCTTGCCAGTCAACTTGAGGATAAGCAGAAAGGTGAGCGTTGTAGTTACCTACTGCACCGTTAATCTTACCTAGGAACTCAACTGCTTCAACTTGCTTGATTTGACGCGCAAGACGAGCTGCTACGTTCGCCATTTCTTTACCTACCGTACTTGGAGACGCAGTCTGACCGTGGGTACGAGATAGGATAGATTGTTCCGCATGTTCGATAGCCAATTCTTCGATTGCAGCTAGAACCGCTTTCATCTCAGGAATGATGGCTTCAGCTAGCGCTTCGTTTAGCATTAATGCGTGAGAAAGGTTGTTGATGTCTTCAGACGTACAAGCGAAGTGTACGAACTCAGAAACAGCTGCTAGCTCGGCGTTGTCTGCAATTTTGCCTTTGATGAAGTACTCAACCGCTTTCACATCGTGGTTAGTCGTTTTTTCGATGTCTTTGATGGATTGCGCATCCGCTTCAGAGAAGTTTGCAGCCAAATCATCTAGGATCGCATTTGCTTCCGCACTAAGTGCTGGTACTTCAGAAATTTCAGGGTGCGCAGCGAGCGCTTGAAGCCAACGTACTTCCACGATAACACGCATACGTAATAGGCCGTACTCGCTAACAGAGCGGCGTAGCGCGTTAGTTTTAGAGCCGTAACGACCGTCGATCGGGGAAATCGCATTTAAGCTGGTTAATTGCATTGAGTAAACGCCTCGAACATGGTTTTTCAGGGAGCGGGTATTATAGGGGAATAGGCCGTTAATCGCTACGCAAAGGCACTGTTAACATTCTGAAATCGAAAATTCATAGCACTGACAAAAAGATACGTTATTGTCTTTGCGAGAATTTTTAGGGTTCTTAATATATACACGCTTAAATCTGAATCCATTTTAGGAGTTGTTGTGACGATAAACCGGTTGTTTACCCTAGCCATTGCCATAGTTGTGGTTGCTTTGTTGGGATTGTTTGCAATTAGTGCGTATGGATTAAAGCAGAGCGAACATGCGATCAAGGAAGAAGTTGAATTGGCCCACGCGATGGGGGCAATGAAGGATGCTAGGTATTACACCGTCCAAATTCAACAGTTCCTAACGGATATGGGGGCAACCCGTGACAATGATGCCCTTTCGGAAGCCAAGCAAAGTTTAGTGTCTGCTAAGGCAAGCTTGGACCAGCTAGTGACTTATATTCCTGATTATCAGACTCAAGTCGTTTCTCTGAAGTCGCAACTGGATGCTTTGTATCAATCCGGTTACACCATGGCGCAAGCTTACATTAATGAGGGAACGGAAGCCGGTAATCGCCTAATGAAAGGTCCAGGTGGCTTAGATGATGCGTCTGCAACGTTATCTGATTCTTTAAATGTCATTGCTGAAGAGATAAACCAACAATTAGAAAAAAGCTCTGTGGTTTCCATTGAGTACATTTTAACCGCTGAGCGTGCGACATTAATCAGTAGCATTATTTCTGCCTTGGTGATTATTTCCGTAATGTGGCTTTTGCGTCATCGTACGTTGCCTGATATTCGTAAACTGGAGCACTCTCTTCACGATATCGCTCAAGGCGCTCGTGATTTAACGGTGCGTTTAGATGAAGCTGGCAAGGATGAATTGGCAGACGTTGCTAAGAGTTTTAACCGCTTCATCGCTAATTTAAATACCCTGATTGGTACGGTGCAAAATCAGTCCCATGAACTATCCAGTGTCGGTGAGCAAATGCTACAAGCCTCAGAGCGAACTCGCTTAGGCATGGAAGAGTTACAGCACGAAACATTAGGGATTGCTGGAGCTGTAGAGGAAATGCAGGGGACCATCCGCTATGTTGCCGAGGGTGCTGACCAAACCGCGAATGCCGCAAAAGAGTCAGATGTGTATGCCCGAGAAGTGACGGCGATTGTGTCAGATAATGCTTCGTCCATTACCCGTTTGGCGCAAGGGGTAGACAGTGCCGCATTGGCTTTGCAGGCGTTGGAGAGTCAAACGGCGGATGTGGGATCGATCTTGGATGTTATTCGAGATATTGCTGATCAAACCAATTTATTGGCTTTGAATGCGGCCATTGAAGCGGCGCGTGCAGGGGAGCAAGGACGTGGTTTTGCAGTGGTAGCTGATGAAGTAAGAACTCTTGCTCAACGCACGCAAGAATCCACAGAGCAAATCCAAGACATGATCACCAAGTTGCAAGGTGGCGCACACGAAGCGGTTAAAGTGATGGGGGCAAGCAAGCAACAAGCCGAAGAAACCGTCGTGAAATCCAGCGAAGCCACAGCCGCACTTACGAAAATCGCGTCGACTATTTCAGGAATGTCGGCGAAGGCGACTGAAATTGCAACGGCAATGGAGCAGCAAGCGGCAACGGCGCAAACCATTGACGGTCGTATTCGCATGATTCGTGATGAAGCTATGACAACCAGCGTCAATGCCACTCAAACCAACCAAGCTTCTAAAACGGTTCTGAATCAGGCATCTTCATTAAGCCAAATGGTCAGTTCCTACCGAGTTTAATCTTCTCATTTATCTACAAAGGCGCTCAGGCGCCTTTGTCCTTTCTTATGCCTTTCGACACTTGAATTTGAGCGTCGGTTTTAGTCTCTCTAAAGTCGTTTCCAGCCTCTAAACGTTTTTTTCTTAGTCATAAACTGAGTTCATCAGAAGGTCTTCCTTCCCCTAATCCTATCTTTGTATTAAAGGAAAAAACGATGAACGCAGCAGAATTACATGATCAAGCCATTGTGATCGATGGCTTAATTTGTGCGAAATGGAATCGCGAACTGTTTGAAGACATGGCGAAAGGAAAGTTAACTGCCGCAAACTGCACTGTGTCGTTTTGGGAAAATTTTGAAGGCACGGTTCGCAACATCGTTGAAATGAACCAGTTAATCGAAGCCAACAGCGATCTACTCACAAAAGTTTACACAACCAAAGACATTCTTCGTGCGAAAGAAGAAGGGAAGACTGGGGTCATGATGGGCTTCCAAAATGCCCACGCTTTCGAAGATCAGATCGGCTACGTACAGGTGTTCAAAGACCTTGGCGTTGGCATTGTTCAAATGTGTTACAACACGCAAAACCTCGTGGGTACCGGATGTTACGAGCGTGATGGCGGTTTATCAGGTTTTGGGCGTGAAATTGTGGCTGAAATGAACCGAGTGGGTATGCTGTGCGACCTGTCTCATGTGGGGCCGAATACTGCTAAAGAAGTCATCATCGAATCGAAAAAGCCTGTTGCTTACTCGCATTGCCTTCCTTCAGGTCTAAAAGAGCACCCACGAAACCGTTCTGACGAAGAGCTGAAGTTCATCGCCGATAATGGTGGCTTCGTTGGTGTGACCATGTTCACACCATTCCTCCGTGCAGGGGTTAACGCAACTGTCGATGATTACGTTGAAGCCATTCAATACGTCTACAACATTGTGGGTGAAGATGCGATCGGCATTGGCACTGACTTTACCCAAGGCCACGGGGAAGACTTCTTCGAATACCTTACCCATGACAAAGGCTATGCCCGCCGTTTAACACGTTTCGGTGAAATCATTAATCCAAAAGGCATTCGTACGGTTGGGGAGTTCCCAAATCTAACGGAAGCACTTTTGCGTCATGGTTTTACTGAACGCCAAGTCTGCAAAATCATGGGTGAAAACTGGGTCAACTTGTTACGTGAAATCTGGGGTGAGTAACAATTAACCAAAGTGTCGAAAAACGTCTTTTCGATAGGGCAGAGAGTCGATTTCGGAAAAGTGACCAGTCTGTCGATTTGATTAAATGATGTCTTAACACGCGATATGCGATCCAGAACAGCAGAATTTGAGGTTTTAAAAATGGGTGTACACGCTCCTGAAATGCCAATTGAAATAGACGATGAAACTGGGGTTTGGACAACGGATGCGTTGCCTATGCTGTATGTGCCACGTCACTTCTTTGTAAACAATCACATGGGAATCGAAGACGAGATTGGCGCAGAACGATACGCGGAGATTCTTTATAAAGCAGGTTACAAGTCTGCTTACTTCTGGTGTGAACAAGAAGCAGAGTGCCATGGAATTTCTGGCGCTGATGTATGGCATCACTATCTAAAACGTCTGTCTCAACGCGGTTGGGGCTTCTTTATCACCGAGGAGCTAGACATCGAGAAAGGCACAGCAAAAGTGAGATTAGAGAACTCAGCTTTTGTTTACCACTATGAAAAAATCCACGGGAAAAAAGTCAATCGCAAGATTGATTACATGTTTACTGGTTGGTTTGCAGGTGCCTTAGACCAGATTGCAGAAGCCCAAGGATTAGCTGTTCGTACCAAAGCAGAGCAAACACAGTGCGCAGCAGAGGAAGGTTGCGATGTGGGTTACTTCGAAGTAACGCCGCTTTAATTATTACTAAAAATTGTCAGTCTATTGTTTGAGAAAGGCGGGGTTCTACTATGTCCCAGTTTGATGTGCTGTTTCAGCCACTAAATATTAATAAATTAACCATTCGTAACCGTATTGTCAGTACGGCTCACGCAGAAGTGTACGCAACGGATGGAGGCATGACGACGGATCGTTATGTGAAATACTACGAAGAAAAAGCCAAAGGTGGATGTGGCTTGTGTATCTGTGGTGGTTCCAGTGTTGTCTCGATTGACAGCCCTCAGAGTTGGTGGAGCTCTGTTAACCTGTCAACAGACCGTATTATCCCGCATTTTCAGAACTTAGCTGATGCTGTGCATAAGCATGGCGGCAAAATCATGATTCAGATTTCCCATATGGGACGTCGCTCCCGCTGGGACGGTGAGAACTGGCCTAACCTAATGTCGCCATCTGGTATTCGTGAGCCGGTACACCGTGCTACGTGTAAAACCATCGAAGTGGAAGAAATCTGGCGTGTCATCGGCGACTTTGCCCAAGCTGCGCGTCGTGCGAAAGAAGGTGGCCTTGACGGTGTAGAACTGTCGGCAGTACACCAACACATGATTGACCAATTCTGGTCGCCACGTGTCAACAAACGTACTGACGAATGGGGTGGTACTTTCGAAGGCCGTATGAAGTTCGGTCTAGAGGTTGCCAAAGCCGTTCGTGCCGAAGTGGGTCCAGACTTCGTTGTGGGCATGCGTATCACGGGGGACGAGTTCCACCCAGACGGTCTAAACCACGACGACATGAAGCAAATTGCTAAGTACTACGATGACACTGGCCTAATCGACTACTTCGGTGTAGTAGGTTCTGGTTGTGACACGCACAACACATTAGCAAACGTGATTCCAAACATGAGCTACCCACCAGAGCCATTCCTACACTTGGCCGCGGGTATCAAAGAAGTCGTTAGTGTTCCTGTTATTCACGCACAGAACATCAAAGACCCTAACCAAGCCAAACGCATCATCGAAGCAGGTTATGTAGACTTTGTTGGTATGACTCGTGCACACATTGCTGACCCGCACTTCATTGCCAAGATTAAAATGGATCAAGTGGATCAGATTCGTCAGTGTGTGGGTGCAAACTACTGTATCGACCGTCAGTACCAAGGTCTTGATGTGCTTTGTATTCAAAACGCGGCGACGTCTCGTGAATACATGGGCATGCCTCATATTATCGAAAAAACCGAAGGACCAGTACGCAACGTCGTCATAGTGGGCGGTGGCCCTGGTGGTATGGAAGCAGCGCGTGTTGCAGCTGAGCGTGGTCATAAGGTGACTCTGCTAGAGCGTAACGACGAATTGGGTGGTCAGATCACGATCGCATCAAAAGCACCACAACGTGACCAAATCGCCGGTATCACTCGTTGGTTGGTAATGGAACTTGACCGTCTAGGCGTAGAGGTGAAAACGGGCGTTGCTGCTGACGCATCCGTAATCCGTGATCTACAACCAGATGTTTGTATCTTAGCAACGGGTGGTCGTCCATTTGTTGAGCAGAACCCAGAATGGGGCGCAGAGGAAGGCCTGAGTGTGTCGAGCTGGGATGTGTTAACTGGCAAAGTTGAGCCAGGTAAAAATGTCCTGATTTACGACACCATTTGTGAATTCTCTGGTATGTCAGCAGCAGACTTCTTGGCCTCCAAAGGCTCTTTAGTTGAGCTTGTAACCGATGATATTAAGCCGGGTGTTGGCATCGGTGGTACGACCTTCCCAACTTACTACCGTTCGTTATATGAGAAAGAAGTCATCATGACCTCTGACTTCTTGTTGGAAAAAGTATATCGCGAGGGTGACAGCTTAGTGGCGGTACTTGAGAACGAGTACACAGGTCAACGTGAAGAGCGTGTGGTAGACCAAGTTGTTATCGAAAACGGAACTCGTCCAAATGAAGAGTTGTACTACGAGCTTAAAGGTGAATCTCGCAACAAGGGACAGATTGATGTGGAGGCTTTGTTCGACATCAAACCACAGCCAATTCTTTCTGAAAGTGGTGATGGCATGATCCTATGGCGCCTAGGTGACTGTGTGTCTCAGCGTAACACTCACGCGGCGATGTACGATGCTTTGCGTCTGTGTAAAGACCTTTAACCGTTTAGCCATTCAAAACTAAACCAAAATACTGAACCCAAGAGGCGGCACTACGCCGCCTCTTTAATGTTACATGGGGTGAAAGATGGTTATCGACTGGTTACCTTCTATTCTAATTGTTGTGCTGTTGCTATTAGGCGTAATTGGCATGCTTCGCCGAGCGAGTCTATGGCGCGCGGGACAACCAGAAAAAGTCAATATTATCGCTGGTCTTATGGCGATGCCGGGGCGCTACCTGAAAGATTTGCACCACGTGGTAGAGCGCGACAAATACATGTCGAAAACCCACGTTGCAACCGGTGGTGGTTTTGTCCTATCTATGGTGCTGGTATTAGTGGTACACGTATTCAAAGTAGAGGAACAGATCGTTGCTTGGGCTTTGCTTGGCGCGTTATTACTAATGCTTGTGGGTGCCTTTTTTGTCTTCAAGCGTCGATTGAATCCACCTGAGCGCCTTTCAAAAGGCCCTTGGATGCGCTTGCCAAAAAGCTTAATTACATTTGCTTTAACGTTCATCGTTCTAACACTTCCTGCGGCAGGCATCCTCCCAGATGGAACCGGTGGTGTATTGCTTATTGCAGTGCTAAGTGTTGGTATCGTGATTGGTCTTGGCGAATTGTTATTTGGCATGGGCTGGGGTGGCCCAATGAAGCACGCCTTTGCAGGTGCGCTTCACCTAGCGTTTCACCGTCGTCCAGAGCGCTTCGGTGGTGGGCGTTCAACGGGGCTTAAGCCTGCGAATCTTGATGCGTCGGTGATTGGTGTTGCCAAGCCAAGTGACTTTAAATGGAATCAGCTGCTAGGGTTTGATGCCTGTGTACAGTGTGGTAAGTGTCAGGCAATGTGTCCTGCGTTTGCTGCAGGCCAGCCGCTTAACCCGAAAAAACTGATTCAAGATATGGTGGTGGGGCTTGCTGGTGGTAGCGATGCGAATTACGCAGGTTCTCCTTATCCAGGTAAAGAAGTGGGGCAGGCGAAAGGCAGCCCAAACGAGATCATTACAGCGGGTCTTGTGAGCCAAGAAACCCTTTGGTCATGTACCACTTGCCGTGCCTGCGTGGAAGAGTGTCCGATGATGATCGAGCATGTCGATGCCATCGTTGACATGCGTCGTTTCCTAACCATGGAAAAAGGCGAAACGCCAAACAAAGGCTCTGAAGTTCTAGAAAACATCATCGCAACGGACAACCCTGGTGGTTACGCTCCTGGTAGCCGTACTAACTGGGCGGCTGACCAAAACCTTGCGGTCATGAAAGACAAGAAAGAAGTCGACGTTCTATTCTGGGTGTCTGACGGTGCTTTTGATATGCGTAGCCAGCGTATTCTACGTGCCTTCGTGAAACTGATGAAAGCTGCTGACGTTGATGTAGCGATCCTTGGTGACGAAGAGCGTGACAGTGGTGACGTAGCTCGTCGTCTAGGTGATGATGCGACATTCCAAAGCCTTGCGAAACGCAACTTGGCAACGCTAGGCCAATACAAGTTCAACAAGATCGTAACGACCGATCCGCACGCTTACCATTGTCTGCGAAATGAATACGCTGACTTTGATAAAGACGGTGCTTTGGCTGGTGTTGAAGTGTTGCACCACACGACCTTCTTGAACCAACTCGTTCAGTCTGGCGCGCTTAAACTTGACGCTTTCAAGGGTGGTAAAGTGACTTACCATGATCCTTGCTACCTAGGTCGATACAACGGTGAGTACAAAGCGCCACGTGATCTATTACGTTCTTTGGGTATTGAAATCGCTGAAATGGAACGCTCTGGTTTCCGCTCACGTTGTTGTGGCGGTGGCGGTGGCGCACCGATCACGGATATCCCAGGTGAACGTCGTATCGCCGATATGCGTATGGAAGATGCGAGCGCTACGGGGGCTGAGCTTGTGGCAGTAGGTTGTCAGCAATGTACCGCTATGCTTGAGGGGGTTGTTGAACCTCGTCCACAAGTGAAAGACATCTCTGAAATCCTAGTGGATCAATTGATTGAGGAGGTTCACTAATGAGTGACATCATTCGTCGTGACCCACGTGCAGAATGGATTATGCGTAACCGTCTGCACCCACTACATGAGCAATACGCAAGTCAAGAAGAGGGTGGCGAAGTTCGCGGCCCATCTGGCTTGATTCGTAAGTTCCCGCATAAAGTTGGCTTTATCGGTCCGAACGGTATTAAACGTATTGACCGTCTTAAAGGTAACGCAACCGCACCGAAAGGTAAGCGTTCTGCTGCAGCGCAAGAGGTTCAATTGCCTCTGCATAAAGTGGATAGCCCTGATTACTACATCATGATGGTTGCGGATATGGTCGGTGGTCGTCTAACTGGACACGATAAAGATATCCTTGGTCTTGCGCACAAGCTGATCGTAGAGCAAGGCGGTAATGGTGCTGTTGTTGCTGTGTGCTTCGGTGAAGTGAAAGAAGATAACTTTGATACAGCAGGCGTTGACCGCGTGTTACATATCGAAGGTGAAGCCTTTGAAGGCTATGCTCCTGAAGCGCGAGTACAAGCACTGACTAAAGTGGAAGCGCAATACAGTGTTAAGCACTGGTTATTTCCAGACAGCATCCACGGTGGTTGTGATCTAGCTTCTCGTTTGGCTGCTCGTTTAGGTGAGCGTCCAGCGACACAGGCATGGCAAGTCAATGCTGAGCAAAGCGTAAGCCGTGGTGCTTCTGCGAGCTTAGACATCACGCGTCAAACACCTAAAATTCTGATGCTGCTTGAAGAATGTGCTGACGCCATTGACGAAACGCGTCATGAAGCGACACCAATGTTTTTGGATGATGTATCTGTTGCTGCTGCAACGATCAAAGATAAAGGTCTAATAGCTGTGGATCCAAACGCGATTCCAATGGCTGAGGCTGAGTTTATCTTGTCTGCGGGCAACGGTATCCATAACTGGGATCAGTTCCATGAAGCATCGAAAGTGTTGGGTGCAACAGAAGGTGCCAGCCGTGTGGCGGTCGATGATGGCTTTATGCCGCGTTCACGTCAGGTGGGTGCGACGGGTACTTGGGTTACGGCGCGAGTATACGTGGCAGTGGGTATCTCTGGTGCGATTCAGCATATGCAGGGTATCGGTCAAGTAGATAAAGTGGTTGCTATCAACACGGATGCGGGCTGTGACATGGTGAAACGTGCTGCGCTGAGTGTTATTGGTGACAGTGAAGAAATTCTTGCTGAATTGATGAAACTAGTTGCTGAGCACAAACAAACAAGCCTAAGCGATCAAGCGGAGGAGAATAGCAATGCCGCATAAAGTCATTTCTTTAATCTCTGTCGGTCGTCACCCTCAATCAGGTCGTTCGCGCCGTGCTGACCAGGACAGTCGTGCTGTTGAGCTTGGTCTTAAGCTTGCTGGAACAGATTTAGATGTCGTTCATGCGGGTAATGCAGAAGAGCCAGTACTTCGCCAATACGCGGGTATGGGACTGCAAAAGGTTACCGTGCTTGAGCAAACCGAAACTGCAGACGCAATTCCTGCATTGTCGAGCTACTTAAAAGCAGAAAAAGCAGATATCGTGTTAACTGGTGTTCGCTCTGAAAGTGGCGAGTCGTCGGGTATGACGCCTTACCTTCTTGCTGAGCAACTAGGTTGGCCTATTGTTGCTCGTGTGGCGGATATCGTTGAAATCAAAGATGGCGAAGCGCAGGTGCTACTGGCGCTTCCACGAGGTCAGCGTCGTCAAGTAACGGTTAAGCTGCCGTTTATTGCCTCCATTGATAATGCGGCGCAAGCGGCTCGTCAAAGTGCATTCGGTCCTGGTCTTCGTGCAAAAATGGATACGCAAACTGGCTCAACAGAAGAAGATAACGTTCGTGTTAACTGGAGCGAAGCGCCAGCGAAAGCCCGTCCTAAGCGTCTGAAAGTTGTCAAAGCTAAAACGGCAGCAGACCGCTTCAAAGCAGCTACTGCGAAGCCTCAAGGTGGTTTAGGTAAAGTGATGAAGAACGAGTCTGCTCAAGAAAAAGCGCAAGCGATCTTTGACTTATTAATTGAAGAGAAAGTGATTCGCTAGCCCCATTATTAAAGGGAATGGCGTCTATCCATTCCCTTTAATTTACGTTACCTTTCTAAGCTACTATCCCGTCAAGATATAGAGAGTAATGGACCATGATGATTGTAGATTTGATTGATGAAGTGGACTTCAAAGAAAAAATGCTAGGGATCGGCGTACCTGCCAAAGACTGTCAAACGTTGGCCGCGACGGAGCAAACAACCAAAGATTGGTTAGCCTCAAATCCCAATAACATCTCTGTATTGAAATCAGCGGTAGATGAATTAATTGCAACTCAAGCTACAATCTTACCTGAAGTTCATCAAGTCATGACGCGCCTGTTACAAAACGATTAATCTTTTCTGATAAGAAATTAGCATTTTCTTATATTTAAGGCGTAAAGCATTCAAACAATAAAAAAATCCTTTCTTCCCTTAACATCCTGTTTTCTATGCTTTATTTTAGAGCAAAAAAAGACTGTTCGAACAGTAGGAAACGGGCTTTGCCCCATGAAGAAGCGCCCGTAAATTGGGTTGATTTTAGTGTCTATGCTTAAAGTCAATGGTCGTCGTAAGTGGTCATTATGTGTTCAAACGCTGTCGTATTTGGACACCAAGTAAGCAAATAGTCGTCGTACTATCAATGTACGGTGCAAAAAATGTGCGCTCGTGAATAAGCTCATAATCAGAGTTTAAGACTAAAACTATTATATAAAACAGTGACTGTTCACCTAGACTCGAATGCTGGTGTGTCTAGGTGAGCGGTTGTTGATTCAACTAGGTGGAGTAACTTAATGGATCCAAAAATGAAGAGACGCCCAAAGTCGACGGATTACACGTCCGACTATAAAGCGGGGCAGGATAACGTCCAGATATTAGGGATGGATGTTAACAACCCTGTGTTTACGACAAGTGCATTAGTGATTATCGGCTTTATTGCATTTGCGCTACTTTTCCCTGCAGCAGCGAAAGAGTGGTTAAACGGTGCGAAAGGTTGGTCAATCGAGTCCTTTGACTGGTTGTTTATGATAGGCGGGAACATTTTCGTACTGTTCTGTTTGGCTTTGATTCTGTTGCCTGTTGGTAAAGTGCGTTTAGGTGGTAGTGAAGCTCGCCCTGAGTTTACAACATTATCTTGGTTCTCAATGTTGTTTGCAGCGGGTATGGGTATCGGTTTGATGTTCTGGTCTGTAGCTGAGCCTGTGGCTTACTTTACCGACTGGTGGGGAACGCCACTTAATGTTGAAGCTCGCACAGATGAGGCCGCTTCTGCTGCCATGGGCGCAACCATGTTCCACTGGGGTTTACACCCATGGGCGATCTACGGTGTTGTGGCGCTAGCACTGGCATTCTTCTCATTCAACAAAGGCTTGCCATTAACGATCCGTTCAGCATTCTACCCACTACTGGGTGAGCGTTGCTGGGGACCAATCGGCCATGTCATCGATATCATTGCGGTCATTGCTACAATCTTTGGTTTGGCAACATCCCTTGGCCTAGGTGCGACACAAGCCGCAGGTGGTTTGAACTTCCTGTTTGGTGTTGAGAATACCATTTCAACTCAGATCGGCATCATCATCGTTGTGACAAGTATTGCTGTGCTATCGGTCATGCGTGGCCTTGATGGCGGTGTAAAAGTGTTGAGTAATATCAACATGACATTGGCTGCCGTTTTAGTATTATTTGTAGCTATCTTCGGATCACTGATTGGTTTCTTCGGTCACCTATTTAGCACCACAGTTTCTTACGTCGAATACATTATTCCGCTTAGTAACTGGATTGGTCGCGACGACAACAAATTCTATGAAGGCTGGACAGTATTCTACTGGGCATGGTGGGTGAGCTGGTCGCCATTCGTAGGTATGTTCATTGCACGTGTTTCAAAAGGCCGTACGGTTCGCGAATTCATGATCGCAGTATTGTTGGTGCCAACGTTGGTATCTATTATTTGGATGTCTGCTTTTGGTGGCCAAGCGATAGATCAAGTACAAGGCGGCGTCGGTGCTCTAGCCGGCGGCCTAGGTGATGTATCCAGTGCGATGTTCCAGATGCTTGAAAATCTACCACTTAGTACTCTGACGTCAATTGTTGCGATCATCTTGGTATTGGTATTCTTCATTACATCATCTGATTCTGGTTCGCTGGTAATCGACTCGATTACTGCTGGTGGTAAAGTGGAAACACCTGTGCCACAGCGTATCTTCTGGGCATCGATGGTTGGTCTAATCGCAGGCGTGCTATTGTTCGGTGGTGGTTCTGAAGCACTAAGCTCACTACAGGCTGGTGCAGTAACAACAGGTCTACCATTCACTGTTATCCTACTGTTGATGTGTGTAAGCATTTACAAAGGTCTACGTTCAGAGCTTTACTAAGCTAAGTTTATAACTTACTCAGTAAGCTTCTAAAGAGAACCGCGTTAGCTTTGCTGGCGCGGTTTTTTTATAATTACCCATTATGCATAGTTAATTTTGTTTCAGAAAAATTAACGAGTTGCTATTATTTGCATGCTCTTTTGGTATTTCTTATGGGATTGCCGGGACGCTTAATAAAAAATATTTTCATTAAATGGAATTCTAGGAATTGATATGAAAAAAATTATCTTATCTGCAGTGTTAGCTACGGCTTCTGTCTCTTCTTTTGCTGCATACGGTCCAGCAGGTTGTGGTCTTGGTTCTGAAGTAATCTTCAAGGACGCTAACGAATGGCACGAGCATGTTCTTGCTGCGACGACAAACGGCACGTCAGGCAACCAAACTTTCGGTATGACGTCAGGTACTTTGGGTTGTGATATCCCTGATGCTCCTCTTGCTGGCGGCGTTGCGCTATTCATCAATGACAACCTTGAGCCTCTTGCAGTTGATTCTGCTAAAGGCGAAGGTGAGACACTAAATGCTCTTGCTGAGCTAATTGGTGTAGACGCTGCAGATAAAGCAGATTTCAACCAAGAAATCCAAGCAAACTTTGATGTGATTTTTGCTTCGGCAGACGTAACGTCTGAATCAGCATACCAAGATATCGTTAAAGTGATGGAGCGTTCACCTGTACTTGCTAAGTACCTAGGTTAATTCTTTCGCTTTGATTGAATAGAAGAGCGGCTTGTCCGCTCTTTTTTATTGAAATGGACTTTTATGCGTTCTCTTCTTATTTTTTCAGCTCTATCTGTTTTTGTTACGAATCAAGCTTATTCAAATGTTTTACCTGACGCTCAAATTGAGCAGCTGGCGAATGATCGTCAATGGCTCAGCATGCTTCATTACGAGCAAATTGGTGTTGTTAAGCAGCAAGGTAGTCAGATCGAAGATAGTACTTTTTTCTTAGCTTCAACTGGCCATCTTTCAGCAAAAGATGAGCTTATCGCGACGATCAATGCTTTTCAGCAAGCACCTACCCTAGATGATCCTAATAATACTGCGCAGTGTCGTTTTCCAGGACGATTGGCATGGTTACAAACTAAGTTGCCAGACTCTAATTTTTTCGAAATTAACTGCCCTGAATTTAACGAGTGGAAAGCACAGATTGATGCTGAAAAAGTCTATTTAGTGTTTCCTTCGGCTTATTTAAACAGTCCATCTTCAATGTATGGACATACATTGTTTCGAGTTAAAAAGCAGGATAACGACACACCACTATTAGATTTCGCCATAAACTATGCGGCTAATACAGACCCTAATGATAATCAGCTAGTTTTTAGCTATAAAGGATTGACTGGTGGTTATCCTGGTGTGGTGTCTGTAATGCCATATTACCAGAAAGTGAAAGAATATAATTTCCTTGAAAATAGGGATATCTGGGAATATGAGTTATTACTGACAGATCAAGAAGTTGATCAGTTTATTCGTCATATTTGGGAAATGAAAAGTACCTCTATGCCGTATTATTTCTTTTCTCAAAATTGCTCTTACCAGCTTTTGACTATGCTGGATGCTGCAAGTCCTAGACTCAATCTAGCGAGTCAATTCTCGTTATGGGCCATACCTGCTGATACGGTTAGAGAAATTAAAGCCCAAGGGGTATTAGGTGAGGCAACTTATCGTTCTTCATCATTGAACAATATTCAGAATATGCTGAAACAAGTTGATCAGCATAACATCGCTATAGCGAAGCGCTTAGTTGAGCTCCCAAGTCTAGATTTAGCTGAATTAAATGAATTAAGTACGGTTGATCAGGCTAAAACCCTTGATATCGCATATGAATACAGCCGTTATCTCTCAGCTCGTAAAAAGTCAACGCTAAAGCATCTCAATTCACGCTCAATTAAGCTCTTATCTCTTAGAAGTAAGTTGAGTGCTTCAAGTATTTTTTCTCCAGTTGAAAAACCACTTTTACGTGATGACCAGGGCCATGAAACTGCTCGCATAGGCATTGCGGCATTACGTCAGAATGATCAAAACTATGGTGTGATCGACTATCGGCCTTCGTTTCATGATGTTTTAGACCCACAAGGTGGATACCTAAAAGGCGCTGAGCTGTCTATGTTCAGTGGCTCACTTCGCTTTGATGATGAAGATCTTCAGCTTAATCATTTTAATATCGTTAACATTCATTCAATGGCACCCACTAATGCGCTAATGACACCTAAATCATGGCATATCAACGTCAGTTTGTTGCGTGATGTGCTCTATCAAGATGAATTAATATATCGTGCTCATGGCGGCGCAGGTATTACAAAGCAATTCACTTCGCATTCGTTGTTAGCAGGCTTTTTGAATGGACGACTCTCGCTAGATAATGACTTCGATAAGGGCTATGTGATGGAAGCTGGACCTGAGTTAAAGTGGGTTTGGAATAGAGAGAAAACAAGTATGTTAGCTAGTTATCAGTATCTAATTAATCCAAATAAACACGATTCAGTGAGACAAGAGGCTAGTGTTGGTTTGAGTTATCAGTTTGCTAAAGACTGGCAATGGCGAGCTTCTTATCAGTATTTAGAGATTGACCATAAGCATGAAGCGATTAGTCAGCTGTCCACCTTTTATTACTTCTAATTCACGATTCTCAATAATGCCTGCTCAATAGGGCAAACGTATAGAGTATGCTTTCAGCTGGTGCAAGATAAAACAGTTATCCGAAAACTGTTTTATCTTGGTGCTGTTTCAGAATGTAAGTGTCTTGTGTTTTTTTGTAGCTTGCTGATTTTAATAAACTTTATCTGAATCGTTTTGAGCGCTAATGGCAAGGAGTTTGCGTTAAGTAGCAGAAGCTAATTAATGAATGGAGTGCCTTGTGGAAACTTTCTTGTCTACACATGAACATAAGCTGAAATCCCTGATTTACGATGTGAATTACTATGAAAAGAACCTTAAGTCTTTAAGTAGTTGGTGGGGGCGAATTGCTTTATTAGGGAAGATAAACAGTTTAGATGTCGCTGCCACTATCTTAGACGATATGGACAGTGCAAGAACCCGGTTTCATCGCTTACAAGACAGTTTGATCCAAAGCTTAATTCAGCAACATGGACGCAAGGCCGTTTTGCATCACCAGACTCGTTGCCAAATGGCGATTGATGTATTGATCCGAAACTTATTTGAGCGAACGGCGGACATTGGTTTTTTAAGTGATGATCCAATGGTCGGAGCTTTCCTCAACAGCTCTGAGTCGACAGAAGAGCAGCGCTTAGGTATCCGTCAGCATCTTCAGAATTACGTTGATAAATATACGGTGTATAACGACGCCATATTGCTTAAACCGTCTGGGGAAGTAGTGTTTCAGCTTAGCCAAAACAGCCGTCGCACAGTTCAAGAGCCGTTGGTTGACCAAGCTCTAGGGCAACCTTCGCAGTACGTTGAATATTTTGGTGTTTCTCCCCTCATTGATGATGCTAATGAGCATCTGTTTTATGCTCACAGCGTAATGTATCAAGGAAAGGTTGTGGGTGTGGTTGTTCTGTGTTTTCGTTTTAGAAACGAAATGCATGCCATTTTCGATACCCTGATTACTGCCGATGATCCAACCATGTACGTGTTGACTGATGCCTCTGGCAAAGTGATTTTCCAAAAGAATCAATTTGGTCGTAGTTATATTACCCAGCTTCCGATTCATGACGACATTTCGGTATGGCATTATGATGGGCAAGAAATGCTGCTGATTAATACTCAAGGAAATGCCTATCAAGAATACATGGGGCCAGAAGGCTGGCGTGCCTGTGCACTCATGCCTATGTCTGTCCTCAAAAGTAAGTCTGATGCAGGGGAGGTGGATTTCAATGAATTACCTCCTTTAAAGAAGTTATCCGGCATATTCTCACCAGACCTGTTGGATATTCGAGATCGCTCCACTCTGATTAATAATGACTTAGAGCTCATCGTGCTTAATGGTGTGATTACTGCCGCACGTAATGATTCTGCTGAGTTTATGCCTGTGCTAGAGGCGATTAAAAACATTGGACGCGATATCGACTCCGTTTTTGCAGACTCTATTGAGTCGTTATTTTCTACTATTCTGTCAACGCAGCTGGATGAAACACGTTTACAAGCCGAGTTAGCAGTGGATGTTTTAGATCGAAACTTATATGAACGAGCGAATGATTGTCGCTGGTGGGCATTGGATTCGCGTATTGGTTTGGCGCTATTGGAGCAACCGGTTAACACTGAGCAGATTAGTGCGATCCTAAAGGATATTCACGGCTTGTATACGGTGTATCACGACTTGTACGTTTTCGATGAGAAAAAGCAATATGTGACTTCTTCTTTAGATATTGAAAGCTGTCATGGCAAACATGTTCCCGAGTCGGCCGCTGCTGTAGAGACCTTGGCTTTAAAAGATTTACAAGAATATTCCGTATCGAACTTTGTACCGTCTGAGCGCTATGATGATCAGTCCACCTATATTTACAATGGTGCGATTCGACATCCAGAGCATAAAGACCAAGTGATTGGCGGGATTGGGACGGTGTTTGATGCCACAGTAGAGTTTCGCGCCATTCTTCAAGATGTGCTTTCATCCGACGAGAACCCCCAAGGTGATCAAGCATTTGCAGTGTTTACGAATGATGAAGGGCAAGTCATTTCATCCAGTGATAATCGTTTTCAGGTGGGGGATTTGTTTTTTCCTGATGTTGATTTACAGGTATTGCAAGAGCAGGGGAGTTTATCAGTGGTTTATGAGTACGAATCCCAATACTATCTCATGGGGGTAGCCTTATCTAAAGGCTATCGAGAGTTCAAGAATGACGACGGCTATACCGATCCTATCTTAGCTTGGGTCATGCAGCCTTGTTAGCAAAAAACTGTATGATGAGAAAAGCCAGCATTGAGCTGGCTTTTTTGTGGGTAGGTTATTTCTTAAGATTTTTCTGAATGGTATCTGAGTACCATTCTAGGAAGTTCATCACACCGAATTCATAGGTTTCAGAGTATGGGCCTGGCTGATAACCAATAGAGTTAATGCCTAGCTGATTCTGCTCCCCAAGGATACGGTCTTGATCATTGGTAGCGTCCCAAACCTGGCGCAGGCGATCTGGGTCGTAATCTTGGCCTTCCACAGCGTCTTTGTGGACGAACCATTTTGTTGTCACCATCGACTCTTGAGCTGAAATTGGCAGTACGCGGAACACGATAAAGTGATCAGACTGCATGTGGTTCCAAGAGTTTGGTAGATGCAAGATACGCATTGAGCCAAGCTCAGGGTTTTGAATGCGACCTAGCATTTTCTTACAGCCCGCTTCGCCATCAATCGTCATAACCTTCGTGCCTTTTTTCAGAGGCATACGAACGATACGGTTGCGCTTACCTGGCCCATAGCTTTTATGCTCATGAGGGATGCCTTCTGCGTCCCATTTAGCCGCTTGATCAGCATAATGATCTAAGAAATCTTGTGGCGCACGTGGGTCGTTTGTGTCATCCCATTCAAGAATGGTGTTTAACAATTCTGGGTGGCTGCCAGCACAGTGGTAACACTCACGGTTGTTTTCCAATACAAGCTTCCAGTTAGCTTTTTCGTACATATTGGATTCAGCGGCCAATTTAGTGTTTTCGACGTCGTAAGGAGCCATGTACTCTTCAAGCGTTGCTAAAAACTCATCAAAGTCACCTTCCGGTGCTTCTTTGCCTAGTGCAACGAAGATAAAGCCGCCAGCGGTTTTACAATGTGCTTTTTTCAGCCCGTGCTGAGATTTATCGAAGCCATCGCCCATTTCGGTTCCCGCAAACAGCAGGTTGCCTTTCAAATCATATGTCCACTGGTGGTAAGGGCAGACTAGGTTCGCCACTTTGCCGCGGTGCTCAAGGCAGATACGTGAACCACGGTGGCGACAAGTGTTATGGAATGCGTTAACAGAGCCATCTGCATCGCGAATCACCATGACAGGGTTTTGTGCAATTTCTACCGTGAAATAATCGCCACGCTTAGGGATTTCGCTGGTCATGCCAACAAATAGCCATTCCTTTTGAAATACCTCTTCTACGTCCACGCGAAACATGTGAGGGTCGTTGTATAGCGGAGCGTCCAAAGAGTGGTTCGCAGGACGAGCTTCCAACAGTTTTGACATTTCTGCGCGCGCATCTTCAATCGTAGAGTAACGCATGTTTAGCAGATCATTTTGATTCATGTTGAGTGATCCTCAATAACAAAAGCCGAGTTAATGTTGTTTCCCTCGTCGGAGCAACATGTCTTGGGCAGTTTAGACTGGCCCGTTGTCGTTATAATAATGACGCTATCGTCACCTAAGTTTGGCTTTGCAAGATGACCAAACACGACATCCTCTCATACATAAATCGACGCATGCCCTAGGCATATCCATGGTGTCATAGTGGATTGACTGCTATGAGCAAGTCGATGTCGTTAAAGGTCAACTCAATTCTGATGCCTCGAACGACAATGCTCCCAATAGGTGAAACGTCAACGCCAATAAAGAGAGAGCCACTATGACAAACCCTACTACAGCTTCTTCGGCTGAATATCTTGCTCCCGTTAATACCCAGACATGGGTTAATGGTCGTCACAACGTTCGCTGTGTAAGAGTTATTCAAGAATCGTGGGACGTAAATACGTTCTGTTTTATGGCGCAGCAGCCAGTCATGTTCTTCTTTAAGCCTGGGCAATTTGTCACGTTAGAGCTTGAAATAGAAGGCAAGCAAGTGATGCGTTCTTACACTATATCTAGCTCGCCTTCCGTGCCTTACAGCTTCTCTATTACGGTTAAGCGCGTTCCTGGCGGGCTGGTGTCGAATTGGTTACATGACAACATGGATGTCGGCGTTGAGTTGGCGGTGCATGGTCCTGTAGGGAACTTTAACTGTATTGATTTTCCAGCAGACAAAGTTTTATTACTTTCCGGTGGTGTGGGGATTACCCCTGTCATGTCCATGGCTCGTTGGTGGTTTGATACCAGTGCGGATGTAGATATTTCATTTGTTCACAGCGCACGTTCTCCTCGTGATCTGATCTATCCTCGAGAGCTGGACCATATGGTTTCACGAGTAAACAATATCAGTGTTCATACTATTGTTGAGCGGATGCACAATGGCTTAGCGTGGCACGGCTATCGCGGTTATCTTGATGAGACAAAGTTGCTACTGACGACGCCTGATTTCATGGAGCGCGAAGTATTCTGTTGTGGCCCTGCACCATACATGAAAGCGGTGCGTGAGTTGCTTAAGGCAAAAGGCTTCGATATGAGCCGTTATCATGAAGAGTCATTTGGTGAAACACCAGAAGCGATTGTCGAAGACGCCATTGAATTGGCTGAGGTTGCACAAGCAGAAGCGGATGCTCTGGACTCTGCAGATATGCATCGCGTTGAAGTCATCAGTAGTGGCATGACGATGAGCGTTCAAGTTGCGCCAAGTGAAACACTGCATAATGCTGCGGCTAAGTTGAATCTTCATATTCCTAAAGCTTGTGGTATGGGGATCTGCGGAACTTGTAAAGTGCTGGTGAAAGAAGGTGAAACGCATATGGAGGCCAATGGTGGTATTACAGACGAAGATGTGGCCGAAGGCTATGTGTTGTCTTGCTGTACCGTGGCTAAATCTGATGTTGTGATTGAATACTAGCATTGTCTGAGGGCGCCCTATGGAAGCGGAACATATTGAAATTGCCGAGTTCATAGGGCGTTACCCACCTTTTTCATTTCTCCCCCAAGACGCGCTGTATTCAGTCGCCTCTGCCATCGAAATTAGTTATTACCGCCAAGGCGCTGACGTGTATTGTTTCGGCGATGACATACACGACTTCTGCTTTATTCGTAGTGGTTCAGTTGAGATTTACCGCCGTAACGGACATCTCTACAACCGTCTTAGTGTTGGTGACGTATTTGGCCAGCTAGGCTTATTGATGAAAAACAGAGTGCGTCTGCCCGCACGTGCTTTAGAAGACTCTCTCATCTACTTTGTGCCGGAAGCGCTATTTAATGAGCTTTGCGATAACTTTGATGAATTTGCCTACTTTGTGGAGGTGGATGACAAACGTAAGCTCAACAAAGAAGTTCAACAGCAACAAGAGGATAATGCCTTATCCAGTGTCAAAGTGGGGGCGCTAATCGCCCGTGCGCCGGTGATGATTTCAACTCAAGCCAGCGTGCGGCAAGCGGCTCAGATTATGACCGAAGAGTCTGTGTCATCACTTTTGATTATTGAGCAAATCACTTCCTTTGAAGATGGAGGAGAGGAACGAAAAAAATTGGTTGGGATTCTAACGGATCGCGACCTCAGAACACGGGTGGTTTCTCAAGGCATTGATTTGGAAACCCCAGTTACGGAAGTCATGACGGCCTCTCCGAAAACGCTTGATAAAGAAACCTACGTATTTGAAGCCATGTTAATGATGCTGCGGTTTAACTTGCATCATTTGCCGATTATTGAACACGGTAGTCCAATCGGTGTCATCGCTATCTCTGACATTGTGCGCCATGAATCTAAGAACAGTCTATACATTGTGGGTTTAATTCATCGGCAACAGACACTCGCTGAATTGGCGCTTGTGGCGAATGATGTGCCGGCCTGTTTTGTTCGTATGGTGGGACAAGAATCCAGTGCGCACATGATTGGCAGTGCTATGTCGGTCATTGGTCGAAGCTTTAAGCAGCGTTTGTGTGAGCTGGCCGAAGAAAAACTAGGGCCACCGCCAGTGCCTTACTGTTTTTTGGCTTTGGGTTCTATGGCTCGTGATGAGCAATTGCTCATTACGGATCAAGATAATGCATTGATATTGTCTGATGATTACGAGGCATCGAAGCACGGTGACTATTTTGAGTCTTTGGCCGAGTTTGTTTCCGAAGGGTTAGATCGTTGCGGTTACCCATATTGCAGTGGGCGTATTATGGCCACTAATCCTAGATGGCGAAAAACACTATCAGAGTGGCGTACATGTTTTGCTGACTGGATCGATGTTCCTAACCCTGATGCCTTGCTTAATTGCTCTGTTTTTTTTGATTTAGAGGGGGTTTGGGGGAATGTTGCATGGGCGGATGACTTGTACCAATTTATCGTAAACCGAGCCCAGAAAACGCCTAAATTCCTTGCTAGTTTGGCGCGAAATGCCTTGCTACGAACCCCGCCACTTGGTTTTTTCAAAGAGTTTGTCATGGAGCAGGATGGTGCCCATCGCCGCACAATCAACTTGAAACGACGTGGTACTGCGCCATTAGTGGATGTTATTCGCGTGCATGCCCTGGCCATTGGTTCTAGAGCCAGAAACTCCAGTGAGCGACTCGAGGATGTAATTGAATCTGGTATTTTACCGGACAAGCGAGGCCAGGAACTGAAATACGCCTTGGAATATTTGGCAATGGTGCGGATACGTCATCAAGCGGAAGACGTTGAGTCTGGAGAAGAGGTAGACAATACCATTGAGCCTGACAAGCTATCTGATATTGAAAGGCGCAATCTAAAAGAAGCGTTTAATGTCCTCAGCAGTAGCCAGCGCTTTCTAAAATATCGCTACCCTTTTTCCTAAGTCGAGTTGCGCACATGTTTAAACACAAGCGACGTTTTTCATGGCTTGATTATCTACAAGAGCAAAGCAAAACGATTCAAGAGCCTTTGCTTAAGTGCTTTTATCAATCGCAGTTGGACTTCATACAAGATAAGACGTTACGAGCAGCTGAGTTTGTCGCTTTGGACTTTGAGACGACGGGGCTGTGTCCAGAGCAAGATGAAATCGTGAGTGTTGGTCTGGTTCCATTTACTTTGCAGCGTATTAAAGTCGCCCAAGCCAAGCACTGGTTAGTGCGTCCCCAAGGACAACTCTCGGATGAATCGGTGGTGATTCATGGCATTACCCATTCAGATTTATCACAAGCCCCCAGTTTGGATAAGGTGCTGCAATCCTTGCTACCCGAATTACAAGGCAAAGTTGTTGTCGTGCATTATCAATTTATCGAGCGCGAATTTCTAGCTCAAGCATCGGTTCGGCTAATGGGACAAGAATTGATTTTCCCTATGATTGATACCATGGCGATTGAGGCCCGATGGCACCGAATGGGTTGGCGCTCTGAATTGAAGCGCTGGTTTGGTGCTAAGCAAGTTTCGATTCGACTTGCTGATAGTCGCGTACGCTATGGTTTACCACGCTACCAGATGCACAGTGCTTTGACCGATGCGATCGCGACAGCCGAGTTATTTCAAGCGCAAGTCAGGCACCGTTTCTCAGATAGTGATTATGTTTCAGATGTCTGGCAATAAGTGTGCGTTATGCCCTAAAAAGGTGCCTAAGATGTCCGTGAAAATTATTTATTTAAGCTAAGCAAATGAAACCAATTTACCCTATGTTTAGAAAAGTGGTCTTGGTGATATCTGGTGACGACATTTTGTCGTAATGAGCTAAATTTTACTTGGTCGTTTTTGGTTAAAAATGGTTTGATTGGTGTCGCTCATGTGATATTTCATCAGGGAGGCTCAATTATTATACGGTGTCTGTTTTGGCGTATTTATTTACTAAACAGACAGCAAAAGTGGAGAGACGTATACCCAACAGCTAACTGTCGGTCCGTCATAATAAAAATAAGTGAATATAGCCTGTTTGGCCTGCTAATTGCTTACGCTATATATCACATATAAGAGGGCACACTCATGGTCTCAACTTCCCAAACGAATGGTGCATCCAGTAATAAAAAAGTGACGCGTGTTGGTTTTTTATTGCTCGATAATTTTACAATGATCGCATTGGCTTCTGCTCTTGAGCCATTGCGAATGGCCAATCAGCTCTATGGAGAAGAGCTTTATCAATGGTGCATGATTTCTGAGTCAGGCGATCCTGTCAGTGCAAGTGATGGCTTAAGTTTATCTGCTGATACCTCTATGTACGATATTCCTGAACTGGATATGATTATCGTAGCCGGTGGACTAGATATCACTAGGGCGTTTACTTCTAAGCAGGTCAGCTGGTTGCAACAAAAGGCACGTAAAGGCATTACGCTCGGTAGCATTTGTACAGGTGCTTATGTATTGGCGCATGCGGGTCTATTAGATGGCTACAACTGCAGTGTGCATTGGGAATGTATGACGGCTCTTCAGGAAAGTTTCCCTAAAGTCCGTTGTAATAACCGTTTGTTCTCGATGGACGATGGACGTTTCACGGCGACAGGTGGTAGTGCTCCTCTTGATATGTTCTTAACGATTATTGCTCGTGAGCATGGTGCAAAGCTTTCCAGCGCTGTGTCTGATATGTTTATCTGCGACCGTATCCGTAGCGAGTTTGATCAGCAGCGCGTACCTTTGCGTCAGCTGAACAAGGGCGGTTGTAAGCCTAAGCTAGTTGATGTGATTGAGTTGATGGAAAACAATCTGGAAGAGCCGATTGATCTTGATGAATTAGCGGCATTTGTAGATGTGTCTAGACGTCAATTGGAGCGCATGTTCCATAAATACCTTGATTGCTCACCATCACGCTACTATTTAAGGCTGCGACTAGATCGTGCCCGTCAGTTGTTGAAACAATCAAGTATGTCTATCGTCGAGATTTCAGCGGCTTGTGGTTTTATCTCAACTCCTCACTTTAGTCGCTGCTACCGAAAACATTTGGGGATATCGCCAAGAGATGAGCGTAAAGTGGCTTGGATGGGGAATATTACTCCGGTTGATCCTAACGCCATGGCAAATTTGGTATATATGCCACATTCGACTCGCGCCTTAAACAGTGCCCACTCGGAGCCGAGCTTTGGTTCCCTAGCTGCTATGAGCTAGTCCTTTAGCATCGCACTTACACCGCCATACTATTGATGAAAAGAGCCAAATATTGGCTCTTTTTTTATGGCGCATAATAATTATGCTTATAAACAAAAAAACCACTCGAGTCATCGAGTGGTTTTTTGATCATTAAAGCTGCTAGCTAAAGCCTAAATTATAGAGACTCAAGCGCCGCGTTGAATGTCGCACTTGGGCGCATTACTTTCGCAACTTCTTCTAGGTTCATGTGGTAGTAACCTTCTAGGTTAGCAGCAGAACCTTGAACAGTGTTTAGCTCTTCAACGATTTTTGCTTCATTCTCAGTCAGAGTCTTCGCAAGTGGTGCGAATTTAGCGGCCAATGCAGCGTCGTCTGTTTGAGCTGCCAATTCTTGTGCCCAGTACATCGCTAGGTAGAAGTGGCTACCACGGTTATCGATGTCGCCGATCTTACGAGAAGGTGACTTGTTGTTATCTAGAAGCTGGCCAGTCGCTTTATCTAGGCAAGTTGCTAGCACTTTAGCTTTCTCGTTACCTTGCTTGATACCAAGCTCTTCGAACGATACTGCTGTCGCTAGGAATTCACCTAGTGAGTCCCAACGTAGGTAGTTTTCTTCTTGAAGCTGCTGTACGTGCTTAGGTGCAGAACCGCCAGCACCTGTTTCGTACATACCACCGCCATTTAGCATTGGTACGATAGATAGCATTTTCGCGGACGTACCTAGCTCCATGATTGGGAATAAGTCAGTTAGGTAGTCACGTAGTACGTTACCCGTTACTGAGATAGTGTCTAGACCACGGATAATACGCTCCATAGAGAAACGGATAGCTTCGTTGTAAGACATGATGCGAATGTCTAGACCTTCAAGATCGTGGTCTTGTAGGTATAGAGCAACTTTCTTACGTAGCTCGTTATCGTGCGCACGCTCTTCGTCCAACCAGAACACTGCTGGCGTGTTAGAGTTACGAGCACGAGTAACACCTAGTTTCACCCAGTCTTTGATCGCAGCGTCTTTAGTTTGACATGCACGCCAGATATCACCAGCTTCTACTTCGTGCTGCATCAGCACGTTGCCAGCTGCGTCTACAACGCGCATTACACCGTTAGCTTTAGCTTCGAATGTTTTGTCGTGTGAACCGTACTCTTCTGCTTTTTGTGCCATTAGACCAACGTTTGGCACGGTGCCCATTGTCGTTGGATCGAATGCGCCGTTAGTTTTACAGAAGTTGATTACTTCTTGGTAAATACGTGCGTAAGTTGACTCAGGCATTACTGCTTTAGTGTCTTTAGTCTTGCCGTCACGGCCCCACATTTTACCTGAATTACGGATCATCGCTGGCATAGACGCGTCTACGATGACGTCAGAAGGTACGTGTAGGTTAGTGATGCCACGTACAGAGTCTACCATGGCGATTTCAGGGCGGTGCTCGTAGCAATCGTGGATCGCTTGAAGGATTTCGTCTTGTTGCGACTGAGGAAGTACCTTGATCTTATCAAGAACACTGCCTAAACCGTTGTTAGGGTTAACACCGATTTCTTTAAACACGTCACCGAACTTATCCCATACTTCTTTGTAGAATACAGTTACTGCGTGACCGAAAACGATTGGGTGAGACACTTTCATCATGGTTGCTTTCACGTGCAGTGACCACATGATGCCCGCATCTTTAGCTTCTTGTAGAGACGCTTCGAAGAAGTCACGTAGCTTACTTGCGCTCATGCGCATGCTGTCTAGTACTTCGCCTTCTAGTAGAGGAAGTGTTTTCTTAAGCTCAACGTTACCTGCTTGGTCAACAAACTCGATACGAACGTCTTGCGCTTTGTCCATTGTTACAGACTGCTCAGATGAGAAGAAATCGCCGTCACGCATGTAGTCTGCGTGAGTTTGAGAAGTTTTCTTCCATTCGCCCATGGAGTGTGGGTGTTTGCGCGCGTAAGCTTTAACCGCTGCTGGTGCACGACGGTCAGAGTTACCTTGACGAAGAACTGGGTTTACTGCACTACCTAGCAATTTTGCGTAACGTGCTTGAACTTCTTTGTCTTCTTCAGATTCTGCTGTTTCTGGGTAGCTCGGGATAGCGTAGCCTTGGCCTTGAAGTTCTTTGATCGCAGCGTTTAGCTGTGGGATAGAAGCTGAGATGTTTGGTAGCTTGATGAAGTTTGCACTTGGATCAGCTGTTAACTCACCTAGGAAAGAAAGACCATCTTCAACGCGTTGATCTTCTGGAAGACGATCAGAGAACGCTGCAAGGATTCGGCCAGCTAATGAAATATCCGTAAGTTTTAGCTCGATGTCTGCTTCTTTCGCAAATGAACTAAAGATTGGCAGTAGTGAAGCTGTTGCAAGTGCTGGTGCTTCGTCTGTCAACGTGTAGTAAATCGTTTGTTTTGACATGTAATTCCCCTAACATTCTGGCTAGTTAGCCGCTTGGATAGAAGGTGACTTTTGGCCGCCATTCCCAGTAATCAATTCAATTATGATTAAAATTTTGGTCAATATACTACCTCAAATGGTGGTTTGAGAAATATTGACCGCGAATATAGTCAAGATTGATCTAAATGATTGTGGCGTATAATGGTAGATCAGCAAGAAGCTCACTGCAGTATGGGCTTCTTGCATGAAGTGTTGAGAGGCAATTTAGAAACGGGCTTCCAACTGCTTAATTAGGGCCTTGCGCTTAAAAATTAAGTGCCAACGTCGACCACCAACTTGACGCCAAAGCATGGCTGCGCGAACTCCAGCCATCAACAACGCTCGTACTTGGTTGGCGGTGTGAGGTTGCTGCAGATGTCGAGCGTCCCCGTGTACTTGTATACGAAACGACATCTTACTAAGTGTTTCTTGGTACATGCCCGAGATACCAGCAATCATGTTTTCATGTAGCACAGAATCAAAGTGCTCTTTCTGGCGTTCCACTTGTGATAAGTGTCTGCCAATTGCACTTAAGGTGTTGTCGTCTTTTTGCAGTTTGGATTCGAGATGAATCATGCTTAGCGCATAACGAATGGTGTCAGGGTTAATCGCATCGCGACCTTTTCCCATCACTTCTTTGGCAATGCGGCGACCTAAAGCCAAGTTACCCTGACAGTCGAATGAGCCACCGTAAATATCCTCCGTAGAGGAGGAATTTACGACCAAAATGCTTTCAAGTAATGGCTTGCTGTATGCTTCGTCTGCGGTGCCTTTGCGTGCCAAATTCGCAACCAGCTCTGCCGCTTGAAAAATAGCGGAGAGGGCAATGGCTTGCTCTTTTAAATCGTGTTGCATTGCTTACTCCAGTTAGACATGCCTTTACTTGTTAAAAGCAACGTTAATGATGCCACCACCAAGGCAGTGCTCACCAATGTAAAAGACAACGGATTGCCCTGGTGTAATCGCTCGCTGAGGTTCTTTGAAGCTGACTTCAACGCGACCATCGGCTAATTCTGAAATCGTACACTCTTGGTCCGGCTGACGGTATCGGCATTTCGCCATACAAGTTAGCGGCATGCTTGGCTTTTCACGCGCGACCCAATCGAAGTTATCTGCAATAAGATGCGTTTTAAACAGGGATTCGTGTTGGCCACCTTGTGTGACAACCAGTACGTTACGCTGAAGGTCTTTTTCTACTACATACCATGGCTCATCAGGGTATTTTGATAGACCACCTATGCCTAAGCCTTGGCGTTGACCAATGGTGTGATACATCAAACCGTGGTGCTTGCCAATGATGTCACCTTCCAACGTTTCAATATTACCTGGCTGGGCAGGTAAATATTGCTCAAGGAAATCTTTAAAACGACGTTCGCCAATAAAACAGATGCCTGTGCTGTCTTTTTTATTGTGCGTAATTAAGTCGTACTCTTCGGCAAGGCGGCGCACCTCTGGCTTTTCAAGCTCACCAACAGGAAAGAAGGTGCGACCAATTTCATCTTTACCAACCGCGTAAAGGAAGTAGCTTTGATCTTTGTTGTTATCAAGACCTTTCAATAGAACGGGTTGTCCATCCATCTCACCACGGCGAACATAGTGGCCGGTCGCAATGTAGTCAGCGCCTAATTCTAAAGCGTATTCTAGGAACGCTTTGAATTTGATTTCTTTGTTGCACAGGATGTCTGGGTTAGGTGTGCGTCCGGCTTTGTACTCCTCAAGGAAATGCTCAAATACATTATCCCAGTATTCTGCAGCGAAGTTTGCCGTATGCAAATGAATGCCTAGTTTGTCACAGACAGCTTGCGCATCTGCCAAATCTTCCTTAGCTGTGCAGTACTCAGTGCCATCGTCTTCATCCCAGTTCTTCATGAACAAGCCTTCTACTTGGTAACCTTGTTGTTGAAGTAATAGGGCGGAAACAGATGAATCGACACCACCGGACATGCCGACGATAACTTTAATGGATGCGTTTGGGTTTTCTTTACTCATGATTGCTCTCTAATAGTTGAAACGGGGTAAAGGCCCGTCATTAGAATAAGTGGCGTATTGTATCTGAACGTTTGATCAAGATCTTTATTTTGCTTCCAAGTGATGATTATTAATCATATTGATAGGGAAGTTTTGACCATTTTCAAAGTCGTTGATGCATTCCAAGATCAGTGGGCTACGCTGCGGGTGTTGCTCAATTTCTTCTCTTGTAAACCAACCTGCACACAGGATGTCTGGATCTAGACTATTGGTTATATGACCGACTGGGCGGCAAATAACGCAAACCCGATGGTACGTATCGGCTCCCGCAAAAGGGGTGAAGGCGTACATGCCTAAAATCGCTGTCGGTTCAACTTGCCAGCCTGCTTCTTCCAGCGTTTCTCTGATCACGGCTTGTTGGAGTGACTCACCGTTTTCCACGTGTCCGGCTGGTTGGTTGAGAACGATCTGACCGTCTTGTGTTTCTTTGAACATTAGGTAACGGCCGTTGTCCGCTATGAGGGCGGCGACGGTGAGATGAGGCAGGCTTGCGCGCTTTTTCTCGTTCAAATTCTTTTACCTGTGCTGCTAATGTTTCAGTGGGTTCTACTGTTTCATAGGTGCCCACAGGGATATTTTCAACCGAGTAGGGGCCAATCGCAGCACGAATCAGCCGAAGCGTTGGAAAGCCAACATGGGCCGTCATGCGACGCACTTGTCGGTTTTTCCCTTCCGTAATCTGTAGCTCAATCCAACTAGTCGGGATGTTGGCACGCTCCCGAATAGGAGGTGTGCGTTGCCAGATATTGGGTGCCTCGATGCGTTGACACTTAGCAGGTTTGGTTAGACCGTCTTTTAGTTCAACGCCTTTTGAGAGTTGGTCAATCGCCTCAGCTGTGATGTCTCCTTCCACTTGAACCCAATAGGTTTTTGGCATTTTGAACTTTGGCGAAGCAATTAAATGTTGTAGTGGGCCATGATCTGTCAGTAACAGCAATCCTTCTGAGTCATAATCTAGGCGACCCGCTGGATAGACGTCAGCAATGTCGACATAGCTTGCAAGAGTGTCTTTATCGCCGTCGTGAGTAAATTGACTAAGGACTTGGAAGGGCTTATTCAGTAGCAGTAGCATCTTAATACTTGAGTGGTTTATTTATAAAAAGTGTAGACGCCAAAAAGCACCTAAGGCGTCCATCATACCAAAGGTGCTTAGGTCTTAACGACTTTATTAAATTCTTTAAGACACTTTTACATTGACGAGTAGGCGAGCTAACTTCCGTTAGGCGGTTTCTGCTTCGCGCTCTGTCGCAGCGGAAGTCGCTTCTGATGTAACAGGAGTGATTTCAGTTGCGTGCAAACCTCTTTTGCCCGGTGTCACGTCAAACGTGACGGCTTGGCCAGCCTTTAGCGTCTTGTAGCCTTCAACGTTGATCGCTGAATAGTGAATGAACAAATCTTCTTCAAAACTGTCGGATACTATAAAGCCGTATCCTTTTGCGTTATTAAACCATTTAACGGATCCACGATGCATGAGTCACTCCTTCAATACTCTTTAGGCCCGATTAGCCGAACCGCAAATAAGCGTTGTAAACACATTCGTTGCAATCTATGAGGCCAAAGATCTGTTAAACTCCGTATAGAATTTACAGGGTTTAATTGTTTGACTTTTAACCACACTCTAGTTGAGCGTAGAACCCTATCGTGGATTTGTAAAATTCTTATTGTTTTCCAGTTTCTGAGTAATCGGGCATTGTGAAAATGCAAATTAACGTGAATATTTGTAGTGTTTGAGGTCCCAGATGTTTGCATCGGAGCAAATTAAGCTAAATTTAGAGGACGATGATATCGGGCATTCATCTGTTGCCATTGCGCCAGATGAAACCGAACTTAAGCCACCATCCATGTATCAGGTGGTACTGTTTAATGATGATTACACGCCAATGGATTTTGTCGTGTTTGTTCTTCAGCGCTTTTTTAATATGGATGCAGAGAAAGCCCAGCATGTAATGATGGAAGTGCATACCAAAGGTAAAGGTATTTGTGGCGTTTACCCATTTGGTATTGCAGAAACCAAAGTAGCTATGGTGCAGCAGTTTTCAGAACAAAATGAGCACCCCCTAATGTGCGACTTGCAACAAGTCGAATGATTTCAAGAGAGGGATAAGCGATGCTAGATAAAGAACTAGAACAAACCTTGAATAATGCCTTCAAAGCCGCTCGTGATAAGCGTCACGAGTTCATGACAGTCGAGCATTTACTGCTGGCTTTGATTGACAATACTGCAGCGTCAAAAGTACTTGAAGCATGTGGTGTCACTTTAGAAACTTTGAGCAAGGAGTTAGAAGAGTTCGTCGACAGCACCACCCCTCTTATCCCAGAAGGTGATCAAGAGAGGGAAGTGCAGCCAACTCTTGGTTTTCAACGCGTGCTTCAGCGTGCTGTCTTCCATGTTCAGTCCTCAGGGAAACGTGAAGTGACTGGTGCGAATGTTCTTGTAGCGATGTTCAGCGAACAAGAAAGCCAGGCCGTTTATCTTTTGCGTCGTCACAATGTGGCTCGAATTGATGTGGTTAACTTTGTTGCCCATGGTATTTCAAAGTTAGGGGATGCTTCTTCTCAAGAAGATTCCGTTGAGCATGATGATGAGGATGGTGAAGACACAGCTAAGGCACCACTTCAAAAATACGCTACGAACTTAAACGAAGAAGCCAAGGCTGGCCGTATTGATCGATTGATTGGTCGTCAATACGAAGTCGAGCGTGTGGTACAAACCTTATCTCGCCGTCGTAAGAACAACCCTTTGTTAGTTGGCGAGTCTGGTGTGGGGAAAACCGCCATCGCTGAAGGTCTTGCTAAACGTATTGTTGATGGTGAAGTGCCAGATGTTATTGCTGATGGTGTGGTGTACTCGCTGGATCTAGGTGCATTGTTGGCAGGTACTAAGTACCGTGGTGACTTTGAAAAGAGACTTAAGCACTTACTTGGTGAGTTGAAAAAACTACCGAACGCGATTTTATTTATTGATGAAATTCACACCATTATTGGCGCAGGTGCAGCTTCTGGCGGCGTGATGGACGCATCGAACCTACTGAAGCCAGCATTGAGCTCTGGTCAATTACGTTGCATTGGCTCTACAACTTTCCAAGAGTTCCGAGGCATTTTTGAAAAAGACCACGCCTTGGCTCGTCGTTTCCAGAAAGTGGATGTGAACGAACCAAGTGTGGATGATACCTACGAAATTCTTAAAGGGATTATTGGCTCATTTGAAGAGCACCATAAGGTCAAATACGAAGATGCTGCACTGAAAGCTGCTTCTGAGCTAGCACAGCGTTATGTACCAGATCGACATATGCCGGATAAAGCGATTGATGTAGTGGATGAAGCGGGAGCGTTTCAGCGCCTTCAACCAGAAGATACTCGTAAAGAAACCATTACCGTTGAAGACATTGAAGAAATCGTTTCTAAAATTGCTCGTGTGCCAGTGAAAGCGGCAAACTCGGATGACCGTAAGGTCTTGGGCAATCTTGAGCGCAACCTGAAAATGGTGGTGTTTGGGCAAGATGGAGCGATTGAATCCTTATCTGATGCAATTAAGTTGTCTCGTGCCGGTTTGAAAGCTGAGCAAAAACCAATTGGCTCATTCCTAATGGCAGGACCAACCGGTGTTGGTAAAACAGAGGTGACACGTCAGTTAGCTAAAGCATTAGGTCTTGAGCTGATTCGCTTCGATATGTCCGAGTACATGGAACGTCATGCGGTGTCTCGCTTAATTGGTGCTCCGCCAGGCTATGTAGGATTCGACCAAGGTGGACTTCTAACGGAAGCGGTCACTAAGAACCCTCATAGTGTCGTGTTGCTTGATGAGATCGAGAAAGCTCACCCTGAGGTGTTTAACCTTCTGCTACAAGTCATGGACCACGGTACGCTTACAGACAACAATGGTCGTAAAGCCGATTTTCGCAATGTTATTCTGATCATGACGTCTAACGCGGGGGCAGAAGTGCTGGCTAAACGTTCAATCGGCTTCTCATTGCAGGATAATTCGACAGACGGAATGGAAGTGATTAATAAAACGTTTACTCCAGAGTTCCGTAACCGTTTAGATGCAGTGATTCAGTTCAAACAGCTGGACGAACAGGTCATCTTCAATGTGGTTGATAAGTTCCTTGTGGAGCTGCAAGCGCAACTTGATTCGAAAGGAGTCATGATTGAGGTCAGCGATACAGCTCGCGGCTGGTTGGCGAACAAAGGTTATGATCGTCAAATGGGGGCTCGCCCGATGGCGCGCGTGATTCAAGAGCACTTGAAAAAGCCATTGGCGAATATGATCTTGTTCGGTGATCTAACCGAAGGCGGTGTTGTATCGGTTTCACTAAATGAAGAGAAAGACGAACTGGATTTTTCTGTACGTAAAGAAGCGGTGAGCTGTTAATAGCAGCTTATCGGTTACTTTGCTTTCGTCTGTTTTAGAAACGCAAACGCCGCTTAACCTAAGGGCTAAGCGGCGTTTTGTTTTGCGTTATCGTTTTAAATTAACGAGAACGGTAAACGATGCGACCTTTGGACAAGTCGTAAGGCGTTAACTCAACCTTTACCTTGTCACCAGTCAAAATACGGATGTAGTTTTTGCGCATCTTACCTGAGATGTGCGCTGTCACAACGTGACCGTTTTCAAGTTCTACGCGGAACATGGTATTTGGAAGGGTATCGACAATCGTACCTTCCATTTCAATGCTGTCTTCTTTTGCCACAATCAGTGTCCTGTTCTTAATTAAGGTTAAGCATGGTCTCGCTATTTAGGCTAAAAATAGGCTTGTGATTGGCGAGTTTGCTAAAATTTCGGCGGTATTTTGCCCAAAATACCCTTAAAAAGCAAATTTAGTCTGTTTTAAACTCTATCAAATGCGTGCGATTTTGCGACGCAAGCTGGTTTAGCTGGGCATTGCTGGTTGGCTTGGTGACATACTTTTGAAGGTTTGCAACAAATGCCTCTTTTGACATCATCTGGGCGCCAAGTGATATCAAATGGTCAGACTCAACCTGACAATCGATTAACTCAATACCGAGCTTGTTTGCCACTTGGCAGAACTGCCAAAGTGCTACTTTTGAGCCGTTAGGCAATAGTGAAAACATTGACTCACCAAAGAACATGTTTCCCATGGCGACCCCGTAGAAGCCCCCTGCAAGCTTTTGATTTAGGTAGACTTCTACCGAAAAAGCATAGCCCATGCGGTTTAGGTTTGAATAGGCCTCAATGATCTCGTCTGAAATCCATGTGCCTTCATTTTGTGCTCTAAGTTCACTGCACGTTTTGATCGTCTGTAGAAAATTATTGTTTATTCTCCAAGTCCATTCACCATGTCTGATGCATTTCTTTAAGGAGCGACTTGCATGAAAGTGTTCAGGAACTAAGGTGCAGCGTTCTAATGGGTGCCACCATAAAATGGGATCAGGATCACTGTACCATGGGAAAAAGCCATGCTGGTACAAATGAATTAAACGTTCTGGTTTGAGATCGCCTCCCACAGCCGATAGTCCTTCTGGATCAGAAAGGGCCTTAAACGGGTTGGGGGTGTCGTATGGAGATTCACTCAGTAATACGAGCTCTTCTGCACACTTTCTGCTTTTTTTGGGTGTATCTTGCATGAAAAAACTTCTAAGAAGAGGTTAAATGTTCGTTTGTTATCCACTATTTTTGACGTATTTGACAAGTTTCAATACTTGGTTTGCGCATTTTATTCTGCTTCACGAGGAATAAGCACATAAAGCGCACTAAAATCACGTGATTTCTTGCTCGGATATTCTAATTTTGCCATTTAGAAATAAGTAAAACCTGAAAAATGCAAAAAAAAATCAAAAAAAGTGTTCGTAGTGCTTGACCAGTAAAGGAAAACTTGGTTTTAATCAGGTTAGTTCAAAACAGTGAGTAAAAAAACCAAACACACTGCTACAAATGAACTAAAAAATTTTTCGGTGTTGTGGGTTTGTCACAAAACTGAAATTGATAGGTTTTAGGATACCTGAGTCGTTGATTTGTCAGCGTTTCTTTGAATAGGTAAATAAAACCTTTCAAGAAGGTCTTGAGACCGAACATATATAATTAAAGGGGAATCTTGAATGAAAGCGATTAAACTTGCTTCTGTTTTCGCGGTATCTGCTGTTGCAGCTGCTGTTTCTACATCTACTTTTGCAGCTGAGCCAGTTTTCTCTGGTGAAGCTGGTGTTGAGTACACTAGCTACTACGGTAACGCTAAAGCTAACAACGACCTAGCTGACGGTACTGATATCGGTGAGCTAGAGCTTTCTATTGACACTGGTGTTGTATACGCAGAGATTGAAGTTGCGACAACTGGTGTTGACGAAGCTACGAAAATTGGTTTTGAGAAACTATACGTTAAGCAAGGTGCTGTTTCTTTCGGTCGTTTCGACGGCTCTGTATCGACTGGTGCTTTCTTCGGTATGGATGAGATCCACGGTGGCGTTGATCTTAAAACTGGTGACGGCGACACTGACAACACTGGTGTTCGTTACAAAGTTGCACCAGGCCTAACTGTTGCTCTTGAAGCAACTAACAACGACAACGATGATTCTGACGTTGGTGCAGCAATCTCTTACGTTGCTGACCTTGAAGGCGTTAAGCTAGGTATTTCTGGTGGCGCAATCGGTGATGCTAACTCTGTAAACGTTGGTGCACAATTCAATGCAGGTATGGCTACTATCTCTGCTAACTACGGTGTAGGCGAGACTGGTACTGGCACTACTACTGATGTTCAAGAAGCTGGTCTATCTATCGAACTTGCTGCTACAGAAGCTCTAACGCTTACTCTTGAGTACGCTAAAGATCTTGAAGGTGCTAAAGATGACGGCACTTACTTCATCGCTGCTTACAAATCTGGCGATCTAACTTACTACTTCGAAAACTACAACGGTGACCTGACTACTGAGCAGAACATCGTTGGTGTTAAAGCTTCTTTCTAAGATTTCCCTATCTTAGCAAAAGCGAAAGCCAGCCCTTTGGGCTGGCTTTTTTTATGGTAAGCTTGCAGCCTAACATTGGCTAAATACATTGGAAGGTGGCTTTTGACACAAACAGAACGTGAGTCTGTACGATCACTGATCTGGGGGACTTTTGCAAAGCAGGCAGCGTTTATTGGCGCGTTGTTATTTTTTCTTTTTTTTGCTTTTGCAACATATACCTATAACCCAGAGGACGCGGGCTGGTTTTACTCTGGTAATGGGGGACCCATAACAAACTCTATGGGGCCTGTGGGAGCCATGCTATCGGATTTGTTATCCGCTTTTTTTGGCAGTTTATTTTACTCATTGCCAATTCTTTTCTTGGTGGTTGCTTTTATTGTTTGGCGCAATCCACACAAAATGATTCCGGTGAACAATGCTATTCTTTGCTCCATCGGCAGTATTCTATATTTAGCAACAGGATCAGCTTTATGCTTTTTGCATACGGTTGGTAATGTTTCCCTTCAGTTTGGCGCTGGTGGTATTTTAGGGCAAGCGTTTGGGCAGCTTCTGTACCATTGGATTGGGTACGATGGTGCGACACTTGTCAGCTTGGCTGCATTCCTTCTAGCGATCACTTTGCTTGCTCAGATTCACTGGTCCCAATTATTGGAGTATATCGGTGAGCGCGCTGAGTTTATTTCTCTAAAAGTCGCTAACGCGCTAAAGCGTGGTGAAGACAAAGATGACAATGAACAAGCTGAATCTAAAACGAGCACAAAGAAAGACAAGTCAAGAAAGCTAAATGCTGCTAAGGCTCCTGATCAGGCTCTTGATGAAGACGAATTAGATAAGCCTGCTATTTTCCGCAAAAAGCAGCGATCGGATATGCCTTCAAATGATAGTGAACAGATAGATGAGGAGTCATCTACTAGCTTCTGGAATACGATTAAAAGCAAATTTCAGCGACAACGTGATGATGAATCATCGCCTACTTCAGATAATCAGAAACGAGCGCATCAGGAACCAAGTTTTACGGGGTTAGATAACGTTTCTTTTGATGAAGATAAATTTGATTTCAAAGATACCCTCTATATTGAAGAAGACGATAAAGAGGTCCGCTTTGATGAGGTCTGGGAATCAACACCCAAAGCATCTCCTAAGAAAGCTGAACAAAAATCCTCTGGCGATCAGCTCAATGCCCCATTGACTAAAGGCGAGGAAGATTATCAGCCAAAAGCTGCTGAGCGTGTTGAATCTAAATCAGCGAATACAGAGGGAAAATCTGCTCGTCAGCCGCAACCAGACTTAAATGCCCATAGACCGGCAGTAAAAACTCTTTCAGAAGCGAAACAGTTAGATGGCTTAGGCGGTCCTCATACCGAGGTCGAGCGAAGTGAAGCGGCTTACACATTACCAGACAGGAATGTGTTAACTCCCCCTAAACCTAAAAAAGGGGGGTATACCGAAGAAGAGTTGCTTGATCTTTCTGCCTTGTTAGAACAGCGTCTATTGGATTTCGGTGTTAAAGCTGAAGTGGTTGAGGTAAACCCTGGGCCAGTTATTACGCGTTTCGAAATTCAACCTGCGCCTGGTGTGAAGGTTTCACGTATTACTAACCTTGCCAAAGATCTTGCGCGCTCATTAAGTGTGATGAGTGTACGTGTTGTTGAAGTCATTGCTGGCAAGTCTACGATCGGTATTGAAATCCCTAACCAGCACCGAGATACGGTTTACTTCTCAGAAGTGATTAACACCCCTTTGTACGACAATGCTTCCTCTCCGCTAACTTTGTCATTAGGTCACGATATTTCAGGTGAACCGGTTGTAGTGGACTTGGCTAAGATGCCTCACGTACTTGTAGCGGGTACAACAGGCTCAGGTAAGTCTGTTGGGGTGAATGCCATGATCTTAAGTATGCTACTTAAATCAACGCCAGAAGAAGTGCGTATGATCATGGTGGATCCGAAGATGTTGGAGCTTTCTATTTATGAAGGCATCCCACATTTGCTAACACCTGTTATCACGGACATGAAAGACGCGGCAAATGGTCTACGTTGGTCGGTAGATGAAATGGAACGCCGTTATAAACTGATGTCGAAGCTTGGTGTTCGAAATATCGCAGGCTTTAACAAAAAGGTACGAGAAGCGGCCGCAGCGGGCCAGCCAATAGAAGACCCACTTTGGACGCCGGAAATGGCGATGTTCTCAGAGGATGGGGTGGCACGAACCGTACCATATCTCGAGCCTCTGCCTTATATCGTGATTGTTGTCGACGAATTTGCCGATATGATGATGATTGTAGGTAAGAAGGTCGAAGAGTTGATTGCTCGTATTGCGCAAAAAGCTCGAGCTGCGGGGATCCATTTGGTGTTGGCCACTCAGCGACCATCGGTTGATGTTATTACGGGTTTGATTAAAGCCAATATCCCAACACGAATGGCGTTCCAAGTATCATCGAAAATAGACTCTCGAACAATCTTAGACCAAGGTGGCGCGGATCAATTGCTCGGGATGGGTGATATGCTTTACTTGCCAGCAGGTTTGCCAACGCCTATTCGTGTCCACGGTGCCTTTGTGTCCGATGAGGAGGTGCATGCCGTGGTAGAAGAGTGGAAAGCTCGTGGTGAGCCTGAGTACATCAGTGATGTGACGGTTAGTGCTGAAGAACTAAGCTCTGGTGGAGGCGGTGAGGATCAGGACCCACTTTATGACGAAGCAGTGAAAATTGTGATTGAAACACGTAAAGCTTCTATTTCATCCATTCAGCGTCGATTGAAAATTGGCTATAACCGAGCAGCAAACTTGGTGGAAGCGATGGAGTCAGCTGGATTAGTTGGGCCGATGGGAACGAATGGTCAGCGTGAAATACTGATACCTGAATAAGGTAAATGATGAGCTAGGAGAAATTATGAAGCATTTGTTTGCAGTATTAGGGTTTATGTTAAGTGCTACAGCCGCTGCGCAAACTGCAGCAGAGTCTTTGACGGGGTTATTAGACCAGAATCGGAATATTGAAGGTGAATTTCGTCAGATGACGAATAATGAGCAGGGGGAAGCTGTACAAAAGAGTGAGGGTGTTTTCCTGCTTGCGGCTCCGAATCGTTTTGTTTGGGACACAATTACCCCTTTTCCACAACGCATTATTTCTGATGGTGAATGGGTTACGATTTGGGATGTGGATTTAGAGCAGGCCACTCGCAAGCCTTTTGCCGGTTCTGTTGGTAACTCTCCTGCTGCGTTATTGGGCGAATCAGCGGACGATGTGCTCACCCACTATGAGGTCAAGGTGCTAGGTGAAAATACATACGAATTGTCACCTAAAGAACAAGAAGACCTATTTGATACGTTGACGCTATCATTCGACAATAAGAAGATCAGTGCTATGAGCATTAAAGATGTTTTAGGTCAGACAACGCTGATCGAGTTTGCCAATATTGAAGCGCATGATGGCGTATCAGAAAGCAACTTTGTAGTGAAACTACCAGAATCGGTAGATGTTATGTTTGAGCAGTAAGCAATGGATGATTTATTTGCCGCGGACAATGTAAATCCCATGGCGCCTCTGGCTGCGCGTATGCGTCCACAGACATTGGATGAATACGTTGGTCAGCAGCATTTAGTTGGAGAGGGCAAGCCTCTGCGCAAAATGATCGAACGTCGTCAGGGGCATTCGTTCATTTTATGGGGGACTCCTGGTATAGGTAAAACCACCTTTGCGAAGCTTTTTGCAAATTCTCTGGATGCAAAATTCATTGAGTTGTCCGCAGTGATGTCCGGTGTGAAAGAAATTCGCGCGGCGGTAGACGATGCTAAACAATGGCGGCTCATGACACAAAAGGCCACTTTGTTGTTTGTGGACGAGGTGCACCGCTTTAATAAATCCCAGCAAGATGCTTTCTTACCGTTTATTGAAGATGGCACCTTTCTTTTCGTCGGTGCAACCACTGAGAATCCTGCTTTTGAGCTGAACTCAGCACTACTATCTCGTGCCCGTGTTTATCGTTTGCAGACGCCAAGTGTTGAGGACCTGCAAGATGTGATGGGGCGAGCACTCGCTGATCCTAAGAGAGGGTTAGGCAAACGAGGTATCCAGATTAGCGATCATCATTTAAACATATTAGCGCAAGCCGCAGATGGTGACGTGCGCCGTAGTTTGAACTTTCTCGAAATATTGGCTGATTTTGTCGAGGACGGTGAAACCATTACCGATGAGCAATTAGAAAATGTACTCGGGGGAAGCATTCGCCGCTACGATAAGGGTGGGGATGTCTTTTATGATCAGATTTCCGCTTTTCATAAATCCATTCGAGGTTCGTCGCCTGATGGTGCATTGTACTGGATGGCGCGTATGCTAGATGGCGGTTGTGACCCACTATATATTGCTAGACGTTTGCTAGCGATTGCTTCAGAAGACATTGGCAATGCTGACCCAAGAGCGCTACAGGTGGGTTTAAATGCCTGGGACATATTTGAGCGAGTAGGACCTTATGAAGGTAATAGAGCGATCGCTCAGGCAGCTGTTTATATGGCTTGCGCCCCTAAGAGTAATGCGGTCTACCGTGGCTTTAGCCAAGCATTAGAAAGTGTTAGAAATCATCCAAGTCTTGAAGTGCCAAACCACCTAAGAAACGCTCCAACCAGTCTTGCTAAGGAAATGGGGCACGGGGAAGAATATCGCTATGCTCATAATGAGCCAAATGCTTACGCCGCTGGCGAGTCTTATCTACCCGAGGAAATAGCCAATGAGCGCTATTATCAGCCTACTGATCGTGGCCTCGAGAAGAAGATTGGCGAGAAGCTTGCCTGGCTTGAACAGCTGGACCAAGAGAGTCCAATACAGCGCTATGTGAAAGGAGAAAAGTAGCCATGATGTACCTGATGATTGCCTTGGGAGGTGCGCTGGGGGCTGTATCTCGCTTTGCCATGGGAAAGTGGATAAATAGCTTCTGGCAAGCACAATACCCGATGGCAACCATGTCTATTAATATATTGGGTAGCTTTCTCATGGGGATTGCGTTTGTACTGATTAGCGAACGTTTGCCTAGTTTAGAACCACTCAGGCCCCTTATCATGGTGGGTTTTTTAGGTGCATTTACCACCTTCTCGACTTTTTCCTTAGAAATTGTGTCTCTATTGAACCAGCAGGCTTGGCTAAGTGCCTTAAGCTATTTATCATTGAGTTGTTTGCTGGGAATATTGGCATTGGCCGCAGGCATCAGTCTTGCTCGAGTCTTCTAGGACCAACCCTACGCAGTTTTCATCTATTTAATTACATAAGGTTTTGTTGCAGCGATGTTAGACATTAAAGCTCTACGTGCGGATCCAGAAGCGATTGCCGCTTTATTGAAGAAAAAAGGCTTTGATTTAGATGTGGCGACTTTCTCAAGTTTAGAAGAGCGTCGCAAAACAGTTCAAATTGAAACAGAAACGCTGCAGCAGTCTCGTAACTCCGTATCGAAAGAAATCGGCGCAGCGATGAAGGCGGGTGATAAAGCACTAGCGGAAGAGTTGAAAGCAAAAACGGCGACACTAGGTGATGACCTAGCGTCTGCGAAAGCGCAACTTGATGACATTCAAGCGCAAATGGATGCACTATTAGAGAGCATTCCAAATATCCCACATGAGTCTGTGCCAGCAGGTACGAGTGAAGACGACAATGTCGAGATTCGCCGTTGGGGTGAGCCACGTACATTTGATTTTGAAGTCAAAGACCACGTAGATGTGGGCGCTGCACTAGGCATGCTTGATTTTGAAATGGCAGCGAAAATCACTGGTTCACGTTTTGCTGTGATGCGATCTGATCTTGCTCGCTTGCACCGTGCGCTGATTCAATTCATGTTGAATACGCACATTGAAGAGCATGGTTACTCTGAGATCTATGTGCCTTACCTAGTAAATGCCGCGTCGCTACGTGGTACAGGCCAGTTGCCGAAGTTTGAGCAGGATCTGTTCAAGGTACCGGTAGACAAAGACAGTGGAAACAGTGACCTTTACTTGATTCCAACGGCTGAAGTGCCAGTAACAAACATTGCACGTGATGAAATCTTAAACGACGCAGATCTGCACCAGAAATATGTTGCACACACACCATGTTTCCGTAGTGAAGCGGGCAGCTATGGTCGCGATACCCGTGGAATGATCCGTCAGCACCAATTTGAAAAAGTGGAGCTGGTGCATATCTGTCGTCCAGATCGTTCTACAGAAGTATTAGAAGAGTTGATTGGCCATGCTGAAACGATTCTTCAGAAGCTTGATTTGCCTTACCGCACAGTAGTGCTATGTGGTGGTGATCTTGGTTTCTCAGCTCACAAAACCTACGATATTGAAGTATGGCTTCCAGGTCAGCAGAAATACCGTGAGATATCATCTTGTTCAAATATGTGGGACTTCCAAGCTCGACGCATGCAAGCTCGCTGGCGTAACCCTGAAACAGGTAAGCCAGAGTTGGCACATACATTGAATGGTTCTGGCTTAGCGGTAGGTCGTACTTTGGTAGCGATTCTTGAAAACTATCAAAATGCCGATGGAACCGTCACAGTGCCTGAAGCACTAGTGCCATATATGGGCGGTAAGACACAAATCGGTTAATACGGTTTCGTTTTGTATTGTCAAAGGCCCCGTATGCGGGGCCTTTCTATTTGAGAAAAGATTGTTATGACAGGTAAAGTATATTTAATCGGTGCAGGGCCGGGTGATCCGGACTTGTTAACGATGAAGGCTCATCGTTTATTAACTGCAGCGGATGTGGTGCTTTATGATCGTCTAGTGGGAGAGCAAATAATTGCGATGATCCCAGAAACAGCTGAGAAGCTGTATGTTGGCAAAGCCAAATCGCTACACAGCTTGCCTCAAGAAGAAATTAATGCCTTGTTAGCTGTGAAAGCCAAAGAAGGAAAGGTGGTTGTTCGCCTAAAGGGCGGCGATCCATTTATTTTTGGACGAGGTGGCGAAGAGCTTGAAGAGCTAGTCAGTGAAGGTGTGCCATTTGAAGTGGTACCCGGTGTCACAGCGGCTGCTGGTTGTGCAGCCTATGCTGGCATTCCTCTGACTCACCGTGATTACGCGCAATCGGTTCGCTTTCTAACTGGCCATTTAAAAGATGGGACGACAGAGCTGCCTTGGGATGAGTTAGTTCATCCAGCACAAACCTTGGTGATCTACATGGGGCTTACTGGTCTTGAATCGATTAGCCAGTCATTGATTCGCTTTGGTATGCGTCCTTCTATGCCTGTTGCGATTGTTGAAAAAGGCACGTCTAAGGATCAGCGAGTGTTTACCTCGACAATGAAAGACATTCATCAGGTGGCAATCGATAATGAAGTGAAGTCCCCAGCTCTGCTTATTATTGGTGAAGTGGTCACACTGCAAGAAAAGCTTTCTTGGTTTGGTCAGTAATATTAAGACATTACTAAAAAGATGAAGGCAGCTTATCGCTGCCTTTGGTTTATTTGCTACAAGCAATTGGCGGGCTTGGGTAAGCCTGCAATCTTAGCCGCTAACTTTGGTGGGCTGCCAGGAAATAGCTTCATTAGATAAATGCTCTTGCCTTTGTCTGCTCCCAGCTCTTTTGTCACTGCTTTTACTAGTGGTCGCATGGCTGGGGAGACTTCAAACTGCTCGTAAAAATTTCTTAAAACGCGCAAGATTTCCCAGTGGGCCTCGGTTAATTCAAGCCCTTCTTTTGTGGCAATGGATTCGGCTAACGCTTCGCTCCATTGGCTTAGGTCTAAAAGGTAGCCTTCTTCGTCAAATTCTATATTTGTCATGCTGTATTACCAAGAGACTATTTTTGAGTGCTTTTGTGTGAGCCCAACCCACTCAAGATCTGAGATACCATTTCCAATAGATGGTTTCAAACCGTAGGCCTCTAGATCTTGTTGGCGAAAATAGATGGATACTTTTTTCTGAGAAAGGGTTTCTAGTGTTGGCGCTTGAGTGACTAGACGGAGAACACCTGCTTCAAATAGAAAAACAGCATCGCCCTCGATTAAAGACTCGGTCCAGTCTAGCTCCACACTCTGAGGATATTGGCTCTGATTAATCTGATAAAGTTTCATGAGAATCCTTAAAAGCGATAGATGTGTTGATGCTGCTCGAGCATGTCGATCCAAGCTTCCTGAGAAATAGCCTGTACGCCAGTCCAGAGTGAAGTGCCGAATGCTTTAACTTCAGTCTCTTTGACGTAGATGTTTTCAATGTCGTAGAACTCCAGACCATCTAATAGCTTATATAGGTGTTTGCCTTGGCGCTTACTTGGTGTTTGACCTTCGACTAAAAGTGCTAAAGCATCGCCTGTGATCGCAATCGAAACGGCCTGTTCAAATGTGCCGAAAACTAAGGCTAAGTCTAATGCTTCTTTGAGGCTTGAGCTTGTATACGGTGAGCTAGACAGATAAATCAGAGTGCTCATGCTATTTGAACCTCATAATGCGATCAGATTCAAGCGTTAGGCTAACTAAGCTGCCTAGGCCTTCGAGTTGATAGCCGTCTGCCAGATTGAAATGTTCTACTTCATGGCGCTTAGCTTCGGCTTCATTTAGCTGGCCTCGACGTAGCGCTGCGGCGATACACACATAAAGAGGGATATTGTGCTGTTTAGCAAAGGCAGACCATTCATCGCGGATGTTGCATTCATCCCGTGGGGGCATGGCCAAGCTCGAGGCAATCGCTACGGCTTCTTCGTAAAAGAAAATGCCTTGAATGGTGTTATCGCCATTGGCAACAGCCGCTTCAGCAAAGTCCAAAGCGCTATAGCATGCTCTACTTGCGGTAGGGCTTCCTGTAATTAAGAGAGAGTAATTCATAGCTCGCTTGTAAAATAAAAAGAATTTTACACACAAAAAAGGCCGCAGTCTGCGGCCTTTCGAAATCTCTTAGGTTGATTAGTCGTCGCTAGCCATACCGAAAAGAGAAAGAAGACTCAGGAACATGTTGTATAGAGATACATACAAGTTTACCGTTGCCATAATGTAGTTGGTTTCACCGCCACGAACGATCTCGCTAGTTTGTAGCAAAATCACTGCAGCAGAGAACAGAGTGAAGCCTACAGAAATAAAGATTTGTAGGGCTGGAAGCTGAATGAAGAAGCCAGCAATCATAGCGAACAGCAGGGCAAAGAAGCCAACTGTTAAGAAGCCATTCAGGAAGCTGAAATCTTTCTTAGAAACAATCGCATAAGCAGATAGACCTAGGAAAGATAGACCTGTAGTACCTAATGCGCTCATGATCATTGAAGCGCCATTAGACATACTTAGGTAGGCGTTCAGTATCGGACCGAGTGTCAGTCCCATAAAACCTGTTAGAGCGAAGACACAAAGTAGACCTAGTGCACTGTTTTGACATTTGTGTGTCAAGAAAAGTAGGCCGTAAAAACCAACCAGTGTGATGATTAAGCCAGGGTGCGGCAAATTCAAAACCATGCTTAGTCCAGCGGTAAATGCACTGAAAAGCAAAGTTAATGATAGTAGGCCATACGTGTTACGCAGCGTCTTATTGGCCGCTTGGGACGTATGTGTCGAAAGGGCATCAGTGTAACGCATGATAAGGTTCTCCTAGTTAGATTATCCTGCTACATAAGACTAACTATGCGGGCGGAAGTTCCAAACTTCAATAAATAATTTGTGTGTTTGATGTACGAATAAAAACGCCCACATATAAGTGGGCGTTCTTGTGAATAATAAATTGAACTAACTAAGAGGCTACAGCGGATTTATGTGTGCCAGAAGCTTGTTTAGTTTTGTGCTTGTCTACTTGGCGCGCGAGCTTATCGATCATGCCATCAATAGCGTGGAATAGGCGATCCTCGGAAGAGGCGGTGGCAAACAGTTCTTTACCAGGTAAATGTATTCGAGCCTCTGCTTTTTGTTCTTTACTGTCTTGAACAAGCGTCACGTTAACAGAAGTGATTTGATCACTAAGCTTGGCAATTTTGCCCATTTTCTCGTTGATGTGTTCTTTTATTGCTGGGGTGATGTCGACGTGGTGTCCAGTAATATTTATTGTGTACATACAACTTTCTCCTCAGTAAAGTTGGCCGATTTTCGAGCCAGAAAGAACTCTAGCTTCGCGGCACAATTCCAGCATAGGAGTCATATTTTTTTCTGTCAACAGGATTTCATTGTAAAGAAATGTGCCTGTAACAATTGTATGAATGAGTTTCCTTGGGCGCTTGATTCTGAGGAGAAAAGAGAGTTATCGTGCTAAAAGGTTTGCCGTTTGGTAAACTAATTCACCGCGAACGATTTGGTCGAGTATATGGCTGCCCCTGATTTTTTGTTACCTGTCTCGTTTAATCTTGCATGTGAGCTTGGATTAGAAGAAAGTGTTTTGCTGTCCTATTTGCAGCAGAAGGCTCACCATCTTGGTAGTCGTCAGATGAAAATTTCTCATCGAGAAATTGTTGATATGTTGCCTTTTTGGACTGCACCCTACGTGGTGCGTTTGTTATCAAGCTTGCAAATGGCGCAACGCTTACAATTCCAGAGAACTGAGCTAGGCTTGGATATTATGCTGGATGTTGAAGCAAGTCAGTCAACAAGCAGCCACCGAAGGCCTGCCGCTGAAAAAACTGAACACTCTGTTCAAGGTTCTGACGATGCACTTAGTAAGTTGTCTCGTTTGCAGAATGAAGCGGTTACAAAACCTCCTGCTACTCCTCAATTTACTCAGCGTAATAGAGCAGCATCTGATTCTATGCCCCCACCTGTGGCTTCCCCTAGAGATCGCAGAGGGTTATCAGATTTTGATTTGTACTTAGAGGCAAAAGAAAGAAACCGTCAGCCTGATCAGTGGCTACCAGAAGAAGCAACGTTTGAGCAAATTCAGCAAGCAGGTATCGAAAGGAACTTTGCAGAGTCTCTTATGGCTGAGTTCTTATTGAGAATCAAAGAACAGCGAAAAAATGTTCGTACCTGGAACAGCGAGTTTTTTAAATACGTGAAACGTCAATGGCAATATAAGCAATCGGATCGACAGTCCTATGAAGGAACCGCAACCTATACAACAAATGCTAAATCCAATCGCGAGCAAGTTAGCAGCGCCCTCACCAACATCCACGACACAGACTGGTGATGGTGCAGAGCAAGCATCGACCGAAGCTGAACAGCGCACGCGAGTTCTGGTCAATATGTTGTTTGCTCGTTTCAAAGCAATTTATACGCACAAATTTGCTTCTGCTTATGCTACAACTGAAGAGGTTAAGCTGGCGAAGCGAGAATGGGCCATTGCATTAAAAGGCTTTCAAGAGCCGTTGTTGGCGTATGCAGTAGAGCGGACCAAAGAGCGTTACGCTTGGCCACCAACCATTTCTGAGTTTCTGGCGGTTATCCAAACAGCATATAAAGCTTATGGTTTGCCAGAGCCGAGGCAAGCATATTTAGAAGCGTGTAGTTGCCGACATAATCCAAGAGAAAAGCATTGGACTCATCCTGCAGTGTATTTTGCTGGGTCAGAGACCGGCTGGCATGCTTTGAGTACAGAAGAGGAGCGAACAACTTGGCCGTTGTTTGAGAAGCATTACACTCGTCTGGTAGATAAAGTGATCAATGGTGAAAAGCTTATCATTCCTAAGCCTATAATGATTGAAGATAAGTCAGCACCTGATGTGGAGTCTCTGTTAAAGGCAATATCTGACAAAGTCAACTTAGACGAAAGTGATATTGCGCCACATCTTTATTACCTGTACAAAACGAACGGTACTAAAATTCGTGCCATTTATCGTGAAAAAGCTCAAAAAGCGCTTAAACTGTTAGGTTATGAAGGTGATTTGCCTGTATAGCGTGATGTAGGTTTTGGTGTTCTTATGCTGCAATATTACAAATAGCTACGAATAACTTCGTTAAAGCCCAAAGCTTTACTGGTCGAAGTTACTTGGGCTTACAAAACACTACGCTAAGCTGCACTGTGAATGCTTTTCGCAAAGATTCGTAAACGGTAATATAGCCGCGAGTGTTTGATGTTTTAAATGAGGTATAGATGCGTAAAGTTCTGATCGTCGATGATCACACGGTTGTGTGTGAAGGGATAAAGCGTGTCATTGAGGACATCAATGGAGTTCATGTTTGGGAGACTGTTCACAGTGGTGAAGAAGCTCTTCAGGCGCTCCGTAAAGACAAAGTAGATGTTGTTTTAATGGATGTTCACATGCCTGGGATTGGTGGTCTCGGTGCTACTCGAGAAATTAATCGCTTATATCCCGACACTAAAGTAATTGCCCTTTCTGCAATCGACGATGCTCCTTACCCAGCTAAAATGATGGAAGCAGGCGCCAGTGGTTATGTGGCAAAAGGATCTGATATGTCAGAGCTGATTGAAGCATTAGAAGCAGTATTTAGTGGTCAACAGTATTTGTCTCGTGTCGTCGCTCAAAAGGTTGCATTGGCTAAAACATCGAAGAACGGAAGCGATTCGCCATTTGGTGAATTAAGTGACAGAGAGCTTCAAGTTGCTCAGATGATTGTTGACTGTGTCAAAACAAAAGAGATCGCTAACCGTCTGAATGTGTCTGATAAAACAGTCAGTACTTTTAGGAAAAGAATATTTACTAAGCTTGGGATAGAGAGTGACGTTGAGCTGGCGCGATTAGCTATGCGTTACAACGTTCTCGGGCTTGTCTAAGGTCTGTTTGTGTCACAAGAGTTTGATCCAAAGCATTTTGTACAGAATCTAACGACACGCCCTGGCGTGTATCGAATGTATGGCAAAGGTACATTGCTGTACGTCGGCAAGGCAAAGAATCTAAAAAATCGTGTTTCGAGTTATTTTCGAGCATCAGGCTTAACGACTAAAACCATGGCATTGGTAAGTCGTATTGATGACATAGAAATCACGGTTACCAAAAGTGAAACCGAAGCATTGCTGCTTGAGCAAACTCTCATTAAGCAACACCGTCCGCCTTATAATATTCTGCTTAGAGACGATAAGTCTTATCCTTATATACTCATTTCTGATCATGAGCACCCTGCGATTTTATTCCGCCGTGGAGGTAAAACCAAAGAAGGTAAGCTCTACGGTCCTTACCCAAGTGGTGTTGCTGTCAAAGAAAGCATGATTGCCATGCAGAAGGTGTTCCGTGTCCGACAATGCGAGGACTCTGTATACGCCAACCGAACGCGACCTTGTCTTCAGTATCAAATTAAACGTTGTTCTGCTCCTTGCGTTGCTCTGATCAGTAATGAAGATTACGCGGAAGATGTTCGCCATGCCAGAATGTTTTTACAGGGTAAGAATCACGAGTTAACCACCGAGTTGACTGAGCAGATGACGGATGCGGCGAAGCAAATGGAGTTTGAACGTGCTGCAGCGTTGCGTGACCAGATGATCCAGTTAAAGCATGTTCAAGAGGAGCAACATGTATATGGCCAGTCTGGGGATGCGGATATCATCGCGGCGCTTATTCAGCCTGGTGGCTTTTGTATCCATGTCATGATGGTGCGCCAAGGTAAAGTGATTGGAAGTAAGAGCCACTATCCTAAAATGCCAATCGAAATCAGCGAGTCAGAACTCCTGTCATCCTTTATTGCGCAGCTTTACATCGGTGGTATCCAAGAGTTGCCCAAGTCTCTAATACTTAGTCATCCTGTTGATGATCAAGAAGCCATTGAGAATGCATTATTTGAAACCTCCGGCAAAAAAATTGAGCTAACAGCGAGTGTGAGAGGGCAGCGCGCGCGCTGGTTGGAATTAGCTAAGCTTAACGCTGAACAAGGGCTACAAGCGCGTTTAACGGATAAGCGAAATCACTACAGTCGAATCACTGCTTTACAAAAGGTGTTAGGCTTTAAAGAGCCACCTTTGCATATGGAATGCTTTGATATTTCCCATTCTTCTGGGGAAGCTACCGTTGCCTCTTGTGTTGTGTTTGGCGCAGAAGGGCCTGATAAAAAACGTTATCGATCTTTTAATATTGAAGGTATTGAGCCAGGCGATGATTATGCTGCCATGCATCAGGCTTTGACACGCCGTTATAAACGAGTAAAAGAGGGCGAGATTTCAGCTCCTGATGTACTACTGATTGACGGTGGTAAAGGCCAGTTAGCACAAGCTCAAAAAGTGTTGGCTGAGTTGGGGTTGCCAGATATTTTCTTACTGGGTGTCGCTAAGGGTGATACACGAAAGCCTGGCTTGGAAACCTTGTATATTGGTTCAAAAGAGGATGAGGTTGTTTTGCCGCCGGACTCTTCTGCTTTGCATTTGATCCAGCATATACGTGATGAGGCGCACCGCTTTGCAGTAAAGAGTCATCGCCGCCGCCGCGACAAGAAAAGACGACACTCTGTTTTGGAAAATATTCCTGGAATAGGTCCGAAGCGACGCAAAGATTTATTAACGGCATTTGGTGGTTATCAAGAGTTACTTGCGGCATCGCAGGAAGATATCGCAAAAGTTAAAGGTATCGGAGGAAATAAAGCACAAGAGATATACCTCTACCTCCATAAAAGTTAAGCTTAACCAATCCCTTAAGTATTGGTGATTCTTTTAAAAGGCTTTTATGAACATTCCAAACTTACTTACGTCTTTACGTATTTTTCTCATTCCTATTTTAGTTATTGTCTATTTTTTGCCGTGGGAAGGTCGCTTCTATGCGAGTGCCGCTATTTTTGGTATCGCAGCGATCACGGATTGGTTGGATGGTTTCCTCGCAAGAGCCCTGAATCAATCAACACCGTTTGGTGCTTTTTTTGATCCGGTAGCAGATAAGGTGATGGTATCTGTTGCTTTGGTGATTTTGGTTGCCGAATACAATAGTGTGTTAATGACGTTAGCCAGTGCTGTCATCGTAGGTAGAGAGATTGTGATCTCTGCTCTAAGAGAATGGATGGCAGAAATGGGTAAGCGAGCCAGTGTGGCGGTATCGTTTGTTGGTAAAGTGAAAACCACCATGCAAATGATGGCTATTTTTGTATTGCTGTCGAACCCGCCTGGAACAGAATGGGCTGCACTGGGTCTTGGTATCCTTGTTGTCGCTGCTTTGCTGACATTATGGTCGATGTTTGTTTACCTAAGAGCTGCTTGGCCCGAGCTGACATCAAAGTAATGGGGGTTGTGAGTCCTTGTTGTATAAGGATTAATCGTCTTTGGTTAAAGAGTGTTCGTTTTTGAAGAAAGTCGCTAAGTTAACAATTTATTTGGTTTTTTTGCTTGACGTCTAAATCAAATTCTATAGAATACGCACCATCTTTTGAGACGCGGGAATAGCTCAGTGGTAGAGCACAACCTTGCCAAGGTTGGGGTCGCGAGTTCGAGCCTCGTTTCCCGCTCCACTCTCAAGAGAAACCTGATAGAGGCCGGATGGCAGAGTGGTCATGCAGCGGACTGCAACTCCGTGTACGCCGGTTCGATTCCGACTCCGGCCTCCAATTCAGAACCAAGCCCGGGTGGCGAAATTGGTAGACGCACAAGACTTAAAATCTTGCGATAGAAATATCGTACCGGTTCGATTCCGGTCCCGGGCACCATTTGGTGCCTTTTTTCGTTTCTTACTATGAAACTTCTCTTCTAAAGCCTTTCTAGTTACTCATCTTTGACACGTATTTTTACGTTCTAAAACACGCCTTACACAATAAAACAGCATCCATAGAGTTTTTATAGGTCTATACTCCTTAGAAAAGCATAAAAAAAACACTGCTAAGTGAGGGTCTTATGATCAATCTGTTGCGAAAATTAACGATTCGTTTGCGATTGTCTATTCTGGTAACTACTCTGGCTTTTGGCATGGTGCTAATTGCTTTCATGTCTCTGAGTGTTAACAAGTCCTACATTCTTGAAGCCAAGTCCGAGAAGGTGAAAAACCTTGTTGAGGTACAAGTTAGCGCCTTACAACATTTCTACGATCTGCAAGTATCAGGTCAGCTTACAAAAGATCAAGCCCAGGCTTATGCGTTAAATGCTATAGAAAAAGCGCGCTATGATGAGTCCGAGTACTACTGGGTAAACGATTATCAAGCACGTATGGTCATGCATTCGATCAAGCCAGCATTAGATGGGCAAGATTTAAGTCAGCTTGAAGACCCTAATGGTAAAAAGCTGTTTACAGTCTTTACTCAGGTGGTTAAGCAGAGTGGTGGTGGCTATGTTGATTACCTATGGCCTAAACCTGGCGAAGACAAACCGATAGAAAAGATCTCCTATGTAAAAGGTTTTGAGCCGTGGGGCTGGATTGTTGGCACGGGAATATATCTAGATGATGTCAATGATCTGTTTTTGCAAGAGGCTACGCGAGTCTCCTTAGTAGTGGTTGTGGTGTTGTTTGTAGCGATTGTTATCTCAATGCTTATTCTGCGCTCGATTATGAAGCCTATCCAAGATATTCGGAATGCCATGGAGAACATTGCAAACGGTGAGGGCGATTTAACGATTCAATTACCGGAAAACGGTCAAGATCAATTGGCTATGATTTCTAAGTCTTACAATGCGTTTTCAAGACGCTTGCGTGGGACTTTAGAGTCAGCCGTTGGGTTAAATAAAACAGTGGAGCAACGTAGCCAGTTACTACAGCAAGTTGCATCGGATACACAGGCGATTACTGCTAAGCGTGAATTGTTGTTTAAACAGATGAGCGACATCATTGAAGAAGTAGATGGCCTAAAAAATAAGGTAATTGCTTCCATTGATACCAGTCTTGAGAACGCTTCAGAAACTCGAGCTAAAACCACCCTAGGGCAAGACTCTATCCAGCAGACGATTGCGTCTCTTGAGACATTATCTCGTGAGTTAACGCAAGGTGTGAGTAGTGTTGAAGGCGTTGCTCAAGAGTCTCAAAATATTGGTGCGGTTTTAGTGGTGATCAGTGAAATTGCTGAGCAAACTAACTTGTTGGCTTTGAATGCAGCCATCGAGGCGGCGCGGGCAGGAGAGCAAGGTCGAGGTTTTGCCGTGGTCGCAGATGAGGTTCGTAACCTAGCGAGTCGAACTCAAGCGAGTACAGAAGAAATCCAGGCCATGATCACGAAACTGCAATCTGGAGCGAAAGATGCTCAAGAGAAGATCCAAGCAAGCTTCTCACAATTGCATCATACCTCAGAGGACCTCACTCAGACGGCTCATTCACTGAATGCGGTAGCTGTTTCCGTCGATGCTATCATGGCTGCAGGTGCTGATATCAATCACAGTATTGAAGGGCAGAAAGCGGCAGTACAGAGCTTGAATTCTGTGAATCAAGACATTAGTCAGCTATCGAAAGAGGCTGGTGAGCTGGTTTCCCGAAACCGAGCAACAAGCCAAGAATTGGCGGATACTGCTCAAGAGAATTATAAGGTCATGTCGACCTTTAAACTTTCCTAATCTGTTTATTGAGAGTTTGTTGATGGTTTTTTATGCTGCACATACACATATAAGGAGCAGTATATGGCAAGTGGATGGGCGCATGACGGCGCAGTACAGGATCAAATTGATGCAACCGTTAACTCAGCTGTAGAGCGTGCTCGCAGCCGTCTAACGGTCGGGGATAGCCTTGAATTCTGTGAAGAGTGCGATGCTGAGATTCCTGAAAAGCGCCGCCAAGTGATCCCTGGAGTACGCTTGTGTATTGCTTGTCAATCTGAGTTTGAAGATCACGATAAGGCGAGCAGCCTATACAATCGAAGTGGCAGTAAAGACAGTCAGCTTCGCTAGTATTTTCACTTTCCCAAAAAAAGCCCCGCATAAAGCGGGGCGAATGACTTAGAGAGAATGCTGCGATTAAACAGCGTCCTGACTTAATGAAGTGGCTTCGGTAAGTACTTCATTAAGGTGCAGCCATGTTTCAACCACTGTATCAGGGTTGAGTGATACACTTTCGATGCCTTGTGCTACTAGCCAATCTGCAAAATCGGCGTGGTCTGATGGGCCTTGACCACAAATACCTACGTACTTGCCTTTTGCTTTACAGGCCTCAATGGCCATTTTAAGTAGCTTTTTAACGGCTGGATTGCGCTCATCAAACTTGTCGGCAATAAGTCCAGAGTCACGATCTAGACCCAGTGTTAGCTGTGTCAGGTCGTTTGATCCGATTGAGAAGCCATCAAAGAATTCTAGGAACTCATCAGCTAGCAAAGCATTAGATGGTAATTCGCACATCATAATGATTTTAAGATCGTTCTCACCGCGAACTAAGCCATGCTCAGCAAGTAGAGCAATCACTTGTTCAGCTTCTTCTAGAGTACGAACGAAAGGAATCATTATCTGTACATTGGTGAAGCCCATGTCATTACGTACACGGCGAATCGCTTCACATTCCAAGGCGAAACAATCGCGGAATGATTCGTCTAGGTAGCGTGCCGCACCACGGAAACCAAGCATTGGGTTTTCTTCATCTGGTTCGAACTGCGGTCCACCGACCATGTTGTGGTACTCGTTTGACTTAAAGTCAGATAGGCGCACAATCACTGGTTTGTCTGCAAACGAGCAGGCGAGCGTTGATACACCTTCTACAAGCTTTTCAACGTAAAACTCAACTGGGCCTGCGTAACCTGCGATTCGGTGAGTGATCTCTTCTTTTAAACCTGCATCCATACGATCAAAGTTAAGCAGTGCTTTCGGGTGAATGCCGATCATACGGTTGATGATGAATTCTAGGCGAGCCAAACCAACGCCAGCGTTCGGTAGCATGGCGAAGTCAAACGCTCGGTTTGGGTTGCCTACGTTCATCATGACTTTTACAGGTAGATCGGGCATGTTGCCCACTTCAGAGGTCACCACATCAAATTTCAATGCACCTTGGTAAACCATGCCCATATCACCTTGAGCACAAGAAACAGTTACTTCTTGGCCATCTTTCAAGGTTTCTGTTGCATCGCCAGTCCCTACAACAGCAGGAATGCCAAGCTCACGAGCAATGATGGCTGCGTGACAGGTACGACCACCACGATTCGTGACAATCGCAGAGGCTTTTTTCATGATTGGTTCCCAATCAGGATCGGTGATATCTGTAACCAAAACATCGCCTTCTTGGATACGATCCATTTCGTTGATAGAGCGCAGAACCTTTACGGCACCTGAGCCGATCTTGTGACCAATGGCGCGGCCTGTAACCAATACAGGTGCATTTTCACGAAGGTTGTAACGTTCCATGCTTTGCGTGCTGGATTGCGAACGAACCGTTTCTGGGCGAGCTTGTACGATGTAGAGCTTGCCATCGATGCCATCTTTGGCCCACTCAACATCCATCGGACGCTGGTAGTGTTTTTCAATGATCATGGCTTGACGGGCAAGGTCTTCAACTTCTTCGTTGGTTAATGCAAATTGATTTTGTTGATCCAGTGTTACCGGTACGATTTGCACAAACTCATCACTGTCAGCCGCTGCGTATTCCATTTTTTGAGCTTTGCTGCCAAGTGTTTTTCGAACTACTGCTGGGCGACCAGCTTGTAACGTGCCCTTGTGAACATGGTACTCGTCTGGGTTTACGGTACCTTGAACGACCATTTCACCTAGTCCGTAAGCAGCAGTGATGAACACCACGTCGTTAAAGCCCGACTCGGTATCAAGGGTGAATAGTACGCCGGAAGCGCCAATGTCACTGCGCACCATTTTTTGGATGCCTGCTGATAGAGCTACGCCCTTGTGTTCGAAACCTTGGTGAACACGGTATGAAATGGCGCGGTCATTAAACAGTGAAGCAAATACTTGCTTGATGGTTAACTTAACAGCATCCAAACCTTGTACGTTTAAGAAAGTCTCTTGCTGTCCAGCAAAGGATGCGTCAGGAAGGTCTTCCGCTGTTGCTGATGAGCGCACTGCAAAGGAAGCACCAGCATTATCATTAGACAGCTGTGAGTAGGCTTGCTCGATTTCATTGTTGAATTCGTCTGAAAATGGCGCTTCTTCAACCCATGTGCGAATTTGCTTACCTGCTTGAGCAAGTGCTTGAACATCGTCAACATTCAAAGCATCAAGCAGATCATGGATTTGTTGGTTAAGGCCACTTTCTTCTAAAAACGTTTGATAAGCGTAAGCGGTTGTTGCAAAGCCGTTTGGAACTTGAATCCCCAAATCAGAAAGGTTGGAAATCATCTCACCAAGAGATGCGTTCTTTCCGCCCACTTCGCCTACATCATCAAGACGTAGATCACTAAACCACTTAATAAATTTGCTCACACTGCACTCCAGCTTGTCACATAAGAATTATTATTTTGTTCCTGATCAATGGCTTGCCATAACGGAACAATAGGAGTCATTGTAAAAAGAGGATGTGAAATGAATAAAATCGATTATTCGATGTTGTTTTATTTCAATCAGTTTTTTCAATGTCGTTGCTTAACAACAAAATAGGGGTATTTCGTGAAGGTTTATTTCGTTTCAGACGGTACGGCCATTACAGCTGAGGTGTTTGGTCAAGCCATGCTTTCGTTCTTTGATGTGACCATTAAGCAGGTCAGCGTGCCCTTTTTATCAACCGCAGATCAGGCGCATGGTTTCTGTAAACAGTTGCAAGAAGAGCGATCGAAAGGGGAAAGCACTCTGGTGTTTTTCACTATTTCAGATCCTAATATTCGTTCAATAATCGAGTCTTGTGATGGTCATTGTTACAACATTTTTGGGGATTTATTGTCACCTATTGAACAAGCATTGGGCGTTCCAGCTCAGCCTAACGCGCAAAAAGCGCATGGTATAAAGGAAGGGATTTACGATGGGCGTATTGATGCGATCAACTATGCGTTAGCCAATGACGACGGGGTCTCTGTAAAAAATTATGATGAAGCTGAAATCATTCTATTGGGTGTGTCTCGCTCTGGTAAAACCCCAACTAGCTTATATCTAGCAATGCAGTACGGTATCAAAGCCGCCAACTATCCTTTGACGGAAGATGACTTTAATGATTTTGGTCTGCCGAAAGTGCTAAAACCACATAAGCATAAGTTGTTTGGTTTGACCATTGATCCTGAACGTCTGCATGAAATTCGCACAGGGCGTATGGCGGAAAGTAAATACGCTTCATCGCGCCAGTGTCGTTATGAACTAAATGAAGTAGAGGCGATTTATCGCCAAGAACGTATTCCATTTTTGAATACAACACGCCTGTCTGTGGAAGAAATTTCCACCAGAATCATGGCTGAGATGCATTTAACCCGTAATCGGGGGTGAGCTGAAAAGTAGCGGAACTATCTAAAAAATTGATCTGTGCAGGGAAATAACAGATTTATTACATGATTTAGACGATATTTGTGGCGAAAAAGTTATGAAGGCAAACCTGCTTGTCATTTTTTCGCCATAGATATGACATAAAAAGCCCCGTTTTGTTGTGTTATTACAGGGCTTAAGAGGCTAAAGATGCAGCCATAGTGAATAATGTGGCACCATTTAGAGAGTATTCTCTAATAATAACTTATACTTAGATCATTAATTCATTCAAAAATAGAAGCTAAGAAGTGCTTCTAATTAATAGGACGGTACCATTTGAGTAAAAAAGACATTCAAGACCCATTTCGAGATCGGGAAGCATCAAAATATGACAACCCCATTCCGAGTCGCGAATACATACTAGAGCACATCGCCTCGGTGGGTCGTCCTGTTACTCACCCTGAATTATGTGAAGCCTTCGGTTTAAAAGATGATGACTCCATTGAAGCCGCGCGTCGACGCTTAATTGCGATGTGTCGAGATCATCAATTGGTTAGCAACTATGACGATGCTTATTCTCCTATCGTAGAAAGCGACTTAATAGAAGGCTACGTACAAGGTCAAAAAGACGGCCATGGCTTTTTACTACGCAAAGATGAAGACGATGTATTCTTATCTCCCCGACAAATGCAATCTGTTATGGATGGCGATTTAGTCGTTGCGCGTCTGTCTGGCAAAACGATTAAAGGGCGACTTGATGGTGTCGTGGTCGAGATCAAAGAACGCAAACACAGTACTTTGGTTGGCCGTTACTACGAAGAAAGTGGTTCAGCGTTTGTTACGCCTGAGAACCCTCGTATATCCCAAGACATCATGATCGAGCAATCTTCCGGACTATCTCCGAAGCACGGTCAATATGTATTAGTGGAGATCGTTACCTACGCGGAACGTCATGTTGCAGCAAAAGGCATCGTGAAAAAGATTTTAGGTGACTTTATGGCACCTGGTCTTGAGATTGATGTCGCGATTCACCAGTACGACATTCCAAATGAATGGCCGAAAGACGTTGTACAGCAAATCAGTCACTTCACGACAGAGGTCGCAGAAGACGATAAAGTGAATCGCGTTGATCATAGGAAAACGCCTTTTGTCACCATTGATGGCGAAGACGCTCGTGACTTTGACGATGCGGTGTACTGTGAAAAAACACCGGGCGGTTGGAAGTTGTATGTTGCCATTGCCGATGTTTCACACTACGTGAAGAAAGGCTCTGCGTTGGATGAAGAAGCGATCTTACGTGGTAACTCGGTTTACTTCCCTGGTCGTGTTGTACCTATGTTGCCAGAAGTGCTTTCTAACGGTTTGTGTTCCCTAAACCCAAACGTTGATCGCTTAGCTATGGTGGCTGAAATCTCGTTAACCACTCGCGGTAAAATGCGCGGCTACAAATTCTACGAAGGTATCATCAACTCTCATGCACGCCTGACCTATTCAAAAGTCGCGAAGATGATTGCTGCCGAGCCGGATGAGCAAGGTCTTGAGCTGCGTGAGCGATACAAAGACATCGTGTCACACATTGATGACTTATATGGCTTATACCAAGTTTTACGTGCAGCGCGTGAAGAGCGTGGTGCGATGGACTTCGACACGGTCGAAACACGTATGGTGTTTGATCAAAACGCTAAGATTGAGCAAATTGTGCCGATCGAGCGTAACGATGCCCATAAACTGATCGAAGAGTGTATGCTGTGTGCCAACGTTGCTTCTGCTGAATTGCTATTAAAAGCGAATCTGCCAGCGCTGTTCCGCATCCACGAAGGCCCGCGTGAAGAGAAATTGATTGCTTTGCGTACTTACTTATCCGTACTGGGTTTAGAACTGGGTGGTGGATTAAAGCCGACACCGAAAGATTACGCTGATTTAGCTGAGAAAATCCGTGATCGAGCTGACGCGCGAAGCATTCAAACCATGTTACTTCGTTCTATGTCGCAAGCGGTTTATCAACCAGATAATGTGGGGCACTTTGGTCTTGCATACGATGCGTACACCCACTTTACATCCCCGATTCGCCGCTACCCAGACCTATTAGTTCACCGTGCGATTCGTTACTTGATTCGTGGTGAGGGTGCACCAAAGGTCACTCAAGCCTATAAAGTACCGGGTTCAGTGACCCTAAAAGCGAACAAGATTTATGGCTACGATGATGCTGCCATGGATCAACTCGGTGAAAACTGTTCTGTGACGGAGCGTCGAGCGGACGAGGCCACTCGTGATGTGGAATCATGGCTTAAGTGTCAGTACGTTGAACAACACTTGGGTGAAGAGTTCGATGGCATTGTCACTGCTGTTACGCCATTTGGATTGTTTGTTGAATTAGGCGGTTTATACGTCGACGGTTTGGTGCACGTGTCTGGACTTGGGGACGATTACTTTGTTCACGATCCTGAGCACCAAGCTATGATTGGTGAGCGCACTGGTAAGGTTTTCCGTTTAGGCGAGCAAGTACGTGTGACCGTATCTGGCGTAAACCTTGAGCAGCGTAAGATTGACCTGCAAATGTTGCAAGGTCGTCCGAAGCCTAAAAAACGCATGGATTTGGACGAATTGACTGAGCTTGAAATGCAGTTGGCTCAGTTGCCACCGATGGAGCTTGGTGGACGTGTTAAACCAAAGGCAAGACCTGATCGTGAAGGCCAAAAAGCGCCCGCGAACGAAGAGTGGGATAACAAGCCTAAGAAAAAATCAGGCAAGAAAAAGGACGTTCAGAAAGTAAAAGCCAAAGCTAAAAAGTCACGCCCTAAAAAAGCGGGCAAGAAAGCCGATGGTGCAAGCAGCAGCGCAACGCCAAAAAAATCGTCAGCTGTGAAAAAGGCAACGGGGACGAAAGCTAAAAATACCAAGCTGAAAACCAAAAAGAAAAAGAGCAACGCCAAAGCTCGTGTACGTGATTAATCAAAGAATAGAAAGAGTGTGTTAGCCACATGGCAGATTTAGATTGGGTATACGGTATTCATGCCGTAGAAAATGCGCTGGGCCAAGATGGTAAAGTGAAAGAAGTGCGTCTACAGGAAGGACGTGATGATAAAAAGATGCAGCGCATAATTAAGCTGTGTCAGGCTCAGAAAATTCGGGTCAGCCAAGTGCCGCGCCGTGACTTGGACCAGCTATTTAGTAAAAGCAAAGAGCGTGTGGTGCACCAAGGTGTGGTGGCGTTGGCTGAGGTCACCAAAACAGGTGATGAGAAGGATTTAGAGCGTTTAGTGAAAAACCTAGATGCTGTACCATTGATCGTAATTTTGGACGGTGTAACAGATCCTCATAACCTTGGCGCATGTTTACGTAGTGCCGATGCGGCAGGGGCTCATGCGGTAGTGATCCCGAAAGACAAATCTGCAACGATTAATGCGACGGTAAGCAAGGTAGCGTGTGGCGCTGCGGAAAGTATGCCTGTGTTCTCTGTCACCAACCTTGCCCGCACCATGAAGAAGCTTCAAGACCTCGGTGTTTGGATTTTTGGTACTGCGGGTGAAGCAACGCAAACTGTTTACGAGCAAGACCTCACGATCCCAACAGCGATTGTCATGGGCGCAGAGGGCGACGGTATGCGTCGTCTGACCCGTGAACAGTGCGACTACTTGATTAAACTGCCGATGGCGGGTGTGGTGACCAGCTTGAATGTCTCGGTTGCCACAGGTGTTTGTTTGTACGAAGTGGTACGTCAGCGTGCGGCAAAAGCAGGTGCTTAACCTGCTTTTTTAATTGATTGAATGTTCGTGAGGTTCCCGTGTTAAAAACCTTCCAAGTAGCCCCTCTAGGCAGTGAATTAGACGACGATATCCAACATAAGATTGACTTTAAAACCAAACCGCCAGGTGCTTTGGGGGGCCTAGAGTGCATCGCTTTTCAAGTGGCACGTATTCAAAGAACGTTAGTCCCAAAACTTGAGAAAGCGCAAATGCTAGTGTTTGCAGCAGATCATGGAGCGGTTGATAAAGGCATCAGTGCGTTTCCTCAAGAAGTCACACCACAAATGGTGGCGAACTTTTTAGCTGGTGGTGCCGCGGTAAGTGTTTTTTGTAAACAACACAACGTACCACTAAAGGTGGTTGATGTTGGCGTCAAAGTTGACATGCCAGACCACCCATTACTGTCGAAACGAAAAGTGGCCTACGCGAGTCAAGACTTCTCTGAGCAAGCCGCTTTGAGCCTTGAGCAAGTCAATCAAGCCTTGCAGGCTGGGGCTGATGAAGTGGATGCATGTGGTGAGATGGACTTGCTGCTATTTGGTGAGATGGGTATTGGTAATACAGGTGTCTCATCTTGCATGATGAGCGCGATAACTGGAACGAAGCCAGAAGAAACAGCAGGGCGCGGGACTGGGCTAGATGACGCTGGCGTTTCGAAAAAAGCGCAGATTATTGCGACGTCGCTCAAACGAGCTGAGCAAGAGCTTAACAAGCCTGTGGGTGAATGGGCGCCTTGGGAAGTGGCAACGCAAGTAGGTGGTTTAGAAATTCTAGCCATGTCGGGGGCCATGCTACGTTCGGCTGAGTTAGGTAAACCGTTTGTTGTGGATGGCTTTATCTGCACGGTTGCTTTGTTATTTGCTAGCAAATTGCAGCAAGCCGTGGTGGATTATGCCATCTTTGCTCACCAATCCGATGAACAGGCCCATAAAGCGCTGTTACAACACTTTGACGCCACACCTATCTTAAAGCTGGACTTACGTTTAGGCGAAGGATCTGGTGCCATTCTTAGTTACCCAATCATTAAAAGTGCCGTCACCTTCTTTAATGAAATGGCGAGTTTTGAGTCCGCTGGAGTCAGCAATGCTTCTTGATCAGGATTGGCAGGGCTTTAAACGATCTCTGGCGACCTATACAAGAATCCCACTGAATATCGATTGGGACTCCCCTAAAAAGCACACGCCTAGCGTGTGCTTTTTGCCATGGGTCGGTGTGATCGTCGCAATGGTTAGTGCTTGGCCGCTGCTCTTCAGCGGATGGTCTCCTGAGTTTCAAGCATTGCTTATGATCGTCAGTGCAGTGTTATTGACTGGGGCCTTTCATGAAGATGGTTTGATGGATGCTGCCGATGGATTAGTCGGCGGTTGGACAGCAGAGCAGCGCCTCACCATTATGAAAGACTCGCGGGTTGGCAGTTATGGTGTGCTGGCAGGGATATTTTGCTTTGCAATAAAGTGGTGGCTCTTGAGTCAGTGGATCACTAAATCTCTGTGGCAAGATGGCATATTGTTTGTGCTGTTGGGCTGGATCACGGTTCATGTTTGCGCCCGTTGGTTGCCACTTGGGATCATGACTTTCTTGGATTACGTCAGCCTTGGTCATAGTAAAGCTAAAAGCATGATTTCTGATTTCACTTTGCGTGGCTATGCTTGGATCGCCTTGTCTATGCTGTTTGTCATTGTGTTGATTGGCGTAAATGCTTGGTTCTCAGTTGTACTAATGTTAGCGGTAACAGGTGTCTGTGTCGGCCTATATTTAGTTCGCCGAATTAATGGTTATAACGGTGACACGCTGGGAGCCAGTGAACAGATCGCGGAGCTGTTGGTGTTATTTACCTTACTTGGGTGGCAAGCCTAATGAAGTTATTGTTGATTCGTCACCCCAAACCGGACGTTGCAAAAGGGCTTTGCTATGGTCAAACGGATGTACCGATTGTGGAGAGCTGGTCGCACGATGCACAAGCTATTAACACTTGGCTCAGCAAACACTACCCAGATAAAACTTGGCAATTCTTTCACAGCCCGTTAGTGCGAACACGCTTGCTCGCACAAACATTACACCCTCAATCCGTGTCAGTGGAGGCTATTAAAGAAGTAGATTTTGGCAATTGGGAAAATCGTTTATGGAATGACATTCCCAAGTCTGAAATTGATGAATGGATGGCATGTCTGACCAATAACGCTCCATATCATGGTGAGAGTTTAACCGCTTTGTTGGAGCGCGTAATAAGCTGGTTTGAAGGCATTCGTCAGGCGGATAAAGACACAATATTGGTTACGCATGCTGGCGTGATTAAAGTGCTGGTGGCACATTTATGTCAATGGCCATTGGACCAGTGTCATCGTTTAAACCCTTCTTATTCCAGTATCACTGAATTAGATCTAGGCGAGCATTATGCCATGCTGAATCGTTTAGGCGCGGGTGACTGGGTACGATAAAGAGGTATCTATGCTGTTGTACATTTTGGGCATGATTGGTATTGCCGCTTTCGCAATTTCGGGAGTTATTTCTGCTGGTCGACGCAACATGGATATTTTTAGCATTGTGTTGCTGGGTATGGTGGCTTCGTTGGGCGGTGGTACCATTCGTGATGTTGTGCTGAGGCTGGATGCCGTGTATTGGGTGCAAGATACGTCTTATTTATGGGTTGCATTTTTGTCCTCAGTATTCGCTTTCTTTGGCGTGAGGGTGATCGAAAACCGCCAGCAGGTATTTCACTACGCCGACTCATTTGGGTTGGCTTTATTTACTGTCGTCGCTACGGAGCGCGTACTGGCTCAAGGTTTTTCTCCGATGATTGCCATTACCATGGGGGTGATTACTGGAGTTGCAGGTGGGATCATCCGAGACTTGTTGAGTGATCGTGCGCCATTGGTGTTAGGCAAAGAGTTTTATGCCACACCAGCATTTCTCGGAGCTTTGTTAGTCGTGCTACTAGAGCAGAATATGCCTTGGCATGAATATAACTCGATTTACGCCAGCTTTTTGATCTTTATACTGAGAATACTGGCAATTCATAAAGGCTTGTATTACCCAAGCTGGTTACTATTCAAAAAAAGAGATTCATAACGATGGAGAGAACCCCAGAACAGCAAGCGCAAATCGACATGGCCAAGCGTTTGAAAAAGAAAGAGGTGGTGGATAAGAAAATTGCTGCGGCAACCGAAGAGCGTGGTGTTTCGATCTTGTTAACTGGCAACGGTAAAGGCAAAAGCTCGAGCGCGTTTGGTACGATGGCCCGAGCATTGGGGCATGGCCAAAATGCGACCGTTGTTCAATTTATCAAAGGTCGTAAAGAAACAGGGGAGCAATTATTTTTTGGTCAACATCCCCAAGTGTCTTTTCATGTGATGGGGCATGGTTTTACTTGGGAAACGCGCGACCCTGAGTTAGAGCAAAAAGCCGCCAATCAAGCTTGGGAAGTGGCAAAACAAGCGCTTGCGGATGAGCGTGTGAACTTTGTCCTGCTGGATGAAATTACTTATATGTATAAGTACGGTTATCTTGATGCGGACGATCTGGTCGAAGCGTTAGCGAATAGGCCTGCTCACCAAAATGTGATGCTGACCGGCAGAACGGCACCGAGAGCCTTATTAGATAGTGTTGATACGCATAGTAAAATCGCTAATGAGCGTCATGCCTTCGAAGGGGGAGTGAAGGCGCAAGCTGGCATCGAATGGTAAAATGAGAATCTTTCTTATTTAATTGGACTTTTCCTGTTTTCTAGATGATAATCATTCTTATCATTAGAAGAGGAGGTCCTATGATTTACTGGCAGCATTTAACTCGACAAGCAAATGAAGCACATACTCGCGAGGCCTATGTAGACGCTCAAGAGTTGGGGCGAAAAGCCTTGGCATGTGCGGAAGCAACTTTTAAAGATGACTTTGAGGTCGATGCAGAAACAGCCGTTTCGGCGGTGATTGTGAGCTATATGAATCTCGCAGAAGTGTCTGTTTCTATGAAGGAGTGGCTTCAGGCTAATGATTACTTTGAGCGTGGTGTGCAATTTCTGCAGAGTATCATTGTTAAGCCTGAGCTACCGACAGAGCATCGTGAGCTCATTGAGCTGACGGCTTCCCATTTACGATTTGAGTGGGAGCTTTTCACGCAAACTTACGGCAGCAAACTGGCCGTCGCGAAACGCACTAATCGCCTTCGTTGGTTAAAACAACGTAATGACGACAGCTCGTCGTGGCAAAGTAGCTATGGTTACTAACATTTTAATGGTCGCTTTAAGTGTATTGCTGTTAGTGCTCGTGATTAATCTCTTGAGGCGATAGGTTGGCACGATGTCTTGTGGTGTACAAAAAAGTATACACGTAAGACTTGCTGTGCATTTTTAGGGTTTGCTCAGCCATAGAGTACCGCTTAGACAGAGACTAAAATACAGGCTCTTTAGGATTCAACAAGGGTTAGTTTTTATGTCTGTAGCGGTGTCTGATATCAAACGGCATTCTCTTCTAGAAGATGCCCAAGCCATCATCGCGGGTACTATGATGATCGCCTTGGGCATTAACTTTTATACGCAAGTTGGCTTGTTGACTGGCGGTACGGCAGGTATTGCTTTCTTGCTTAATTACATAACGTCTTTTAGCTTCGGACAAATTTTCTTTGTCATCAATCTGCCATTTTACTGGTTGTCGATTCGTCGTATTGGCTTGGAATTCACCCTCAAAACCTTTGCTTCAGTGTTTTTAGTGTCTTTATTCACGGATATCACGCCGATGTTCTTACAGCTTGAGAACATTAACCCATTCTATGCCACCATCGCTGGCGGGTTTTTAATTGGCGTAGGCTTCGTGATGCTGTTCCGCCATAACGCAAGCTTGGGTGGCCTGAATATTCTGGCGCGTTACTTATTCCAAACTCGTGGCGTGCCAATTGGTAAGTTTATGATGACAGTGGATTGTATGGTGGTGTTCATGTCAGTGTTTATCGTGGACTTCTCATTGATTGCGATTTCAATCTTGGGCGCTGTGGTGCTTAACTTTATGCTGGTCATGAATCATAAGCCTGGTCGATACAGCGTCTCATTTTAATTAGACGCTAACTGCGTTTCTTAAATCTAGCGGGTCAGGTATGATATAGACATCATGCTTGACCCGTTTTGTTTTGTGCTCATACAACAAAGTTAAACAGGGCTCGCTGTATTTAATCCTCAATTTCATGCGACGAGACACTTCCAGCCTCTATGTCAAAACCCTTTTCCGATACTTCCGTTAGACTCGATTTCTTTGTTTCCCATACATTAGGTTTGTCACGAAAAGATGCCAAAGTCCTAATCACCAAAGGACAGATCAGCGTCAATGATACGGTCACTAAAAAAGCCAATCATACAGTCACGCACCAAGATCTAGTTAAGCATCGCGATGATTTATTAGCTTGGCCTAGAGATAAGTATTTCGTACTGAATAAACCTGCTGGCTATGTATGTGCTACGGAAGACGGCCAACACCCGGTTGTGTTGGATTTGATTGCAACGCACGAGCAGAAAGATTTACGTGTTGTTGGGCGTCTGGACATGGACACAACAGGGTTGCTGCTTTTAACGACAGATGGACAATGGTTGCATCGTATTACATCGCCTAAGAGTGACTGTTTTAAGCAATATCGAGTCTGGTGTGCGGACGACATCACTGATGAAGCGATTAAGCAACTTGAGCTGGGCGTCCAACTTAAGAGCGAAGAGCAACCAACTAAGCCTGCTAAAGTTGTACGAGTGACTTCTCACGAAATATTGTTAAGTATTTCTGAAGGAAAATATCACCAAGTTAAGCGTATGTTGGCGGCCTTAGGTAATAAAGTTGTTCGTCTACATCGAGAATCCATCGCTGAGGTGGCTTTGGGTGACTTAGAAGAAGGTCAGTACCGAGAGCTAACCGATGCCGAAGTGGCGCTATTTTAACGTTTTAAAGAGAGATCCAGAATGAGTGAAGAGCTAAGCTTAGATCAACGCATCCAGTTACTCGCATCCCCTGATGATGTTCGATTAGAGTACTTTGTAAAAACAGTCAAAGAACATAAAACAGTTTGGAGTCTAAGCAACGAAGAAGGTTTCGTGATGGTTGAAACCGATGATGGCGACTGCGTTATGGTGTGGCCTGATGCAGACTTCGCTGCTCAGTGGGCGATAGATGAATGGGATGACTGTGAGCCTGTTGAGGTCTCTCTGGAGACTTTCCAAAGCATGTGGCTTCCAAGTCTTGAGAAGGACAATATTACCTTAGCTGTTTTTCCAAACATAGATGATGAAGGTAAGCTGACAAGTGCTGAGCAATTGAAGGCATTGCTTGACTAAGTTTTAAAGACGACAAGGAGGCACCGTGAAAAACCAACGTTTGGCCAGTGAGCTGGCGATTGAAATTCAAGCCTTCCTTGATCAGCAGGGCAGCTTAATGCTCGCTGTTGTGGATGCTCAGGGTGCTCCTATTGCGTCATATGCTCCCTATGTCGTGCTAGACAACGAGTTTTACATATTAGTCAGTCGTTTAGCGCAGCATACTGAAGCGTTAGAGCAGGCTCTAAATGCCTCAGTATTGATCATTGAAGACGAAGCGAGCAGCGATACTGTCTATGCTCGAAAACGGTTACAATACGAAGTATCAGTTAGCATGATTCAGAGAGAGTCTGCTATTTGGTCGTCTGTGGGTGGCTTGTTAGTCAAACGACACGGTGAAGTCGCGTCTCAGTTGCTGTCGCTGGGGGATTTTCTGATGTTTCAGCTAAGTCCAGTAAAAGGGCGTTTCGTCAAAGGTTTTGGTCGAGCATACGAGTTAGCTCCCAACACATTAGTATCAGATCAATTAGATCATTTACGTGGATAAATCGAAGGAATAAAACGACTCATGAGTAAGCGTCAAGCCAACCGAGAAGAGGTCTTCTCGCGTATTTTAGAAGCGGCTGAAATTGAATTTGGATTGAAAGGCTTTGGTGGTGCGAGCCTCCAGCATATAGCTGAACGAGCGGGTTTGCCAAAGCCAAATATCGTTTACTATTTTCATTCCAAAGCGAATCTTTACAAGCAAGTTTTGAACAACATTGCTGACAGTTGGAATGATCTATTTGATAAGGCCACGGCCATGGATGACCCAGCCATTGTGCTTGATCGCTTTATTCGAATCAAATTACGTCAAAGTTTTGAAAGTGGTCGATCGTCGCGCATCTTTGCTCAAGAAGTGATTCAAGGTGCTCACTACATTGGTGATTACTTAAAAGAGGACTTACGTCCATGGTTGCGCTCTCGTGTGGGGGTGATTGAGCAATGGATTGAGACTGGCAAGATGCGCAAAGTCGATCCAGTTGCCCTTATCTTTATGATCTGGTCGACGACCCAGCATTACGCGGATTTTGAAGCGCAGATTCTTGCTTTAACAGGAAAAGAACAGCTTGACGAAGCAGATTTAGTTCGCGTTGGTGATACCTTAAGCGAGATCATCCTTCGTGGTTGTGGGTTAACTCCACCTGTTTCTACTCATCCTTTATAACATCCCGTTGTGTGATAATGTGTTGAACCAAAGCCCGTAATTTTGCGGGCTTTGCTGGTTTTGGCATATAGGATATGTGCTGCTGTTTGCACAGTTCTGCCAATTCATCTGTACGCACCGCTGTAATCAATACGGCAGGGATATTCTGATTAAAGCGCGCCCTCAGGCGTGTGATTAGATCTATTCCATCATGCTGGTCATTAAGTTGGTAGTCCATGAGTAATAACTCAGGGAGTGATTCTTCTGTAGCATTGAGAGCATCTTCGTAACGATTAAAAGTACGGTAAGTACAATGCCATTTGTCCAATAAGGTGCTCATGGCTTCCAGATTATTAGGATCATCGTCGACGCACCATATATGGCACATTGCTAGTGCTTTGTTGATCTTAGTAATAGGGACTACTTCAGGGGCTTGCTGAGGTAGTGCTGGTTGCTTCGCATTGGGGACCAATATCGTAAAGCAGCTGCCTCTATGGGGAACTGAGCGTACTTGGGTGGTAACACCAAGCAATTTCTGCATACGTCTTACTAATCCCAAACCCAAGCCCATTCCTGGCTCACGGTTGTTTTCCCAGCGATAAAAATCATCAAATACTTTTTTCTGTTCGCTTTTGGGGATGCCAACCCCTGTATCCCATACTTGAATAGAGACATGTTGATGGCTTGGTCTAACAGAAATTAAGACCCGTCCCGTCTCAGTATATTTGACTGCATTCGAGACAAAGTTCTGAATGATGCGTCTTAGGTAAATTGGATCACTGTGTACTCGGCAAGGTCGTATGTGAGTCGACAGGCGCAGGTTTTTACTTTCTGCTATTACGGCAAATTCTGTGATAATTGGATCAATAATCGGCTGGATGTCAGTGTCAACAAGAGTCGGTTTGATCGCACCTTGATCCAGTCTTGCAATTTCTAATAACGTTGAGATCAAGGTTTCGGTGGACTCAAGCGAGTCGCTTAACTTGCTCAAGGTGGTTATGGAATCATCTGGGATTGCGCTGTCTTGAAGTGCGCCAAGGTAAAGTTTTGCAGCGTTCAACGGCTGCAAAATATCGTGGCTTGCCAGAGCGAGAAACTCTGTTTTGGAGGCATTCGCATGCTCAGCTTCGGCCTTAGCGCTCATTAACTCTTGTTCTGCCTGAGCGCGTCGGTCAATTTCTTGTCTCAATTCTTGGTTAATGCCCTGTACTTCTTGTGTTCTGGCAACTACACGTTTTTCCAGATCTATGTTGGCATCTTTTAGGGCTTGCTGACTTTCAATGTGCTCTGTGACATCGGTAAAACTGGTAACAAAGCCGCCATTGGGGAGGGGGTTGCCCACCATTTCAATAACTCGGCCATTGGCTCTTCTGCGGAGGAAACGATGTCCTGTACCTTTACGTAGATGCTCTAGTCGCTTATTTACTAGCTCTTCAACGTCACCCACACCACATTCGCCATTGACGGCATTGAAACGGATTAACTCTTCGACTGGTAGACCTATTTTTAACATGCCTTCTGGATACGGGTAGAGGGACATATAGGTTTTGTTCCAAGCCACCATTCGTAGCTCTTTGTCGACGACACTGATGCCATGGTCTAGATTATCTAGCGAGATGAACAATAAGTTTTGGTTGAACTGAATAGCTTGAGTGGCTTCATCTAAGTAGGTCACCATCTCTTCTACTTTGATTTGCTTATCAACCAATAATGAGTTGATGATCGTTCGAGCAGAAGAACCACCTAGCACTCCCCCAAGTACGCGTTCGCAATATTCAATAAATAGTCGAGACGGGCGCTGGTTTGAAGGCAAGTCCTCGTTGTAATTTTGTTCGAAATGATGAATCACTTCAGCGCATTTTTGTTCCCCTAAAAAAGTTTCCAAGAGTACGAATAAGTCGCCATTAATAGCTTTACTTTTTGGCTTAAAAAAGCGGCTTTCAACTTCCGAAGTGGGTGTGACAAAGGCTGTGGCTTGGATACGGTCGACTAGACGTTCGCTTGCCAACAGAGAGCCAAAAACATAACCAATAATATTGGCAATTAGGCTGATTAAGGCACCATAACTAATGAGCTCACTGCGTGACGAATAGGTGCCTAATGACATTTCACCGCCAGCAGTGAAGGGTAGCAGCATCCATAAGAACCAGCAGATAAAGCCAAGCGTCAGACCCGCGTAGACACCGTAGGCATGACCGCGTTTCCAATATAAACCGCCAATGACAGCTGGAACTAGCTGGAATACTAATGAGAAGGCAAGTAAGCCTGTGCTAGCAAGGGATTCACTGTTTGCCATTTCTTGGTAATAGACAAAGGATAAAGACAAAATACCTATCATGGCGATTCGTCGCACCAGCAAAATCCGACGATTATAAATAGGTAAGGCTCTATTTTGGGTTTTGCTCCGAGCCAACATCAGCGGCAGAATCACATCGTTACTGATCATGATACTGAGCGCAAAGGTCGCGACAATGACCATGGCAGTTGTCGCAGACATACCACCAAGAAACATGAGGATTTGTAACGGGAGGTTTTGCGATTCTAGAGCCAATTGAATGACATAGGTATCACCATTTACGTCACTGCTAAAGAGGCTCTGTCCAACAATGGCAATAGGGGGAATAAGCGCAGCAAAAATGAGCAAGTATAAAGGGAATACCCATCGTGCTGTGCGTGACTGCTTGTCATTCTGATGATCGACCACCGTGACATGGAATTGGCGAGGTAAACAAATGACCGCGGCGGCGGCCATCAATGTTTGCATAATAAATGGAAATGAGAAAAAGGTATCGCTGCGCCATTCGCTCAAATCAGCGCCTTCGATAAAGCCTTCAAAAGAGTCATGAGGAACCGCAAAAATCGCAACCAGTCCCACGGCAATGATGGCTACTAATTTAAATAGTGACTCACTGCCAATCGCTAGCATCATACCTGAGCGGTATTCAGTTACTTCGACCTTGCGTGTACCAAACAACATCGCAAAGACCCCGATCAATACGGTTGCCACAAAGACCACTAGGCTAGCTGAGCTTTCATCTTGGTTTACAAATAACGCAAAATTTGAGCCTATGGCTTTAAGTTGAAGTGCAATATAAGGGATTACTGCGAGCATGCAGATCAGGATGACAACTGGGGCAGTGAGCGGTCTTTTGCCATAGCGCGAAGAGATAAAGTCTGCGACCGAGGTGATGTTTTGTCTGCGGCTTACAAAGATCATCTTTCGTAGAATGCCAAATCCAAATAGATACAGCAGAACAGGTCCTAGCAAAATGGGCAAATAGCTCCAACCTGACCGAGTGGCTTCACCAATGGCTCCGTAAAAAGTCCAAGCGGTACAATAAATGGCCAGGGACAAACTATAGACAAGAGGGTGTCGGGTGAGCCGTTTAGCAATTGGACTGTCCTTATCGCCCCAATTTGCAATCCAGAAAAGCCCTAAGATGTAGAGTATTGCGAGAATTACCCAAAATGCTGTCATCGCGTGACATGTTCCATTACTAGCTACGAGATGTGCTTAATGTAGCACAGCTTATGCTGAATGCCTTTAGACCATAGTCTTGAGTGCTTTGTTTCACTATATGAAACAGACAGTTAAAGGTCGATCACTCTATTACAGTGATTAGAAATGCTATGATTGATCGAAACCATTCAATATGAGATCGCTTATGCCATCGCAAGAGTTTAAAGCCTACCACGCACATTTGTACTATTCAGATCATGATGGCTTATCAGAAGCGCAGCAGGTTGCCCATGAAGCCGCTGAAAGGTTTCATGTGCGTGTGGGGCGTTTCCACGAAAAGAAAGTTGGTCCTCATCCTATGTGGAGTGTGCAAATTTCATTTTCATCCGCTATTTTGGGAGACATCATGCCTTGGCTGATTCAAAATCGTGGCGGCTTAGATGTTCTCCTACATCCATTGAGCGGAGATGAACTTTGGGATCACACGCAGGGGGCGTGCTGGTTAGGAAAAAGCCATACATTAGATATTCGTCAGTTCTTGCCTAAAATCTAATAAAATCCGCTGTATTTTTGAAGAAAATGCCTGATACGGTAGTAAAGCAAAGATGGCTTCGTTACCATTATTCTTGAATACACATTAGGGTTCGTGATGTGGCAGTGTTTGGCAATAAGTTATTGCAGTTCTTCGGCACTCGTTCCCAGCCAATATATAATTAGGAGATTACAATGCAAATCGCACCGAACACAGTGGTGAGCATGCACTACACACTAACCGACGAAGGAGGCCAAGTTCTTGACTCTTCAGCAGGTCAAGAGCCTTTAGTTTTCTTAAGTGGTGCTCAAAACATCATCGAAGGTTTAGATAACGCGATTCAGGGTAAAGCTGCGGGCGATGCATTGAAAGTAGAAGTCACACCTGAAGAAGGTTACGGTCCAATTCATCAAGAATTGATTCAAAAAGTACCACGTGAAAACTTCCAAGGCGTTGATAGCATCGAAGTTGGTATGCAATTCATGGCGCAAACGCCTAACGGCCAACAGCCAGTAGTTGTTGTAGGTGTTGAAGAAGACGGTGTTGTCTTAGATGGTAACCATCCATTAGCAGGAAAGCCACTTAGCTTTGAAGTTGAAATCGTTGAAGTTCGTGCAGCAACTGAAGAAGAAGTTGAGCATGGACATGTTCACGGTGAAGGTGGTCACCACCACTAATCAAGAAATTGATTGAGAAAGGGCTGCCGAAAGGTGGCCTTTTTTGTGCTTAGTGTTTTTAAATATAAGAAGAGAAAAGACAGGGTGTGGAGGGAGGCTTAGGAAAGCGCATTTTTATATTAATTTTTGCGCCCTATAACCTAAAACAGCGTGATTAAGCGTGAGAGTGCTTAGCTGAATTGAAAGAAATACGTTTGCTTACCAATGTTTTTTTAACCCAAGCAAATGCTGAGGAAATTAGTGCGACAGTGTATTCAGACGCTTCAGCACGAGCAATTGCCGCTGCTTTCTCGTGTTCAGTTAAGTAAGTTGTGTCTACTGCTTCAAGCATTTCTACAAGAGATTTAGTTTTCATATCGTTCTCCTAAAAGTGAGTTCTTACACTAAAGTATGATAGAAGAACGCTTGCATTGTCTCAAACGATAAAAACTCTCCTGATAGATTAGAAAAATTCAACTATCGGTGTTCCACTTCTCATAGTGAATAGCTTCATTTAGGGGGCGTCGGTCTTGCCATCCATAACGCTCAAGGTCAGGCGTTGTTTGAAAAGCTTCTACATAGCCGATACAGAAGTAGCCAATGATGTCTAAGCTTTCAGGTATCCCCAGCGTGTCATATAGCACTTGATCTTCTAAAATGCTTACCCATCCCATACCAAGGTTTTCAGCCCTTGCTGCTAGCCACAGGTTTTGTACCGCGCAAACCGCGCTGAATAGATCCATCTCCGGTTTGATGGTGCGACCTAAGACAACGTTTCCCGTGCGTGATCGGTCACAAGTGATGCAAATACCTAATGGAGCTTCTTCAATGCCTTCTAGTTTAAGTGAGCGATAAAGCGTCTGACGCTCGCCGTCAAATAACTTGGCAGAGGCTTCGTTAGCGGCAAGAAAACCGTCTTTAATTTTGGCGCGAGTTTCAGGGTTTTTAATGATGATGAAATCCCATGGCTGCATAAAACCAACGCTTGGGGCATGGTGGGCGGCGGTCAAAAGTCGCTGAATGACGTCATCATCAATCGGAGTGGGTAGGAAGTCTCGGCGCACATCGCGGCGGTTGAAAATGATGTTGTAAAGATGATCACGATGGGTTGCGTCGAAATGCATACAAGGCTCCAATGTAAGAGCCCTGTATTGTCGGGAAAAAGTGTTAAAGGTGCAAATGAGTGATTAGCGCTTATTGCTGAGCGCCTTTCAAGAAGCACGTCCATCACAAACAGCGGTCAGTAATGGGTCGTTGTTTGGAAGAGATACCCATTCACTATTATTTACCTGGTTTCCAGTTGGTACTTCTAATTTATTGGTGAAATTTGTACGTGCACCTGCGCCACAATGGATAACTTGAGTAACGCGCTTAGCCGAGAGGCGACGTTCAAAGAAATAGAGATCTACTAAATACACATCGTGATTTAGATCATTTTGTGCGGCATTGTTGATGTCTGCCGCAATAAAGCGAGTGGTTTGTGGGTAAACCATGCTCCATGGACGCCATGGGGCTTCTTCTTCAACGGTTTTTACTACCACTACGCCTTCTGGTAATAGGCTTGCTTGGTGCTCGTACCAAGTGTATTCGCTTTGAATTTGAAAACTTAGCATGCCGATGCCTGCAAAAGTAGGGACCAGCCATTTAGGTGCTTTCTTTAACGACAGCTTGCGGATGAATAGGGCGATACCCGCACCTGCAAGGCCTGCACAGATTGTCGCGATTAATTCCCAAAGCATAAAGTCACCTTTTTATTATTCTGTTGTTTGAAATCAGTGGTGCAAATCAAGTGGCTAGCTCCAGTGGAGCTAGCCGTGTTAGTCAAACTAACGATTAATGGTCGACCGCGCCGCCCGCACCTTTAGGGTAACGTACGCTTTCAACAAGGTCTTGTACATCCTGTGGCACTTCTTCTGTCATGTTTGACACGATGAAGGCTACTGCGAAGTTAATCACAGCACCGATCGCACCAAATGATAGAGGTGATACACCGAACAACCAGTTGTCAGGTGTGTTCGCTAGTGTGTTTGTACCAGGAATGAAGAACCAACCTAGGTAAGTGAAGATGTAAACTAGAGTGCTACATAGACCTGCTAGCATACCTAGTACAGCCCCTTTACTGTTCACGCGTTTAGAGAAAATACCCATCATTAGCGCTGGGAAGATAGATGCTGCAGCGATACCGAAAGCTAATGCAACTACCTGAGCCGCGAAGCCAGGTGGGTTCATACCCAAGTAAGTGGCGATAATGATCGCGAAGAACATGGATACACGAGCCGCTAACAGCTCACCCTTCTCAGTAATGTCTGGGTTAATCGAACCTTTGATCAAGTCATGACTTACCGCAGATGAAATCGCCAATAGTAGACCAGCTGCAGTGGAAAGTGCTGCGGCTAGACCACCTGCTGCGATCAGACCGATTACCCAACCAGGTAGGTTAGCGATCTCTGGGTTTGCCAATACTAGGATGTCACGGTTAACAGTCAGCTCGTTACCCGCCCAACCACGTGCTGTTGCTTCTTCAGCAAACGCAGGCGTGTCGTTGTAGAACTGGATACGGCCGTCACCGTTTTTGTCTTCGTATTTGATTAGACCTGTTTGCTCCCAAGTTTGAATCCAATCAGGACGTTCATCGTATGCGATAGAGTTTTCTGTTGGACCTTCAGGGTAGATAGTGGTCATTAGGTTCAAGCGAGCCATAGACGCTACTGCTGGAGCCGTTAGGTAAAGCAGGGCGATGAACACTAGTGCCCAACCAGCAGACCAACGTGCGTCAGCTACTTTAGGTACAGTGAAGAAACGGATGATTACGTGTGGTAGACCCGCAGTACCGATCATTAGAGACAACGTAAACAGTACCATGTTTAGTTTGTTGTCTACGTCAGCGGTGTAATCACGGAAACCAAGTTCACGTACGACTTCATCCAGTTTTTGAAGCAAAGGCATACCAGATTGAGTGTGTTCAGAGAACAAACCAATCGCAGGAATGAAAGTGTCAGTCAGTTGAAGAGAGATAAACACAGCAGGAATCGTGTATGCCACGATCAATACACAGTACTGAGCCACCTGAGTGTATGTGATACCTTTCATACCGCCCAATACAGCGTAGAAGAATACCACAACCGCCGCGATGATTAGACCAGTGTCTTTGTCTACTTCAAGGAAGCGAGAGAAGGCAACACCAGCGCCTGTCATCTGACCGATTACGTAGGTTACAGAGGCAATGATCAAACACGCTACCGCTACCAATCGAGCTGTGCGTGAGTAGAAACGATCACCAATGAAGTCTGGCACGGTAAATTTACCGAACTTACGTAGGTAAGGTGCAAGCAACATCGCTAGAAGTACGTAACCACCAGTCCAACCCATAAGGAAGGTTGAGTTAGCGTAACCGCCAGCAGCGATCAAGCCCGCCATCGAAATGAAAGAAGCCGCGGACATCCAATCGGCGGCCGTTGCCATACCGTTCATTACAGGGTGTACGCCACCACCTGCAACATAGAACTCTTTTGTCGAACCCGCACGGGCCCAAATCGCGATACCAAAGTAGAGGGCAAAGGATGCCCCTACAAACAACAAGTTAATCGTGAATTGACTCATGGTGATTACTCCTCAAGTCCAAATTCTTTATCCAGTGCATTCATACGCCATGCGTAGAAAAACACTAGGCCAATAAAGCTGATGATTGAGCCTTGTTGAGCAAACCAGAAGCCTAAATCAGTCCCCCCGACTTCGATTCCTGCAAGCATTGGACGAAGTAGAATGCCGAAACCGTAAGACACTAAGGCCCATACGATTAAGCAGCCGAAAATCAATCTAACATTCGCCTTCCAATAGTTTTCTTGGTTTTCCGTGTGATCAGACATTGTCGATCTCCTTTGTTATTTTTATTTGCACATTGAATGTAGCAGTGCGCTTATAAAGAAGAATTGAGACTTTAGTCGAAGAGTGCAAAAAAACATCAAATTAGGCTTGTTAGAGACCTAAAAAAGCGCCGCTCCCTTTCGAGGCGGCGCTGTTTCGTTGAGGTCAAATGAAATACGTAAAAAACTAATCGAGCGTTTTGCTTACTAGCTCAGTATTGTCGTCGTTTACATACGCCTTCACGCGCTTAACAAGGTACTTAATGTCCTCTTGTACCATCAGCAGAACGGGAATCAATATTAGGGTGATCAGCGTGGCAAACAGAATACCGTAAGCTAATGAGACCGCTGCAGGTACCATGACTTGTGCTTGTCGTGAGGTTTCCCAAAGAATAGGGATAAGCCCTGCAAACGTGGTAATAGACGTCAATAAGACGGCTCGTAAGCGGCTTTGACATGCTTCACTGATGGCTTTGTGTAAATGCTTGGTTTCCTGTCTTAACTCGTTAAAGCGGGAGGTCAGCAAGAGACTGTCATTCACTACAACCCCAGATAGAGCGATGATGCCGTTCAGAGAGAAAATACCTAAGGCGATGCCGTTAAACCAGTGGCCTAAGAGTGCTCCGACAATACCAAATGGGATGGCCATCATGATGATGACTGGTTGGCTGTATGACTTTAATGGAATCGCTAATAAGCCATATATCACCAGCATGGCGATGGCAAACATCTTGATCATCGACGATTCGGTTTCTTCTCGTTCTTCCGCTTCGCCTGAGTAATATAAATCCACCGAAGGGAAGCGTTTATTCATTTCGGGTTCAATAGCGCTCTTCAGATACTCAACGACTTCAGTGGAAGACATCTGATCTTTATCCACTTCTGCTGATAAGTAGACCGAGCGTTTGCCATCAATTCGAGTGATGCGTGTTTGAGCATCTTCTTGAGTGAGCAAGGCCACTGATGACAGCGGAACCCTGGTGCCATCGGTTAATGTAATCAGCGTATTTAGAATGTTAGCAGGGCTTTCTTGTTGACTGTCCGGATAGCCAATTCTGACCTCAATTTCCGCATTGTCGCGTTGATACTTTTGTACCACTTCGCCGTCAAAGTTACCTTTGATTTGTGAAGCAAGTTCATTGGTCGAAAGTCCTAGGGCGCGGCCCTGATCATTCAGTTTCAAAACCAGTCGAGACTCTGTCGAAGAGTTGCTCAACTCAATGCCTCGTACAGCAGAGACAGCCCCTAACTTGCTGATAAAAGTATCCATAGCACCATCAAGAACAGTGTTATCAGAGCCTCGTAGCTCAACTCTTAGGGCGTCAATAGACTCTCTTGCGCTTCGAATGCGAAGACTGCTCACACCTTCTGGCGTTCCAGCAAGGCGTTGCCAAGTTTGAGCAAAATCATTGGCGCTGTATGGCGCTGAGGATGCTAATTCAATACGTAGACTGCCTGATTGATCACCGCTTGCGGTCACTTGAAGATGTTCTATCCCTTGAGCATCGCTACCATTTAACAGCTTTTTATCGGTCGCCCGAGCTGTCTCTTCAAGTAGCGTAAGCGCTTTGTGGGTTTGTCCATAGCTTACATCGCTGTGCATACTCAAGCTTGCACGAATGGTATCGCCTGGAATATTAGGGAAGAAACTGATACGGATCGCTCCCGTTAATGGCATTGAGACCACTAATAAAAACAGCACGATAAAGGCAACAATCACGGCATAACGATGCTGAATGGCGTATCTAATGGTGCCTGCGTAGATACGGTTATTGAACCACTGCAAAGCAAAATCAGCCGAGTGCTGAATAGCGCCCCAGCCTCGTGCTAACCAATTTTTTCGAGCTTTTCGCTGGGTGTTGAGGTGGGCTAAATGCGCCGGCAGGATCAGCTTGGATTCAATCACTGATAACACTAGGCAAATGGTTACAACCGCAGCAAATTGGGCATATTGATGGCCTAATCGACCATCAATATTGGATAAGGCCCAAAAGGCTGCCACCGTCGTGAATACACCAAATAGGGTAGGGATGGCCACTCGCAATGTACCTTTTATGGTGTTCGCAAGAGTATCGCCTTCTTTTGAGCGAACACTGTAAACGCTTTCACCGATCACAACGGCATCATCGACGACGATGCCTAACGCCATGATAAAGCCAAAGGTGGTGAACATGTTTAGAGTCAGCCCGACACTGTCCAGCCCCATCACAAACATGGTGCCAAAGAATATAAATGGCAGTCCCATGGCGACCCAGAAAGCCACCGTCAGGTTTAGGAAAATCGCTAGCATAATGAATACGAGCACAATACCCGTGATGGCATTTTTCACCATCAGCGACAGTCGATCGTTGATGGACTCGCTACGGTCATACCAGGTTTCGATTTCAACTCCTTGTGGTAGACGGCCGCTTTCTTGCCATTCTTTTACAACCTCTTTGGCGGCTTCGGCCGATTTGCTGATGTCATCTTGGCCTGTTGTAATGACCTGTACCGCCAAACTGCTACGACCATTGAAGCGAGATAAGGTAAAGTCATCATCGTCAAAACCGTCAATGATGTTTGCTAGGTCGCCAAGCGTTAAGACAGCACCAGTACTGGTAGTGCGTATCGGTATTTGGGCAAAATCCTGTTTCACATAGGCTTGCTCAGAGGCTCTAACATGCAGGTAAATATCTTCGTTTCTTAACGTAGCGACTTGAGACGGGCTCGACTCACTATTAATGGCGCTGGTGATGTCATCTAGTGTTAATCCATAGGCTTCTAGCTTGTCTTTATCCACTTCGATCATGATTGTCGGATCCAGCCAGCCCGAAATGGAAACCGAATTGATATTGCTCTTCTCAAGTAGATCAGACTCTAAGTCTTTGCTAAGCGCTTGCAGTGAGCGGCGGTCGGTATCGCCAAACAGCTGAATCATGATGGCATGCTCTTGACGAGTCTCTTTTGCCACCACTGGAGGGTCCGCTTCATCTGGAAAGGACGTTACTTGATCGAGGCTGTCTTTGACATCTTGTAGCAACTCATCAATGTCATAACCTGCTTGCATTTCAATTTCAGCGGAAGCCTTGCTTGAAGTCGAAGAGATAGTGAGCGTATCAATCCCTAAAACATCTTCAAGGGCCTGTTCCATAGGAATGGCGACCCCTTCTTCGGTGGCTTGAGCAGAACCGCTGTCGTAACTAATGGAGACGGTGACTTCATCAGGCTCCTGGCTCGGAAAGGCCTCGCGATTAATGTCATTCATATTAATGACACCCAATGCGATGATCAGTACGAGTAAAAGGTTGGCTGCAACCGGGTTGTTAGCGAACCAAGGAATGATGCCGCGTGCTTGCTCTGGGTTCATTGGCTAACACTCTCTTGTGGGTTAGCGAGTGTACCGGTCAAATAGCTATTGTAAGGGTGCGTCAAAACCCGCTGCGGTGCTTGTCGAAGGCTTTCTGGGGCCTTGATGTACACATAATCACGATCAACAAATACCGGTGTCGCATCAAAATTGGCTAGCCTTTGCTCATCTGTTAGATACCAGATTTGGCTTTTTTGGCTGAGTGCTGAGTTTGGTAATTGCCATAAGTCTGCCAGTAAGTCACCGGCTAAGGTAACGGTTACGTAGCTCCCTGGAAGAAGAGGGGGAGATTGCTGCAATGGTTGGTCCACCGCAACGAATAGGCTACGTAGCCCTGATTCACTGTCGATATGCATACCGGCTTGATCCACATAACCTTGCCACTTTTTCTGAGGTTCGTTAACGCCAGTAATGTTTGCTGGCCATTGGCTCTTTATCATGCTGTCTGATGATGGCAGCTTCTGCCAGTCACTGCTACTGAGCTCAAGCTCAATCTTCACTTTGTCCGTACTATAGAGGGTTGCCACTTGGGTGTTGCTGCTAAGGTAAGATCCTAATGAAATATCTTTACTGACCACGATGGCATCGAAAGGAGCACGAATCGTCAGTTTCTGGACATTGTCTTTGGCTTCAGCCAAAGCGGCTCTTGCTGCAGCGACTTCAGCTTCAGCGGCAGCCAACTGAGGCTCACGCAACACCAAATCTGAGGCTGGCTCTCCGGTTAGACCCGCGGCTTGCCATTCGGCATTGGACTGCTCTGCTTGACGTTGCTCCTCTTTCAGAGTCAGCTGTGCAGCAGCCAAAGTATTTTCTGCACTGGCCAGCTCTGATACAAGGTTTGTGTTTGCAAGTGAAACAAGTACTTGTCCCTTACGAACTCGATTGCCCACTTCAAATTCACGATCTAGTGAAACGACTTCGCCACTCACCTGTGAGGATAAGGTGAGGTTCTGCTTGGGCTCTGCAACACCCACAGCGCGAATCGCTGCTGCATGGTCAGAAGCTTGAACTGTAACCACGGTGACGTCGAGCGCTGTTTCTTGAGCGGTAGGGCGCTGACGACTAAACGTTTCATTTTTGGCGCTCATGGCGGAACTGACATAAAGATAGGCAGCCAAGAGGCACAGTAGTGCTAGGCCAAAGGTTATCCAAGGTAAAAATCGTTTCATGTGTTGCTGCTTCCTAATCCTAGGGCGAGGCCCAAATCAACACGATTGCTGAGTTGTTGATACTGTAAGGTATCCAGTTCTGCTTCGAGGTCGAAGACGGCTTGCTGAGCTGAGATCAAATCACTGAGTTCGACGAGCCCAGAGCGATACTTTTGCTCATATTGCTGACGGTTACTGCGGGCACTGGTCAATGCTTTTTGGATGTGTTGCTGTTGGGTGTTGAGAACCTTCTCTTGACCAATGGCGTTTTGGACTTCATTGACGGCGTTAAGTAGTGTTTCACGGTAACTTTGGTAAGACTGTACGACCTCTAATTTGGCGATCTCATGATTGGCTTTTAGTGTTCCTGCTTGAAATAAAGGGGCGCTAAGCTGCCCTAATAATGACCAAACTGGAGAAACGAACAATGCATCCCGTAAAGACGTACTACTGTCGCTGAGTGAAGCACTTAGGTTGAGCGACGGCAACATTTCTTTATAGGCAACGCTGGCGTTGTAATCGGCTGCTTCGATGGCGAGATAGGCGGCTTGTAAGTCAGGGCGTAACGCCAGGTCTTGCTGGGGTAGAGCGCTTAAATCGAGCCAAACATCCGGGTACTCCGTGGGGTAATTTTTAATAGAGCTTTGTTGTTCGCCGAGCAGTAATTGCAATGCTCGTTTATTGCTGGCAAGGGTTTCCTTATATTCTGCTAAATCAGAACGTGACTTAGATGTAGAAGTTTGTGCTTCGTCTAGACTTTCGAGTGTGCCTAAACCGTTACGAAAACGTTGAATGATTAATGCTTCATTTGTTTCCAGTAGAGCCAATCTTTTTTCTTCAATGACGATGGCTCGATAGCTAGACACTAGCTCTAACCAGCTTTTCATAACACTGGCGACCAAAGAGGCTTGTGCGGCCCGAAAGAGCGCTACATCGCTTTGATAACTCTTAGTTGCAGCCTGTTCAGCATCCGCCAATTGTGACCAAATATCCAACTGCCAGCTAACACTGCTGCTTAAGGAAAACTCTGTATCGCTGCCCTCAGAACGGCTGGTTGATAGACTGGCGCTAGCACTGGGTAAGCGATCAGCATGAGTGCTTACCAATCCTAACTCACTGGCCTTCAGAGAAAGTAACGTTTGCTGAAGGCTAGGGTTGCCTGCTAAGGCATTGTTAATAAGCGTTTTTAAATTCTCATCAGGGATTAAATCAGCTAAGTCTATGGCACCGGATTGTTGCGCCGTTGATTCACCGAATATGCGTTGGTTTTCTTGTTGCAGTGATGTCTCAGCGGTCTGGTAATAACTTGCTTGATTATCCGCCGTTGAGCTGCACCCCGCGATCATGATTGCAAGCGCTGAACAGACAGTGATGGAGAGGACTCTCGAAGGAATCATCGTAGATCATCCATAAATAAGTCGTTAAAATTACTGGAAATTTTAAAGGAAACACACACAATAACTATGCTCTTTGCATAGATTTACATAGTCTCATGGGGCGTGTTCTTAACCTACTATTATATTTGCTTTTTGTTGCAAGTTAGGTGTGTGAAATAGATCATTTGAGGGTATCTACCACGATGGCATCATGGGCGGTTTACATGATCGAAACGCAAAGTGAAACCTTATATACCGGTGTCAGCACAGATGTAGCGAGGCGTTTCGCTGAGCATGCTAGTGGTGGGAAGAAGTGTGCCCGCTACTTACGAGGTAAACACCCTTTAACCTTAGTATGGCATCATGCAGGCTTGAGTAAAGAGCTAGCGCTCAAGGTGGAATACAGAATAAAGCGCTTGCCTCGCGCGATGAAAGATCGCATTGTATCGGGGCAGATTACGTTATTTGAGGCGTTTCCAGATTTAGTCCTAACTCAATCTTAAGTTAGGTGATAGAGGAAATCCTGATTAAGCGAAAGTAAAGGGATTGGCAATGATTAAACGATTTGATGGCATGGTGTTAACTGTCTCGGATGTGGTTCGATCACAGGCATTTTACAAGACTGTATTTAACATGGAGCCGATCACAGAGGGCAGCTGCAAAGGTGTGCGTTTCGAAGAGCAAACAATATGGCTGCAAAGCATTGGTGAAGAACTTAGACACCATGCCTTAGAGGGAGCATCGCACATTGTGCTGTTAACGATACTACCCCCAGAAACTCTGTCCGAGCATTTCCAGTCGTTACAAGTTGAGCTGCTGGAGCCACCAAAAGATCAAGGTACGTTTGTGATGTTTTTAATGCATGACCTTGATCGTAATTTGATTGCGGTAAAAAGCCTTAAACAAGATGATTAGCGCCAGTTTCCCCAGTCATCTAAGATCCTATTTAAGTCTGCGAGATGCTGTTCCCAGTAGGCTTTGCCAGTAAAGTGTGGAAACAGTTTCGGGAATGCTGGGTCGCTCCAGCGTTCTGCTATCCAAGCGGTGTATACAATCGTTCTTTCGGCAATGAGAACATCGATTAGATCCAGTTCCCGTGTATCAAATGCGCAAAAGCTCTCGTAACCTTCAATGAGTTCACTGAGTTGTGCTTGGCGTTCATTGGCGTCGCTAAGGTGCATCCAAATATCTTGAACTGCATATCCCATACGACAGTCATCAAAATCCAGGGCTGTCATCAAACCTTCGCTTAAAATCAGGTTGCTACGATGGCAATCCCCATGAATGAAGCGAACATTGTTTTGATTGGACCTTTCTACGGTTTGCTTTGACGCAAGCAGCAATTGCTCAATTGTTTTCACATACTCTGTTTGCAATGATGTTGGGAAACAAGAGTCTTTCAGGAGTTGCTGGCTTGCTCGCTCAATGCGTGACAGGTTTGATGCATAAGGTCTTTCTGGCAATGACCAGCTTGTTGATGCCTTGTGTATGGCCCCGATTAATTCACCTATTTGGTAGAGATGATCAAGGTTGCCCGCTTCAGGCACATCCCCGATCAATTTGTTGGTGAGGGAGTAATCAAAGCCATTGTGGTGAAAGAGTGTCTGATCATTGACGACAATGGGCGCCGCCACGGAGACTCCAGCTTCTTTTAGCTGCAATAATGCATCGTGCTCAGCTTGGATTTGATCTTGTTGCCAACGACCGGGTCGATAAAACTTTGCAATTAATGGCGTACGGTCTTCAACACCTACTTGGTAAACGCGGTTTTCATAGCTGTTAAGAGGGTATAAGCGATGGTCGCAGTAGAAGCCTTGTGCTTCCACCGCATCCATAACAATGTCAGGTAATAAGTCGCTATACGGATGATCTGAGTGATTCAATGTGGTGTTCATTCTGATTGAGTTTAAACGAGGCCGAGTCGTTTTTTAAGAGTATATTCTTGGGCTTCAGTCAGAGGAGAAGCTTTCCCCTGTGTAATAAGGCGATGCCAGTTTTGCCAGGTTTTTATTGCTTCACCAAGGTGATTGCGAGTGACATATTGCTGAACCTCTATTCGGAAAGAGTTTGTGACTGCCACAGGGCTGGCTTTGCCTATGATCCGTAACCTAGTGAGAGAGCGTTTGAACTTCTCATTCAATGTTTTATTGCCTTCATGACCTGATGCGATCAAATTGGTGATGGCTTGCAGGTGATCATAGTACATGTCTACGGTCTCGTTGACAGTATCACGGCTTAAACGGATGACTCGCGCATAGGCTTGCTCTGCTGCGGCCCAATCTCTAAGTTTAGCGCTAATATCACCCATACGCTTACTGCGCTCGGGGGATCTCGGAGAGACTTCCAGTACTAAGCGTAACGCACTTTGTGCTTCGCTGAGGTTGTCTAGTTTTTCGTGTGCATCGGCAAGAAGGTCATAAGCTGATAAGAAATGACGGCTCAGGCTTATCGTCGTTTCGAGATTTTTTGCTGCACCTGCGTAAGAGCCTAACGCCATTTCGCACTGCGCGATACCAAAATATGCCCAAGCGAGGTTTTTATGCTTTTGCGTAATGAGCATGTAGTGTGTTTTGGCCTGCTTGTATTCACCCTTAGCGTAAAGTGCTTCACCAATAGACTTAAGGCATAAGCTAGCGTAAGGGGCATGCTTGCTCATAATGTATTTGGCTTCTTCAATAACCTGGTCCCAATCGCCATTGATACGACAAGTGTTAAGGTTATGGAAAGATTTTTTTTGCTGGATGACACGTCCTAAACGACGCATGAATGCTTCTGGGGGAAATGGCTTGACTAAATAGCTGTCAGGTTGATATTCCAGTACACTGACGACTGCCTCGTAGGCTGTATCTGCAGTGATCATCATGAAAATCGTTGAGTGATCCAGTGCATAAGTTTTACGGGTGACTTCAAGAAGCTGCTGACCATCAACGCTGCCGCCTAGGTTGAAATCAGACAAAACGATATCATAGCGGCCTTCCAGAATGCGCTTAAGGGCTGCTTGGCCAGAGGGCTCTATATCAATTTTAGAATATCCTAGGTTGCTCATAAGCGATTTCAACATCAGCCGCATTTCACCGATGTCTTCTACGATTAGAACTCTTTTATGTGCAACCGATTCTCGGCTATCAGGCTTTTTGTTATCAAGGGTTTTAAAGTCAGGTACGGTTACATCTGCCACTCAATTCTCTCCATTACGCACTCTCACATCCCGTTATTGATTAGATTAATAAATTTAGTCATTCAACAACTCGACCAATAGGACTGAGCGTCTTGTGAATTCAACACTATTATTTGGCAGTTGAATTGTTTCATCCGTGGAAAATAGCACGCTTTTAATGTGAGAGCTATTAGGCGGTATCACGGTGAGGGAGAGGTCCTCCCGATAAAAAGCGAGCCAAAGTCTGGTTTGGCTTTGTGACTCTATTAATTGTAATGCAATAAAATCACGTTCAGGATCATCCCAGTCACTGCCTGACATAGGATGACCAAACTCATTGAACCAAGATACTTCATCACTTTGCTTATGTTGGTAAAGAGGGTCGTCAGGTAGAAATGCCTCGGCTAAAATTGGAAACCGCTGTCGTAGCGTAATCAATTCAGAAATGACGTGACTGAAATCAGATTCACTGTTCTCTTTTGGCCATTTTAGCCATGTGGTCTCGTTGTCTTGGCAATAAGCATTGTTGTTACCTAGCTGTGAATGAGATAGTTCATCACCGCCTAATAAGTGTGGCGTACCTTGGCTAAAAAATAGGGTGGCAAGAAAGCACTTCTGTTGATTGATACGAGCTTGTTGGATGCGTAAGTCGTCCGTTTCGCCTTCTAGACCAAAGTTTTGACTGATGTTATCAGTATGGCCATCGCGGTTGCCCTCAAGATTAGCCAAGTTATGACGGCGATGATAAGACACTAAGTCTTTTAGTGTATAACCATCGTGATAAGTAATGTAGTTCACCGAGTGTAGGGCGCATTTGTGGCCTTTGTGGAACACATCTCGAGACCCCATTAAGCGTGTTGCGAATTCTGGAATAGTGTGTGTATCTCCACGCCAAAAACGTCTCACGGTATCACGATACTTGTCATTACATTCTAGAAACCCTCTTGGGAAATGACCTACTTGGTAGCCATTTGGGCCAATATCCCATGGTTCCATAACTAATGTTGTCTGACTCAATATAGGGTCTTGTAAGATCGCTTGAAGTAGGGGAGCTGTAGCTGAGAAATCGTGCTGCTCGCGCCCTAAATCAACGCCTAAATCAAAACGAAAACCATCTACACCAAGTATTTCCACCCAATGCCGCATGCTGTCGCAGATCAGTCTGACGCTGGCTGGGTGATAAGTGTTTACACAGTTACCGCATCCTGTGTAGTTCAAATACATACCGTTTTGGTGACGATAATAGACCGCGTTATCTAGACCTCTGTAACACGTTGTGCCATGTCGCAGCTCACTTTCAGCAGTGTGGTTGTAGACCACGTCAAGAATCACTTCAAACCCTGCCGCATGGAATGTCGCGATCATGGCTTGAAACTCGGTCACGGGATCTTCTATGGCGTAGCGATGATCCGGAGTAAAGAAGTTAATGGGATTGTAACCCCAGTAATTTGACAATCCCTTTTGTTGCAGATGTACCTCATCAGCAAACGCAAAACAAGGCATTAACTGAATGGTGGTGATACCAAGCTGTTGCAGATGCTCTATAGCTGGGGCGCTACAGGTTCCCATATAGGTGCCTTGAAGAGCCGGATCAATGTCCAATTGTTGCGAGAAGCCTTTAATATGTAATTCGTATAAAGATCTCTGATAGGTTTCTGGGCTCTTAGGGCGTTTATGCTCTAAAGGAGTGATATGAGAAACAATAGATTTTGGTACCACATTACCTGAGTCGCGGTTATCTAGGGTGCCATCTTCTTGTTGAGTGACTTGTTCTTCGTGGAATACTAAGCGCTCACTCAAACGTTTCGCGTACGGGTCAATTAACAGTTTATGAGGATTAAAGAAATGCATTTGCTCAGGGTCAAATGGACCGTCGGCTCTGAACGCATAATGCTGACCGACCTTTAAGTCCGCCACTTCCATGTGCCAGATTCCTCGCTGTTTATTGGGAAAAGGCAGTCTGGTTAGCTCTTCTCCTGCATCGGAGTAAAGGCACAAGTAAAGCTTGGTTGCATGCTCTGAAAAGACAGCAAAGTTGACACCATAGTCAGTCGGAGTCGCGCCCAGAGGTAGGGGCGTACCACTGCGTATCTGCCAACTAGTTGCCATGCTTCAATCCTCTCTTTGGTGTTTATTTGTCAAACCATTTGAGCGCAATCACACTCAATGGTGGTAGCTGAACCTTGATACTTTGCCCCCGACCATGGCTAGCTTCTGAGCTTGTTGTATAGCTGCTATGGATAGGGTAACCGCTCCCGGTATATTGATTCTCATCGGAGTTAAACACCAATTCATAACGGCCCGTTTGAGGGGTACCAATCTTGTAATCACCATGTGGCGTTGGTGTGAAATTAACCAGCACGATGAGATGCTCAGCGGACTCTTTAGCTCGTCGAACAAACGCTAAAGTTGAGTTGGTGCTGTCATCATGACTAATCCATTCAAAACCTGAAGGGGAGTGGTCCAAATGTAATGCAGGCTCGTTACGATAGAGGTGATTGAGTGATTTTGTGACCCGTTGTTGGCCCAAATGAAAATCAACATCTAGCAAATGCCAGTCAAGAGAACGTTCATGACTCCATTCTTGGCCTTGTGCCAGTTCATTGCCCATAAAGTTAAGCTTCTTGCCAGGATGAAAGTACATGTAGCTGGTAAAAGCTCTTAAATTGGCGAACTTTTGCCAAGCGTCCCCAGGCATTTTAGCAATCATGGATCCCTTACCGTGTACCACTTCATCATGTGATATTGGCAAGATAAACTGCTCGTCAAAGGCATAAACCATTGAGAACGTTAGATTACCCTGATGGTATTGGCGGTAGATGGGGTCTTTACTGATGTAATTTAAGCTGTCATTCATCCACCCCATATTCCATTTGAAGCCGAAGCCCAGCCCATTCATATAGGTTGGTTTGGAAACGCCTGGGAAAGCCGTTGATTCTTCCGCAACGGTAAAGCATCGAGGGTGGTTTAGGTAAATGGTTTCATTTAATTTTCGCAAAAAATCGATGGCTTCATAATTGTGATTGCCACCATCGACATTTGGTACCCATTCACCTTCTTCGCGAGAGTAATCAAGGTATAACATGGAGGCGACAGCATCTACTCGCAATCCATCGATATGAAACTCTTCCAACCAATAATTAGCATTGCTAATTAGGTAATCCACGACATGCTCTTTACCAAAGTCGTAAATCAGTGAATTCCATTCAGTGTGCCAGCCCTTTTTCGGATCTGGGTACTCGTATTGTTTAGAGCCATCAAAGTTTGCCAAGCCATGGCTGTCGGTCGGGAAATGGGCCGGTACCCAATCCATAATGACGCCGATGTTTGCTTCGTGGAAGGCGTCGACAAGGCGCTTAAACTCTTCTGCTGTGCCGTAACGGGAAGTGGGAGCAAATAGGCCAATGGGCTGATAGCCCCAAGAACCGTCGAATGGGAATTCCATGACAGGTAATAGCTCGACATGGGTATATCCCATATCGGTGACGTAAGGCACAAGTTGTTCAATTAGCTCGAGATAGGAAAGAGGTTTGCCATCATGATGTTTGCGCCAAGACCCTAAATGTACTTCATAAATCGACATTGGACGCTCGTAAACGTCTTCTACATTGCGGCTTGTCCAAGCACTGTCTTGCCAACGGTAGTTGTGGTCACAAACAACGCTTGCAAATGATGGGAATTGCTCGATTGTCTGAGCAAAAGGGTCGGTACGGTGAGGCAATACATCACCATTGGATGCGCGAATCTCGTATTTATAGCGAGCGCCAGCCACCACGTCAGGAATGAATAGACGCCATACGCCGTCCCCATTGCTAGACATAGGGTGTAAGCGACCATCCCAATTATTAAAATCCCCGACCACTGATACAGAGCGTGCGGCTGGAGCATAAACTGCAAATCGCGTCCCTAAAATGGAAAGTGATTCGCTGACTTGAGCAGAGCGAAGCAAGGCCCCTTCTTTTTTATACAAAGCAGCACGATGGTGCTCAGGATCAGAAAACGTTGCAAACGAAAATTGATAAGGGTCTACGATGGTATAGCTTTCGTTCGCGTAATGAATGGTTAACCGATAGTGATGCTCAGTAGTGTTTTTGGGCCATGCTAGGGTGAATACCCCAGCCGTATCCGATTGGGTCATAGTACCAATGAGCTCATCACTGTCGATGGCTATGACTTCCACTTTTGACGCGTCTGGACGCCAAACGGTTAACGTTAATTCGCCTTTATCATTGGGTTTTAAGCCTAGGCACTTAAAAGGGTCGGAACATCGAGCGTTGATGACGTCGTTCAGAAGATCCATTTACATCTCCAACCAAGCTAATTATTTGAGCGCATGGCGCTGCTGACTGTGTAATTTTGTGACGGCCCAACTGAAGTAATGATTCACTTTGTTCGGCGTTAATTGTGCAAACTCATCCAGAGCCATGTCATAGTTTTCCACCTCTGGGTGGTCACTCTTATACTGTTTTACATGATCTAGTGCCGCTTTGGAAACCAAAACCGGTAAATTAATTTCTTCTATAAAGTGGCCTTCGGGGTGTTTCTGACAAAATTGAATAAAGGCATAGAGGCCCTCAAAGATCAGACATTTATACCAACTGGGAGAAATGTCTGATGTCAGAGACTCAATTAACAAGGCAAAAGTGTCTTCCCCGGGTGTCATGGAGCTTAATGTGCTCTTACTCTCTAGCACGGTATTACTTTGTAGGTCGCCAAAAACAATGCGATTGGTTTGATTCAGGCTATCCCATAGTTGCAGCAGCATGGCTTCAGGCAATTTCGTAATCAGTCCTTGGCCTGTCCGCCAGTCAAACCAATCGATGTCCTTAGATCGACCATCTTTAGCATCCAGTCGATGGTTATATCGCACACTGGCTACCACATGAGTGAACTCTTTATGTTTTTCAACCAGTACACTGCGTAATGTTTCATAAAGAGACATAGGTGATTTTGACGCTAAGATTTGAATGACATCGATCTTGCTGTCATCGTCTTCTTCGGTGAATTTATGTGCGCACAACAGCCCGAGGTTGTGCAAGCGGATCGTACGCACCCCAGCGAAGTACTCTGGATGAATTTTCATCAGTGTGCCTGTGATGGCCAGTAGCTCATGATAAACCACTTGAGCGAGCAAAGACTCAGAGCTCTGTGCTATGGCTTTAAAGACTTCATTATGATGTAGGGGAGTCGTGATGTGGTTTTGTTTGTCTGACTGTTTGCCAAGTATTAGCACCCGTTGACGAACTGTGATTTCAGCAGCATGCGTAGCCATGTCTGTGGTGGGCTTAAGCATGAGTGAGTATAGCTGACGAGCGCAGTACCAATTTCGGTGAATGAGTGCATTGGTGTATACCGAGTCCAATACGGTTTTGATGCTGATATCATCGCCGTCAGTTTGCTGTATATGCTCGTGTAGTGCATTGCGACGACCAAGCTGCAGAAGGATCTCTGTTGCGTCACTTAGACTAGGCTGTTCCTGCAAATGTTGAATAAGCTGACTGATGCTCCAGCTGCTGTAATCGTAGACTTGATTGTCTTGAGCTTCTGAAATTGGCCAAGGTGACTCATATACTGGCAGTTGAGCACCCAATTCATGCCCGTTTGGCATGGTGAAATTCATAACGCGACGACTGCCTGACTTGAAGGCATTTTTAGCCGATTGTGGAATAACTCGGAACTCACTGAGCTCTTTGTTTTGTAGGCTGCGTATGAATTCAAAAAGATCAGACGCCCCTTTCATTTCGGCTAATGCCTCGTCAATCAGAATGGCGAAAACGGCATTAGCCGGGTAATACCAGCTGTCCGACAGGACGGATAGCTCGTTGCGGATATGTTGTTCAAAAAGGGCGGGATCGGTTTTGCGATAGTCACGATCTTCGTTTTGGAACCATGATAGACACAGACACTTTTGATCGTTTACAACAAAAGGCTGTGCGCTCGCTAAGCTGCTGAGGGCACGGCTAGGGCGTCCACTTAGCCCCAGTGCAGAAGACGCTCCGACGTTTCGGTAGAGTTCAATTAACTGCTCTGAACTGATCGCTTGTATCGGCGCAATTTCGTCAACCGTTTGGCATAGGCAGCCTGCGTCAATAAGTTGCTGTTTGATTTTGCTGTTCTTAGCTAGCACCACCATGGAGATGTTCACTTTGCGATGGATATGCTGTTTTTTATGTAAACCTAATGGGTCTAGATCATCGGTTGTGATCAACTCATCGTCCAACATACGGCCGACTAAATACAAACTTTGTGCCCAAACTAGTGGTAGGTTGTCATTTGGTTTTCTAGGCTGGCTTCCTGGGGCGGCTTTTTCTTCCAAAATGTGTTCTTCGGGCACATAGTAAAGTTCGGGCAAGAGCTGCTCACCGTCTTTTTCAACCATTAAGCTTTCTAGGCGATAGCGATAATAATTGGCGCCTTCCCAGTCCCTTGCGAAGAGGCGATCAATATACAAATACGTGAAGAACAATGGCCATTCAGATTCAATGTGCTCAAAGTTAATCAATTCATCGTATTCGTAGTAAATCCGACTATGATCTTCCAAGACGGTTTGGTGTCCATCTAATAAGAAGCGCTTACAGCCGTAGTTGCCTCCCAGCTTGTCCAAGATTTCTTGGCGTGTTCGGCGTTTAAGTTTTTCATCATTTACGGCAAAGGCTGGGTAGCTAATGATGCTGAGTAGGGCTCCATCTACCTCTTTGGAGCGTGATTCTTTTGGTAGTAATGATTCGAGTACTGAGCCAGCTCTTGCGACAGCGTCAGCAAATGAGTGTACAACGGCCCATTCAGGACCTTGTTCTCCAAATAAGTTGAGCCCATCTAATGCTTCTAGTGCGGCCTTTGCCATGCCAACAGAGCTGGCGTTTATCTCTGCTTTACCGTTGTTAACTTTATTTCCGCGCTCCCAAATCCCAAAGTCTGGTGTGCGGTAGGTTCTGGAAATGTAGTAAATCAGGTTTTGGATAAAGTTGAATTCATCTCGAGAATAAATCAGCGAGCTGCCAGACTTCGTCATTTGTGCAAGGGTCAGTAAAAACAGGCTAGTGGCGTCAATCTGTAAATGTCCCCAAGCATCATCTGCGACGACTTCCAGGCCTGTTTTCGTATCGTACTTTGCGTGTAAAGCGTCTTTGGGGTCCAAGGTGTCTTTAAATACCTCGACTTTATGAGACTGGCGCATCATGGCAAACAAGAGACCGCGCATCATTTTGATGCACGCATATTCCAATTCATGAGCGCGATTGTTTGGGTTTGAAGCACGTTTATAAGCCAGATAAAGAGCCCAAACCGCTTGAATTGAGTAGACGTTATCGCGCACCCAGGCATCAGTGTAGTCACCATGATTATTGATACTAGTACTTGCAGGAAATAGCCCTGTCACTGGGTGCTGTCGTGACAAGATTACTTTATCAATGTGTTCGTATAGGGAGTTGAGCTCGGATGTAATATCAAACGGCATAAAAAAGATCCCTTTTTAGTGTGATAATATGCGCATGCAATTTTGAGGCCTTGTTGATGCCCGAATTTGCCTGAGTCGTCGACTCATCTTATTTATATATTATGAATATAAAATGTGAGAACAATTAATTATTATCACGTTTCACAGTAGGTTGACGAGAGTCTCCACTGGTCAATAATGACAATTTTCAGAAAGTAGAAGGTAACGGCTATCTATAATTTGCTGATAGAGCTTGGGCCAGAGCTGGCCAGTTTATTGGTGGTATCCTTCCTAGCTGCGACATTATTGCCACTTGGCTCAGAAGTGCTGTTGCTCGGCCTTGTGGGGCAAATGCCGGAGCAATCCGTTTGGTTTTGGTTATCCGCTAGTGTTGGAAATACCTTAGGTGGTTTAACCAATTGGTGGCTCGGTAAATACTTATTACGCTATCAACATAAACGTTGGTTTCCAGTCTCAGAAAAAAGGCTAATGCAAGTGCAGTCGTGGGTCAGGCGTTTTGGTTTTCCTGCATTATTGTTGAGCTGGCTGCCTGTGGTTGGAGATGCTATCTGCTTGGCAGCTGGTGTGGCTAGACTAAACGGATGGGGGACTTGTTTATGGATCTTTATTGGTAAATCGTTACGTTATGCTGTATTGGTTTTAGGGACAAGTGCCTTGGTGTTATCGTAATATGTCTCAATGGACATAGGGGGATGTATGAGACTGAAGTTAACGTGTGTTGCTGTCGGAATGGTCGTTTTATCCGGTTGTACTATTACCAAAGAGAAAAATGGCACCATGTCTAATGCTGAATTACAAGCTGCATTGCAGACACAGCAGCAAGAATGGGAAGACATGAAGCCACAACTTCAGCGTATTCTTGCCCTTGAATCTGATTTAAAACTATTAGTGGAAACTCTAGACAGTGTCCCAGAATCGAGTACAAGTTTAACGGCAGAAATTACGCCCGAAGCAGAGGATGAGCAGCAATCTGGTCAGGCGACAATTATGCCTTCTGCAGCGATAGCGGATATTAATGTTGAGAGTTCTACTGAGACGGTGGAGACTCCCCCCGTCTCCACCTCTTCAGAGCGCCTAGAAAACCCTTTTAGTCAAACTCCTCCAAGTAATGCTGTAACAGCTGAGTTTCAGGCTTCATCTCGTAACGCTGCAAAGAGCGAGCGACAATCAGAGGCAAAAGGGGCTAAGTCCATGACACCTTATTATGGTGTTCAGCTCGCTGCGTACAGATCTGAAAAGCAGGCAATACAAGGTTGGCAGTCCATCACACAGAGTTATGCTGAGGAATTTGCAGATACCGCTCCTCTTATAAACCAACATCAGGTGAATGGTAAAACCTATTATCAGTTGATCGTGGGTCCCTTCCTGAAAAAAGCGTACAGCACGGACTTTTGTAATATGCTGAAACAAATGCAGCAGGACTGTTTGGTGACTCAGTATAAAGGTGATCCTTTCTTGTCACTTTAGTCTTCTGCCCCGTCATTAGAGCCGACTAACGGCGGGTGATCGCTTTTACTGAACAAGTTACTTTTCCTGCAGTAAGCTCAGCGCAAATGCTGTTTGCTTGCTTTGGCTCTTCATCGAATCCCACATAAAGCTGATACCCTGACTCGGTTTTCGAATAGAAGTAACGACGTTGTATAAGGTTTGGGAAGCGATGAGTAAGAATTTTCCAATAACCTCTTAATGACTCAATATGAGAAAAGGATGCAAGTTCCGCACTGAAGCCATTTAACTCAAATGCTTTGCGAAGTGTGAGGTTTTGATTATCCAGAACGCCTGTCTCAGTACCATTTAACGTGATTGATGTGCTCAGCTGATAACTAAAGTCCCTAAGATATGCTGGATCAATTTCAAGTGTATAAGGCTGAGGGACAATCTCCGTTATCAGGAAATAACCATCAAACTCACTTGTGACTTCTTTTATTGTTTTCCCTGATAAATCCTTTAGTAATATTGGCACGCGCGCTTTATTGATGAGATCACCATTTCTCTGTAATTCCTGAGCGTAACCTTCTATTTCTAGTGATTGGACTACGGGGATGTCTATGGTCTGCAAAGCCCCTGGGCGCGGAGCAATAGAAACGCCTTCGTCAGCTCGAATTAAGAAGCCTTCCTCTTGTTTGCTGAGATCAATTTTAATGTCTGTTTTTTGGTAACTTGGTAAGGATGTCAAAATCGCAACACCTTGAGAGTTTGTCGTCGCTCGTCTTCTATTTTGAGTCGTTTCAACTTCTACGTTTTCAAGGGGAGAGTCACCTTTGTCAAAACGACCGTTGTTATTTTTGTCGAAGAAAACTCTAGCAGAAAGAGTACTTTGGGATGACAGTGATTTGTTTGTGAAGAAAGCATTGTTGTCTTGGCTCAATCCAATGCCAACGCGTCCAAGAAGTGATGCACGCCACCCAGTTCGCTCGTTGTAAATGAGATTTGACGTAATGCTAAATTCATTAGGTTGCCAGCTAGTGATAAGAGCTGTTTCACTGGACTGGGTCTCGAAATCATGAAGGAATCGAATGCGTCCTGTAACGTCGTTCTCTATCTCACCACTTATTTCGGCGAAGAATGAATTGATATCGAATTCAGGGGATACAGAGTAATTGTTTCCCAATCGCACAAAGTACTCATTTAAATAACGTTGTATTTGCCAGTCGCCTACAGTTTCTGCGTCATCTCTGCTAGACCAAGTGATTCTATTTGATAGATAACTATTTTTAATATTTGCCCCGAGTTGATTTATGAGTCGAACGTATTCCTCATTGTCGGAAGCTTTTATTTGTTCAAATGATTGTTGGTAGGACAGTTTAAGAGATGGCAAAGAGCCGGACAGTCTTAACTCTTGAGACTCAAAAGAGTCAATATCGCCATCTTGATCAGTCGCCTGATAGTCGCGAGTTGTGAAGCTAATGGACTGATCTAGTAGGCTGGTATCAATCTGATAGCGTCGGTCATAGTCTCCGTTGTCCTCTTCGATAGTATCCAGTGAGAGAAGCGCCGATCCAAATAAAGAAACTTCAGTCCCTAGTGCCCGCTTATCAAATGATGAAACACCTTGTTGATGGTAAAGCTGAGAGCCTAAGTTCACCGACCACCAGTCAGTAATGCCATAATCGACTCTTATCAGTGTACTTAGGCCGTTATCTTCATTGTTATTCAGCAGGTTTTGATCAATTAAGCGTTCTCCCTCATTAATGAGGGAGATGTCGTAGATGAATTCACCTTCTGATTGACCAGTAGAGCTAACATAATAGTCACGAGTCTCGCGATTGACTTGCCCCTGTGGTCCATAGAATACGAGTTCAATTTCGTTATAGCCGAAAACAAGCGGAATATTTTGGAACTCATACTGACCATCTGACACATTAATTTGGCTGTTTATAAGCAGTTGATTGCGATATACCTCGATATCCCAGCCAGCCTGTATACTGCCAATTAGGTTAACGCTGTTTCCGCCATTGTAGGTAAGCGACTTATTACTGACTCTGGCACCAATGCTTAAATTGTTACTTTCAAGCGTATTGATTTGGGTTGGGCGTATATCACCAAATTCTACTGTAGAAGCTTTCAAGGGGCCCAATAGGTTGTTATCGAGAGAATATCTGCTACCCGATAAATGGGCAGAGTCGATATCATTGTTCTCATCAATTGCAAAATAATATTGCGTATTAAAATAGGCGATATCATTTGTTCCCAAAACCGATAAGCTATGACTGGTATTGCTATCACGTACGTTAACTGAGCCTTGCATATCGATAAGAGGTTTTGATACAGGTTGGTAGTCATGCTTTAACAAAGGTGCACGGGCTGTATTGCTGGTTTGGTAGATATCTTTTGAGCGTTGCTCTCGGGCTAGTTTTTGTTCTATTGGAAGTGGTGTATTGCTTTTTGTTTCGACGACTAAGGTGCTGTAATTTACATCAAAATTGAGATCAAACCATGTTTGGTACAACGCTAGGTCGACATAGAAGTCGTCTTCTAATTGAATGGTTTGATTTGGGTAAACAGTGGTTGAACCACGGTTTAAAACAGACCAGTCTCCATTATCGGTTCGTTGAAGTTCAAAGGTATTATTTGGATTGTGAACCCATCCTGAAGCGCTGTTGTTTTCTATATCGCTTTCAATAACAAAGTCGAATGCACTGGACATGTCTGACAGACTTAACTTTACTCCTTGGTCAGTTTTGAAGCCAAATACTTGGCCAAGCACTAACTTTCCAAGCTGAATCTCTAGTATGAGTTCTTCGCCACTCGGGATTGCAGTCAAATTACTGATACTGCGTTGATTGGCTGTTGTTGCAGTGGAAGCTGACAAACTAGGTAGCTCCAGTTGCCCATTCTGAAGGGCCTGATATTTTGCCTTTAAGCGCTCGTAAGCTTCATTGGCCATAGATGGTTGAGAAGCAAGGCAGAAAAAAAACAAAAAGTGGAGCCTACGCATGATGTTTATTTCACCGAATCGATCATCTGTTGGGTGATTGTGAGTGTTTTTTGGGCTAGTAGTAGCCCTTGGTACTCACCCTGACCTTCATAGCGAACTTCAAGTGATCCGGGGGCTAATTTAAAATCTTTCCACGGGAATTGGATCGTTGCGTTTTTGGTTTCCGGATAAAAGTTGTACCCATTTAATAAGCCGACTTCTCGCGGTGTGCCATTTTTAGGAGTCCATGTGGCAACGAGTCTGCCATGAGTGCTGAATAAATCATCATGGTAAAAATCAACTTTGATATTAGTGACGCCAGACTCCTTGATATGAACCAATGACAGATTAGTAATTTCAGGGTTTACGATAACAGAGCCTGTTCGGTATATGACGGGCATGGAGTAGCTCATCAGCAACTGCAGTTTAAGTGAAGTTTCACCTTGGTTGTTTTCTTGAGCTGAATGAAGTGGAAGTGCAACAAAACTTAGATGAGAACGATATTCGCCTTCAGCCAAACCTTCTGGTTTTCTCAGTAGAATTTTCACAGACTGTCGTTGTCCAGGCTGCAAACTTACTTGCTTCGGAGTCACTCGAACTATTTTCTCAAGCCCTGCAATACGCTTTTTCTCTTCCTCAGTGTATTCCCGATAGCCTCCCTCTGGAACAGCCATTAATTGCCGCCATTCAACGCGGTAGCTTCGTGTCTGATTTCCAGTGTTAATTAAAGTAATTACCTGAGTGCGATCTCGTTCACTTAATACACTTCGAACAGGTGATATGAGTAAACTGGCATAGCTTTGAGTAGCAACAATGAGTCCTATAGTGACTAAAAGTGCTGATTTAATTAAAACTTTTGGTCTGAAATACATCATGTTTAATAGTTCACTGAAATCTGGTAGGAAATGGTGTAACGAGTATTTGTGTAGTTGTTCGTCCCATCAGCAGAAGTCTCCAATACCCCGCCAACGTACAGAGTGGCGTTTCCACTACTGTCTGTTGTAATAACAGAGGGTACATTGATGCTGTCAAGTGTGAACTGGTCCTGTGAAGTGCTATCGCTATTGGTAGTCGCCTGTATATTAGAACCTGTAATGAATAGTGACTGATTGTTTGGGAAGTTGCTTAAAAAAAACTCCCCTCTACTGGGAGCGGTAATCCCGTAAATACCACCAGTGTAATTCACAAGGCCAGTAAAGCTTACATCAACCTGGCCTGGAGTAGAGTTTTGAGACACTGCCACGGTGCCAAAATCGAGGGACGATACTTCAACAATATCGCCCCACGCCATCTCCACAAACAAGGCTGCAACAAAAGCAAAGCTAGCTTTGTCTATGCGCATGCTTGATTAGTAGTCAACAGAGACTTGGTATGTACCAGTATACGTACCATTTAGGTAGTCTGCAGCAGGTGTTGATGCATCAGTGACTAAGTCAGCGCCTACGCTAAAAGTTACAGCCCCAGCAGTATCGGTAATAAGATTGGAAGCAGCGTAGGTTGAACCATTACTAGGGCCGCTCGTTACTTCAGCAATAAAATTGTTAACGGTAAATGATGCTGTGCCGCCGCCAGTTGTCAAAGTAGTGGAGGATGGCAGTGTTAGAGTAAGAGCGGTTGAAGGGGCTGCACCACTGATTGAGAATGTTGCTGCGGCACCAGCAGTGATCTCCTGAATAGTGGCATTCGTTCCTTGCACCACAGAAGAGGCTGACCCATCAGCAGGGAGCGTTAATGTCGCAACAGTTGTACCAGTTGTGTCAGCTGAAGCTCGCACTGTGCCAAAGTCAAGGCCGCTGTCTTCTTGTAGGGTAAATGAGTTTTGTACAATAACGGTTGCTGAACCATTCACCTGCTCAAGTGCAAAGGCCGATGACATGCCAATGGCAGGTAAAGCAACTATAGGTAGATATTTGAAAATCGTTTTCATGGTGTATTACCTTTTAATAGATTGAACCGTTTCTATTTTTCGTCATGAATATTCAAAACTTTAGTGAATTTAAACAATTTAATGCAAATCAAATTTTTTTGAAGGGGCTAGACCGATAAATAATGACAGATTTCAAAGTAATTCTATTTGATTTGGGCAATGTTCTAGTCGATTTGGGTGCTCAAGAAGACTTTGCTAAGGTCTTCAATATATCAGCAGGCTCTGAGTCTGAATTATGGGAAATGTGGCTTAAGTCCTCTGCCGTAAAAGCATTTGATAGTGGTCAAATACCTTTACCAAAATTTGTTGACCAATTACTGCTTGAAACTGGTAGTAAGCAGAATCCCCAAGATTTTATTAAGGATTTCATTGGTTGGCCAAAGGGTCTATTCGACGGCTCTATCGACTTACTTGACAGAATTCCTGCTCATTACCATCGCGCAGTGTTATCCAATACCAATGACGCTCATTGGGCACGACTGATGGATGAGATGAAACTATCAGGTAAGTTTCACAGTTACTTTGCATCACATCAGGTAGGGCTAGTTAAGCCTGACCTTTACTTGTTTGATTATGTTGTTGCCAGCTTGGGCGTGGAAGCGAATAGCATCTTATTTTTGGATGACAATCAAATGAATATTGATGCGGCACTTTCTAGAGGGCTTCAGGCCGAACTTGTTAAAGGTGTCGCTCGTGCACAAGAAATTCTTTATACATATGGTGTAATTAAGTAGATACTAAGTGTTTGTACAATTTCATATGGAAGAGCTATGCGTACATTCGATCCTTCAACAGCTGCGAATTATTCTAGGGTTAGGCCGACGTATCCGCCGGAACTCTATTATTGGTTAAGTCATCAAGTGGCTCGGCCAGAACGTGTTTGGGATTGTGCATGTGGCACCGGACAAGCGTCGATCGATTTGGCAGCCTATTTCAATCAGGTAGAGGCGACAGACATTTCTGAAGCGCAAATTGCCAAGGCGACGCCACATCGGAAAATTAACTATTCAGTACAGCCGTCGGAACATACGAATTTCCCTGATAACTATTTTGATGCGGTATGTGTAGCCCATGCTCTTCATTGGTTTGATCTAAGCTATTTTTGGCAAGAAGTGCGTCGAGTGCTTAAGCCTGACGGAAAATTATTTATATGGGGCTACAACTGGGTTCAATTTGAGAACCCTTTAGATCAGGCGATCAAAGACCATTTACTCCCAGTTTTACAGCCATTCTGGCCAGAGAAAACCGCGCTGCTTCGAGGGCAATATCAAGCCGTTGAATTTCCCTTCACAGCGATTGAAACACCTTCTTTTGATCTTGAGTGTCATTGGACCATGTCGCAAGCTTTTGCTTTTATGCGCTCTTGGTCCGCGTCACAAATTATGATGGAGCAACACGGTGACTTTCAAATCCAACAAGCGGAGAGGGCGATAGAGCAAGTGTGGCAGAATCCGCTGGAAAAAATCCCCGCAAAGCTGCCTTTCTTTCTGTATGCGGGAACGTTTGACTAGCCAAAGTAGAGGTCGAGTTAGACTAAAGTGGGATACCGTGGCAAAGACCAAACTATATAGTAGTTTTCAGCATCCTTATAAAAAATAACAACGGAGCGAGTCATGTCACAGTCAAATTACACGGAGCAGATGGATTACACCTACTCCAATGCCAATGTTAGCCAAGCTGAATTTGAAGAGCGTTACCAGTTATCAGTATCTGACCCAGAAGCATTCTGGGGAGAAGAGGGTAAGCGCCTAGTTTGGTCAAAACCTTACACGAAAGTAAAAAATACAAGCTTTGAGCGTGGCAATGTCAGCATTAAGTGGTTCGAAGATGGTGAGTTGAATGCGGCTTACAACTGTATTGACCGCCACTTACCTGAAAAAGCAGATAAAGTCGCTTTTTATGTTGAAGGTGATGTAGAAGGTAACGATTCAGTTGTTACTTACCAAGAGCTGCATGATGAAGTGGGTCGTTTAGCAAATGTGTTGCGTAAACAAGGTGTGCAAAAAGGCGATCGTGTCGCTATCTACATGCCTATGATCCCTCAAGCGGCTTATGCGATGCTTGCTTGTGCCCGCATTGGTGCGATTCACAGTGTGATCTTTGGCGGCTTCTCTGCTTCTGCCATCGCAGATCGTCTAAACGACTGTAAAGTGAAATTGGTTCTTACTGCAGATCAAGGTAAGCGTGCCGGCAACCTTGTACCTCTGAAAAATAACGTGGACAAGGCGCTTGAAAATAATGCCTGCCCATCGGTCGAGAGCGTGGTGGTTTATCGCTATACCAACGCCGATGTGAATTGGGTAGAAGGTCGTGATCTGGATTGGGCTGAGCTTGCGTCTCAAGAAAGTACAGACGCTGCACCTGAGCCAATGAATGCTGAAGATCCGTTGTTTATTCTGTACACGTCTGGTTCAACAGGTAAACCAAAAGGTGTAGTGCACACCACAGGTGGTTACCTGGTTTACGCATCATTAACTCACGAAGTGGTGTTTGATATTAAACCTGATGATGTGTACTGGTGTGCAGCCGATGTTGGTTGGATCACTGGCCACAGTTACATGGTATACGGCCCATTAGCAAATGGCGTAACAAGCGTGCTATTTGAAGGTGTACCGACTTACCCTGATTCTGGTCGTATTGGTCGCGTCGTTGATAAATTCAATGTGACCCAACTGTACACCGCGCCTACCGCAATCCGTGCCTTAATGGCGAAAGGTGATGAGCCAATTGCGACGAGCAAACGTGACTCACTTCGTGTGCTAGGCAGTGTAGGGGAGCCAATTAACCCAGAAGCGTGGGTTTGGTACCACAAGAACATTGGTAACGGTAAGTGTCCGATCGTTGATACTTGGTGGCAGACAGAAACCGGTGGCTTAATGATGACGCCACGTGTCACAGAAACAAATCCTAAGCCAGGCTCTTGTACTGCTCCATTGTTTGGTGTTCAGCCAGCTCTAGTTGATGCAGAAGGTAACTTGATTACTGAAATGGGGGTTGAAGTAGAGGGCGGTCTAGTGATTCTAGATTCTTGGCCTGGTCAATCTCGAACGGTTTACGGTGATCATGAACGTTTCGAGCAAACATACTTCAGTACCTTTGAAGGCAAGTATTTTACGGGTGATGGCGCTCGTCGCGACGCTGATGGCGCATACTGGATCACTGGCCGTATGGATGATGTACTTAACGTCTCTGGTCACCGTTTAGGTACGGCAGAGATCGAAAGTGCTTTAGTTGCTCACCCATCTGTTGCAGAAGCAGCAGTAGTTGGTTACCCACACGACCTGAAAGGTCAGGGGATCTATGTTTACATCATCCCGGTTTCTGGAGTTGAGGTAGACGAAGAGTTGACTAAGTCAGTGAAAATGATGGTGCGTCAAGAAGTAGGCCCAATTGCAACGCCTGATTTGGTGCATTGGGCAACCACGGGCTTACCAAAAACGCGTTCAGGTAAGATCATGCGCCGTATTTTGCGTAAGATTGCAGCCAATGAACATGACTCATTAGGTGACACAAGTACCCTAGCAGACCCAAGTGTGGTTGATGATTTGATCGATAACAGGTTAAATAAGTAAATCATACGTACATGCTAAGGAAAACGAGTGATTTCACTTCTTATCGCTGATGATCATCCTTTATTTCGTAGTGCTCTTACGGGGGCACTGCGAGATCAACTCGGTGAAGTAGAGATCCAAGAATCACATGACCTGGAATCCACATTAGGTAGCTTAAAGGCAAACCCTGATGTGGATTTGTTGCTTCTGGATTTAAATATGCCAGGAAGCGGTGATTTATATGGATTAATACGTATCCGTTCGGACTTTCCTGATATTCCTGTTGCAGTGATTTCTGGTAGTGATGATTTGACGGTTGTTGCTAATGTTATTGAGGCTGGTGCTTTAGGATTTATCCCTAAAACTAGCGAGCCCGCTCTTTACGTAGAAGCCATTTCAACCATTTTGGAAGGAGATAGCTGGTTGCCGCAGGGTATGTCGGAGCAGCTGCAGCAGTTACCTGCACCAGATTTAGACATGCAACGTCGGGTTGCAGAGTTGACACCGCAGCAATATAAGGTGCTTTGCTATTTGCATGAAGGCTTGTTGAACAAGCAAATTGCGTATGAGCTAAGTATCTCAGAAGCTACTGTTAAAGCACACATAACAGCCATTTTTAGGAAACTGAATATCAACAATCGCACACAAGCCGTTTTGGTTGTGAGTGATCTGAATCTCCAGCTTAATTAGCGTTTCTTCGAAGAGTGTTTGTCTGAGCATGACTGACAGGTTTGGCCGCTCTTTTCGGGCACAGGGTCAATGCCACCTTCACAAAGTGGGTGGCAGCGGCCTAATCTTTTTAGTCCTAACCATGTTCCTTTTACCACGCCAAATCGTTCAATTGCTTCGATCATATAGGCTGAGCAGCTTGGGTAATAGCGACAGTTATTACCCAAAAGAGGGCTTATCAGGTACTGATAAAGTTTCACGAAGAGAATAAAGGCGCGTTTCATATTGGCTCATATGTCATTAAATGTTTGGTTTTATTGCCATTTCTAGTGTTGAAAAACGTAAAAAATTGGTAAGGTTCAAACTCTAATTTTTTTCATATATGGGTAAACGTTCATGTCTCACGTAGATGTGGCTATTAATGCTGACCAAATTGTCGCTTACCAAGGAGAACCCGGCGCATATTCTCATTTAGCGTGTAAGCACTGCTTCCCTGACTGGCAAATGATTAATTGTGCCAGTTTTAGCCAAGCATTAGCGAAAGTCGAGAATGGCGAAGCGCATTATGCCATGATTCCGGTTGAAAACTCGACAGCAGGTCGAGTCGAAGAGATTTATCGAGAGCTAAAAGGCACGCAACTCTATGTCGTGAAAGAGCACTTTGAGCCGGTTAATCATTGTTTAATTGCCTTGCCTGATACTACGATTGAGTCGATACAGCTTATTGGCAGCCATCCCCAAGCGCTCGCTCAATGTGATCGAAACATTAAAGGGATCAATGCAAAAGCCGTTGCTATGTATGATACAGCAGGTGCGGCGAAACATCTGGCTGAATCCAAACAGCAGGATTTAGCGGTGATTTCTTCATCCCTTGCAGCGGAGCTTTATGGTTTAACGATTTTACAATCTCATTTTAATGATGTTTCTGGTAATACTACTCGCTTCCTTGTCTTCTCTAGACAACAAAAGATGCCTATCTACGAGCCAGATCAACGCTACATCACTTCTTTTTTATTTAAAGTGCGAAACATCCCTGCTGCGTTATATAAGGCTATGGGGGGCTTCGCTACTCATGGCATTAACATGCTTAAGTTAGAAAGTTACATGTTAGACGGTCATTTTACCGCAACTCAATTCTATGTAGATGTAGAAGCACATTTTCAATCTCCAAGTATGCAGGCAGCATTAGAGGAGCTCCGTTTCTTTTCAGAGGATGTACGCATATTAGGGACTTACTATGCCGACTCTTTTCGTAAGTGAGGATATATGTTTCGATTCGCGACAGGGGCAATTCTTTTTGCCTATGCAGGATTAATCTCAGCTGAAGAATACGAGTTTTCGTTAGCTGCGCTAGATAATATGCTACAAGATGACATCCCAGCGGTGGTGACACCCGCTAGGGTCGCTCAACCTAGAGTAGAAGTTTCTTCCACTTTGTCGGTGCTGTCCGGAGAGTTTATTCGTCGGTCAAATGTGCAATATGTTGAAGACCTTCTTGCTTATGTGCCGGGCTTTTTTGTCGGGCCATATTGGAATTCATACCGCAAAGTTGTGGCTTACCATGGTACTGAGTTAGATCGATTTCGTCGTATCCAAGTGCTTGTTAATGGCCGTTCCGTGTACAGCTCTGCTTACGCTCGTGTGGACTGGTCAAGTTTGGCTCTAAATGTTGAGGATATTGAGCGTATTGAGGTGAATCGCGGACCAAATGCATCAAGCTACGGTAGTAACTCTTTCTTAGCGGTGGTGAATATTATTACCCGTAGCCCTATGGATACATTGGGTAGCAATATTTTTTATACCAATGATGATCAAGGTAACCGTAGAGTTTATGGACAGCACAGCGGTCTAAAGGATAACTGGAGCTATCGAGTTTCTGCTTCTCAAGGAACTATTGATGGTTACGATCGCAAAGGTGATGGGGATCCAAGGAATGATGGGCATACTCAGCGCTCTGGTAATATGTTGTTTATCTACCAAGATGAGTCTCAGAAGTTAGATATTGATATAGGGGCCTCACATCTTGATGCAGATGTTGAGTTCTATGAAATAACAGGAGTAAGTTACGGCGAATCAACCCCATATTTGGATCAAGATAGAGAGCACATTAAAGTTGGGTGGGAATTAGACCAATCGCCATCGCATACAGTAAAGCTTCAATATTATTATGACCGATCTCAACAGACCGAAGTACATAATATTGATGTATACGGCCAAGTCTTAAACCTGCTGTTTGCTCAAAATCTGCCGAATGCCCAAATATACTCAGGCGAGCTTGTATCGGATCTTGATGAATATCGACATGATATTGAAGTGCAGAGTATTTGGACCCCTAATCAGGATTTACGTTTAGTAAATTCGGCGTCCTATAGACAAGATAACGTATATTCTAAGACTTATTTCAATGGCGATTACACCGAAGAGCTGGTTCGCGCGTCTAGTAATCTGAACTATCGAGCATGGGATCCTATTATATTGAATGCAGGGCTTATGCTTGAGCACAGTAAGCTAACGGGAAGCTATACATCGCCGCAGCTTGGTGTGGTGTATAAACTATCTGAACAGGCCTCGGTTAGAGCAAATGTATCGCAGGCCTATCGTACCCCAGACTTGCTGGACGAAAAGGCTGAGTGGTCGTATGTATTTAATGGCATTCGTTCAACACCTGTCTACGCCACCGGCATTCCAGCAGAGAAGATTACTTCATACGAACTAGGCCTTTATCATAATATACCTGTACTGGGGTTATCTTATGACCTGTCGGTTTACAGTGAACATTTATCCAATCTTTCTGCATCAGGTAAAAAATATGCGGATGCGTTAGAAGATGGGGGAATTTTAACGTCTAATGAAAGTTATCAAGCTACCATCGAAGGTTTTGAAGCTGAATTAGATTGGCGTTCTCAGAACGGGGTACTGGTGCGAGGTACATTTGCTTACCAAGACACCGACACGGAGTCTCGCAAGCTGAAAGAAACGGTAACACCTTTGATTACAACGTTATTTGTAAGTTTACCTGTAAACGATAGAATTTCCCTCAATTCCCGCTATATTTATGGAAAGGAAATGGCGACATACGACCACGAATTTTTAAGTCTATGGTTGACCCATCGGGCAACAACAGAAGACTTTACGTTCAGTGCAGGTTTAGGAGGAACGGTACGATTGGACAATAATCCTTATATCCGAGTAAATAATGTTTCGGATGATAAAACTAGTCTATTCATGTTTGCAAACTTGTCGTTTTAACTACGAAATTGTTCGCTATGAAATGGCTTGTCTCGGTGATCATGGGGTGCATGTTTAGTGCTTATGCTAGCGCTATAACTTACGTATACCATGATGGCCGAGAAAACGTTTCTAGAGTGCTTTCCATGTCCCTTAGTGCCTCGTCGCACTACCAGGTTTCTGTATTAAATAACCCTCAGCAGCAGCTGATAGATGGCGACCTTGTTATTACGGTAGGTCAACATAGTTTCAAGAAAGTATGCGAAAGTTCTAAACAAGTCTCTATCGTAGCTTTGTTTTTGGGTGAGCAAGAGTTTGTACAGGCCCAAGCGGGGTGCAGCAATCCCACTACAGCAGTTTTCTCTGGGGCTCCCTTAGCCCTTCGTTTATCTGTGTTAAAAACTTTCTGGGAAGATCGAGCACCTATTACGATTGTGCATAGCCCGAATATTGCTTTAGGTGAAGATCTGGTTGAGTTGTCTGAGAAATTTGGTGTAGCTTTGCAAAGTCAGGTGATTCAAACAGGTGATCGTGAGCAAACACTCAAAGACCTGACAACGGTTTTGGAAAGTTCTAATCTGGTACTGTCTCTATATGATTCGGTCTTGTTTGACGCTCAATTTTCGAAAGATGCCATTCGTCTCATGTTTCATAAAAAGAAAGCGCTTGGAGCGCATTCTTTGCAATTGGTTAGGGCTGGGGCGCTCTATGGAATCTACAGTACATCTCAAGAAAAATTGTCCTTGGTCAGCTCATACATCCATGTTTATGAATCAAGTCAAACGTTGATGCCCCCAAGCTACCCCACGCCTCTGCGTGTGACGTTTAACCCATACCTCATCAGGATGTATGGGCTAGTTTTACCAACCGACCGCTTTTTAATTGATGAACTCGGTGTCTGCCCAGAACTAGGGTGCCAAGAATCTACGAACTAGGCTGGCGAACGTTGTCGGCTTTTCTGCATGGAGCCAGTGTCCAGTATCGGGAATCATTTTCACAGTGGCGTTTGGAAAGAACTTCAAGGTTGCTGATTGATGCTCAGGTAAGATATAAGGCGACTTTTCGCCTTTTATAAACAGTGTTTCAACTGAAATACCGTCACTCAATAGCGGAGCACTCAATATTGTATGGTAACCTGCCATCAAATTATCCAAGCCAAGTGCTAAGGTGTGTCCGCCATTGTCTTGGCGTTGAAGGTTTTTCAACAGAAACTGTCGAACACCGATATTTGGTTCAAATTGGGCAAGGATTTGATCGGCTTCTTTACGAGTAGCAGGGAGTTGGCGATCAATTTCTTTCAGTCCTTTGAATATTTCGGTATGGCTAGGTGTGTAATTCACCGGAGCGATGTCTGCTACAACGAGCTTTAGAACTTTCTCTGGATAATCACTTGCTAGCTGCATCGCAACTTTACCACCAAGAGAGTGCCCTAAGAGATAGAACTGGCTGAGCTGGTTTTCCTCTAACCATTCGTTGATGACTTTGGCCATCGCTGGAAAAGTAATAGGAGCTAAGCCGGAAGAGCGCCCGTGGTTTGGTAAATCAAGACAGTAGACGGTAAAGTGCTCTGCCCATTTTTGAGCGATAGAGTGCCAATTGTCAGCGTTTCCAAAGAGGCCGTGAATGACAACAAGTGGAGGCAGGCCTTCACCATACTGCTTTGCGTAAATCATGAAATTATTTCCTATAGCCAGGCATTAAATCTGATCGCTATAGTAACAAACAACATGGATCGAACGTATAAGTAAAATAATGCTTATAGATTTAGTGATGAGAGAGAAGTTGTGTTTGATAAATATGTTTTGCCGGTCATAAAAGCGCCTCTAGTACGTTTGGCGACACCTCTGATTGATCGCGGTATATCAGCCAATCAAGTTACCATAGCAGCTTTTGTTGTGGGAATGATTGGTGCGTTGTTTATCTCAATGGAGATGTATGGATTGGGGCTTGTTGCTATTTGTCTTAATCGCTTAGGAGATGGGCTGGATGGTACGATTGCTCGAATCACTGATACCAGCTCTGATGCAGGAGGGTATTTAGATATTGTTCTCGATTTTATCTTTTACTCTGGGGTTGTGGTGGGCTTTGCCGTCGCTGTGCCTGAGGAAAACGCTTTGGCGGCAGCGTTTTTAATCTGGTCTTTTATGGGAACAGGTAGCAGCTTTTTAGCGTTCGCTATTATGGCGGCCAAACAAAACATTGAACAGTTAGAGTATGGGAAAAAGTCTCTTTACTTTCTAGGGGGGATCACTGAGGGCTCAGAAACCATCGCTTGTTTTGTATTAATGTGCTTGTTTCCGAGCCACTTTGTGTTATTGGCAGTGGTGTTCGGTTGTCTTTGTTGGGTGACAACCGCAACAAGAGTGTTTGTGTCTTATAAGATGTTAAAAGCTTAAAGAAGAGCAATCTCGATATCGCTTTTTACGATTGCACAGCAGGCCAGAACATAACCACTGTTGACCCATGCTAATGGCTCAATAGGGTAGTCTACCTTTCCCCAAAGCAGTTTAATGGTACAGGCTGAACAATATCCTTCGCGACACTGGTATTCGACGAGAATACCAGATCGTTCTAGCTGGGGAAGGAGTGGTTCATCTTCTGTTACCAGAACTTGCTTCTTCCCCAATAACACACGATGTACGGTTCGATCTTGATGCTCAGTATCAGAGATCAAAGTCGTCAAAATCTGCTCCGTCTAAATCGTTGTCAATCTGACCCACTAGGTAAGAACTGATTTCAGCTTCTTGTGGGGCCACTTGAACGTTATCGCTGACAAGCCATGCATTGATCCATGGGATAGGGTTGTTCTTGGTAGGGAACTGAGGCTCAAGACCAATTGCTTGCATGCGAACATTGGTAATGTATTCAACATATTGGCCAAGAATCTGAGCGTTTAAGCCAATCATAGAGCCGTCTTTGAATAGGTATTGAGCCCAATCTCGTTCTTGTTGCGCTGCTTCAACAAAGATATTAATGACGTCTTGCTGGCACTCTTGTGCAATGACGGCCATTTCTGGGTCATCGCGTCCAGACATCATCAGGTTCATCATATGCTGAGTGCCATTCAAATGCAGGGCTTCATCGCGAGCGATCAACTTGATGATTTTCGCGTTACCTTCCATCAATGTACGTTCAGCAAAAGCGAAGCTACAGGCAAAGCTAACGTAGAAGCGGATAGCCTCTAGGACGTTTACGGATGCGACGGTCAGATACAGTGCTTTCTTCAGCGTCTTCATCGTAACAACCACTTCGCCACGCTCAGGAACATGATGAGTACCCAAGCCTAAAGTGTTGTAAAGGTTGACCAGCTCAATAAGGTCATCGTAGTACTTAGACACGCTGACCGCACGTTTGGCGATTTCCTCATTGACGATGATATCGTCAAATACTTTGGTCGGATCATTAACAATGTTGCGAATGATGTGTGTGTACGAACGGCTGTGAATGGTTTCTGAGAACGACCATGTCTCAATCCAAGTTTCGAGTTCAGGAAGCGATACAATAGGCAGCAGAGCAACGTTTGGTGAGCGACCTTGCACACTGTCGAGCAGTGTTTGGTATTTCAGGTTGCTCAAGAATATGTGTTGCTCATGCTCTTCCAATTTAAGGAAATCCTTGCGGTCATTGGAAAGGTCTACTTCTTCAGGGCGCCAAAAGAATGACAGTTGCTTCTCGATAAGCTTTTCAAAGATTGGGTGCTTTTGTTGGTCGTAGCGGGCTACGTTAACGTTTTCCCCGAAAAACATCGGTTCTTGCAAGCTATCAAATTTCTTGCGGTTGAAAGTAGAGTAACTCATTGCCGAAAAAGATCCTTAATGATCGCGAAAATAAATAAGTAAATTAGGAGCGAGGCCCTACCTAATACTACGTAGGGCCAAGGGAATTAGATCTTACAAGCGCCGCCTGCACAATCATCTGCCATGTCATCTTGCTTGTCTTCTGCACCGTCACGGGTGTTGTGGTAGTACAGAGTTTTAACACCGAGTTTATAAGCGGTTAACAAGTCTTTTAGGATGACTTTCATAGGCACTTTGCCACCCTCGAACTTCGAAGGATCGTAGTTCGTGTTTGCCGAAATCGCTTGGTCAACAAACTTCTGCATGATACCAACAAGCTGCAAGTAGCCATCATTCGAAGGCAATGTCCAAAGTAGCTCGTAGTTGTGCTTAAGACGTTCAAACTCAGGAACAACCTGTTTCAGGATACCGTCTTTGCTGGCTTTAACAGATACAAAACCACGTGGTGGCTCGATGCCGTTGGTCGCATTGCTGATTTGTGAAGACGTTTCAGACGGCATCAAGGCAGTTAGAGTTGAGTTACGCAGGCCGTGTTGCTTAATTTCTTCACGCAGTGCTTCCCAGTCGTACTGAAGCGCTGTTGTGACAACGCTGTCCAAGTCTTTCTTGTATGAATCAATTGGCAGGATGCCTTGAGCGTACGTGGTTTCATTAAACGCAGTACATGGGCCAAACTCTTTAGCCAGTTGATTAGACGCTTTCAGCAAGTAGTACTGGATGGCTTCAAAGGTCTTATGGGTAAGATCATTTGCACTGCCATCTGAGTAACGTACACCGTTCTTAGCTAGGTAGTAAGCATAGTTAATGACACCTACACCTAGTGTACGACGCAATTCCGTTGCACGTTGTGCCGCTGGGATTGGGTAGTTTTGGTAATCCAATAGGCTGTCTAGCGCACGAATAATCAGATCAGACAGCTCTTCCAGCTCATCTAGGTTTTCTAGCGCACCTAGGTTAAATGCAGACAAAGTACATAATGCAATTTCACCTTCTTCATCATCGATGCGGTTTAACGGCTTAGTCGGTAATGCAATTTCAAGGCAAAGGTTACTTTGTTTGACCGGTGCAACTTTCGGATCGAATGGGCTATGCGTATTACAGTGGTCAACGTTTTGTAGATAGATTCGACCTGTGCTCGCACGTTCAGAAGCGAATAAAGTAAATAGCTCAGATGCTTTGATAGTGCGCTTACGGATGTTCTCATCCGCTTCGTACATAGTGTATAGGCGATCAAACTCTTCTTGATCAGCGAAGAAGGCATCGTACAAACCAGGTACATCAGAAGGGCTGAACAAAGTAATGTTGCCACCTTTGATCAAGCGTTGGTACATCAAGCGGTTAAACTGAACACCGTAATCAAGGTGGCGTACACGGTTTTCTTCCACACCACGGTTATTCTTAAGAACCAGCAAGCTCTCAACTTCTAAGTGCCAGATTGGGTAGAACACGGTTGCTGCACCACCACGCACACCGCCCTGAGAACAGCTTTTCACTGCTGTTTGGAAATGTTTATAGAATGGGATACAGCCAGTGTGGAATGCTTCGCCACCACGAATCGGGCTACCTAGCGCTCGAATGGCGCCAGCATTGATACCGATGCCTGCACGTTGGCTGACGTATTTAACCACAGCGCTGGATGTCGCATTAATGGAATCAAGTGAATCTCCACACTCAATCAATACACAGCTACTGAACTGGCGAGTAGGTGTTCGAATACCAGACATGATTGGAGTTGGTAGAGATAGTTTGAATTGCGAAACAGCATCATAGAAGCGTTTGATCAAATCAAGGCGAGTTTCGCCTTCATATTTCGCAAACAAGCATGCCGCTACGAGAATGTAAATAAACTGTGGGCTCTCGTAAATTTCGCCCGTTACGCGGTTCTGGACTAGGTATTTACCCTCTAGCTGCTTAACGGCTGCGTAAGAGAAGTTCATATCGCGAGAGTGATCAATGAAGCCGTTGATTGTATCCAGCTCTTCTGGGCTGTAATGCTCAAGGATTTCTTTGTCGTAGCGGCCTTGCTCGATCAGGTTGCGTACATGCTGGTGCAAGTGTGGTGGTTCAAATTCACCAAATGCTTTTTTGCGAAGGTGGAAAATAGCAAGACGAGCTGCTAGGTATTGATAGTCCGGAGTGTCTTCGGAAATTAAGTCTGCTGCTGACTTGATTAAGGTCTCGTGAATGTCTGTTGTACGAATGCCTTCAAAGAATTGAATTTGAGCTTTTAGCTCTACTTGTGAAACGGAAACATTCTCTAAACCCTCTGCTGCCCAGGTAATCACTTTGTGAATTTTATCCAGGTCAATTTTTTCAATCTTGCCGTTCCGCTTGGTAACTGTCAGAGTGCTCATGCTTAAATTCCCGTTTTTGCAGTAAAACCTGTGGATATACTGTATATAGTATTTACAAGTACTGCTTGATACTAGATGTAGTGTAATTTTGTGTTTAATGGCACGAACAATAGTGCTCATACCGATGAAAATCAAGGCTTGAAAAATGCAAAATTTTACGTCTCATTAGCAACTGAAGTGGTCACTCACGTTTCTATGCCCAACGTTTCAAGAACCTATAATTGCAACACTTAAATAAGAAATTTTGTTTACTAATTTGTGGCACCGTAAGAGTAGTGCTTGCTATCTTACAGTGAAACTAATTAAGGCAGCGACAGGAAATAGAATAAGCTGGTGTAATAAGTAAATCACCAGTGCATTTTTTCCCATCCAGCTCAATCCAGAAGTCAGTGTATTGGTCGGCAATATAAGTCTATGAAGCTTTATGTATCCAAGAAACGGGCCAATCATAGCAACCCCAATCCATGGGAGTGGGTTAATAAAATCGATGGTATTTGCTGGTGCATTAAAAGCCGCTATGAACCAGCGGTGTGCAGTGATGGCATCAAGGTTGTTGTAAAAGCTGAGTGCTACTAAAGCCAATCCTGCTGTTGCAGTGAGCACGGGGGAAGAGGCGATGGGCCTCAGTAGCCAGCCAGCTATGAACAAGAACTGTAAAATACCAAAGAATACCCACTGTGATGGCAATAAAAGATAAGTACCACAAGAGATAAAGAGTGCAGCGATACCAAGTTTGAGCTGATTCTTAAGAAAGCGCTGCCTAGCATGATTCTGACTGACGGCAAGATAGCTTGAACACCCTAATGCGCTGACAAACATAAAGACAATGATACTTCGAAACCCCTGCCAAATAGGGCCGTCTATATCGAAAGATAGGAGCCCGAATTCCCTAAGGTTCCATAGAAAATGAAAGAGGATCATCAAACCAACGGCGATACCACGGTAAGTATCTAAGCTGTTTGATCGATATGAGTGTTCAGTTAAAGACATTATGGTAAAAGTGGTAGATATCGGCTGCACAGAATATAGCATGGCAGCCGATCGGAAAAGCAACTAAGGAGCTTTTCGCACGACGCTCCATTTACCCTCTGAGTGAGCGGTAAAAATAATACGATCGTGTAGACGACTAGGTCGCCCTTGCCAGAACTCTATTATGGTCGCTTTTACACTGTATCCTCCCCAGTTTTCAGGGCAGGGGACTGGTGCATCTTTATATTGTTCTTCCATGGCAGCAAATTCTGTTGAGAGTACTTCTCTCGAGTCAATGACTTGGCTCTGTCGAGAAATACAGGCTGCTAGCTGGCTACCCTTCGGACGTGTGGCAAAATAGTTTTCTGAGATTGAGCGGTCGACTTTGCTTGCTACCCCTTCAATTCGAACTTGGCGAGACAAGGAAGGCCAGAAAAACGTTAAGCAGACATTCGGGTTCTGAGCAATATCTTGACCTTTGTCGCTATCATAGTTTGTAAAAAAACTAAATGCATCGCCATCGCGTTGTTTTAACAAAACGGTTCGGCAATGGGGTTTGTTATCCGCATCGACTGTACTAAGAAGCATACCTGTAGGATCTTCCGGGCAAGATTCAATGGCTAGATTAAGCCACTCGTCAAAGAGTGCTAAAGGGTCTTGTCCAGCTTTCTCTTCTGTCAGGTCATCAAACTGATAATCTCTGCGTAAAGATTGTAAATCACGATTCATAGTTTAAATCCGGTAAGTTGACTGTGTCATAACTTTTGAGACTAATGTCATGACTTGCATAACAGGTTTTGGGAATTCATAGCCGCCAGAATCAAGTGCCATTTGTTTGTGCTTCGCTTCATCAATATGCATTTGAGAAAGTACTGCTCGCGAGCGTTGATCTTGAGCGGGCAAAGCTGCCATATGTTTATCTAAATGAAGGCATACTTGGTCTTCTGTCGCGGCAACGAAGCCTAGACTGAGCTTGTCGCTAATCAGTCCCGCTCCAGCACCTATACAAAATGATGCGCCGTAGAAAAATGGGTTGAGTATACTTGGTCGGCTACCTAGCTCGTAAAGCCTCTCTTCGCACCATACGAGGTGGTCGATTTCCTCATCTGCAGCATGTTCCATTTCGGCTCTAACTGTAGCCAGTTTGGCGGTCGTTGCTTGACCTGCGTAAAGGGCTTGTGCGCACACTTCGCCAGTGTGGTTTATACGCATCAACCCAACAGCATGCCTGCGCTCTGATGCAGAAAATTCTGCTTCGGGTAGAGGATGAGCTGGCGACGGTCGATCAGCTTTAGCCGCTTTAGGTACCAGTGTTTGTAGTGCGCGATCAAGTTGTAAGACCGCTTTATCCAATTTATTTAGCAGCATGATAGTACCTTTTGGTTAGCCTGGAGGCCAAGTCATCGCACGGCCACCCAGAACATGCATGTGAATATGGTAGACTGTCTGTCCTCCCATCTCATTGCAGTTCATAACGACTCGGTAACCGTCATCAGCAAGCCCTTTCTCTTTTGCAATTTTCGCTGCGGTAATAGGGAGTTTGCCGACCAGTGCTGCGTCGTCATTAGTCAGGTCATTTAACGTACTAATATGACGCTTAGGAATGACCAGAAAATGAGTGGGTGCTTGTGGCGCAATATCTTCAAAAGCGATCACATCATCATCTTGGTATAAGATTTTTGCAGGTATGTCGCCGTTTACAAGTTTGCAGAACAAACAATCCATAATGAGCTCCTTAAGCTAAGCTGGTCCATTATTTGAGAATGTATATCAAATACAAGGGAATTAGTGCCTTCTCTTGACTCGTGGCAACATAATATTCGAAGTTTCTCGTTGAATACGTTCCATATCGAAGAGTAGTTTAGTCTCAATTTGAGAGCTGTATATAAAGCCATTAAAGCCAAGTGCACTTGCGTATTCTTGTGACATATTAACATTGTTAGAGATCAGTAGGCAGGCATCGTTGTCACGAAGGTTTGAAACAAAGCTTGCCAAGTCTGAAGCGCCAAAATTCTTTTGGTCTTCAAACAAAAATATAATGAAGCGGCAATTGTTAGGTCTATTTCCCAGTAACAAATGTAAGTCTTCGACTTTATCCACGTGTGTCAGAGAGAGGAGTCGACTGTGTAAGAAGTTACTGGTTCGTTCGATTAAATCCGATTCTTGATGGCCTAAGATCACCGGAACTATTGTGCCAGACTGAGTCAATCGAGCTAGCTCAGTTAGTTCTACTTGCCTTGCGTGGATTGGGATAGTACACGTTAAGGCACGTTTACGGCCTTCACCTAAAATTTCTGCGGTGCCATCTAATGACTCTACGAGATCTCTTAAATACCTAGGACCAAAGTAGAGCTCGCTGTTCATAACGACTGAGCTAGGAATAGGGTAGGCTTCGATTTTTAGTTCTTTATGTCCATCTCTTTCATTTGATTCCACGGTACTTTTGATGTTCAGTACCTGATCTGTCTGGTGGCGCATCTCTTCCATGATGATTTGATATATATGCTTGATGGCGAGGGTGTTACTTAATAGCTCCCATGAGACCGTTGTATCGTACTGCATATCAATTTCAGCATTGCTTTGGTCCAAGGCATAAAAATCAATAGTGGCTTGGTCAATCAGTAACTGGAGATTGATCGCCGTTGTGTTTCCAGAGTTGTTGATCTGACGAAAATTCTGAATGTAGGTGATGCGATCAGCTAGGTTGGAAAGATTTTTATATGCCTGCATTAGCTCATCCTTATGGGGATCAGGCAGCGAATATTGATGATCAATGACGGCTGTTTGGCGCTTAATTCTGGCAGCAATCTCGGTCAAAACATCGAGGTTACGAAGATCTTCGTGCTTACCTGTATGTAGGCTTGTTGGAGTGTGTCGAGTGATGATGCCTCCAAAATGTACTAGTGCCTCAAGAATGATGGAGGTGGTTAACCCCCATTCATGCCAAAAAGGAATAGAGAGAACACCATATGCCGCTAAGATCCATAGAGTATGACCTGTAGTCAGCACTAAGCGTGCGACCAAGTAGTAGTTAGAGTACGGTATTCGTAGGTACACACCATAGAAAGCAATGATAAGCAATGTAATTAAGGTTGAAACCGTGCTTGCACTTAGGAAGGCAATGCTAAGCTCTTGTGGTGCAAGGGCGAAAATGACAGCCAGAATGGAATTCGTAACGATCAGCACGATCAATAGTTGGTCGACTCGCGGTAAGTACTCTTTGGTATCAATGTAATAACGTGTAAAGCAGGTTATAAGTGCCGCGCAAGCCAATGAGGAAAAGTTGTAAATTCGTTCCTGTAATCCCATCCATTGTGGGAACCACTGATAAATAAGTCCGTGAAGAGCGAAGTGCAGGCAGGCGATACCAACGAGTAACGCGCTGTAAACCAAATACATGGGGTGCTTCGTACGAACAAAAAAGAAAACATTGCTGGCCAAGAGCAGCAGTAAGATTCCCATTAGAAAACCAGTAATATAGATATCTCGCTGAACATCTGTGGTCAGTTCTGAGAGTGTTTTTACTTCCATAAACAAGTTAATGGGTAGACGTGAGTTAACCTTTATATAGGTTGTAAAAACAGGTGGTACGTTGTTGGGAAGAGGGATGATGTAATCTGGATAGGCAATTAGGCGATTGGTATAAGGTCGTTCATCGCCCATTTCGGCAAAAATCTGGTTGTTTAATAGGTTTGGGGTGTACACATCCACTATTTGAGCTCTTGGCGCTTTTATGTGAAGTGCGGCGGATTGGCCTGCAGGAAGGCGTTGTGCAATGTCTACGCGGATCCAAATGTTGCCTTTAACAAGCCCAAATTGCTGGAAATCTTTTTTGAGTGGTATGAAACGTTTGCGTAGAAGCTCTGAGTCTATATCACTGAGGGTGAGGCGGGCACTTTCGTCAATATAATAGCTACCAACACTGCCAAGATTGACACTGTGATGATCGTCGTCCAGTAATGCCATCATAGGTGCAGCGTAACCGATGTTGGTCATTAAAACGATAGCGAGTAGAATTATGTGCTTGCAAAACTTTATCAAAATGGCCTCCATGAGGCTTACATTATTAACTAGTTAGGGTGTGAAATGCTATATCCAATCTTGGTGGAATATTATGTTTGGTGGTGTATTGCACTGCTCGTCGTTACTTGGTTTACGCGTGTACACCAAGGCCAAAAACGAAGCAATTTCTTGTATGGCTATGCCATGCTGGGAGCGCTGGGGTTTTTGTTGGATTTAGATTGGATGGCTGGTGTGATTTTTGGCTTACTAGTGCTGGAAGTCGGCAAGAAGTTTAAAGTGTGGTTAGACAAAAAACAGGCTGGTTTAGGTAAGTAGTGACTGTTAAAAAAGTGTAAAAAAGGCCACTTTGAAGTGGCCTTTTTAGTCTCGCGATCTAGTAGGGGACTAGCTTATTTAGCTTGCTCACGAGAAACGGCGCGATGGCCGATATCAGTACGGAAGTATACTTTGTCCCATGTGACTTGCTTAACGACGTCATATGCGCCAGCTTGCGCTTCTGCAACGGTTTCGCCTAGCGATACAGCACACAAAACTCGACCACCGTTGGTAACAACGTTGCCGTCTTTTGAAGAAGTACCAGCATGGAATACCTTCTGGTGTGCAGGCAATGCTACATCATGGCCAGAGATCACATCGCCTTTGTTGTAAGACGCTGGGTAACCACCAGCGGCTAGCACAACACCTAGGCTTGCACGTGGATCCCAGTCTGCTTCTACAGACGCAAGCTCACCATTAATAGCTGCTAGACACATAGATACCAGATCAGAGCGTAGACGCATCATGATCGGTTGTGTTTCTGGATCACCGAAGCGACAGTTGTACTCAAGTACTTTTGGTGTGCCGTCTTGAGCAACCATGACGCCTGCGTATAGGAAGCCGCGGTAACGGTTGCCTTCAGCGTTCATCCCTTTAACCGTAGGCATGATCACTTCGTTCATGATGCGATCATGAATTTCAGGAGTTACCACTGGGGCAGGAGAGTAGGCACCCATGCCGCCTGTGTTAGGGCCTGTATCGCCATTGTCGCGAGCTTTGTGGTCTTGGCTAGATGCCATAGGAAGAACCGTTTCACCGTCAACCATGACGATGAAGCTAGCTTCTTCACCCACTAGGAACTCTTCGATGACAACGCGAGAGCCAGCTTCACCAAAAGCATTGCCTGCTAGCATATCTTCAACCGCTGCAATCGCTTCGGCTTCAGTTTCTGCCAAGATAACGCCTTTACCAGCAGCAAGACCGTCGGCTTTAACAACGATTGGAGCGCCTTTTTCTTTGATGTAGGCGATTGCTGGTGGGATTTCTGTGAAGTTACCGTATTCCGCTGTAGGGATTTTGTGGCGTGCTAAGAAATCTTTAGTGAAGGCTTTAGAGCCTTCTAGTTGAGCCGCACCTTTGGTTGGACCAAAGATTGGTAAACCCGCCGCATCAAATGCATCGACTACACCAATTACTAGCGGAGCTTCAGGGCCAACGATGGTTAGACCAATGTTGTTATCTTTAGCGAATGCAACCAAAGCATCGATGTCTTCTACACCGATGTTTACATTTTCAACTTTTGCCTCTAGGGCTGTGCCAGCGTTACCTGGTGCAACATAAACGGTCTCTACGTCAGCCGATTGTGCTGCTTTCCAAGCAAGCGCGTGTTCGCGCCCGCCGTTACCAATTACAAGAACTTTCATGCTTGTTTCCTATGCCTTTATTAGTGACGGAAGTGGCGCATGCCGGTGAATACCATCGCCATGCCTGCTTCGTCAGCGGCTGCGATGACTTCCTCATCACGCATTGAACCGCCAGGTTGGATAACCGCTGTAATACCAGCTGCTGCCGCTGCATCGATGCCGTCACGGAATGGGAAGAAGGCATCAGAGGCCATAACAGAACCTTCTACTTGTAGGTTCTCGTCCGCTGCTTTAATGCCTGCAATCTTAGCAGAGTAGACGCGGCTCATTTGGCCAGCACCCACGCCGATTGTTTGACCGTTCTTAGTGTAAACAATGGCGTTAGATTTCACGAATTTCGCTACTTTCCAAGCGAATAGAAGGTCTTTAAGTTCGTCTTCAGAAGGCTGACGCTTAGACACAACTTTTAGATCGCCAAGTTCAATTGCACCGTCATCACGGTCTTGAACCAATAGGCCACCGTTAACGCGTTTGTAGTCAAGTGCAGCAGGCTTGTCAGTTGACCATTCACCACATTCTAGAAGGCGAACGTTTTGTTTCGCGGCAACCACTTCAAGTGCTGCTGGGCTAACTTTTGGTGCGATGATCACTTCAACAAATTGACGATCGACAATGGCTTGCGCGGTTTCAGCAGTAAGCTCTTGGTTGAAGGCAATGATGCCGCCGAAAGCAGACGTCGGGTCCGTTTTAAATGCTAGGTCGTAAGCTTCTAGTTGGTTCGCTGCTGTCGCAACACCACAAGGGTTCGCGTGCTTAACGATGACACAAGCAGGCTCTTGGAAGCTCTTAACGCACTCAAGGGCTGCATCCGTGTCAGCGATGTTGTTGTAAGAAAGGGCTTTGCCTTGAAGCTGTTTAGCAGTGCTGATTGATGCTTCTTGAGGGTTAGCTTCAACGTAGAATGCTGCTTTTTGGTGTGGGTTCTCACCGTAACGCATTTCTTCTTGCTTGTTGAATTGCAAGTTGAAAGTGCGTGGGAAGTCTTCACTGCCACCTTCTACTTTCTTGCCTAGGTAGTTAGCGATGTTACCGTCGTAGTTAGACGTGTGCTCGAATGCTTTAACAGCTAGGTCGAAACGCTGATCGTAAGTAAGACCACCGTTCTCTTGCAAAGACGCTAGGATGCCTTCATAGCTTGCTGGATCAACAACAATAGCAACGTCTTTATGGTTTTTCGCAGCAGAACGAACCATTGTTGGGCCACCGATGTCGATGTTTTCGATTGCAAGAGGAAGATCGCAGTCAGGGCGAGCAATGGTTGCTTCGAATGGGTATAGGTTAACGACAACCATATCAATTTCTTGGATGCCATGTTCTTGCATGATCGCACCGTCGATATCACGACGACCCAAGATACCACCGTGTACTTTCGGGTGAAGTGTTTTTACGCGGCCATCCATCATTTCAGGGAAACCAGTGTAGTCTGATACTTCTACAGCAGCGACTTGGTTTTCAAGAAGAAGTTTGTAAGTACCGCCTGTAGAAAGGATTTCAACACCTTGGTTTGCTAATTCGCGTGCGAATTCAACAATACCAGTTTTGTCTGAAACGCTGATTAGAGCGCGTTTAATTGGAGTCGTATTTGCCATTATGCTTCTCGCAATGTGATGAACATTTAATAATTAAGGGGAACGGGTAAAACGAAAAAAGGGCATTTAAGCCCTTTTTTACTTACAGCATACCGTACTGCTTCAGCTTTTTACGTAGCGTACCACGGTTTAAGCCTAGGATAGCCGACGCTTTTGTTTGATTGTCTTTAGTGTAGTTCATGACGGACTCTAGCAAAGGGGCCTCAACCTCTGCTAACACTAGTTGGTACAAATCAGTGACTGGCTGGCCATCTAAGTGAGCAAAGTAGTTCTGCAATGCTTTTTCAACATTGTCGCGCAGAGTTTGAGATTGCTCAGCTGAAGCGGTTTGAAATGTTTGAGTATGTGTTTGATCTACCACAGAATAACCTTCTATTTTAAAGCTAACCATTATGGAGTTGTGCAAAGGGGTTCCCTCAACGCAACTCAGGTACCAGATATGTTTCTTATGTTTTAAGAAACAAAGAATTCATTCAACAGATCGAGCTGTTCTTGTGCATCTTCGATGCGATTAAACTGGCTACGAAATGGCGTTGTATCAGCCAATGTTTGCAGATACCAGCCAACGTGCTTGCGCGCAATTCTTGTGCCCATAAAGTCACCATAAAATGCATGTAACGCTTTAACATGATTAATGACGATATCTTTCACCTCTTCCGTGGAAGGTGGCGCTAAAAGCTCGTTGTGTTCTAAGTAGTGATTGATTTCCCTAAAGATCCATGGGCGTCCTTGAGCAGCACGGCCAATCATGACTGCATCAGCTTTGGTGTAATCTAATACTTGCTTGGCTTGCTCGGCCGATTGAATATCACCATTAGCAAAAACAGGAATCGATATCGCCTGTTTAATTTGCGCGATGGTATCGTACTCAACTTCGCCTTTGAACTTGCAAGCACGAGTACGACCATGTACTGCTAGGGCTTGTATGCCTGACTGCTCAGCAATTTTAGCAATTGTTAAGCCGTTACGCTGATCGGTTGACCAGCCTGTCCTTATTTTAAGCGTTACCGGAACGTCAACACTACTTACGACAGATTCGAGTATTCTTTGAACAAGAGGTTCGTCTTGTAATAAAGCAGACCCTGCTGCTCTGTTGAGTACTTTCTTCGCGGGGCAACCCATATTTATATCGATGATCTGAGCGCCTAACTTTACGTTTTCACGTGCGGCTTCAGCCATCATTTCAGGGGATGCACCAGCAATTTGTACTGAGCGGGGGGCTACTTCATCATCATGGACTAAACGCATGCGACTTTTGTTGGTGTCCCATAAGCGAACGTCTGAAGTGACCATTTCAGAGACCACTAATCCAGCGCCGTTCTGGTGACAAAGTCGTCGGAAAGGTAAGTCTGTAACACCGGCCATAGGGGCTAGGATGACAGGCTTATCGATGCTGTATTGGCCAATATTGAAAGCCATGATGATTTTAAATACCGAATCTGTTGTTAAAGATCTGCTACACCGTCGAGCGGGCGTGAATAATACCTAGGGGATTTGAATTTTTGAAGTCTTGACAACTCATAAATTGGCTAAAATTTGTGCTTATTTTAAATGTGTTTAATAAATGCACATTTAGTAAGACTGTGTCTCACTAGGGAACACTTTTATTTGATGTGTTACAGCGCGAGCACCAGGATCTTGAATAGGGATAACGATATGGATAGGGGTGCTCGGTGGCATGAAAGTAATATCGAGAAAGTCTTTGTGTAAGTAATCTTGCGGGGCGAAGAGTCTTGCTGCAACAGGTCGACCATTTAAATCATAAAATTCAAGCGCAAGTTTTGGCATTGGTTGAGCAAAACTGCTTGTATTGGTCATGATGGCATTCACCTGTAGCGTGTTTGCAGCGGTTGGGTGACTTTGAATGCGAACGTGTTCGGTGGTAATGGCATCAACATCTTCAAAAGCAGGTAAGGTGCAACCTAAATAAGCGCAGGCAGTTTTGTATAGTCCTCTAAATTCTGGTGATCGACTGCCAACATCGAAGTAACCTATGGCAACTTGGGTTGCTAATAAAAGTAGCGCTGCAAAGCAGCCGAGCGACCAAAGAGCGGTGTGTTTGTTTTTAGTTTTGCTTTTGGTTTTTGTATCACTGTGGTCGGTTAGGGTAGCAAGGCTGTACTCCGCTGCCAGTTGCTTCATGGACTCTTGGGAGGAGTATTCTTCTTCATCGAATGCGTCTTTCTTTGAAACATCTTGAGCAAGAGAGTGCAGGGCCTGCATATAGTCAGGTTCTTCGGTTGCAGGAGAAGTCTGCTTTTCCTCTGTACTTGCTTTCGGCTGGACAGTGTTTCGGCTTGGTTCAGGCTTTATTTGTTCGCTAAAAACAGGCTCACTTGCAGGGGATTGCGCACTCATTTGTGCATCAAGTTCAGCTAGCTCCAGTTCCCATGGCGCGAGTTCTTCGTTTGCCTTTTCTTGTCTTGGCTGCGTCGCTTCAGAATAAGGTGTTTTAGGGGTCTTTAAAATGGGGTTGTCGAGTACCGAGGTTTTCTGCTCGTCATCTAGATCCATTTGTTCCGTAAAGCGTGCGTTTGTGTTTTTAGGTGGCGTATACGGAGCAAGGTCTTCTTCGTGGAAGAGTGTGTTTAACCATTCTGGATTAACGGAACCATCATCGCTAACCGGAGTGGCAGAACTCAATTGGGCTGAACTTGCAGTATTCTTGCTTGGCACATCTAGCTGTTTTAGTGGGGCTTTAGGATTTGCCTGTTGCTGCGGTTTAGTGGGTTTTACTGGGTTGGATTGCGTCGATTTATTCTGGTTCGACGATACTGGTGATGCTGTGAAGATATGAAAGCATTGACCACAGCGGACTTTCCCTTTGGCCATATTGAGAACTTCTTGCGTGACGCGAAAAGTCGTTGAACATTTAGGGCAGCGAGTGATCATGCTTTCTGACATAAAGCGAGTACTTCCTTAAAGGGCTACAGTTTTTTAGCCACAATACGACCCCATTCTTCCTTTTCGACAATGGATTCAATTTTAAACCATGGTTTGTAAGCCTCAACAACAGAGTGTGCTTGGCTTTCTAGAATGCCGGAAAGAGCAAGCATACCACCTTGTTTCACTAACTTGGAAATAGTGCCCGAAAGCTCTGCTAGAGGCCCTGCTAATATGTTCGCAACAACAACATCTGCTTGCAGGTCGCCATCATAAGGTGGCAGTTTTACTTCGTAACGATCTGGCGTAATGCTATTGCGTTCAGCATTGGCCTGTGTCGCTTCAACAGCCTGAGGGTCGATATCAATCCCCACCATGTTGTTGGCGCCCAATAACAAACCAGCAATGCCTAAAATGCCAGAGCCACAGCCGTAGTCGATGATGCTTTTGTCTTTACAGTCAATAGAGTCTAGCCACTCTAAACATAGTGCTGTAGTTGGGTGGGTACCTGTGCCAAAGGCCAAGCCTGGATCGAGAATAAGATTAACTCCATTTTCATCTGGCACTTCACGCCAGCTCGGGCAAACCCACAAGCGTTTACCAAATTGAATCGGGTGGTAGCTGTCCATCCATTCGCGAATCCAATCTTTGTCTTCGAGGATTTCAATCTTTAGGTCAATGTTAGTCTGGCCTAGTTGCTCGGCTTTATGTTCAACCACCGGGCGGATGTGCTCAAGATCCGCATCGGCTTCAAAAAGTCCCGTTACACGAGTGTGCTTCCAAAGTGGTGTTGTGTTGAGATCTGGTTCGTAAACTGGGTCGTCATGAACATCTTCGAAGGTGACAACTAAAGCGCCACAGTCAAGCAAGACATCTTCAAAAGCTGGGACGTGGTCAGGTGTTGTATGAACGCGGATTTGCAACCAAGGCATGGGAGTAAGGTCCAATTGAGACTTTTGCAAGTCTGGTTAATTCTTTATATAAAGGAGGGTACTACACCTCCGGCTGGAGGTGTAGTAATTGAGCGCAATTATAGGCCCAGTTTCTTTTCAAGATAGTGAATGTTAACACCGCCTTGAATGAAGTTGGCGTCTGTTACCAAGTCTTTTTGCAGGTCGACATTGGTTTTGATGCCATCAATGAACGTCTCGTCAAGAGCCACTTCTAAGCGTTTCAATGCGCCTTCGCGAGTGTCAGCAAAACAAATAACTTTTGCGATCATTGAGTCATAAGTTGGTGGAACTGAGTAGCCACTGTATAGGTGAGAATCAACACGAACGCCCATGCCGCCTGGAGCGTGGAAGTAGTTTACTTTACCTGGGCTTGGCATGAAGGTTTTAGGGTCTTCTGCGTTGATACGCGCTTCAACTGCGTGACCTTTTAGTTGAACATCTTCCTGCTTGATAGAAAGAGGTAAGCCACTTGCGATACGTAGTTGCTCTTTAACGATGTCTACGCCAGTTACCATTTCGGTTACAGGGTGCTCTACCTGAACACGAGTGTTCATTTCGATGAAGTAGAAACGACCGTCTTCGTATAAGAATTCAAACGTACCTGCGCCGCGGTAGCCAATCTTAATACAAGCATCCACACATGCCTGAAGACATTGTGCTCGTGACTCAGGGTCAAGTAGTGGTGCTGGAGCTTCTTCCAATACTTTTTGGTGGCGACGTTGCAGAGAGCAATCACGATCGTATAGGTGGATAGCGTTGCCTTGACCATCAGCAAGAACTTGAACTTCAACGTGACGTGGGTTGGTTAGGAATTTCTCCATGTAAACCGTGCTGTCACCGAAGTAAGAACCTGCTTCAGACTGCGTTACGCTGATCGATTTTAGAAGGCTGCCTTCGTTGTGAACAACGCGCATACCACGACCGCCACCACCAGCTGCCGCTTTTACGATCACTGGGTAACCGATTTCACGAGCAATACGCATACATTCTTCTGGGTCAGATGGTACTGGACCATTTGAGCCTGGAACCGTAGGTACGTTTGCTTCACGCATCGCTTTGATCGCAGAAACTTTGTCACCCATTAGGCGAATTGTTTCAGCTTTAGGGCCGATGAAGGCAAAACCAGAACGCTCAACTTGCTCGGCAAAGTCAGCGTTTTCCGCAAGGAAGCCATAGCCTGGGTGGATTGCAGACGTGTCTGTCAACTCTGCTGCACTGATTAGTGCAGGGATGTTTAGATAGCTGTCTTTAGATGGGTTAGGGCCGATACAGATCGATTCGTCTGCAAGGCGTACGTGTAGTAAGTCACGGTCAATCTTAGAATGAACCGCAACTGTCTTAATACCGAGTTCTTTACAAGCGCGAAGAATACGCAGTGCAATTTCGCCTCGGTTAGCAATCAATACTTTATCTAGCATGATGAACCTTTGGCTGTTAATTAAACGATTGTAACAAGTGGCTGGTCGAATTCGACTGGCTCACCATCAGATACTAAGATAGCGCCAATGGTACCAGCTTTGTCAGCTTCGATTTGGTTCATCATTTTCATCGCTTCAACGATACAGATCGTGTCGCCAACGTTTACTTTTTGGCCGACTTCAACGAAAGACTTCGCACCTGGAGCAGGAGATTGGTAAAAAGTACCAACCATTGGAGAGTTAACCGTGTGGCCTGCAATCGCTGCTTCTGCTGGCGCTGCGTCTGCTGGAGCCGCTGCTTGCGCTGGAGCTGCTACTGGAGCTGGTGCTGCAAATACTTGAGGTGCTGCTACAGGAGCGCCACCACGGCTGATACGAACTGCTTCTTCGCCTTCCTTGATTTCGATCTCGTAAACGTTAGATTCTTCTAGTAGTTCGATAAGCTTTTTGATTTTGCGAATGTCCATGATGACTCTCTTTCTTTGTCTATGTATTCAGTCTATTTCTATTGGCTTGTCGCACAAGCCAATAGGCGATTGTGTCAGTAGAACAGAAAAGGATCTACTGACATTTGAAATTCCAATTAGCCGGAAATTATCAGTAAAAACCGCGAAATTGTCCAGTTTTGCTATGAAAAAACATAAAAAACGAATTTCAGGTTAAAATATGATCAACTGTTAACTTTGTTGGTCCTGCTTGTTAGTAATGAGAGCTTGCAAACGTATTTCAACTTCTTCTTTTGAGGGTTCTCCGATCAAAGAAAACTTATCGATTAACTGGTTTTTAGAGTCGAAGTACAGCATGGCTGGCGGCCCAAACAGGTTAAAGTGTTTGAGTAGTGCTTGGTTCTCATCGCTGTTGTCAGTAATGTCTACTTTTACAAAAGTTACCTGTCGCAACATCGGTAGAATGTCAGGATGCTTAAAGATTTCTTCTTCTGTTACTTTGCAGCTAATACACCAATCGGCATATAAATCGATAACCACGGGAAGAGTACTTTGCTGTTGAATCTGCTCTAACTCCGCTAATGAGCCGATTGTTTTATAATAAGGTACAGTCTTGGATGTATTGTTAGACGGACTTCCTAAAACTAAGTGCTTTAAAGGAAATAATGGCGATTGGCCGCCAGTGGCCCCGCCCAAAATCTCCATGAAACCTGCCATAATGGTAATGAGCGCAATGAACCATCTGATTGGATGAGAGTGCTGAGTGAAGACTCGGTGTAAAAAGTAAGCTGCGACACTAAGGCTCAGGCCACCCCAAATAATGAGATGTGTGCTTTCTGGTAACCACCTGTTTGCTAACCATGCAGCGAGTCCAAGAAGCGCAAAGCCCATCACTTTTCGTATGTCATCTAACCAGGGGCCATTCTTTGGTAGCACTTTACCACCAAATGTACCCACTAGTAGAAGAGGGATGCCCATGCCGATCCCCATGCTAAACAAAGCTGTTGCCCCATATACGGGGTCAGAAGTGGAACTGATATACAAGATCACCCCTGCAAGAGGTGCCGAGACGCAAGGTGATACAATTAACGTTGCGAGCACGCCTGCGATAAAGATACCGAGAAGTCTAGATGTTGAGGCTTGCGAGCGATTTGTTAATTGGTCGACTCGTGTTTGTATTGCAGTCGGTAGTCGTAATTCAAATACACCAAACATTGCTAGAGCTAAAGCAGCAAATATCGTTGCGCTAATCAGCAAAACAACAGGGTTTTGCAAGGCCGCTTGTAAATTCATTTGCGCGCCAAACCAACCCGCTAATGCGCCTAATGCAGCATATGTTACGGCCATGCCCGATACATACACGCTGGATAGAGCAAAACCTTTTCGTCCATTCGCTTTGCCCCCAACAACAATAGCGCTAACAATCGGCACCATCGGTAGCACGCAGGGTGTTAGAGATAACATTAATCCGAGACTAAACATAACCACTAGCATTTGACCAAATGACGAGTGACTGATCAAAGAGGAAACTTTTTCTGCCTCGGAAGGCGCTATGTTTTGCGTAGTAGTTGTTTGGTTTTCCTGTACTGGTGCGGCTAGTTTTGGAAACTCAGTAGACATGGGCACGGATTGAGGGGGGTAACAAAGTCCTCGTTCGGCACAGCCTTGGTATTTAAGTATAAAAGATGCTTGGTAGGGGCGAGGGTTGTCGATCTCTAATGGCAGTTTTAATTGTTGATGATAGACTTCCACTTCGCCAAAGTACGGGTCTTGCTTTATTTCCCCTTTTGGAATGCTTTTGAAGCGAATATTGGATGCGCTGTCGCTGTCTACAGAAAGTTGATGGCGGTACAGGTAATAGCCGTCAGCAATCTGCCAAGTGGCCCAGACTTGTCCTGTGTCATCACTGTTTACAGATAAACTAAATGCTTGATCGACAGGTAGGAACTCAGGTTCGGATTGAAAAGGTGACCCAAAATTAAAGGCTGCGGCATAGCTGGAAAAAATGAATAATATAAATGTAGCGATTATTCGCATAATAGTGCTGGGCCCGAATTGTTGTGACGGAAGTGTCATCGTAGCTGAAGGCGATATAGACTACCAATGGATGTAAAAGTTTCCAAATAGCTAGGAGTTCTCTTGATAAAAAAAGCGCTTTTCTTACTTACTTCGTCAATGTTTTTAACTGCTTGTAGCTCAATGGGTGGGCAAAACTGGTGGCATACGGATACGCAAGCGACACCGAATAGTCTTCAAAAAAGTGACGTAATTGAGCAAGCTGAAGAGCCGAAAGTTAGTCATAGTGCTAACACGTCTAAAACGAATAAAATGTCACAAGCGCAACGTATTACACAAAGGATTATCCAGCAGGGTAAGCTGGCTTTGTCTGAACAGCGATTATTAACTCCTGAGGGTGACAATGCTTATTTGTACTTTCAAATTGCTTTAGGTCGTGATCCTGGGAACTATGAAGCGACACAAGGATTGGCTGACATTGTAGACACATATATCGAGTGGGCTGAAACGGCGGCTCGGCAGGGGAAAAGAGCGAGCGCGAATAGTTTTATAGCAAAAGCATCGCGAGTTAACGCTGATGATCCAGCCATTAAAGAAGCAAAACAGCGCATCGCTCAAATCAGTGCTAATAAGACAGAAGCCGTGCAAACGCGGGTAAGTGAAGATGTGTATACTCTACCTAAAAATTTATTTGCATTAGACGAACCTGTTATTCTATCGCATTTACAACCCATTATTGATCGTGTTGAGCAAACACAAGGGGCACTTGAAATACACTGGCCTAGTGATAAAGAAGGTCGGCTGCTATATCAAATCATCAATAGCAGAACACCTAATTTTCGTGTTCGAGCAATGACTTATAGAAACTCGAAGCACCTGATTGAGATTAAAGTAAACTAACTATGGGAACGCATTTATGGCGAAATTCATTAGTAAAATAGCATTTTGGCGCTCATTGTCAGAGTTGCCAAAGGTTGGTCGCACGATTTCAGTGATCGTTCTGCTACTGATCGTATTGCTGACTGGGCTGGGAATGTATTGGAGTTCAGAGCCTGAGCCATTTGATGTGGTGGCGGCGGCAAAAGAGCGTGCTGAATCTCGTGGCTACTTGAATAATAGTAAGCAACTTGTGACGGGGTACACGACCACAAACACTTTGTACAGTTTGGTTGATACTTTGCTAGAGAAGCCGGGAGGCTTTTTATCAAATGACGTGATGCCACCTGGCGTATTACTAGACAATATGCCTGCATGGGAAATGGGAGTAATGGTTCAGGTTCGAGACTTGGCGCGTGCTTTACGTAAAGAATTTAGCCGTAGTCAATCCCAATCTACCGAAGATGAGAATTTGAAAATTGCGGAGCCACAGTACAACTTTGACACACGCAGTTGGGCTTTGCCATCTAGTGAAAGTGAGTATCGCCGCGGCAACTCAGAGCTTATCAAATACCTCGATCGTTTAGCTGTGAAAGAAGATAACGCACAGTTTTACTCTCGTGCTGACAATTTAGCGGATTACTTGTCCGATATGTCTACTCGTTTAGGCAGCTTGTCCCAACGTTTATCGGCAAGTGTGGCCAAGGTTCGAGAAAACACTGATTTGGCGGGTGACACAAGTGCGCGTCAATCAACTGAAACATCTGGCTATAAATATGTTCAGACACCATGGACCCAAATAGACGATGTATTCTATGAGGCTCGTGGTGCAAGCTGGGCTATGATTCACATTCTAAAATCTGTGGAAGTGGATTTCGTGTTCACATTGCAGGATAAGAATGCTTTAGTCAGCCTTCGTCAAATTATTCGAGAGCTAGAGTCAACCCAGCAAGCTGTATGGTCACCAGTCATTTTGAATGGTAGCGGTTTCGGTTTTCTTGCCAATCACTCCCTTGTGATGGCGTCATATATGTCCCGTGCGAATGCACAGATCATCGACTTGATTCGACTGCTTGAGCAAGGTTAGCGTGGACCTTAATTCATTATTGGTGCGTCATGCGGATATAGATGATGCACCAATAATTCTTGCTATTTTTCTTGAGTCAGAGGCTCAGGCCGATTTCAAAGGCGGGATTACTCTTGCCAGCGTGCTGGACTGGATCGATTGCTCAACGGATAAATTCCCGTTGCTGGTTGTATGTCATGAAGGTGAGCTCATTGGGTGGTGTGCCTCAGAATCATTTTATGGTGTTCCGGCCTTGGAAGGTGTTGCTGAAATCGCCATCTATATAAAAACAGCATGGCATAGACTGGGCATCGGGGCTTGGCTACTTCGCTATTTAAATCAGTACGCTTTGAAACATCAGCTGCATACATTTGTAGCGCATGTATTAGAGGCCAATGTCACCAGTCAACGTTTCTTTTTGCAGCAGGGTTATGAGCAGTGGGGATGTTTACCCAGTGTTGCACGTAGCGGTGGTGTAAAAGGCGACCTGATTTTGTTGGGTCGCCATATTGAGTTGTGATACTGGCTAAATCGGCTCGAATACTGACCCAGAACTTGGAACAAACAACGTTTTATACATGCGGCTGGCGTAATCGTCACTCATTGACGCCATATAGTCGCAAATGATTCTATGGCTATTGGCTCCTTGTTCATGGCACTGTCGCCATTCTTTTGCAAGCTCTTTGGGGAGTAATCTGGCTGGGTCTGCTGCCAACGCTTCAAACATCTCTAAGAGCATTTGCTGACCTTTATAAACCAGCATTTGCACCTCGGGGCGCATGATGATGTGCTGCATTTCAAAGTCTTTTAGAATGTTAAGTGCAGTGCGCTCAGCTTCCGGCAGTGTGGCTTGGAAGCGGAGCAAAGGATGCTCAAATGACTGTATTTCTTGGACGTAACAGGTGGTAATAAACCAGCTTACCAAGTCGCCAATCGCTTTCTTGCGTAAGTGACTTTGCTTGCTAAACAGTTGCTCCTCAAGGCGGGACAAGTTGTCCTTTAGAAAAGCACTATTGATTTCATCCAATTTAGGGCGTAGGTGTTGTTGCCACATGTCTCGGGTCACCATACCCAACACAATGGCATCTTCTAAATCATGCACGCCATAAGCAATGTCATCAGCTAGGTCCATGATCGAAGTATCAAAGCTACAGTGAGCGGTTCGTCCATGTTGACTGCTTTCGTGCCAAGTAACTTGGCTGAGTTGTTCTCGATCCCACTGACTGAAAGGTGAGAGAATCCATTCAAGTAATTCTTTTTCTTCAGCATAAATGCATTTTGGCGGATGCCAGTTTTTCGCTTTGAATTCTCTTAAACTATCCGGTTTTTGCGGGTATTTTCCCACCACCGTATCGTGTAGTGCTGGATATTTCAGTACGCCTAGCATAGTTCTTCGAGAAACATCCATGCCGAAATGTTCTGAGTATGATCCTCTTTTACCTAATATGCGCAGCGACTGTCCGTTCCCCTCAAAACCGCCGTGATCAATCATCATGTAGTTCAGAGCAACTTCACCTCCATGTCCGAATGGTGGGTGACCGATATCGTGGCTTAAGCAGATTGTTTCGATCAGGGAGTCACTGGCAAGCCATGGCTGAAAAGCGGCTTCTTGATCATTGGAGGCGTGTAGATGGTAGACAATACCGCCCCCAATCTGAGCAACCTCTAATGAATGGGTCAATCGTGTCCGACTGTAATCGTTCTGGCGTATGGCCAGAATTTGAGTTTTTGATTGTAGGCGTCGAAAAGCCGCGCTGTGAATGATTCGAGCACGGTCACGCTGATAGACATTGCGATGATCGTTGCTTTTATCAAGTCGTGGACCAGAGCGTCTCTCCATCCACTCGGTGAGATCGTATTTGTCGTTCATCATGCTTTACTGCTGTCAAAAGGCGGTAATCTCAGTCTTTCATTAAAATACGATGTAGGTCAATGCCTGACAGCTGAGTAGGGGGCATAATGAGCGTAATCATAAGGAAACATTATGCTTAATACTCAACATCTTATTACATTTAGAACGCTGGTCGAAACAGGAAGTTTCACGCAGACGGCTCGTAAGCTGGGGTTGACTCAGCCTGCGGTCAGTCAGCATATTCAAAAACTGGAGAAAGGATTGGGTGAACCTTTGTTGATTCGCCACGGTCGTTCAACGGAGTTAACAGAGGCTGGGGAAGTGCTGTTTCAACATGTTCAAGACTTAGGTAGTTGCTATGAACGTTTTGTTGAGCAGTGGCAGAGCTATGTCACTCACAAAGATGATCGTGTAGCGGCAAGGCAAAGCGCCTAAAGTGATTTAGGCGCTCAAAAAGAGTTAGGCTTGCTTGGTAGGTATTAAGTTACCGATATGTAAGCCACATTCTTTATGCTCTGACTCTTCCCACCACCAGCGTCCTTCGCGCTCATGCTGATTAGGCAGAACTGGGCGTGTGCAAGGTTCGCAGCCAATGCTGGTGAAGCCCTTTTGGTGTAGCTCATTAAATGGAACTTCGAACACTTTGATGTAGTTCCACACATCTTCTGAAGACCAGTTTGCAAGTGGATTGAATTTATACAATGGCTGATCTTTGCTGCTGAAAGCGCTGTCTAATTCGGCGAAATCAAGCTGATTACGTGTGCCATGGCTTTGGTCTTTGCGTTGGCCGGTAATCCAAGCATCTAACGTAGCCAGCTTTTTACGTAGAGGAGCTACTTTACGAACGCCACAACATTCCTTGTGACCATCTTCATAAAAGCTAAAGAGACCTTTTTCTTTGGTAAAGGCTTCAAGCTTTGCTGAGTCCGGTGACATGATATCAATCGTAATGTTGTAATGCTTACGAACCGTTTCAATAAACTTGTAAGTTTCTGGATGAAGGCGGCCAGTATCCAAAGAAAAAACACTGACATCTTTTTTGGCTTTTACAGCCATATCAATCAGAACAACATCTTCTGCACCACTGAATGAGATCGCAATGTTATCGAACTCTTTGAGTGCGCTGTGAATAATTTTTTGTGCTTCATCTGCTTTATGGCGAGCAACAAAGGCGTCTAGGTCAAAGTTGGACATTGTTTCCTACCCTAGTTGAAATCAAATTTGGCTGTACCATAGCAATTAACTAGCGGGATATAAAATACAAATGATGCCTAACCTTATATGTATCAGCACTATCTGTGAGAATGATTTTCAATCGCTTGGTAGAGCCCATAAATGATGCCAGCAGTGACTCCCCAGATCCTTAGATCACCGTAAAGAATCTCGAAATAGCCTCGTTTTACATTACCAATTTCGCGCTCTACGTAGCGAAAGTTCCTCGGGTCAAGCAAGTGATGCAAGGGGACCCAATGAGCCTGTTCCACTTCCTCTTCACACAGGCTAAGTTCACTCATTCTTGTCATCTCTGCGACAACGGGTTTGATGCAAAAGCCTGAGACGGAGCAGTACTCGCCCAATTCTCCCAATAGGTCGAAACAGTCGGGGGAAAGCCCAACTTCTTCTAATGTCTCGCGCAAGGCGGTGTACTGGATGCTGGCGTCTTCTGGGTCGTGCTTTCCTCCTGGAAAGGCGATCTGACCTGGATGATTACGCATATTTAATGAGCGCTGTGTCAGTAAAACCTTCAGCTCGTTGCTTTCGGGACAATTATAAATAGGAATTAATACTGCAGCCGCTCGATATTCATGGCGGTAAGCCTGTGGTGCTATATGTTGATCTGGATTGTAGATGTGGTTGGATGTCTCGATATCTAACGCGGCACGAATGTCGTCAATCGTGGGCGTTAATGGGTGGGATTCTAAAAAGTGAGATACATCCAACATAGCGATTACCTTAAGAACTCCTTCTCTAAAGTATGGGTTAAACGACCTATTTTGGTAAAGGTTTCTTGGTATTCTTCTTCACAGATTGAATCTGCGACCAAGCCTCCTCCTGCCCAGCAATGGATCTTTTGACCATCCGCCACGAGTGTGCGAATGGTGATACTTGAGTCCATTTGACCATTACAACCAAAGTAAATCATTGATCCACAGTAAACACTGCGTTCATGAGGCTCAAGTTCATCGATGATTTCCATCGCTCGCACTTTGGGAGCTCCGGTAATAGAGCCGCCAGGGAAGCCTTCTTGAAATACGGTTAACGCATCGGCTTTTTTAGCGACTCTGCCTTCAACGGTTGAAACCATGTGGTGCACATTGGCATAGCTCTCAAGGCCAAACAAAATAGGAACCTTTACACTGCCAGTTACGCAGTTTTTACCTAGATCATTACGCAGCAAATCGACAATCATTAAGTTCTCAGCGCGGTCTTTTTCAGAAGCAAGCAATTCTTCTGCCAATGCCGCATCTTGTTTGGCATTTTCTCCACGAGCGCGAGTACCTTTTATCGGTTTGGATTCTACTCTGCCTTGATCACACAAAATGAACCGTTCTGGAGAGTGAGATAAAACGGCGCGTCCATCTGGTAATTTGAAGTAAGCGGAAAAAGGGGTGGGACAGACAGCTTTCAACGCTAGGTACGCAGACCAAGTATCCCCCTCATAAGAGGCTGAGAAGCGTTGCGTTAAGTTGACTTGGTAACAGTCACCAGCTTTGATGTAGTTTTTTACTTTTTCAAACCGCTCTGCATAGCTCTGTGCACTCATATTCGCTTCAAATGCACTGTGCAACGAAAATGGTACCGTCTTATCTGATGTTAGCTTTGTCAGTCGGTCGAGCAATGTCTGCTCGTCGAATTGACACCAAGGTGTCATGACCAAAGACGTGGTTTTGGCTTGATGGTCTGAGATGAGAGCCCAACCATATAATCCCACTAGAAGAGTAGGGAGGTTAACGTCTTCGATGACACTTTCAGGTAACTGTTCAACATATCTTCCAGCTTCATAACCATAGTAGCCTAGCAAACCACCATTAAATGGCAGAGTGACATCGTCGCTCCAAGGTTGATTGGTAATCTCTTCAACCATTAAGCGCAGAGTCTCCATCGGATTCTCTTGGTTACTTAGTTCAAATGGTGCTGGAGTATGCCACATTAGGTCAGACGATGTTCCTTGGGCGGTGAGCGTCGCAATGGGTGCGGCGCTCAGGATATCCCAACGCGTGTCCGAGAATGAGTCATGGTTGCTATCTAGTAAAATCGGGTAATCGAGGTCTTGCACAGCTGGGTACAGTCGTGCAAGAGAGCTTTCATAAGGCAAACGAATAAGTTTGACTTCTGACATAATATAAAACCACGTAAATTAAAGCGTTAGAGACGTATGATACCCAAAAAGTGGGAGCAAATAGGAAGAATTAAAGTGGTGAAGACAAAATTTTTACACTGTGGTGAGAGTATTCTTGCATACAGGCTAATCGAAAATCCCAACAGTCACAGTGATGGGTGTTGTTTGCTACTCCACGGAGCAGGGGTGGCAGGAGAGCTAACTTATGGACCTATGTTAGAGCATTTATCTTATTGGCGTTGGTTATTGATCCCAGACTTAACCGGAATGGGGCAAAGCTACCATTACACGAAACAAGAAACACCGGTCACAATTGATTCTCTAACTCGAGAGATACAATGTTTGATCGAGAATGTATCTTGGCAGCAGTTTGACATCATTGGCTATTCTCTAGGAGGCTTAGTAGCACTGAACCTAAATGCATGGCTGGTGCAAGAAAATGGCGTAGCGCATCGTATGATGTTAATGGAGCCAGCTTCTTTGGATAGAGCATGTGTTAATACACTTGCAGACGTGCGTCAGCGTTACAGATTGGCTTCTCAAACCATTCGAGAAACAGGGGACGTGGAACTCGGTGTTGCACATTTTATGGATGGTGTCTCGCCGAATCGCCGCAAACATCCGGTTGCCGAAGCAACGACCCAAAGCCGCTTGGCCCATCGTCCGATTGGCTTTAGTTATGCCTTAGATGCCGTGACGGATTGGGTGGAAGCGATGACGAAAGCCCCAAATAAGCGTGATGTATTGATTGATCATACGGATCAAGTTTTACTGTTTTCTGGGGCTTTAAGTCATACCCTATTGATTGAGCACTATGACGAGGTAGCTCAAGCGCGCAACGGTTGGCAGCACATTATGCTAACAGGTTGTGATCACTCTCTTCCATTCCAAAAACCAAGACAAATTGCAAAATACATTAATCAATGGCTAATAAAATAGTGTCTTTTTTTGCTTAAGTTTTAAACAGCTTGGCCGTTAACTTCCCTATAGTTTAATTAAGTTATGGGGAAGGAGTATGTCTGATCCACTAAAAGGCTTGGGGAATTTCGTGTCCAATTATGCGACACAGCAGCGCAATCAAAGTGCGTCTGCCGATTCTTCTGTCTCTCAAAAAAGTTGGGGCGCTGATGGATATAGCCCATCTTCTTCCTCGTATCGGGCTATGGGGCTAGTTCAGCAGTCGGTGACGGCACGATTTAGCGCATCGATTGAAGGTAGGATTAGCTCAACTGCAGAACAGGCTAATACACAAGAGTCCAAAAACGATTTCTCTCCTGAACGTGTGGCTCAGAGAATTCTCTCTCATGTCGGAAATTACATGGAGAAACTGCAGCAAGATGGCGCAAGTGATGATCGTCTCAGTACAGTGTTTGCCAGTGCTAAAGAGGCTGTGCAACAGGGCATGGATGATGCCAAAGAAAAGTTGGAAGCATTAGGCTGGTTAGCCAATGGCGGTGTGCAACAAGGGATTGATCAAACACAGTCTTTGCTCGACGAAGGGTTTGATTCTTTAGAGTCCGTTTTGTTTGATACGAATGAGCAGGTGACTTCTGCTCTTGAAGCGAGCTCAAGTCAGAGCTACCGTCGCGAAGACTTCTCAACGATGAAGGTCACGACTCAAGAGGGAGATGTCGTTAGCATCAATTTGTATGCCTTAAACCGCTCTGAAGCGAGTGACTCATTAAGTGTTTCAGATGATGGCATGGCGTATTCTCGCTATCAAAGTACTTCCCAAGCTTTTGCCTTTGATTTCAGTGTAGAAGGTGATTTGAATGATGATGAGTTGGCTGCCATTCAAGAAATGATGCAATCAGCAGGGGAAGTGTCCGATCTATTCTTTAGCGGTGATGTGTCCGGTGCACTGCAAAAAGGCTTCGATATGGGCTTTGATGCGTCGCAGTTAGCGAATTTCTCAATGACATTGCAAACGACACAATCGATGAAGACAAGTCAGGCTGTTTCAGCGTATTCCCAGAACAATGGCATGCGCTCGATTCAAGAGCCGTTGACAGAATATCGACAGGCTTTGGAAGACACTATGCTAAAAGCTTCGGAGTTGTTTGATGACTTTAGAAGCGTTGTAGAAAGTACTATGTCAGATATTTTAGCCATGCGAGAACAGCAAGAGCAAACAATGACTGATATGAAACAAATATTTGATTACCAGCAGGAAATGATTGATCGAATTGCTCAATGGATCCAGCCACAAGACGCTAAAATTAACGGTGTGACCTCCGATGAAGTGAGCAAATCAGAGTAAGCATTTTTGGGGTGCAATAAAATATAAAACTTGTGCACGGACGCACTTGTTTGAGGGCATAGGGAGTGTGCCATGGCCTACCAATATTATCGTGGTTTCACTGTAGCAGAAGTGCTAATTGTGGTCGCCATCCTTTCAATTCTGTCGGCAGGTTTTCTATCGACAAACATCAGCAATGCATTTCAACGCTGGCAAGTGCAAAACGCATTAAACCAAGATGTACAAATGCTTTTGACCGGTATTACGAGAGCAAGAAATCTAGCGGTGACGTCTCAGCACTCTATCTATCTTTGCGGTGGTCAAGAATGCGATGGCGATTGGAGTCAACTAATTAGCCTTCGCATGGCGGAATCATTAACCGACATTAATACATGGAAACTTGCGCTTGAGACCAAGATGATCTGGCGAGGTTTTCCGGTGTCTCGTCAATACATTGAATTCCTGCCCAATGGACTGTCTAGCTACCAAAATGGCTCATTTTATTTGTGCTACGACCAAGAGATGGCACGTCGAATACTGATCAACCAAAGTGGACGAGCTTATCTGGATACGGCTGAGTACTCTGCTGAGGTGTGTCAATGAGAGCAAGACTGTATCAAGGTTGGTTGTTACTAGAGGCCATGTTTGCTGTGGCAAGTGTTGCGTTTATGCTGTCGCTTTTTCAATCTCATCAGGCGTCATTGGATCATCAGTTACACGAGTTAAAACAGGCGCATATAGAGGCTAGACAACGTGATTTGAAAGAATCGATCGAAAAAGTGTTTGCCGTAAAGATCTCAACGGGGCAAACCGATGCCTCAATACCATCTTGTCAGTCCTGCCAAGGTGCTGTGCTAAAGCAGGTTTTAGAATACGAGTTGAACCAATGGTAAGGCAGCGTCTTAATGGTTATCTGTTGCTAGAAGTGTTACTGGTGATTGCCATATTGACAGGTTTATTTGCGCTACTGACTCCAAGTATTCAACAGGTTCAAAAAACAACGGAGACTAGGCGCCAAATGTTGGCGCTAATGTTGTTGGAGCAGAATATAACTGACCAGTTAACGTCGCAGTTGAGTCAGGTGGGAGATTTTGGCTGTTCAACAAGTAAGTTGGAGATTGAGGTAGGCACAAGCGATCAAATTCCACCGCGGTTAAAGGGCTATGATTTAGACCGAGATGCGGACTGGCTGTATGGCTCCTATGTTGGCGCCTGCTCGACATTTGGAACATTGAAGAGTGGTCTAGTCGAGCTGCCAGCGGTATGCAGTAGCATTGATGTGGGAGACCAATTGCAAGCAAGTGATTGCCATAGTACACAAAAAGTACCAATAGTTTCGACTTCAAATGACAAAGTGATCGCTCTGTGGCCCGAGCCTATATCGGAGGGGGAGTTACATGTTTATTCTCAAGAGCCTTTTTATTGGTTTGTAAAGCCTGGCAAGGTAGGTGAAAACGCATTTTGGCGGCGATCTGCTATGCAAGGCAATGCATTGGAGCTTACGCCTGGAGTTAAGCATTTACGTTTTTATTCATTACTGGATCACAATGATGACGGTTTTGCTGATGAGTTGTTGAATCAACCCCACAAGGTGACTTCCGATAAGTTCCTTGGCCTGCTCGTTGAATACCACTTCCGTTTACCAAATTGTGAAGCACGACAGTCTATTTTTGCCTATCGGACTTTACGTGGTGACAGCTGGCAATATGACAACATATGTTCGGGGATCGGTAAGCTAGTGGTCGCGAAAAACAATGAGTAAAACTGCTAAGAGTCGGGGATGGATCAGTGTTCCTGTATTATTGCTTGTTGTGATGTTGGGTTTGCTTTTACTGCAGCAGCAAACTGTTATAAACGATCACAAACGCTTCCAATTGGCCACTGAAGTGCTTTCGCAAAATGTGGTTTGGCACAATGCTTATCTTGCTCTGTCTGATCTTACCCCCTCACCAGGCGGAGGGCCCTCATGCATCGGGTTTTGTAGTCCTTCAGTCGAAGGGTGGCAGAGCAAAATGCTAGAAGGGCAGAGAGTGTGGCTACAACGTAAGCGCCTATCGTCATTATCAGTAGAGCGCTGGTGCGCGTCCTTTGATAAAAAACACATCAAATGTTGGTGGCATGACGATTCTGGCGCAAAAAGAGAGATGTGGCTCACACTGCCTTAGTCAAAATAAATTGCTTCCTGTTAACCTGCGAAGGTTACTTCTGCTGGTCTGAGTGCTCAATTTTGTGTTCCATACTGCAAAATGCGACTTGGTTGTGATCGTACACCGCATGGCTTAATGGAACAAAGGTGCCACATGTTGCGCATTTGACCATACTTTCTTCGTGATTTGCTTTGTCGGCTTTCTTGACGGACTTAGACTTCGCAACGATGGCTTTTGCAAATTGTCGATAAATTACCCAAACAATGGCAAAAACTAGAATAAAAAATAACAAACGTACAATCATGCTCTTTACCTTAACCTTGTAATTCCACGACAATAACACGAATACCATTAAATAGAGTGTCAGAGATCACAACGTAATGACCATTCGAATCGCTATGGCCCAACTAGATATGCTGGTTGGCGATATAAAAAATAACACGGAATCCGTGATTGCTCAGTCTTTGATCGCTAGAGATCAGCATAACGCAGACGTTATCGTTTTTCCTGAACTAACGCTTACCGGTTATCCACCTGAGGACCTTTTGTTACGTCCTAGCTTAACACCGAGAATTGAAGCGGCTCTGACTCAGATTTTAGAACAAGTTCATGACATATTTGTTGTTGTAGGCTACCCACGTGAGATTGATGGAGAGCTCTTCAACTGCGCAGGTGTTTTCCATCAAGGTAAAATTCTAGGTGAGTACTGCAAACAGAAGCTGCCTAACTTCCAAGTTTTCGATGATAAGCGCTACTTCCAAGCAGGGCATACGCCTTGCATCGTTGAGATCAAAGGAGCGAAAGTTGGCCTAAGTATTTGTGAAGATATTTGGCATCCGGAGCCTATTGCACAGGCCAAAGACGCGGGTGCTGAAATGATCTTGAACCTTAATGCATCTCCTTTCCATATTGAAAAGATGGGTGTGCGTGAGCGATTACTGCACCAGCGTTCAACAGAAAACCAGTTACCTATTGTGTATGTAAACTACATGGGCGCGCAGGATGAGTTGGTCTACGAAGGCGGTTCTTTTGTGGTGAATGCACAAGGTCAAAAAGTCCGCCAAGCCCCTTGGTACGAATCAGGGCTTTATTGTGTAGATTTTACCATCGCAGAAGATCGTGTGCCTCGCGTGGAAGTGATGGCGGGAGAAATCGCACCGACCATGGATGTTGAAGCCAGTGTTTATCAAGCTATGGTAACAGGGCTTCGAGATTACATTGAGAAAAATCGCTTCAAAGGCATTGTACTTGGTTTAAGTGGTGGTATTGACTCAGCGTTGTCATTAGCCGTCGCGGTTGATGCGATTGGTGCTGATCGGGTGCAGGCGGTTATGATGCCGTATACCTACACGTCGTCGATGAGCCTGGAAGACGCAGAAGAAGAAGCCAAGCTTCTAGGTGTCGAATACAGCGTTTTGCCGATTGAACCGATGGTAACTGCTTTCATGGAGACCTTGGCTCCAGAATTTGAAGGCTATGGTCGTGATACCACAGAAGAAAACCTGCAAGCTCGAACCCGCGGTGTGACACTGATGGCGATTTCTAACAAGAAAGGTTACATGGTACTGACAACGGGCAACAAGAGTGAAATGGCTGTTGGTTATGCGACGTTATACGGCGATATGGTTGGCGGCTATTCGGTTCTGAAAGATGTATTTAAGACCTTGGTATTCCGTCTATGCCGATACCGAAATACTTTAGGCTATGTGATTCCTGAGCGTGTGATTACACGTCCACCAAGTGCTGAATTAGCGCCTGACCAAGTCGATGAAGATTCATTGCCAAGCTATGATGTCTTAGATCAAATCCTGCATATGTACATTGAAAAAGACATGAGTGCAGAAGCAATCTTGGCGCTGGGCACCTTTGATCGTGAGACGGTTTATCGTGTATTACGTCTTGTCGACCTTAATGAATACAAGCGCCGCCAATCGCCAACAGGAGTGCGAATCACAGAGCGCGGTTTCGGAAGAGATCGACGATACCCCATCACAAATGGCTGGCACATTGGTGAATAGATATTGTTAGTCTGATACTGAAATCATGTCAAAAGGCAGCGAATTTTCGCTGCCTTTTTATGTAGGGTGATCAAATAAGTTCGAGAGCCTTCATTGCATTGCGGATAGTTTCTTTGGTGCTTTCTTGTAACGGCATCATTGGCAGTCGTGCTTCTTCAGAACATAGGCCAAGTAGAGACATGGCGTATTTCGGGCCAGCTGGGTTTGGCTCGATAAAGAGAGAGGAGTGGAGTGCAAATAACTTGTCTTGAAGTGCTGCAGCGGCAACAAAATCACCTTCGCGACAAAGTTTATGCAGTTCAACCACTAGCTTTGGAGCAATGTTAGAAGTGACGGAAATACAACCATTACCACCACCAACATTGTAGGCTACAGCGGTTACGTCATCGCCACTTAGGAAGCTGAAAGGCTTTTGAATCAGCGCGCGTTCTCGGATAGGGCGCGTTAAATCGCCTGTAGCATCCTTTACGCCAACAACACGTTCAAGTTTTGCCAGCTCTGCCATGGTAGAGACGTCTACACCAACGACTGCACGTGGTGGAATGTTGTAAATGACAATAGGTAAATTTGTATGGTTATGAACGTATTCATAATGAGCATACAAGCCACGTTGGTTTGGACGATTATAGTAGCCTGCAACATGAAGTGCAGCATCCGCGCCTGCTTGAGCCGCAAAGTTTGAGTATTCTACTGCTTCGATTGGGTTATTAGAGCCTGCACCAGCGATGATTGAAACAGACTTATTGCTTTCTTCAACTGTGATTTCAACAACGCGTTTATGTTCAGCCTCACTCAACGTTGGACTTTCGCCAGTTGTACCAACAGGAACCAGTCCGTTAATGCCTGAGTCAATCTGCCAGCGGACAATTCGACGAAGTGCATCTTCGTCTAGACGATTGTTGGAAAAAGGAGTGATTAGTGCAGTGATAGCGCCTTGAAACATGCTGTTACCTCATTGTTTATCGGTAGCATGCTGGCTTAGGTATTCCATCGGCAAACATGCTGCCGGGGGAATTTGTTAAATTACATTCACACGCCAGCATCGCAAGGTTTCTTTTCCTTACGTTTATCGCCGTTGCGTTTAGAAGTGAATGCCATGAGTCGTGAAATCTTTTGCTAGTTGAAAACTGGATCCATGTCATGCTGATGTTTTTTTACGTGAGAGTCAAGTCTATTACATAAGAAATTAAGGGTGATTTCATTAGAAATTAAGGATGAAATTCATTAGCATCATATCTCGTTATCTATGCATGTCTGATAGTACTAAATTCATTTTAGAGAGTTGTAATGCACCAGAAGATCAAGTACTTGCTTGAAAAGCATTTTCCAAATCAGTTGGAAGACCGCAAACTTCAGAATTTGGCATCTGAATTAGATCTTCTGTTTAGGGATCAAGAACAAGAAATAAACTTACTGGAAAGATCAGTTGATCTTGCTTCTGAGGCTTTACAAGAGCACAACCATGTTGCGACAGAGAATTTGGAACTGTTCGAAGCTACGTTTGGCTCCTCTGTTGAAGCGATGCTATTGGTCGACTTTGAAAAGGCATTGCTCAAATACAACGACGCTCTGGCAACGTTACTACAAATCCCACCGCATTTTAGTGGGGCGATTAGTATGGCCAGCTTTCTGCAGATTTTATCGATTCAGTTAGAAAATCCAGATAATTTTCTAACCTTCCTACGTAACAGTCATGAAAATCATGCCGCCTTTAATGGGGAGCTTTTGTTAAAAGATGGTCGCTGGTTGCAATATCATGTGAAGCCTCGCATGCGAGGGGAGGCAATGATAGGTCGACTTTGGACGCTATCTGATATTACTGAGCAAAAACAAGCAGAGCGCCTACTAGAGGAGTTCGAAGAAGAATTACAGAACGCTCATGAGCTCGCCAAAATGGGGGAGTGGTCATTCGATTTGGACAGCCAAGAAATCCTATTCTCTGATAACTTGCTCGCGCTGTTAAAACTGCCTCAAAGCTATCGAAGGTTCATGTTTGCGGACTTTTTAGAGCTGGTGAACGACGATGAGCAGCAAGTCCTAAAAAAGCAATTTAAGCACTGTCAAAAATACGGAACATCCATACAGTCTGAGCTGCATTTCGCCATAGAGGGTCAGGAGTTTTACGTCATCCTAAGGGGGCGATTTAAAGTAGGTGGTGTTCATTCTAAAGATGCTATTCAAGGCGTTTTACAGGATATCTCCGACCTAAGAACCTCGGAACACTTGGTGAAAATTTCATCGCATTTTTTTCAGTCCTCTATGCAGGGTAATGTCTTAATGGGTCGTCATAAAGAAATACTGGACTTTAATGACGTTGCTTGCGGAATTTTTAAATTACGAGCCTGGGAGTTCGCTGATAGGATCAATGAGCGTCTAGCGACAGCATGGACGCATGATATGTCTATTAATGATATATGGCGCCATGTAATTGAAAGTAGCCATTGGGCTGGGGAAGTTTACTTTACTAGCCCTGAGTTAGTGGATAAGACGATCTGGTTATCACTTGAAGCCTTGAGAGATAGTCAGGGGAAGGTGGTTAACTTTATTGCTATTTTCAATGACATTACTGAGTCTAAGAAAGTGCAAGAGCAGCTGCATCACATGGCTTATTTTGATGCACAAACTTCTTTGCCTAACCGTTTTCAGTTTGAGCAATTTCTAACGCAAAAGCTTTCTTCTCCTCTGCTGACAACCCAGCCCATGACTCTTTTTTATTTGGACCTTGATCGGTTCAAATTTGTGAATGATTCACTCGGGCACCATGCTGGTGATCGACTGCTGTATCTTGTCGGACAGCGATTAGTGGCATCGGTTGAAAATGCTACTTTGGTTGCCAGACAGGGTGGTGACGAATTTGTGGTGTTGCTGACGGGGGTATTATCACGTCAGCAACAAGAGCAGATTGCTGAGCATCTTATTGAACAATTATCTGCGGTATTCAATGTCTTTGAGTCCCAGGTGTATATCGGCGCAAGTGTCGGCATTGTTAACCTGCCGAATGATGCTCAAGATATGGTGACCGCCATGCGTTATGCCGACATATCGTTATATGAAGCCAAAAAAGCTGGTAAAGGTTGTTTTGTGTTCTGGCAACGCTCGTTTTTGAAAGGCTCCACACCAGAGCGCGTGCAAATGGAGTCAGAGTTACGCGAAGCAATCATTCAAGATCAGCTGATGCTTCATTTTCAACCGAAAGTGGAAGCGGACTCGGGAAGAGTTTATGGCCTAGAAGCCTTGGTGCGCTGGAATCACCCTCGACTTGGCTTAGTGTATCCTGATCGTTTTATCGGTATTGCTGAAGAGTCCAATTTGATCTTGGAGTTGGATCGTTGGGTCGTCAATGCGGTCGCAGATCAGCTTTCGAAATGGCGTAAACGAGGGCTTCCGTTGTTAGAAGTGTCGGTGAATGTTTCCGCTGCGCATATCACCAGAAATGGTCTAGTTGATCTTTTCCAGGGGCTATTACAAAAGCACCCTTATTTAGGAGATTGCTTAGAAATAGAATTAACTGAGACGGCCATTATGGCGGATCCTGACCAAGCGACAGTGGTTTTAAATACGTTGAGACGATGCGGTGTAAAATCGTCGGTAGACGACTTTGGCTCAGGTTATACCTCCCTAGGCTATTTGAAAAAATTGAATGCCAACACATTGAAAATCGATAGAAGTTTTATCGATGGTATTACCAATGACCATTATGATCGTGATGTGGCAAAAGCTATTATTGCGCTTGCAGCCAGCATGTCCATGGATGTTGTTGCAGAGGGAGTCGAAACGCAAGCGCAATGGGAGTTGCTGCAGTCCTTTGGGTGTAAGTACTTGCAAGGGTACTATTTTGCAAAACCTCAAGCCGCTAGTGTAATTGAAAGGACGTATTTGCAGCCACTTATGGCAGAGTACATATAACACTGTGCAGCATCATCAATGCTAAGAACTGGGTAGACCATAAAGCGTGGACTACCCAAGTATTTAAAGCTCTATTGGTCGAATATGTGAGCTTTTTTAGATTGTAATTGAGCGTTGAGTTTCAGATAGCCTTTTTGATTTAAATGTAATTTATCCTCTTCAAACAAGCTTTCGTCAGCATTCCCATGCTTATCTAGAATCGATTCGTTGGTATCGACAAAGAGAGTGTTGGGTCTTGTTCGTGCAAGCTGCTTAAGCATCTGGTTTGTTGCATTCACTGTTGCTTCTAAACCGTGTCGAGTTGGGCTAATTTTGACGCCAAGAATGGTGACTGGAATCCCAGGTAAATAGCGATCTACTTTTTCTAAAAGGCTGACATACCGATCAATCACTTTATTGCTGTTATGCTTATTACCAATGTCATTGTCCCCTGCATAAAGCACCAAAGAGCGAGGGTTATAAGGTAAGATAATGCGTTCAAAGTAATAAACGCAGGCATCTAGTGTCGCACCATTAAAGCCTAAGTTAATGGTTTCCTTAGTATCAAAAGGGGCTTCAAATTCTGACCAAGATTTGATGGTGGAGCTGCCATAAAATGCTACCGGGCGCTTATCAAAACGACGGTGAGCTGAGCGAAATTCTAGTTCACGAACATCCGATTCAAATTCAACATCGATCTGATTAACACTTCTAACGTTTGATAGGCAGCCTTCTCGCTGGCTAAGAATCGGGTATTTCTTAATTTCTTGCGCTAGCTCTTCAGCTTCTTTTACCGCTGAGCGGAACTCTTGCTGGTAGTCTTTCAAGAAAGCAGAAAGCGCTTCTTTATCCGAGATATCGACGCGCTCTGAGAGTTTGAAAGCCGGTTTAATGACTACCGTATAAATATTGTGATCGGAGCGCTTATCGAAGTTGGCGACCGCAATAGGCACTAACCAAGGTTCCTCTTCACCCTTCAAAGATCCAGCCAATTCGAACACATAGGGAAGTAATTCACCAGGTGATTGATCGGTTGCGAAGCTCTTTCCTTCAGGTGAAATTAATAAAGGTGTTTTAGCTTTTAGGGTTGTTTGACCATCAGCGATGAATTGGTCGTGCGCTTCTGTTCCAGATGTGAGAGCACTCCAGCTGTCGACAAATACATTACCAAAACGTTCATAGTATGCGTCACGCCAGAACTCAAATTCCTTACTGCGTCGTACCACTCGCTGCGCAGCCACGCCATATTGTTTGTAAATCACCATTGAGCTGATAAATTGCGCATCAAGGGAGTAGCGGAAGCCATTCGCAAGTTGTGTGCTGCTAGAACCTAAAAGGTGGTTGTAAAAGAACAAGCTGCCGGGCTTCTTCGGTAGATTTTCCATACCTTTAATGATGTAAGGTACTTGCTTGAAAGCTTGGCGGAACTGCTCCGTACCAAAACGTCTTACATCGATTGAACTTTGCTCGTCGGGTAGTGCATTGACGGAATCATAAATGTTAGCAAGCTTACGGTAGAAAGCATTTTCTCGTTGCAGGTCTTTAAGAATGTCTAAACTCATCCCCGCAACCGTACGCTCAATCCTTGTACCATAGTGTAGGCAACGATATAAAACGCCAAAAGCCTCATCGGTCGTCACCGCATTTTTCAAAAGAGATCCCACTTTATAAAGCGGCGAGCTTACTGGTAGAACGGCAGCGTTCTGTTCAATCATGCTGTTCACTGCCAGCACTTCATCACCTGCGATTTGCGATAGGTAACGCATTCGAGCCGACACTAAATGTGTGCCGACTAACCAGATTAAACGATACCAATATTTCAGTGCTAGCTTAGGCATATCAGCAAAAATGTTTACCAAAGAAAGCCTTGGTATAAATAGGACCGTCGAGTCACGAGAACTAATAATGGTCGCACGATTGCGTTGTTGTTCATCTGTAGTGCACCAAGCTAACACGGTACCCGGGCGTGAAATCGTGCGCGTGGTGATGATGTCGCCGGATTCTGTTTGGTAGCTGACAACCGCTTTACCTTGAACCAAGAAATAAAGTCCATCTTCGGCTTGATCTTGCTGGGAGAGGATATCGCCTTGATGCGCTAGGATAACCCCCGCTTGTTTGGCAATGGCCTGCAACTCCACTTGAGTGAATGATTCGCAGAACGCTGTATCGCTTAAAAATGCTGTGGTTTGTTTGATCGACTGTTTTTGGATAACAGGGTTTATTAATGGACGAGTTTCTTCAAATGCGAGCGACTCATTTGCGAAGAATGGGCGAGTTTGGTTCTGAATGCTGGTCAGTACAGGCAGTGATTCTCGATAAACGAATGACAAAAATTGATCAGCAAAATCTGTTTCTTGTTCAAGCAGCTTCTGTAGTGACGAAATAGGCCAGCTGATCAGTTGGCTTGATTTGGTAGCCTGAAAGCTTGTTGCGTAGCGAGAAGGCTGGCGAAACGCAGACCAGCCAATCGGTGCGAATGATTGGTTGATTAGGCCTACATGATAGCTTTTTCCAGACTCTTGCAAAGGAATAGAGATTGAGATCTCTCCTGAAACCAGAAAGTAAAGAGAATGTCCCACCTCAAACTGCTGAGCTAACATGTCTCCAGCGTTGAGTTCTTTAAGTTGGGCCAGCTCATTAAGGGTTTGAATGACGTGTTGCGGAGCGTTCTGAGTAAATGGGAGGTCGCTCACATAATTTGATAAATCCATTAAACCACCTTATGACATTGCCTTAGCAAAATGTTTGAAGTCATCCATTGTGATACAGCGAGTATGACAACGGATCGGGTGCATGTTGTTATTTAGATTAGATTGCTCTAAATGTAATGCAAAAAATATTCCGGCATCGGTTGTGTAAACGAAAAACTGTATGATGAAAATACGTGCTTTATTTCGTTAAATTACTACATTTTGATCTTGTATGGAAAGCTTCAATACAGGAAAACGGCAATTCTACTGCCTTAAATAATGCTCGTAGATAAGCTGTTCTGATGAAACAAGAAAATAAAATCCTTATTTTCGTGAAACACTTTTGAAACGCTTAATTATCAGACAGTTAAAGTTTTATCACTTTGTTTTACCAAAGATTTATTTTTGTAAATCCTGTCTTTTCTTCCTTGAGTAGTCGCCAGACTATGCTAAACCTTAATTATCTTCTCAAATTTATTACTGCATTTGAAACCAGTTCGTCTGGTTGACATCCTGGGTAGCCGTTGCGACCTGTGCGTACCCATAGACTGTATAGAAGGGGACACCGCGATGAGTATTTTTGATCATGTTCAATCTCGTTTTGATGCTCAAAAAGAAGAAGAAATGTCACTCGACGAGTACCTAACTTTGTGTAAAGACAGCCCTGCTGCCTATGCTTCTGCACCTGAACGCTTACTGATGGCAATTGGTGAGCCAGAAATTATTGATACGTCGAAAGATTCCCGTAGCAGCCGGATTTTTTCGAACAAACTAATCAAGCGTTATCCAACCTTTGAGCATTTCTATGGTATGGAAGATTCGATTGAAAAGATCGTCGCCTTCCTAACTCATGCCGCTCAAGGGCTTGAAGAGTCGAAACAAGTGCTCTATTTACTCGGGCCTGTCGGTGGCGGTAAATCCTCATTAGCAGAGAAGCTTAAAGAGCTAATGCAGTCGGTACCATTTTATGCAATCAAAGGCTCACCAGTCTTTGAGTCACCTTTGTCTTTATTTGACGTTAATGAAGATGGCGACATCCTTGCTGAGGAATATGGCATCCCCAAACGTTACTTGAAGGGGGTGATGTCGCCTTGGGCGGCTAAACGATTAAAAGAATACAATGGTGACATACAACAATTTCGAGTGGTGAAAGTGTATCCATCTGCCATTAAGCAAATTGGTATATCTAAAACTGAGCCAGGCGATGAGAACAACCAAGATATCTCCGCTTTGGTTGGTAAAGTGGATATTCGTAAGCTGGAATTCTTTGAGCAGAACGATGCGGATGCCTACAGCTATTCGGGCGGTTTGTGTCGAGGTAATCGTGGCATTATGGAATTCGTGGAAATGTTTAAGGCGCCGATTAAAGTCTTGCACCCACTTTTAACTGCCACTCAAGAAGGTAATTACAACGGTACAGAAGGCCTCGGTGGTATTCCATTTGATGGAATCATCCTTGCCCACTCAAACGAATCTGAGTGGCAATCGTTCAAAAACAACAAAACTAATGAAGCGTTTATTGACCGTGTTTACACGGTAAAAGTGCCTTACTGTTTGCGTGTGACAGAGGAGATGAGCATCTATAAAAAGCTGCTTGAGCATTCCTCTTTGAATCACGCGCCGTGTGCACCTGATACATTAAAAATGTTGGCTCAATTCTCTGTTCTGTCTCGTGTCAAAGAGCCTGAGAACTCTAGTATCTTTTCTAAGATGCGGATTTACGATGGCGAATCCTTAAAAGACATTGATCCAAAAGCGAAGTCACTGCAAGAGTATAAAGATGCCGCAGGTGTGAACGAAGGCATGGATGGTTTATCAACTCGATTTGCCTTCAAAATTCTATCTCGAGTGTTTAACTTCGACCCAACCGAAGTGGCAGCAAACCCTGTGCATTTGATGTACGTACTTGAGCAGCAAATAGAGCAAGAACAATTTGACCAAGATCGTCATGATCGCTACTTGCGGGCATTGAAAGAGTTTCTTGCGCCACGTTATGTCGAATTTATTGGTAAAGAAATCCAAACTGCTTACTTAGAGTCATACTCTGAGTACGGTCAGAACATCTTTGATCGTTATGTGACTTATGCTGACTTCTGGATTCAGGACCAAGAATATCGCGACCCAGAAACAGGGGACATTCTAGATCGCTCAGCCATCAACGACGAGCTGGAGAAAATCGAGAAGCCTGCAGGCATCAGCAATCCAAAAGACTTCCGAAACGAAGTGGTGAACTTTGTTCTGCGTGCGCGCGCTAATAACAACGGCTCGAACCCTAGCTGGTTAAGTTATGAAAAATTGCGTGTAGTGATTGAGCGTAAAATGTTCTCTAACACAGAAGATCTGTTGCCAGTCATTTCGTTCAGTGCCAAATCTTCGAAAGAAGATCAACGCAAACACAATGAGTTTGTGAAACGAATGGTTGAGCGCGGCTACACCGAGAAACAAGTGCGCTTATTGTCTGAGTGGTATCTACGTGTGCGTAAATCCCAGTAGGTAGTGGTTAAGCAGTTGCCTAAATAGGTTGAAAGAGGAGGTGCGAGCATGTCTTACATAATTGACCGCCGCCTAAATGGAAAGCACAAGAGTAGCGTCAACCGTCAGCGTTTCCTGCGCCGTTATCGCGAGCATATTCGTAAAGCGGTGGAGGAAGCGGTTAATCAACGTAGCATTCAAGATTTGGATCGTGGAGAGCAAATCACGATCCCTAAGCGTGACATCCATGAGCCAAATTTTGGCCATGGCTCAGGGGGCAAAGGTTCGATCGTGCATCCTGGCAACAAAGAGTTTGCCACGGGCGACCGTATCCCTAAACCAGAGGGAGGCGGTGGTCAAGGAGCTGGTCAAGGTAATGCATCCAACCAAGGCGAAGGCGAGGATGACTTTGTTTTTCAGATCTCTCAGGAAGAGTTTCTGGACTTTGTTTTCGAAGATTTAGCCTTACCTAATCTGGTTAGGAAAGATCTAAAAGAAATTAAAGAGTTTAGTATCAAACATGCAGGGATTGTATCTGAAGGAACCCCTTCAAAGTTAAATATCGTGCGTTCGATGCGTAATGCCTACGCTCGCCGTATGGTTATGAGTAGCGGTTCCCGAAAGAAGCTTGCCGAAGCTGAAGCGGAACGTGAGGCCTTACTAAAACTTGCAGAAACCCCTGAGGAAAAAGCCAAAATAGCCTGGCTCGACGAACAAATAGAGCTCTTTAGGCAAAAAATAGAGCGCACGCCGTTCTTAGACACTTATGACCTTCGTTATAACCATCATGTAAAAGAACCGCGCCCAAGCAGCAAGGCAGTAATGTTTTGCATCATGGACGTCTCTGGTTCTATGACACAGGAAACAAAGAATGTAGCGAAACGCTTCTTTATTTTGTTGTACCTGTTCTTAAACCGGAACTACGAGAAAATTGATGTGGTGTTTATTCGCCACCATACCAGCGCTAAAGAGGTAACAGAAGAAGAGTTTTTCTATTCCCGAGAAACTGGCGGAACCATTGTTTCAAGTGCTCTCAAGCTCATGGAAAAAATCGTTAAAGATCGTTATTCACCGGAGCAGTGGAACATCTACGCAGCGCAAGCTTCTGATGGTGATAACTGGGATGATGACTCTCGAATTTGTCGACAACTGATGGAAGAGGAAATTGTCGATTTGGTGCAATACTTCACTTACATCGAGATCACCCCTCGTGAACATCAGAGCCTCTGGCATGCTTATGAACAAGTACAGACCAATCACCCTAAAAACTTTGCAATGCGTCACATTGTTGAAGTAGGCGATATTTATCCTGTGTTTAGAGATTTGTTCCAAAGGAGGCAGCATGAGTCGAACCGCTAAAAAGTCAGACCGTTTGTCTCAAGGACCGGATTGGTCGTTTGAGTTGATTCAGCAGTATGATGAGGAAATTGGCAAAATTGCCAAAGAGTTCGGGTTGGATACCTATCCGAATCAAATTGAGATCATCAGCTCAGAGCAGATGATGGATGCTTACGCGTCCGTGGGGATGCCACTTGGTTATCACCATTGGTCATATGGCAAGCAATTTCTCGAAGTGGAGCAAAACTACAAGCGCGGCCGGATGGGGCTGGCTTATGAGATAGTCATCAACTCGTCTCCATGTATTGCTTATTTAATGGAAGAAAACAATATGATGATGCAGGCGTTAGTCATTGCTCACGCTTGTTATGGTCATAACTCCTTTTTTAAAGGTAATTATTTATTCCGTACTTGGACCGATGCCACAGCCATTATTGATTACTTAGTGTTTGCCAAGAAGTACATCCTTGAATGTGAAGAGAAGTATGGCATTGAAGAAGTTGAACTGACGCTAGATTCTTGTCATGCCTTAATGAATTTTGGGGTGGATCGCTATAAGCGCCCCGTTCCATTATCGATGACTGAAGAGAAAGCTAGGCAGGATGAGCGTGAGCAAATTTTGCAACAGCAAGTGAATGACCTATGGCGCACGATTCCAGTATTTGATCGAGCAGAAGAGGAGCAGCAAAAAGAGCGAGTTTTTCCTAGCGAACCACAGGAAAACCTACTGTATTTCTTGGAGAAGAATGCACCTCTCTTGAAGCCGTGGCAGCGTGAAATCATTCGTATTGTTAGAAAAATGGCTCAGTACTTTTACCCTCAGCGTCAAACTCAGGTAATGAATGAAGGCTGGGCCTCATTCTGGCACTATACCTTGATGAATGAGCTGTACAACCGAGGCAAGGTTGAAGAGGGGTTTATACTCGAGTTCCTTCAGTCGCATACTAACGTTGTTTCACAGCCAAGTTTTGATTCGCCTTACTACTCAGGGATCAACCCGTACGCCTTGGGGTTTGCGATTTATTCAGACATTAAGCGCATGTGTGAGAACCCAACGCCAGAGGATCGTGAGTGGTTTCCAGATATCGTGGGTAAGCCTTGGATAGAGGTATTGGATTTTGCCATGCGAAACTTCAAAGATGAAAGTTTTATCCTGCAGTTCTTATCGCCCAAAGTAATGCGTGACTTCCGCTTCTTTGGTATCGAAAACGATGTACTGGACCCTTACGTAGAAGTGAAAGAAATCCATGATGACAGCGGTTTTAAAGGACTTCGTCAAAGACTGGCTCAGCAATATAACTTAAGCCATAGAGAGCCTAACATTCAGGTTCAAAAGGTTAATTTATATGGTGATCGCAGCCTAGTGTTGAGGCACACCATGGACAGCTCTCGCCCATTAAATGACGATACTGTAGAAGTCGTAAAACACTTCAAGCGTTTATGGGGCTTTGATGTTCGATTGGAATCTTGGGATGGAGATCGATTAGCGCAAGTGTACAGCAGTGAGGTCAGTTCAGAGGGTTAATAACTTAGAGACCTAAAGGGACATCCCTTTAGGTCTCTACCAGGTTATCTAAATAGATAATTTGTTATTGGTTTTTAACCGTTCAATCATATCTACTTCGTTGTTTATTTCTTCAACTCGATGGCTCATTCTTTCGATGGAGGCAATACTGTTTTGAACATCTTGACTGGCCAACTCAGAGGTTTCACTTAAACTACTTATTTGAGAAGACAGTGTGGATGTACTTTCAAGTAATCGACTCATAAATGCGTCGATTTTTTGTATGCTGTCTTCAATGGAACCAACGGAGGCATCCACAGCGTGGATGGTCTCACCTGTCTGATCTAAGCTTTGTTGAGTATTCTGAGATAGCTGACGTACTTCGTCGGCAACCACCGCAAAGCCACGTCCTGCCTCACCAGCACGAGCTGCTTCGATTGCTGCGTTTAATGCTAGCAAATTAGTCTGGTCTGCGATGCCTGAAATAACCTTTAAAATACTAAGTACTCGTTCAGCATTCTCTTTCAGCTCTTTGACATTCGATACCATTTCAGCACGGTCTTTCTCTTGGCTTTGAATAGCTTGGCTAAAGTCTGAAAACTCTGAGGTGACACCTGAAACAACCGTTTGGGTTGAGCTTGAGTAATTCGTAACGCGCTCAAAGCTGCTGGTTATCTCTTCTAATAATGGGCGATACCCGGACAGGTGATGGATCAAGTGATCCTGAAGCTTGTTGAGCTGCTGGCTGCTGTTGAGCTGCGTGAGCAAGAAGTACTCTCGGAAGTTTGCGTAATGCACAGGGAATTTATCAACAAAGTAGTCTTTGAAGATTTCGCCCTGTTTAGTTTGAAAGAAAAAGATCCCTGTGAGAGTTTGGTTCATATGGATGCCAAGTATCTCTCCGAACGTAGAAAAGCCAGCTGCTTTGATGTCTTTGAAACTAGTGACTTTATTTAGCTCATTGGGATTGTTTAAGCGTCGTAAAATACAATCGTTTGCGATCATAGCGACTGGTTTAGATGGCTTTTCGCGCATGAACTCCTGGAAAGCTTTTTCAGTAGAGCCGGCGAAATCTTTTGCTTTGACGAGTAGCAGCTCGTCCCCGAAATCTAAGTCACAGAAAAAGTGAATGAGGCCTTCATTGGTGTCGACGGCAGCAACGGAGCGAATGAAAAGCTCGTCGCGAATATTTACAGCAAAGGTGTGGCCAGTAAGCTTATCTTCTAATTCATTAGGATGGCAGTGAAAGTGTTGGCAAAGATGGTCAATGATATTAACCAGCTGTCCTGTTTTCTTAGAAATAACAGTTCGAACATTTCGCCGCAGGGCATCAGCTTCAGCAATGATAAAGGACTCGTTAGTGGCTTCGAAATTGTGAGTTTTTAAAATACCGAATCGGGTATCTGGTTTCATCTTAACAAATGCAACCACGGCACAGTTATGAGCAACTTGACTGCCGTTATGAACCAAAGCTTGCTTGAAATCCAGTTTGCCACCAGCGGAGCCACCTAAAAAGTGACATGGGAATTCTCCGGTAGCGTACATAGCTTGCATGAAGAAGTTTTCAGACGATGAGAGACCATCGATAAATGTCAGTGCAATGGTGTCATTAAAATGAACAGGAAAGGGCAGTTTAATTCGCTCGAATTCATTTTGAATGGATTTGATTCGTTGCTCTTTCGAGAACTTAGCATTTCCTGAACGAAGATCTTCACAATGCAATGGAATACTTTGGATACTAACTTGCTCAAACAAATCACTGCTGAAGCTTTGTAGCACAATGTTATCCCAAGCATTATCAGCTGATTGATATAGATTACTTTGACAGCTGTTTAATTCCCCTGCGGTCATGATACCAATGATATTTGAACAAAATGGTATCGCTGATTTGATTTTGTTGACCGTCGACTCAAAATCTACGTGTGGAGATATAAAAGCAAGGACCAGTTGGGTTTTGGCTTTTTTGAAGGCTAACTTCTGTAAGGAATCAGATGAAATTTGGTTAGAACTGACTTGAACGAGATTAGAAAATTCTTGAGGTGAGGTAGTGCTATCGACAAAAGGTGTACGCTTAAACCAAGCCATATTTTGCAGTCCTAATATAAGTATTACTTTTTGTTTTCAGTGTAAGGTTCGCTGAAATGTAAACCTATAGTGTTTATGTAAACTTAGGAGGGTAATTGATCTGAGTCAATGGACATTAAGAATAGAGAGGGCACTACTTTTAGCAGTCTAGTTCAGTCATGACGGGTTTAATGCCACAAAACATAAGGGTTATGTTACGAAATCCTAACTCAATATCTGGACCTTCAAGCCCCTTTATACTTTGGTCTAATAACGCAATATAACGCTGCATGTAAGCCAGACTGTTGATAGGAAGGCGCTGGAAAGCGCTTTCGTAGAGTGGTACTCGCTTGTCCCAAATTCTCAATTTTTGACAGGCCGCACGAAAGTTTTGTTGCTTTGCTAGGTGGCTGAGTTCGACTAGTGTGCTCAGTTCTCGGTTAAATAGCCAAAGCATAATACTGTCCTCTGTGCCTTCGGCGCGCAGTTGTTGCAGGCAGTGTAGTGCTTCTTTAAGCTTGCCACTTAACAGGCGATCACTTAAATCATAAATCGAATAACGGCTTGAATCGGCAACAGTTTCATCAATCGTTTGGACGTCTAACTGAGCTCCTGGGCCGTGACTTAGAAGAAGTTTTTCTAGCTCTTGAGAGAGCGCAAGTAAGTTGCCTTCACCCCGTTCACACAGCACACTTGCTGCATCCCGTGACAGGTTTAGGTTTAACGACTTGGCACGTTGTTGTGCCCAAGCTGGTAGGCGATTGGCGTCAATAGGCCAGACTTGAATAAATGCTCCAGCTTGCTCTAGGGCCGTGAACCATTTGCTCTTTTGGGTTCTCGCATCCACTTTTGGAAGCGACAGCAACACCACATTGTCGAGACTCAAGTGCTGCACGATCTGCGCTAGAGCTTTGCTATGCTTTTCTGCGAGCTTGTCAATCTGAATATCAAACAAGCGGCGGCTGGAAAACAGAGATAGGGCTTGTAGCTCATTTGTGACATCTTGCCAATCGAATTGAGCATCAGCGACAAATCTCAAACGTTCTTCAATTCCGTGGTGATAAGAAGCTTTGCGAATGCTGTCACAAGCTTCTTGGCACAGTAATACCTCATCTCCAGAAACGATATAGATAGGCTGTAAGCCTTTTTCTAATGAGGCATTAAGTTGATCAGGGCGAATTTTCATGCTTAGAACGAGGCAAACCTAAGGTCGTACACCAGCTCATCTGCAAGTTGCTGACCTGCTCGGCTCATTTGCTCCGCATTATAGGCCGCTTTTAAGCTTTGCTCTGCGTCTTGGTTATTTAGCATCAATGACGTACTGATAGTGCGTGGTCCCCACAGGGCCTTACCTTCTTCATCACGGATGAAATATGTCAACGAAAGGCGACGTTCGACTTGAGTCACATCGTTATCACTTGCCCGCGCTAAAACGGTATCTTCAGCTGTCAAAGGGTTAGTCTTCAGCTCACGTAGTGTTTCGGATGGCTCGGCATCGACAATCTTGATGCCTGCTTGTGCTAATGCGATGCGAAGGTCACGGTTAAAATCTTGTGAACCAGGGCCTAATGACAACGTAAGTTGTGACAACTCCGGAGCCAAGTTTGCTTGGTCACGTAGCTGAAAACCACAACCTGTAAGAATCAACGACAAACAAAGTAATGGCGCAAGCCATAAAGTACGAACATGTAATGACATATCTTATCCCTAATATAAAGGGGGTAGGATCACTACCCCCAAGTCACTTAATTAGCAACAATGTTAACCAAACGTCCTGGAACAACGATGACTTTACGAACTGTTTTGCCATCGATAAATTTCTGAACGTTAGGGTTAGCAAGTGCTTGAGTTTCCACTTCCTTGTTGTCTGCATTAGCAGACACTGTGATTTCTGCACGCTTTTTGCCAAGTACTTGAACAACGATGGTTAGTTCGTCTTTAACAAGTGCGGCTTCATCCACTTGTGGCCATGGAGCATTAACAACATCGGTACCGTGACCTAGTTCACTCCAAAGTTGGTGCGAAATGTGTGGCACGATTGGAGAAAGCAAAAGAACCGCTGCTTCAAGTGCTTCACGCTCTACAGCAAGGCCCAGCTCAGATTTGTCTTCGAATTTACTGATCTCGTTGCAAAGTTCCATGACCGCAGCGATGGCTGTATTGAATGTCTGGCGACGCTCAATATCATCACTTACTTTACTGATGGTTTCATGGGTCTTACGACGAAGTGCCTTTTGATCGCCATTTAGCGCTTCTGCATCCAGTTTGCCCGGCGTGCCTGCATTATTATGGCGGTATGCCAATGACCATAGGCGGCGTAGGAAACGTGACGCACCGTCTACACCTGCATCGTTCCACTCAAGTGATTGCTCTGGTGGCGCAGTAAACATGATGAATAGACGAACTGTGTCGGCACCGTATTTCTCGATCATCTCTTGAGGGTCAACGGTGTTGCCCTTAGATTTCGACATCTTAGTACCGTCTTTGTTTACCATACCTTGCGTTAGTAGGCGCTTGAATGGCTCGTCAGATTTTACAAGACCCGCATCACGTAGCAATTTGTGGAAGAAGCGCGCGTACAACAAGTGCAGGATTGCGTGCTCAACACCACCGATGTATTGGTCAACTGGAAGCCAGTAGTTTGCTTCTTCAGTCAGCATAGCATCGTCTGACTCTGGGCAGCAGTAACGGGCGAAGTACCAAGACGATTCCATGAAGGTATCAAAGGTATCTGTCTCACGCTCAGCAGGCTGACCATTGTAAGTCGTAGCAGAGAATTCAGGGTTGTTCTTAATTGGCGAGTTAACACCGTCCATCACAACATCAGTTGGCAGTTCCACAGGTAGTTGGTCGTGTGGTGTTGTTACTACTGTGCCGTCTTCAAGGTTAATCGTAGGGATTGGTGCGCCCCAGTAACGCTGACGGCTTACACCCCAGTCACGTAGGCGGTAGTTAACTTTACGCTCACCAATGCCTTTTTCTGTCATGAAAGCTGCAATCGCATCAAATGCTGCTGCGAATTCAAGGCCGTCGAATTGACCTGAGTTGCACAGAATGCCTTTCTCAGTGAAAGCTTCTTTCGCTAGATCGATCGCTTCATCACCAGCTGGCTGGATAACTTGCTTAACAGGTAAACCGTATTTTTCTGCGAATTCGTAATCACGCTGGTCGTGTGCAGGCACAGACATTACGGCACCTGAACCGTAGTCCATCAATACGAAGTTTGCCGCGTAAACGGGTACAGATTCGCCAGTGACTGGGTGAACGGCTTTAAAGCCAGTGTCCATACCTTTCTTCTCAACCGTTGCAAGGTCTGCTTCCGTTGTAGAAGTGTGTTTGCTTTCTTCAACAAATGCCGCTAACTCGGCATTGTTTTCTGCTGCTTCTAGAGCAAGAGGATGCGTTGCCGCAACCGCAACGTAAGTGACACCCATCACAGTGTCTGGACGAGTTGTGTAAACTGATAGACGCTCTTCTCTGCCTTCAACGGCAAAGCTGAACTCAAGGCCTTCTGAGCGGCCGATCCAGTTACGCTGCATCGCTTTAACTTTTTCTGGCCAGCCGTCTAGTTGGTCTAGATCATTTAGCAGCTCTTCAGCGTAGTCAGTGATTTTGATAAACCATTGTGGGATATGCTTGCGCACAACCTGTGTGCCACAGCGCCAGCAGCCACCATCTTCAACTTGCTCGTTCGCAAGAACAGTTTGGTCTTCTGGGCACCAGTTCACGGCAGAGGTTTTTTTGTACGCTAGGCCTTTCTCTACTAATTGAGTGAAGAACCATTGCTCCCACTTGTAGTATTCAGGTTTACAAGTCGCGATTTCACGATCCCAATCGTAACCAAAACCTAGTTTCTTCAACTGGCCTTTCATGTACGCGATGTTTTCATCGGTCCATTTTGCTGGTGCTGTTTTGTTTTTGATTGCAGCGTTTTCAGCAGGCATACCAAATGCATCCCAACCCATTGGTTGCATTACGTTTTTGCCCAGCATACGCTGGTAGCGAGAGATCACATCACCAATGGTGTAGTTACGCACATGGCCCATGTGGAGTCGACCACTTGGGTAAGGGAACATAGATAGGCAGTAGTATTTTTCTTTACTTGAATCGGCTACCGCTTTAAATACTTTGTTTTCATCCCAATAGCTTTGTGCAGCGGTTTCAATTTGCTGCGGACTATATTGTTCTTGCATGTGCTTTGATCATCCCGTAATAGGCGTTAAGTTTGTTTGGCGACTTAATACTGTACATCGCTTGAATGCGAGTTTCGCCAACAGAAAAATGAAATATCCGCTATTTTATATAGATGGGGCGCACTTTAGAAGGCGCATAACGATGGAGTTGTACAATCTATGAAAAAAGATACTGATCAAGACCTAGATTTGGTGCAAGAAGCCAAAAAAACACTCGAAGGAGCGAAGAATTGGTTTCTTGAAGACGTGGAACTGATGAAAGCCTATTGGCATGATCAAATGGGGTATATGGAAGCCTGGGTCGATGCCAATTGGCATTTGGTGCAAGACCAAGGCGAAGAGCTCGTAGAAGACCTAGATAAGCGGGAGGATGCTGCGTTGCTTTGGCTTATTAACCATGCCAACAGCAATCCAGTACCATTGGAGCAATGTGTCGTCGCTGGCAAAGAGGCCGATGCTGGGCGCTATATTTGTATGGACTGCGGCCATGAAAATCGCCATGAGGGTGGATCATTGGCGACTTGTGAGGTCTGCCATTACGGCGTCATGTACTACCAAGGTGAGTAAGGGAATTGTTCCCGCCCCCAAAAAATAAATCAGGTCGTACGAGCCACCTCCTGATGGCGATAAAGCATCGTATCCCAATGGAATTGGCTCGTACGGCAGGTTGTTATTGTCGGCTGGATAATTTGAAACTTGGTAATGCGCCTAGACCTGCCAGCAAGGCGAGTAATAGCCAAAGGGCTAGGTTGCCATGCATAACATACGGTGTGTTTCCGCTCACTGTTGAGATCTCCCCGGTCAGTGTGGCGCGGACAAATTGTGGTAGCTCACTCTTGATGTGACCATTGGTGTCGATAATTGCGCTGACGCCAGTATTAGTCGCGCGTATCATGTAGCGTCCCGCTTCTTTCGCGCGAAACTGTGCAATTTGTAAATGTTGTAATGGGCCAATGGAGTGTCCAAACCAGCCGTCATTGCTGATAGTCAGTAATACATCGCTGTCGCGAACCATCGAGCGTACGAGTTCTGGGTACACCACTTCATAGCAGATAAAGGGGGCAACGCTTAATTCGCCTGCTTGCAGAGTGGGCTGGTTGCTAGGTCCCTTACGGAATTGCGACATGGGCATGCCAAACAAATCAAAGATAGGCCCAACCCAATCCGCTAAAGGTACGTATTCGCCAAAAGGGACAAGCTTCTGCTTTTCGTACATGCCAAAGCCATTTCCTGTGGCCCAAACCCCATTGAAATAACTCTTACGCTCTGCGTCCCAAATTGGCACACCTGTGATGACGGTTGTGTTCTGTTGTGCTAAATCTTCAGAGAACGGTTTAAGATATGGCTGAACTTGGTGCAGTTCATAAGTAATGGCTGTTTCCGGCCAAATCACGATATCACTGCTAATGTTCTCAAGCGTTGCTTGCTGATAATACGTTAGCGTTGGCGCGGCATTTTCAGGGAGCCACTTTTGATCCTGAGAAACATTGCCCTGCACTAAGGTGACTTGCTTGGTATCTGTTTCAGTGACATAGCTTGGAGCCGTAAACGTTAGCAGACCTGCTGCACTCCATAACAGTCCTGTAACGACCAAATAACGGCATTGTTTAAACATTAATGCGGTCGCAATAGCCGCAGAAGTTAGTGCAACTAATGCGCTGGCGAACCAAATACCACCTATAGGTAGGAACTCAAATAGCCAGTTTTTCTCGATAATGTAGCCTGGTAACAGCCACGGAAAGCCTGTAAAAAGTGTGCTGCGTAGCCATTCAAATAGCAGTATGGTCATTACAAATAAAGGGACTCTGAAGGCCAAATTTAATTGGGTACGCAGTTTAAAATACGCTGCCCCAGCGAAAGCCCAGTAAATAGATGCCGCCGCAATCAAGCCAAAGGTGATTAAAATGGCAATTGGAAAGCCTACTTGGCCGAAGTTGGCAATGCTCACGTATACCCATGAAATTCCACTGCCAAATAGCCCGAGAGCAAAGCTAAAGCCAAAGGCTGAAGCATGTTTTGCGGAATGAGCGCCTTGCCAAGCAAGCATGAGATATGCGGCAGCCAGAATATAAATTGGCCAAATATAAAAAGGCGCAAAACTTAACGTAGATACTGCTCCGAGTAGCAGCAAAGCAATAGATTGCAGGAAAGGGTGGTTGGTAAAAGAATGAAGGAGGCGCAAACGCCACCCCAATACATCCGTTGTTAAGGTGGCGTTGGTGTTCATATTATTCAGTATCGTCTTCGCTTAACTTTCTGACTTGTAAAGTTTTGACACGGCGGCCATCTGACTTCACAACATTGAAATGGAAGTTTTCAAAGGCAATTTCCTCACCGCGAGAAGGCACATGACCAAACTGCTGAACAATGATGCCGCCAATAGTGTCGAATTCTTCTTCACTTAGTTTAGCATTGAAGTGTTCATTGAAGTCTTCAACAGAAACCAGAGCGGGTACGAGGTAAATTCCAGGCTCATCTGTGCTTTGAATGTCTTCGTTTTCTAAGCGGTCGGTTTCATCTTCGATTTCACCAACGATTTGTTCCAGCACGTCTTCAATCGTTACTAAACCAGATACACTGCCGTATTCGTCCAAAACAATGGCCATATGGTAGCGCTTGGTGCGGAACTCATTGAGTAGTACGTTTAGGCGTTTACTTTCAGGGATAAAGTTCGCTGGACGCAGTCTATCAAGAATGTCTTCGAGCGTAACCTCACCTTCTTTGAAGAGCAAAGGCAGTAAATCTTTGGCTAACAACACCCCGAGAATCTCATCAGAGTCTTCACCCACCACAGGGAAACGTGAGTGAGAGGAATCAATCACTTTTCTAATGGAGGTTTTAGGGTCGTCTTCAGATTTGATAACAACCATTTGTGATGGTGGAATCATGATGTCGCGCGCTTGCACTTCAGAAACATCCAAAGCACCTTCTGCGATGGTGTAGGCATCACGATCAATCACTTCTGATTTAACTGCGGTTTGAAGTAATTCAATAATGTCCTGACGGCTGCGAGGCTCGTCATGGAAGGCTTGGGCAAGACGCTCAAACCAAGATTTCTGCTGATCGTTAGAACTTCCCGATCGGTCTTCGCTCATGGTGGTGAAACTCACTCGTTAACTAAATAAGGGTCAGGAATGGATAATGTCGCTAGAATTTCAGTTTCAAGCGCTTCCATTTCCTCTGCTTCATCGTCCTTTATATGATCATAACCACGTAAATGCAATATGCCGTGTACAACCATATGTGCCCAATGATGTGATAAAGGTTTTTGTTGTTCGATGGCTTCTTGTTCAACGACCTGACGACAAATCACTAAATCACCTAGCAAAGGCAGCTCAATCCCTTCAGGGACTTCAAAAGGAAACGATAAAACGTTCGTTGGCTTGTCTTTGCCGCGGTATTCAAGGTTTAGCTCATGGCTCTCAGCTTCGTCTACCAAGCGAATAGTGACTTCAAACTCACCATCACTGGGCAGTGCAGCTGATGTCCACTTTTGAAAATCAGCTTCGCTTGGTAGGTTATCTTCGCTTTCAGTTGCGATCTGCAAGTCTAAATACAGTTCTGTCACGTTTATTGACCTTGATCAGTATTTTGCGCAGCTTCACGCTCAGCACGTCTTAGTGCCTCTTTCTCTTTGCGCTCAGCTTCGGCTTCTTCATCGAACTTATCGTAGGCTTCTACGATGCGCTGTACCAATGGGTGTCGAACCACGTCTGAAGAAGAAAAGTGCGTCATGCTAATGCCATTCACATTGTCGAGTACATGCATGGCGTGCGCTAAGCCTGAGTTTGTGCCACGAGGTAAGTCAACCTGAGTTTTGTCACCCGTGATAACTGCAGTAGAACCAAAGCCGATACGTGTTAAGAACATCTTCATCTGCTCTCGAGTCGTGTTTTGACTCTCGTCTAGAATGATGAAGGAGTTATTCAAAGTACGACCACGCATGAAAGCCAATGGCGCAATTTCAATCACGTTTTTCTCAATCAGTTTATCGACAAGTTCAAAGCCAAGCATTTCATACAATGCGTCATAAAGAGGACGCAGGTAAGGGTCGATTTTTTGCGAAAGGTCACCCGGTAAGAATCCCAGTTTTTCACCTGCTTCGACGGCAGGGCGAACAAGCATGATGCGTTCAACACGGTCGGCCTCAAGGGCTTCTACGGCACAAGCAACCGCCAGATAGGTTTTACCAGTACCTGCAGGACCGATACCAAAGTTGATATCGTGCTTACGAATTTGCTGGACGTAGCTCTGCTGGTTTTTACCTTTAGGTTTGATGTAAGCCTTACGGGTTTTGATCACTACTTGGCCATTATCCGATTTGCCTTTCGAAAGCGATTCAATAGCACTTTCTTGTAGGTAAAGATGGATGGCTTCTTTGGTGATTTCCTTTTGTGCAAGGGCTTCACGGTAAACACTTTCTAGTAGCACTTTTGTCGCGGCAACGCGCTCATTATCATCGCCAGAAATTTCGAATAATTCACCACGATGAGAAATAGAAACGCTTAGACGTTGCTCGATTTGTTTAAGGTGCTCATCAAACTGGCCGCATAATGCAGCCAGTGCTGGAGCCTCAGCAGGCTCCAAACGAATTTGTTGGGTTATAACAGATGTTGTGTCCAAAATAGACCTTATTTGTTTAGTTCGAAGTCGGCGTCAAGCTCAGAACTGACCAGCTCGCCCAATAATGAATTAGGGTACGCATCAGAAATGACGACGTCTGCAAATTTGCCGATCAGAGCAGGGTTATCCGCAGGGAAGTTCACGATACGGTTATTTTCAGTACGACCTTGTAACTTACCTGGATCACGTGGAGAGTAGCCGCTTACTAGAATACGTTCAATGTTGCCAACCATTCCTAGACTAATGTCGTAAGCCTGTTGGATGATACGTCGTTGAAGTATCGCAAGGCGCTCTTTCTTCACTTCTTCTGGCGTCGTGTCATCAAGCTGCGCAGCGGGAGTACCAGGACGCTGGCTGTAAACAAAGCTGAATGAATGATCAAAGCCGATCTCTTGAATCAGATTCATGGTGTCGATGAAGTCCTGCTCAGTTTCACCAGGGAAACCAATAATGAAATCAGAAGACAAGCTAATGCCTGGACGTGCTTCTTTGATTCGATTGATCTTGTCGATGTAAAACTGACGGTCGTGGCCACGTTTCATGTTGGCCAATACCGAGTCAGCGCCACTTTGTACTGGTAAGTGAAGATGACTAACCAGTTTTGGCTCGGTACGGAAAGCTTCAATTAAGCTGTCAGTGAACTCAACAGGGTGCGAGGTTGTAAAGCGAATACGTTCAACACCAGGAATCAGTGCCACAGCATGAATTACATCCGCTAGATCCATTTCGTCGCCATCTTCGTTTTCGCCACGATAAGCGTTAACGTTTTGACCCAATAAATGAATTTCACGTACACCTTGCTCAGCCAGTTGGACCACTTCTTTGATGATGTCTTCAAAGTGACGGCTTACTTCTTCACCACGAGTGTAAGGTACCACACAGAAAGTACAGTATTTACTGCAACCTTCCATGACCGATACAAACGCTTCAGCACCATCCACTTTTGGCGCGGGAAGGTGGTCGAACTTCTCGATCTCAGGGAAGGTAACATCCGTAATAGGGATAGCATTGGCTGCTGCATCGACCATTTCTGGAAGTTTATGCAGCGTTTGTGGGCCAAAAATCATATCGACGTGTTTAGCACGTTTACGGATGTTGTCGCCTTCTTGAGAGGCAACACAACCACCTACACCGATTTTCAGGTCAGGATTTTTCTCTTTAAGTTTTTTCCAGCGGCCAAGTTGGTGATATACCTTATCTTGTGCTTTTTCACGGATTGAACAAGTATTTAACAGAAGAACATCTGCCTCTTCTGGGTTGTCCGTTAATTCCATTTCGTGAGAGTCACCAAGAAGGTCAGCCATACGAGATGAATCGTATTCGTTCATCTGACAGCCGTGCGTTTGGATAAAGAGTTTTTTCGCCATGTAAAAAGTAAACCTAGTAATATGTGAGTCATGTGACTTTGGCGCACATTATATTGAGGTTTTGGTTCGATTCCCATAGGGTGGAGCCAAGCTATACAGGATTTTCAAGATTGCTTCGTCTACAAGGATAGCGGGCTATGGAAAACTGTTTCGATTTTGTCATTTTTATAAGGTCTTAAAAATCGTGATGAAGCACTTATATTTTGCAGCTTTGCTGGGGGGCGCTTTAGTGTCAACCGCTCATGCTGATGGAGAGTTACCAAACTTTGAGCTGGCGTTAGGTGGCGGTATTGCGAAAACAGAGCCTGCGTTTAATATCGATTTGACCATTAATATTCCGATTACAGAGCGGTTTTCGTCACAGATAAACTTAGATAGTGACTACGTGTTTAATGACACGGTTTATGAAGATTATTCCATGTCTGAGTTTAATGCGATTGGCTTTTACCGACGTGATGACTGGCGTTTAGGTGTGGGTCTTGGGTTATTGGAGAAAAAGTCTCGTGATGATTCGTTTACGACAGAGCGTGTTGGCATTGCTCGATTTTTAGCTTCTTACTACTGGCAAGATGTGACATTGGACTGGCAATACGCCAATTATAACGATGAGTTTGATCGAGCGGTTTCTATGGAATTGGGAGCTATTTGGTATCCTGATGCGATTCGACGCATTGCTTTGTATGCCGAAGACCAAGTAAAAGGCACAGGTTGGCGCTTAGAATCGTTTATTCAGCCTGAGAAGCGCCGTAACCAATTAGCGTACGGCGCTATCTTACGAACAGGGGAAGGGGACTCATTTCCTTATGTGGGTCTAGAGGTGCGTTACTTCTTTGACCGCACCATGACCGTCAAGCAAAGGGACAGATCGTTCCATTAGTTCAACTTATGTAACTCAGATGTCGCCTAGTTTGTCTTTGATAACTTGCCAGTAGTTTTCTTCTACTGGCATGACACTGAGTCGGCTGCCTTTCGTGATTAATGGGAAGCCTGCTAGCTCAGGTATGCTTTTTAATAGGGTCAAAGTCAGTGGTTTTTTCAAAATGCTAGCGAAGGTCACTTCAATCTGATCCCACCTAGGTGCTTCGGGAGTAGACTTGGGATCGTAATAGGAGCTTTCAGGGTTCCAACAGCTGGGGTCTGGGTGAGCTTCTTTAGAAACCTGTGCTAAGCCCACGATCGCTGGTACTTTACAGCTTGAGTGGTAAAACAAAACCGTATCTCCAATACGCATGTCTCTCATAAAGTTGCGTGCTTGGAAATTACGTACACCATCCCAATTCTCACGTTGTCGATGCTTTAAATCATTGATCGAAAACTCGTCCGGCTCAGACTTCATTAACCAAACTGCCATACTTATCCTATTCTTAAATTGTTGATCTTTGCAGAAAGATACATTCATTTTGTTCATTAAGCGAAAGATAGTCACTACAATGAAATGGGTTAAGTGAAATAACCGGATGTTTGGGTTTGATTGGATAAACTATGAATCAATTTGCTTGCAAAGAGTTCTCTGCTTTAGACGCAGAGCTAAAAGATGACTTGCTAGAGTGTTACGTGGAAGCTCAGCAAGAAATCGAAGCGATTGTAAATGATATTGAATCAACTGGCTTTTCTCATGAAAAGCTAGACACCTTGTTTCGCTCTCTTCACAGTATGAAGGGCAACTGTTCTGTTTGTTTTCTTGATCCGTTAGTGGATGCTCTACATCGTTTAGAAGAAATCGTAGACGGTATGCGTGGTGGATACATTGCATACGACTCATTGCTAGGCGAACTTATTAACTTGGTATTAGATCAAGTCTTATATCTACTTCGCCAGTTGCATCAGCATCACGGTGCTGATCGTGAGCCACTGATCTTCCTACAATCCTACCTTGATAAAATTTATGCCGAAGAAGATCAGCAGACGCGCATTGATTTAGCTGATAGTTTCTTGCGAAAAATGAGCGACAACAATATTGAGGATGAGGAAAACGAAGAAGCTGATAGTCTCGTCGTAAAAGTGGATTACGCTGATGAGCAGTTAGAAGATATCCAACACTTTCGACAGTTGAGTTATCGACTAAATAAGTTGCTAGGCTATTCACCTGAACGTGGTGAGCGTATCCTCAAATTGAGTCTGCTGATTAATCAAGAATGCTCGGATCCTGTCGACAAAGCACAGCTTTGCGCCGCGGCGTACATGCATAATATGGGATTAGCCATGATCCTTAAGTGTGGCGATGATGAGGACGCTAAACAACATGCCGAGCAAAACCACCCAATGGTTGGCGCACAGCTCATGTCCAAACATGAGGGCTGGGAACAGGCGTCAGAAATGGTCATGGCTTACAAAGAGCGCTTTGATGGTTCCGGTTATCCAGAGGGGCTGGTAGGTGGCATGATCCCACAAGGTGCGTTTGTCCTTTCAATGGCGGTAAAGTTCATTGATGTGGTGTGGGGGAAATCTGGCGGTGAGTACAAAAAAAGTGCCATGAGAGCCATTCAAAAAGTAAACTCAGAGAGTGGTAAAGGCGTACCGCCGCATTTAATTGATGCTTTTAACCGTGCGGTGAGAAAACTGCTGGTGGCGAAGAACCGATAGCGTTAAGGTTAAGTTTTTATGCGACTTGTTGTTCTGCTTTGAAGTTACCTCTCGTTTACCATCCTCATTACAGTATCCCTTTTCCAGATGGACATCGATTCCCGATGGCCAAGTTTCGGCTTCTGTACGAACACTTAATTCAACTCGAAATCCTTACGCCTGATAACTGCCATGAACCGAGCCCCTTGTCATTAGCTACGTTAATGAAAGCTCATCAGCCTGATTATGTGCAACGATTTATTCGTGGGCAGTTATCGACAGAAGAGGTGAAAGCCATTGGTTTGCCTTGGAGCGATTGGCTAGTTGAGCGAACACTGAGAGCAGTATCTGGAACATTGCTCACCACAGAGCTTGCTTTGCAATATGGACTAGCGTGCCATCTGGCAGGGGGAACACATCACGCATTTCCTGATAGAGGTGTTGGTTTTTGTATCTTTAACGACTTAGCCGTCGCGGCGACGCATCTGATCGAATCCGGTAAGGCGACTAAAGTCATGATCATTGACTGTGATGTTCATCAAGGGGACGGCACCATTGCCTTTTTTCAAGATATGGAAACTGTATTGCCTGTGTCATTCCATTGTGAAGAAAACTTCCCTGCTGACAAGCAAAGAGAGGGCATTAATATTCCTGTGCCAAAAGGTACGGAAGACCAAGCCTATTTACGTATTCTAGAAGAGAATATCCCTAAACTATTGGACCAGCATTCACCAGATTTTGTTTTGTACGATGCAGGTGCTGATGTTCACAAAGATGATCGATTAGGCTATGTAAATTTATCGGATCAAGGGATTTTGGCGCGTGACAGATACGTGATAGAGCAAGTATTAGACCGAGGCTTGCCAATCGCATGTGTGATCGGTGGGGGATATGATCATAATCATCAAAAAGTAGCTCAGCGGCATAGTCTGTTGCATCAAGCTGCCCACGAGATTTGGCAAGAGCGAGACATGGGGCGAGTCAACTGAGACTGTGCTATAACTAATGATCGGAATAAAAGCTAAAGGTGTTGTATGCAAATTTCATCTAATGGCGGTCTGTATTATGGCCAATTAGGTCTGCAAAGAAGCCAACAAAGTTTAGACCAAGCCAGCGCAAAAGTAGCAGAAGCGAGCACAAAACGTACTTCAGATGGTGCCAGAGAGGGTATTCAAAGTGGTTTGATTGACGCTAAGACAAGTGAAATTAACGCCAAGGCAAACGCACGAGTCATTGATACTTCCAATGAGATGCTCGGAACCTTAATTGATATCAAAGCGTAATCAACAGGTGGCGTAATACATTACTCTTCCATCTTATCAAAATACATAGCTAGCCAAATCGTTGCTACATCAGCGGAAGTTTTAATGACTCGATGCTTAGTGTGTGCTGGTATCGTAATATGATCTCCAGGCTTTAATGTAACAATGGTTGCGTCCTCAAAAGCAATTACACCGTACCCCTGAATAACCGTAACCCACTCCTCTTGGTCTTGATCGTACCAGTTCGTATCAAGGGAGCAGCCTGCTGGGGAGACAATATGTTTTAGTGAGGCGTTCGTGGTAGAGGCAAGTGGTGAAAATTGCTCTGTCTGACTGAGAACATGGTCTGTGTTAAAAAGATTCTCGATCTTCATGGTACATCCTGTTTTATTGTTATATTTCCTAAATCTAAACTATTTCAAGCTATTAAGATACTAAGCTATTGTTATGGTTAGGTTATTTATTAAGTAATAGGTCCTGCTCAATAGGGATAAATGTTGTCGCAGCGTGTATTAACGAGTCCGCCGTCAAACTTGGTACGCCATAGACTTCCACCTTCTTCCCGTAAGATTTTGCCTTTTCGACTAGTAACTCGAAATCCCCATCCCCTGACACTAGGACTAAAACATCAATATGTTGGAGACTTTCCATAACATCGATTGTGATGCCAACGTCCCAATCCCCTTTAGCTGAGCCATCTGCTCGCTGGATGTAGGGTTTGGTTTTTACGTTGAAACCAATGGCGCGTAGAATGTTTTGAAAAGAGCGCTGCTGAGGATCACCTCGGTCAATGGCGTAAGCGTTAGCTTGGTAAAGAGATCGATCTGAGAGAGCTGTTTGCCAAAAGTAGTTATAATCGAAGCGTTTTTGATACGCTTGCCTTGTGGTGTAGTACACATTTTGTACGTCCACGAAAATTCCAACGGTTTGCATTAAATGACTCCTTAATTCAGGTAGACGTTACCTAGTTATTAAAAGAAAGCAAAGTATGAACGCGTTAAACTGATCCAAAGGAAGCCATTTCATATGATCAAAACCTTAGCCATCCAAAATTACCGATCCATTATTAACTTAACCATCCCTATGGGGCAGCTAAATTTGGTCACGGGTGAAAATGGCAGCGGTAAGTCTAATCTCTACAAAGCACTGCGATTACTGGCTAAAGTGGGGGAGGGTGGCTTGGTGCGCTCCTTAGCAGAAGATGGTGGTTTGGAGTCGGTGTTTTGGGCTGGCCCAGAACAAATTTCAAAACGAATGCGCAATGGCGAAGTACCTGTACAGGGTGGCCCAAGAAAAACCAAGCGCCAACTGAGGTTGGGGTTTTCTGGTGAAGACTATGGCTATGCCGTGTCACTTGGTTTACCAAAATTTGGAGTGGCAATGCCGACCACATCTGAGACGCTGTTTAAACTTGATCCTGGGATCATGCGTGAAACGATTTGGCATGGTGATTATTACCGACCTGCTAGTGCTTTGATCGATCGACAAGACAATGCCATCAAATGTCGTAATGGCCGAAGCTGGGAAGTCATTAATTTCCATACTTCAAGCTTTGACTCATTATTTGAAGTGGCGGCAAACGCGGTTCAAACCCCAGAAGCATTCTTAATGAAAGATCGCATTAAGAAATGGCGTTTCTACGATCACTTTCGTACTGACCAAGCCGCGCCTGCACGTCAGCATCATTTGGGAACCTTCACGCCAGTCCTGCATCATGATGGCAGGGATTTAGCCGCTGCTCTACAAACCATTTTAGAAATAGGGGATGCAGAAGCATTACACAGCGCAATTGACTTTGCTTTCCCTGGTTCCAGCATTGATATTGAGAGAACCCAAGAAGGTCGCTTTATTCTCTATTTTTACCAGCACGGTTTACTAAGACCGCTAACCGCCTCTGAACTATCCGATGGAACATTGCGTTATGTGCTTTGGGTAGCGGCCTTGCTCACGCCACGACCACCGGAGCTAATGGTTTTAAACGAGCCAGAAACAAGCCTACATCCAGATCTGCTGCCTGCGCTTGCGCGTTTAATCCGCTACGCTGCTCAGCATTCACAAATGTGGGTCGTTTCGCATGCATCGCGCCTTATTGCAGCTTTAGAACAAGACGAGCAATGTCACTCGATACGCTTAGAAAAAAGCTTTGGGGAAACCATGATCCCTGATATTGATGTTCTAGATCTACCTGCTTGGCATTGGCCGAAGTGAGTACTATCGATAAGTTTGATCATTACTGATCAAGTTTATTGATTTCAAATGAGTAAATGGAATACACCTATTTCAGCTTGGTTACAGTTTTAAGGATGAATATTGCATTCATCCTTAACGTTTTTTTGACCTCTTGCTGTTTAAGTGATCGAAGGTATGCTGAAAATTTTGTTGATCATAAACATTTTTTGCGATGTTTAATGAATAGCGGATGTCATGCTCAAAAGTTCCATAATCCATTCATTTATCCTAAATTAAGATTGATTTAACGGTTTGAAGGAAGCATTTGGGAACACTTTTTAGACCTCTTTTTTTATTTTCTAGGCGGTCTAATATTCACCTTATCAAAACGAATTAAGCAATGTGCTTAATTCTTAACAAGTTTAAAGGTGTAGTAATCGACAGCCTAATGACAAATTAAAGGTGAAATTATGAACTTCAAAACTCCTGCATTAATCGCTGCTCTTGCTTTAACTGCCTCTGCTTCATTCGCAGCTGGCGATGAGAATAACCTTCTTGATGATTACCTAGATGCACAAGCACACGCTAAAGCATTGTCAGCACAGCTTGAGACTATGGGTGTTGAGTCAAATCCAAACGTAGAATTTAACTCTCCAGCAACGTTGTCTCAGAAGCTAGATGCTTATCAAGACAAAATTGATTCGCTTCAAGCTGAATTTGATGCGCACAACACAGCAGTAACTCAAGCTAACTAATATTGAGTTAACGCTTAAGTTAAAGCCGAAAAACAACAAAGCCCCGACAGGTACTCTGTCGGGGCTTTGTTGTTTTGGGATTAAAAATTTCCCGGCGCACACTGTAGGCAAGTCAGCCCCAGCTTACGCCATTGTTCCACCACTGCGTCACGGTCATCAAGCACCATCCAAGGCTCAAACCCATCTGCATGAATACGCTCAAGCAACTGTTTTTTTACTTCTTCATCTGGCACATGATCCGCATCTAATGGTCTTAGATAAACGCCATCGAATGGGATGTTGTTTTGTTGCATCCAGGCTTCAGAATGTCGCTGGTGACTTTCTGGGCGACCTGAGCAGATTAGAATCTTTTCGCCACTATTTTTTAGGATATTGACCAGTTTAAAGACATTTTCAATCACGGGGGCGTCTTTCATGTGATCAAAGAAAGGGTCCCATTGCTTCTCTTTGCCTAGCACCCAGTCTTTGACAAAAACGGGATCGAACTCGGCTAATGTGCCATCTAAATCGACGATGACTGCACTGTGTTTCATAATGAATGTCCTCTGTATGGAATAAGTTCCCAGCGATTGCCTCGACCACGTTTGGGCTGCACGATGATTGGCTCAATATTGCCAATACGTGGACCTTCTGGCGTGCCGAATAGGGAATGATGAATGGCTCTATAAATGCCTGAGTGAGCGATGATTAAAGGGTGATCGTATTGCGCCAAAATATGATTGAGGGTATCGATGCTGCGAGCATAAAAATAATCCCAAGGCTCACCGTTTTCAGGCGTTGCGAAATAGTCGGTTGCGTCAGGGATAGGGCGTCCTTCAAGGCTGCCCCAGTCTCGCTCTCGAATGCCCTTGAAATGTTTCAAATCATGTCCCGGAACGGCGAGTTTGGCGGTTTGAATGGTGCGTGTTAAATCGCTAGTACACACGGCTGACCAAGACTTATTTAGCAACTTGGCGGCGCTTTTAGCCTGTTGTTCACCAAGCTCTGATAAATGGCTATCGGTACTGCCGCCAATGCGTTTAGCAGCGTTAAAGTTGCTTTGTGCATGGCGAGCAAATACAAACGGTTTCGAGATAAGTTGCATAGTTAAAGTTCGATTATTGACGTTGCTAGAAGATGTTCGCCTAGGCGGTAGCGCCATGCGTCGATATCTTCGATGGGGCTAAAGAGAGGCACACAGCGCTGACATTGCAATTGATCCATCACGCGCGCGATGTCTTGGCTGGTTGGGTGAACATTCCAACGGACAAAGTGCGCTTTTCCTTCGGAAACGGCTTGTCTCGCGTGAGCGGGAAGGTGCCCTGTATAGATCACGTTGTACTGATCAGCGTGTTCCAATAATCGTCCAGCATCGCCAGAGAAGCCTTCGGGATCGCCGCACAAGATAATCGGTGCATGGTCATCAAATTTACGGGGGGCAATATTAGACGCTAGCTTTTTGAGCGCTGGGCAAACCAGCTCATCCGAGACTTGAGCGATGTTATGAGGTTGTAGACAGTCATTGCCTAACACCCAATCTTTAATACCTTGTTGTTCAAACCAACAAGCCATTTCCAGTGCTCGACCGCTTTGCGGAACGGGCATCAAGTTAGGCTTTTCTGTTGAAAGCACAGACAAGATATTTTGCTTCGCCTGATCTTGAGTTTTTTCGTATAAACCGTAAGACGCATCTAATAATGCCGTTGCCGCTTTGGGCGGCCGGTCAAACGGAAACAGTTCGGATTCTAGGCAGAAATCCCCGCTGTAAAAAATGCCGCCTGCGATGTCCAAGTGCAGCCACACGCCACCAAAAGAATGGCCGGCACAGCCTGTTTGAATCTGAACACCGTAAATATCAATCTTGCCTCGGTTTGGTAATCGCTGAATTTTTAAATGCTTCGGCAAATAGGGAATGACTTGCTCCGTTGCATACACAGGCACCGATGCAGGGACGTCGATTAATCCACCTATATGATCCGGATGATCGTGACTGATAACGATGGCATCGACATCCTCGGGGAGTTGCCAGCCTTTATCTGAGAGGCCTTCTAGTGAACCGCCTGCATCGAGCAGTAAGTGCACAAGTTGGCCATTTTCTAATTGGGTTTTAACGGAAATCGCAGCTGCGGCCTTGGTGCCAAAACCACTTAAAACATTAATGGTCGTGGTCATGGGAAGGCTCTAAGGTCCAGGCTTGTTGAATCGATAACTGACGTGTTGAGCCAATCGTTAAAGGCTCTGTGTGGTATGCGTGCAGCGTGTCGCCATTTTCAAGTTCCAAGAAAATATCGTAACGTTCTCCACGGAAAATACATTCGCGAACCGTGCCTTGTAACATGTTGGAGGTAGCGGACAAATCAACATGTTGAGGGCGAACCAGCATTCGGCCATGATGTCCTGTTTGATCGTACAATAGCCCGATTACATCAGCAGAAGTCAGCAGTTGGTTACCTAAAACCGATTGGCAACGCAGGATCGAGCCTTGGCCGATGAAGTTTGCTACCCATTCATTACTTGGTTGAGCGTATAGGTCTTCAGGCGTACTCCATTGCATCAATTGGCCATCTTTTAATACGGCAATTTGATCCGCCAAAGCCATTGCTTCCGCTTGATCGTGAGTCACATAAACCATGGTGGCGCCAGTACGGCGGTGAAATTCACGGAAAGTGATTTCCATGCTTTCGCGTAAATGACGATCAAGATTCGCGAGAGGTTCATCAAACAGAATTACATCTGGCTCTGTCACAAGGCTACGAGCGAGTGCTACACGTTGACGCTGACCACCGCTTAATTGGCTAGGTAAACGGTCTTTGAAATCGTTAAGCTGCACAATATCCAAGGCGTCTTGTACGCGTCGTTGATAGTTTTGACGATCCTCTTTCTGGATTTTCAACGGATAGCCTACGTTTTCCATCACGGTCATGTGCGGCCATAGAGCATAGGATTGAAACACCATACCAAAGTTGCGCTCTTCCGTAGGTAAGTGAAATTTCGCGCTCGAAAGGCACTGATCTCCGTGCTGAATATCGCCAGCTGAGACGGTTTCAAAGCCTGCTAACATGCGCAATATTGTGGATTTGCCACAACCACTTGGGCCAAGCAGTGCGACAAACTGCCCAGGTTCAATGGTTAGTGAAAGATTATCGACGACTGTTTTATCGCCGAAAGACTTGCTGACTGCGTTTAAACTGAGTCGTGCCATGGGATTACACCTTTTGGTAAGCGTGGCGCGAGTAAGCTAAGACAGGCCATCAGCGCTGCCACAAGTAAAACAACTAATACGGAAATTGCAGACGCTAGAACGGTGTCACCGCTTTCGTCCAAGTTAAAGATCAATACACCTAGGGTTTCATTACCAGCACTCCAAAGCAGAGCCGATACTGTCAGTTCATTGACTGAGATAAGAAACACTAGGATGGCACCAGCAAAGAAGGCGGGTGCGGTAAGCGGCAGAATGATATGCACCAAGCGCTGTATTGCATTAGCGCCGGCTAACTGTGCAGCTTCTTCTAAAGCTTTGTCCATCTGAGACATAGCGCTATAAATCGGTTTTAAGCAGACACTCAAAAAGCATGACAAATAGGCAAGGAAGATAATGCTCATGGAACCGTAGATGCTCACACCGAGAATAGGCAGAGGGCGTGCAAACAGCAAAATGAAAGCAATGGCCAATACAATGCCTGGAATGGCATAAGGCACTTCGATCAAACTGGTCACAAGGATACGCACCTTAAGCGGCAGTTTTAGCAAGATGTAGCTAAGTGGTAAACACAAGCACATCAAGACAACGGAAGCCGCTCCAGCCAGCAACAAACTATTGCTAAACGCTCTGGCCGTCACACCTTGGTTCGCAAGCATTTCAATGTAAGCAGAGACAGTGAACGTTTGACTGTTCAATGGCATGCCTAAAGCTGGCACAAATGAACTGACGACAAGCGCAATGCATGGCACCACTAAAATCATTAGCAGTATCAAGCCAAGAGCGGTTTCAGTCGGTAGGCGCCATTTACCTAAACGAAATGACATATGGCTTGAGCTGTGTCCCACTAATGCGTATTCGCTGCGCTGTTGTAGCCATTGCTGCATAATCATCCCGCCTAGAACAAGAAACGAGATCAGCATGGATAAACCAGCTACTTCGCTCAGCATACCTTGGCCAAAGCCGGCCATCTTTTGATAAATCAGCGTCGGCAGAACCAAGTAATTCACGGGGATGCCAAGCATGGCAGGGATACCAAAGTTGCCCAATGATGAGACAAACGCCAGTGCTGCACCTGCGATTAAGGCGCCACGGGTGAGCGGCAAAATGATATCGATCCAAATGGCTTCTTGTGAGGCACGAGCAACTTTAGCCGCCTCAATCAGATCTTGAGGTAAGCAAAGCAGCTGAGTGCGCAAAGCAAGGAATACCAGAGGTGCATTCTGAATGCCCAATAGCAGAGCAATGCCCTCTGCAGAGTACATTGGGTTTGGACTACCCAGCGCAGGTGCCACGCCAAAGGTATTCAAAATAGGACTGGCTGGGCCGAACAGCTGAAGCCAGCTCAGTGCCGTGACTTGTGGTGGAATCATCATCGGCAACATAAACAGAAATACCCAAATCGCACGGGCACGGATATTGGTCAGGGTGACAATAAAGGCAAACCCTGCACCCAATACTACGGCGATTAATGTGCCTAAGCCGGAGGTATAAAAGCTGTTACGAAAAGCCGTCCATGTTTGACTACTGCGCATCACTTCACTTAAGGGAGACTGCACGTCAAATTGCACACCCTTTAAGGCTTCCATGATGAGTCTGACGCTGGGTAATAAGCTCAGCAAAGCAATCAGGAGAAAAATCGAAAAGGATAGCCAGCGAAGCTGGCTATCGGTGTTGCGTAGGTACATCGTGTATTAGCCTTCAAAAATATCGCTAAAGCGTTGTTTGTTGGCTTCGTTGTTTTCCAATGTTTTTGCTGCATCGAAAGCCATCAGCTTAATGTCTTCACGTGCAGGGAAGCCTTCTGGAACAGGCATATCAGAGCGTGCTGGTAAGTAGCCTTGGTCAAGCACTAGCTGTTGACCTTGTTTTGATAAAACAAAATCTACGAACTTTTGCGCCGCTGCTTGGTTTTTCGAACCTTTCATAATAGCCACTGGCTCTGTCACCATGCTGACACCTGTTTTCGGAAATACGAATTCAAGTGGTGAGCCTTTTTGTGCTTCACGAATCGCAAGAAAATCGACGATCACACCGTATGGTTTGGTACCAGAAGACACAGCTTTGAGTACGCTACCGTTGCCACCTTGCGCCATTACTTGGTTGTTATGCAGCGCTTCGTAGTAAGACCAGCCAAGGCTTGCTTCATCCGTAAGCGTTGCCAAATGGATCAGCGCTGCACCAGAGTAAAGAGGGCTTGGCATCGCAATTTGGTTTTTGTACTCAGGCTTTGCGAAGTCAGACCAGTCTGTTGGTTTTTCTGGCGCACGTTGGTGACGAACAATACCTGTTGTGATCAGTTTAGTGCCGTAGTAGTAGCCTTGGTTGTGGTAAAGAGACGCATCATAGTTCGAGCGGTTTGGGCTTAGGTAGGGCGCTAAATAGCCATCTTTTGCCATGGATTCCATGGTGACGCTGTCTGCAATCAAAAGCACATCTGGGTTCACCACACCGCTGCTTAGTTCAGCACGAAGTTTAGTCATTAGTTTAGTGGTGCCGTCACGTACCCATTCCACATCGATTCCAGGGTTCGCTTTTTCAAACGCATCCACTGTCATTTGAGCATCTTTGTTTGGCTGGCTGGTGTAAAGCGTTAGGGTCTCAGCGAAAGATAGGGAAGATACTGAAGCCAAAATACTGGTTGCGACGAGCGTTTTTAACATCTTCATTGCAAATGTTCCTTAGTGGTTAGAAGTTACTGAAACACTAACGCCACACTTTGACACTAAGGTTACTGAATGCTTTCGTTTGAATGTTATTTACTTTCGTTTGAAGTGTTTTCTCTAAAAGGGCTCATCATGAATCAGCGTCAACTAGATATTATTCAATGGATTAATACGAATGGTCGTCAGCCGCTACAAGCCGTTGCTGACGCCTTTGATGTGTCAGTACAAACCATTCGTAGCGATGTTCGCTTGTTATCCGAAAAAGGGCTTTTACTGCGGAATCATGGGGAAGTGGTGCCTTTTCCCAATCGGGAAAACATCAGCTTCAACCAACGACAAATCCACAATGCAGAAGGCAAACGACGTATGGCCGAACTGTGTTTACAGCAGATTTCGGATTATCAGTCGGTGTTTCTCGGCTCAGGTTCTACGGTTGCTGAGCTTGCGAAATGTTTAAATGAAAAAGAAGATTTGCATGTGATGACCACTAACCTTCATGCAGCGCGCATAATCAGCGAGCAACCAAATGGAGAGTTAACCGTTGCGGGTGGTAAAGTCCGTAAACGCGATCAGGATATTGTGGGTGCAGATGCAGTGCGCTTCTTTCAAAAATATCGCGCAGATGTGGGTGTGTTTTCTGTATCCGCTATTGATAAGCATGGTGTGTTGTTTGATTTCACGGACGATGACATCAGCTCTTTGGAAGCCTTGGTTGATAATTGCCATTATCGAATTTTAATGGTCGATAGTACGAAATTTGACCGTGCATCGCGCTGTGTTTGGACACGCCTGAAAGACATTGATTGCCTGATTACAGACCGTCAGCCGCCAGCTTATTTGCAAAGCAAAATCACGTCTTTGGGGGTTAAACTTATATACAAAACTTAATGACTCTGCAGTTTGAGAAAATGTATCGAACGTACTGATGCTTTCTTATCAATTTCTTCGATTTCAATTATGTAAGTGTACGAGTTCAAATAACTTTGATGGTGGGGTTTTAGGATGGATTGCGAACGGATCGGTGAATGCTGTTTGCAATATTTGGCTGTTGTAATGTATTTAAACGGGGCACGGCATGATTTTTATGAACATTATTTGCAACTTCTGACGCTTTAATGTCATTTTTTTTAGGGTTTGCGCGATTGGTGCTTTTATCGCTAATTAAGGCTGTTTTAGAGGCTTGAAGGAAGCATTTTGGAACGCACGTTTGGGCTCTTTTTTTCTATTTTGGAAGCGCTAATATTACTTCCATCGAAACGCGAAACACTTCCCTAAACGTTTCGCCTAACAGACAAAACAGAAAATGTTTAATAGATTAAAAGGTGAATAATATGAACTTTAAAACTCCAGCTATCATTGCAACTTTAGCCCTAACTGCAACAGCTTCATTCGCTTCTGGCGATGAAAACAATCTTCTAGATGATTACCTAGATGCACAAGCACACGCCAAAGCATTGTCTGCTCAACTAGAGACAATGGGTGTTGAATCAAACCCAAATGTAGAGTTTAACTCTCCAGCGACGTTGTCTCAGAAACTAGATGCTTACCAAGACAAAATCAGTGATTTGCAATCTCAGTTCGACACTGTTCGCACTGCAAACTAAGCATTAGATCGCTTAAATATTTGCTTTACCAAGCCCCCGAAAGGTAACTTTCGGGGGCTTTTGCATTTTAGCAAGTTTGCCTCTCGTCCAAGAAATCGTTTGGGGTTAAAATTAACGACTATTTTAAATGTAAAAGAAGCATCACATGTCCTTACCACCTTGCCCGAAATGCCAATCAGAATATGTCTATCAGGATCAGCTGAATCTTATTTGCCCAGAGTGTGCTTATGAGTGGAACCCTAATGAAGTAGAAGATGATGGCGAGTTCTCGGTTGCAGATGCGAACGGTACTTTGTTATCTGAAGGCGACAAAGTCACTTTAGCAAAAGACCTCAAAGTCAAAGGCAGCTCTATGGTGCTAAAGATTGGTACGAAAGCGCTGATCAAACGCATCAAAGAAGGTAAAGACCATCAACTTGATTGTAAGGTGGATGGCGCTGGAGATATGTTTGTCACAGCAAAATTTGTGAAAAAGGCTTAAAGCCACAACGATCAGCTAGTTGTGGCTTTGTATTGATCTTTCTATTCTGGATTACAAACGCTTAGCAAGCGCTGCAATATGATCTGGGCCAATGCCACAGCAGCCGCCGATCAGTGTCGCACCTAGCTCGCACCATTTCTCAGCCCAAACTAAGTAAGACTCTGGTGTTAGATCGGCACGCAGTTCGTCTAAGCCGTCGTTCGCGGTGGCGTTCTTCGGTTGCGGGGGGAAGGCGTTGGCGTAAGCACCGATCTGAAGCTCTTTATTCATATCTGCCAAGACTTGTTTGGTCAGAGCAATTGCATCAGCGATGATTTCAGGTTGGCAACAGTTAAACAAAATCCCATCGACACCCGCTTCAGCCATGGCTTTTACTGCTTCAACAACCGTTTCCCCAGAGCGTAGACAAGGCTCAGTAGTTGGTTCTGAGTCTTCAAGAGTGAAGGACACCCAGTAAGGTTTTGTCTCACTATCAAGTTCGTCAACCAACTTCTTCATTAACAAGGTTTCTGCTAATAGGCTCTGAGTCTCATTCAGCCAAAGGTCAACATGTGGTGCCAACGCTGTGATCAATGGACGTGCAATGTCTTCAGCGCGTGACGCTTCATATAAATCAGCACGGTATGAACCGAACAAAGGCGCAAGAGAGCCGGCAATTTTTACCTCTTCGCCGCTTTCCGCAACCGCTTGCTTTGCAACCTTGGCAGAATCAATCGCCAATTCCACTGCGCGCTGTTTAAAAACCTCTTCACCAATGTGAAACGGTACTAGAGCGTAACTGTTGGTCGTGATGACACGAGAACCTGCCGCGATAAACGCTTTATGTACGTCCTTTACGATCTCGGGCGCTTCCATCATGGCCAAGGCAGACCATTCAGGTTGTTTGAAAGGCGCACCGCGTCGCTCTAGTTCGCGGCCCATGCCGCCATCAAGTATGGTGATTGTCGTCACGATTGTATTCCTAGCAAGATTTGATGGGTGCCCATTCTAGCGAGGTCAATTCGGAAATAAAATCGAATTGATTACTTTTGGAGGGTCAAAATTGGTTTTTTATGGCTATAATGGTCGAATTGTCAATAAAATTCCGCCTAGCCATTAAAATACTTGGGTCTTAGGGCTGGATCCTGTCGATACTACTTCTTTTTAGTTTTGGGTATATTTAGTTCCCCTTACAGGCCTCTCTAATAGGCGCAGTGGTTTACTACTGTGAGAGTGCCTTCAAAACAAAATAGATGATGAGGAATGACATGAAACTAGGTTTCAAGAAAGCACTGGCTGGCTTAGCTCTAGCAGGTTCAATGCTAGGTGGAAGTTTCGCCAACGCGGCGGATTCAGCGATCGATAACATCCTTTCAACCGGTGAGTTAAAAGTGTGCTTTGAGGCTGGCTACATTCCTTTCGAAATGAAAACCAAAGATGGTCGTTTTATTGGTTTTGATATCGACATCTCAAAACATATGGCACGTTCTATGGGCGTGAAATTTGTGCCTGTTAACACTGCTTGGGACGGTATTATCCCTGCTTTACAAACCGGCAAGTGTGACATTATCAATGGCGGCATGGCCATCACACCTGAGCGTAATTTAAAAGTGATGTTCGCTGACACTTACCTAGAAATGGGGCAAACGGTATTAGTCACGCCAGAAGTCGCGGCACAAATTGATAGCTTCCGTGATTTGAATGATCCTAAGTTCCGCTTGGTTTCTCAAATCGGCACAACCGGTGCGATGGCGGCAAAGAAATATTTCCCTAATGCACAGTTAGACCTATTTGAAACGTCGGCAGACTCTGTTCTTCAGGTGAAAAATGGCAAAGCGGACGCATTTGTTTACGATCTGCCATACAACGCCATGTACGCGGTACAAAACAAAGACAGTGTTGTACACCTAGACGAAGCGTTCACATACGAACCATTGGGTTGGGCGATTCGCCAGAATGATGTAAATTTCATCAACTTCTTGAACAACTACCTAGTGATGATCAAGAAAGACGGAACTTACGATCGTATTTACGACAAGTGGTTTAACTCAGATGCTTGGGTAGATAGCATTCAGTAAACGCTGAATCGATCAGTGAGACATATCAAGAGCCTAACCTGTTAGGCTCTTTTTCTATAAAAAGAGACATCATGCAGACATCATCACGCCGCTGGTTTGGCCACGGCTTATACCTTGTCATCATGGCCGCTTTAATAGCTGGCGTGTATTTTTCAGGACAGAAAATCAATTACAGTTGGCATTGGGAGCGCTTATGGCCTTATGTCATTAATACTGAGCCGCAGGACATTATTGCCCAAACCGATGGTACTGCAGTGGTGAGTGCTTCCGGTCAGCTAAGTATCACCCCTGACTTTGGCGGTTCGCCTCAGATCGTTCCTGAATATGACAAGTTGGTGGCCCGTGATGGAGATTTGATCTTCCAAGGGGACACCATTGCCCGTATCGAAGGTTGGCGCTTTGGGCCGATTGCCGAAGGTTTATGGGTCACCATTAAGATCTCATTTTTATCGCTGATTTTCTCTATCATCCTTGGGGTGATTTTTGGCTTGATGCGTGTGGCTCATGGCCAAGTATGGCGTAATTTGGCTGTCACTTACGTAGAAGTCATCCGTGGCACGCCTTTGTTGGTGCAGATATTCATCGTCTACTTCTTTATCGGCACAGTGTTTGATCTCGATCGATTTACAGCGGGTGTCGCGGCATTATCGATTTTTACCGGAGCGTACGTTGCTGAAATCGTCCGCGGCGGTATTCAATCCGTGCCCCCAGGTCAAATGGAAGCGGCTCGCTCGTTAGGGATGAGCTATGCCAAAGCGATGACCTATGTGGTGATGCCACAAGCCATCAAGCGAACGCTACCGTCTCTGGCGGGACAGTTCATCAACTTGATCAAAGACTCGTCCTTGGTATCGGTGATTTCGATTACCGACTTGACTAAGGCAGGCCGCGAAGTGGTCAGCGGCAGCTTTGCGCCATTTGAGGTGTGGTTTACGGTCGCCGCATTATATTTGCTGGTGACAGGCAGCTTATCTTGGGCAATCCAACGACTAGAAAAGAGGTTAGCGGCCAGTGACTAAGTCCATCAAACAAGAAGTGTTAATCCAAGCGCGAGACGTGGATAAAGTCTTTGAAAATGGCTGCCACGCGCTGAAAAACGTATCGCTCGACATTCACCGTGGTGAAGTCGTGGTGATCATCGGTCCAAGTGGCTCAGGTAAGTCTACTTTTCTGCGTACGCTTAATCAGCTTGAGACCATTAGCTCTGGTCGAATTGAGATTGACGGCGTGCACTTGGCGGATAAAAGCACTGACATCAACAAGCTTCGAGAAGAAGTGGGCATGGTGTTTCAATCGTTTAATTTGTTTCCGCACAAAACAGCTCTAGGTAATGTCATGCTGGCGCCACTAAAGGTACTGAAGCGTGATAAAGCTGAGGTAGAGCAAGAAGCCAAAGACTTACTTTACCGAGTCGGATTACATGAGCGCATGGGGCACTATCCATCACGCTTATCCGGTGGTCAGCAACAGCGTGTTGCCATCGCTCGATCACTTGCTATGAAGCCTAAAGCACTGCTTTTTGATGAGCCAACCAGTGCCCTAGACCCTGAAATGGTTGGAGAAGTGCTGGATGTTATGAAAGGCTTGGCCAAAGAAGGGATGACCATGGTCGTGGTCACCCATGAGATGGGCTTTGCCCGTGAAGTGGCCGATCGTGTGGTATTTATGGAAGAGGGTGAGTTAGTTCTCGAAGAATCTCCAGAGCGTTTCTTTAATTCTGAACACCCGCGCTTGCAACGTTTTCTAGGTCAGGTACTCTAAGCGCCTTTCTAATCGAAACGGTCGGCGCTTGGGTGCTTTGATGAATGAGAAAACACTTCCCCCATTAAACTGGTTACGCACCTTCGAAGTCTCTGCGCGCAGCTTGAACTTTACCAAAGCTGCCCAAGAGCTACATCTAACCCAAGGTGCGGTCAGTCAGCAAATTCGCTTGCTTGAGCGTCATCTGGGTGTGGCATTGTTTAAGCGTTTGCCACGCGGTTTGACCTTAACCGATGAGGGCATGTCTTATTTGCCCGTGGTCCAAGATTCTATTTCTCGTTTAGCCGCCGCGACCAATGAACTGTTCAACTCGGATCAGCGCACGCCAGTAAAAATTCGTGGCAGTTTATCCTTCTTTGTTCATTGGTTAGCACCGCGCTTGGCGGAGTTTAATCAGTTACACCCAAACATCGACATTCGCTATATCAGCTCCCTGTGGGTGAAAGACACCGATGCGGACGATGACTTTGAGATTCGTTGGGGCAATGGCCAGTGGTCCGGTTATGTATCTCAGCGCCTAAGCTGGGATACTTTGTTTCCTGTCTGCTCACCAGAGCTTATGGAACGTGAAGCGATTGAAAATCCTAGTGATTTAGCTAAAACCACCTTGCTGCATGTACTGGGTTACGAAGAAGGCTGGGGCTATTGGTTATCGATGATCAATGAGGATCAGGTCGATCCTTCTCGCGGTATGCAACTGGACACGTTATTGGCATCGTTGCGTCTAGCGGAGCTTGGCGTAGGGGTAGCGTTGGCACGTTCATCCATGGTGGAAGATATGCTCGCCGATGGTCGATTAGTGGAACTGTTTGATCGACGTATCCCTGCTAGTGAGTCTTTCTATTTAGTGCGCAAGTCAGGCACAGACCTGTCTCCTGAAGCGATGTTGTTTTTTGATTGGTTAGAGCGTCAAAGTCGAACGTCCGCTTAACACAGCGAGATTTTTCCATAGAAAAAATCGCCCTAAAAATATCAATTAATAGGGCGATGCCTTTCACGTAGCCGTTACGCTAACGGCTCAAAAACGTTAATGCTAACAGCTTCTACTAAGCCTTCCGTTGCTGCTTTATAGCGCAGAAAGTGCTCTGTTTCTAAATGGCGCTTTAAATGTTCTTCAGATGCCCACTTTTCAACAAGGGTTAAGCGATTTGGATGGTTTGTTACTTCCATGCCTAATGTATTGGGCCTTAACGCCAGTGGCGTATACTCTAGGCAACCATCTTCTAGCAGCACCTCGGGACGAATAGCCAGAAGCTCCGTTAAGATGGCTTGTTTGCAGTCAGGTTTTGCGTCAATTGTTGCGATTACGTGAATCATATTTAACGACCTCTATTAGTCCCATTCAGGAGAAAAGTCTGGGTTTGCAATGCGCTCGTTGGCTTCAAGTCTAGCGATTCGTTGCATGTCTTCGTTTGTCAGAACTAAATCGAATGCGGCTAAATTAGCCTCTTGATTTGCGCGTTTGGTAGAAGATGGAATAGTAATAAACCCTTGCTGTAACTGCCAAGCAAGCGCCACATTCGCGACGGAGGTTTGGTGATCTTTGGCAATGGACTGTAACACTGCATCTTCCATGACTTTACCGACAGCAAGAGGCATGAAGCCTGTTACACGAATATTGTGTTGCTGGCAGAAGTCAATGACCTGACGATTTTGCAAATAGGGGTGCACTTCGATCTGGTTGGTAAATATTGCTCCCTCACCTAACTGTTGAATGGTTTGTTCCAAATGTTGGGTGGTGAAGTTAGAAACGCCTATGTGTTTGGTTAAACCCTGTTTTTGAGCCTGAGCTAAGTCATCAAGATAAGAGGTCAAAGGTATCTTGTTAGTCGCATCAGGCCAGTGAATAAGCAGAAGATCTACCTGGTCAATCTGCAATTTGGTTAGGCTCTCTTGAACACTCTTTATAAAGTGCTCAGTAGCTAAATTGTCGAGCCAGACTTTTGTTGTGATAAATAGCTCTGAGCGATCAATACCACTGTCAGCAATGGCTTGACCAACCTCAGCTTCATTACCATAAATTTGTGCGGTATCGATATGGCGGTAGCCAACTTCCAATGCAGACTTTACGGATTGATATGCGATGTCACCTTCTAGACGAAAGGTGCCAAAACCAAGTGATGGGATCGTATTCATAAAATGCTCCTATTAATGTAATGATAAGGGTTAAAGTGCTGCTTGAGCAGAGGTTTGACGCTGATCCAAAGATCCAGAAAAGCGGGTCAGTATGAGTGCAATGACAACAATGATGGCGCCAACCCAAGCGGTGTCCGTGAGAGACATGCGCTCAATAATGACGCCGCCAAGAATCGAACCTAAAGCAATGCCTACATTAAAGGCGGCGATGTTTAAACCAGATGCCACATCCACGGCGTTAGGTGTGTATTTCTCTGCCAATTGCACAACATAGACCTGAAGACCTGGTACATTGCCAAAGGCAAAAGCTCCCCAAACTAAGATCGTCAGTACTGCTGCCACAGAGTTACTTGCGGTAAACGTGAACACTAGAAGAACGGCAGCCAGCGCAGCAAAGATGTAACTCAAAGCTTTGATTGGTCCCAAACGGTCTGCCAAACGGCCACCCCAGATATTGCCGAACGCAACAGAGACGCCATAGACCAGCATGATTAGTCCTACAGCACTGGCATCAAAACCTGAGACTTGTTGCAAAATGGGCGCAAGATAAGTGAAGGCGGTAAAAGTGCCGCCGTAACCAACAGCTGTCATGGCATAGACCAGTAATAAACGAGGTTGAGTCAGAACACTCAGCTGCTGTGAGATACGCGCAGGGGCTGATTGCTTTAAGTTTTTAGGTATCAATAAAGCACTACCGATCAGTGCGATAAAGCCAAGAACAGCAACCACCATAAAGGTCGCACGCCAACCAAAGTTTTGGCCGATCCATGTGCCTAGCGGCACACCCGTCACTAGAGCAACGGTAAGACCGGTGAACATGATGGCAATAGCACTGGCTTCTTTATCTTTACTAACCAACCCCGTTGCGATGGTTGAGCCGATAGAAAAGAACACACCGTGAGCAAGACCGGTAAGGATGCGGGCTGTGATCAGTGAACCGTAGCTAGGGGCCATCCAAGCTAGCACATTACCAATCACAAATAATGTCATGACCGAAAGTAAGACATGTTTTCTGGGCCAGCGACCAGTCAGAGCGGTTAATACCGGGGCGCCAATGGCTACGCCTAAAGCGTACAAGCTGACCAACAAGCCAGCTGAGGGCAATGACACACTAAGGTCTTGAGCGATAGTAGGTACCAAACCGACAATAACGAACTCGGTTGTACCAATCGCGAATGCACTGAGGGTCAGTGCGAGTAGAGCAATGGGCATTTCAATCTCCAGTTGAGGTTATGTTGAACTTGCGTGTCAGTATGCCCAATGCTATTTTTTGCAAAAACAGCATTAACAACAAATTACTTTTACAAAAATGACAATAATTTCTCGTAACGAAGATCTCGAAATTCTTCTCACGGTAGTTGATAGTGGCAGTTTTTCTTCGGCTGCACGGATTCTAGATATTCAAGTGGCGAAAGTGTCTCGTGCCGTCAGTCGCCTTGAAAAAGAATTGGATAGCACACTATTAAACCGAACGACTAGAAGGCTTGAGTTAACGGAAGAGGGACGTCAGTTCACCCAGCAAGTACGCCTAGGCTTGCAACAACTTGCTGCTGCAGAAGAGGAATTAAAAGTACTAAAAGGCATTCCTGCGGGACGCTTGAGAGTTGATGCAGCAACACCTTTTATCTTGCATCAGCTAGTCCCCCATGTGGCAGGCTTTCGCGAACGCTACCCGCAGGTGGAGCTGGAGTTGGTGGCAAATGAAAATATCATAGATTTGATTGAGCGCCGCACGGATTTGGCTTTTAGGATCGGTTCACTTAAGGATTCAAATCTGCATGCGCGATACTTTGGCAAAAGCCCTTTGCATGTTGTCGCATCTCCAGAGTATCTTAATCGCTATGGTGCTCCACGAGTGCCAGAAGACTTACTGAAACATCAGGTGTTGGGATTTACCGATGCCCCTCATTTGAATCGTTGGCCGCTTTCTTCTGCAGTGACTCTGCGCCCAACTTTGCATTGCAGTAGTGGTGAAACCATGCGCCAACTATGCCTTGCAGGACAAGGTTTTGCGTTGTTATCTGAATTTATGATTATGCAAGATTTAAAAAGTGGCCGTCTCATCAAAGTATTGGAGCAAGACACAGTTAGCCCGAATGAGCGGGAGCCCGTGCATGCGGTGTATTATCGCAATACCACACTCGCCAGCCGAATAACGGCTTTTCTGGATTACATGTCTGATAGGATAAGCCTCAGTATGGAAGATTTATAATGATACCTAATATGAAAGCTGGGCTGCGAAAGGTTGTAATCCTTGTTAACAGTCGAGACAATATTCAACAGATAACGGATTGATAAGGAAAAATATATGAAAGGTATGGTCGTTAAAACCATGGGTGCAGTGTTGTTGATGTCATTAGCTGGCTGTCAAACGGCCTACTATGGTGCCATGGAAAAAATTGGCATTGATAAGCGAGACATCTTGGTGGATCGAGTTGAAGATGTCCGTGATAGTCAAAAAGACAGCCAAGAAGAGTTTCAAACAGCTTACCAGCGTTTGGTGGTGTTGACCGATTTTGATGGTGGCGATTACGAAGACATTTACAACGATCTAAATGACGATTATCAAAACAGTAAAGCCGCGGCGGAGCGTGTATCGAAAAAAATCGATAACGTAGAAGAGGTCGCTAACGACTTGTTTGATGAATGGGAAGACGAGCTCGATCAATACACGAACAGTAAGCTACGCCGTGCAAGCGAAGACAAACTGAACGCGACTAAGCGTCAGTTCAGCCAAATGCTTCGCAGTATGCATCAAGCGGAGTCTAAGATGGCGCCAGTACTGGCAACCCTGAATGATAATGTGCTGTATTTGAAGCATAATCTTAATGCTGCCGCTGTAAGTGCTATCAAGGGCGAGTTCGCAAGCCTAAGAACTGACATTTCAGGTCTGATTAACGAGATGAGTGAAGCGATTAAAGAGTCAGACGATTTTATCGCAACTTTACAGCAATAACTCATTTCAACCTTAGTGCTTCTCATAAAGCCCCTATATGGGGCTTTATTTGTCTCTACGAACTCAAAATTTTACGCAAGATACGTTAGAATGGCGGCGAATTTTTAATGGGTGTAATAAGACGTGGTAGAACAAGCGCAATTCTCTAAGGCATTGCTCCATCCCAAACATTGGGGACTTTGGTTCGGTATCGGTTTAGGACGTTTAGTGTCCATGTTGCCGTTACCATGGCAGATGGGACTGGGTAAACTTATCGGTCGTCTGATCATGAAGTACGCTAAAAGCCGAGTCAGAACGGCGAAACGTAATTTAGAGCTTTGTTTTCCTGATGCGAGCCCAGAAGAGCGCCACGATTTATTAGTCCGTAATTTCGAAGAAGCTGGTAAAGCTATTTTTGATACGATCTGTGGTTGGTGGTGGTCTGATGAGCGTGTGCAACGTCATATGACCATCAAAGGCCAAGAGCATGTTCAGAGCACGTTGGACAATGGGCAAGGCGTCATCTTGTTTGCGGTGCATTGTTTACCACTGGAAATGGGGGCGCGTATCTTTGGTCAGTTTAATCCTGGTGTTGGGGTGTACCGCCCGCATAACAATCCTGTGATGGAATATCTACAAGTTAAAGGCCGTTTGCGTTCGAACAAAGCTTTGATCCCGAAAAAAGACATGCGACAAATGGTGCGCAGCTTACGCGCGCCAGATGTTATTTGGTACACCGCTGACCAAGACTTCGGTCGTTCAAGTGCTGTGTTTATCCCATTCTTTGCCGTGCCGAATGCGGCGACTATCACTGGCGGCACAACATTGGCGAAACTTGGTAAAGCGAAAGTACTGCCATTCTTTGTGGAGCGTAACGCTGACGACAAAGGCTACAATATAGAAATTGGCGCGCCTTTAGAGAATTTCCCTGGTGAAAATGAAACGGTGGATGCTATCCGCGGCAATCAAATTATTGAAGAGTTGATCAGCCGTAATAAAGCGCAATACATGTGGTTGCATCGCCGCTTTAAAACTCGTCCTAATGAAGACGATCCTTCAGTTTACTAGTGAATAAATGAAAAAAGAGTGCTGAGTGCACTCTTTTTCATTTTAACTATCTGGTTTAAGCGATTTGTTCGCTAATCAGGATTTCGTCGTTTGCCAGTTCACTTTTCAGGTAACTTTCTAAACGAGCACATTGCTCTGTGGTGAACTCCAGTCCGAGTTTAGAACGACGCCATAAGATGTCTTCGGCTGTTCTTGCCCACTCATGCTCAATCAGATAGTCGACTTCTTTTTGATAGAGGTCTTGACCAAAGCACTCGCCCAAATCACTCACTGAAGTGGCTTCACCCAACAGAACATAGGCTTGAGTACCGTAGCTTCCTGTAAAGCGTTTTGCCTGTGCTTGAGTAAGGAATGGAAACTCTTGCATCAGTTTCTGTGCGAAAGCCTGATGGTCATTGCTCATATCACCGCCAGGGAGTGGGTGTGCATGGGTCCATTCTTTGCCCATATTAGGGTAATACTCTTTCAGATCTTTCATGGCTGATAATGCCAGTTGACGATAAGTCGTGATCTTACCGCCAAAGATGCTTAACAATGGCGCTTTTCCGTGGTCATCTTCCACATGAAGCGTGTAGTCACGGGTGACCGCTGAGGCGTTAGACGACTCATCGTTAAGTAGTGGGCGAACCCCTGAGTAAGTCCAAACGATGTCTTTTTTAGACAGCTGAGTTTTAAAATGTTGGTTGGCCACATCAAGAATGTAATCCGTTTCGGCATCGCTAATAGACACGTCCTTTGGATCACCACGATACTCTTCATCTGTTGTACCGATCAATGTGTATTGATCGCGATAGGGTATAGCAAACACGATGCGTTTATCGGCGTTTTGCATGATGAAGGCATTGCTTTGCTCAAATAGTTTCGGAACAACAATGTGACTGCCTTTGATCATTCGAATGCTGTAAGGTGCCTTACGCTCTAGCTTAGATTCGATAAAGCTTGAAACCCAAGGGCCTGCCGCATTGACCATGCCGTCTGCGGTAAAACGTTGGCTTTCACCCGTTTCGGTATGAACCACGTCGATTACCCAAACACCGTTTTCACGTTTAGCTGACTCACAACGGGTGCGAGTCATGATCAGAGCGCCGTGTTCTCTAGCACTCATAGCGTTGGCAACGACTAGGCGTGCATCATCAACCCAACAGTCTGAGTATTCAAAACCCTGAGAAATGTCCTGTTTAAGAGGGCTGTCAGCGCCATACTTTACGCCTTTTGAGCCAGGTAACATCTCGCGCTTGCCAATATGGTCATAAAGGAAAAGACCAAGGCGGATTAACCAAGCAGGACGAAGATGAGGGCGGTGAGGCATTTGAAAGCGCATGGGAGTCACCAGATGAGGCGCATTCTTTAGCAATACTTCACGCTCGCTTAATGCTTCACGCACCAAACGAAATTCGTAATGCTCTAAATACCTTAAGCCACCGTGAATCAGCTTGCTGCTAGAAGAAGATGTAGCACTGGCTAAATCGTTCATTTCACACAGCGCTACCGATAAGCCTCTGCCTGCTGCATCAGCTGCTATGCCTGCACCATTGATGCCGCCACCGACAATGAAAAGATCAACGTGTCTGTGGGTCATGCCCTGTCCCTCTCGAATACATTTATAAGTTTGAATATGAACTTTTATTTTCGAAAATGAAAATTATTGTTCGAATACTAGAACTAGATGTTCGCTTTGGCAAGCTGATTGATTAAAAAATTATCAAACAAATGTGACAGTTGTTGAGCGTTAAGCTTTGAGAAGGAGGAGAGGTGTTCAGAATGGAAAAGGCTTGTGACAAAGTTAGAAAGCGTGAACTGTGTCAGGATTACTCACACAGTTCAAATTTTACCGAGTGTTCTTTTAATAAGGCTTTAATAGATTTTGGGGGTTCTGCATCACTGAATAAGCGATCTACCTGGGTGATATTGCCTAAGCGCACCATGGCACTTCGGCCAAATTTCGCATGGTCGGCGGCCAGAAAGACTTCCCGTGAATTGGAGATTATACTCTGTGCGACACGTACCTCTTGGTAATCGTAATCTAATAGAGAGCCATCTTCTTGATCAATGGCACTGATACCGATAATGCCGTAATCCACGCGAAACTGATTTATGAAGTCTACCGTGGCCTCACCAATGATACCGCCGTCTCGGCTTCGAACCGTCCCCCCTGCAACAATAACGTTAAAGTCTTCTTTGGTACGCAGAATCGACGCAACATTGATGTTATTGGTAATGATCTTTAGGTTATGGTGCTGCAGCAATGCGCGAGCCACTTCTTCGGTTGTGGTGCCGATATTAATAAACAAAGACGCGCCGTTTGGGATCTCTTTGGCGATGTGCTTAGCGATCTGTTTTTTAGCATCGAGCTGTAATGCTTGGCGTGTGTTGTAATCTACATTCGTTGTAGAAGACTCGCAGCTAGCACCACCATGATGGCGACGAATGATGTTCTGGTCGGCCAGCGTATTGATGTCACGGCGAATGGTTTGAGGGGTCACATTAAACTGCGCAGCCAACTCTTCGATAGAGACGTAACCCTTTTCACGAACGACTTTAATAATCTGATCTTGGCGTGTCATCTGGCCCATGCCGACTCAAACTCCTCAATAGCTGCTTGCTAAAGCAAACGAATATGGTTTTAATACAGAATATTCGAATTTGAACATTTATGTTCGATTAACAAAAATAACAACGTATTCATTGCCATCCCATTGGATAGTGATGTTTTGAAAAACCAAGAGAGCTAAGTCATGAGCCAATATCTACTTGCTATCGACCAAGGAACGACCAGTAGCCGAGCGATTATATTTGATGCGAAAGGCGTGCGCGTTGGTCAGTCCCAACAAGAATTTCCTCAGCATTTTCCAAACGATGGCTGGGTGGAACACGACCCGAACGATCTATGGCAATCTACCCTTACGGTTTGTCAAAACGTGCTCAAGGATACAGGCATTGATGCGGATGCGATAGCCTCAATTGGTATTACCAACCAACGTGAAACGACCGTGCTGTGGGACACTGAGACGGGTGAGACAGTTTACAACGCGATTGTTTGGCAAGATCGCCGAACCAGCCAGTACTGTCAATCTTTAGTCGACAAAGAGTACAGCGAATTGGTGCAATCCAAAACAGGTCTGCTCATCGATCCCTATTTCTCTGCGACCAAGATTCGTTGGATTCTAGAGAATGTTGAAGGCGTTAAAGAGCGAGCAAAACTCGGCCACATTGCCTTTGGTACGGTTGATAGCTATTTGCTCTGGAAGCTTACAAATGGTCGTTACCATCGAACAGATGCGACCAATGCCGCCCGCACTATGGCGTTTAATATCCACACGCAAAAATGGGACGAAGAGCTAATCGAACTACTCGAAATCGGCGATGTTATCTTCCCGCAAGTGATGGACTCAAGTGATGATTTCGGCACCATCGATGCCCAGTGGTTGGGAGCTGAAATCCCTGTAAACGGCATTGCTGGTGATCAGCAGGCCGCATTAGTGGGTCAAGCTTGTTTCTCCCCTGGTATGGTGAAAAGCACCTATGGCACAGGCTGTTTTATGATCCTGAATACCGGTGATCAGCCGCTTAAATCAGAACATAAAATGCTCACCACCGTAGGCTATCGAATTAACGGGCAAGTCACCTACGCCCTAGAAGGCAGTATCTTTGTGGCTGGGGCAGCTATTCAATGGCTCCGCGATGGTTTGAAGTTGTTTGATGATGCTGCTGAAACGCAAAGTCTTGCGGAACGAGCTTTAAATGCAGATACCGTCTATTTAGTGCCTGCCTTTACTGGGTTAGGTGCGCCGTACTGGGATCCTGATGCCCGTGGTGCCATGATCGGCCTAACTCGTGATACCAGCGTGTCGGATATCGTCAGCGCAGGGCTGCGTTCCGTGTGTTACCAGACTAAAGACCTTGTCGATGCTATGGCGCAGGATGGCGCGCAGTTTAGTACGCTTCGAGTTGATGGTGGCATGGTGGTGAACAACCTTGTCGTGCAGTTCTTGAGCGATGTATTGGGTATCACCGTAGAACGCCCACAGGTGACGGAAACCACTGCATTAGGTGTGGCTTTCCTTGCAGGGCTTCGTGTGGGCATGTACGAATCTCTCGAACAAATCAGTGAACTGTGGCAATCAGAGCAGCAGTTCAACCCAGAAATGGGGCAAGATAATCGCGAAAAGCTTTACTCCGGTTGGCTTGATGCGGTGAGCCGAGTGCGTTCGGTCCAATAGCGCTCGTTTAGCATCTCTGTAGGCTTGCTGAACACCTAATCCTTTTCAGCAAGCTCAGAGGTAAGAAAACTAATAAACGCTCGAATGGTCGCCGGCACAAAGCGTGATTGGCTGTATTGAGCGTATATCGTGCCGTGATAGCTCCCTTGGAACGTCCAATCCTGCAACAACGCCACCAACTCGCCTTTTGAAATGGCTTCATTTACCACGAATTCTGGAAAAATCGAGATCCCCAGTCCTTTCTGAACGGCAGCTAGACGAATCTCAGAGTGGTTGCTGGCAAACGCGCCTTTTGTCATGACCTGCTCTACTGTTTCACCGTTGGCAAAGTACCAACAGTGATCATCGTTTTTTTCACCTAAAGCGATGCATGTATGGTCTTTTAAATCCTGTGGGTGTTGTGGTTTGGGGTGTTGTTCAAGGTAATCCCAAGTTGTGCAAAGCACTTGCTTAACGAATCCCACAGGCCTCGCCACCAGATGTTCACAAGGGGATTCAGTCACCTGAAGCAATAGATCCACTTCCCCTGTCGCTGGGTCGACCATGTTATCTGAAGCCGTGAGCTGCACTTTTAACGCTGGGTGCTGCGCCATAAATTTAAAGATCAAAGGCGCAATGATGTGCTTACTTAATGCTTTTGGGGCCGCAATCCTTAGCAGACCATTCAACTCGTGTTTTTGACTTTCAATGCGAGCAATGGCGGCTTTTGCTGCGTCCATCATTGAAAGCGCTTGTTCGTATACATCCCGACCTATCGGTGTCAAAGCCAATGAACGAGTGGTGCGCTCTAATAATTTACTGCTCAATTGATCTTCAAGCTTGGAGATGGCACGACTAATGGAAGAGGGCGGCAGCTGTAGACGTCGGCCCGCTTCAGAAAGACTGCCTGCATCGACCACCGTTACAAATGTGCCGAGTTCAGGCAGTAGCTTGAGTAGTTCATTTGTGTTCATAAGACAAAAGTTATTTATTAGTTGCCTGTATTATTGTCTTGAACGATACAATTTAGACTGTACCTCGTCAAAAGAAACAACGAGGTAAGATGATGACAACCCTAACAACTCACCCCTATCGACCATTATTTGGCTGGACAGAATGCATGCTGCTACTGGTCGCGATCTTTTGGGGGACCAGCTATGGATTAACAAAAGACGCGTTAATGTATGTTGGGGTGTTTAGTTTCATTGGCATCCGTTTTGGACTGACATTCCTGATGCTTTTGCCTGTCTTGGTTCGAGATTTTAAACAAGGCAAGAATCAGGATTGGTTACGCGCTCTGCCTACCGGTCTTGTTCTGTCAGGAATCTTTGTCTGTGAAGTGTCTGGCGTGCTGTATACCAGCGCTACGAATGCTGCGGTGCTGATCAGCTTGTCTATGATCCTAACGGCGCTTGCAGAAACGTTGATTAATCGTAGCCGAGTTTCTGGATCTCTATGGCTCATGGGGATGTTAAGTTGTTTGGGGGTATTGCTGCTGAGCTTGCACTCAGGCTTTAACCTCTCGTTCAACTTAGGAGATGGCTTGATTCTATTGGCTGCAGTAGGGCGTGCAATCATGGTGACGCTGACCAAACGCCTGACTCATAACCGTTCCATTACCATGTTGAGTTTGACTGCGATTCAGTCTCTGATGGTGATGCTCATGGCCATCATCGTTGGCTGGGGCTCAGGCGAATCGATTGCTTGGTCGTCACTCAGTCAACCTGCTTTTTGGCTGATTACCTTGTATTTAGTGCTGATGTGTACGCTGTTTGCATTTTTTGCTCAAAACCTTGCGATCAGCCGAACGTCCCCAACGCGTGTCGCGCTACTGATGGGCAGTGAGCCGTTATTTGGTGCCCTATTTGCCATGTTGTGGCTGGGGGAGAGTCTTTCTCTAATCCAATGGCTCGGGGCCTTGTTAATCATTGCCAGTGTTATGCGAGTGTCCACTAGCCGTTAAGTGAGCATGCTGAATGCAAAAAAAGACCGGCGCGAAGCCGGTCTAACACTTAGAGGGTGATCTTTTGAACGTTATTCCCAAGAGCGTAATAGCGCGTCGTAATCGACGGTTTTGCCTTGAGGTTTTTCGTTCGCAAGTTTCGCTTTTGGCGCACCTGGTTGATTCAACCAGTAGGCTTCATCACGAGGCTCGTTTAGTTTTGGACCACAGTTCTCATGAACACCAGCACGCTCTAGACGCTGAAGCACTTTATCTTGGGCTTCTGCTAGGCCGTTAAGTGCCACTTGTGGTGTCGCTTCGCCAGATGCGGCTTGAGAAATGTACTGCCACCATAGCTGAGCCAGTTTTGGGTAGTCCGGTACGTTCGTACCTGTTGGTGACCATTGCTCACGAGCAGGGCCTTTGTAGAACTCAACTAAACCACCTAGGAATGGTGCCGCTTCTTGCATCTCTGGCGAGTTGATGTCCGATTCACGGATTGGTGTTAGGCCAACCAGCGTTTTCTTCAAAGAAACCGTTTTAGACGTTGTGAACTGAGCGTATAGCCAAGCCGCTAAACGACGATCTTCAGGCGTTGAGTTCATGAACGTCCATGCGCCCACGTCTTGGTAACCCAGTTTCATGCCTTCTTCCCAGTAAGGTCCACGTGGAGAAGGAGCCATACGCCATTTTGGCGTGCCGTCTTCATTTACCACTGGTAGGCCTTTTTGTGTCATATCAGCCGTGAACGCGGTGTACCAGAAGATCTGCTGAGCCACGTTACCTTGTGCTGGCACTGGGCCGGCTTCAGAGAATGTCATGCCTTGCGCTTCTGGTGGCGCGTATTGACGCAACCAATCCACATATTTAGTCGTCGCATAAACCGCTGCTGGACCGTTGGTCGCACCACCACGAGCTACGCTGGAACCGACAGGGTTACAGCCTTCAACACGAATACCCCATTCATCGACTGGTAAACCGTTTGGCAGGCCTTTGTCACCCGCACCGGCCATAGAGAACCAAGCATCCGTGAAACGCCAGCCTAGAGATGGGTCTTTTTTACCGTAGTCCATGTGACCGTAAACTTTTTGACCATCGATTTCGCCAACGTGCTTAGTAAAGAACTCTGCGATGTCCTCGTAAGCGGACCAGTTCACTGGCACACCTAGCTCGTAACCGTAAATTTCTTTAAATTGCTTCTTAAGCTCTGGACGTTGGTACCAGTCATAGCGGAACCAGTATAGGTTCGCAAATTGCTGAGTAGGCAGTTGGTAAAGCTTACCGTCTGGACCAGAGGTGAAGTTCAAACCGATGAAGTCACCTAGATCAAGAGTAGGAGACTTAAGGTCGCTATGCTGCTCCATGATGTCTGAAATAGGTACTACTTTACCGTAACGGAAGTGAGTACCGATCAGATCGGAGTCGTTTACATAAGCGTCGTAGATGTTACGACCAGACTGCATTTGGGTTTGCAGTTTTTCGACCACATCCCCTTCTTGGATCAAGTCATGGTTCACCTTAATCCCTGTGATCTCAGAGAAGGCTTTGGCAAGAACTTGTGACTCGTATTTGTGAGTAGTTAGTGTTTCCGATGCGACGTTGATTTCCATACCGCGAAAACGTTTAGCTGCTTCAGTGAACCAAGCCATTTCTTTTAATTGCTCAGCTTCTGAAAGAGTCGATACCGTAAACTCACTATCTAGCCATTTTTGGGCAGCATCAGAGTATTGGTCTGCCCAAGCAGATCCTGAACCCAGTGCAACAGCCAATGGGATAGCAGCTAAAACGAATTTCTTTTTATTGTTGTACATGTTTTACCTCAATGATTAAAGATAGGTATTTCGCTTCCATGCAGGTTCTTCCTTGTACACTCTCACTTAACCCCAGCGCATCAGGAAGCACATCCAAAGCACGCAAAGGGCGGTTGCTACGTAAAGTGGAACATCACTTAACGCAACGAAACCTAGGTGAACAAAGGCGCTACTCAGTAGGCCAATAAACAAACGATCGCCACGTGTCGTTTCAATCGGCAAAAAGCCTTTACGTTCCACGCTTGGGGAGATCGCTTGCCAAGTCGTCATCGCGACGAGGATCAAAGCGATGCCAGCAAAAAATGCGGCAGTAGGTAAGGTCCAAGACATCCAAACCATTTTGAAGCTCCTTAAACTCGGCCTAGGGCGAAGCCCTTAGCAACATGATTTCGAACGAAGTAGATCACCAAAATACCTGGGACGATGGTCAGCACACCGGCAGCGGCGAGTAGCCCCCAGTCCATACCGGATGCGGACACGGTTCGCGTCATGATGGCACCAATCGGTTTGGCATCAACGGACGTCAGCGTTCTTGCTAGCAACAGTTCTACCCAAGAGAACATAAAGCAGAAGAAAGCCGTCACACCGATGCCAGAGCGAATCAATGGCAAGAAGATCTTGACGAAGAATTTCGGGAACGAATAACCGTCGATGTAGGCGGTTTCATCGATCTCGCGTGGCACGCCACTCATAAAGCCTTCTAGGATCCAAACCGCCAGTGGCACGTTAAACAAACAGTGTGCTAACGCCACGGCAATGTGGGTGTCAAACAAGCCAACCGACGAGTACAGCTGGAAAAATGGCAACAGGAATACCGCTGGTGGTGCCATACGGTTAGACAGCAACCAGAAGAACATGTGCTTATCACCGACAAACTTGTAACGGCTGAACGCGTAAGCAGCGGGCAGGGCAACTAATAAACTGATCACCATGTTCATGGATACATAGATGATCGAGTTTACATACCCCATGTACCAAGTCGGATCGCCAAAAATCTTGGCGTAGTTTTCCAGGGTGAAGTTCTCAGGAAAGAACGATAAGCCACTTAGAATTTCCGTATTGGTTTTAAATGACATGTTGATGAGCCAGTAAATAGGCATCAGTAACAAAATCAAATACACCGTCATGCCGATGCGGCCACGCCACATCGCATTTCTTGCTTTGCGCTCAGCCAGACTGACCACAGGAGCTTGCGGCGCTTGGCTTGAGTAAGAACCCTCGGCGATTGTTTCTTCAGACGAGCGTTGTGACGTGATGCTGGATGAAGTCGACATACTCACCTCCTATTTGTCTTTTTGCATATGCATGATGGTGGTGTAGAACACCCAACACACCAGCAGGATGATTAAGAAGTACACCAGAGAGAAGGCGGCGGCAGGACCTAGGTCAAACTGACCGATGGCTTGCTGTACCAAAGACTGGCTTAAGAAGGTTGTTGACGTTCCTGGACCACCACCGGTTAATACAAACGGCTCGGTGTAAATCATGAACGAATCCATAAAGCGCAACAGCACGCCAATGATCAACACATTGGTTAACTTCGGCAGTTGGATGTAACGGAATACTGCCCAACGCGACGCTTTATCAATGCGTGCAGCTTGGTAGTACACTTCTGGAATGGCGCGTAGGCCCGAGTAGCAAAGCAATGCCACCAAAGGTGTCCAGTGCCAAACGTCCATTAGTACCACGGTTAACCAAGCGTGCATGGGTTCTGAGGCGTAGTTATAGTTGATGCCCAGTTCCGCCATCATTGCGCCAAAAAGACCAATGTCAGCACGGCCAAAGATCTGCCAAATTGTGCCGACTACGTTCCACGGAATCAGCAGTGGGATCGCCACCAAAATCAGCGCTAGAGATGCTCCTTTGCCTTTGGTTGGCATCATTAACGCTACCATGATGCCGAGTGGAATCTCGATCGCTAGGATTGTGAAAGAGAAAATAAACTGGCGAATCAAGGCATCGTGCAAACGCTCATCCAGCATGACTTGTTTGAACCATTCTGTGCCCACGAAGTAGCGCGTGTAAGGGTCAAAAATGTCTTGCACTGAGTAGTTCACCACCGTCATTAACGGAATGATGGCGGAGAAGGCAACGATCAAAAATACTGGCAGTACCAACCACCAAGCCTTGTTGTTTTCGACCTTAGTCATGGGGTACCTCCACTAAATAATCGTTGAGATAAATCTTGGTCCACTGCTCTGGGAAGCTGACAAAGGCTTTGCCTTCAGGCACTTTCTGGTCTTCGCTTAAGCGTGCTTTCATGGACACACCGGCAAAGGTAAAAGTAAGAATTTTGTAGGTGCCCAAGTCTTCAACAAAGTCCACATCTACTTTGAAAGCGTCTACATTCTGGCCATCCCACACATGAACAAACTCAGGGCGAATGCCTACGGTTGCTGAGGTCGCGTTTTGTGCTTTCAGAGCAGCTAACAACTTCGGATCGATATTCAACGTATGTTCACCAAAGATCAGCGCATCCTCGCCAACTTCAGCTTCTAAAAAGTTCATGCCCGGTGAGCCAATGAAGTAACCGACAAAGGTATGAGCAGGGTGCTCGAATAATTCACGTGGCGTACCAAATTGAACAATTTGACCTTGGTACATCACCGCGATTTTGTCGGCAAAGGTAGAAGCTTCCAACTGATCGTGGGTCACATACACCATGGTGATGTTGAACTGTTCATGGATTTGCTTGAGCTTACGGCGCAGTTTCCACTTCAATTGTGGATCGATGACGGTCAATGGTTCGTCGAACAAGATTGCCGACACATCATCACGCACCAAACCTCGTCCCATGGAGACTTTTTGTTTCTGGTCAGCGGATAGACCTTTGGCTTTGCGTTTTAACTGGTCGGAAAGCTCTAGGATTTCAGCCACTTCCAGTACCTTAGAGCGGATTTTATGCTCTGGTACGCCAATGTTACGTAGTGGAAAGGCCAAGTTGTCGTACACACTCATGGTGTCGTACACCACAGGGAACTGGAAAACCTGGGCAATGTTGCGCTCTTCAGGCTTCAGCTCATTGACGCGTTTACCATCAAACAGCACTTCACCGTCAGAGGGTTCCAGCAAGCCAGAGATGATGTTTAAAAGCGTCGATTTGCCACAGCCTGATGGCCCAAGTAGGGCGTAAGCGCCGCCTTGGTGCCAAACGTGCTGCATTTGGCGAATGGCGTAATCTTCCGGTTTACTGGGCGCATCACTGTAAGTATGGGCCAAGGCATTCAAAGTAATTTCTGCCATGTTAGCGTCCTCCTAAACCAGCTGGTGCATGCACAAGGCGACCCGCTTCGTTAAAGGCGTACAGCTTGTGTGTTGGGAAATACACTTTGATCTGTTGATCAACGTGATACTCATGCACACCCGAAAGGTGTAGCACCAAATCAAAGTGTGGATTGTGCACGTGCAGGAAGGTTTCGCTGCCACTGATTTCGGCAAGGTCCACTCGTACGGGGAGTTCTAAATCGTCGTCTGAGTGTGGCACTAAACCAATATGCGAAGCGCGAACACCAAAGCGGTAGTTGCCTGGTTCTAAAGGACGCAAGTCGCTGTTTAACTGAAAATGAACACTGTCATCAAAAGTCACCTCGGTATCGCTAACACGACCAGGCACGACATTGATTGGTGGTTCGGAGAACATCTCTGCGGTGATGATGTCTTTTGGACGGTGGTAAACCTCTGCAGTTTCGCCAAATTGTAAAAGTTTGCCTTCGTGTAGTACCGCGGTGTTCCCCGCTAAAGCCAATGCTTCGTTAGGTTCTGTGGTAGCGTACACAGCAATACAGTTACGAGCTTTAAACAAGGCGCGTAATTCTTGGCGAAGCTCTTCACGAAGTTTGTAATCTAGGTTCACCAGTGGCTCATCAAACAAAATAATTTGTGAGTCTTTGACCAATGCGCGGGCCATGGCGGTACGCTGCTGCTGACCACCAGATAGTTGCAGTGGTAAGCGGTCTAGATAAGGATCAATGCGCAGCATTTCAGCGGTTTCACGAACTCGGCGATCAATTTCTTGGTCCGACATTTTCGCTAGGCGCAAAGGCGAGGCGATGTTTTCATACACCGTCATGTTGGGGTAGTTGATGAACTGTTGGTACACCATAGAGATGTTACGCTCTCGAACCGGAACACCCGTTACATCAACATTGTTCATCATAATTTTGCCTGATGTCGGGCGGTCCAGCCCTGCCATTAGGCGCATCAGCGTTGTTTTACCGGAGAGTGTTCTTCCCAAAAGCACGTTAAATGAACCTGGCTCTAGGGACAGATTGACGTCGTCAATCCAAGTTTCTCCATCAACAACGCGAGACACATTACTCAGCGTCAGTGACATTGTAATTAACCCTTTTTTGTTGTTATGGCCGCCACAATGATGCGGTGTGTAGTCGGCACTGTGTTCAGCATCGCCTCAAGAGATTGGCTTGTCGCTTTTCGCAAATGCATAAACATGTCAGTGGTCAGAGTAACAATACAAAGCCTGTGCCAAGATTGTGTAAGAAAAAGGTGTTTTTTGCTAAATTATTGAAATATATAGATATAAATTAATTTTGAGTCGCTTTTTAGAAAATGTTCGTTTACGAAACACAAGTGTTCACATCCGTAAAAAGTGTTCACTGAACAGTCTCTTTGAACACTGTTGAACAATCCTTGGTAATTGAATTGACCTTGTGGTCAGAGCCAAGCAGAATAGCAGTTGGCTTGTCGCTCCTTTTTCAAATGGAGCACAGAATGACGATAAAAAAAGAACAACAAGAATCGGATGACAGCAAGGCAATGCGAAGTCCCAACGTCAACTTAAATGACGAAGAACACAAACAACAGATCGAAGCCTCGTGGTATCGATGTGAACAGTTTGGTTTAGAGCACACCTCTGAACCGAATTTTGCCGCCCTGCCAAAAGGGGAGCTTAATGATTTACGCGATCAACACCGTAACTTATTAGAAACCACTGAGAATGAGATCATTCCCTATTACGAAAATATCCTCAGTAACTCGGCCTGTATCATTGTCTTAGCAGACCGTCAGGGACATGTACTCAATACATGGGGACAAAACCGCTTTGGGCGTGGTGAGTACCACGGTTTAGTGGAAGGTAACCAATGGACTGAACAAGGTGTGGGCACCAACGCTATCGGTACGGCGATTATCAGTGGTCGTGCGATTCAAGTTGGCCGTGATGAACACTACTTACGTGCCAATCGTTATATGGTGGGGTCAGCTTCACCTATTTATGATACAGGCAATGAACTGCTGGGCGTCCTAGACATTTCCTCTGACGCGTATCTTCCTCAAGATCATACCCTTGGCATGGTTAAACTCATGTCTCTAAGTGTCGAAAATCGTTTGATCTTTGCTGCATTCCAGCAGAATCATTTTATTGTCAGCTTTAATACCAATCTCACCAGCCTCGACAGCCATTGGTCAGGATTATTGGTATTGGATGATCAAGGCACCATTGTCTCGGCTAACCGCCGTGCTGAAATCGTTTTGGCGCGGGACTTATCGCTGCTGAATATTTCGCAGATTTTTGACTGCGACATGCGTGAGATTAAAAACCAGCCGTTGCACATGCCCATGAAGCAACGAGCGTTAGGGCGTTTTCAGTTTTATATGAAGGTGCTGCCACCTGTCACCCAAGTGATGAAAGTGCCTGACTATCGTACATCAGGTGGTTATGAAGCGCCGCCGCAGCAAATTGCGAAGCAAAGTATGCCCAGCAGCATCCCTGATAATGTGATTCCGTTAGATGAGCTAGAGCATGGCGACCCACAGGTGCAGCGCGTCGTAAAGCAAGCTCACAAAATCATGGAGAAAGACATTCCGATCTTAATCCATGGTGAAACGGGAGCGGGCAAAGAAATCTTTGTGCGCAGTTTGCACTATCACAGCTCCCGTCACAAAGAGATGTTGGTGGCGGTCAACTGTGCCGCCATCCCATCCGAGTTGGTGGAGTCTGAACTCTTTGGATATGAAAAAGGTGCCTTCACTGGCGCTCAAAACAAAGGCTCAATTGGCCTCATTAGACGTGCGCACAAGGGCACCTTGTTCCTTGATGAAATCGGTGAAATGCCTGCCACAGTGCAATCCAGATTACTGCGAGTGTTGCAAGAGCGTGTGGTTACACCGTTGGGATCAACCGAAGTATATCCTGTCGATGTGAAACTGATTTCAGCCACCAATCGAAACTTAAAAGACGAAGTGGCAGAAGGGCGCTTTAGACAAGACTTGTATTATCGAATTTCAGGTTTGAACATTGAGCTGCCTTCGCTGCGACAGCGCCAAGACAAGCGTAAACTGATTTCCTACGTTCATGAACGCTTACGCATAGATGAACCAGGGCCAGCCCTGTCAGAAGAGATGTTGGCACTGTTAGAAGGACACCCATGGCCAGGCAATATGCGCCAATTAGTACATGTGTTAAAAGTGGGCATGGCTATGGCAGATGGGGATGAGCTGGAAGATTGGCACCTGCCTGATGATTTCTTTGATGACCTGCAAACGTCTGCACAAGTATCTGAAGAGCAAAGTGAACCTGAGTCATACGATGTCTTAATTCCTAAGTTATTGGCGCAAACCCAAGGGAATGTGTCTCAAACAGCCAAGCTGGCTGGCGTTAGCCGTAATACCGTTTATAAATATGCTAAAGAAAAAAGCCTATAATTCTATAACGTAGTGATTTGTTTCATCTTAAGGAGAGCGCAATGATTCGAGTGGTTTATGAGTGGCACGTCAGCCCAGAGCATCTATCAGAGTTTTGTGATGCTTGGCAGCAAACGACAGGCTTGGTCCGAGAAATGTATGCTGGTGCCCACGGCAGCGTGTTGTTGCAACATGAAAGTAAAATGAATCACCTACTTACCATTGCTCGTTGGAACACAACGGAAGATTGGCGTAGTTTCTGGTCCAGTGATAATCCTCCTGAAATTTTGCGCATGAGCAAATTGGCCACCTTGGTGTCAGTCAATGTCTATGAAGAGCTTGGGAACTTTATCTCTAAGTAAAGACTCATAGGACATGAAATTATAAAAGGAGGCGAAGGAAATGACTGTCCGAGGGGTGCTGGGAATTTTGTTAATGATTGGTCTAACGGGGTGCGCCACCAACTCGACCAAACAAGTGTCACTGCCACTACAAAGCGCTTGGTTCAATAATGACCTAGTCTACTACGTGACAACGGATGTGTCTGATCAGGACATGGCAAAAGAGATGGGCGCCAACTATGTGCCACGCTTACGTGATGCTATCCCAAATTACCCCAAACCGCCTCGTCAAAAGACAGTGCTTGAGCGCGTTTACGGCTTTCCCAATGGTGAACAGAGAAATATTTTCCCCTCGGCACCTACGCCAGTGGGCTATCAAAGCACTGATACCGCCTATTCGCCACTTTGGCTAATGTACTGGGTGAAATGGGTGAATCCTGATGAAGCCTACGAACTCAAATCAGAAGAAGCATTGCTGGATGCGGAAGCAAAAGGCCTAGTGAACATCGAACGGACTAACGTCGTGGTGAACTGTCCAATTGTGCCATCGCCTTACGTAAGTCATTGATGATGTTAAGAGTTTAGAAAGGCGCTTGACTGCACAAGCGCCTTTAATGACTTTACTTGAAAGAAATAGAGGCAAGAATGCGGCGTTCGCCTTCAAATGGTTGACGTGCATGTAAAACAGTATGGTTATTGATCCATAATACATCGCCAGCTTGCCATTTAAAGTTTACGCACAGCTCATCCATGGCCTCAACGAGTTGTTCAAGTGCCATGGCATCCATTGGCTCCCCATCTGCTGTCGTGACCGCTTTTTCCCCTTGGTTGCGAGAATCATTCCAGCCTGTGAACACAGCAACAATAGAGTTAAAGAAAGTTTTTTGCTGAGTTTCATCATCGAAGCGAATACCTGGTAGCACGCGAGTTTCTGTGCGTACATCACCGTTTTCTAGCCATTCCCAATTCATGCCCGCTTCGCGCATTTTTTCTTCTGCTTCCTCACGGGTTTGTACATGAAAAGTGTCTTTCCAAGAGCGGCCAATTGCAGATGTGTTGTCCGTCACTTCAGGCATCACTCGTACATAGCGAACCCCTTGCTCTTCAACTTTTTTGGCGAAGTCAGGAGCGATTTCAAAGAATTTTTTGCAGATTTCGCCTGAGTGAAGAATGGAGGTCGCGCCACCTTTGGCAGCGGAGGTTTCACAATAAAAGAAGATATAACCCGGAGGTGTTGGTACTTGCGCCATTTCGTGGTGAAACGGAATTTTTTCTGATGCTGGGGACTCATTAGCGGTCACGATACGTGAAGCCGTTACCTGTGCACGAGGGGCGGCGCCACCTACATAAGGCATGTTTTGGTAGTCTGTTTGGTCGAGCATCTTTTCGAACTCGTCTGAGTTTTCGACCGGGAAGCCCCGAAATAATACGGCACCGTGTTTGATCAACAGATCATGAAGTTCTGCTTTGTTGCCTTCTACCCAATTGAAAAAGTCCATCTTATTGCTTTGAACGTCCGAGTTGTGAGGCGTTACCAGCAATGGAAAATCCAACCCATTTACTTGTTTTTGTTCTTCTAGTTTGGAAATTACCACACTCATATTTACTCCCGATTTAGGTCATCGTGTTGTTAGGGATTCATTTATTGATATGAATCAATAGTGAATGAATTTAATTAACTCTAATCACGTGAATCTAAAAAGTAAATCAATAGTGAATGAATTTTTTGTAAGAAACGCCTTACTTGATCATTAGCTATTGATTTACTTAGTTTTATTTTCTGTAATTAATTTACGCGAAAGCGTAGCCAGAGTCCGTTATTGTGACGGCTTGGCCAGTTTGTGCAGAGTGTTGAGCGGCTAAGCCTATCACGACAGCTTTCAAGCCATCTTCCACTGTCACGTCTACAGGAGCGTTTTCTGTGATGGCTTTGAAAAAGCCAAGGTGTTGGTAAAAAGTTGAGCCATTATGATCACCGGCATCCAGTAAAGCTGGATCCACAGGTATGTCAGACTCGATTGGGCCTTTTGGATCACGTGGGCTAAGAACCACTTTCGGAATGGGAGCTGCGCCGAGCGTTTCAGTCGGCCAGAAACGTCCAGGGCCTGGTACGAAGCACTCAAGTTTGGCTTTAGGGCCAATAGCACAGATTTCTTCTTGGTAGCGTGAGCCTTCTGCAAACATATTTAGATCTAGGCAAGCGCGCTGTCCGTCTTCAAAATCTACCACGACAAACGCGTTATCGATGATGTCTGGCATTTCACCGTCGTAGCGTTCTTCTAGATGGTTGCAATCTTGTCCTGTGGAAGCATATACGCGCTTCACTTCGCCCTGCATCAAAAGGCGCATTAGATCGAAAAAGTGGCAGCATTTTTCGACCAGTGTACCGCCGGTTTGACGATTGAAACGGTTCCAATCGTTTACTTTTTCAAGAAATGGGAAACGGTGTTCGCGGATGTTCAACATCTTTAGGGCACCAATGTCGCCATCTAAAAGCTGTTTGCGAAATTGAGCTACTGGTGGCATGTAGCGGTATTCCATAGCGACCCAAACCGGAGCGGGGTGCTTCGCCGCGGCATCACGGATTTTGGCTACTTGGGCGATATCACTGACCACCGGTTTTTCTACTAAGATCGGTAGGGTGGTGCGCTCAAATAGCTCTATCAGTTGCTCCGCGTGTTGATAGTTTGGCGTAGCGATGACCAGTGCTTCAAGGCCGAGGTCGGCATTCAGCATATCATCCAGTGTGTCGAAAAATTGTGCGTCAGGCACTAGCTCTCTGCAACGGCTCTGCATAGCTTGATTGGGTTCAGTGATCGCGACGACTTGTGCGCCATCGATCAAAGCCAAGTTTCTGAGGTGTTCTTGCCCCATCATTCCGCAACCTAGGATGCCATATCGAACGGAATTCCCCATTTTTCTAACCTCTTGCTTTTATTGAATGTTAGTGCCACCGGGCAACGTAACGACACTTGGCTGGGTCATACCATGTAAACGAAAACTCTTCGATATTGCCTTCGTTTGACCAACTTCTACGATACACCTTTGGCATTGTTGTTTCTGGAGCTAACTCCAGGTTGTCCGTCACCCATTTGGGTGCGGGGGCACAATCGACTTCGTCTTCCACTCGACTAATCCAAAAAGAAAAGTTGTCTCGATAATGGAGGTACAGCGATTCGTGTAAATCTTTTGGTTTTAGAGTTGGTGCATGGGCGTGTTTGAACCAAATCTGCTCCATAGCAACAAGTTCGCGATTAAGATAACGAGCACGTTTGATACACCATAGCTTGCCGTCTGCTTCAATGTTTAACTGTCGTTTCACAAACTCATCGTCATCAATCGTGACAGACAAAATATCAGCCGTCGGTACTCCACCACCTTCCAGAGTTTCCAAATGGAAAAATTGGTAAATAGCACGGCCACCTGGCGCACGCTTCACATAATTTCCAGAGCCTTGGCGGCGTTCTAAAAAACCATCTTCTTCAAGCTTTTTAAGGGCTTTACGAAGAGTGCCAATCGCCACGCCCAGCTTGGCAGCAAGCTCTGCTTCTATGGGTAACCGATCTCCGGGTAACCAATGTCCTGCTGCAATTTCGCGATTTAATAATTCGCTAATCTGGATATAGAGCGGTAGCTGTTTTGTCTTGTTTTTCTTTTCCACTTTTTCACCTAAACCTGCGCAATATGTATCCCTATCTTACAAGTCAAATGGGCAATTGTAAGTAGCTAAAGAGCCCTAAGTGACTGACTTGGCAGAGTATTCGCCCACCAAACCAACCATGGTTTAGGAGGGAAAAAGAACTTTTTAGGAAAATTCATTCACTATTGATTTACATCACAAGAATACACTGTTAGGGTAAATATACAACCTCTCGTGATGGTATCGATTTGATCTGACCCAAAGCGAGGAGCATAAAACAAAAACAAAATTCTGAGCGTCCACAGGAAGCCAGGAACGCTCAAAATTCGGAGAGAGAAAACAATGCGAATGGTTCAAATTGGCAAGTCTGACCTACAATTCAGCCGTCTAGTGTACGGTGTTTGGCGTTTAGCAGACGCTTTTGATGTGTCTCTGACCCACGTCAGACAGAAAATTGACCTGTGCCTTGAGCAGGGGATTACTACCTTTGACCACGCTGATATTTACGGCGACTACGAATGCGAGATGCTATTCGGAAAAGCCTTAGCCCAAGACCCTAGTTTGCGTCCTAAGATGCAACTTATCTCAAAATGTGACATCGCTCTGATGTCTGAAAAATTCCCAGATCGTCGTGTGAAGTTCTATGACACCAGTGCTGCATATGTAACCGCTAGTGTTGAGCAGAGCCTTAACAACTTACACACGGATTACCTAGATTTGTTATTAATCCACCGCCCCGATCCTTTAATGAATGCCGCTGAAACCGGCGCAGCATTAGATGCGCTAATCGATAGCGGTAAAGTACGTGCTGTCGGTGTTTCTAACTTTGAAGTATGGGACTGGCGTTTACTGCAAGCCAACATGCGTCATCCTCTGGTTGCCAACCAAGTGGAAATGAGCTTGCTTCACCGTGATGCCTTTTCCAATGGTAGCTTGAGTGCTATGCAGTTGGATCAACTTACGCCGATGGCTTGGTCACCTTTAGGTGGCGGTGATTTGTTTAGTGATACCCCTGAGACTCGTCGCTTGGCTCCGTTATTTGAGCGTTTAGCAAAAGAGCAGGGAACTTCTTCTGATCATGTTGCGCTTGCTTGGTTGTTAGCACATCCTGCGAATATTTTGCCTGTAGTGGGAACCAATAATCCAGATCGAATCAAAGACCTTTCTAATATTTTAGATATCCAAATTGATCGTGAAACTTGGTTTGAGCTTTGGACCGCGGCGGCGGGCCAGGAAGTCCCTTAAGCAGGGAAGCTCTTAAACAGTTAGACACGATAACAATAACAATAGGTTTTTGAGGGAGTAACACATGGCCATTCTAGGAATGCTGGTGTCCTGCTTTACCACCATTAATTTGTTGCTGAATCGCATTGGTCGCAACATTGCTTGGGTGCTGGTTGCATTGATGATCAGCGTCATCTTATTACAAGTCTTCTGCCGCTATGTATTAGGTAACGCCTTGCCATGGCCTGAAGAAGCGGCCCGCGCATTAATGATTTGGATGATGGCCATGGTGGCAGGTGAAGCCTATAGGCGGGGTTCATTTGTGGCGATTGATATGTTCTTGAGTGCTTTACCAGAACGAGCATCAAGTCTACTTAAGTTAGTCTTGCTGCTGGTTGCAGGCGCTGTATTGGTGAAGTTGACGGTACTTGGTATCGACTTCTTTGACCGAGGCTTTCGTTCAAGAGCCGCATCGATTCATATTTCCCGAGCTTGGATCTACCTTGCGATGCCTGTGTGCTTTTTCACTATGCTTCTGGCGAACATTGAGCTGTGTTTACGGGAATTGGGTTGCCTATTGGGACAAAAGCAGTTGGCCCTGAGCACCGAAGTTCGCGCTGACGCCCCAGCTGAATAACACAGTGACCGCTTGACGGTGCTTATAGAGAACAACAATAACAAGAGACGCACATTATGTTAGCTCTGTTTTTACCTTTATTTTTAGTCTTGCTGTTAATTGGTATGCCAGTGTTTTTTGCCATGTTGGCAGCACCGGGGGCCATGCTATATATGACAGGCATGGAACGAGATATCTCTTTGCTGTTTCGTAATATCTATAACGGCATAGACTCTTTTCCTTTGATGGCGATTCCATTCTTCATGCTAGCCGGCGAGTTAATGAACCGTGGCGGCATTACCATGAACTTAGTGCAGTTTTCACAAGCCTTTATTGGCCATGTACGTGGTGGTTTGGCTCATGTAAACGTTCTCTCCAGTATGCTGTTTGCCGGATTGTCAGGGTCAGCAGTAGCGGATACTTCAGCCATTGGCTCTATGATGATCCCTGCTATGGAGAAGAATGGCTATAGCCGTAAATTTGCCACTGCGATTACTGCGGCATCTTCGGTAATTGGTCCTATTATTCCGCCATCTGGCATTATGATTATCTATGCTTACACCATGGAAGTGTCCGTCGCAGCCTTGTTTGCAGCAGGCATTGTGCCAGGTATTTTGATCGGTGGCGGTTTGATGATCATGATTGCCTTAATGGCAAAGAAATATGATTTCCCTGTCGCTGGGCCTAAATCGACTTGGCAGCAGCGTGGTACGGCAACGCGCAATGCCATCTTTCCATTATTTGCTCCAGTAATCATTTTAGGCGGTATCATCGGTGGTATTTTTACGCCAACGGAAGCGTCTGCGATTGCGACAGCCTACGCCTTGATTATTAGTGTTTGGGTAATGAAAACGGTTAAATTGAGCGACCTACCAGACATTTTTATCAAGGGAGCGCAGGCGTCGGCTGTGGTGCTGTTACTAGTCGGCTCCGCTATTGCTTTCAAAACAGTGGTAAGTCTGTCTCACAGCGCTGAAATCTTGGCTGACTGGGTACTGACCATCAGTGAAAACCCACTGATGTTGCTGTTCTTGATTAATCTACTTCTGTTTATTGTCGGTATGTTCCTAGATGCTGGTCCGGCCATTATCATCCTTGGGCCAATCTTAGGACCAATCTTTATCAATTTAGGCATCGATCCAGTGCACTTCGCCATCATCATGAGTGTCAACTTGACTGTTGGCTTGGCAACTCCGCCCATGGGCTTAGTGTTATTCGTTGCTTCCAGTGTCTCTGGTGAGCGCATCGAAACGATCTCTAAAGCCATTCTGCCATTTTTGGCGGTAGAGGTTTTAGTGATCTTCTTAGTTACCTTTTTCCCATCTCTATCCATGACTTTGCCAAGGTTGCTTGGCTTAGTAGCTGGATAGGCGCAAACGCAAAGCAAAACCATTAATGAGGACTGTTACATGTTCACGAAAACAAAAATAAATAGTGTAGTTGCCGCGACGTTAATCGGTGCTGGAGTCATGTTAAGTGGCCTAGCTCAGGCAGCGGATTTTAATCTGCGCGCTGTGGCGAACTCCAACGAGAACGATGAAGACTACGATGGCTTGGTGGTCTTTAAAGACTTCGTAGAATCTCATTCAAACGGCAAAATAGCCGTAGACATTTACATGGGGACTCAGCTTTGCGGTAATGGTGTCGAGTGTCTTGAAGCCGTTGAATACGGTTCTGTGGACATTTACATATCTACATCTGGTGGGGCTTCGGCAATGTACCCTTACGTTCAAGTATTAGACTTGCCGTATGTATTGCGTGATGACCGCGTTGCAGAGGAAGTCTTTACTGGCGACTTTGCCCGCGAACTACGTAACCAAATTCTTGAAGACTCCGGTGATACAGTTCGTCTAATGACGATTGGTAACACTGGCGGCTGGCGCAACTTTGCCAACACCCAGCATACGGTGAAAACTCCAGAAGATCTCGAAGGGCTAAAAATTCGTACGGTCGTTTCTGACCTGCCGCAGGAGCTAGTACGTTCACTAGGCGCTAGCCCAACACCGATCCCATGGGGCGATCTGTTTACATCATTCCAAACGGGCGTGGTTGAAGGCTCCAAAAACGGTATCACAGACATCATGGGCATGAAGTTCACCGATGCCGGGTTGAAGTACGTGACCCTTGATGGCCACGCTTACATGTCAGCGCTTTGGTACATGAATAATGATGTATTTATGGATATGCCAGAAGAGTTGCGTCGTGTCGTGGTTGATGGTTTCTCTGCGTTGCAGCAAGCCACGTTTGCTTCACCAAAACGTAAATCCATTGCCGCATACAAAGCCTTTGCTGAGGCTGGTGGCGAGTTGTATGTACCATCTCCAGAAGAGAAAGAGCAGTTCGCAGAAGCCGCTAAGCCTGTTTACACTTGGTTCCAAGAAAACATTGAAGACGGTGAAAAATGGTACAACCTACTGAATGATGCTGCTAAGGAAGCTGAGCAAAAAATTGCCTCTGAATACGATGCAGACCTGAAATAAGCTCGCTTAGCTCTTCAAAATAAGAGGCGGTGTTCGCCGCCTCTTTCCCAAACAACACTCTATATATCTATACAATGGGTACGTCATGTATAACCCAATGAGACTTTTTGCGCCTAAAATTCCTGGCATCATGCTGGCTATCGTGATGGGATTGTCGGCGGCCTTTTTAAGTGAACACTATGGTGCACCAGTAATGTTGATGGCATTGCTATTAGGCATGAGCTTTAACTTTATGGCGGACGAAGAGAAAACCTGCTCCGGTCTAGAGTTTACTGCATCCACATTGCTGCGTACCGGAGTGGCACTACTTGGAGCCAGAATCACCATCAGCTCCCTGACGGATTTTGGTTGGCCTGTCTTATTGTGTACAGGACTATTGGTGTTAGCCGTGATTATGATTGGTGTCGTCGCCGGAAAGCTATTGAAGTTACCGGAAAACATGGGGCTGTTGGCTGGCTGCGCAGTAGCGATTTGTGGGGCATCGGCAACGGCTGCTGTCGCATCAGTGCTGCCTAAGAATGATAACACTAATCGTTCAGTGGTCTTTACCATTGTAGGGATTACCGCCATGAGCACCACGGCCATGATTGTGTACCCTATGATTGCCAACTGGATTGGTTTAGATGAACGTCAAACAGGGTTCTTTTTAGGTGCAACCATCCATGATGTGGCCCAAGTGGTAGGCGCAGGTTACGGTGTTTCTGAATACACTGGTGATAATGCAACGGTGGTAAAGCTGTTTCGTGTAGCGATGCTTGCGCCCATTGTCTTTATTTTAGCGCTAATGCTGGCGCGAAAAAGCCAGAGTCAAAACGTTGCTAAAAAGTTCCCAGTACCACCTTTTCTATTAGTTTTCATTGGCTTAGTGGTTGTGAACACTATGGGGTGGATTCCTGAAATTGCGACCGAATTCTTGGCTCATCTGTCTCGTTGGTGTTTAGTGTTCGCCATTGCGGCAATTGGCATGCGGACTCGGTTAAATAAACTTAAAGAAGTTGGCATGGCGCCATTGCTTATTCTTGTTGGTGAAACAGTGTTCATGGCGGTCGGCGGCGCTGTGTTGGCGTATTGCTTTATTTAAACCAAGAACTTGCCGTACTTTCGCTAAACGCTTTCTCTTAATAAAAATGCCAATCGTACTTGGCGGAATTTTGATCCTTTGCCTAGACTTTCCTACCAAATGATAGTCAAAGGATCTGATGATGCGTGTCCATTCTATTCGAGTCAAAGTAATGCTTCCCATTATATGCTTGGCGGCAATTTTGATGGGCTTGTTTGGTTTTATGGTGTTTATGAGTTCGCTTCAAGCGCAAGCCATGAGAACCCAAGCGGAGCATTACTTCGAAGCTATTTCTGAGGTTTTGAACGCCGATCGAGATATTTACCAAGCGCGTTTGGCTCAAGAAAAACTGCTTACCGGCGAAGGTGACCAGTCTAAAAACCTAAAAGACTTTTCTGAAAATGCACAGCAAGTTTTTGACCGTTTTCAGCTTTACAGAAGCTATCTTGCCGAAGAGCCCCCAGAACTGGTTGAGCCTTTTGTTGGTTTTGATGACCTTTTTCAAACTTGGCTACAACAAAGTGAACGTTTGCAAACTAACACGGAATTACGCCATCAACGCACAGCTCAGGAAATGGAGCTGGATCAGCAATTCGCTAGCATTCGAGCTATGTTGGATAAAGCAGGGGAAACCTTAAGGGATAAAACTAGAGCGCTTAATGGCGAAGTCTCTGCAGCGAAACTAGAACGCTACTTAGAAGCCATTAGCGCTGTGTTAAATGCTGACAGGGATCTTTATCAGGCCCGTTTGGCAGTACAGCACCTTCGTAATGGGCTGGAAAGCAAAGAAGCGGTGCTCAAGGCGTTTCAAGACAACGCAGCTCAAGTGATTGAGCATTTTAATGAGTATCGTATCTACCTAAAAAATGAACCTCAATGGTTAGACGAGTATCGCAGTTTTGATGTGCTATTTAACACTTGGGTGCAAGGCAGCCAACGCTACATAAGCGCCCATGTGTCCGAAGACTCCAGCACTGTCCCTCAAGAGTTTCTAGCCGTGGAGCAAAGCTTTGAAGCCATTCGAGATATGCTAGATCAGGCCGGCGAAAAGGTGCAAAGCTATGCTCGGACCATGGAGCAGAGAACGGCAGAACAAATACAGTCCTATCAAACCATTGCAATCATCGTAATAGCCATCGCATTTATCGCAGCCTTGATTTTCGGTTACATCGTGCCACGAGTGATTACTCGTAACATCGAGCATATTTCCGCGCGCATCAAAGAAATTGCCGAAGGTGATGGGGATCTGACTCAGAGAATTAATTCTGACTCAAAAGATGAACTAGGGGATCTCGCCAGAGAATTTGACGGGTTTGTTGAAACCTTGCGTGTCATGGTGGCAGGGATTGGTGAGCAATCAAAATCTCTCGGTGGCGTGACCCACTCTTTAAACGATGCATCAAACCAAACTAAGGAGATCACACTTTCACTGGCCAACTCCTCAGAGTTCATTGTCAGTGCTGGCCATGAAATGAATATGTCTAATCAAGAAATGGCGAGCGTGGCGACCAACACGGCACAAGAGGCCTCTGATTCCAATACTTTGACGGAGCAAGGCATCCAAGCGGTGAACCAATCCCAGCAGGCTGTCTCGGCATTGGTAACAGAAATAGAGCAAGCAGAAAGTCATGCTAAACAGCTTGAAGTAAGCTCTGAGGCAATTGCTTCTGTTTTAGAAGTGATACGAAACATTGCCGAGCAAACCAATCTACTGGCACTGAATGCAGCCATCGAAGCCGCCAGAGCAGGAGAGCAAGGACGTGGCTTTGCTGTCGTGGCCGATGAAGTCAGGACGCTGGCAACTCGAACTCAAGACAGTACTAACGAGATTGAAGTGATGATTGACCAGCTCAAAGAAAGCGTCAAAGCCACATCAGCATCCACGAAATCCAGCAGAGAAAATGCGCTAACAACCTCTGAAAACTTCGGTAAAGTCACCGAAATGTTCCATTCGTTGCATCAGTCTTTTGCCAAAGTCGAAGGTATGGCGGCGCAAACTGCCCAAGCAACCAGTGAGCAATCAAAAGTGGCCAATGAGATCAATGAAAATCTCGTTCACCTCAACTCACAGACCGAAGCCGCTAAACAAGTGGCTCAACTGATCAACGAGCAAGCGCGACAGATCTCTTCCTTGTATCAAGCACTAGAAAGCCATGTCGGGAGTTTTAAAGTGGTATAAAGCAAAAAAAGACGCTTCAACGAATTGAAGCGTCTTTTCGCAGTGACACAGTGTTTAGTTCAGCAAGTTATTTAGTTAAACAAGCTATTAAACAGCTTCAAGCCTTCTTCTTTACCGCCTTTGTTGTACGCATCCAACAGCGCAGAACCAATGATTGCCACATCAGCTTTGCCTTTCAGCGCGTCTACATGGGCTTTTTCACGGATACCAAAACCCACACCGATTGGCGCATTAGAATGCTCATTGATTTCCGCTAGGTACTCATCCAACGACTGCTGTGGGCCGCCATTGTGATTTGAATTACCTGTTACGCCTGAACGTGCCACACAGTACAAGAAACCGCGTGCTTCGCTCGCCAAGAACGCCAAACGATCTTTTGGTGTCACAGGTGTCACCAACCACACAGGATCAATGCCATTCGCATCGCAGTAAGTGCGTAAATCTCCGGCTTGTTCATATGGCAAGTCCGGTAGGATCAAACCAAGAATGTTTTCCTCGGCACAACGCTTCACCAGCTTTTCCAAACCGTAACGGTACATTGGATTTAGGTAACTCATTAGAGCGATACGCGCTTGAGGAAAATCACGGCCTAACTGACCGATGTCTTTTAAACACTGTTCAACGGATAACTGCTGATCGTGTAGGGCACCGTGACAAGCTGCCACAATCGTCGGGCCATCGGCCACTGGATCAGAGAACGGGAACTGCACTTCGATAAAGTCCGCGCCAGCCTCTAACAGAGTTGCCATCCAATCCAAACTATCTTTTACCGTTGGGTAGCCGTAAACCACGTGCGTCATGGACAAAATTGGCTTTTGTTGACGCTTTTCAGCGATGTATTGTGCTAACTGACTCATGCTTACGCTTCCCCTTGATTGTCTGTGTTGTAGTCGGCTAAGTAATCTTCCAAGAACTCAGGGAAGGTCGCATCGTTCATGGCTTTCGCCACGTTAAAGATGTCTTTATCGCCACGGCCTGACAAGTTGATCACGATACGTGATTCTTTTGGCAGGTTTGGCGCATCTTTAAACGCACCCGCTAGAGCGTGAGATGACTCCAACGCTGGAATAATGCCTTCTTTTTTCAGCAACAATGCACACGCTGCAACCACTTCGTCGTCCATGGCGTAGGTCATCTGAATGCGACCTTCTTGCGCCAAGTGAGCAATGATGGGGGACACGCCCACGTAATCCAGGCCCGCTGCGATCGAATGTGTTTCTTGTAGCTGACCGTTTTCATCTTGTAAGAACATGGTCGCAAAGCCTTGCGCGATACCTTTTTGACCCAAACCGTTGGATAGACGGATCGAGTGTTGGCCTAGCTCCAAGCCTTTACCGCCGGCTTCAACGCCGACCATTTCTACTTGTTTTTCCTCTAGGAATGGCAAGAACAAACCACAAGCATTGGAACCGCCACCCACACACGCGTACAAGCGATCAGGGTATTGGCCAAACTGCGCCATACTTTGCTCTTTCACTTCTTCACCGATCACAGACTGGAAGAACGCCACCATCTCTGGGAATGGCGCACAACCACAAGTCGTACCGATCAGGTAGTGGCTGTCTTCATGGCTCGAAGACCAGTCACGTAATGCTTCGTCCAAGGCGTCACGCAGCGTCTGCGCACCTTCGGCAACAGGCACAACCGTCGCACCCAGTTGCTTCATCCAGAACACGTTCGGGTACTGACGCTTCACGTCTTTGGCACCCATGTAAATGGTACACTCAAGACCCAAACGCGCCGCGATCAACGCCGTCGCCACACCGTGCTGACCCGCACCGGTTTCCGCGATCACTCGCTTTTTACCCATACGCTTCACCAACAGCGCTTGGCCGATCACGTTATTCATCTTATGCGCACCAGACTGGTTCAAATCTTCACGTTTTAGATAAATCTGCGCACCGCCAAAGTGGTCAGTTAGGTTCTTACAAAACGTCAACGGCGTAGGGCGGCCAGAATAGTTCTGCCAAGTGTCCTTCAACTCCGCAATAAACGCTGGATCGTTCTTCGCCTCTTCAAAAGCGTGAAGAATTTGCTGCTGGCTAGAGTAGAGAATCTCAGGGATGTAACTCCCGCCAAACTCACCGTAGTAACCATTATTGCTTTGCATGAAAGACTCCTATCGGATGAAACAATGCCCCTTGGCATCAAAGTTAATAACTAAACGATAAGGTAAAATTAATAGACTTGACTGCCATCGTCAACAGTTTTTTCTTTACTGTTCGGTGTAGTTATTGATTTGTGAAAATCTCACCCTTGTAGGACCTCGGTTTCCGAGGGAAAAGCTTCGCAATATCTGCGGCAAACCGAAGATTCAAAGCCATACGACCCGACTCTGTCGGGGATGAATATCGAATTCTAAGCGACAAATCGAACTCTCCACGTTGTAGGACCTCGGTCCCCGAGGGAACAGCCTGCAAACTCGACAACCTTGCTAAACGACTAACCAAACAATCTTTTGTGTGAGCGGGTTGCACCCGCGACAAACCAACAACCTCCACGACAAATTGAAGCTCCAAAGCCGTATGACCCGACTCTGTCGGGGATAAATATCGCAACTTTGATAATATCGCTAAGTTGCTGATAACCAGCTTCGGCCTCACCAACCGCTTTGCTGCGCCGTTCCATGCAATTCAATTTGCTTGCGCACATCTCCGGTCGTACCTCCCTTCGACCGTCAGCGCAAATCAAACGCATGGAACACCGCTAACCGGCTCTTATAGGAGTGAATTTTTCATCTGACCCTAATAGCTGCAATAGCTGAGGAAGACAGTGAAAAGGTAGCTGAATCAGGATGTTCGTGTCCTGTTTGTGGAGAGCGAACTGTTACTTATCTTGGTGACGTCACTGAGAGTAACGTGACGGAACAGCCTCGTGTCATGCTGCCATGGGACAATGGTAGTTAGCATTAGCGCTCATTGAGGTCAGGGTATAAAAATAGATCAGATCATAACGTCTGAGGGAAGCGCTTGCCTTGCTTGTTGAATCACGTTACAAAAGAGCCAATAAAGGATCAACATAGCGGCGATCAAAGACGCATCTGATGCGGAATAGACCAGAGGATCTTTGGTTTTAGCGAGTTATTTAACAGGGAAGTCCCACCATGAAAAAAGCAAATCCCCTATATAGACAACGCGGCCGTTCAACAGTGGGTTATAGCCGCAGCTACGCTCCCGTATAACCCTTAATTGTTAGCTTCTACTAATGGAGAATTAAAGTTGGGTGATAATAATAAGAAACCTTATGATGAAAGAAGTGATGATGAGAAGCTTCTTTCTAATTGGAAGAAAGCCGTGAGTTTGTTCGAACGAGAAGATTGGTCTGCATCTATTATGCGAGTGGCAACAGCATCAGAAATCGCCTCAAATATTTATATTAGACACTACTTGCAAGAGCGTCATGATCTCCCTGAGGACTTTGTCAATTCACTTTTAAAGTCAGCGAACGGTATTGCGGGAAAGTTAAGACAGTTAATTATCCCAGCTTCTAAGGCAACTAACACTTGGGACGAAATAAAACCAATACAAAAGAAAATTGAGTCAATTAACACTCATCGAAACGAAATTGCCCATGCAGGAAAGTTCAAAAATAAGAAAGATACTAAGTTAGTTTTTGAACATGCGGTAGAAGTTATTAGCTTATTGGCTCCAAACGTCAAGGATTCTGTTCTTAGCCAGGCTGAGAAGCTAACAAGCAAATCCAGCCGACGCAAAAAGCGCGCGGCTGATTAGGGCGTTATACCCTTTTCGCAGTTGGATAGTAAGAATGGAAATATTAGATAGCAAGTTCAAAGGTTCTCATGATTTATGCTTTTTAATTCATGATATTATGGTGCAACTTCTTCATTCCGCTGAAAGCCAAAAAGCATTCAGTCAAACTTTTGATCTGAAAGAAGTCGAAGCTAAATCTTTAGAGTCTACGGAGCAGCACGTAATAGAATGGTTGGAAGAAAATAAAATGTACCAAGAAAGTTCTCTGGTTATTCGCTCCACAGTTCTCCCTGCTTTGCTTTCCGACATGATGCATTGTATTTATGAAGCTCTTCAGGCTTCAAAGAAAGGGAAATTGACAGTTTCATACATGCTAATTCGAAAACCACTTCAAGAAAGCTTGTTTGTATTGGAGTCAATGGTTCTAGATCGTAAGCAATTCATTGAAGACTTTACCAATGATCAGAAAAAGTTATCTCCTAACAGTACGGGAGGTCTTGGTGGGCATATTTCTCGAATTAAGCAGGTGCTTAACAAACTTGACTTTCCGGGCTTAGAAAGTTTTGATGCCAGCTACATCGCTAAACTACGCTACGATAAATCTATCGAAGATAGCTTTGATGGTGTGTGTAATAAAGCAATGCATTTATTTACGTCACGAAAAACGTTAAAAACTGAAAGTAGAAACATCAACTTCATTTTTGCGCATGGGGAGCAGTATCTGTCTTTATGGGCATTTTTATATAGCAGACTGCCATACCTTCTATATTATATTTATCAGCTAGTTGAGCATGTTTGTGCTGAGTTAGCACCAACACATCCAAGCTACCTCGATCATATGAATCGCTGGATAGCTGCAAACACTTTAGCCACGTATCCTAGTGTTGAAGAACGTTATAAGCACGAGAGTTTGGACAACTTGTTTGTGTCACTAGCCTCATGGCTAAAGAGTGATTGTATTGCTAATGGTTTTAGTGAGCTAGACGCAATAAACTTTCAAGAACTGGTTGAAACGGGGTTATATACTCCACGTTGACAAGGGTACAACTATTGGGGTCAGATGAAAATTAAGATCATCTGCCTCAAAGTCATACCTGCCCTTACCATTTCCCAGCCAGTAAATTAGAGCAGGAATCACACAACATTTGGTCGGAACGAGGCAACCCAAGCACTTTTGTGCGCTCTACAATGCAGTCTCATTAACTCTATAAATGGAACTGTGATGTCTGATTTCATTACCGTAATGCGTGAAACTTGCCCTACGCCTGTTGTTGATGCAACAAAATGGAAGCGTATCGAAGGTGAACCACATACTGTAAACCTAAATGCTTACCTATCTGAAGATGGCAGCAAGATCATGGGCACTTGGATTTGTACTCCTGGTAAATTTGAAGTTGCTTACGACAAATGGGAGTTCTGTCACTTTCTAGAAGGTTACTGCATCATCACGCCAGAAGGTGAAGAGCCTAAGCACCTTAAAGGCGGTGATGTATTTGTGATCGAGCCAGGTATGAAAGGTACTTGGGAAGTGGTTGAAACCGTTCGTAAATACTTCGTATTCGCGTAAGTTTCTGAAGGGGCTGCAAAAATTACTTCTATTTTAGCAGCCCCTGAACTGAGATCGAGTCGGGGCTTAGCAGCGGCTTTCCAGTAAGGCTTTATAAGCTTTACCACTGCGCTTAATGGTGCGCTTTTGGGTGTCGTAGTCGACGTAACAAAGCCCGAAACGTTTGCTGTATCCTTCGGCCCATTCGAAGTTGTCCATTAAACTCCAAGCAAAGTAACCACGAATATCCACACCGGCCTCGATAGCATCGTTCACGGCGTTAATATGGCCGTTTAGGTAACGAACACGCTGCTCATCGTTTACCTCACCATCGACTATCACATCTGCGCAGGCGGCACCATTTTCAGTAATAAACATCGGTGGTAGTGAATATTGCTCATTCAGGTTGATCAGCAGTTCGCTGAAGGCGTGGGGTGCGATTTCCCAGCCGATGTCGGTGTATTCAACCTGTTGTTTGCTCTTAACATCTTTGAATAAAGTGTTTTCATCGAATTCATTATGATTGCAGGTGTAGAAGTTCATACCTAGAAAGTCGATAGGGCGAGAGATGATGTCCATGTCTCCGGGCAGTACCGTCGGTAGATGGTCTGGTAGTACTTTTTCCAGCAGTTTCGGATATTGTGCTTTAAGCAATGGCTCGATAAAGAATTGATTCTCTAGGGTCTCGCGAACCAAGGCTGCGAACTGGTCTTCGCTTTTGGCTGAAGCTGGGTAGGTACGATTCATATTGAGTACGATGCCAACTTTGCTATTGGGGCTGTTACGACGAATCACAGGCAATGCCAAACCGTGCGCTAATAGAATGTGATGCGCTGCTTGTCGGCCATATTTGGGAGAGGTTAGCCCTGGAGCATGGATGCCATATTCGTAACCTAAAATGGCTGCACAGAAAGGTTCGTTGAAGGTCGCCCAAGAGTCCACCCACTCACCGAGCTCTTTGGTCGCCAGTTCAGCGTACTCGACAAAACGATAAGCCGTTTCTCGGTTGACCCAGCCGCCACGATCTTCAAGGTATTGAGGTAAATCCCAGTGATAAAGTGTTACAAAGGTTTGTAAACCTTGTGCTTTCAGAGATCTGAGGAGGTTACGATAAAACTCGATGCCTTTTTCATTGGCTTGTCCTTTCTCATCCATCAGCCTTGGCCACGCAATCGAAAGCCGATACGCATCGACGCCCAAGCTTTTGATGAGTTGTACGTCCTCTTGCCAAAGGTTGTAATGGTTACAGGCTTTGGAGCCATCGTCACCATTCAATACTTTGCCGGGTGTTGCACAAAATGTGTCCCAGATACAAGGTAAGCGGCCATCAGCGCTGTTGGCACCTTCGATCTGAAACGAGGCCGTTGCGACACCAAAAGTAAACTCTTTCATCAGCATTTTAGAATTTGTCGGTAAGCTTATAGTCATAAGTTCCTCTAGTGCCTAGCTTGTATTGGGATGTGGTCCTCAAAGGTAATGGAGATACCTAAATTTGGTCAACATTAAGGACGGTAGATCGAGAATTTAAGAAGATTTTAAGTGGAGGGTAGGTGTTTCAGATGAATGTTAAGCGTCATGTATTCCTCTCATGACTCACTGTCATCAAGCAATGCTACTTTCAAATAGGCTGCATTGACCTGCCCTAAAGTATCAAAGCGATTTTTTATGTATTATCGTTTGAATAATTCTTGCAAGGACGGACAGGGATGAAGAAAGGATGACCATATTGGTAATGAAGGATGCAAGGGTGATTGAATCTCTATTAGTGAAATATCTGGACGTGTCTAAATCCGATGAGCAGTATCGCCACCTCAGTTTGGTGCTGATCTCCATATTTGCTTGTACTGGTGTTGCGGCATTTTTTGCCTTTTATAATTTAGTCATTGATTACTACCCACCCCTTTTACTCGTGGACGCCATTGGTACGTTAATGGGGCTTATCTCGTTATCCGCTTTGCTGTTCTTTCGACGTGTTCTTCTGGCGTCCTTCATATTGTTGTTAATGGTCTCCGGTGTCTGTTTGATGGTGATTTTAGATCGTCACAATCTCGACTATTCGTTGGCTTGGGCATTTGTTACCCCTGTTTTGAGTGTCTTTCTATTAGGGTTTCTTTATGGCGCGTTGTACAGCGGTGCGTATTTAGCTTTTATTGCTTGGTTTGCTGAGAATAACCTAGGTGTATGGCAACCTGCCCCATGGGACATTGATTCTTTTTCAAATACAGTTGTGATCTATTTACTGCTGTTTATCCTGTCGTGCTATTACGAGTTCAGTCGTCGGGCATCCCATAAACTGCTACAAGAATCCAATGAAAAGCTGAAAATACAAGCGCTGACAGATCCTCTGACAGGTCTATATAACCGTCGTTATATGGAAGACTTACTCCTCAATTCTGACCAAGATTTGTTTATTGCTATGGCGGACGTTGATAATTTCAAACAAGTGAACGATGAATTTGGTCATAGTGCTGGCGATGAGGTGCTGGTGGGGATCGCCGATATTATGCGCAGTATATGTGGCGCGAATGGTGTGGCTGGTCGTTGGGGTGGCGAAGAGTTTATTCTCGTCATGTACGGTGAGAGCGAGGATAAGTTTACTGCTGAACTTGATCGTTTGTTAGACGGTATTTCCCATCATTCATTTGGTATCGGACGACCCGTTACGATTAGCCTTGGTGGCGTGCGACATAACGCTAAAGCGCATCGTACCGCGTTACGCTCAGTGGACGAAGCCTTGTACTCTGCCAAAATGTCCGGCAAAAACTGTTACAAACTGGTCTCAGCTTAGAAAAGTGAGGGCAGATCAAATAAGTTCATTCTGCCCTAAGTTGATTACCGAATTACTTAATCCTCATCCGCACTCTGCATCCGAGCCAATCTCTCTTGCTCTTCTTTAAACGCTTCTTGGATCTCTGACATCACGGCATCCACATCAGCGGATTCAGTCGGTTCATCAAAGTGACCGGTTAACTCTGTTTCAGGGGTGAGTTTGCCTGACTCATAGATCTCCCAAATCTCTTTGGCGTACTGTGTGGTAAGTAGCTCAGGGGCGAATTGGCCGTAGTAATCGCGCATATTGTTGATATCGCGCTCTAGCATCCATTCGGCATGGTTATTCGCCACCGCGTCGACTGCTTGAGGAAGGTCGATGATCACGGGACCATCTTGGTCGACTAGGACGTTAAATTCGGATAAGTCCCCATGGACGAGGCCAGCGCAGAGCATACGCACCACATCACGGATGACTTGCGAGTGATGGGCGAGGGCTTCTTCTTGTGTAAGTTTCACATCGTTTAAACGCGGTGCCACATCGCCGTCCGCATCAGTGATTAGTTCCATTAACAGTACGCCATCAATGCAACCATAGGGCTTAGGCACACGAACATTGGCTTGAGCCAGTTTGTAGAGTGCATCCACTTCGGCGTTGTGCCATAGGGACTCTTGCTCTTCTCGGCCGTATTTTGAACCTTTGGCCATGGCGCGGGCTTGGCGACTGTTACGCACTTTACGGCCTTCACGGTATTGAACCGCTTGTTTAAAGCTGTGTTTGCCTGCGTCTTTATACACCTTGGCACAACGAATCTCTGACCCACAGCGGACCATAAACACGGTCGCTTCTTTACCGCTCATCAGTTGGCTGATGACTTCATCGATTAAGCCGTCTTCAATAAGGGGCTGTAGTCTCTTGGGCGTTTTCATAACAATCCTTTGCTCTGAAAGATTCGTAACAGGGAAGTGTAAGCGTGAATAGCAAACTCCTTGAAATGGTAATACATAAGCTGAATGCAGAGTATCGGATGCTTAGGTTGGATATACAAGAGGGGGAGTATTGGCGGCGGATGAAAAATGCGTTCATCCGTCGCCAAAAGTTACTTCACGGTTAAAGCTAGTGAGGTTAGCCAGCTAAGAAGTAAGCAACAGGTGTGGCTAGGATCATGGTCAGTACGGTTCGGATGTACCAAACAACCAGTATTTGTTTAATCGAGATCGGGATTTGAGTCGACAAAATACAAGGGATAGAAGCAGAGAAGAACAGGATCGACGAGATAGAGATCACACCCACCACGTATTTCACTACAAACACACTTTTTGCTGCGATCAAGGCTGGTAAGAACATTTCAGCCAAGCCCGTTGCTGAGGCTTTCGCCACGAGAGCAGGGTCAGGTAATTGAAGTAACCAAGCAAATGGGTAAAACAGCAGCCCCAACCAGTCGAACACTGGAGTGTATTTCGCAAGTAACAATCCGATCAGGCCAATAGACATAATCGACGGTAAGATGCTCATGGCCATGATCAAGCCGTCTTTCGCATTTTTAAGGATCAGTTTGGATAACGGCTCCGCTTGTTGAGCCACTGCTAGGCCTTCTGACATAGCTTGTTTCCAACGAGAGTGTGGGAAGTCCGTAGTCTCAGGTTGCGCTTTGGTGTCATCCATTGAGCGAATGGGTGGCAAACGCACGCTAATAGCGGTTACAACGAACGTGATAACTAAAGTGCTCCAAAAGAAGGTATTCCATACTTCCATTAAGCCTAGGGTTTTCGCTACAACGATCATAAAGGTGGCAGAGACTGTGGAGAAGCCCGTAGCGATAATGGCCGCTTCTTTGGCTGAGTATTGGCCTTCTTTGTAAACCTTATTGGTGATCAATAGACCAACTGAGTAGCTACCAACAAAAGAGGCGACCGCATCAATGGCCGACTTTCCAGGCGTTTTAAACAGTGGCTTCATCACCGGTTGGAGTAAGACGCCGACCCATTCAAGTAGTCCAAAGCCAAGCAGAAAAGCTAGGAAGATAGCGCCAATCGGTACGATCAGACCTACTGGAACGACGAGTTTTTCAAACAGGAATGGCAGCATGTCTTTCTCGAATAAGAATGCAGGCCCAACGCTGAAAAATGCCAGCATTGCGGCAAAGATCCCTAATACCTTCAGGATAGATAGCACCACATTGGTGGTGCCTTGCTTCCATGAGCCATTGATAAAAGGGTAAATGCCACCAGCAATGACTACCGCTAAGGCGTAAATTCGTATGGTCGACGTATGATCAGAGCGCAGCCAAGAGATGATGTGATCAAGAGGAATGGTGCTCTTTTCGTTGATTGTGATGGGCACAAAGAAAAACACAATGCCGATCAGACTGAAAAGAATCAGTTTGAGAACAGATGAGCCCATTGAGGCCGTTTGAACCTGGTTAGTATCCATTAGATAGCTCCCTTTTGATGAGATGGATAAACATGGGATAGCAATTGCCATGCCAGCATGTATATACAATCTTTGGGTGTTTGTTTTTATTTTATGGCGCTTTAGGGTGCGTCAAATGTCAAATTAGCACATAAATTGTGCGATTTGTATTTATTTGTATATACAAATAAAGCAGCTCTATTTCTTCTTATATTTCCCTATTGGATACGATCCTCTCTCGACAAGCTTATATAATTCGCGTAAATAAACAGGCCTTCCTAGAGACAAGACAAGAGCAGCGCGATGCAACGGCCAACAAAAGAACAGATTAATCAATTGCCCACTTATAAGGGGTTGGCGCTGGCCGATATTTTGGTCGTTGAGAGCGAAGCTGACGCCGCTCAAGCATTGGCTGTATTGCGACAGCAAGTCAGTGTCGGATATGACACGGAAAGTAAACCGATTTTTCGTAAAGGCGAAGTGAGTCCTGGGCCTACGTTGATTCAACTGGCAACAGCGACACAAGGCTTTTTATTCCCAACACGTTTTCCAGTAGCACTCGAGGCTGCGGCAGAAATCCTAGCGAATCCTCAGATTCAAAAAGTGGGATTTGGCCTAAAGGACGATAATCGCGAGTTACGTAGCAAGCTTGGCATTAGCATCGTCAATACAGAAGACCTCGCTAAAACCTTGAAAAGATTGGCCAGTGAAAAGAACGACATTGGCGCTAGAGCTGGTGTAGCGATGGTGTTGCACGCGCGTCTGGGTAAGGGGGCACAAAAATCTAATTGGGGGGCTTATCCTCTATCTGAAAGCCAAATCCTGTACGCTGCCAACGATGCCCATTCTGCGATTTGCATTCATCACAAGATCAAAGGGCTTTAATCACCTAAGCCCTTTGAGTATTGATGCGTTATTTACTGGTTCCGAAAATCACACTCTGTCTCAAACGCCATTTGCTGTATGAGGCTTGAGAAGAAGGCTAGTTGAGTGTTTTCAGTGGCTTTTTCTCGAAGTGAGTGGGTATCTAGCTCATCGCTGACTCGTGCTAAGGTTTCATCTCGAATACCGGAATGCATATCTGTCAGAGTCTCGGCAAATTGGTCGAGAGAGGCCGTCTCAGCGGCTGTGCTGTCACCATGCATGCTTTCAAAGGCGACCAATGTGCTAACGAGGTTATTGACGTCTTGTTTGTACACATCCAAGCTTTTGGCGCTGTAAAGATTTTCGCTTTCATGACCTTTTACAGAGTGACCATTCACCATATTCACTCGTTCTGGAAATGCGTTTAATAAAACTCGGGATTCCCGTATAGCTGTATTTAAGTCTTTGAACACGGCGGCACCTTCTAGCGCTACCACGGTTTGTCCCTCTTCGATATCAGGTCGCTCAATAAGTGTTACGTCATGATAGCGAGCGCCATTCACCAGTGAGAGCACATTTTGATTACTGCGAAGAGTGCTTACCACTTCGATCGCTTCATCCAGGTTCTTTTTGTTAAAGCTTTCATCTACTTTGCTTTGCAACATATCATCAAGGCCAGTGGTGGTGATCTCGATGTAAGCACGTTTCTCTGGATTAGATAAATTACTTAACTCACTGCCCATGGTTTCTTTTTGCTCTTGCGAAAAGTCGTATCGCTCCAGTGTTGTGATCATGCTGGAAACAGAATCTAAGGCGAAGTCTCGTCCTTGGCTTTCTTCATTATCTTTTAATAACACTTCATCACCGAGCCAAGAGTAACCAAACTGTTTGTCCACATCCGAAGTGATGAAGGAAATCTTGACCGAATCTGCCATCTCTCCCAGAGCGCTGAGTAGTGAGGATGGAACATTACTGCCTTCTGTACCAATGAGTGTCGATAAGCGCTCACCAAGTTCAGTATCTAAACCATAAATATTGAGCAGTCCTTTTTGGGCTTCATCGCTCATATTATCAAGCTGTTGAGTGAGTGCAGCAGGATCTTCGGTCGTGACAACGGCAGAAATATAGTTATGTAAATTGTTGGCCGAGGTATCGCTGCGATAAGGATCAAACTTAAAGTTAGTTAGCGTTTGGCCAAAGACATTTTGCTCAAAGCTCACCGCAGCATCCACATCGACTTGCTTTGCATAGTCCGCAGAGCGATTGAGTATGGCGGTGCGGTCAGTCGTATTGCTGTCTTTTAATACGTTAACAAACTCGGCCACTTTATCCTTATAGGAGCGCTCGGCTTCGTTATGACTTGTGTAGTTTAAAGAGGCAGGCAACATCATCGCTTTAATTGTTACGGCAAAATCTGCCAGCTCTTCATCACTCATGGAAGTTGCCATATCGAGGAATTCTGGGTCGGTTAATACTCCGGCTCGCAGAAAATCACGCATGCTGTCTTGATAAAAAAAGTGGTCTGAATTGGCCTCATGAACAGGCCCATCTAAGCGTTCTGCTAGCGCTTTGGCGAGTTCTTTAAGCTCGGGTTGATCTTCATATAAGTTGTACGGATCGCCTTTGGGGCGTGTTAAAGAAAAAGTGGAATCAGCGAGAATGTCTGAGTCACTTTGCTTCACGATGGACGTACTTAACTCAGTTAGAGCGGCCTGCAATTCACTGGAGGTAGATTGAGTAACCGTCGTGTCGATTGAACGAGAACTGGATAACGAGAGTGTTGTTGAGTTCAAGCCAGTGATGGAAATATGCGCCATACCTTAAATCCTTTTATAAGCCACTTTTCTGAGCCAATGGAGTGTTAGCGGCGGATATGGTTAAAACTTGAGCATAGGTGTTCTTTGCATTGGCTTTGCTTCGGATATCCTTTTTATCGCTTACATAATTTTTACACTTTTAACAAAATTCTACGTTTCATAATGAAAACTTATAGTTGCTATGTGGCAGTATGCACGCTCTTTTTTGTTATTGATTCGCATTTAAAGAGAGTTTTATGAAATACAGCGCTTCTATAAAGCTGGCAGCATTCACGTTGCCTCTATTTACCTCAGCAGCGATTGCTGCTGGAGACGCCAATGTTTCGGTCAGTGTGATTGCTGAGCAGCGTGCTGCATTAGCCGCTAACACAGAGGGCACAGGTATTGGCCCTCAGTCACCTCGTGACATCGACAGTAAAGTAGGGACGAACTCTGTTGTATTTAGCCAAGCGCCATCTTCAGAAAACATGAACTTGTGTAACATCCACTTGCATAAAAATGCTGAGCACAAAGGTGGTGAGTTCACGACTTACGCGGGTAATGGTGACGGTAAAGGCTACCAAACGGGTTACAAATACTCAGGCAGTCTGACTGCTGCTGAACAGAAACCATATGGGAAAGGTGTTTGTAGCAGCGACCATGGCCCAGTCCAAGCTGGTGATACGATCGAAGTACACTACGTTTATTCCACTGCTCAGGTTAAGCCTGGTGCAACGTTGGGCGCATGTGTAAAAAGCCCAATCCTAAATCCTCAGCTACGTGTTGAAGGCCAAGTTTTCGTTGTTGTTAACGATGAAAAAGCGGCAGACTTCAATGAGCTAACAGCATTTGAAAACCGAAATAACCGCCCGCAAGCGATCAACATCCCAGCGGATACTGGTACGCCAGTTCTATACACAGGCTCGACAACAGGCCCAGGCTACAACGAAAAAGGCTCTCCTTACCAAGTGACTTGGAGCGTTCGACCTGAAGTTAAGAAAGTTAGCATTGCTTCTCTGGGTAAGTGGTGTGACGGCAACGTGTTCGAAGAAGATCACGCTCACGGTGTACGTAACCTAGTGACCAATCCTGCATTATTGTCGCCAATTCAATAAGCGATACGTAGCGACTGCCCACTGGTCATCAGTGGGCGTCATTCCTTTGTGAGAGACTTCTTTTTAGCCTATCAATAAACCGATTCACTTTAGCAGGGCGCTTTTCTTGAGTGGACGATACCAGTGCCACGATGTTCGCGTTGGGTAGCTTGTAGTCAGGAAGCAGTTTCACTAAGCGTCCCGTTTTTAAGTCTTCGACGATATCCCATTCGGATCGTTGGATGATGCCGTACCCTGCTAGTGCCCAGTGTTTTACTACAGGCCCAATGTTACTGGTCAGTGATGGTGTGATGCGCACGCTGACATCCTCTCCTGTTGCGTTATGCGTAAATTTCCACATGGTTAAGTCATCATCGTTTTCGTTTAGTGCGATGCATTGATGTTGCAAAAGGTCATGAGGTGTTCTGATGGTATCGGCGGTGGCAAGATAGGTGGGAGATGCCACTAGAAAGCGCTTATTTTCACTTAATAAAATGCGTTTTAAAGATGAGTCTTTGAGTTGGCCGATGAAAATTATAATGTCAGGTGGATCGATTTGTGACCAACTGGGCGCATCCGAAAGGTGTAGGTCGATGGTTAAATCTGGATGTTCTTTTTGAAATTGTGCTGCGATAGGCGCAATGCGCTCGGTACCATAGCCAACAGGGGCGATGATTCTCAGTTTGCCTGACAATGCGAGTTTGTTTTGTTGAACCTTCTCTTCAAGTAACTCAATCTGCTGCAGCACTTGCCTGCCTTCTTCGAAAATCAGTTCTCCTTCGCTCGTGAGAGAGATCGCACGGGTACCTCGCTCGACCAGTTTAACATTTAGCTTTTGCTCTAATGCTTGCAGGCGTTGGGAAACACTGGGTGGCGTGACATTCAATTTTCTGGCCGCCGCAGCAAGAGATTTGCTTTGGGCAAGGGTGATAAAGAAAGCAATCTCTTGGGATGACAGCATTAAGGTTCACCTAACTATTATGTTTAGAATTCATTAATTTTTATTAATATTGCTCAATGCTACTAATAAGCCATCGATTTTTCTATCCAATCTGAGAGGTTAAAAGTGGTTGAGTTGTTCGATATGGCGAATATAGAAGTGCTATGGATGTTGTTCGCCGTAGCAATCATTGCGGGTGTGGTGGATGCCATTGCTGGTGGCGGCGGCTTGATCACGATCCCGAGTCTTTTGATCGCGGGTGTACCGCCTATATTAACCCTCGGAACCAATCGACTACAGGCTGTAATAGGTGAGGCCACTGCATTCGCGACATTTTTATACCATCAACAAGTTTCTCTGCCTGGGCTTATTCGAGGGTTGGTTTTTACGGCGCTGGGTGCTTTGTTGGGATCTTTCTCAATCAGTCTGTTTGATAAAGAAACCCTCGAAATTTTGCTACCTATCTTGATGGTGGGGATCACCTGTTACGCGATCTTCTCGAAACAGATAAGACGCTCTGAAGCGGTTCTGCCAAAGCTCACTACGCAAACGTTTATGTGTTTGTGCGGATTGATCATCGGCTTTTATAACGGCTTTTTTGGCCCAGGAACAGGTTCTATCTGGATGCTGGCCTTTGTCATATTGCTGGGTAAAACCATCAAGCAGGCCTCGATTATGACCAAGCCACTGAACTTGATGGGAAACATTGTTTCCTTGGGCTTCTTTATGTTCATTGGCGCGGTGGACTATAGGCTGGGATTGATGATGGGAGCAGGGCAAGTCATTGGCTCACTTATCGGGGGGAAGCTTGTGGTTACTCGTGGTGACCAGATCGTTCGCCCAGTGTTTATTACTGTCACTCTGTTAATGACGGGTAAGCTTTTGTATGAGGAAGTTCCTTTTAAGCTGATTGCCCATTCTCTCGCCGCCTTTTAAGCGGCGCGATGCTCAAAGCCTGGGTCGTTTCAAGCCATCAATAATCAGTTGCTGGATTGCACTGCAGGTTTCTTCGAAGAATTTCTTATTCGATAAGTCTTTGCCAGTGATGGCTTTCACTTGAACATTAAAGTCCGCGAAGTGCTGGGTGGTTGACCAGATAAAGAAGATCAATTGAATAGGATTGATCGGCTTGATTTTCCCCTTACTGACCCAGCTTTCGATGACTTTGGACTTGTCTTGCAAGATGCTCTTCAGCTCGTTTTCCAAGTAGCCTTTTAGGATGGGCGCACCTTGTATTATCTCAAGACAGAATAGACGAGACGCTTCGGGTTGATCACGAGACAGCTCTAGTTTCAAACGGATGTAGTTTTTCAACACATCTTCAGGGTCATCCACTTCTTCAAAAACGGTAATTGGCTTTAGCCAGTCATTGAGGATATTTTCTAAGATCGTTAGATACAGTTCTTCTTTATTACTGAAATAGTAAAACAGGTTGGTTTTGGAAATGTCCGCACTGTTGGCGATTTGCTCAATGGTCGTGCCATGAAAGCCGTATTTCGAGAAGACAGACAATGCGGTTTCCAAAATGAATTGCCTTTTATCATCAAACTTCTTACGTCTACGCGCACCTGGTTCCAATTCGGTACGAGGCTTCTTTAATGGTTGAACCTTTGTGCCTTTCAGAGAAATGTCGGCTTTAGTCATTGAAAACGCTACTTCCTTACAGAGGGTTTTTCTTTTTGCTCAGAGCTGTACTGAGCATTGATTGTACCACTTGCTTCGCTGTGTGTGACTAACTTGATTTGTTTGTCTCTTATCTAAGTTTTCTTGTGTTGAATATGCCAGATTTCTGCATCCATTTAAGGGCTGGCTTCGATGCTTTTCTGACTCTTTGGGCTGTTTTTGATTCGGCTTTCGAGTGCACTTTTTGAGCAATTTAAGTGCGTAATGAAAATGCTTGCACCATTCTAGTTGGTTTAAAACAGACCATTTGGTCTGAAAAGTTAGGGCGGTTTTTAGCTAAGTCTCTGTAAACTATAAATAAAAATTATTTGGCATCTTTCTTGATATAGATCAAAACGTGATCAACAAAATAGTTTGAAAGATACAAGGAGTTTTTATGCAAATTGGTGTTTTTATCCCGATTGGAAATAATGGCTGGCTGATCTCTGAAAATGCGCCTCAGTACATGCCGACGTTTGATCTCAATAAAGAGATTGTTTTACGTGCTGAGCATTACGGTCTGGACTTCGCTTTATCCATGATTAAGTTGCGTGGCTTTGGCGGTAAAACCGAGTTCTGGGATCACAACCTAGAGTCTTTCACGCTGATGGCGGGTCTTGCCGCAGCCACCTCAAAAATCAAACTTTTCGCAACCGCGGCCACTTTGACATTGCCTCCTGCGATTGTGGCGCGCATGGCATCCACTATTGATTCCATTTCCCATGGTCGTTTTGGTGTGAACCTTGTGACGGGTTGGCAAAAACCTGAATACACGCAAATGGGCCTTTGGCCAGGGGATGAGTTTTTCGCCTCTCGCTATGATTACTTATCTGAATACGCACAAGTACTGCGTGATCTATGGGACGAAGGTAAATCCGATTTCAAAGGTGATCACTTCACCATGGAAGATTGCCGCGTAAGCCCTCAACCACAAGACAAAATGAAAATCATCTGTGCTGGCTCAAGTGATGCGGGCATGGCGTTTTCAGCGAAGTTTGCCGACTACAACTTTATTTTTGGTAAAGGGGTGAACACACCAAAAGCCTTCCAACCTGCGGTCAATCGTTTGCAGGATGCGACTGAAAAAACAGGGCGTGACGTGAGCTCGTTTGTGCTCTTTATGGTGATTGCCGATGAAACCGACGAAGCGGCTCGCGCGAAATGGGAAAGCTACAAAGAAGGCAAAGACGACGCCGCGTTAGAGTGGTTAGGCGTTCAAGCCGCCAAAGACAAAACGTCTGGCTCGGATACCAATGTGCGTCAAATGTCGGACCCAACGTCAGCGGTCAATATCAACATGGGGACGTTAGTTGGCTCTTACGAAACCGTTGCGAAACTGCTGGATGAAGTGGCTGAAGTGGAAGGAACTGGCGGTGTCCTGTTGACCTTTGACCACTTTGTTGAAGGGGTAACAGCGTTTGGTGAACGTATCCAACCACTGATGAAAACCCGTCAGCACGTCACCGTTGAAGGGGGGTACGCTGCATGACTTCAGGGTACGCTTTAAATACCGGCGCGCAAGCGAGCAAGCTGATTCAAGCTGAGCCGGAGGCCATTGCGATCAAACCCAGTGAGACGGCTTTGATCGTGGTGGACATGCAAAACGCCTACACCACCATTGAAGGGTATTTGGATCTTGCGGGATTTGATGTCTCCGCTACGGCGCCAGTGGTGAAAAACATCAACTCTGCTATTGAGCTGTCCCGCAAAGCAGGTATTCAAGTCGTGTTTTTGCAAAATGGCTGGGACCCTCAATATGTGGAAGCTGGTGGCGAAGGTTCGCCCAATTGGCACAAATCCAATGCCTTAAAAACCATGCGTAAACATCCTGAGCTGGAAGGCCGTTTTTTGGCCAAAGGGGGTTGGGACTACGCCTTGGTGGATGAGCTAACACCTCAAGAAGGGGATTGGATCATTCCGAAAACTCGTTACAGCGGTTTCTTTAATACCAACTTAGACAGCATGTTGCGTGCGCGCGGCATTCGAAATCTCGTGTTTACCGGTATCGCCACTAACGTATGTGTGGAGTCGACCCTGCGTGATGGCTTCCATCTTGAATATTTTGGAATCGCTTTGTCCGATGCAACGTATCCAGCAGGGCCAGCATCGGCCCATGACGCAGCATTGAAAAACATCAGTACGTTTTTTGGTTGGGTTGCCAGCCTAGAAGACTATCAAAACGCTCTCTCTGTATAAGGAATCATTCATGCCAAAGCAAACTGTAATGCCTAAAGGAACCGGAAAGCCACTTGCCCCTTTTGTCCCAGGAACGATGGCCGATGGCATTGTTTATGTGTCTGGAACCCTGCCGTTTGATAGCGAAAACAACGTGGTGTACCCAGGCGATGCGAGTGCGCAAACACGTCATGTTCTAGAGATTATCAAAGGCGTAGTAGAAGAAGCGGGCGGCACCATGGCCGACGTGACATTCAATATGATCATGATCAAAGACTGGAGTGATTACGCCGCCATCAACGAAGTGTACGCAGAGTTTTTCCCTGGCGACAAACCGGCTCGTTACTGCATTCAATGTGGCCTTGTGAAAGAAGCGGCGCTTATTGAGATTGCATCGATTGCTCATGTAGGCAAAGACAGCTAAGCACAGGCTAAGGAAGACCATGTATTACGAAATCCATGGTGACGCATCCCACTCTGAGGCGGTTTTATTGTCCTCAGGGTTGGGAGGTTCTCATCAGTATTGGCAGGCGCAAGTACCGGAATTAGCCAAACGTTTCAAGGTCGTTATTTACGATCAATACGGTACAGGAAAAAGTGCTGGTGTGTTGCCCCATGGCTACAAGATTGCAGATATGGCGGCCGAAATTGAAACGGTGATGGCGCAAAGTAGAACCGAGCGCGCGCATATTATCGGACATGCGCTGGGTGGCTTAATTGGCTTGCAGTTGGCTCTGCAAAGTCCTGAAAAGGTCGCGAGTTTGTTGCTTATTAATGCTTGGGATAAAACCGACGAGCATACCAAGCGCTGTTTCGACATTAGAAAGTCGATTCTTAAGCAGGCCGGCTTGGAAGTCTATCTCAAAGCACAGCCTCTATTTTTGTACCCATCAGAATGGATGAAATCCAACCGGGCGCTGTTGGATCGAGAGCTAGATCATCTTTTGTCATCCGGTTTTAGTGAAGACAACTTGCTCGCAAGAATCGCAGCGATTGAAGCCTTTGATGTCTCTCAATCCTTGCAAGAGCTTGCTTGCCCAGTCGGTCTGGTGGCCAGCAAAGATGATCTACTGGTGCCTTATTCCTGCTCTTTAGAGCTTGATAAAAAATTAACCCAATCAAGTCTGTATGTCTTAGAACACGGCGGTCACGGATGCAATGTGACTGAACCGGAGGCGTTCAACCACATACTTGAGACGTTTTACGATGCTTTGCGTTAGGAGCAAAATAATGAAAGCAGCATTAGAACAGGCCAGCATTGAACAATTGTTTACGGCGGCAAGAACCCATAACGGCTGGTTAGATAAAAGCCTAACGAAAGAGCAACTGGATGAGCTATATCGTTTAACCAGTCTTGGCCCCACCTCTGCAAACTGCTCTCCAGCTCGGTTTGTGTTTGTAACCTCAGCAGAAGGTAAAGCTCGATTAGCCCCAACGTTATCAAAAGGTAATCTAGAGAAAACCATGACGGCGCCGCTGACGGTGATCGTGGCCTACGATCGTAAGTTTTATGACCAGCTTCCTACCTTGTTTCCCCATGGTGATGCGAAAAGCTGGTTCACCTCAAGCGAAGCGCTAGCTCAAGAAACCGCCATGCGTAACAGCTCTATGCAAGCAGCGTATTTGATCTTTGCAGCTCGAGCTATGGGGTTGGATACCGGCCCGATGTCTGGTTTTGATGTAGAGGCACTTAACAGCGAGTTTTTTGCTGGCACCGATTGGTCAGCAAATTTAATCATCAACATTGGCTATGGCGACGACTCTAAATTGTATGGCCGCTTGCCACGCCTACCAGCAGAGGAGGCATGTTTGTATGTCTGATGCTATTTCCACCACTGTCAATGAACAAACAGCTGCCTTTGATGTGAACGCCCTTGCTGTTGAGTCTCCGATCCAGAAAGAAGAGGTAGCCAAGCTTTTTAGAGAAGGCATGTCGAGATTGGGCGCATCGGTCAATGTCATCACCACGATGACGCCAGCTGGGCCAGTTGGTTTTACTGCAACGGCAGTCACCAGCGTGACGGACACACCGCCAACCTTGTTGGTTTGTTTAAATCGCTCTTCTTCAGTGTTCCCGGCCTTCGATCAAGCTGAGCATCTTTGTGTCAATGTGCTGGGAGCTGGGCAAGAAGCGGTATCGGGTACCTTCGCCAGCAAACTGACGCAGCCAGAGCGATTTGAATTGACTCAATGGCAGCCGATGGTGACGGGGGCTCCGTCATTGAGCGCCAGTGCAACCGTTTTTGATTGCCGTATTGCATCGCGCAATACCGTCGGCACCCATGAAGTGTTTTTTTGCGAAGTGCTCGCTGTTGGTTTAGCTGAGGAAGCGACCAACCTGGTGTACTTCAATCGCAAATACCAAAGTCTGAGCTAGCAGAGTGCTCTTTGTATGGCTCAACGATAACCAAACAAACCGCTGAAATCTTAATAAAAACAAAGTCATGTTTGTGCAATACGTGGATGAAACGAGTGATTAACTAAAACTGTTTTCTAGTCGAATGGAGACGTAGAAATGAATTCAAGCATGAAAAAGATTGATGAGTTTTACGAGTTAGAAGTAGGGGATGATCTTAAGTCGAGCAAAAATTTCAATGAAGATTTAGCGCCGACGAAAGTCTCCGAGCGGACCTGGAGTAAATTCAATATCGCTGCGTTATGGGTTGGGATTGCCATCTGTGTGCCCACTTATACACTCGGTGGGATCTTAACGAACTACTTTGGTTTATCTGTGGTGGAAGCGTTGGTGACGATCTTAATCGCTAACATTATCGTGCTGATCCCATTAACGTTAAACGCTTTTGCGGGCACCAAATACGGCATCCCTTTCCCCGTTATGTTGCGTTCTTCGTTTGGCATTAAGGGGTCTAACATCCCTTGTATGATCCGTGGCTTAGTGGCCTGTGGTTGGTTTGGCATTCAAACCATGTTTGGGGGTTTGGCCATCCATCTGTTTTTATCGTCGATCTCGTCTGCTTGGGCGAGCTTGGGTGGCGTTGGGGAAGTGATTGGCTTTTTCATCTTTTGGTTGCTGAATATCGTGGTCGTACTCAAGGGAGCTAACTCCATCAAATGGCTAGAAACCCTTTCTGCTCCTTTGCTTTTAATCGTGTCATTGGGTTTATTGTTTTGGGCCAGCGGCAAGGTGTCCTACGTTGAGTTGTTAGCAACTCCAGCCAGCCGCCCAGAGACGGACGGTTTTGCCAAATATTTCTTCTCTGGTTTAACAGCTATGGTGGGCTTTTGGGCCACTTTATCTCTGAATATTCCTGACTTCAGTCGTTATGCTAAATCGCAAAAAGATCAAATCATTGGCCAAGTGCTTGGCTTGCCGCTAACGATGTTCATGTTTGCGTCTCTTGGTGTGGTGATGACCGCAGCATCAGTGCAAATGTTCGGAGTGACTATTTCTGATCCAATTACTTTAATTGGTCAGATTGAAAATCCGTTGGTCGTGGCCATTGCCATGATCATGATTGTTATTGCTACCTTGTCAACTAACACGGCCGCGAACGTGGTGTCGCCTACCAATGATTTCCAAAACATTGCTCCGAAGTACATTGACCATACCAAAGGTGTGTTGCTAACAGGCTTAGCAGGCATTGTCTTAATGAGCTGGGAGTTAATGAAAAAGCTAGGTTGGATTGCTTCCGATGTCAGTGTTGAAGGCTTTATTTCCAACTGGTTGCTGGCCTATTCAAGCTTACTCGGCCCTATTGCAGGCATCATGATTGTGGATTACTTCATGGTTAAAAAGCAGTCTTTGGATGTGCTGGCTCTTTATAAGGAAGACGCTTATCCAGCGTTTAACTGGGCGGGTATGTTCGCATTTTTAATCCCTGTCTCGCTGACCATGGTTGCCATCACCTTCGATACTTTAATGTGGTTCTACAACTACGGCTGGTTTACTGGGGCAATCAGTGGCGCTGTGCTGTATTACGTCATCAATCAGTTTAGCCCTAAGCTCTATGTAAACTCCGAACTTTCAAATGTGTAAACGATGACTCATAAAAAGCGGCTTATTTAAGCCTGTCATGATGTATCGATTCACCCCAGCCTGCGGGCTGGTGGTGAGTCAAAGACAAAGGATTCGCGTTAATGAAAAAAGTTGTATTCATTACTGGTGCCACGTCAGGCTTTGGCCGAGCGGCAGCTCGTAAGTTCGCTTCAGAAGGTTGGGCTCTGGTGATCACTGGTCGTCGTGAAGATCGCCTTCAAGCATTACAAGCTGAACTCGTGGAAACGGTGCCGGTATTTTATAAAACCTTGGATGTGCGTAACCAAGCAGATGTCCAACAGTTGGTGGAGGGATTGCCAGACCCGTTTAATGAAGTGGCTTGTTTGATTAATAACGCTGGACTGGCTTTATCACCCAAACCTGCACAAGAAACTGAATTGGCCGATTGGCACACTATGATCGATACCAATATTACTGGGCTGGTGAATATGACCCACGCTCTCCTTCCTTCGCTGATCAAAGTTGGAGAGGGGGCGAGCATTATCAATGTGGGTTCGATCGCAGGGCAGTGGCCTTACCCTGGAAGCCACGTTTATGGCGCCTCAAAAGCCTTTGTTCAGCAATTTAGCTACAACTTACGCTGTGATCTTTTGGGGACAGGGGTAAGGGTGACGGATTTGGCTCCTGGGATTGCTGAAACAGAGTTTACCTTGGTGCGAACCGGAGGAGACCAACAGGCATCGGATGCCCTGTATGCCAACACGCAAGCTCTCAGCGCAGAAGACATTGCCAATGCCATGTATTACATCGCAACGTTGCCACCTCATATTTGCATCAATCATATGGAGGTCATGCCTACTAGGCAGGCTTGGTCACCATTTGCGATTCACCGAGAATAACGTTTCAAAACCAGCGTTTAAAACGATTACGCAGGAGCAAGTTATGACAGCACTCAACACCATAGAAGAAATCATCGAAGACATACGTTTAGGTAAAATGGTGATTTTAATGGACGATGAAGACCGCGAGAATGAAGGGGATCTAATGGTGGCTGCTGAAAAGGTCACCCCTGAGATTATCAACTTTATGGTGTCAAAAGGGCGTGGACTTTTGTGTCAAACCCTTACGGAAACCATGGCGAGGCAATTGGGACTCACTGCGATGGTGGCGCATAACACAGAGCAGTTTGGTACCAATTTTACGATCTCGATTGAAGCGGCTGAAGGGGTGACGACAGGAATTTCTGTGTTTGATCGTGCTCGAACCATTCAAGTTGCGGCGGCACCTCAATCTACGCCGATGGATATCGTATCACCTGGCCATGTTTTTCCCATTGTCGCGAAAAAGGGCGGTGTGCTGGAGCGAAATGGGCATACTGAAGCGGGCTGTGATCTTGCTCAATTAGCAGGTCTTGCACCTTCTTGCGCCATTATCGAAATCCTTAATGAGGATGGCAGTATGGCTCGCCGTCCGGACCTTGAAGTCTTTGCTAAATTACATGGGCTCAAGATCGGCACCATTGCTGATTTGATCGAATACCGACGTTCTTTGCTAAACCAAAAGGTTCCCAGATCAGCAAAGGCGACTCCCCGCGTCTTAGAGCCTGCTTAATAGGTTAAAAATAATGCTCTATTGCCAGATATCGCTGTCGAATGTGCTCAATCAATAGTTTGAGCTTTTTGGGGAGCTGGCGTGTAAACGGATACACCGCGTAAACACCGATTACTTTTCCGACTTGTTGGGGTAATAGGTCTATCAACTCACCGTTGCGAAGGTCGTGGTACACCAGACACCTTGGCAAGTACGCAATGCCGTGGCCGCCGAGCGCGGCTTTTCTCAGGGCGATGGCGTTATCACTGGAGAAAATCCCTTCGACTGTCACGCGATAATTTTGCTCATCGCCTTTAAATTCCCACTCATTGGCACCGTTTGTTTGAAAGGAATACAGTAAACAGTTATGTCCGACTAGTTCTTCAGGGGTCTGAGGTTTGCCGTGCTGTCGAATGTACGCAGGGGAAGCACAGACGATCCAGTGAGAGTCTAAGATATGGCGAGCGATTAAGCTGGAGTCCTCCAGATAGCCAGTGCGGATGACTAAGTCAAAACCGTCTTTCACTAAATCCACAAACTGATTATTCAGCGACATATCGACCGTAAGCCCAGGGTGCAATTTGCAAAACTCCGCGACCGCATCAGCGAGCAAAAGCTCTCCTGAAATTGTTGGCACGGACATCTTGATATGCCCTTGAATGGCTTCACCAAACCCAGCGACGGAGTTGGTAGCCTCTTGTGTGGCAAGCGCTACTTTTTGAGCTTTGATAAACAGTGCTTGGCCCCCTTCGGTGAGTGTTAGCTTTCGAGTAGTACGATATAAAAGCTGAACATTGAGGGCTTTTTCTAAGCGTGCGATACGCTTGCTAACAACAGAATTAGTTAAGTTATTTAACTCAGCCGCTTTGCTAAAACTGCCTAACTCAACCACCTGTGAAAACAATATCAGATCATCAGAATGCATAAGATTATGTAACTTTTGGAAATAATGTTTTTGATTATGGGTATATATCAACTAAAGATAAACCATTAGATTCTCTTGCAACAAAAATAATCACATGTTTTCGGGGCTGTTTATTCAACAAGTCGCTATGAAAAGTACTTGCTGAGTAAGAAGACCTCGTTGTGGGAGTCGAAATGAACGAAACCTTCCTGGCAGCGATTGCCTTTTTTCCTATTGTTGTTGCTGGTATTTTACTGGTCGGTCTTAATTGGCCTGCTAAGAAAGCTATGCCTGTCGTATTAGCGCTTACCATTGTTATTGCCTTGACGACGTGGGGAGTGTCTTTAAACCGAGTTCTTGCTTCATTGCTTCAAGGACTAGGAATTACTGTTACTGTGTTATGGATCGTATTTGGCGCGATCTTCCTATTGAATACACTCAAACACACGGGAGCCATAACCGTAATACGAAATGGCTTTACCAACATATCCCCTGATCGTCGTATTCAAACGATTATTATCGCTTGGTGTTTTGGATCTTTTATTGAAGGGGCCTCTGGTTTTGGCACACCGGCTGCGATCGCTGCTCCGTTATTGGTTGCAATCGGCTTTCCTGCATTAGCTGCCGTGATGGTTGGTATGATGATTCAATCAACCCCCGTATCATTCGGTGCCATTGGCACACCAATTTTGGTTGGTGTTAATAACGGTTTAGATGTACATACGATTAGTGCCACGCTAGCTGCCAATGGTTCATCTTGGGATTTCTACCTTCAACAAATAACTACGAACGTTGCTTTAGTTCATGCCATGGTCGGGGTGCTTATGCCTGCATTTATGGCCGTGATGTTGACTCGCTTTTTTGGCGCAAACCGAAGCTGGCGTGAAGGACTAAGTATTTTACCGTTTGCTCTATTTGCTGGATTGGCATTTACCGTGCCTTACGCGTTAACAGGGATTTTCCTAGGCCCTGAGTTTCCCTCGCTCGTAGGTGGTTTGGTTAGCTTAATGTTGGTTGTCAGTGCGGCAAAAGTTGGCTTCCTAACCCCGAAAACATCATGGGAATTTGCGGACGAGAAAACTTGGCCGGTCAGCTGGTTGGGTACACTGAAGATGGATATGAGCGAGCAAGATGATAAAAGTGTGATGAGTCTTGCTAAAGCATGGTTTCCATATGTTGTACTGGCTGTGATTCTAGTTCTGAGTCGAGTGAGTGCTGAGTTCAAAGCGTTACTGCTTGCTGCAACGGTTGGTTTTAAAGATATCCTAGGAGAGGTTGGGGTCAGTGCTTCATTTTCACCTCTGTATTTACCGGGCGGTATTCTGGTTTTCACCGCGTTGATTGCTGCGATCATTCAAGGCAAAAATTTAAGTGCATTGAAAGATGCTTTCGGTGAGTCCACCAAGACACTGATTGGCGCGGGCTTCGTATTAGTCTTTACCATTCCTATGGTACGTATTTTTATCAACTCAGGGGTTAATTCAGCTGATCTAGCAAGTATGCCTGTTACCACGGCCAATGTTGTTGCTGATTTGGTAGGTACTGCATTTCCAAGCATAAGTGCTGTTATTGGAGCTTTAGGTGCGTTTATTGCGGGCTCAAACACCATTTCAAATATGATGTTTAGTCAGTTCCAGTTTGAGGTAGCGCAGGCATTAAGTGTTTCCACTGCTGGAGTGATTTCTTTACAAGCTGTTGGTGCTGCTGCTGGAAACATGATTGCGATACACAATGTTGTCGCCGCTTCTGCAACCGTTGGTTTACTTGGCCGAGAGGGTGAAACATTACGCAAAACCATTATCCCAACGTGTTACTACTTGATCTTAACTGGTGTCGTTGGGACAGTCATGATTTATGGTTTGAGCATAACTGACGCCCTAATGAATAACTAAAACTAAAAAAGAGGGGGGAATAAGCCCCCTGATACTTTGGAGTGCAACAATGATCATTTCAGCATCGACAGACTATCGAGCGGCGGCAAAAGCGAAGTTACCTCCGTTTTTGTTCCACTACATTGATGGTGGTTCTTACGGAGAACATACCCTACGACGTAACACGGATGATTTGTCGGATATCGCGCTGCGCCAACGTATCTTAAAGAATATGTCTGACTTAAACCTTGAGTCTGAGCTTTTTGGCGAAAAGTTGTCATTACCCATTGCTTTAGCTCCAGTCGGCCTGACCGGTATGTATGCCCGTCGTGGTGAAGTCCAAGCCGCTAAGGCCGCTGAAAATAAAGGCATTCCTTTTACACTTTCGACGGTGTCGGTGTGTCCTATCGAAGAAGTCAGTGCGGCCGTTACTCGGCCGATTTGGTTTCAGCTGTACGTTCTAAAAGACCGTGGTTTTATGAAAAATGTACTAGAGCGTGCGAAAGCTCAAGGCATTAAAAATCTAGTGTTCACGGTAGATATGCCAGTACCGGGGGCTCGTTACCGTGATATGCATTCTGGTATGAGTGGTCCTAATGCAGCGATTCGTCGAGTCATGCAAGCCATGACCCATCCTGCTTGGGCATGGGATGTGGGCATTAATGGTAAACCTCATGATCTGGGTAATATTTCCACCTACCGTGGTGAACCAACGAAACTGGAAGACTACATTGGTTGGCTAGGTAAAAATTTCGACCCTTCTATTTCCTGGAAAGACCTAGAATGGATCCGTGATTTCTGGGACGGCCCTATGATTATCAAAGGGATCCTCGATACAGAAGATGCCAAAGACGCTGTCCGTTTTGGTGCTGACGGGATCATTGTTTCCAACCACGGTGGCCGCCAGCTAGATGGTGTTATGTCATCTGTTCGTGCCTTGCCTGAAATCGCTGATGCGGTAAAAGGCGACATTAAAATTCTAGTGGATTCCGGCATCCGAACAGGTCTGGATGTGGTTCGTATGTTGGCGCTGGGAGCTGACTGTACCCTGTTAGGCCGTGCTTTTGTATATGCGTTAGCCACTGCAGGCCAGGCTGGCGTTGAAAACGTACTGGATCTTATTGAAAAAGAAATGCGTGTAGCCATGACGCTTACTGGAGCGAACAGCATTCAAGATCTCAGCCGTGATTCATTGGTCATGGGCTAAGCAGGTGTATGTACTGCCACTTATTTTTCTTCGCCTTAAAAGTTAAGGGCAGGCTTTACGAAAGCTGCCATCCAGTGCAAGGGGCAGTAATAGGGTGCTAAACCCCATGGACTTCGCTGGTTGGCAAAGGTCGCTGCTAGCTTGGTATTCCGCATGGAATACGGCTTTATTTTGTCGGATAAAGGGCATTAATAAATCGCATTCGTGGAATTCTAAGCATTGCTCGTTGACGGCGAAGTCAAAGTCATCCACCAACTCCGGAACGATGCCAAGGCTGTTTTTTAGGCCAATTGAGAGTTTTAGAATGTGTGCACTTTGAGCTAAGAAACGATTGAACGTTATTTGATCTTGGGCGGTTAAAGGAAAGCCTGAATCATTTTGGTAGCCGTCTACATTATCTGGCTCGATGCCGTCACAGCCCTTTTTAGCAGCAAGTTTTATGCGGTTTTGCATGGTCCGCCAAACTTGCTTGTTCCGAATGTCGAGCCAACGTTCCCCGGCCCAGTCGTCAAGTGGTTTGCCGATAGCGCCTGCTGGGATCGATCGAATATCATCACGCCAGTCTTCCACAGAACCTGCTGAGAAATAGCAAATGACCTTACGGTTTTGACGCTGTAATAACTGGATTTGCTCTACTGAAGTGTCGAACAAATCCACATCGTAAACATCGACGTTGTAGCGTGTATCCAATTGCCCCTGTAATTGCCATTGCCAAGAGGTTCTCACACTGGGCTGGTACCAAGCTTCAGCCATAGTGTTGGTACTCCACAGTACGAACAGAGCAGTCAGGCAGGATTTATGGTGTCTGAACTGGCTCAACATAGGCCTGCGTTCCCCATAGCGGTACAGTCGAAAGGCTGTGCTTAAAGCTGCCTTCTGTTTCTTTGGTGGTGTATGACAAGTACATCAAGGTTTGACTGTCGGCGTCGAATATTCTGCGTACTTTCATGGTTTTGAAGAAGATGCTTTTAGACTTTCGAAACACCACTTCACCGGACGGACTTTTATCAATGGTTGCAAGCATCTCTGGGGTGATTGCCCCCGTTTGACGACAGGCGATAGAGCTATCACTTGGATCAGAAAAACTTAGGTTCGCCTCCACTGAAGCGATGTGGCAGGTAACGCCTGGGATTTTATCATCCACCAAGTTCGAGATTTTAATGTCTTTTAAGGTAAATAGGCCAAGAGACACATCGCCCACTTCGTCGTCGGAACAGCCAGCAAGCGTGAGGGCAAAAAGGGCTGTAATAAATCGCTTCTTCATATCGTCTAATCCCTGTTAACGTTCTGTGTTGGGTTGCTAGTGTATTATTTAAACCTAACTTTGCCACCAATAAACTTATAAGCAGGTGTACCTCGTACTAGTGTGTCACGGGCGAATTCTTTGTTGCATTGAGGGCAATGACAAGGTGTGTTGGTGAAGTCCTCAACAATGCGTTCCTTGAAGCATTTGACTAATGCGCCTTTGCCGCCTTTTCGATATTTGAACAGCTGAGCCTGACAGTTTTGGCAATAAATATCGATGGTTTTCGTGGGGCCTTTTTTATTCGGTTTTGCCATGACTCTTCGCTCGTGTTGACGGGAAAGTGGGCCATCCTGACTGCTCACTGAGTACCTGTCAACGATTGTGGTTTAAATGTGACGATACCGGTAATGCTCGAACCAGAACACACTTTGATAGTCCATCCTAAGAGTAACCAAGGAGCGCGATATGCTGATTAAACATAAAAAACGGTCTGACTGCTCGGAGAATGAGGTGACGGATCAATCCGTTTATCTAAACCGTCGACAATTTATGAAGGTGACAGGTGGTACAGCACTTGGCTTGGGTTTTGGTAATGCGTTTGCGGCATTGCAATCGGGTAATCCTTTATCTCCCGCTCAACCACTACAAGCTGCATTTGATCGTGTCATCGAAACACCATATGGCAAAGATGAAACCCCAGCGCCCTATGATGTGACGTCGTCTTACAATAATTTCTATGAGTTCGGTTACGGCAAAGGTGACCCAGCAAAAAGAGCGGGCTCATTAGAAACTCGACCTTGGACGATTACTGTTGAAGGAGAAGCGGATGTTACCGGTGTATTCGATTTAGATGACATTATTAAAGAGTCATTGTTAGAAGAGCGCATCTATCGTTTGCGCTGTGTTGAAGCATGGTCTTTGGTGGTGCCTTGGATTGGTATCCCGTTGGCAGATGTGTTGAAGAAGTTTAAGCCGACTTCTAAGGCTAAATATGTCTACTTCGAAACATTGTACGATCCGAAGCAAATGCCAGAGCAGCGGGGCGGTTCTATAGATTGGCCTTATCGAGAAGGCCTACGCATCGATGAAGCCATGAACCCCTTAGCGTTGTTGAGTGTGGGTATGTATGGCAGTGTTTTGCCGAATCAAAATGGTGCTCCTGTACGTCTAGTTGTGCCTTGGAAGTACGGTTTCAAGAGCATCAAGTCGATTGTCAAAATTCGCTTTGTGGAAAGTATGCCGATCACAACGTGGAGTACCTTGGCACCCAATGAATATGGTTTCTACGCGAATGTGAACCCTGAGGTAGATCATCCTCGTTGGTCTCAAAAAGAAGAGCGAAGATTGCCCAGTGGTGTGCTGTTTCCAAATGTGATTGAAACACAAATGTTTAATGGCTACACCGATGAAGTTGCCAGCCTATACGCAGGCATGGATCTAAAGAGAAACTACTAACGTGAAGTCATTCTGGGATCGAAAAGAAAAGCCTTATGTCTTGGCGGTATTCTTATTGCCATTCTTATGGATGTTTTGCTCGTTATTCTTGGGGCGATATTTTCCTGATCCAGGTAAGCTTTTGATGCGTTTAAGCGGCATTTGGGCTTGCGTGTTTATGGCGGGAGCATTGTCGGTAATGCCATTGATGACGTTTCAACGATTTAAAAACTTAGCAAGGTATCGGCGCTTTACAGGGTTGGCAGCGTTTTTCTACACAGTGCTGCATCTGATTATTTATTTGGTGCTGTTTGCTGGTCTAAGCTGGACGTGGATTCGTTCAGATCTCGTGGAGAAACCCTATATTTATGCGGGAGTGTTGGCGCTTGTCATCTTATTGCTGCTTGCTGTGACCAGTACGAAAAATATGATGAAGCGACTGGGGCGCAATTGGAAACGCTTACACCGTTTTGTCTATCTTGCGGCTCTCGCGATGATTGCGCACTTGTGGTGGCAGGTTAAAAGCGATACTTCGCTGGCGGTTGTCTTTACGTTGATATTAGGCGGCTTACTGGTTTATCGATTGGTTATTCATTCAAAGAGTTTAAGGCGTGTGTTCAGTTTGTGAATAGGTGTTGGCGTAATCGGATAACTGGTATCCTATCTGTTTTAAAGCGGTAATTGAGTATTGGTAATGATTAACGACGAACGAGTGATTGATAACCTTGAAGAGCTAGAGGAGTTTTTGCTAGCGGTAGAGAATGGCAGTTTCGGTTTGAACAATGTAGCGGGCGTTGCCTTGGCGACAAATAATGCTGATGGCCGCCCATTCGTTGCTGTGTTAGACGATAATCATCAGTTGTTGCTAGGGCGTTGGGTCACTCAAGAGGTGTTTGAAAACGGCAAGGAATTGGTTCGCCGTGGACCGACCAAACACTGATAACTCCCACTCTTGTTAGTGACTCATAGCAGTCGTCCTATATAGGACGACTGCTGTACAATCCCATCTATCCCCTAATGGGTTTTATGCCCTTCCTGTTACTGAGCAACGCTTGCGTGCGTCACCATGTCGATGGCCTCTTCAAGGTCTAACGGCTCAAAGTAAATAAGTGTGCCAATGACAGGGTGATCGATGTAGTTAAGCTTTTTACTAGCGGTTTTGTTGACGAAGTGCAGCGGTAGCACTTGAGTTGGCCCATTCCAGACATTGTAATCTGTACTTGAATAAGCGGCGGTATTTAGGCCTGTCACTTGAGAGTTAGAACTATATACTGATGCGTTATTCGTAGTGGTTGCATCAATTGGCGACATAACTCCATCTTGTGTCTGGTGTTCTACCGTTGCGACAGGTTGACCAAACTGATAGTGCTTATAATGCAGGTTGCTCTCTAAATAGCGCCCCAGAGTAAAGGTGACATTGGCGGTCATCACAGGATAGCCATGTTCAGCTTGAGCGCTATGAAAAGATTCGCTGATAGAGCTGCCAGTGTCTGGAAAGATCAATGTCCACGTTTTATTGCTTAACACCTCAGTGCGAGCTGATAGGGTTTTAGTGAATGCTTCAAACGGAGATGACGCAGGCATTGCTGCACCATCGTTTTCGCCTGACCAGTCGGCTAAAGGCTGAATGCCTTCATGAGAGAAGATATCTTGGTATTCGATGTCTTCGGAGGTCATATTCTCTGGCCACACAAAGGTCATAACGTAAGCTTGGTAGGCACGTGCTTTGTTCAAGTCTAATGAGTCAAGTGAGTTGGCCTGAACGTATGTATTGCACAGCAGGCCTAACAAAATTAGAGAGATGGCTTTCAATGTAACAATTCCAATGTTTTTAATGTGTGAGTAAAACGCTCGTCAGCATTCGGCATTTTAGCAATAAAGCGCAAGGTGTCCGAACCAGATAACTTGAATTGATCAGGCTTGGTTTGAATCAAAGTGATCAGCTTCATCGGGTCAACAGGTGTGTTGGCTTTAAAGTGAATTTTACCTTCGCTTTGGTTGGCCTCGATTTTACTGATGCCTAATTTCTCTGCTTTGAACTTCAGTGCTGTTTGACGGAATAAGTTTTTCGTCGGATCAGGCAAAAGTCCAAAACGGTCGATCATTTCAACTTGTAGCTCTTTTAGCTGCGCATCATCTTTGGCGCTTGCTATGCGTTTATACAACATTAAGCGAGTGTGTACATCCCCAAGGTAGTCTTCAGGGATCAAAGCTGGGATACGAAGGTTAATATCGGTTTGCGATGGAGTGCTGATGTCGACATCAGGAGATTCGCCATTTTTAAGAGACTGAACCGCACGATCTAACATTTCCATAAACAAAGAGAAGCCAACGTGCTCGATGTGGCCACTTTGTCCTTCACCTAGCAGCTCACCGGTGCCTCGAATCTCAAGGTCATGGGTGGCTAGAGTAAAGCCTGCTCCTAGAGTGTCTGCCATGCTAATTGCTTCAAGTCGCTTCTCGGCATCTGGTGTGATCTTGCGATCGTTCGGCGTAAGCAAATAGGCATAAGCTTGGTGGTGCGAGCGTCCCACTCGGCCACGTAGCTGGTGTAATTGAGCCAAACCAAATTTGTCTGCTCGATCAATCAAAATGGTGTTGGCATTTGGAACGTCAATACCGGTTTCGATGATGGTTGAACATACCAGTACATTGGCGCGTTTGTGGTAAAAGTCGGACATTACTTGTTCCAGCTCGCGCTCACGCATTTGCCCATGACCCACAATCACACGTGCTTCTGGAACCAATGCTTTGAGGTCTTCCGCTGCTTTTTCGATGCTTTGGACTTCATTGTGTAGGTAATACACTTGGCCACCACGATACAGCTCACGTAGAACCGCTTCACGGATTTGATGGTCGTCTTTTTGTTTGACAAATGTTTTGACTGACAGGCGTTTTGCTGGTGGCGTGGCGATGATCGATAGATCGCGAATACCACTCAGGGACATGTTGAGTGTTCGAGGGATCGGTGTTGCTGTCAGCGTTAGAATATCGACTTCTGCACGGAGTGCTTTGAACTGGTCTTTTTGCTTCACTCCAAAGCGGTGTTCTTCATCGATGATGACCAGTCCTAAATTGGCAAAATTAATATCACCTTGGATCAGCTTGTGTGTCCCGACGACAATGTCCGCTTTGCCTTCTTGAATACGTTCGATGGCAGCATTGGTCTGTTTGCCTGAACGAAAACGTGATAGCAGCTCTACTTGAACGGGCCAATCAGCGAAACGGTCACAGAAGTTGTCGTAATGTTGCTGTGCCAGCAGAGTGGTAGGGACTAACACTGCGACTTGCTTACCATCTTGAACCGCTAAGAACGCCGCGCGCATGGCGACTTCTGTTTTACCAAAACCTACGTCACCACACACTAGGCGGTCCATGGCTTTAGCTGAAGACATATCGCGAATGACTGCATCAATAGCCAGCTGTTGATCTGGGGTTTCTTCAAACGGGAAGCCTGCCGAAAATTGTTTGTAAGCCTCATCCGGTGAAGCGAAGGCATGACCCTTTTTCGACTCACGTTTAGCATAAATGTCGAGCAGTTCTGCAGCCGTGTCACGGGCTTTTTCCGCGGCTTTTTGCTTCGCTGCACTCCATTTTTCTGTGCCTAATTTATGCAGCGGTGCATGCTCTTCATCAGCGCCAGTGTAGCGAGAAATTAGCTGAAGCGAGGAAACGGGTACATATAGCTTGGCGTCGTTTGCGTAGCCTAAGGTCAGTAGTTCCGTTTCTTGTCCATCAATCGATAAGTTAGTCAGACCTAGATAGCGTCCCACACCATGATCAATGTGAACGACAGGAGCGCCCATGCGTAACTCTGTGAGATTACGTATGATGGCATCTTCATCGATGTTGGAGGCTTTGCGACGACGGGATTGAGTGACCCGTTCGCCGAGTAAATCACTTTCGGCCACGAGTGCATTGTGTTCATCTAGTAAGAAACCTTTTGAGAGCAAACCGTCGGTGATAAAAACGCCGTCATTTTTCGTGAGGAAGTCCTGCCAATCCTCACAGACTTTAGGACGAATTGCGGCGTCGTGTAGTAGATCCAGTAACGCCTCACGACGACCCGCTGACTCTGCCACAATTAACGTACTGTTTTGCTGTTCAATAAAGTGACTGAGCTTATCAAAGCTAGAACGATTTTGAGGGTCTGTCGCTAAGTTGGGTAGCAAAGATTCAGAGTCACTTATCTGACCAAAAATAACACCAGGATGTTGGTTCAGTTTGGCGAAAAACTCATCTTCGATCAGGCAAAGCTCACTCGGTTTTAAAATCGGCTTTTGGATGTCGTAAGCTAACGATTCGTGACGTGTTTTGTAGTCAAGTAATGTAGCTCCGACATATTCGTTGATCTGCTCGTTTCGAGCAATCAGTGTGTCTTTTGATAAATAGTCGAATAATGTGCCTGTTTGATCAAAGAAGAGTGGTAAATAATATTCGATCCCACCAGGGATAATGCCTTCACTGACGTCTTGATATATAGGGCTACTTAGTGGGTCGATGTCGAAACGTTCACGGAAGCGCTTACGGAATCCAGTAATACCATGCTGCGTGGTCGCGATTTCTCGTGCCGGAAGAATTTTGATCTCAGTGACTTTTTCAATGGTGCGCTGGCTGTCCACATCAAACCAGCGAATGGATTCGATTTCATCATCAAACCATTCAACTCGAATAGGGTGCTCAACCCCCATTGGGAAAACATCCATAATGGCACCGCGAACAGCGAACTCACCATGGGTGTTGACGGTTTCAACATTTAGGTAGCCACCATTGGTCAAACGATCTACGAGTTGCTTTTGGTCGATCTTCTGTTCTAACACGATCTCAAAGCGCTGAGCATCGATGTGTTCTTCAGGGCAGATTCGAGTCAAGGCTGAAGAAGTCGTTGTTAAAACAATTCCAGCTGACAAATCACGAATTTGAGCTAAGGTATTAAGGCGATCAGAAATGATGTCTTGGTGTGGGGAGAAACTGTCGTAGGGCAAAGTCTCCCAATCTGAGAAACGTAATACGGGTGTTGCTTGGTCGGCAAAGAAACGGATGTTGTCTTCAATTTCATTTAATTCCGTCGCACTGGCTGCGATGTAGAGCAGCGGTTTTTTATGTTGCGCAACGAGATCAACGATCTGTTTGGCTTTGTGGCTAAGGTTCTGAGCCTCTAGATGGTTTTTGAACCCGGCAGAAAAATTCATTACGTTTTGTTTGGTCATCTGATTGGCTAATTATGATTTGTGTTTGGCTAAACGGAAGGATACAGAATCTGCGAAGCGAAGGGCGTGAGGTTTATCCACTTCAACATCAGCAAAAGTCACTTGGTCTGGTTTGAGACAGATGTCCAAAAGTTGTTCGGTTAAGCTTTCTAGAAGTAAGAATCGATTTGTTTCAACGTGGGCAATCATCTCTTTACAGATGGTTTTGTAGTTGACAGCGTTGGCCACGTCATCGGTTTCGCAAGCATGCTGGGCTGGGTATTCGATCAAGGCGTTGACGATAATGTCCTGGCGGTTTTTCTTTTCTTCTTCGTTAAAGCCAATGTACGTTCGAAGGCGTAGATTCTTAATACGAATTTGAGCAACAGCTTGAGACATAACTTGCTTCCTTATTACGAGATTCGTGTCGAGCCAGTATTTTGGCGCGTAAGCCTCGTTGTCGCAACCATGGAAGTGCAAACAGCAGGGGAAAAAAGCGTAAATGGAGGGGGCTTTCAATTTAGGAAGAAAAAAACAAAAAATCTGTCGCAGATACTAAAATAAATGGCGCTTATAGTTGTTATTTCTACGTTTTTGCCTCGCCAATGTGGGTAAAGAGAGCGTCGAAGAGTAGTCAACGATGGTAATGATCTCTATAATACAGCGGTTTTTTCGGTGAAGTGATATTACGTTATAAAACTACCATTTATGGTGTGAGTGCCAAAATGCTTTCCCGGAGGGGATTTGGCACAGTAACGTAAGTGCGCTTTGGTGTTCAATTTTTGTTGGGCAGAACATATGTATAAAATTACGAAAGGCCTAGATCTACCGATCAGTGGTGCTCCCAATCAGGTGATTGAGGAGGCTCCAGCCGCGAAATCGGTTGCGGTCATCGGTCCTGACTACCATGGTATGAAACCTACCATGATGGTTGCGGAAGGTGACAAGGTCAAAAAAGGGCAGGTTATCTTTACGGATAAAAAGACGGAAGGTGTAAAGTATACCGCCCCAGCCTCAGGTACTGTGACTGCGATTAATCGTGGTGAGCGTCGTATGCTTCAATCTGTAGTGATTACAGTTGAAGGCGATGAAGCAGTTGAGTTTGCCAAATACTCTGGTTCTGAGTTGAAATCTCTTGAGCGTGAAAAGGTTGTTGAAAACCTTGTCGAGTCTGGTCTTTGGACTGCACTCCGCACTCGTCCTTTCTCTAAGGTTCCTGAAGTTGATTCAGTACCGCACTCAATCTTTGTAACCGCTATCGACACAAATCCGCTGGCTGCTGATCCTGCAGTGGTATTAGCTGATAAGGCTGAAGCGTTTGCAGATGGTTTAACCGTGTTGACTCGTTTGACTGAAGGTAAGGTGTTCCTTTGTAAGGCTCCTGAAAGCAGTATTCCAACAACATCTGATGTTGTTGTCGAAGAGTTCGCGGGCAAGCACCCTGCTGGTTTAGCGGGTACGCATATCCATTTCCTAGACCCTGTTAGCGATAAGAAAACGGTTTGGTCAATCAACTACCAAGATGTAGTAGCGATTGGTGAGCTGTTTGTTAATGGTGTATTAGATGTAACACGTGTTGTATCGATTGGTGGACCACAAGTGTCTAAGCCTCGACTACTACGCACTGTGTTGGGTGCCGAACTAACTCAGCTATTGGCTGGTGAACTACTTGAAGGCGACAATCGTATTATATCAGGTTCTGTGTTGTCTGGTCGCAAAGCGACTGGCCCATACGCTTACCTTGGTCGATACCACTCTCAAGTTGTAGTGCTTGCAGAAGGTCGTGAGCGTCAAATGGTACATTACTTACGTGCCGGCTTTGAGAAACACTCTGTATTGAACGTGTTTATCTCTAAGCTTACAGGTAAGTCAACGTTCAATATGACCACCACGACGAATGGTAGTGATCGTACTATGCTGCCTCTTGGCAACTTTGAGCGTTTGATGCCGTTGGATATTCTTCCAACTCAATTATTGCGCGCTTTGGTAGTAGGCGACACTGAGCAGGCACAGAAATTGGGTGCTCTTGAACTTGACGAAGAAGATCTAGCGTTAATGACTTACGCTTGTTCTGGTAAGTTCGAATACGGCCCGATTCTACGAGACTGTCTCACAACGATTGAGAAAGAGGGTTAATCCATGGGTCTTAGAACTATTCTAGATAAAATGGAGCCAGAGTTTCACTCAGGCGGAAAATACGAAAAATGGTACGCATTGTACGAAGCGGTTGATACGATTTTCTATCGCCCAAGCCACGTAACTAAAGGTGGTTCTCACGTTCGTGATGCGGTTGACATGAAACGTGTCATGATCTTGGTGTGGATGTGTACATTCCCTGCCATGTTCTTTGGCATGTACAACATTGGTTTCCAAGCGAATACTGCGCTTGACGCAATGGGTGCAGCGCCTGCTGATACTTGGCGTCAAGGTATCATTGGTGCGTTAACTGCATACAATGTGGACAGTATTTGGGACAACATGATTTATGGCGCGATGTACTTCTTGCCAGTCTATCTAACAACGTTCGTTGTGGGTGGTTTCTGGGAAGTGTTGTTCGCTGCTGTGCGTAAGCACGAGGTAAACGAAGGTTTCTTCGTTACTTCTATCCTGTTTGCTCTAACTCTTCCAGCAACGATCCCATTGTGGCAGGTTGCGCTAGGTATCACTTTCGGTGTGGTACTAGGTAAAGAAGTATTTGGTGGTACAGGTAAAAACTTCCTTAACCCAGCGCTTGCTGGTCGTGCATTCCTATTCTTCGCTTACCCAGCATCTATGTCTGGTGATGCGGTTTGGACTGCAGTGGATGGTTACTCTGGTGCGACAGCGTTAAGCCAGATGGCAGCAGGCGGTGTAGAAGCTGTTTCTGTTGCTTGGTCTGATGCATTCTTCGGTGTTATCCAAGGTTCTATGGGTGAAACGTCTACTCTTGCGATCCTAATTGGTGGTGGCGCACTACTAATTATGAAGATTGCTGCTTGGCGTATCGTAGCTGGTGTGATGCTTGGTATGGTGGCTACCTCTTTGCTATTTAATGCAATTGGTTCTGACACTAACGCTATGTTTGCTACACCATGGTACTGGCACCTTGTTATCGGTGGTTTCGCTTTCGGTATGATGTACATGGCGACTGACCCAGTGTCTGCGTCTATGACTAACCGCGGTAAGTGGTTCTACGGTGCACTAATTGGTGTGATGGTTGTGATGATTCGTGTGGTTAACCCAGCATACCCAGAGGGTATGATGTTGGCGATCTTGTTCGCTAACTTGTTTGCTCCGTTCATTGACCACTTTGTAGTGCAAGCAAACATCAAACGGAGGATCGCTCGCAATGGCTAGCAGTAACGATAGCATTTCAAAAACCATCATTGTTGCGGTTGCACTGTGTTTGGTATGTTCAATTTTCGTTGCGGGTGCTGCGGTTGGTCTAAAGCCAATTCAGCAAGAAAACCGTGACCTTGACCGTAAGCGCAATATCTTGGCCGCTGCACAAATGCTTCAGCCTGGTCAAAATATTGATGAGGTGTTTGCTAACGTTGAGAAGCGTCTAGTAAATGTAGCTGAAGGTCGTTTTGCGACAGAAGAAGAGCTTGCGCAAGCAGGTATTACTGTTGCGGCTTACAACCAACAAGCAGCCGCTAAAGACCCTGCATTGTCTGTTTCTTTGAGCGGTGATCAGGATCCTGCAAGCATCAAACGTCGTGCTAACTTTGCAACAGTTTATGTTGTGAAAGACGAAAACGCTGATGCGCGTATCATCTTGCCTGTTCATGGTTACGGCCTATGGTCAACAATGTACGGCTTTATGGCGCTTGAAGGTGATTTCTCTACAGTGGTTGGTTTTGGTTTCTACCAACAAGCTGAAACACCTGGACTAGGTGGTGAAGTAGATAACCCAGCTTGGAAAGCATTGTGGGAAGGTAAAGAAGTTTACAATGAGCAGGGTGATGCTGTGATTGCCCTAGCGAAAGGTGCTGTTGATCCTAACGATCCACAAGCGTCTCATAAAGTAGATGGTCTTTCTGGTGCAACGTTGACAAGCCGTGGTGTAACGAACCTAGTTCAATACTGGTTGGGTGAAGATGGCTTCGGTCCTTTCCTTGCCAAGCTGCGTAGTGAGGGAGTGTAAGCATGTCTGATGTGAAAAAAGTCCTCTTTGGACCGATTCTTTCAAATAACCCGATCGCGCTTCAGATCCTTGGTATCTGTTCTGCGTTAGCGGTTACAAGTAGCTTAAGTGTTAGTTTGGTTATGTCCATCGCACTGACGCTTGTAACAGCATTTTCTAACTTGTTCATCGCGGTGATCCGCTCACACATTCCTAACAGCATTCGTATCATCGTACAGATGATTATCATTGCTTCGTTGGTAATTGTGGTAGACCAAGTACTAAAAGCATTTGCTTTCGAAATCAGTAAGCAACTTTCGGTATTCGTTGGTCTGATCATTACGAACTGTATCGTAATGGGTCGTGCTGAAGCGTACGCGATGAAAAATGGTCCAGCAATGAGTTTCCTTGACGGTATCGGTAACGGTCTGGGTTACAGTGCAATGCTGATCATTGTAGGTTTCTTCCGTGAGCTTCTTGGTGCCGGTAAATTGTTTGGTGTGCCTGTTTTCGAAACAGTTCAAAACGGCGGTTGGTACCAGCCAAACGGTTTGATGCTTCTTCCACCAAGTGCTTTCTTCGTAATCGGTCTAGTTATCTGGGCGCTACGTGCATACAAGAAAGAACAGGTTGAAGAGCCAGAGTTTAAGATTGCGAAAAACTCGCGTTCTCAGGAGGCCCTATAAATGGAACACCTAATTAGTCTTTTTATTAAGGCGGTTTTCGTAGAAAACATGGCGCTGGCTTTCTTCCTAGGTATGTGTACATTCTTGGCACTATCTAAGAAAGTTGAGACTGCGATCGGCCTTGGTATTGCGGTAGTTATCGTATTGGCGGTAACGGTTCCTGTGAACAACTTGCTTTACCAAAACCTTCTAGCTGAAGGTGCATTGGATTGGGCTGGTCTGCCAAACGTTGACCTTAGTTTCTTGGGTCTATTAAGTTACATCGGTGTTATTGCAGCGATCGTACAAATTTTGGAAATGACATTGGATAAGTACATGCCTGCGTTGTACAACGCATTGGGCGTGTTCCTTCCACTGATCACTGTAAACTGTGCCATCATGGGTGCCTCTCTATTCATGGTAGAGCGTGACTACAACTTCTCTGAAAGTTTGGTTTACGGTGTCGGTGCTGGTATTGGTTGGGCGCTTGCGATTGCAGCTCTGGCCGGTATCCGTGAGAAGCTAAAATACTCTGACGTACCTGCGGGTCTTCGCGGTTTGGGTATCACGTTCATCACTGTAGGTTTGATGAGCTTGGGCTTCATGTCATTTTCTGGTGTGCAGCTTTAATCGCTGCACTGTTGGGACAACCAAGAATAAGGTTTAACTAGCATGAACTTAGAAATCATTCTAGGTGTTGTGATGTTTACCGCTATCGTACTAGCGCTAGTGGCGATCATTTTGTTCGCCCGTGCTCGCCTAGTTAGCAGCGGTGACGTGACAATCCGAATTAATGGGGAAAAGGAAGTGACAGCACCAGCCGGTGGTAAGCTTCTACAAACCCTAGCGAATAGTGGTATTTTCCTATCGTCTGCATGTGGCGGTGGTGGTACTTGTGCTCAGTGTAAATGTAAAGTGACATCTGGTGGTGGCTCAATGCTGTCTACTGAGCAGTCACACTTTACACGCCGTGAAGAAAAAGAAGGTTACCGTCTTTCATGTCAGGTTGCTGTTAAGCAAGACATGGACGTTGAAGTGCCTGAAGAAGTATTCGGCGTAAAAGCTTGGGAATGTACTGTTGAGTCTAACCCGAACGTTGCGACCTTCATTAAAGAGTTGACGTTGCGTCTACCGGAAGGTGAAAACGTAGACTTCCGTGCTGGTGGTTATGTGCAGCTTGAAGCGCCACCACATACGGTTAACTACAAAGACTTTGATATTCAAGAAGAGTATCGTGGTGATTGGGATCACTTTAACCTATGGAAATTTGTTTCTAAGGTTGATGAGACCATTATTCGTGCTTACTCAATGGCGAACTACCCTGAAGAGAAAGGTGTTGTTAAGTTCAACATTCGTATCGCTTCACCGCCACCAGGTAAAGACGATGTACCACCAGGTCAAATGTCTTCTTACGTATTCAGCTTGAAGCCAGGTGATAAAATTAAGGTATACGGTCCGTTTGGTGAGTTCTTCGCTAAGGATACTGATGCTGAGATGGTATTCATCGGTGGTGGTGCGGGTATGGCGCCTATGCGTTCGCACATTTTCGACCAGCTTAAGCGTCTGAACTCTAAGCGTAAGATGTCTTTCTGGTACGGTGCGCGTAGTTTGCGTGAAGCTTTCTACACAGAAGAGTACGACATGCTACAAGAAGAGAACGATAACTTCGTGTGGCACCTAGCTCTATCTGATCCACAACCAGAAGATAACTGGGAAGGTAAGACTGGTTTCATTCACAACGTGTTGTATGAAAACTATCTGAAAGATCACCCAGCGCCAGAAGATTGTGAGTTCTACATGTGTGGACCTCCAATGATGAACGCGTCTGTAATCAAGATGCTAGAAGACTTAGGCGTTGAGAAGGAAAACATTCTTCTTGATGACTTTGGTGGCTAGCACTGAGTAAAACACAGACCCACCGTAACTGGTGGGTCTTTGTTTTTCTTTCCCTGTTAGGACGTTAGGTCTCTATGAAAAACAAATTTCTACTGGCTTTAGTGGCCATTGTTCTTGCCACCATTCTTTTTAAAGCAGTTTCTTTTTCTCCAGAGTTGGAAAGCTTTTCAGGTCCAACGATGGGAACAACGTATACCATTAAATACACCACGACAGCCGATGCCCCTTCTCGAGAAGAGCTAAAAACATTGGTTGATGATGTTTTGGTTCATGTGAACAAGTTGATGTCCACTTATGACCCGAGCTCTGAGTTGTCACTGTTTAACAAGCAGCCAGCTGGTTCGACTGTGACAGTGTCTGATGGCATGGCGTATGTGGTGGGTGAAGCGCTCAAAATCAGTGAATTAAGCGCTGGGAAATACGATGTTACTGTTGGACCATTGGTTAACTTATGGGGTTTCGGTCCAGGTAAACATGAAGATAAAGTTCCAACGGATACTGATATCGCAGAAGCCAAAGAGAGAGTTGGTTATCACTATGTGCGCCTGGAAGACAATGAATTAACCAAGGCTCGTAATGTATATGTCGATCTATCTTCTATTGCCAAGGGTTACGGTGTTGATGAAGTGGCGCGAGTGCTTAGAAAAGCGGGAATTCAAAACTATCTTGTTGAAGTAGGTGGCGAATTGTCTGTTTCAGGAACTAAGCTTGATGGTAGTGCTTGGCTGGTAGGGGTGGAAAGTCCTGCTGGCGGTCATAACGTCGCTCAGCGTGTTATCGAAGCAAACGATATTGCGATTGCGACTTCTGGTGACTATCGAAACTATTTTGAAAAGAATGGTGTGCGTTATTCGCACACGATTGATCCAACAACCGGTAAGCCAATTACACATCGATTAGTGTCTGTAACGGTAATTGATGCCAATGCAACCCGCGCGGACGGCTTGGCAACTGCGATAACGGTGTTAGGTCCCGAAGCGGGCTTGAAATTTGCTCAAGACAACAATATTGCAGCCTATATGTTAGTGAAAGAAGACTTTGGTTTTGCGGAGCAATACTCCGATGCATTTGAACCTTATCTTTCTAATTAAGCTGTATTGAGGTAACTATGACAACGATTGTATTAGCATTTGTATTAATGATTGCTTTGGTAGTAGCCATGGCAGTGGGTGTTCTGATGGGGCGTAAGCCTATTTCTGGTTCTTGTGGCGGCATGAGCGCTCTGGGCATGGAAGTGGCTTGTGATATTTGTGGCGGTGATAAAGGGAAGTGCGAAAAGGAAACTAAGAAAGCACAAGCAGCCAAGGTCTCTGATGATCAGTTTTATGACGCAACGAAATAGATGAGGTAGTAAAATCTTATGACGACTAGACATTATGATGTCGTGGTACTAGGTACCGGTCCCGCTGGGGAGGGGGCTGCGATGAATGCAGCTAAAGCGGGTAAGCGAGTTGCAGTCATTGAAGCTAGTCCGCGAGTCGGCGGTAGCTGTACTCACTTAGGTACTATTCCGTCGAAAGCACTGCGTCATGCGGTTAAAGAGATTATTGCTTTCAACACCAACCCTATGTTCCGAGACATCGGTGAGCCACGTTGGTTCTCTTTTCCGAAAGTGCTTGAGCATGCAAACAAAGTTATCGATAAGCAGGTACTAGGTCGTACGGAATACTACGCTCGAAACCGTATCGATGTATTTTTTGGTCGCGGTCGTTTTAAAGACGCACACACTATTGAAGTAAACACCTACGAGAAAGGTCCTGAAGAGCTAGTGGCTGAGAAAGTTGTGATCGCGACAGGCTCGCGACCATATCACCCTGCGAACATCGACTTCACGAATCCACGTATTTACTGTTCTGATAGTATTTTAACGCTTAGCCATACTCCACGTTCCTTGATTATCTACGGTGCGGGCGTTATCGGTTGTGAATATGCCTCGATCTTCTGTGGTCTAGGTGTAAGAGTTGAGTTGATTAACCCAGGCAAGAAACTATTGAGCTTCTTGGATGATGAAATCACAGACGCGCTAAGTTATCACTTACGTGATGGTGGTATCTTGATTCGCCATAACGAAACATTTGAGAAAGTCGAAGGTTCTGATCGTGATGTAGTGATGACGATGGCGTCTGGAAAGAAAATCCGTGCTGATGCGTTGTTGTTCTGTAACGGTCGCTCTGGCAATACAGAGAATCTTGGTCTTGAAAATATTGGCCTTGAGACGAACTCTCGTGGCCAGCTAGCTGTTAATGATACGTATCAAACGGCCGTTGAGAACGTCTACGCGGCCGGAGATGTGATCGGTTGGCCAAGCTTAGCGAGTGCTGCCTACGACCAAGGTCGTTCTGTTGCGGCTAACATGTTAGGTCTTGAAGGTGGACACTTTATTTCAGAAGTTCCGACAGGTATCTACACTATCCCTGAAATCTCATCAGTAGGTAAAACTGAAGCGGAATTAACGGCTGAAAAAGTGCCTTATGAAGTTGGGCGTGCATTCTTTAAGAATACGGCTCGAGCTCAGATTACTGGTGAAGCGGTGGGTATGCTGAAGCTACTGTTCCACCGAGAAACACTTGAGATCCTTGGTATTCACTGCTTCGGTGACCAAGCTTCTGAGATCGTTCACATCGGTCAGGCAATCATGAAGCAGCCAGGTGAATTGAATACTTTGAAGTATTTCTTAAATACTACGTTTAACTACCCAACAATGGCTGAAGCTTATCGTGTTGCGGCATTGAACGGCTTTAACCGAGTATTCTAACGTCGAGTTAAACCCACAAAAAAAGGCGCTAGGCGCCTTTTTTTATGCTTCTTGATACGCCTTCGAGTCTCTTATTTACCCTTTACTGCGTATATGCCTTGTAAGTTGCGGAAGTAACCTTGGTAGTCCATGCCGTAACCAAATAAGAAGCGGTCTTCTACGTCTAGGCCATTGTAGTCTGGGCGCATATCAACTTTACGGTTGTGTAGCTTGTTAACGACCGTTGCAGAGTAAACATTTTGCGCGCCGTTTTCCTCAAACCATTTGATGATAGCTTCTAAGGTGTGTCCTTGATCAAAAATATCATCAACGATGAGCACATCGCGACCCTTAAAGTCTGCTTGCGGATAGCGAGTCCAGTTTAGAGTGCTGCCAGTTGTCTCCATGCCGTAGCGACTAGCATGAACGTAATCTAGCTCAAGTGGGAATTGCAAACGCTGCATAAGTGCGCCTGTTGGTAATAAACCGCCATTCATGACGCAGATAACCAAAGGAAGTTTGTCTGCTAGGTCGTTGGTGATTTGTTTTGCCATTTTATCTAGGGCGTCATTCAGTTCAGCCTCAGAAATTAGGCAATCCGCCTCGTTCATAATGGAATTCAGTTCGTCGATATTATGCATAGGTATATTTAGGTAATAGGAAAGTTTGACCGATCATTCTAACTTAGAATGCTCTTTATAGCGATCCAGTTTATGCAAAGTTGCGTTAAGACTGACGGTTAGCAATATGATTAGCCAGCTAACTTGCAGCCAAATTAGAAAAATAGGAAGTGCGGCGAAGGCTCCGTAAACAATCTGATAGCTGGCAAAAAATTGTGCGAAATTGGCAAACACAGAGTTCAGTAAAACAATTGCGATCGCGCCAAGCATTGCTGAAATCGCAGTTAATTTCACTTTTACCTCGTTGTTAGGAGTTAAAAAATTAATCGTAAAGAGCAGAAGAAAGTAAACCACGTAACTACTGAACTCAAACAGTCCTTCCAGCACACTAGGTATGTAATTTCCTGTTAACTGATAGGAAAGTAGCGTGCCATATAAGCTCATTACTACTGCGAGCATGATGGGGCCGAGCGTTAAAATAGCCCAATAGGTAAGCAGTCTTTCACGGATTTTTCTTCGTTGCTTAATTTGCCAAATGGCTTGTACTGAGCCCTCAAAGCTATTGAGAAGAAGAAGTGCTGTCAGTATCAAGGTGGCAATGCCTGCGGCAGGTAGGTTTTTGGTTTGTTCTGAAAACGATAATAAATAGGGGATTACGGTGCTACTACTGCCGGGGGCAAGATGTGCTTCCACATACGCTACGAGAGAATCTTGCATGGCAACCATCGCAGGCGTGAGGCGAAGTATGCCAAATACAATCGTAATAATCGGGACTGCGGCAAGTAACGTTGCTAAGGTTAAGTGTGCGGCTCTAAGAGATACCTGGTAGCGCAGCGCTCTGTTCCAAACCAATCTTAATAGCTGATAGCTTTGTAATGCGGCATTTTTAACAGCTTTCGTTTCCATTCTTGTTACCTCAAACAGCTTAAGAGGATTGTAGCGAGAAAAGCTCAATCAATCTAATGTGTAAGTAATGTGGTAAGTGCACATCTATAGTGCAAGGGGAATAAAAGTGATCCATTTTGGTTGCAAAACAGTACGCAGGCGACTAATATCACTCTCGTTCCTTTTGTGATATTTGTACTGTTGAGTGACTAGGGTATAGCTTAGATATATTCTCGGTTCCTTGGTGACGAAAAGTCATATATTATCTTTTAGCCCAGCTTTGCTGGGCTTTTTTATGTCTTTGAGTTGACGATTGATATTCCTTCCATATAATAGCGCGTCACTATTTGTGATGTAGTATCTGCGCCTGTAGCTCAGTTGGATAGAGCATCCCCCTTCTAAGGGGATGGTCGGGGGTTCGAATCCCTCCAGGCGTGCCATTACATTACGTTAATAAAATTTTTGGTCTTGTTGACTGAGCTATAAGTTAAGTCGTGATTCTTCGCGGCGGCGTCAACAAATAAAGCACGTTCCCAAGAGGAAGTTTTATGCAAGTTTCTGTAGAGACAACGTCTCCAATCGAACGCGTTCTTACTATTAGCGTTCCTGCTGCACGTATTGATGATAAAGTTAACGCTGAAGTAGCTAAAACAGCTAAGACAGTACGTATCGATGGTTTCCGTAAAGGTAAAGTGCCAGTTAGCGTTGTTAAAAAGCGTTTCGGTCAAAGCATCCGTATGGAAGCGCTTGAGCAAGTTATGCGTGACGCTTACGTTGAGGCAATCCAAGCTGAATCAATTAACCCAGCTGGTATGCCTGCTATCGAACCTAAGAACATCGCTGAAGGCGCTGATCTAGAGTTCGTTGCAAAAGTTGAAGTTTACCCAACGATTGAACTTGCAGACGCTTCTAAAATTGAAGTAAATCGCGTTGTTGCTGATGTAACAGAAGCAGACGTTGATACTATGCTTGAAACACTACGTAAGCAAAATGCTGAGTGGTCTGCAGTTGAGCGTGAAGCGAAAGACGGCGATCAAGTAACTATCGACTTCGAAGGTTTCTTAGGTGAAGAAGCATTTGAAGGTGGCGCAGCACAAGGCCACAAACTGGTTCTAGGTTCTAACTCAATGATCCCTGGCTTCGAAGAAGGTATCGTAGGTATCAAAGCTGGCGAAGAGCGTACAATCACTGTAACGTTCCCAGAAAGCTACCAAGCTGAGCACCTAGCGGGTAAAGAAGCATCATTCAAAATTACTGCCCACGAAGTTGCTGAACAAGTACTTCCTGAGCTAAATGACGAGTTTGCTTCTAAGTTCGGTCTAGAGACTGCTGACCTAGCAAGCCTACGTGCTGAAGTTCAGAAAAACATGGAGCGCGAACTAAGCCAAGCAGTAAAAGCTAAGCTTAAAAACTCTCTATTCGATCAACTTCTAGCACTTAACCCGGTAGATGTTCCTGCATCTTTGGTAGAGCAAGAAGTAAATGGTCTACGTCAACAAGCTGCACGTCAATTCGGCAACATGGAAGGTTTTGATCCGTCTCAACTTCCAGCTGAACTGTTCAGTGAAGAAGCGACTAAGCGCGCGAAGATCGGTCTTTTGATCTCTGAAGTGATCCAGAAGAACGAACTTAAAGTAGAAGATGATCGTGTACGTGCATTCTTGGAAGATATGGCGCAAGCTTACCAAGAGCCACAACAAGTAGTTGAATTCTACTTAAACAACAAAGAGCAACTAGCTCAAGTTCAATCTGCTGTACTTGAAGAGCAAGTTGTTGATAAACTGCTAGAAAGCGCACAAATTACTGAAGTAGCTCTAAGTTACGAAGACGCTATCAAGCCAGAAGCTCAAGCTGCTGAAGCAGAAGAGACTGAAGAAGCATAAGCATAGCTTATAATTCTAATAGGCCGGTATAGCGTAAGCTATACCGGCCTTTTCGTTTTAAGGAATAGAATATGAATTTAATGACCCCTACAACTGGTCCAGTCGCGATTACAAGTAATGGCCTAGTCCCAATGGTTATTGAGCAGACAGCTCGTGGCGAACGTTCTTTTGATATTTACTCTCGTTTGCTGAAAGAGCGTGTCATCTTCTTAGTGGGACAGGTAGAAGATCACATGGCCAACCTTGTTGTTGCGCAGTTGCTATTCTTAGAGTCAGAGAACCCTGATAAGGATATCCATTTGTACATCAACTCTCCTGGCGGCTCTGTGACAGCAGGCATGTCAATTTATGATACTATGCAGTTTATTAAGCCTGATGTGAGCACCATGTGTATCGGTCAAGCTGCCAGCATGGGAGCGTTGTTGCTAACGGCTGGAGCGGAAGGTAAGCGTTACTGTTTGCCTAACTCTCGTGTCATGATTCACCAGCCTTTAGGTGGTTACCAAGGTCAGGCTTCTGATATCGAAATTCACACTCGCGAAATTCTAGGTATTAAGCATCGTTTGAACGAAATCATTGCTCATCACTCAGGTCAGCCGATTGAGAAAGTTGCGCAAGATACAGATCGTGATAATTTTATGAGTCCGCAGTTGGCTAAAGAATACGGTCTGATTGACGATATTTTAGAAAAACGCGAAGTATAAAAAGGGTGGACTTTAATGTCTGATGATAAATACAGCCGAGGTGAGCATTCTGATCGCTTGCTGTACTGTTCTTTCTGTGGAAAGAGTCAGGATGAGGTTAAGAAGCTAATTGCTGGCCCTTCGGTATATATCTGTAATGAATGTGTTGACCTTTGCAACAACATCATTACGCAAGAATTGATGCAGGGTGAAGGTGAAGCGGAAGCGAAAGATGAGTTGCCGACACCTTCAAAACTTGCTGCAGCGTTAGATGATTATGTAATTGGACAAGATCGAGCTAAAAAGGTCTTGGCGGTTGCGGTTTATAACCATTACAAGCGTTTGCGTCATCAAGGTTTAGCGAACAAAGATATTGAGCTTGGCAAGAGTAATATTCTTTTGATTGGTCCAACTGGTAGCGGTAAAACGCTGTTAGCACAGACCCTTGCTCGTGTTTTGGATGTGCCATTCACAATTGCCGATGCAACAACATTGACTGAAGCAGGTTATGTTGGTGAAGACGTCGAGAATATCATACAGAAACTGCTGCAGAACTGTGATTACGACGTCGATAAGGCGCAGCGAGGTATCGTTTACATTGATGAAATCGATAAGATTTCTCGTAAATCTGATAACCCGTCCATCACTCGTGACGTATCTGGTGAAGGTGTACAGCAGGCGCTGTTGAAACTGATCGAAGGTACTGTTGCATCAGTTCCTCCGCAAGGTGGACGTAAGCACCCTCAACAAGAGTTTGTTCAAGTGGACACTTCGAACATTCTGTTTATTTGTGGTGGTGCCTTTGCTGGCCTTGAGCGTGTGATCAGTGATCGTACTGAGAAAAGCAGTATCGGCTTTAAGGCAACGGTTAAGAGCAAAGAAGAAAATCGTTCTTTCTCTGAGTCTATTCATGATGTTGAAACAGAAGACTTAGTTAAATTTGGTTTGATTCCAGAGTTTGTTGGTCGTTTGCCCGTTGTGGCAACCCTTTCAGAGCTGGACGAAGAAGCCTTAATGACGATTCTAAGCCAGCCTAAGAATGCTTTGACTAAGCAGTACCAGCACCTGTTTGAACTAGAAGGTGTTGAACTTGAATTCACTGAGGAGTCTTTACGCGAAGCCGCTCACTTAGCTTTAGAGCGTAAGACGGGTGCTCGTGGTTTGCGTAGCATTCTAGAGTCTTCTTTACTGGATTGTATGTATGAATTGCCTAATCGCACTGATGTGGCAAAAGTAGTAATGGATGCGTCATCTATTCGTGGTGATTCTGCACCTCTAATGGTATTAGAGAGCGAGCAGAAAGACGCTTCAAACGGTTAGATTTTATCCGTTCTTCGCTTGGGCTGTTCAGCCCAAGCGAAATTCTCTCCTAAACTTTTGTTTTTCTTTTAATTCCCTTCTTTATTGCGCTTGCAATTTCAGCTCGTTGACCCTATCTCTTATTTATATCAGTTAAGTCACACATCGATGCAAAGTTCGTTGATGTTCAGTTGGAAGAAATTATGTCCGAATCAGATTCTAAATTTTTACCTATGCTGCCTTTGCGCGACGTTGTCGTGTATCCGCACATGGTGTTGCCGCTATTTGTTGGTCGTAAGAAATCTATTGCAGCACTAGAGTCTGCAATGGATGGCGACAAGCTGGTTTTTCTTGTTGCCCAACAAGATGCTTCAAAAGATGATCCAAAACGTGACGATTTATACACAATCGGTACCGTTGCCAAAGTTATTCAACTGCTACGCCTTCCTGATGGCACGGTTAAGGTGTTAGTGGAAGGTCAGTACCGCGCTTCATTGCAAGATCTTGAGGAAGGTGATGAGTGGGTTTCGGCGACGATTGAAGAAGCTCCTGAAGCCGAAGATGATGAGTCAGAATACCCTGCAATCCGCAATGCATTGATTAAGCAGCTTGATGAGTATGTTGCCGGAAGTAAGCGTATTCCAAGTGAAGTGGTAACGTCTCTTAAGTCTATAGATGATTTATCTAAATTGATCGACTCTATTGCCGGTCATATGAGTCTGAAGCTTGAAGATAAGCAGCGTGCATTGGAGTTGAACTCTCTAGTTGAACGTGGTGAGCATCTGATGGGGCTGATGGATGGGGAGCTTGATATTGCTCACCTTGAGAAGAACATCCGTAGTCGTGTCAAAAAACAGATGGAGAAAAGTCAGCGTGAGTACTATCTGAATGAGCAAATGAAGGCGATTCAGAAAGAGCTGGGTGATATGGATGAAGGCAGCAATGAGTTGGATTTGCTGCAAGAAAAAATTACTGAAGCGAAAATGTCTCCTGAGGCGACTGAGAAAGCTGAAGGTGAGCTGAAAAAGCTCAAAATGATGTCTCCTATGTCCGCTGAAGCAACGGTGGTGCGCGGTTACATTGATTGGTTAGTGTCTTTGCCATGGGCGAAACGTTCTAAGGTTCGTAACGACCTGGTGTACGCCGAGAAGGTTCTGAATGAGGATCACTATGGTCTTCAGGATGTAAAAGATCGAATCTTGGAGTTCCTTGCTGTACAGCAGCGTGTGAAAAAGGTGAAGGGGCCTGTGTTGTGTCTGGTAGGGCCTCCAGGTGTTGGTAAGACATCCCTTGGTCAATCGATTGCTCGTGCGGTAAACCGTAAATATGTTCGTATGGCATTAGGTGGTGTACGTGATGAATCTGAGATTCGTGGTCACCGCCGAACTTACATAGGTTCTATGCCGGGCAAGTTGCTTCAAAAGCTTGCAAAAGTAAAAGTAAAGAACCCGCTTTTCTTGTTAGATGAAATCGACAAAATGGGTATGGATCAACGTGGTGATCCAGCATCAGCCTTGCTTGAGGTGTTAGATCCAGAACAAAACCATACCTTCAGTGATCACTACCTAGAAGTCGATTACGATCTTTCGGATGTGATGTTTATTTGTACGTCCAATAGTATGAATATCCCTGGACCTTTACTGGACCGTATGGAAATCATTCGTATTCCAGGTTACACAGAAGACGAAAAGCTTAATATTGCTAAGCGTTATTTGCTGCCAAAGCAAATGAAGCAGAGTGGTCTGAAAGACTCTGAAATTGAAGTCTCTGATGAGGCGCTGATGGATGTTGTGCGTTACTACACGAAAGAGGCTGGTGTGCGTGGACTTGAGCGCGAGATCAGTAAAGTATGTCGTCGTGTGGTGAAGGAGCAAGCCCTTAAGAAGAGTAAGGATGCCGTAAAAGTAACATCAGAGAACTTGGAAGAGTACTGTGGTGTTCGTAAATTTAGTTACGGTAAAGCGGAAGAAAATAACCAGATTGGCCAAGTTACAGGTTTGGCTTGGACATCTGTGGGTGGTGAATTGCTCACCATTGAAGCAGCTGGTGTGCCAGGTAAGGGGCGTCATGTGAAAACAGGCTCTCTGGGTGATGTCATGCAAGAGTCGATTCAAGCGGCTTTAACCGTTGTTCGAAGCCGTGCAGTCGGCCTAGGAATCGATGACGATTTCCATGAAAAAGTGGACCTGCATTTACACGTGCCTGAGGGGGCTACGCCAAAAGATGGTCCAAGCGCTGGTATTGCGATGTGTACTGCTATCGTATCGGTGCTTGCTAAGGTGCCTGTGAAAGCCTCTGTGGCCATGACAGGCGAGATTACGCTGCGTGGTGAGGTGTTACCTATAGGTGGCCTCAAAGAGAAGCTTCTAGCGGCTCACCGTGGTGGTATTAAAACGGTATTAATTCCTCAGGAAAATACTCGAGATCTGAAAGAAATACCTGACAACATTAAAGCGGATCTAGAAATCGTGCCGGTTAAATGGATTGATGAGGTGCTAGATGTGGCATTAGAGTACGTTCCTTCACCAAAAAGTGAAGAAACTGTGTCAGGAAAGGAAAAAACTGTTGATGAACAAGAATCTGTGAGTCATCATTAGTTCAAACCCTGTGTTGACAGGGCCTAAGATAGCCTTGTATAAATGCTCATCTTGATCCGACCGCTACTTTTGGTCGAATTAAAAAACTAAGGAACCACGATAATACTGAAAGGGGTAGAACGTGAATAAATCAGAATTGATTGATGCTATTGCCACGTCCGCAGACTTGTCTAAAGCTGCTGCAAGTAATGCACTAGATGCGACTTTGACTGCAATCGAAGAAGCACTAGCAAAAGGCGACCAAGTAACTTTAGTTGGTTTTGGTACTTTTTCAGTAAAAGAGCGTGCGGCACGTACTGGTCGTAACCCTCAAACTGGTGAAGAAATCCAGATCAGTGCTGCTAAGGTACCTAGCTTTAAAGCAGGTAAAGGCCTTAAAGACGCGGTGAACTAATGTATTTGGAGCGGTAGTTCAGTTGGTTAGAATACCTGCCTGTCACGCAGGGGGTCGCGGGTTCGAGTCCCGTCCGTTCCGCCATTAGAGCAAAGAGGTGTGTTCCCAGCGGAATGCACCTTTTTTGTTTTACAGATAATAGTTTTTAAGGTGGAGGCAAGATGCTCCAGGATATCAGAGATAAGTCACAAGGCATTATCGTTAAGGTCATTATTGGTGTAGTGATTGTGACTTTTGCTCTATTCGGTGTTGAAGCATTGGTACAAAGCTTTACTTCAACAGATACCGTTGCAGAAGTAGATGGTAAAGAAATTTCTCGTATGCAATTGTTGCAGTCTGCTGAGACACAACGTCGTCAGTTGATTTCAATGATGGGCGGTCAAATTGATCCGGCAATGCTGGAAGAAAACGCCCTGCAGCGACGTGCATTGGATGAGTTGATCCAACGTACTGTCATGATGAATCAAGCTGAACAGCTAAATCTAGGTGTGTCAGATGCACAAGTTGATGCCTACCTATTGCAAGCTGAGCAATTTCAAACCGATGGTCAGTTTGATCAAAACAAGTATTTAAACTTTATTCGCTCACTTGGTTTTACACCATTAGCATTTAAAGAGCGTATTAAGCAGGACGTATTGATTCAGCAAACTCGCAATGCTTTAGCAGGTTCTGAGTTTGTTTTACCTAGCCAGGTAGAAAACATCGTTGCCCTACAAAATCAGAAGCGTAGCTATGACTTCATTCGCTACTCACTAGCAGATCAAACCGAGCAAGTTACGGTAGAAGATGATGCGCTACAAGCTTACTACGATGAGCACCAAGCGAACTTTGTGACGCCGGAGCAAGTAAAGATTGATTATGTTGTTGTGTCAGCGGCTGACCTTCAGGACCAAGTTGAGGTGTCTGATGCAGAGTTGAATGACGCTTATCAAGCGCGTGTTGCGAGTTTCCAAGGTGAAGAGCGTGAAGCAGCGCATATCTTAGTGGATACTTCGTCTCGTTCTGATGATGAAGCTCAGGCGCGCATTGCAGAGATCAAAGCTAAGCTTGATGATGGCGCTTCCTTTGCGGATTTGGCGGCAGAGTACTCCGATGACCTAGGGTCGAAAGAATCAGGCGGTGATTTAGGCTTTATTTCACGCGGCATTATGGTTGAGCCATTTGAAAACACTCTGTTTGCTATGGAGCCAGGTACCGTTGAAGAAGTAAAAACTGAGTTCGGTTACCACTTAGTTGAGCTTAAGAGCGTTAGCGAGACAGAAGCACCTTCCTTAGCGGATATGCGTGATGAGTTAATGTCTGATCTAGTTGCACAAAAAGCGAAAGATACTTTGCTTGGTGCCCATGAAACGATTACAGATCTGGCTTATGCGAGCGACGACTTGTCTGCGATTGCTAAAGAATACGGTCTTGCTGTACTGACATCGGATTACTTTGGTCGTGATGGTGGTACGGATGATATTACCTCTGCGCCAGCGGTTATTGCAGCGGCTTACAGCCCGACGGTTTTGGAAGATGGTCATAACAGTGATTTAATCGAGCTTAGCGATGAGCAGGTTGTGGTGATTCATAAGAATGATCACAAAGCCGAAGCAAAGCAAACGTTTGAAGAAGCGAAAGACGCTATTACTTCTATTGTCGTTCAAGAGAAAGCGCTTGAGGAATTAAATCAATTAGCTAAGCAAGCACTGGAAACAGGGGCTGGTGATTGGACTTCTGTCAGCAGCGCTGAGCGTGGTCAAGACGAAGTGACTAGCTTAGCTTTCGGTTTGCCTCACCCAATCGATGGCAAAGCCTCGACTGGAGTGGAGACAGCGGCAAATGGTGATGTGGTTGCGATTCGCTTAACTGAAGTCAGCCTAGGCGACCAAACAGTCGATGATGCGCAAAGAGATATTTATGAAAACTACTTATCTCAGACTTTAGCGTCTATGACGTTACGTGCGCAGCAGAATCTGTTGAAGAATTCCGCTGAAATTGTTCGTAATTAGAATCTAGCGTTACGAAAAAAAGACCACACATTGTGTGGTCTTTTTTTATCTTCCGCAGTGGTCTTCTAACTTGCTAGGTGTTTGTTAAGCGTCTAAGCCTTTGAAAAAGCTAATTGGAGGCATAAAGAAGGCACTACCATGTGTCGCGGAGGTGTACTTCATTAAATGGTCTACGTGACCCTCTTCATCCCCTTCGATCATGCTCTTGAGCATTAGGTTAAAAATGATAGGGGTTTTCGAGTAGCTTGCGAAAATAAGACCTTGCTCATTTAGGTCGCCAAATGGCATGCTCTGTCTTAGCAGCTCCATAGATTTACCATCGGCATCCTTCAATGACGTACGTTTAGTATGTGCGTGAGGGGATTTGTCTGCGCCTGCATATTCTTCGTTATCGTATTTGGTACGACCGTAGGTATCCTCTTGTACTTTAAGGTCTTGCTGCTCCCATTTGGCTAAGTCGTGAACAAATTTCATGTAGTTAAAGTATGAGCCGCCTCGGTACTGTAATTCGTCGTCTGCAACCAGTGCTACTGAAGCTCGGTCCTCTCCTTGAGGGTTTTCAGTGCCATCAACAAATCCCGTAAAGTCACGATTATCTAAATACTTGAAGCAGTCAACGCTGTCTTTTAAGGTGACAAAGTTTTTAACAGCTTTGTAAAGCGCGAGTGATAGTTGATGGGTTGCATCCCGTCGGTTCGAGCGGATATGCCACATCATGTCGAACGCTTGGTCTTGCACACTCAGCAGTGGGCCGGTCAGGGACGGAAACTGTGTTAACTCTCGAGGTGCTGCGTGTTTTGTGATGCGTTCGAAGCTGTGTATAGAAAAGCCGATAGCGGCATGAAGCTCGGTATCCGGAAATTGTTTCTGGATCGATTCAATCAGGTCAGGGAAGGCCGCTAATGCTTTTCTGAGATTTGTTTCTTGACCAGCAACTGCATCAAGGGCAATAAAGGACGCATCGCTGGATGCTTCAGCAGTGATGCCAGTTTGGTGTGCCTGCGTCATAGTGTAAAAGCTCCTTAGGCTAAAAATTAGGATACAGAGTTTTAAGCTGACTAGCTTGAGACGGCTTGGTGTGGCCCGTAACGTATTCTTCTAGCGCGTCTGCTAGCGCATCGCCATTCCACTGAGTCGATGCTGAAGGTGAATACATGACCAACTCTGCTTCCATTAATAATTGTGTTAAGTGAGGGGTGTCTGTTAACCGTTTGATATCATCAATACCTCGGATTGCATTGTCTCCCCAGCGGTGTCTAGCCCACTCTAATAAATTTAGTCGTAACGTGCTCAAATCGCTGCGTCGACATCCTGATAAAAGTTGTTCATACGCAGCGTCTTCATTACCAGATGACAAAGGGGCAAACTCCTGAAGGGTCGGAACGTCACTGTTGCTGTCTGACGCCCCTGACTTTCGTCGTTTTAGTAGTATCCAGACAACAATACCAGTGCCACCCAATAGCATGAGTATTCCAGCAACCATGATCGCCCATGATGGTGAATCAGAAGGTGTGGTGACCTCTACCTCTATGGGGGCTGGTGAGTCATTATTTTCTTCGGGTGTTGGTTGTGCTTTAGGTTTGGCCTTAGCAAGTGAGATCGGTGCCACAGAAGTGCTTTGTGGGGGGATATCTTGTGGCGATGCTATTGGCCCAGAAGGCAGTGCCGAAGAGTTTGACTCCGAAGAAGTCCCGCTGTTGGGCAGAGGTGCAACATCCACTACAGCAGCATTGGCTGTCGCAGTTTTTACTTGTCTAGCAATGGGGTCCCAATAGGTTACTTGCACTTCCGGCAGTGTTAATGGCCCTGATTGAGTAGGCACAACCTCTATGCGCATGGAGGCGCGCCCCGTGACACCATTAATGCCCTTATTCGTTTCATATGTCGGGGAAGAAGGATATAACTTATAGGCTCTATTGCTGGGATAGCTCAGAGTGGGTAGCTGCTCCCCTAAGACACCTTGTGCTGTGATATCGATCTCCCAAAATAAAGTATCCCCAATACGCGGATTGCTAACACTATTAGAGAGGACGGATCGAACCGCAACCGCATCAGTGGGTAGCCAATTGCTATTGCCATAAGAGGCCGGAATGGGCAAAACATTCAATGAAATCGGCGTACTTTTGATATTTACTTTGCGTGCACCACGTTGAGTGCTAACCATGGCTTCGACACTTTGATTCGTTAACTCAAGTGGGCCGCTACGCTGTGGGAAGGCAACGTATTCACGAGTGAGAACTTGATACGATGTGCCGTTGATTTCCTCATAGCGCATTTGATCATCAGACAAGCGTTCCATCAAAAGGTTGGGATGATTCGGAGTGGACAGATTAGCGCTTTGTAATGTGACAGCGGTATAGAGTTCTAGTGTTAGTAGCACCTGTTGCTGCACATAAGGTTCTGTGATGTTGCTTTGGAACTTTAGCATCACCAGCGGATTGCCAAGTTTGTCGGTCATCTGCTTGGCTGGTTTGACTTCAATGTATAGGGCCTCAGATTGTTGATCTCCCACCTTGATTGGCGGAATTTGGAAGTTCCCCACTGCTTTAGGGATTAGAGTCACTACCCAGAAATTGAGAGCTTGATTGGTGCCTAGGTTGAAGCTGAACTGACTGTTCTGGCTTTGACTGACAATGTCAAAGTCACGTTTTAGAGAGGATAAATCTGGGCCGTTCCCTGTATTGGCGAAGTCGGTGCGAATCGTCAGTTGTACGACTTCGTTTTCAGTAACGGTATTTTTGTCTAGGGCAGCGGTTACTTGATCGGCAAGTGAAAGACCAGAGTAGGCCACGGCCAAGAGCATACATAACATTGAGAAAATATATCTTGGCAAAATGTAAAGGTTGGCTACCATGGCTGTTGCCCTTCTTCTTGATTAAAGCGATTTTCGTGACGACGTTCCTGATGTAAGTACCAAAGTTTGCGTTTTATCAGGTCCCCAGGATCATCTTGAATCTGACGGAGCCATTGGTCGAGCGCTTGTTGTTGCTCGATTTGCCTTTCGTTAAGGAGGGCATTTTGCTCTTCATTTGAGGTATCCGTCACCGGACTATTATCCTGTTTTTGCTGAGAGTTGTCTTGTTTTTGCTGGCTATTGTTTGTTTCTGAATCGGCGTTCTTGGATGCTCCATTCTGTTCGCTCTGCTGTGTTTGACCCTCATTGTTGCTTTGCTGACTTGAATTATCAGACTGCTCTTGAGGAGACGTCTTTTTCAACTGCTGTTTGATATAGTCAAGGTTTTCTTTTGCTTCTGGAAAGTCCGAGCGCAAAGAGAGAGACGTTTCATAGGCCGTTTTAGCGCCCTCTAAATCATTACTCAAAGCCAATGCGTTGCCTAGGTTGTAATAGTCGCTGGCAGTGGTGGCGACGTTCTGCAATGTTTCAACAGTTTGCGGATAATCCTGATTTGCATATTGACTGGCGGCCTTCCAGAGCGGCTGCTCAAATAGCTTAGCGGCTTCATCCCAGCGGCCTTGATCAAATGCCTGCTGGCCTTTTTGATCGGGTGTTTTAAACCATTCCAATGGGGAGGCGTAGCTAGAAGGCGGGCTAGACATAATAAATAGCAGCATAAGGCACAGCCAGCCTTGTCGGAATTGCCACAATAGCCAAAGCACTAAGGGAATGGCAAAGTAATGACCTTGCTCTTGCCATGTTTGTCCTGACAGGTTTGAGCGTTTGGCAGAGTTTGTCGATTGGGTATCAAGAAGGCTCTGCAGATCAGTATCATCGATTGTATGTTGGTAGAAGCGACCATTGGCAGCCTCTGTTGCCTGCTCGATGGCTGTGATTGGTGTTTTTGCGAGTGCTGTTATGCCGTTGTGTTTGAGGATTTGGCCTTCTGGCAATTGCATGGTTCCACCTTCAGGCGTTCCAACAGCGATCACATCCAGTTGAACGCCAAGTTTATTTGCCTCTTGAAGCGCAGCTTCGTCCTCGTTGGCTAAGTCGTCCGTCAAAATAATAAAGTGTCGAGGCTTATTGGCATCATTGCTCACTAATTCAAGTGCTTGCTCTATCCCTGATTTCAAGTGGCTACCGTAGAGAGGCATGATTAAGGGGTCGAGTGCGACTAGGAAGTGAATCAGTGTTTGTTTGTCTTGGGTGAAAGGGCTGATCGTGTAGGCGTCCCCGGCAAATGCAATCAAAGCAATCTCGCCTTCGATATCAGCTTGTAAAATGTCTCTGATAATTTGTTTGCTTCGCGTTAAGCGGTTGGGACGAACATCTGTAGCGTACATGGAGAGCGATTGATCAACAATAAAGACCGTTTTGTTCTGAGCGACATAAAGCTCTGAGTTGGTTTTAGAAAAGCTAATGCCCGAAATACCAATAACAAAGCAGCTGACGGCGAAAAGACCAAGCCAATTAATGTATTTAGCGGAAGGAATGCTTTCTGTCAGAAAAGGAAGCAGGTGAGCCGCCACCTTGCGTTTAAGCAATGACGACTGGGGTTGTAGACTAAATAACAAATAGCCAAAACAAACGATGGGGATCAGCAGCAACCAGATAGGTCGGTTAAAATGGAGCACATCAAAAAGTGTCATGATGCTCTCCGATCACGCAAAGATAAGCGCCCGCTACTTAGGATGCTGAGCCCTAATAAAATCAACGACAACATCCCCAGCCAATGAAACAGCGTTGTTTTGGGGCGTTGGAATACCTCTTCAGAAGGCGTGGGTTCAAGTTGCTCAAGGATTTGATAGACGGCTTTTAATTCTTGGGTGCTTCGTGCGCGGAAATATTGTCCGCCCGTCAGTTCTGCAATATTGGTTAGCAAGGGTTCGTCCAAGTCGCTAGAAGGGTTGACGACTTTAGGTCCGAAAAATCCCTGTACGACCATTTGTTCTGCACCAATGCCAATGGTGTGAATGGTAACACCTTGTTTGGCGGCAAAATTGGCTGCTTGAAGAGGGCTGACTCTTCCCGCTGTGTTGGCGCCATCGGTCATTAAGATCAAAACTCTCTGATCCGCTGGTTTATCCTGCAGGCGCTTGATCCCAAGCCCAATGGCATCGCCAATAGCGGTTTGCTCACCCGCGAGGCCTATTTGTGTTTCTTGAACTAACTGATCGATGGTCATCAAGTCAAAGCTTAGCGGCGCTTGAAGATAAGCCTTGCTGCCAAACACAATCAGTCCCAGTCGATCTCCTTGGCGAGCTTGGATGAATTGCGATAATACTTCTTTTGCGGCGTTTAAACGGTCAGCAGGTTGGTCATTTAGGGTCATATCAGAAATTTGCATGCTGCCGGATAAATCCAAGGCAACCATAAGATCACGACCAGTTGGAGGGATATAAGAAGGCTCCCCAAGCCATGTTGGACGGCTAAGTGCCAGTGTCAGGGTGATCCATGTTAAGTGGAGCAACCAAGTACTTAATGAACTGGTGCCTGTCTGGTTGTAACGATCTTTTTGATACAGCTCACTGAAGCGCCAATGGGTTGTTTGGCCTGTGTATTGGCGTTTACTAAACAATCGCATCAGAATAGGCAGCGGTAATAAAACCAAGGCCCATGGCCATTGCAGCTCAAGCACGGTGCCTCCTTATCCAAAACTTTGTGGTGGCGATCAGGTTTTGTCTCTTTTCCACGCTTAATTGCCCAGCTGGGCGATAGGGGAGCTCAATAAGCTCTTCAGACAAATGTTGGAATGCGTATTTTCGGCTACGAATCTGACTGTCTAAAAAAGGCAGTAGTTTTGCTGTGGGTAAACTGATTAAAGTATTGTGTCCTTCGGTTTTAAGGCAACGTCTGATCAGTAATAGACAGTGCTCAGCAAGCTCTTGATCACTCAATTCATGCCAATCTTGGAGTTGCTGAATGGCTTCTCTACGATAGGCGCGTTGTTGGTGATGCCGAATGCCTAAAAATACCATCAAGGCCAAGATCATAAAGAGAGCAAAAAGTGCCAGCCAAAACCACCAGGCAGGCGGCCAGTTTGGAATGGCATTGGGTAGGAGATAGGCTTTATTTGGTAGTTCTATGGGGGCTTGCATTAATGTACAACCCCCATACTGAGAAGTGTTTTAACTAGGCTAACAGGAGAGTCGTTAACACTAAATGTCAGCTTAGTAATACCGATGCTTGAGAGTAATTTTTGGTGGTGACTTTCCTGCTCAAGATAACGCTGTTGTGCGATATCACGATTGGCTTGGCTTATCTGTTGCGTAGTATCTTGGGAGTTAAATTGATACACACCGTCAGGAATTAAGAAGGTATTAGTGTCTTCCAAAGAAACCCAGTGCACGCGATTGTGCTGAGCTAGACGAGCTAATCGGGCTCGATTGATATCATCTATCTCTAGCTGATCGCTAAGAATGAGGACGTTTGTGCCCTTTAGCTTAAGCTGGTTTGGCATTGAAAAGCTCGCTTTGCCGTATGGGCGATTAATGATCTGCGTTAGCGAAGCGAGATGCTCAGACCAAGCCTGCCAGTTTGTGATGGTTGGAATCACTTCTGCGTCATGACCGACACTTGTGATCATGCCTAAAGGGTTACGTAGCTGGTAATGACGCCAGCCGATCAGTGCGGCAATTTGAACTAAGCGCGAGCTAATAAAGGTAGTTTGCGTGCCAAAGTACGCGTCTTTAGATAGGTTGCAGATGATACAGGTGCGATGCTCCATGTCTTCTGTGTAAACCCGAGTATGTGGTGTGCCTGTGCGAGCGGTGACACGCCAATCCATATGACGAACTTCATCGCTTGCTACATAAGGTCTAACCTCCTGTAGTTCGATACCGTGACCTTTCTTTTTGCTTAGATTTTGTCCGCTTCGCACTGCTTTTCTTGGTAAAGAACGCGCTTTTCCAAGTTGTTTGGCATAACCGCTTAGCAGCTGAATATCACTTTCTGTCAGTTCAGGTGAAGTCGGAATAAGTACAGTGTCCATAGGCTACAGCACAGGTACTTTGGCCAAGATCATATTGATCAACTGCTCTGTTGACAGGTTTTGGGCAACGGCTTGGAACGATGGAATCAGTCGGTGCCGGAAGACATTGTGTACGATGGCTCGCACATCGTCCGGAGTGACGTAGTCTCTACCGCCAAGAATTGCGTGAGCTCTAGCACAACGATCTAAAGCCAGAGTCGCTCGTGGACTGACGCCAAAGTCAATGAGAGCCGCCATTTGACCATCATCTTCAAAATATTGCGTAGGCTGTCGGGTCGCCATCACAAGGTGAATAATGTATTGCTCTACGGCGTCAGCCATGTACACATTAAGTGCCTGCTGCTGAAGATCTTTTATGTCATCTAAACTGATCGAGGAAGTTGATGCAGGTGCAGACTGTTTGTCTTGTTCGCGAACCAACTGAAGGACTTGTCGCTCTGTTTCCGCATCAGGGTAATCTACTAAAAGCTTCATAATAAAGCGGTCTAGTTGCGCTTCCGGTAAAGGGTAGGTGCCTTCTTGCTCGATAGGGTTTTGAGTGGCGATGACGAAGAACTGCTTCGATAACGGGTATGTTGTCTGGCCAACGGTCACTTGGCGCTCGCCCATAGCTTCCAGTAAAGCTGACTGGACTTTCGCCGGCGCACGGTTAATTTCATCGGCTAAGACAATGTCATGCATAATAGGGCCAGGCGTGAATTCGAACTTACCGCTGTGCTGTTGGTATACATCCGATCCAGTGACATCCCCTGGTAAAAGGTCTGGTGTAAACTGGATTCGTTGGAAGCTGGCCTTAATAGCTTGGGCTAACGATTTCGCTGCAGTGGTTTTCGCGATGCCAGGTGGCCCCTCTAATAGCACATGACCTTTTGCTATTAATGCGATCAGTAGATCATCAACTAATGCTGATTGACCCACTACGGTATGATTTAACTGTGTTCTCAGACGTTCAATTACTGCTTCCATACCTTGGTATGCCCTTATACTGCTGTCAAATTCTCCGTCAAGACAATATAATAACCAGCATCGTAAGCAAGATAAAACCACTTCTTAAGGATAGTTAATTAAGAGGTGACATAGTTAAGGTAGAATATGGCCAAAGTAACCATCGACGTAAGTTTGCCCGCTCATAAGTATAAGGAAATGTATCAAGGATCTGTTAAATACTTGGTGGCAAAAAGTCGAGACGGCCGGATGATTCAACTGCCATTGCTGTCTTTCCAGCGATTTGTGACACACAAAGGCGTGTACGGTGCCTTTGAAGTTGAATTTGATGAGAATAGAAAGCTCGTCAATATCAACAAAATACTATAAATCCCCCATACCGACTAAACCAAGGCTGAACTATATGTATAACTTAGCACGCTCATTGCTGTTTAAATTAGACCCTGAAGTGTCTCATGAACTGTCTCTTGATATGTTAGGAGCATCCAGCCGTTTAGGTTTGACATCATTGTATGCTCGACAGCAGGCGGCAACGTCTGTAAATGTGATGGGAATTGATTTTCCGAATGCTGTTGGTTTGGCCGCGGGTTTAGACAAAAATGCTGAAGCGTTTGAAGCGCTCGGTGCATTGGGTTTTGGTTTTGTAGAAGTGGGTACTGTGACGCCGAAAGGTCAATCAGGTAATCCGAAACCACGCTTGTTCCGTTTGCCGGAACACGAAGCCATTATTAACCGTATGGGGTTCAATAACAAAGGTGTTGAGCACATGGTGGCGCGTATCCGTAAACACGCTTATAAAGGTGTGTTAGGCGTGAATATTGGTAAGAACCTAACGACTTCTGTTGAGGATGCCGCAGCGGATTACTTGGCATGCTTGGAGGAAGTTATTCCTTATGCTGACTACATTACGGCTAACATCAGTTCGCCAAATACGCCAGGGCTTCGTTCTCTGCAGTTTGGTGAAAGCCTTGCTGAGTTGATTTCACCTCTTGTGGAAGCGAAAAAACGCTATGCAGAAGAAAATGGTCGCCAAGTTCCTCTGGCCGTTAAAATTGCACCAGACATGACAGACGATGAAATCAAAATGGTGGCTGACACCTTAGTCGAGCAGCAAGTAGATGCGATCATCGCAACGAATACCACACTATCTCGTGAGGCGGTTGCGGGTCATAAGCATGCCGACGAAGCGGGTGGTCTAAGTGGTGCACCAGTCAAAGATGCTTCGACTCATGTTGTGAGTGTATTGTGTGATCACTTGAAAGACACATTGCCAGTCATTGGAGTGGGGGGCATTTTGTCTGGAGCCGATGCCGTTGAGAAGCTGCAAGCTGGTGCGAAATTGGTACAAATCTATTCTGGCTTCATTTACCGTGGCCCTGAGTTGGTACAGGAAGCTGTCACAGCAACAGATGCCTTTATTCGAGAAAACCGCTTAGGTAAGTAAACGAAAAAGGCCTGTCAGAGACAGGCCTTTTTCAAAAGAAAGTTACTGAGAAAAACCGGCCGCTTTATACGTGCCATCAACCGGGGTGAGACCATCCCACATGTCTGTGCGACCTTCGCGCCACCCTGCTAACCAATCAGGGCGAGCGGACGCGTGACATTGCTCTGAAAGGGCTTTCGAACGGCCAGCCATGCCTGCTCGATAACCGCGTACATACGCTCTTTGATGAAGATCTCGTTTTTGTTTCTTCATAAATACGTTCCTCTCAGTTCTCTTTTTTACGTAAGTGAACTTTAATTAATAGTAGAGAGCAGACTGTTTGTCTAAAAACACTTTGCTCTAATGAAATTTAAAAATTCATCAAAAAGTAATAAACATGACACATAACCCAGAGTCCACCACGAGTGACTCATTGACACAAAACATAGCGCTTGAATTGACCTGCCCAATTGGCTTGGAAAATATTCTTGAAAAAGAGTTGCATGACTTAGGTCTGACTGAGACTCGACTAGGTGAAGCGCAGGTTAAGTTATCGACGGATTTGCGCGGCATGTACCTTGCGTGTTTATGGTCACGTGTAGCAACACGTATCATGATGCCATTGGCAACCTTCAAGGTCGGCTCAGCGGATGAACTTTACCAAGCCGTCGCGGCCATTAACTGGTCTGATCATATGCACGCAGACAATACCATTGCGATCGATTGCCATGGAACCAACCATGCGATCCGTAATACGCAATTTGGTGCTGTGAGAACAAAAGATGCAATTGCCGACTATTTCTCTAACAAAACTGGCCGTCGTCCAAGCGTTGAAAAACAGAATCCAGATTTGCGTATTGCTCTAAAAATCAAGCGTGATCAGGCCGTGTTGAGCTTGGATATGACAGGAGAAAGCTTGCACCGTCGTGGCTACCGCCAGCAGGGTGCGATGGCGCCTTTGAAAGAGAACTTAGCGGCAGGTCTGCTAATGCGTGCGGGTTGGGGGAAAGATACACGCTTCCAGCAGTTGGTTGACCCAATGTGTGGGTCGGCCACCTTTTTGGTGGAAGCCGCTTTGATTTCATTGAACATTGCCCCAGGTTTACGCCGTCAATATTGGGGGTTTAAGGGTTGGAAGCAGCACGATCATCGTCTGTGGCAACAGTTGAATGACTTTGCTAAGAATGAGCGACTGCAGCCGCAAGACTTAACGGTTAGCTTCCAAGGTACGGATCGCGAGCAAAAAGCGATTGCTGCGGCGCGCGAAAACATCAAGCGAGCAGGGCTATCGAATGTGGTAACTGTTAGCTTGTCTGCATTCCAGCAGCATGAATTTGAGTGGCAACAACAGCCAACACTGGTCATGGTGAACCCACCTTACGGTGAGCGTTTAGGTGATGAAATGGCGTTGGTGTCCTTGTATCGCCAGCTTGGAGATTGGGCTATCGAGCATGCTTTGGAAGGTGAAATGATGCTGCTTACCAGCAGCGAAAACCTTGCTCGACAAATCCCAATTCGCCCAGAAAAAAGTTCGCGCGTTTTAAACGGTGGATTAGAGTGTCGAGCCTACCGTTTCCCAATCAGCGACAATCATATTAAAGCGGGTAGTCGCGAGCAGGTGGGGTTGTCCTCAGGTGCGCAAATGGTGGTTAACCGTTTACAAAAGAACCAAAAGAAACTGCGTAAGTGGGTAGAGCGCGAAAACATCGCTTGTTACCGTGTTTACGATGCCGACATGCCAGAATACGCAGTGGCGATTGATATCTACAACGATTGGGCTCATGTTCAGGAGTATCAAGCACCTAAAAGCGTAGACGAAACCAAGGCGCAGCAGCGCTTGTTTGACGTGGTAGCAGCGATTCCTTCGGCATTGAATATTCCAGAGACAAACGTGGTGGTGAAGCAACGTTTACGTCAGTCTGGCAAGCAGCAATATGAGAAAGTCGATCAACAGCAACACGAAATGGTGGTCGAAGAACACGGTTGTGATTTTATCGTGAACCTTAAGGATTACCTAGACACCGGACTGTTCTTGGATCACAGACCTGTACGTAAGTTGATTCAAGAAAAGGCAAACGGTGTTCGATTCCTGAACTTGTTCTGTTACACCGCTTCGGGTTCTGTTCACGCTGGACAAGGTGGCGCTAAGAGCACGTTAAGTGTAGATATGTCGAACACTTACACGGAGTGGGCTCGTCGTAACTTGGAGTTAAATGAGTTTTCTGAGCGAGATCACCAAGTTGTTCGTGCAGATTGTTTCGAATGGTTGCGTCAGGCTGATGGTGAGTTCGATCTGATTTTCATGGATCCACCGACTTTTTCAAACTCTAAAAAAATGGCGGGTGTGTTAGATATTCAGCGTGACCATGTCGATTTGATCGATTTAGCAATGGCACGCTTGCATGCAAAAGGTGAGCTGATTTTCTCAAACAACTACCGTCGATTTGAGCTGGATGCCGAGATAAGCGAGCGCTACGAGGTGGAGAATATCACCCGTCAATCGTTGGATCCTGATTTTGAGCGAAATCAAAAAATCCACCAATGTTGGATTTTGCGACATAAATCATAGTTAGAATTCTGCCCCATAAATTCAGTATAATCTCAATCAAATTGACCGTTTGGTTGAGATTTTGATTCCATAGAAGTAAATAGAGATTATGAGTAAAACATATCGTTTGGTGATCAGCTGTCCTGATCGCGTAGGTATCGTCGCAGCGGTTAGCCAATATCTGAATGAGCGCAATGGCTCTATTGTTGAAGCTAACCACCACACTGACGCGGAGCAGAAATGGTTTTTCATGCGTCATGTTATCGATGCTGAATCCATGAGCGTTGATATTGAGACCTTCCGTAAAGAGTTCGCAGACATTGCTGCTAAGTTCGAAATGGATTGGTTCATTAATAGCAGTGAAGAAAAGCCTAAAGTCATGTTAATGGCGACGAAAGAGTCTCACTGTCTAAATGACCTACTACACCGCTGGCACACTGGCGAGTTGCACTGTGACATCGTTGGTGTCATTGCCAACCATGAAGATCTGCGATCAATGGTTGAGTGGTACAACATTCCTTACCACTGCATTAATGTCCCGAAAGAAGACAAAATGCCGGCTTTCCAGGCTATTGAAAAGACCATTGATGACTCGGGTGCTGACACCATTGTGCTGGCGCGTTATATGCAGATCTTCCCTGAATACCTGTGTGAGAAGTATCGTCATCGCGTGATCAATATCCACCACAGCTTCTTACCATCGTTTATCGGTGCTAAGCCTTATCATCAGGCAGCCGTGCGTGGGGTGAAGCTGATCGGTGCAACATGTCATTACGTGACCGCTGATCTGGATGCTGGTCCGATCATTGAGCAAGATGTGATCCGTGTTCGTCATAGCCACTCGGCAACGGACATGGTTCGCCTTGGTAAAGATATCGAGAAATTAGTATTGTCTCGTGGCCTGCGATACCACATTGAGGACCGTGTCTTGGTTCACGGTAATAAGACGGTCGTCTTTGCTCAATAAACTGCAAAAAAGGGTAACTAGGGTGAAACTGGTTACTCTTTCCCTTCAATAACATTCAGTTATTTCATTTTTTTACTATAGTTACCTGAGTCAATCTATTCTTTTGGTTGAGGGTGACGCGATGAAATTAAAACTTACACCAACCCAAAACCTTTGTGTTGGGTTTCTGGAAACCGGTTTCGAGCTCATACAAGTTGGCGATCAGTATTTCTTTGTCAAAGGAAAACGCCGCCAGAAGGTGTTATCAAAAACCTTAGAGGCTTTGGTTAGTCGAGGGGCCTTAAAGCATACCCGCGAGGGTACTTACGAGCTGAGTGAAGAATTCAAACAGCATCGTAAGGAAATGCGCTCATTGGTTGAGCCAAAGCACGTCCGCCATTAAACATGGCAACGTCATTTGGTCATTGTAGTGTTTGAGTGCTTGGAGTAAATAAATCGGCAACGGCTTTTTGAAGTGCTGCACTGGCGTGAGGTGAGCGCAGAATATTCCAACATGCCTGGCGTGTCTCGGGTTGTTGTGTCAGCTCAGCAACGATGTGTTTAAAGCCAAGCTGTGCATCGTCTCGGTGAGCCAGTTTCTCTAGAATAATTCGTAACAACTGCCCTTGGGCTGTTAGCCAATGGGGGCATTTTGAAACCAAGGCGGCAATCAATTCCAATTGCTCGTCGCTGCAATCCGTAATATCACCGAGCATAGTGAAAAGCGGGATAAATAGATCGTTAGGGAAGTCGCTTCGCGCAATGGCTCTGATCAGGTGAGAGGCACTGGCTGGTGTCGCACTAGAGTCAGTCATTTCGTTGCTTACGGCTTTTACTACCGCACTGCTTGGTAGATGATGCTCTAGCGCATGACACAGAGGAAAGCGCACGTCGTCAGGTGCTGAACAGAGCGCTCTAATCACTTCTTTCTCGTACCCAGCCTTTTCATTTCGGGCTGCCAAGTCCGCTAAACCTTGAACCCCTAAATTCTGCCAGTCATCGCCCAATGAAGCGTTTGCGTTACGTAAGTACGTAAGAACGGCATCTAGGTATTCTGATGCGGGTTGTTTTAGGTCTCTTGCCAGTATCGCGTGAAAGCTTGCAAGGCGATCTTGATCTGGTTGGAAAGCATACGGGTTATCTTCCAGGGCCTCTTGAACGCCTTGTTCTGTGCCCTTGTGCATGATCTTGTCAACGATGGTTTTGATAAAGTGATCACGAGTTCCGAGGTTGAGGCAACCGGATTCATCTAGTGGCAAGCGTAAAAACCAAATGACTTGGTTGGTTGCGCTGTTGTCACCGGAACTCTGTGTGAGAACACAAGCAAGCCATGCTTGTTTACGAAAACTGTAGGGGTAAATCTGTTGTTTTTTATCGAACTGCACAACTTGTTGCGGTGTGATTTTAGTAATATAGCGTCCAACATCGTAGAATGTGGCTTTGCAACCTACGGCATCGAACAGGTCGCTAAGAGATTCAATGTTTTGCATGGCGAGTATGGCCGTTCCAAAGTAGCTTAAATGGCTGCATCATACCGTTTTTTAGGAGAGAAATCAGTTGTCTCAATCGATCCAACACTATTCAGAACTAGCGGACTTAATTTTAGAGCTGCAGATGGCGATGCAGTCCGCTCATGTCTGGGAAATCGACAAACCGTCTAGTGAAGCCTTTGCATCAGAGCAGCCATTCTGTATTGATACAATGACTTTCGAGCAATGGTTGCGTTATGTGTTGATAGAACGATTCAAAATAATGATTGAACATCAGGAGCCACTGCCAAGTCGTTGTCATATTTCCCCTATGGTCGAAGAGGCTTTTCGTGGTCTAGAGCAAAACCATATCAAGCAACTTGTGTTGATCACGGATGCGCTGGACCGTTTCTTAAGTAGTAGCTCCAAGTCATGATTTGTCACCCTGCGGAACAGCTGCTTGCTGATGTCGAATGGCTACTATCAGAATGTGAGAGTTTTGTCTTAGATACACCTTTAGCACAATTCCTTCGCTCTGATTGGTCTGATGTTTTTGCTGATTTACAGGCAAACCCGCAAATTTTGCTACAGCATATGGCGTCCGCAAAGTCTCATTTTCTAGGGACTTATTTCGAGCAACTTTTCTCATTTGTGGTCAGGCATTTTACTACCCTGAATATTTTGGCTGAGCATCAGCAGATTCATGTTGGTGGTAAGACCTTTGGCGAGGTGGATTTGCTGGCTGAAAGTGAGGGCATAACGTATCAATTTGAGATTGCTTTAAAGTTTTATCTTGGTTTCTATGATGAACCTAATGGGACTTGGATCGGGCCCAATAAAAATGACAGCCTACAAAAGAAAACAAATCATGCTCGCGAACATCAATTAAAAATTCTTACTGTATCTGAGGGTAAAGAATGGTTAAGATGTGTAAGTGGTGGTGATCATGTCGTGCCTAATTTGTTGGTTTATGGGCGGCATTTTTATTTTATGAAGAATGCCTCTTGCGAATTTTTTGCGCATTCTCATTGGCGAGGTGGTTGGCTTAGGCTTTCCGATTTAACATTGGCTGCGCCGTATCTAAGCGCTCTGAGCGAGGCTTCTAAACCTTATTGGATCACCCCAAATATAGATAAACCGAATAAAAAACAAATAAATAACGAACTGTTACTTGAGTTATCTGAGCGCTTTGTTCATGATAATCGACCTGTTTTGTATTCTTGTTCTAGTACTTTTAGGCCGCCTAATTCTGATACCTTTTGGCTTTTTGTTTGTCCTGATGACTGGTAATTATTGTAGAAAATGAGCCTCGCTCAAGTCTGCCAGTAGTCTCTCACGTTTTTGATGTATTAAATGACTGACATTGTTGAGTTCTTAGTGCCAAGCCAAAAGAAAGCGGCTTGGGTAATAGATATCACACAAGGAACTGTGTCATGGAGTAACCGTACTGCAAAACAATGTTTTGCAGGCGCTCTTGGTGTGAGCCGAGATGGACTGACTTACATAGATGGTGAGTTAAAGTCAGACTTAACTCATTTTTTAGCCCAAGCCAACGAAGGTGAACCACTGAGCTTTCATTGGTTGCTTCGCGATGTTAGGCAGGTTTTATATCGCTGTACGGCGACTGCGATTTCCTTAGGAACGGATGCATTAGGCTTCTCCGTTGAAGCCATGCCATGTCCTTCTGGGGTGTCCCAAGCGATGCCTCGGTCCTATGGTAATAAAAGTATTCCTGAGCGCCTAAATTCTCTTATTTTGATGTCATTTACTGCGACTGGGGAAAAGTCTTTTCTGAGTCAGCGGGCACATGCATTGTTTCCAAATATTGCCCACATTCGAGAATTGTTTGCTGTTCATAGTGCGGCCAAACACTTTGTTGAACGAGTCAATAGTAAGGGGGTAGTCCATCAAGAGATTTTACTCTCTACTACCAATGGAATTCGCTGGTTTGAACTTGAAGCACACGTTAATCCTGAAAACGGTAACATCGATGTGTTTGCGCAGGACATCCAAGAGCTGCGCGATTTCGAAGTGAAGCTGTACCGCCTTCAGAACTACGATTGTCTAACCAGTCTTCCCAACCGCAATCTGTTGTACCAACAGCTTGAGAAAGCCAAGAATACCGCTGAGAAACGTGACCGAAAGTTTGGTGTTATGTATCTGGACTTAGATGGCTTTAAAGTCGTCAATGATACGTTCGGTCATCGGGTTGGTGATCAGCTGCTACAAGAAGTGGCCAATAGAATAAAGACCACCATTCCCTCTCGCTCTTGCCTATATCGTCTAGGTGGTGACGAATTTGTCGTTGTGATGGAGCATGTCAAAGATACTAAAGAGTTGGAAGACATTGCTGCATTAATCAATGCTACAGGTGCTGAGCCTTATCCTGTGTCGGATATGGAGATGTTGATCACTACCAGTATCGGAGTTGCTTGCTACCCTTGTCATGGCGAAGACATTGATACCTTGCTAAAGAATGCTGATGCGGCCATGTACCGTTCTAAAGCCAGCGCACACAATGGCTATTTGGTGTATCAAGAGTCTATGAGCGAAGGCTTCAGCGCCTATTTAACGCTTGGTGGGGGCTTGCGTAAAGCGATAGAAGAGGGGCAATTTGAGCTGTATTATCAGCCAAAAGTACGCTCCATGGATGAGGCAACCGTTGGCGCGGAGGCGCTGATTCGCTGGCATCACCCTGAGAAAGGCATGATACCGCCGGATCAGTTTATTCCAATCGCAGAAGAAAGTGGCCTGATTCTGCCGCTGGGTGAGTGGGTCATTCGACGTGCATGTGAACAGCTAAAGTTATGGCAGGATCAAGGGCTTCCACCCATTAACCTGTCGGTGAACTTGTCAGGCCGTCAGTTCTTGCAACCTAATCTAGTGGAAGTTGTGAAGCAGATTCTGGCGGACACTGGTATAGATCCGCAATATCTTGAACTTGAGTTAACCGAGAGCATGTTGATGTCAGACGCTCACGGTACCATTCAAAAACTTCATGATTTCCGTGAAATGGGGGTGACCCTTTCCATCGATGATTTTGGAACAGGCTATTCATCTCTGGCTTACTTGAAAAAGTTTCCCATTCAAGCGCTCAAGATTGATCGCTCTTTCATCAAGGATTTGGGTATCGATGGTGATGATGATGCCATTGTTAAAGCCACTATTGCGATGGCGCAAAGCTTAAACCTTAAAGTCATCGCCGAGGGCGTTGAAAGCCGCAACCAAATGAATTTGCTGACCGATTATGAGTGCCAAGAGGTTCAAGGGTACTTGTTTGCTAAGCCTATGTGTAGTGATGATTTTGAACGTTACCTAGGCGCGTTTGGTAAAGCGGAAGTGGTGAACGCCTAAAAGATCAAAAGGTCTGATTTAATCCTGTTAAAGTCATATCTTAAAACTCCTTTTTGCCTCACTTTTTGTTAACATTCAGCCCATTCAGTCATTGTCCTTTCGTCTTCACTTCGGAGCCTGAGTGTCTAATCTAGAAAATTTATGCTGCCCGCTTGATCAATCTGCTTTGCAGCGTCAAGAGCGTACTTTGGTATGTGCGCATGGGCATTCTTTTGATATCGCTAAAACTGGTTACGTTAACCTACTGCCCGTGCAAAAAAAGCACTCTAAAGATCCAGGCGATAGCAAAGAGATGGTCGCTTCCCGTAGGGCCTTTTTGTCTAACGGCTATTATGATCCAGTTATTGAAGCGGTTCTTGCTTCTTTACCTGATTCACTCGCATCAGCTAACAGTTTAGATGTTTTGGACGCGGGGTGTGGTGAAGGTCATTATCTACGTCAACTTACTGAGAAGCTTTCAGCTACTCGTGACGTCTCGGCTGTCGGTTTAGATATTTCCAAATGGGCGATCACCGATGCCAGTAAACGCAGTAAAACCATTGACTGGATTGTTGGCAGTAATGCTCATGTGCCTGTGACCTCAGGACGCTTTGATTGGCTTATCTGTGCATTCGGTTTCCCTGTTTTTGAAGAGTTTCATCGTGTGTTAAATGATGCCGGTTATTTGCTGTTGATTGAATCGGGGGCTGATCACTTAATTGAGCTTCGTCAGGTGTTGTACCCTGAGATCAAACCGTATCGCGCGACCTTTGCAGAGGGGATAGAAGGGTTCGACTTGGTGCAGGAAAAGAATCATCGCTTTAGTTTCTCATTGTCTACTCAAGAAGACATTGGGCAACTTCTCAGCATGACACCGCATATCCATAAAGCGCCTTATGAAGGGCGCAAAGCTGCCCAGGCATTACAGCAAATCGATTTAACCGCGGACATAAAGTTGCGCTGGTATCAAAAGCAAGGAAAGAGTCATGCCAAATAAGTTAGAGGCATTGTTTGATAAAAACCGCCTTTGGGCTGCCAAAGTAAACGCTGAGGATCCGGAGTTCTTTGATAAATTGTCAGAGCAGCAAAAGCCTGACTATTTGTGGATAGGCTGTGCTGATAGTCGTGTACCGGCCAATCAGATAGTGGATCTGTTACCGGGGGAAGTGTTCGTCCATAGAAACATCGCTAACGTTGTGGTCCATACCGATCTAAACTGCTTATCGGTTATTCAGTATGCTGTAGATGTGTTGCAAGTGAAGCACATTATGGTGGTTGGCCATTATGGCTGTGGTGGTATCAAAGCAGCGATGGAAACTCAGGAATACGGTTTAATTGATAACTGGCTGCGTCATATTAAAGATGTATACCGTATTCATAAGTCGGAAGTTGATGATATTCGAGATGGCGGCGCACGCTTTGACCGCATGTGCGAGCTAAATGTTATCGAGCAAGTCGCCAACGTTTGCCAAACCAGCATAGTGCGCAATGCTTGGAAACGCGGTCAGGAATTAACGGTTCATGGTTGGTGTTATAGCATTAAAAATGGCCACATTACCGATTTGAATGTCACCATTGCTGACGAAGATGAAGCTCACCTTCGTTTAAATGCTGTGCCGTAGGAATACAAAAAAGGCGCCAGATTAATTAGCGCCTTAGCATGGTTAAAGATCTGCGTTTTCTGCGATCGTTTTAGCACAGCCTGCGATGGTTGAGCGGAGCCAAATATGGCCGGGATCATGCTGTAGCAATGGGCTCCATAGCATTTTTAGCTCGATCGGTGGGATTTCAAAAGGTGGCTCTACGACTTTAACGCTAGGGCTATCTAGCATCAAACGTGTCGCTAACGAAGGCAGCGTGGCTACCAGCCCGAGTTGTTCCGTTGAACGCATGGCAACATTGTAGCTACGGGTAAACAAGCGTATGTTTCGCTTATGGCCTAATTCAGCCAATGTTGAATCGACCCAACCGAGCTTTTGAACTTCTTCTGGTTGGATACCAACGCCAACGCCAAAACCTGTTTTGCTTACCCAAACGTGCTGAGCTTCCAGATAGTCTTCTAGGCTCATGACTTCGTCAAAGCGATCATCATTTGGCACCAAGCATGAGAATCGGTCTACCCAAACAGATTTTTGGTGGAAAGATTGTGGCAGTGTGTCGAAACGGTTAATGACAATATCTACTTTGCCTTTCTCTACATCATGAAAGCTTACGTCACTTGGGTTCATTACATCCATGATGACGTTAGGCGCTTCACGTTGGAGCTTTTGCATGAGTGGTGGGATAAGTGTCGCTTCAGCATAGTCACTGGCCATAATGCGAAAAACACGAGCGCTGGATTCCGCGTCAAAGTTGTGTCCCAAATGCAGTACTTCATCGACAGACTGTAAAATGCTGCGTACTCGAGGTTGCAATTGGATTGCTAACGCGGTTGGCATCATGCCATCGCTGGTTCGAACCAAAAGTGGGTCGTGAAATAAGTCCCTAAGTCGGCGTAAGCCATTACTCATGGCGGGTTGTGTGATGCCAAGTTGGTTGGCAGCATGAGTAACGTTTTGCTCACGAAGTAAAGAATCTAAATAACGCAGTAAGTTGAGGTCGATTTTATCGAGCTGCATAGGGGGACCATTTCGACTAGTAATGGTCACGCATGATACTGTATTTTTCTAATGAATAGAACTTGTCATAGGCTGCACTATGACCAATGTCGCATGCATCGATCATCCAAAATGAGATCATCATGTGAAACTAAACTGAGGCTAATATGCGTTTAGAAGTTAGGTGTGAAGATCGAGTCGGGATGGCGATGGAAATACTCGATCTGTTGGTGCCTTATCATATCGATATGCGTCGAGTAGAGGTCAACAGTCGAGTTGGCTGCTTGTATGTAGGGTTTGATGACATTGAATTTAAGCAATTGACTCAACTGTTAGCGGATATCCGTCGTTTGCGCGGTGTGGCAGATGTGAAAACTGTGCAATACACACCCTCAGAGCGCGAACAGCACGTGTTACATACTCTGCTTGAAGCACTGCCAGATGGTGTCGTTGCAGTAGATTTAAAAGGCATTATCACCATGGCAACGCAACAGGCCGCGGAAGATGTGTCGAGCTCTTTGGCTCAGATGTTTGGGCAGCCACTGAGTCAGTTTATCCCTAGTATTAATTTTGAACGACTGGATTGGCAAACTTTTCAGCATGGTGTGACGAAGCGGGTTCGTCTGAATGGCCAGCTTATGCTGCTGGAAATGCAGCCTTACTTCGTGACAAATGAAAACGCTATAAATGTTTGTGCCGGTGGTGTGATTTATATTCGTTCTGCACAAAGGTTAGGAAGGCAGGCTTCCAGTTTGCGCAAAGCCCCAGATGCAGAGCATGCCTTGCAAGGGTTTATGGAGCCAAGCGTATGTCGAAGTGTGGCCATGAAACGATGCTTAACGTTTGCTCATGCTTATGTTTCGATAGACAGCCCCATGTTGATGACAGGGGAGTTTGCGGTGGGCAAGAAGCGGTTGCTGGACGCTATCTTTCACGCTTGGCAGCAGCAAAACTTGGAGTTCGAATCTGCTATACGCTACGTAGGTGGCGCTGCATTAACTTCTGAAACGCTGACAGAGTATCTGGAACAAGGCGGTTGGTTAGCCATTGACGATGTTGAGCGTATGTCTGACTCCTGCCAAGGCTTGTTAATTGATTGGTTAAAAGAGCAGCCAAGTCGTTTGTATCAAACACAAGCGCCTTGTCGAGTGATTGGATTATCGAGACTAAGTGATGAGAGTTTAAGAGAGCAGGATCATCTTCGGGATGAGCTTTATTTCATGCTAAGTAGCTACCAGCTGCATGTGCCGCCTTTGCGTGAGCGCAAGGATGATTTGGTTGGTTTGTCGCGCGAAATCTTAGCGGATGCTGGTGAACGTTCGGGTGAGTCCCCAATTTCGTTATCTGAAGACGCCATGGCATTGCTGAAAATGCATCACTGGCCAGGTAACTTAAAAGAGCTTGAATCTTGTCTTTACCAAGCAAGACATATCGCGAGCGGTATGCAAATCGAAACCAGTGATCTGCCATTAGAGGTAGGGGAAACCATGCCAATTGCTTTGATTGACGGTTCGCTTGATAAAACAGTCAAAGCCTATGAGGCTCAGGTATTGAGGAAGCTCTATCCACAATACCCAAGTACACGGAAATTGGCTAAGTTTTTAAATGTAAGCCACAGCTCCATTGCAAATAAACTGAAAGAGTATGGCATCGTTTAGCAGGTATATCGCCATCTGAACATTAAGATGGCGACTAAGGTCTAGCGTGGAAAACGATCGCGAGGACGTTGTTTAAGTTGCTTCTCTTGCTCAATCTTGATCGGTTGAGCTTTCATCGAAGGTGTAGATACAGTGCTGATTAGGGAATGTGCCATCCAGAACGCACCCGCAACGGCAGCGATAAATAGGGCAAATTCAAACATAATCTTTCTCCACTTGTTTACGTTATGACTCTACTATGGGCGAATATTTTCTCTTCGTAAAGAGTGTTTTGTTGCAAATTCGTAACATTGCCGCGCAAATTCGTATCCCACTAGGATAAATTAAACCGTTCCCTAAGGAATAAAGCGACCCCGTCGGCATCATGATGTCCGACCGTAGCCGTTGCTTTTTGCTTGATATAATCCGGTGCATTGTCCGTGGCGTACGCTTCGTTTGCCATGTCAAACATGGTCAAATCATTGTCGCCATCACCGAAGACAATAAGATTCGTAGCATTGAGTTCTTCCATCAGCTGTATGATTGCAGAACCTTTACAGGTGCTGTTGTGATGTATGTCGATCCAATGTGTTTCGGGGTGATAAATGCCACCACCACAGTAGGCAACTAAGTCATCGTAATTAGAACAGCGTTCTACAAGTTGTTTTAATGGGGATGGGTGCCCCAGAGCGCTGATGTTAATGATGCGGGTATCAGGCGTAAGCTCTGATAGGTCGTGTTGGGTCAAGTTATCATGCCCTGACAGCTCTTCAAGAACCATTTTGCCATACTTATCTAACGCATCAGGGTAAAACACTTGTTGTTGGCCTTGAGCATCTAGGCAAAACACAAAGGGCATAACGCCTTGTTCTGCAAAGTCATCAAGGGTGGCACGAATGGTCAGGTGGTCCAGCAAGCCATTGTGACGATAAACCTGCTGCTCGGGGTGCCACCATTCGACACCGTTTTTATAGATTTGCCATAGTGGGAAGTTGTGCCCCTCGATACAGGGTTGTGCCGCGAGATGCGTTCTCCCGGTCGCTAAGGTGTAAGCAATGCCTGCATGCTTCATCTTTTCAAGTGTATCGATGGTGGTGGCAGACAAGCGTTGTTGCTTGTTTAACAATGTACCATCTAAATCAAAAACCACTAGATCCATAAGCGCTTACACCTTCGTCGTATTCAACAAACTTAGAATATTAGTTACGTTTAAAGTTCACCGAATGGATTAAAAAAGGGCGATCACTCGCCCTCTCGAATCAGTTAGCTTTTAAGGCTTGGCCCTCGAATGAGATGCCTGACCAGCCATGAATAATGAACTGGCGAATGTTTTGGTGATCTGTTCCTTCTGGATTCTCTAAAACGTCTTTACGGTAAAAATCACCAAATAAGTTAAGGACACGGTCCTGGTCAATTTGATGTGTCTGAGCGAAGTAAAAGATTTTGCAAGATCCGTTATTTTCGTTGGCTTGATTGACCTGATCACCGTTTTTGAAAGCGGTTGGTGTAAATTCATACTCACTGTCAATAACACCAATAGAGTCTTGAAAAGTGACAGTTTCAGGTGCTGAAGATAGTTTTTCTAATAACGTAGTCGTTGTTAACATGCTAATACTCTTACTTAGTGTTTTTCGCTAATAGGGGACAGCTGTTCAAAATGACGAACGATGCGATAAATAATGTATGTCGTCAGTCCACAAAAAGCCATAATACCTAACATTGGCACAAAAGTACCATTGTGAAGCACACTTAAAACGACACCACTTAATGCCCCTAATGAAAAACGAATCGTACCAGCAAGGGCTGCAACACTACCGTTTAACGATCCCGCACGTCGCATAGCACCACCCATGAAACCACTTCCCAAAATACCAATTGGGCCAGTGAAGAACATCATCCCGAGGATTAATGCAGGCAACGGTGGTTGCTCCATGAAGCTCATTGAAATCAATGCAATGACATCTAGCATTAGCACAGTCATAGCGTATCGTATCAATGTGTCGATCCCTAAACGCTCAACAAAACGACCATTTATGGTGGTTGCTAACATCATCGTGATGACGTTAAGACCAAATAAGAAGCCAAAGAGTCCTTCGTCAACGCCATAGACTTTGATGTATACGAAGGATGCACCAGTCACAAAACACATCAAACCTGCAAAGTGCAATGAGCCTGCCATGATGTAGCCCATGATGATGGGTTGACGAGTCAGTTTGTAATAGTTGCTCATGGCTGTTTTAAACGACAGTGGTGTACGCTGTTCTGATGGCAGTGTTTCAGGGATGGTTTTTAAGAAAAGCACAATGGCTAAAATGGCAAGCAGCATTAAGAAAATAAAGATCGCATGCCAATTGAATACAACCAAAATGGCTCCCCCAAGAATCGGTGCAACCAATGGCGCCAGCGCCATAACCAGCATGACCATCGACATCGCTTTGGCAAACTGGTTGGTACTTAGGTTATCTTTTACTAGAGCAGGGATCGTTACCGCAACGGCGGCACCGCCGATGGCTTGAATGACGCGCCCACTCAAAAGCCATTCATAAGTGCCTGCTATTGCACAGGCAAGGCTGCCGAGGCTAAAAATGATCAGGCCGGTAACCACTACTTTTCGACGTCCAATCGCGTCCGATATTGGGCCATAAACCATTTGAAAAATAGCAAATACCAGCAAGTACACGCTGAGAGTCAGTTGAATGTGGCTAATGTCTTGGTTTAAGTCGTGGGCCACACTAGGGAAGCTTGGTAAATAAGCATCAATGGCCAGAGGGGTAATGCCTGATAGCAGCCCTAGGACGAGAATGATAGGAAGCGTGAGTTGCATAGATCTCCATTTAAAAGATGTAAATGTTAATTAGTTGATTATGTCAATTATAAGATTGTCTTATTAGTACGCATACCTGCAATTAAGGAAAGACTTCTTAATTAAACGACCAGTCAAAATGTGCGATAGTGCTCTACGCATTTATATGGTTCACTTGACGTCATTTTTTTGATCTAGATTGATTATAGTAGAACCTATGTTGAAATTTTTTGAACGGTGGCTAAACGCCTACCCTGAGGTTGACCCCCAACAAGCGCCAAAGACCCTGTTTGCGTTTTGTCGCTACTACTCCAAAGGGGCTGAAATCCCCTTATTACTGATGTCTTTGTTGACGGCCATTGCAGCCATATTAGAAGTGACATTATTTAGTTTTATGGGGCAGTTGGTTGATTGGTTGGTGACTAAAAACCCTGAAACGTTTTTAAGCGAAGAATCTGGGCGTTTGATTGCCATGTCATTGATGGTGCTGATTGCTATGCCATTGGTCACCTTTTTACATTCGGCCATTGTTCATCAAACCTTGTTGGGTAATTACCCAATGCGAATTCGCTGGTTAGCGCACCGTTTTGTATTGCGCCAAAGCGTATCTTTTTTTCAAGATGATTTTGCCGGCCGAGTCGCGACAAAGGTGATGCAAACATCGTTAGCCATTCGAGAAACGGTGATGAAGTTACTCGATGTGCTGATGTACATTTTGGTGTACTTCATTTCCATGCTGGTTTTGATTGCTCAAGCGGATTATCGCTTGGTGCTGCCAATGTTGGGCTGGTTGGCAGGTTATATTGCTATTCAGTTGTATTTTGTACCTCGCTTGCGCCGTATATCAGAAGAGCAAGCTGACGCTAGGTCCACCATGACAGGACGAATAGTGGATAGCTACACAAACATATCTACCGTCAAGCTATTCGCCCATAATCAACGTGAGCTGTCTTATGCAAAGGAGTCCATGAATGGGTTTCTTGCAACGGTGCATAAGCAGATGCGCATGGTAACGGGGCTAAATGTCTGTGTTCAGAGCTTAAACTATCTTTTGGCATTCGTGATTGCCGCAGTTGCCATTGGCCTCTGGTTAGGCAGTGCCATCAGTGTTGGCGCCATCGCCATTGCAGTGAGTTTAGCTTTGCGGTTGAACGGCATGTCACAGTGGATCATGTGGGAAGTTAGCGCCTTGTTTGAAAACATCGGCATGGTTGCAGATGGTATGGGAACGCTTTCAAAACCGCTCACGATTCAGGACAAAGATGGTGCAAAACCGCTGTCGATTTCGAATGGAGACATTCATTTTGATCAAGTCGCGTTTCATTATGGTAAGGAAGATATTTCTGTCATTGATGCGTTAGACCTTCATATTAAGCCAGGTGAAAAAGTGGGCTTAGTAGGGCGCTCAGGTGCTGGTAAATCGACTATCGTAAATTTGCTTATGCGTTTTCACGATGTCGAACAAGGGGCCATTAAAATTGACGGTCAAGTGATCAGTGATGTTCAACAAGAATCATTGAGAGCGGGTATCGGCATGGTAACTCAAGACACGTCGCTGCTTCATCGCACGGTGCGTGATAACTTGATGTACGGTCGCCCTGATGCCACGGAAGAAGAGATGATCTCTGCAGCGAAGCGTGCTGAAGCACATGAGTTTATCCTCGGGCTAACTGACCCTTATGGCAATACCGGTTACGATGCCATGGTTGGTGAGCGTGGTATTAAACTGTCAGGTGGTCAAAGACAGCGTATTGCCATTGCGCGTGTGCTGCTTAAAAATGCGCCGATATTGGTACTGGACGAGGCCACTTCGGCGCTGGACTCGGAAGTTGAGGCAGCCATCCAACATAGCTTGTATCGTTTGATGGAAGGAAAAACGGTGATCGCAATTGCCCATCGACTTTCTACCATTGCCGCGATGGATCGCTTGATTGTGCTGGATAAAGGCGCAATTGTTGAGCAAGGCTCGCATAGCGAACTGATCCAACAAGGCGGTATTTACGCCAAACTCTGGTCACATCAAAGTGGTGGGTTTATTGCTGAAGACATCGACGATGTTGAAGCCGCGCTGAGCGCGGCTAAGTAATCAATAAAAGTAAGGCTAATTTATTGTTTAGCCTTACTTTTCTTATTGGCTAGCCATAAGAACTGGTAAGGCATCAAGGTAACTTGAGCAAGCCTGTCCTCGTATTTCTGATCAGTGACTAAGTCTGTCCAATCGTCAGTCGCGATTAAGTTTAGCTCAGCTAGATTAAAGCTTTGTGGCTCATCGGTAATGTTATAGATCGCAAACAGGCTTTGGCGACGATCCAAGCTTTGGCGCCAAAATGCGAACAGCTTGTTACCCGTGTGTAGGACATACTGCGTCGCATTAGGATGAAAAGCTGGTTGAGCACGTCTTATTTGGATCAGGTTGCGTAATGCCTGAAACACTTTTTGATGGTGTGATGGCGTATTAAGTTTGTGTTCTAAATCGTCCATATCCCATATGTGTCGGTTGATAGAACGGAATTGGCCAGTATTGTCGACTCGCGCATAGTCGTTTTCAGTACCGAACAATGAATGAATATAAAACGCGGGTAACCCTTCAAGCGCCAACTGTATGGCCGCTGCACACATAAAACGAGCAAACTGCCATTGGTCAGGTCCTTTGCTTACGGAACCACTTAAGGCATCCCATAAACTGATATTGATTTCGTACGGCTTCGCTTCCCCCGTCAGTGTTGTTCTTGAGCTAATCTTTCCGCCAAAGCGCTTCATGGTACTGATGAGATTGTCCAGCTCCCATTCGCTTAGTAGACCTTCAGTAGGGCGCAAGCCAACGCCATCATGGGATGCGACAAAGTTTAAGTAAGTCGTACCTTGCTGAGCTGGCGGCATACGCATTAGCCAGTTCTTTAAATGCTCGCAGTTTCCAGATACCAAGGTGTTAATCAACAGTGGTGGCAATGAGAAGTTATAAATTAAGTGTGCTTCGTTGGCGTTACCAAAGTAGGTTAAGTTTTCTCGGTTAGGGATATTGGTTTCGGTAATAATGACCGCGTCTGGAGCATAATGCTCGATCATCAAACGCAGTAAGCGAATCATTTCATGGGTATTGGGTAGGTTGATACTGGGTGTACCAGGGCTCTTCCAAAGGAAAGCGACTGCATCCAATCTAAACCAGCGAATGCCTTTTTCTAAGTAGAGACGGATAATGCGCAAGAACTCCATCAACACCTTAGGATTTTCGAAATTCAGATCAACTTGGTCATGACTAAAGGTACACCACACGTATTTGGTGCCGTTCTTGGTTTGAACCTCGCGCAGAAGCGGAGAGGTTCTAGGCCGTACCACATTGCTCAAGTCAGCGTTAGGATCGGCCTCATAAAAATAACTGGCTCCTGGTTCAACGCCAGCTTTGAAATTTTCAAACCACATACTTCGGCTGGAACAGTGGTTGATCACCAGATCCCCCATCACTTTGAAATCTTGCGCTAAAGCCGAGATATCACGCCACTTACCAGCGGATGGATTAACGGAGGTGTAATCCATCACACTAAATCCATCATCCGAGCTGTATGGAAAAAATGGCAACAGGTGAACAGTCGAGATGCATTGGGCTAGCTCTGTTTTGACGAAATGATGCAGCGTATTGATGGGTGGTTCATTCTCACGGCGAAGGGTGTCGGCATAGGTGATCAGCATGATATCCGACTGATCCCAGATGTTTCTGTGAGGCTGTGGGGATTCTGTTTTGGGATCTAAGCCAAAAGTGGCTAAGCAGTTTCTCGCCATTTCCCCTGCATCTAAATGTGGATACAGAACTTGTAAATGGCCAATTAATCGCTGCTCTAAATGTGAAAGGGGCGCTGCATCCATGAATATCTACCTTATAAATCGTCGTGCATGAAGTGGAACGGTAAGTGGTGCTGGATATTACGGGCTATTTCGGCCCGTATTCCTGCATGTCTTGTGCCACCGCTTCTTCAAGTTGTTGCATTACACCTGGGAAAGCGCTGGCTACACGGTTCCAGCTTGGAATAAACGGTGCTTCCATAGGGTTTTCTAAATACATGTTGCCAGCTTTCATGATGTTGCTAGCAAACAGCTCTACGGCTCGTTCTTCGGAGTGCACATCCAGTTTCAAACCATTAATTTCCGCGTCATTACGGTAAGTTTCGATGAAATCTAATGCGACTCGATAATAGGTGGCTTTGATGGTGCGGAAGGTTTCTTGATTAAACACGATGCCGTTGGTCGCCAACTTACGGAAGATCGCTTTGGTAATATCGATCGACATTTTTGATAAGCCACCATCGTCGTTATCCGCAGATAAATCTTGGTGCTTGTGATCGTACGCATCGGCAATGTCTACCTGACATAAACGGTTGGTAGAGTAGTTGCGATACATTTCTGATAGCACACCAATCTCTAATCCCCAATCACTCGGAATACGTAAATCTGTCATCACATCGCGGCGGAACGAAAACTCGCCTGCTAGTGAGTAGCGGTAGCTGTCTAAGTAATCTAGGTAGTCTAAATGACCTAAAACCTTCTTGAGCGAGTAGAGCAATGGTGTTACCAGCAGTCGGCTTACACGACCGTTCATTTTTCCGTTTGCTGTGCGGGCATAAAAGCCCTTACAGAATTCGTAGTTGAAGTTAGGGTTTGCAACAGGGTAGATCAAGCGAGCGAGCAAACTGCGGTCATAAGTGACGATGTCACAGTCGTGCATGGCCACAGCATCAGCGTTTGACGATGTGAGGGCATAGCCCATGCAGAACCATACATTACGTCCTTTGCCAGGATCATTCGGCGATAGTTTTTCACCTTTAAGAATCTCATCAATAGCACGCAAGCGAGGGCCATCATTCCACAGCACTTTATGCTTCTGTGGCAGTTCGGAAAAGAATTCTAAAGCGTGTTTGTATTGTTCTTCGGTGGCACGATCAAGACCGATGATGATCTCAATCGGGTAAGGTACTTGCTTAAGATGGCGAATGATATTAGGCATCGCCTCTGTTTCAAGCTCGGAATACAAGCAAGGCAAGATCAAGGCCATTGGGCGTTTTTTAGCGAATTCACACAGCTCATTCTCCATCTCTTCGAGAGGACGCTGTGACAAATTATGCAGTGTTGTTAGTATGCCGTTTTGGTAAAAATCACCCATTGTTTGTCTCCTTTAGCATGGTTCATGCTTGTTCGGTAGGGCTGTTTGCCTACCGAAAAATTAAATAAATCCTTCGTTTGTCAGCGCTTGGTTAATCGCTTCGCTCCAACCTTTTGGGCCATATGAGTCGGTAATCCATACGTCATTTCGGTTGGGTATTTCTGGCGGTACGTGAACTGGCGAGCGTACTACCACAGGAATGTTGGCTTTGCTTATCATCTCAACGTCGTTTTCTCCATCACCTAAGGCAATGCTCTTGACGACATCAGACGTATTGTTTTGATAACGTTCGGTAAGCCATTTCATAGCAACTGCTTTGTCGCAGTTTTGTCCCATAAGATGGACAAAGCGTCCGCCTTTCTGAACTTTGATGCCTTTCTCAGCCATCAGGCCTCGAAATTCAGCCAAAGCATTATTTGAGTCGTTCCAGATTAAGGGTTCAGTGAACTCTCGCTCCATGGAGAGTGTGGCGGTGTGCGCATCGAGACCGGTGTGTTCCATCAACTGCTCAACGGTAAGTTCATGGTATCCAACGAAATCAAAGCGTGACTTCATAGTTTTTGCGGTTGCGATCAGCTGTTGGCGGTCTGGACCAAATGCCTTTACCCAATAGTCACCACGTTGCGTCCATTCAGGGGTAGAGTCGAAGCGGCTGTTTACGGGCAGATAAACAGCTGCTCCGTTCTCTACAATAAACGGATCTTTATGGCGCAATGCACCACGAAGTTCTAAAAGCTCTGCGTAAGTCTTGCTGGTGTTTAAGACGCAAGGAATACCTAGCGTTTTTAAACTGTTTAGAGCGTCACTGGCCGCAGAAAAGTCATAGCTATAATGATCAAGTAACGTGCCATCTAAATCTGTAAAGACTAATAAAGTGGTCGTCATACATTCGGTGGCGTTAACTTCAATGAAGCGCGTCACCTTTCCTCCTTTGCAAATACCAGTCAATGTACCTCTGACCTGTTTTGGGACATTCACCGTGTCATGGCGAAACCGACTGACATAACAGTGAAAGCAATATGCTTGCCAGAGCATGAATTAAAAACAATTTGACGATCAGTTTATCCCTTCAGCAACACAGATTTGTGACAGTGAAAGGCCCAGTGTTCAAAGGGTATAGTAAAGAATAAGGTATGAATCTTTAGTGGCATAAAGACGAATGTTTTGCCGCCAGAGTTGTGAGGCTTTTGTGCTGAAAACTATTTAGAGATAACAAAGGAAATCGTGTGTGTTTGCACCAATTTGGTTCGCTTAAGGCGTGTCTGCACAATGGTGTAAAAGTGACATGCCAGTTTGTAGAACAATCATTTTTTCACTCATTAACGCCACTGGTGAAAACGCTTCGAAGTAAATAATGCTGCCTTTTCAAAGCATTACTGGTGACTTGTATGGCTCTGTTGTCTAGTTTTGGGTTATTCGACTCTTTTCAAAATCTATACTCTTAAAGATGAACTGTTTGCAGTATTATTTCAGAGGATTATTTTGGAAAAGCGAAATATTCCGAGTTTTACTCTAAAAAAAAGTGAAATTCGATATTTGCTCTCTAAGGTAGTCGAGAAGGATTTTTCATATTTTTCACATTAAAAGGCAGGTCATAATGGACTCTTCAACGGGTATTCCCCGTCCACAACTTCAATCCTTAGACGATATTCTTCCACAGGAACCTCTATTAATGATGGGCGCCGGACCAGTGCCTATTCCTGAGCGCGTTGCCAAAGCCAATTCAGTTGTGATTAATCACCTAGGCCCGACCATGGCCAAAGTTATTAACCAAGTTAAAAGCATGGCTCGTTACGTGTTTCAAACGGAATCCAAGTGGGTGCTTGGTGTCGCGGGACCTGCCTCCGCCGCCATGGAAATGTCTGCGGTGAACTTGTTGCAACCTGGTGAAAAAATCTTGTGTTTGAACAATGGCTTCTTTAGTCACCGAATGGCTGAAATGGCAACTCGTATTGGTGCGGATGTTCATGAGTTACATATTCCAGTGCATGAAGCAGCGGATCCAGACCGTGTTCGTAAAGCAATCGAACAAGTGCGCCCAAAAGTAATCAGTATGGTGCAGGGTGAAACATCCAATACCGTATGCAACTACACACTAAAAGACATTGCGAAGATTGCTAAAGAGTATGGTTGTTTAGTGGTGGTTGATGCCGTATGTACTCTTAGTACCATGCCATTGAAAATGGATGAGTGGAATGTTGACTGCGTGATTACAGGTGGTCAAAAAGGTCTTTCGTCTATTCCAGGGGTGTCGCTGGTTGCTTTTTCTGATGATGCTTGGCGTGCCATTGAAAACCGCACAACACCACTGACACATTGGTGTTTTGATGTTCGTTTAGCAGAAAATTTCTGGCATCGTGATGGCTATCACTATACAGCGCCAGTGTCTGGGATTATGGCTTTGCATGAAGCGTTGAAGCTGGTTTGTGAAGAGACTCTTGAGCAACGTTTTGCACGTCACTTACGCTGTTCACAGGCATTGCAGGCTGGCATTCAAGGTATGGGACTTGAATTGTTTATAGAGCCTCCTGCTCGATTAAACTCAGTTGTTGGCATCAGCATTCCCGAAGGATTGTCAGCAAAACAGATCTGCGACCATATTTCGGCCACTTATCGTGTTGAAATTGCCGGCTCATTTGGGCAGCCGATTGTTCGTATTGGACAGATGGGCGAGCAGTGTCGTGAACACAACTTGTTTAGAACACTTCATGCATTTGGCAGCACCATGCGTGACCTTGGTGTAAAAGTAGATCAGCCTAATGGCATGGCAGAAATGGAAGCTTACTTACAGAAAACGCCTAGAATGATTCATCAAGACGTGGCGTAACAGTTAGCGCAATCAGCTTTCTAGATATTATTGTCACCGAAATCCCTGTTTTTAATAAAAAAACAGGGATTTTTTTATTTTTGGTCTAAGCTGAATCAGTGTTTCGAAAGTGCTTTAGTCACTCGTTGGGCGATTTAAATCAAAATCATGGATAAACGTATTTTTTACACATTTTGTACAAAAACTTCGCTCGTGACAGGGTTGTGACAGGTTAGCGGAGTATGTTGTTCAACATGGATGTTCTAATACATCTTTTATCTAAGTACAAAAACAATAAAAGCAGGAGATAAAGTCATGCTTAAGACCATGTCAATGAAGTCTGTTCTAGTTTCAGGTGCTGCGGCGTTAGCGATCGCAGGTCAAGCGCAAGCTTTCGAACAATCACGCAGTGCGGAATGTATTGCGCCAGCAAACCCTGGTGGTGGTTGGGACTTCACATGTCGTAGTGTTGGTAAGGTATTGACCGATCTAGACTACATCAAAGGTAACGTTCAAACTGTCAACATGGCAGGTGCTGGTGGTGGTGTTGCTTTCGCGCACACTGTAAGCAAACGTGCAAAAGATGAAGCCCTAATTGTTGCAGCAAGTACGGCTACAACAACTCGCCTTGCTCAAGGCCAATTCCCAGGCATGAATGCTGACCAAGTTAAATGGGTGGGCACGCTGGGTGCAGACTACGGTGTTATCGCTGTAGGTAAAGATTCAAAATACACTTCTTTGAGCCAAATGATGGACGCCTTGAAAAAAGATCAAGGTTCTGTGAAGTTTGCTGGTGGTAGTGCATCGGGTGGCTGGGATCATTTGAAAGTCCTAATCACTGCAAAAGAAGCTCAAGTAGAAAACCTTCCAAAAATTCGTTACCTAGCGTTTAGCGGTGGTTCTGAAGCCCTTGTTCAAGTAGTAGGCGGCCACGTTGATGCATTTACAGGTGATATCTCAGAAGTAAAAGGCTTCATGGACTCTGGCGACCTTCGTGTTCTAGCGGTTCTATCTGAAGAGCGTCTTCCTGAGCCATTCGACCAAATCCCAACTGCGATGGAGCAGGGTATTAGTTCCGTTGCGCCAAACTGGCGTGGTTTCTACGTACCAGGCGAAGCGAGTCAAGACTCTTACGACTGGTGGGTCAACACAGTGGATGAGCTATACCAAACTCAAGAATGGAAAGACGTGATGGTTAAGAACGGCCTGATGCCTTTCAAAAAATCAGGTGAAGAGTTCACTCAATTCGTTAAGAACCAAACTCTTGATATCCAAATCCTATCTAAAGATATCGGTCTAATTCGCTAATTAGATCCGATCTTGAGGGGGACCCGCTCCCCCTCTGTTTTTTCCTTGTTATTGTTGGAGCAGATACATGCGTATTACCGACCGTGTGTTTGGGGTTCTATTGCTTATTTTAGCCGTTACCTACGGTTATGAAGCGACTAAGTTTCCTATACCTTTTGGTGGTCAGGAATCTGTAGGGCCTGAAACATTCCCGATTCTACTGTCTATTATTTTGGCGATTGGCTCTATCTACATGATCGTTAAGCCAGACGAAGATGCTAAATGGCCTGCCGTTTCAATGCTAATTGAGCTTGGCATAGTGTGTTTAGTATTGGTGTTATTCGCCTTTGGCCTTGAGTACGTAGGCTTTGTTTTATCGGCAACTCCTGCTGTGGCATTCCTATGTTGGCGTATGGGGGCAACCCCAGGAAAAAGTTTGCTAACCGGTGCTATTACATCAGTTGTGATCTACGTGTTGTTTACGCGTGTGCTCGAGTTGGCGTTACCTTCAGGTATTTTGGGGCTGTAAGTTATGGGTACGATTGAACTATTAATGCAAGGCTTTGCGGTGGCGTTGTCACCAGAAAGCATTATGTTCGCATTGATCGGTGCTATTTTAGGTACCTTGATTGGTGCGCTGCCAGGATTAGGTCCTGCAAACGGTGTGGCGATTTTGATTCCACTGGCGTTTAGCTTGGGTCTGTCTCCTACTTCTTCTTTGATTCTTTTGACCTCTGTGTATGCAGGGGCCATGTATGGCGGTCGTATTTCATCGATCCTACTAAACATCCCTGGTGATGAGCCGGCGATGATGACTTGTCTAGACGGTTACCCGATGGCCGTCAAAGGTAAGGCCGCAGAGGCATTAGCGACGTCTGCTATTGCATCGTTTATTGGTAGCTTTATTGCAACAATCGGTCTGGTTATTTTAGCGCCGATTCTAGCAAAATTTGCTTTGAAATTTGGCCCTGCAGAATACTTCGCATTGTTTGCGTTAGCATTTGCAACACTGGGTGGTATAACCGGTAAAAACCAATTCAAGACACTGATCGCTGCAGCGCTAGGTCTAATGATTGCAACCGTTGGTATCGATATTTCATCTGGCGTACAGCGCTTCACTTACAACAGCTTGCACCTTTTCGAAGGTATCGACTTCCTTATCGCGATTGTTGGTTTGTTTGCCATCTCTGAACTGTTCTTCTTCCTAGAGCAACACGCAGGTGACGGCCTTAAGCAAGTGGCGCTCAACAAGCTAAAACTAACCGCTAAAGACATTCTGTTTGTATTGCCAGCGTCGTTACGTGGTGCGCTTTTAGGTTTCGTTTCAGGCGTATTGCCTGGTGCGGGTGCTTCCTTGGGTAGCTTCGTTAGTTACACACTTGAGAAAAAAGTATCTGACACGGGGGAATTTGGTAAGGGTGACCCACGCGGTGTTGCGGCACCAGAAGCGGGTAACAACGGAGCTGCATCCGGTGCACTTGTTCCAATGCTAACCCTAGGTGTGCCAGGTAGTGGTACTACAGCGGTATTGCTTGCCATGCTGATCTCTCTAAACGTAAACCCAGGTCCTATGTTGTTCCAGCAAAGCCCAGATTTAGTTTGGGGTGTTATTGCTGCATTATTCGTAGGTAACTTAGTATTGCTACTGCTTAACATCCCAATGGTGGGTGTGTTCGTTAAGTTACTGAGCATTCCACCTAAGTACCTAATGCCGATCGTTACACTGATCGCTTCGGTAGGTATCTTCTCAATCACGGGTAGTGCGATCGATTTATACTTCATGGTTGGCTTCGGCATCATGGGCTACGTACTACGTAAAGTGGAAATTCCACTAGTACCAGTTATCCTAGGTATGTTGCTTGGCCCTGAAATGGAGAAGAACCTTCGTCACGCGCTTGTTCTATCTGACGGTGACTGGACGGTACTTTGGAGCAGTGGCTTGAGTATTGGTCTGTGGGTGGTGGCGCTTGCTGGACTGATTCTACCAATGGTATTTGGTAAAGTTCTTCGCTCGAAAATGAAGCGTTCGAAGGATAGTTCAGCTGCATAATACTTTGCTACACTCTGATAGCAATATTTGACCACAAGTCCGGTTGAGTTGATCATCCGGACTTGTTTCATTTTGGCCTTATGGAGCTCGTATGCGTATTTTAGTGGTTGAAGATACCGAAGTATTAGGGCAGGCAATATGCGATCGATTGTCCAGTTTGGGGCATGGCGCAGATTTGATTCAGGATGGTAAACAAGCAAACGAATTTTTGCGTTATCAGTCGGTGGATCTCATTATTCTTGATTTGAATCTACCAAATGTATCTGGTTTGCAGATATTACAAGCTTTACGACAACGTGAAGACGCTACGCCAGTGTTGATCTTAACGGCACGAGACCAAGTAGATGATCGGATTCGTCTTCTTGATGCCGGGGCAGATGACTATTTAACGAAACCTTTTGATTTTGGTGAGCTGGAGGCTCGCTGCCGCGCTTTGCTAAGACGCAAACAGGGCTATGCTTCCAACATTACCGAGCATGGCAATATCACTGTTGATCGCGATAGTCGACAGGTCATGGTGGACAAAGAAGTTCGTGCGATTACAAACAGAGAATTTCGTTTATTAGAAATCTTCTTAGGGCATTTAGGTCGAGTGCTAAGTAAAGATGAAATCACGGAGCACCTTTTTAACTTTGATGAGACGCCCGGGCCGAATGCTATTGAGCTGTATGTAGCAAGGCTGCGAAAAAAGCTATCAGGAAGTGACTTGGTGATTAGCACATTGCGAGGCATAGGCTATGTGGCGGAGATCTCTACGTCCGTTAAACGCGTATGAGCGTCAGCATGATTATCGGCATTCGCCTTCGTTAAGAGGGCGATTTATTGTTGTTGGTGCGTTCACGATTATCTTGATCGCATTATTAGCGATTAAATTGGTATTTGATTACAGCGAACGCTTGGCTGATATTTCTTATGATCGTTTGTTGCGTAGTGCTTTATTGCAAATGGATGAAAATGTCGGCCAGATTGAAGGGGAGATCACCATTGATATTCCTTGGTCTGCCTTTGCCACGCTAGCTCAGGCAAGTGACGACCGAGTTTTCTACAAGGTTGAAAGCTCCTCCCAAGGCTTTATTACGGGTTACTTTAATTTAGATTCCTCACCTGCTTTACCCGTCGAGTATGGCACTATCCAGTTTTTTGATCGAACGTATTCTGGTGAAGTGTTGCGTTTTGCTTGGTTAGAACGTTATATCACCGAGCCAGATGCTAGTGGTACCGTGCGAACGGTGCTTGCGCACACGCGTTTATCTAGGGAAGAAATGGCGGCTTCTATTACCCAGAGGGCCGTTGAACTGATTACTCTGGTGGCGTTGGTATCGATTGCTTTGATTGTGATTGGCAGTCAGATTGTGTTGCGTCCACTGCATCGAATTGAGCAAGTTTTAGAGTCTCGAACCCCAGGGGATCTGACGCCACTTACATTGAAAACGCCAAGAGAGACCTACCACTTAAAAGTAGTTATTAATGATTTCATGTTGCGTTTGCAAAGCAACCTGGAAGAGTTAGAAAACTATACAGGAAATGCCGCACACCAATTGCGTACACCAATAGCTAGCCTTAAGGCGTTGGCGGAAAACGCACGTGATATCGGTAAACCTGAGCAGCAGCGCCAAGCTCTGGAAAAGATCATTGAACAGTGTGAAGCGCTGAGTGATACGGTGAGTTTTCTCTTAAATCAAGCGACGATTAGCCATCGACTGCAATCTCAGCCAATGGGCTTAATTGATCTGGTTCAGCCTATCCGTGAGTCTTGTCGAGCTCAAGCTTTAACCGCTTTGCGCAAAGGCGTCATGCTTTGTTTTGAGAGTGAACTGGAAGAAGCCATCATTGTTGGGGACACCGTTGCAATCGAGCAAATGATGCAGAATCTAATAGAAAACGCGGTTCGTTACAGTGTGTTAGAAAATGGCATCGAACAAAAAGAAGTGGTGATTCGCATTACTCCTATGCCAAAGATTTACCGCGTTGAGGTTATTGATCAGGGGGTAGGGATTAGTGATGTTGATAAGCAGCGCGTGTTCGAACGTTTTTATCGTGGCCGTTATGACATTGCAGGCACAGGCGTTGGTTTATCGTTGGTCAAAGACATTACTAAATACCATCAGGCTGAGATTACTTTGTCTGATAATCATCCCCATGGCACCGTGGTGACGGTTGATTTTCCTGCTTTTAAGTTTCGAGAGGATAGCTAATGAAACGATTTATCGTATGGTTTAGTTGTCTATTAGCATCGGTATTGCATGCGGAACCGATTTGGTTTGGCGCTTCCACTGCGCAAAGGGTGTTGTATATTAACTCTACTTTAGACATGAGTTCGTTTAGGCCTTTATTAGAGCGCTTTGTTGCACGCCACCCAGACATTCGTATTGGCTATGTAGACGTTAATACGCTTGAACTTTATTACTTAACGGTCTCCGAGTCTGCTCAGCCAAGCGCCAGCTTAGTGATTAGTAGTGCCATGGATCTACAGTTAAAGCTAGTGAATGATGGCTTTACGCAGCCTTATCGCTCTGATGAAACTGAACGACTGCCAAGTAATGCGAAATGGCGCAGTGAAGTGTTTGCTTTCTCTTATGAGCCTGTTGTCATGATGGTGAATAAGAAGGCGTTTGCAAATATAGAAATGCCTCAAGATCGCCAAGCATTGCTCAGTTACATCCGCCAAAACGATGAGGATGTATCTGGTCGTATGGGGACTTATGACATCCGCAAGAGTGGGGTGGGTTATCTTTTGGCCAGCCAAGATGCGAGGCAAGCGGATGCTACTTGGGGGCGAATGTTAGAAGCCTTCGGTAGTCATGGGGTGAAAACTTATTGCTGTTCCAGTGATATTATTGACGATGTTGCCAACGGCAAATTAGTGGTCGGCTACAACTTGTTAGGGTCTTATGCAGCGCAGCGTGCCGCTAATGACTCAAATATTGAGATGATTATTCCCAAGGATTACACCCTGATGCTTATGCGTACAGCGGTTATTCCAAAGCACGCACCAAATGCCTTAGATGCCGGCCTTTTTATTGATTTCCTATTATCTGATGAAGGCCAGTCACTGATGACCAGTGAAGAATTGCTATACCCGATTCGTGCATCTGAATACGAACCACATTTTGCCATGCCCATCGGGCCGACCAGAACGATTCGAACGGTAGATTTAGACCAACAGCTGCTAGTGGGACGTGATTTAGTAAAGCAGCGTCGTTTTATCAAGAACTGGGAGCTTGCTCTAGAGCTTAGCAGTGATGACTAACAACTGACCTGTCTGAGTTGTCTTGGAGCGTAACCAAAGTGCTTGGCAAAGGCGTGTGTTAAAGCACTTTGCGAACTAAAACCAACTTGCTCCGCAATCAATGACAATGGTTTTCTTGTCGTAACGATCAGTTCATGAGCGACCTCTAGACGCTTTTTCAAAATGAATTGATAGGGTGAGACGCCGGTCTGTTTGATGAACAGCTCATTGAAATGTCCACGACTCATGTGATTCATATCTGCAAGCTGTGCGACGCTTATTTTGTCTGCAAGATGGTGTTCAACAAAGCTCTCAATATTAGGGATATTAAGTCGATTGTAAAACTTTGTATCTGGCTTTTCTCCTACGATTCGACAGTACAAAGAGGCCATCAAGCCCATTGAAATGTTTAAATATGCCTCAGGGAAATGGTTAAAATAACTTTCTTCGCTTTGAATGCATCGTACTAGTTGTACTAAGTTACGATCCGCCTCGAAATAACATGGACTATCAAATAGGGAATCAACCCGAGTATGGAAAGCCAAAATGGGGAGGTCAATGATCACCTGTCGACTATCCCCTAAGCCTTTATAGCAATGTTTTTCTGTCGTAGGGATGATGCAACCACGTTGTGCATTCATGGTTTCTCTAATGCCGCTGATATCGAACAGAGCCTCATCATTGACGTGAAAAATGATCTGATGAAAGTCGTGACTGTGTGCGTGGCAATGGTTGGGTAAAAGGACATCTCGAATTTGCATAGGCGTTCTTGTTATGTTTGTTATAGAAGATTTTTCCCTAAATTGAATTGGTATTCAATTAATTTGCGTTTTTCGAATAGTGCCTCATTTCTGAGGCACATTTTCAATAATGATTTCTATTTACTTTTCTATGAAAGTCTGTACAAACGGTCAGCTACTACCATGTAGTTTTGGTTAGCTTTTCAGGTAACCAAGTAGCAAGTTCTGGTATCGCCAGTACCGCTGTCAAAACCATTATCTGTATTACGATAAAGGGGATGACACCTGCATACATATGTTTCAAGGTGATGCTTGGTGGTGAAATCGCTCGTAGATAGAAAATGGATGGCGCTAATGGCGGTGTTAAGTAACTGGTTTGTAGAATGACTAGGAAAGCCACACAGAACCAAATTTCATCAAAGCCTAAAAGCCTTACGATCGGCATCGCCACTGGAATGATGATCAACACAACAGACATCATGTCTAAAAGAAAGCCGGCAATGAAAGCAATCAATAAGATCATGGCTAGCACTGCATAGCGATTTAGCCCTGAGTCCATTAGCAAGGATTGCACGGTTCCCATACCACCTGTTGCAAAGAAAATCCCTGCAAACATATTTCCGGCCATGACGATCATTAAGATCATGGCAGAGATATTGACGGTGCGTAGCACGGATTCCCATAAAACGGGTAGTGAGCAGCTGCGATATAAAATGGACAGCAGCACAGCGCCTACAGCACCGCAGGCTGATGCCTCGGTCGGTGTCGCTAAGCCTAACAAAATCGTGCCCAGTACAGTGAATATTAGCGCTGCGGCAGGCAATAGTGCTGTTACGGTGACTTTTAGCTTTTCAGATAAAGGTACGGCCTCAGCCTCTTCGTGGCCTGAGGGTGCTAGGCTCGGTTTTAGAGTAGCGACTAAAATTACATACAGAATAAACAACCCAGCCATCAACAAGCCAGGAAGCAGTAGCCCGTTAAACAATTGCCCAACAGAAACCCCCGCAACAGGTCCTAAAACGATAACTGTAATGGACGGCGGGATGGCGGTCCCTAAAGAGCCGCTTGCGCAAATGACACCGGATAACAAGCGCTTGTCATATTGGTGCTTAAGCATGATTGGAATTGCCAATAACCCAATTACGGCTTCCGTTGCCCCAACTACGCCACTTGCGGCAGCAAAGATGGTACCTAGTAAGATTGTTCCAACACCGATTCCACCAGGTAGGCGGCGAGTCCATAAATGGATCGCGTGAAATAGGCGCTCTGCTATGCCTGACTTTTCTAGCATGGCGCCCATAAAGATAAACAAGGGAACGGCGGCTAATACTGAATTGGAAGCGGTTTCTTCAATTTTCGACAGTAATTGATAGGCGACCACATCTTCAAAAACAAGGTAGCCGAATGCTGCTGCGCTCAGCATCATCGCAAACGAAATCTGCAACCCTAAGAAAATCAGAGCAATCAGCGCTGGAAACATGAGTAAAGATAAGTATTCGCCCATGGGTTAGTGCTCCTTTCCAGTGGTGATGATCAATAGGTTTTTAAGTAGTTCGGAAATGAGTTGTAGGGCCAGAAGCAAAAAGCCAATGAACCAAGAGGTGTATACCGGCCACATCACCGGGTTCCAGGCCGAGCGGCCCGAGCGCTCGTGGCGTGCAAAAGCTTCATAGGTGTAGTGGGCGAGTTCCCATGTGAGCCAGAACATTAGAGGGATCAGTGCTAGGTAAAATACAGTACGCAGATAAGCGATGGTTTTCACAGACAGGTGTAGAGTGACAATGTCAACGCTGACGTGTTGCTTCAAACGTAACGCATTGGCCATCCCTAGCATAAACAATGCGCCCATTACCATATAGCTGATTTCATAAGCCCAGAGAGTGGGTTGATTTAATACGTAGCGGCTGAATACTTCATAGACCAGTGCAAACGTCAAAGGCAGAATCAATAGGGCTGCCAACGCACCAAAAAGGCGTGTTACCCCATCGAGAAAGTGGATGAGTCTCATAGTTGCTTTCAATGTAAAAAATGGATGGACAGCAGAAGCTCTTAGGCTTCTGCTGTAGGTGTCTTTCTGTCAGCTAGGGACAGAAATTGATAACGACTTAGCTTTCGGTTTTACCGATTTGTAGACGGTATTCAGGCCAGCTTTTGATTTTTTCCTTGAATGCTCGTTGAGAGGTTAAGACTTTTGCAAACCATTCATTGGCTTCTGCGTGGCCGTCTTCCCAAGCTTTCGTTTCTTTTAGAACTGCGCTGATGAAGCTAGGGTGCAGTTCGACTAGCTCATTGTTACCTTCTTTCAACTCTTCGAAGGCATCTAGGTCTGCATATGAAGCCGCTAACCAAGAGTCAAAGACTGACAACTTACCAGCTTGGCGAAGTAGGTTTTGCTCTTGTTCAGAAAGCTTGTCCCAAGCGCGTTTGTTGACTTCACACTCTAAGACACCACCAGATTGATGAATGCCAGGGAAGATCACGTACTTGGCTACTTCTTGGAAGCCTGTTGGCTTGTTCATTTCAGGGCTTCCCCATTCGGCTGCGTCAATGACACCGCGTTCTAGAGCGCTGTAGATCTCACTGCCTGCCATTACGACTGTTGACGCACCTAGGCGCGAAGCAATTTCAGCCCAAGCACCAGAGGTGCGTAGTCGAAGGCCTTTGAAGTCTTCCAATGTACGAACGGCTTTGTTGGAATGTAGGAAAATCTCTGTACCCAAGATGGAACAAGGAAATGCAACAACATTGAACTGCTCAAGACGGTATTGTTCATACAATTCTACGCCGCCACCTTGGTACATCCATAGCATGAATTCTTCAGGAGTTAAGCCACTTGAATGACCTGCTAGCAATGCTGTGGTTGGGTCCATGCCATAGTCATAGTTGATGTAGTTATGGCTGATTTGAGCGACGCCGGACTGTACAGAGTCAGTGACTTTAAGAGCGCTACCAAGGGTGCCGCCAGGGAATAGCTTAATGTTGAAACCGCCATTACTTAGGGTATTTACATGATCCACAAAGCCTTGTGCATCACGTTCTAGCCAAGGTCCACCTGACCAAGGTGTCGCCATACGCCAGTTGTTTTCCGCCAGGGTTTGGGTGGAAAGGGTTGCGGCCAATAGACCTGTTGCAAGACCGAATACTTTTTTTAATTTCATCTTGGTTCCTTTGTCATTCAATTGGGACATCCTTTTATAAATAGGTGCTGCATCCCTGAGCACCTTGCTGGGGTGGGGACTACACCCCAAACTCGTTTTGCATGGTTTGAGCTCGTTCCATGCAGGCGTTCATTGCGCGTTCAATGATCTGGCTAAAGTGGTCACCTTGCAGGGAGAAAATGGCTTGCTCGGTGGAGCCTTGTGGAGACATGACGTTCTGCATCAAGGTTGATAGCGAAAGGGGGCTTTCAGTGGCCATTTTTGCCGCACCTAATGCTGTTTGCTGAGCTAGGTTGCGTGCAGCTTCGCTTGAGAGTCCTTGTTTCATGGCGGTTTGCTGCATCGCTTCAAGCATTAAAAAGAAGTAAGCTGGTGCGCTGCCGGATACCGCAGTGACAGCATTTAGTAAGTCTTCGTCGTCCACCCACTCAACCATGCCAACTGCTTTGAATAGGGTTTCAGCTAAGCTTTTTTGTTGGCTAGTAACTTGGTGGTTGGCATATAGACCTGATGCACCCACACCAATGAGGGCCGGTGTATTAGGCATGCAACGTACAATAGCTACGTTTGTTTTGAGCCAAGTTTGTATTGCGGAACAATCAACACCTGCTGCAATGGAAATAATCAGAGGTGGTGTTTTTCTGTTTTGGATTACTGACGCGATTTCAATGCAGACATGTTTTAAAATCTGAGGTTTGACAGCCAACACCAGTACATCAGCCTTAGTTGCCGCGAGTAAGTTGTCTGTGGTGGTGTGAATACCATATTTTTTCTGCTGTGCTTCTAAAATCTGAGGCTCAGGTGAGGTTGCGGTGATATCCGTTGCAGAATAGCCGGAGTGAATGAGTCCGCCGTACAGTGCGCTTGACATGTTTCCTGCACCGATAAAGGCAATGTGTTGTGGCATTAAAAAAACCCTCGATGTATGCAAATGAGAAGTGAATATGTAAACCACTTCGCGACTTTTAGAGGATTTTATGGAACTCAGAAGGAATTAACGTGCGAAAAACTCAGCACTTCATGATCAAAAAATGGAGGAAGGTATTTTAAGTCATTCATGGCCCGTGACTACGGACCATGAATCAGAGACTTAATACGGTATTAATTTGTGGTCTTTTGCTGCATACGACGAAGGAATTCTGACATGATTTGCATGTACAGCTCGTCACCTAAGTATTTGTCTTCGACACCACGATCGATACTAGGGTTGTCATTCACTTCAATCACATAGCCGCGACCTTTTACTTCTTTTATGTCGACACCGTATAAACCGTTACCAATCGGTTTGGTTGCGGCGATCGCAGCTTGTAGGACACGACGCGGTACTTCGAACGTTGGCAATGTATCAAAGCCACCGCTTTCACTTTTTGATTCGCCGTGTTGGTAAATCTGCCAATGATTTTTAACCATGTAGTAACGACAAGCAAAGATCGGCTTGTTGTTCAAAATGCCAATACGCCAATCGAATTCGGTGTACAAGTATTCTTGTACCAGCAATAAACTCGACTTCTTAAATAACTCATCTAGACAATTGGTCAATTCCGCACGATCTTGGGCTTTTAACACACCTTTTGAAAACGCGCCGTCAGGAATCTTAACCACCATAGGGTAGCTAATGTGCTGCTCCAAGGTGTCTTCAATATTGCTTTCACCTTTATGGATAATGCGTGTTTTCGGGCTTGGTACTTTGTGTGTATTGAACAAGTCCGCTAAGTATACTTTGTTAGTACAACGCATGATCGACTGTGGATCATCCATTACCACTAAGCCATAGGCTTCGGCTTTCTTGGCAAATTGGTAAGTATGGTGGTCAATGTTAGTTGTTTCGCGAATAAACAGACCATCGTACTCTGGCAAGCGTACGATGTCCTTTGGACCAATGATGTCTACTTGGATACCCAGTTGCTTTCCTGCTTGTACAAACTTTTTAAGGGCTTGTTTATCACTTGGTGGCAGTTCTTCTTCTGGGTTTACCAGCATCGCTAAATCAAACTTAATGCTGCGGCTTTTACGCGCTTTGCTCCATACTTTATTGCTAAAGCCATCTAGTGCTTCGGCAAACAAGGTTTCTTCTGCATCGTCCAATACTTGATGTGAGGTTGCCTTTAAAGATTTCACTTGCCATTGCTTTTTAAAGCTTAAGGTGAACTCAATGACAGGAGACGGGAATTTCTCAAACAGCTTACGTGCAAATTCCTTTAGCTCTGGGCGTAAAGTGTTACCAAATACCGCGTGGCCTTTAATAGTGGTAGGTTCAGCGGGTGTGCCAAGCTTCTCAGCCAAAGCAGGTAGCCATTGGGATAATTCAATGTCGTAAAGAGCCTTCTTATTTAGGTCATTCAAAGTACGAACAGATGGCATGACATTGTGGCCACGGCTTTCTGCAAGCAAAGAGCAGTAGTATCCGTCAGATAAATAACGGCTGCTCTTACACAAGTTAATAATACGCGTGCGGTCGTTCGCCTTCGTCGTAAGGGAAAGATATTGAGGGAAGGTGATGACGTGATCGCTTGGAAGAAATGCTGACCAGTCTTTTAATTGATCGACCACGATGTAAGTTTGTGCCATGCAGAAAAGTCCTTCTATAGGCTTGTTGATATGCGCGGATAATGCGCTCTTTTTTGCTTTTCTAATAGTAGTCAATTATTCAAATTTTAAGCATATTTAGGACTATATTTTCAATAGGCCGTTGCCCTAGAATCCGCTTCATTATTATTGTCTTGGTTAAGGCTCAGAGGGCCTTTTTATGGCATCAAACATTGACGTTCGTATCGCACAGCTTTCTGATTTAGGAGCGCTAGACATGCTTGAAAAAGAGGCGTTCCAAGGGGATCGCATGAGTCGTCGCAGTTTGCGGCATGCCATTAAAGCGGAGACGTCTGTCATGTTGGTGGCTTTTGAGAATGAAGCGTTGCAAGGTTATGCATTGGTACATTTCTTCAAAGGGCGCGCTCATGCTCGTTTGTATTCTTTGGCAGTGTCAAAAAATGCCCGTGGCAAAGGTGTAGGTTCGTTGCTGCTAACTCAATCCGAAAAGCATGCTGCGAAGCACGGCTGTATTTCTTTGCGCCTTGAGGTCAGTGAATGGAACGAAGCGGCAATCGCGCTTTATAAAAAGCTTGGTTACCGAACCTTTGGTAGTTATCAAAACTATTATGAAGACACCAGTAATGCTGTGCGGATGCATAAACGTATTCGTGCGTTTGATGATAAAAGTAAGTTGCTACAAGTGCCTTACGTCGGTCAGCGTACGCCGTTTACCTGTGGTCCAGCATCGTTGTTGATGGTGTGTGCGGCGAATGACGAAAGCGCAGATGTGTCCCTAGAGCATGAATTGGATGTTTGGCGTGAAGCCACGACGATTTACATGACCAGTGGTCATGGCGGATGTCACCCAACAGGGCTTGCGCTGGCCGCAAAGCGACGCGGATTTGATGCTGAAGTCTGGTTGAATGATGATCAGCCGTTGTTCTTAGATGGTGTTCGTGATGAACTTAAGAAGACAGTGCTTGCCGCTTGTCATAATAAGTTCTTGAAAGAGAGTGCTGCAGAAGGTGTGCAAGTCCATGGTCAGCCTATGACGATATTGGATTTAAAGCAGGCGGTGGATGGGGGACAATGGGTAATTGTCTTAATTAGTACTTATCGTTTTGATGGCAAGAAAGCTCCACATTGGGTAGTGGTGACTGGTTATGATGAGCAGCATATATATGTGCATGATCCAGATTTTGAGGAAGATGTAGCCTTAGTTGAATGTCAGTATGTGCCTTTGTTGATTACTGACTTTGAGAAAATGAGTAAGTTTGGCCGCTCGCAGTTGCGAGCGGCGGTCTTAGTTTCAAAAGCTAACGCAGAATAAGTACGGGTACTGTACTTTCCGTTAGCATTTTAGTGGTGTTGCTTCCCACAAAAAACTGCCTAACTTTGGAATGGGCGTAAGCCCCCATAGCAATGAGATCAATCTTATGCTGTTGTTGAAATGACAGCAGCGTAGATTGAATGTTTTCACCCTCGATCAAATGCCCCGTTACATTAAAGCCCAGATCAACTAGCTTGGACTTTGCTTTATCTAGGGTTTCTTGTTGGCCACTTTTATCACGCTTAACCATAACCAGATGGCATGGAATATCCTTAAGTAAAGGGCTGTTAGCTATTTTCTCAAGCGCTTTGATAGAAGTTTCTCGCCCATCGAATGCAACCATGAAAGAGCTGGGTGCCGAGAACTCACTTGGAATGACCAAAATAGGTTGTGATAGTGTGCGAGCAGCATGCTCAAGGTTAGAGCCAATCACATGTTGCTGACAATGCTCAGTGCCTTGTTTGCCGACGATAAATGCCCGTGCGTCTTGCTCGAGATCGCTAAGAGTAGCAACGAAATCGCCGTGTCTTTGAAGTGGTGTCGCGCTTACGCCATTTTGTTGCAAATGTGCTTGTGCACCGTCAAGAAGTAGGCGGCCGTGTTCCAATGCAAGTTTAGCGCGTTTTTCATCAAGCTCAGTTAGCTCTGACAGCAAATGTTCGCGGCTACTGAAGCCAATGGTGCCTGATAAATCATGAGTTTGAGAGTTTGCTTTCTCTAGTGCGTGAAGCAAGGTAACGGGCGCTTCAGTTTTCTTTGCAAGCCATTCAGTGGCATTAAGCACTTGCTCAGTTAAAGGTGATCCATCAATGCAAGCAATGATCTGTTTCATACAACCTCTCCTTAATGGCCATTTAAAAGCTTTTCGGCTTCTTCAGGTTTGTTGTGTACGCCAAATTTGTCAACCACTGTTGCGGTTGCTTCGTTCATCCCGATCACATCAACATTTGCTCCCTCGCGACGGAATTTAATCACGACTTTATCTAGGGCTGACACCGCGGTGATATCCCAGAAATGAGCTTGAGACAGGTCAATGGTCACGTTCGGCACAACTTCTTTGAAATCAAATGACTGATTAAACTGCTCTGATGATGCAAAAAATACTTGGCCGACGACTTTGTAAGTTGTGTGCTCGGCAGAGTGCTCGTTTTTTACCACCATGAAACGGCCAATCTTGTTAGCAAAGAATAATGAGGCAAGTAAAACGCCAGCGAATACGCCTAATGCAAGGTTATGAGTAGCGACAACAATGGCTACGGTGGCAAGCATGACAATATTAGTCGACATTGGATGATGTTTAAGATTAATAACCGATTCCCAAGAGAAAGTGCCAATAGAAACCATGATCATCACTGCAACCAATGCCGCCATTGGGATCTGGCCAATCAGGTCGTCTAGGAAAACCACCATGATGAGCAATAAGACACCAGCTATAAAGGTGGATAAACGACAACGGCCGCCGGACTTAACGTTGATAACAGATTGTCCAATCATGGCACAACCAGCCATGCCACCCATCAAACTAGCGCCGATGTTGGCAACACCTTGACCTTTACACTCACGGTTACGATCACTGGTGGTATCAGTTAATTCATCGACGATAGTGGCGGTCATCATAGATTCCAGTAAGCCGACAACTGCAAGACCCAGCGAGTAAGGCAAAATAATCATCAGTGTCTCTAAATTAAGAGGAACATCTGGTAGAAGGAAGATAGGCAAAGAATCTGGCAGCTCACCCATATCGCCCACGGTGCGTATGTCTAAACCAACCGCAAGAGAGAAAGCCGTTAGCACTACAATACATACCAATGGGCTTGGTAAAGATTTGCCGATAACAGGTAGGTAAGGAAATAAGTAAATGATACCCAGCCCTGCAGCTGTCATCGCATAAACATGCCAAGTGACATTGGTTAGCTCAGGCAGTTGTGCCATAAAGATTAGTATTGCCAGAGCATTAACGAAGCCTGTGACAACCGAGCGCGACACAAATCTCATTAAACTACCGAGCTTGAGATAGCCCGCGATAATTTGGAAAACACCGCATAAAAGGCTGGCTGCGAGTAAATACTCTAAACCATGCTCCTTAACTAAAGTCACCATTAACAGAGCCATGGCGCCTGTGGCAGCAGAAATCATCCCTGGGCGCCCACCTAAGAACGAAATAATTACCGCAATACAGAACGATGCGTACAGGCCAACTTTCGGATCAACCCCTGCAATGATCGAAAAGGCAATCGCTTCTGGTATCAAAGCTAACGCCACCACGGTACCGGACAATACGTCACCACGTATGTTCGAGAACCACTCTCTTTTTAATGTATCAGTCATGGACACCCTTTATTCGATAGAGAAAATGCAGCTGAGTTAATGCGACACATTGCATGCCATACGCTGCTAAATGAAGCGTCACATTATAAAGAGACATAATTGTGAACGCAATTTGATCGAAATTAGCATAATTGTACCTTGGTACAATAGATAACTTTGCAGAAAGGTACTAGCTTTGGAATAAGCGTAAATTTAAGTAGGGATTTTACCATGAGCGACAATCAACAAACTTTCGTAACACTCGGTGAACCAGTTGGCTTTGTGACCCAGATCGGCGGTCCAGAGGACGGTTTCGTTCGAGCAACCTCTATTGATGGTCAAGATCGAGTGCTGAGAATTGGCGACCCAATTTATCCAGGCGAAGAGTTAGTTTCAATCGCTGGTGGTACTATCACTATTACATTTACGGATGGCACAGACTTATTGTTTGCTGACAGCGTACCGACTTCAATTGACGATGAAGTATTTGGCCTCGCGGATGCTGACGAAAGTGAAGAAGAAGCCTTTGTATCCGATGGCACATCTGAACTTGATGCTCTGCAACAAGCTATCTTGGCGGGACAAGACCCTACGCTTAACCAAGAAGCTCCTGCTGCCGGTGAAACCGCTGAAGAAGGTGGTGGCACAGACACCACTGCTGATATCCAACGAAGCGGACAACAGGCCACTCCTACTTACGGCTACGACACCAGCGCTGCATCTGAAGAAGATGATTCAGCGTTATTTACTAGTGAAGAAGAAACGCCAGCAGTAGCTGCTGCAAGTACTGATGATACGACAACCACCATAACGCCAGTGGTGAGCATCGCGGCGGACCAAACCAACGTGACGGAAGGCGAGACAGCAGGCTTCACCGTGAGCATCGACCAGGTGGCGGATGAAGACG
>NZ_SNZA01000001.1:150901-957133 GCF_004363305.1 Marinomonas communis | reverse complement strand
ACCATCGCCAGTGGTGAGCATCGCGGCGGACCAAACCAACGTGACGGAAGGCGAGACAGCAGGCTTCACCGTGAGCATCGACCAGGTGGCGGATGAAGACGTTGTCGTGAGCTTCACTTACAGCGGTGTGGCGGCAGACGGCACAGACTTCACAGGTGTTGCGAGCGTGACGATCCAAGCGGGTCAAACGAGTGCAGACCTAGACATCGCGACCATCGATGACGGCATCTACGAAGGAGCAGAATCCTTCACTGTTAGCATCTCAGGTGTGGCAGGTGCGGATGCGACCGTGTCTGACACAGCAGACAGCGCGAGCACGACGATCGTTGATAACGAAAGTGCGCCAGTGGTGAGCATCGCGGCGGACCAAACCAACGTGACGGAAGGCGAGACAGCAGGCTTCACCGTGAGCATCGACCAGGTGGCGGATGAAGACGTTGTCGTGAGCTTCACTTACAGCGGTGTGGCGGCAGACGGCACAGACTTCACAGGTGTTGCGAGCGTGACGATCCAAGCGGGTCAAACGAGTGCAGACCTAGACATCGCGACCATCGATGACGGCATCTACGAAGGAGCAGAATCCTTCACTGTTAGCATCTCAGGTGTGGCAGGTGCGGATGCGACCGTGTCTGACACAGCAGACAGCGCGAGCACGACGATCGTTGATAACGAAAGTGCGCCAGTGGCAGACTTCTATGATGGTTTTGAAGATGTCGCTTTCACTGTTAATGCTGAGGCCGGAGTGCTCGCTAACGATAATCAAGTTGGAGCAAAAGTTGTTTCCTTTAGTATTGAAGGAAGCTCCGTTATTTATAATGCCGGCGATGAAGCTGTGATTACTCAAGATGGTGAATCCGTAGGTACAGTTCAGCTAAATGAGGATGGTTCATATTCATTTACACCGACGACTCATTGGTCTGGGGAAGTGCCAACAATTACTTATACGACCAATACTTCAGCAAGTTCTACTCTTGATATTGATGTCGAAGCTATTGCTGATGCACCAGTTTTTGAGGAAGTTGATTCAACTTCGGGTACAGAAGGGCTAACTTTATCTACTTGGAGTAATGTAACTGCTGGAGACTATAATTACGGTAATGGCCTAAATGCTCTGCAGTTATCTGCGCTCGTTGCTGTTCAATCCGCCATTGCTGTAACGACTGAAGTTGATGTTGATGCAGTAGTAGCACAGCAAGATGTTGTCCAAGGAACGTTGTCTACGATTACGGGTTATATATATTTAGAAGCAGGCTCTGAATACTCTTTCTCTGGAGCAGCGGATGATGGCTTCTACGTAAAAGTTGGTGCGGATATTGTTGCTGACGCCCAATGGAATGGTGGGGCACCTAATAACAGCATAGATGGCTCTATTACGGTTACTCAGTCTGGGTATTACCCAATTGAAATAGCCCATCATAATGAGAATGGTCCAGGGAATTACTCAGTATTTCTGTCAGTTGATGGCGGTGCTGCTTTAGAAATAAATTCTATCAACTTCGATTTATATCCATCTGCTGAGGTAGTTCTTGAGCTTGATGCAAATGTTGTCCTATTTAACGGTCATTACGTTGTCTTTGGGGAGAACGAGGGTTGTGAGAACTCATCTATTGAACTTGAGAAGTTTACGGTGTCACTTCAAGATACGGACGGGTCTGAGTCAATTGCTTCTGTTACCGTCTCTGGGGCTCCAGAGGGTACGGTATTAACGGATGGTTCAAATACAGTCACGCTAACAGCTGATAATCAGCCGTTTAATGTAACAGACTTTGACTTTACAAACTTAAGCGTCACGCCTCCATCTGACTATGTAGGTCAGTTCATACTTGACTTTGAAGCCACCTCGATTGAAGCATCGAATGGTGATACTGAGTCGGCTACCAAGTCAATTACCGTGGTAGTAAATGAGGTGATTGATGAGCCTGCTATAACTAATATCACTTTAAATGCAGCCGTTTCAGAAGAGGGGCTTGATGGTGGTATTCAGGATTCATTTGGTCATACAGATACTACAAACTCTAAGGTGTTCACTGATACATTCTCTGTAACGGGTGAATCGCCAGATAGTTTAGGGTTGGCTTTGGTATTACCAACGACAGAACTGACATCAGGTGGTGTTGAGGTTGAGTGGCAATTTGACGGAAATGATATCGTCGGTAAAGCTGGAGATTCTGAAGTTATTCGTATTTCGCTTAGCGATATAGTGAATGGCGAAGCGTCATATACCGTGACATTATTTGAAGCAGTAGATCATGCCGCGCCATTGCTTCCTTTAACCTCTGAGGAAAATACTTTAAACATTAACTTTGGTATTACTCTCACAGATTCTTCGACGCAAGATAGCGTTACTGAAGTTATTAATGTGTCTATTGAAGATGATGCACCAAGTATTGCGGTTATTGAAGCTGATGTATCGCTAACGACAAATATAACGGCATTTACTGAGACTGTTAATTTCGTTGGACATCATGGTAATCAATCTTCAATGACCTTTAATAATGGAGCTGTACTGGTTACTGCGATGGGCTTTGCAGATGCTCATTCTGCAGATCTTATCAGTTCAAATGTTTATCAGTATGACTATGGTATCGGTGTTAACAGTGCTGGAGATTTTGATCGAAACAGAGGTGAAGTTGACTATCGTGTTACGAATGGTAGTGAGCAGTCTGAGCAATTAATTGTATCCCTTGCTGATGGTAAGGTTGCTTATGGTGCTGAGGTCAATTTCACATGGTTCTTTGGCGGTACAGGCTCGGAGTTGGAGGTTGCGGTACTGAATTTTTACCGTGACGGTATTCTGGTCGATAGCCAAACTATCCGTTCTGATCAGAGCTCTGGAATTGTTGACTCTAGTGTCACTGTAACCAGTGGTGGCTTCGATACAATTGTCTTTGAAGCCGGTGGAAACGGTAATACAAGCTCATCTTGGGACAACAGTGATTTTTCTATTAGTTCGATCACTTTTGTCGGGGCTTCAACCGATAATGTAATTGCAGAGGCGTCAGGCTCAATCGGAAATATTGGTGCAGATGGCTACGGAACGGTGTTGTTTGCTTCAGATGTAGTACTTGAAGTGAACGGTCTTTTATCAAGTCTGGGTGTTGTTGGAACAGTAGAAATTCTCAATGACGGAAATCGCCTGCTCGCAAGTGATTCAAGTGGAAATGCTATTTTTGAGGTGCAATTAACTGCGGCGACTGGCCAGTGGGAGTTCTTCCAATATCAAGCTATTAACGGTCTGCAATCAGCCTTAAATATTGGTTTGATTGTCACAGATGCGGATGGTGATAGTGCTTTGACAACAATTGCTCTGAATTTGCCTGATTTAACCATCGAGGCGCAGGGTGAAGTGGTTTCTACTCTAGAGGACACAACGGTTGTTATTAATGTGCTTGAGAATGAGCTTGAAGCAACCACTGTTGTAGAAGGGAGCGTGTCAGTTGACCCAAGTAAAGGTACGGCTATTTTGAATAGTGATGGCACTATTTCATTCACGCCTTATCAAGATTTCAGTGGTACGGTAGAGATTTCTTATGACGTAGTTGATGAGGCTGGCAATACAGACACTGCGGTTGCAACCGTAAATGTTGAAGCCGTTGCGGATCTACCTGGGTTAAGTGCTAAGCTAGGTATTGCTACAAGTGGTGAAGCGTTATCATTTGTTGCTGATGAGATTTGTAATTTGGGTAGTATCGGTAGCGACATAATCAATGATACAACCGATTTCACAGTTGAATCAGCTACAAGGGTATTAAGCTTTGGCCCTGAATTTGCTGGCCAAACAGTGACTATTACATTTGATGCAGCGATAAGCGGTACTTGGGATTTATCTTCCTCTGGTTCTAGGGCTGATACATTTAAGATCAGTGCTAATGGTGGTCTGCTTGCAACAAACACATATGATAAGTCGCATGATGGCTCTACACTTAATGAATCCTATTCTTATACCGCAACATTGGATGCAAATGGTGAGATAGTCGTTGGTTTTGCTGTAGACAGTACACAGTCGACCGAAACTGTTGATATCACTAATATCAAAGTTGAGTTGGCTAATGCGAGTGACGTTACTTTGTATCCGCTGGTTATAGAGGGTACGGAAAAAGATATTGATGGAAGTGAATCTTTATCATTCTCTGTTTCGGGTTTACCTGCAGGCGTTCGATTGGTAAATGAAAGTGGCATTGAATTTTCTAAAAATAGCTCAGGCGAATACGTCCTTTCTGAAGGTGATATTGATGTTGCTGTTTTGAGTGTGCCAAATAGCCTTGGTGACTTTGACTTCAATGTTTCGGCTACGTCAACGGACGGTTCGTCAACAGCGGTGAATGCAGTAACGGTTTCTGTTGCTCATACAGCAACTGTAGATGTATCTGTAGACTTGGTTAACCAAGAGAATACTGGTCTGTGGGATGGCTTTGATACAGCCTCGTTTAAACATACTGTAGCATCAAGTAATTCAGACTATGGCCACATTGATGATAATAGACTTGATGACAGCAATTGGATTTTTGGAACGATAACCGCTGATACCAACACTAATACTACTTATTGGTCTTGGGATAATGGAGGCTTATTTGGCTTGGGTGCAGGTTGGTATGAGTCTAGAGGAACAACAAACCGAGATGATTCAGTTGTTGTTAATGGAAATGTTGATGCCAAGTTAATTACTGGTTATGGGAATGATCAGGTATTGGTTGAAGGAACAGTTAATTCTACTGGCAGCATTAATACAGGTATTAATGCAGATGGTAGATCAGCAACAAGTGATGACCTTGTTCAAGTAACAGGTAATGTTGATGGTAACATCAATACAGGGGCTGGTAATGATTCCGTATTAGTCGGTGGCAATCTAAACAGTAGTGGCTTAATTCAGACCGGAAGTGGAACTGATTCTGTTTATCTTAAAGGTGATTTAAACGGTAAGATCGCAACCGGTTCTGGAGACGATTTGGTTCGTGTGGACGGAGCAATTCAAGGCAATATGTTGAGTCTTGGTTCTGGCAATGACGCATTGTTTGCTATGGGCGTGATAAATAGGTTTATTGATGCTGCAGAGCATCCTGATAGTGAAACTGATTCTATTTACTTAGGGTTCTATACTGCTGATGAATACTTTGCTAACACTCAGTTGCAAAGTTACTTATCTGAATTTGATAATGTCATCACCAAAGAAGGCATTGTTGTTAAAGGTAATATGTTCGATATCAGTGCTGCAACAGGAATAAACTACTACAGCGTTGCTGTTGATGTATCTGATCTTCAAAATGGAGAAGCTGTTGCAAGTATCGATCTAACCAATTTACCTGATGATGCGGTTGTTCAGTACGGTAATGACGTTATTGATAGTGTGAATGGAGTCTACACTATCAATGTAGAAGTGAGCGGTGACGTGCTGGTTGATGATATCACTGTCATTTCTAAAGAAACCGACATTAATGTTATTGCTGAAATTAATACCAATGGCATCAATGATGATTTAGCGAGTACCTCTGATGATAATGGTGTTGTTGGCACCCGTGGTGATGACTACCTAGAAGGAACCTCAGAAGCGAATACTTTAATAGGTAATGCTGGAGATGATGTTCTATTTGGTGGTCATGACACTGCAGTCGATACACTAATTGGTGGTTCTGGCTCAGATATCTTCGTTCTTGATGATACATCCGTTGATACTATTCAAGATTTCGATGCATCAGAAGATGCGATTGATATTTCGGATTTGTTGGATTCGAATGATCAAAACGAAGTTCAGAGTTTGCTAGATGGGTTATCGCTTACTAAGAACGAGGATGGTTCAGGCTCACTTTCGATGAAAGGTGAAAATGGCGAAAATGTCGAGATTGCGACCTTTGGCACTGACTCTAACTTGAATAGTAGTAATGAGATCACTGTAGTATTCAATAACCAAGAGTACACAATTAACCCAGATGGTTAATGGTTAAGTGCTCTTTCAAAAGCCAGCTTTCGAGCTGGCTTTTTTATTTTTAAAACAAGCGTTTGCTTGCGTCATTATCTGTCGTGACTTTGGTGTACCATAGACCTAATTTGAGTATTGGGCGAAAGGGGCATGATGTGAGCAGTTGGCCGACAGGATTGATGGTCATTCAGGGCAATCGTCTTGAATCGTTGAAAGATGTGTTGGTGGAGTGGGTCAAACGTTATCCGCTGGAGCCATTGGAGACAGATAAATTTCTGGTGCAGAGTAATGGCATTGCTCAGTGGTTGCAGCAGGCGCTGGCTCAAGATGAGCACGATGGCGGTGTGGGTATTGCGACCTCGATTGATGTCTCTTTACCAGGACGTTTTATCTGGGAAGCATATCGTGCGGCGTTTTGGGAGTTAGATACTCAGTCTCCATTTGATATGAAGCCGATGACATGGCGTTTATTCCGCCTGTTAAAAGACTTAAGCAGTATCAATCAAAATGGGCACTACGATTCACTGATTCACTTTATCGCTACGGGTAAAAACGAAGAGCATCGCCGTTATGTATTAGCGGAGCGTATTGCCAAGTTGTTTGACCAATACCAAGTCTACCGTGCGGACTGGTTGCAAGCGTGGCAGGATAATTTAGATGTCTTGCCAAAGCGTGACGAGCCTGCCAATAGCCAATCCAAATCTGTACCTGATGATCAGTTGTGGCAACCGATGCTTTGGCGTTATTTGGTACAAGACGTAGAGCAAGATCCGCAGTTTGCAGAGGGCAAACGTCAAATCGTTAACCGTTCGCAAATCCACCAAGACTTTATCGAATATTGTCGCAAGCAAACCTCTATGGAAGGCTTGCCGCGCCGTATAGTGGTGTTTGGTATTTCGTCATTGCCTAACCAAATTTTAGAAGTCTTTCACGCCATTGCGCCATTTACGCAGATCTTGTTATTCACCATGAACCCAAGTGAATTTTACTGGGGAGACTTAATCGAAGGGCGACAATTGTTGCGCCAAGCAAAGTCTCGTCGCCCGGTAAAAGATGGCCGAAATGGCAAAGATATTTCTCTTGATGATGTGCATTTGTATGGCAATCCATTGCTGGCTTCTTGGGGCAAACTAGGGCGTGATTATCTGCACTCGCTCGATGAAAAAGACCAGCCAGACCAATACCAAACCTTCTTTGTTGACAGCAAAATCGACTTGTTTGAGTCTCCGGGAGTGGAGACTATGTTGCAGCAGTTACAAGATGATATTTTCAACTTACGCAGCATTGAAGACAGCAAAGCGCTGGCCCGTCATGTAGATCTAGAGCATGACCAAAGTATTCGTTTTGTGGAAACCCACAGTCGTCAACGAGAGATCGAAGTGTTGCACGATGCTTTGCTTAATGAGTTCGAGCAAGCAAAGCAAAAAGGTGAGCCATTAGAGCCTCGTGATATCTTGATCATGGCTCCTGATATCAATGTTTATGTGCCGCATATCGAAGCTGTCTTTGGACGTTTTACTAAATATGGAGAACATGCCGACGAACGTTTTATCCCATTTCATGTTGCCGATCAAAGTGCTCGGCAGCAGCATCCTATTGTAGCGGCGTTTGAGTCCCTGTTATCCATTTCACGTTCGCGCTTTGAAGCAACCGACTTATTGTCCTTATTGGATATTCCGGCACTACGTAAACGATATGGCATGACCGAAGGCGATGTGGTGACGCTGAAAAGCTGGATCGAGCAGGCCAATATTCGCTGGGGGCTGAATCAAGAGCAACGCAAAGGGCTGGGGCTGACGTATCCTTCTGAGCAAAACACTTGGATGTTTGGTTTGAAACGGATGCTGCTGGGCTATAGCGTTGGCAACGGTGAAATCTGGCAAGACGTTTTGCCCTATGGCGATATAGGCGGTCTAGAAGCGCGTTTGCTCGGTCAAATGCATCGTTTAGTTGACGATGTGCAAACAGTTTGGCAAAGCTTTAATGAGCCTAAGCCACTGTTAGATTGGAGTCAGGCACTGCAAAGCTGTTTGCAGACATTCTTTGAGCCAAGTAACGACCATGAGCGCCGAGTAATTACTCGGATTGAAGATCAGATTGAACTCCTTGAAGAAACCGTTCGTGGTTCGGGCGTTGATGAAGAGTGTGTTGCCATCGAGGTGGTGCAAGAAACTCTCTTAGGGCAAATGGATGAGCCGTCGTTAAGTCAGCGCTTCTTATCTGGCTCGGTGAACTTTGCCACTTTAATGCCAATGCGCGCGATCCCATTCAAACAGGTGTATTTGATTGGCATGAACGATGGTGATTACCCGCAAGTCAGCACGCCTATGGATTTTGACTTGATGGTGGGTGACTATCGACCTGGTGACCGTTCTCGCCGTGAAGATGCTCGTTACTTATTTCTAGAGGCGGTATTGTCGGCCCGAGATAAGCTTGTGATCAGCTGGCAGGGTCGCAGTGCCAAAGACAATACCGAGCAGCCCCCTTCGGTGCTAGTTGGCCAGTTACGTGATTACATTGGCAAGGCATGGACTAATAAAGACTTACTGAAAAGTCTAACAAACGATTTCCCAATGCAGCCATTCAGCCGCCAATATTTTGTTGAAGGCTCGCCACTTTTTACCTACCAAAAAGAGTGGGAACACGATAACAAAGTGACGTTAGGGCAAGATCAACCTCTGCCGGATTGGCAATCGGATGCACCGCTTGATGTTCGTAAGCTCACAGCGTTGCTGCGTTCACCAGTAGACGCTCTGTATGCACAGCGCTTAGACATTCACCGTCCGAGTGAAATTGAAGAAACCAAGGTGGTGGAGAACTTCGTTAGTAATGGGCTGGACGAATGGCAGGTGCACGACACTATTTTGCAATACGCCAAGCGTTTTAACCCGTCAGAATCCGAGTGGGATGACCGAGTTGAACAAGAACTTCAGCGTCATGTGGCAGCAGGTGAGCTTCAAGCGGGTGCGTTTTCTGAGGTCCGCCGCGACAAGCTGTTCCCAACCAAAGTTAAAGCCTTGTATTTCTCGTGGCGTCACCATGTTGAGGTTTTAAATGTGAAGCCAGATACATTACGTCAATTTGAGCGGGTGATGGATGAAAAATCCGGTCTGGTGTTTGCAGACGATTTAGAGCGTTTATACCTTTCGGGTAACGGCAATTTGACCCAGTTTATTTTGCAAACCTCCAATGTCTATGGTGAGGCTAAAATCTCCGAAGAAGAGCTCCCACGCCCAATTACCAAAAATGATACTGGTAGTAAGGTGCGTTGGTCGAACTTAGTGTTGGGCTGGGTAAAACACGTGGTGGCAAACGTTGCTCACCAAGGCAATGTACAAACGCAAATCCTATCTCCTAACGGCGACATGAAATTCAAAGCACTGACTCAAAAAGACGCCGAGGAGTATTTAGGTGTGTTAGTTGCGACTTGGCAGAAAGCCATGAAAGCGCCGCTGTGTTTTGGTGTGAATGGGGCGATGGCTTATTTGAATAAAGGTCGCTCGAAAAAGTCTGATTTAGATCGTATGGCAGAAGCCTATTTCAACAGTGATCTCACCAGTTCCACTAGCCACTATGCTCGGCAGCATTTCCAAGCGCCGTTGTCAGAAGCGCAAGTAACACAATTTGAAGCCCTGATCCCAGAGTTATGCCAGCCGATGTTAAATTGTTTGCAGGAGGAAAAAGCATGAGCGATAACACCAAACAATTGAATGCTTTGACCTTCCCGCTGACGGGGTCAGCACTGATCGAAGCCAGTGCCGGCACAGGTAAAACCTACACTTTGGCGTTGTTGTATTTGCGCTTAGTGCTAAAGCATGGCGGTGAAAACAGCTTTTCAGATTACTTGCTGCCGCCCAATATTCTCGTTGTGACCTTCACCAAAGCGGCGACACGTGAGCTGCGAGATCGTATTCGTGCTCGATTGGTCGAAGCCGCAGCGTTTTTTCGTGGTGATATGGAATCAAAAGACGATGCGCTGATTAAACTTCGTAACGAAGTCGAGCAGGAGCAAAACCTGAATTCAGCGGCACGTCGCCTTGATGTGGCTGCAGAATGGATGGACGAGGCCGCTGTGTCTACCATTCACTCGTGGTGTAGTCGAATTCTATCAGAGCATGCGTTCTACAGCGGTTTAAGTTTCTCGCAAACGTTGATCGAAAATGAAAAGCCAATGGTGTTACAAGCTTGCGAAGATTACTGGCGTGAAATGGTTTTCACCCTAGATGAACCAGAATTGCGCCAAGTACTGGGTTGTTTCAAATCCCCGGCAGATCTATACAGCACAGTAAGCCGTGTGATCTACAAAGTTGATGCGATTGCAAAGGTACCGGATAACATCAGTGAGCAGCTTGTAGAGATTGCGAAAGACCGCGAAGCCAATGTAAATGAGCTGAAATCAAAGGTACGCGATGCTTTGCCTGTGTTGCAAAAAGGCTTTGAAGACGCCGCGAAGCAAAAACTCTTTAAAGCGACTTCGCTTAATGCGAAGCATCGAGCATCGATCTTTGATGGTTTAGCTGAGTGGGCGAGTTCTGCCGGTGAATCTCTTTCTATTCTACAAAAGCTGTTTAGCGGTAAGAGCTTTGCAAAGATTGCTTTGGTCGACCGTGATTTCTGGACAACATCCGTTATTCCAATTGATCTAGGTGCTGCAAGGGTTTTAAGCGATCTTCAAGAAGCAATCGAAAAGCTGATTACACCAGATCAATTTCTTATCAGCCATTCAAGTCATTGGATCGCTAAGCGCGTCGAAGACGAAAAGCTACAGATCGGTGCGTTGAGCCAAAACGATTTGTTGATCAAGCTCGATCAAGCGTTACAGGGCGAGGGTGGCGAGCGTTTAGCCGAAGTGATTCGTAAGCAGTTTCCAGTGGCTTTGGTAGATGAGTTCCAAGACACCGACCCTGTTCAATATCGAATCTTTAACACCATTTACAATGTCTCTGAGCCGCACCCTGATACTGGCTTCTTTATGATCGGTGATCCGAAACAGGCGATCTACCGCTTTCGTGGAGCGGATATTTTCACCTATTTAGCGGCGAAAGAAGATACTGGCGATCGCCAATATACGCTAACGCATAACTTCCGCTCAGCGTCAGAGCTAGTCCACCGCGTAAATAAATACTTTGAGTTCGCTGATCAACATAACCAGGCCCAAGGTGCATTTTTATTCAAAGACAAGGGGATTAACCCGATTCCATTTTTACCTGTGAAATCGGGTAAAGAGGGTAAGCCGATTGCCTTGTTAGTGGACGGTGAAGTAGTGCCGCCACAGCAGGTTTGGAATCTAGAAATTGATGAAGGCAACGAAGACGAGAAAGATAAAAAGTGGGACCGCGCAGAGGTTACGGCGAAGGAAATCACACATCTTTTAAATCTCTCAGAGGCGGGGCGAGCCAAGATCAATCTTGGTGAGGGCGAGCGCAAGCTTTTACCGAAAGACTTTGCTGTGTTGGTAAACAGCGGTAATCAAGCGCGACAGATCCGCCGCGCGTTGTTTGAGCTAAATGTTTCCAGCGTGTACTTATCTGACTCAAACGACGTTTTTGAAACCGAAGAAGCACAGGATATTCTGCGAGTACTACGAGCGATGGCGGAGCCTTATAACAGCTATCATCTGCGCATTGCTCTGGGTAGCCGTTTGATGGGCATGAGCCTTTATGAATTGGATCGTTTGAACCACGACGAAGTATTCTGGGAAAGTTTTATTGAGCAGTTCAGAAGCCTGCATCACCATTGGTTATCGTTTGGCGTGATGGCGACGTTGCATCGCTTCTTTACCGAGCAAAAGGTAACCAGTCGTTACTTAAATGACGCCAATGGCGAGCGTTCAATCACGGATTTATTCCATATTACTGAATTGCTACAGCAAGCTTCAGAAGTGGTGCAGGGGCAACAAGCGCTGATTCATCATCTAGAGCAATGCATTACCAACGAAGCGTCTGGCGAAGAAAGTCGCCAACAGCGCTTAGAGAGCGATGCGGACTTGGTGCAAGTGGTCACCGTCCACAAATCCAAAGGCCTGCAATACCCAGTCGTGATGCTGCCTTACTTGGATTATGTACGTCCTGTGAAAAGCTCTGATTTGCCGATTGAATATCATCATATGGACGGTGAGCTACGTTTAACCTTTACCCCTGAAGCAGATGAAGTAAAGCAAGCTGATTTTGAACGTCTGGCGGAAGATGTACGTAAAATCTACGTCGCTATGACCCGTGCAGTATGTGCGCAATGGGTTGGAATAGAAGACCCCAAAGGCACCAAAGAGAACCCTGAGCCAGAACTTATTTCAGCGGGCCATGCGTTGGTTGGGCGTAGCAGTGGTTCGGTTTTACAACAGTACATTGGAATGGAAGAAGTCTTTACCGTAGCCGAGCCAAAAGAAGAGGTAGAGGCTTATAAGCCTTCTGAAGATTTAACGCCTCGAGATGCACGCCGTGTGGAAGATTTAGGGATCGAGCCTTGGTGGATCGCCAGTTATTCGTCTATTCAATACGGGGCAAAAAGTGAGCCGGTATTCCCGCAGAGTACCGAAGCCGAAAAAGCGATCGATGAGCAAATCAGTGACGATGACACAGAGCAAAACGAATCCAATGCAAGTGGTAAAGCGTTGAAGCTGATGCACCGATTGCCTCGTGGTAGTTTTATGGGAACGTTTTTACACGGATTAATCGAATGGGCTGCTGAGCAACGTTTTGAAACACCAGAAGGTCAACGGTTGCTAGGTTTCTCCGCAGCTGTCGCAGATGACGATACACGCTTAGAAGCGCTATACAGCCGCTGTCGTAAGCGTAACTTGGATGAGTTTGCACTAGGCTTATCGGATTGGCTAAAAGACTTTTTATCGACGTCGTTTGATCTTTCTACATTGACCCAAAAATCGGAGCACAAACTTCGACTAATGGATTTATCGCCGAAGCACATTGCGGTTGAGCTTGAGTTTATGTTTGCGGCCAACCAAGTGAACACCATGCGAATGGATGAATTAGTGCGTTGTCATACTTGGCAAGGAAAAGAGCGTCCGATGGCGAGTTTCCAAGCCTTGCAAGGCATGTTCAAAGGCTTTATCGACCTGGTAGCCAACATCGGTGGTCAGTACTTCGTGATCGACTGGAAGAGTAATTTCTTGGGTAGTAGCGATGAAGATTATCATGCGGATGCCTTACAAGAAGCCTTATTGAAAAAGCGTTATGACTTGCAGTACGTGCTGTATCTAGTGGCCTTACACCGTCACTTGAAAGAGCGTATTCCGAATTACTCATACGATGAGCATGTCGGGGGCGCGATTTACTTCTTCTTGCGTGGCTATGAAAACCCAGAGACTCAGGGGCTTGTGATGGACAAACCGCCAAAAGTGCTGATTGAAGCGTTAGACCAGCTTTTCGCAGGCGTACAGGAGGTTGACCATGTCTAATGTGAATCTTATGAAATCTTGGGTGGACGCGGGCTTAATTCGATACGTTGATTATGCATTGGTGAAGTTTACCCAAGAGCAAACTCAGAATGTCTCCGATGAAGCCCTGTTAGCGATCATGCTCACCAGTCACAGCGTGGCATTGGGTCAGGTCTGTATCAACCTAGAGGATGTGATAAACACACCAGAAGCGTTGTTTAGCATGGACGAGGGTGATGACGAAGCACAGCAAGTTGCACGTGTGCAAATGCTTGAGTGGATCAATGGTTTATCATTGCAAGCTTGGATCGAAGTCATCAAGGGGTGTCCCGCCGTTGCGGTAACGGATGCATCGGGTACGGTGGAAGGTGATCCAAATTCTCCGTTGGTATTGGTCGAAAACAATGGCTCGGCGCTGTTGTATTTACGTCGCTATTGGCAGGCCGAAGATATCATTGTAAAAGCGATACGTGCGCGTTTAATGTCTTCTAGCCAAATCGATGACAGCGATATTCGAAGTCTGCTGGCAGACTTATTTGACGGTAATAAAGAGTTTGTGACGGATACGGATTGGCAGCGTATCGCCTGTGGCATTGCAGCCAGTAACCACTTTTCTATCATTACTGGTGGTCCAGGAACCGGTAAGACTACCACCGTCTTAAAATTACTGGCCCTTTTGCAAGCTGAGCGTCTAAAGCAGGCGCTTCCGCCGCTTGCGATCCGTCTAGCTGCACCGACAGGTAAAGCCGCAGCGCGGTTGAATGAGTCCATTGCTGATAACTTACAACGATTGCAACTGCCAGAGCTTGAAAATATTCAACCGGAAGACTTAAAAGCCGTCATCCCAACGCAGGTTATGACGTTGCACCGTTTGCTTAAGCCTAAACCCAATAGTCGACAGTTTATGCATAACAAAGCAAATCCATTAGTGGCCGATATTGTCGTGGTCGATGAAGCTTCCATGATCGATATTGAAATGATGGCGAGCCTATTTGAAGGCATTGAACCGACGACTCGAGTAATTCTACTAGGCGATAAAGACCAGCTTGCCTCAGTTGAGGCGGGTTACGTGTTAGGAGACCTTTGCCGCGGTGCACTCGAAGGGCATTACACGCCCGACACCATGGAGTGGATTAAAAACGTCTGTGGTGAAGAGATGAGCGATGATTATCGTGATGAACAGGGCTCGATGCTCAATCAGGCGGTTTGTATGCTGCGCAAAAGTTACCGATTCCTTGAGGGTGGGGTGATTCACCGTTTGGCAAGCTTGGTAAATGAAGAGCGTGACAACTATCTTGAAGCCCCGAAAATGGATGAGCTAAAAGACATCTTCGCAGAAAAAGATGCTGTGAATGGCGTGCCTGTGTTGCGCTTGTTAACACAGCCCCAACACTCTGATTCAGTTCTGGAAGCAGATTTTAAAAAACTGATCACATTTGGTTACGGTCATTATTTGGATGTGGTGGCACAAATGCCACAAAATCTTGATGCAAAGGCTTTCGACCAATGGGGAAAAAAGGTTTTACAGGCTCATACGAATTTTCAGTTACTGGTTGCACTGCGTAAAGGCGACTGGGGGCTTGAAGGTATGAATGACCAGATTGAGCGTTTGTTAGTTTCTGATAAGAAGCTTATGAACATCGATAGTCTGTGGTATCTAGGTCGTCCTGTCATGGTGACACAAAATGATTACAGTGTTGACCTGATGAATGGTGATATTGGTATTAGCTTACGCTATCCAGTGAATGGTGAGTTGAAACAGCGCGTTGTCTTTTCAGATGGCAAAGGGGGCGTGCGCTGGGTGTTGCCAAGCCGCTTGCAGAGCGTTGAGACAGTGTTTGCTATGACGGTACACAAGTCTCAAGGGTCAGAGTTCCATCACACTGCTATGCTGTTACCAAGCCAGAGCTCACCTATTTTGACCAAAGAGCTGATCTATACGGGCATTACTCGCTCTAAAAAGCATTTCACCCTGATTTCTGGGGGGGAGAAAGTGCTCGAAGAAGCCATGAATAGGAAAGTAGAGCGAACAAGCGGTCTAAGTCTCTATATCAGTTAAGTGATCAGCTTGATCATTGGCGAAAAGAAACCGAGAAGTGCATAGGCACTTCTCGGTTTCTTGTTAAGAGAGAACGCTAAAGCCAGCCAATGCGCATTCGTCATCTTGTACAACGTTACCGCCCGCAACCCCGATGCCACCAACAACTTGACCGTTAAGAATAATAGGTTGCCCACCGCCAAACATCGCCACATTGTCATGGTTAGCTAGGCCTGTCATCACGATAGGTCGTGACTCGAGTTTCTCCTTCCAATCTGCTGTCGGGATACCATAGTAAGCCGCTGTGGCGGCTTTTCGTTGAGCAAAATCGTACGCTGGTAAAGGCGCGCCAGGCATTCTTAAGGTAACAAGCGGGTGCCCCGCGTGATCACAAACAACAATATTCATCTTGAAGTTCTTACTGCTGGCGTAGGCAAGTGCTGCATTTGCCATTTTCTGTGCCGTTTCAAGAGAGATGGAGCTGATTTGTATTGTTTCAGACATTGTTAATCCTATTAAACCGTTAAGCCAATTGGGCATGAAACGCCTGTACCACCGAGGCCACAGTAGCCATTTGGATTCTTGTGCAGATATTGCTGATGGTAGGTCTCGGCATAATAAAACGTATCCAATAGTTCGATCTCGGTTGTGATCATGCCAAAACCGCTGGCTAGCAGGCGTCGTTCAAACTTTTCTTTACTGGCTTTAGCGAAGGCCAAATCTTCTTCGTTCAATGCGTAGATGGCAGAACGGTACTGGCTACCAATATCATTGCCTTGGCGCATACCCTGGGTAGGATCGTGATTTTCCCAGAAGACCTTTAATACTTCTTCTAGAGTGGTTTGATTGGTATCGAAAATCACCCTGACCACTTCTGTATGTCCTGTTTGCCCTGTACACACTTCTTCGTAGGTAGGGTTAGGCGTATAACCGCCTGCATAACCAACAGCGGTTACCGTAACGCCAGGCGTGTTCCAGAACTTGCGTTCAGCCCCCCAGAAGCAGCCTAAAGCTAAAATAACCTCTTTTTCGTTACTTTTAGGAGCGCGCTTAATGTTATCTTTTGTAACTGCATTTGTGTCTTCTATGAATAGTGGTTCACTTCTCCCCTTTAATGCATTTTCTTTTTCAGGTATTTCGCATTTTTTCAATAAGTTAGATGTATTTTCTTTCATTTTACTATACCTGTTTTAAATGATTTTTTCTGGCTAATAAGTGTACAAAATTAACGTATATTTACGCATTGATGCAAAAAAACACCATGTAATAGTGGTGTTAAAGCAGCACTGACATAGAATTAACGAGTCTTAATCAGAGGAAGATTCAATATGTCTGATGCGTTGATTGTTTGGGATGCTCGACATGAAAATAAAGTGCTTGCACTTTTCATTGAAGAGTTTTGCCATGAGCTTGAAAGGTTTTCCCTTACATTCAAGGTCGTGTCGATCAATGACGTCATTGAGTCTGCAACCAATCAAATAAAACCTAGCATGAAAGCGCTATTGGACATAGTGCATAAAGAGTCACCGCTTCATCTAATTACGTTTGGTTCGAAGGCGAATTCGCTTGCTTCACTTATCAGTCCTGCATTGCGTTGCAAATTACATACCAACAAGTTACCCGACTGGTTAGATAAATCAGAGGTTTCATCAGCTATTAAGCGAATAGCGAGGTACATGCATAAAGAAGACAATTGGGGTGATGGTACTAGAGAAGAGGACTACCTTTTTCCAAGATATTTTTCTTCAGCATCGGCCAAACTTTTAAGCTTCTCTGAAGACCCGCTAGCGGAGTCAATTGTTCAGCATGCGCGTCTCAATCAAATAGATCTAGAAGTTGGCTCGTTACAAGAGTTTTTGCCACCAAGTCAGTATCTAGTGCATGAGTGTGGGCTTTTGATTGTTTCGGAAGAATTGCAAACAGATATCAATTTAGTGGATGTTGCTAATGCGTATGGGATGCCTGTTATGCTTATTTCAAAACAGGGTAGGCGTTACGGGATTATTGAAGGGGAAAATGGTTGGGTTGTTAACTCTATCCAACAGATACCCTACATTAACTTTCTGAAAAACTGGCAAGAAATGTCTCAAAATGCCCGTGAAATGATTTCTCTCTACTCACGTAGCATCCAGTCGGACCGCTCCGGTCTTCGTTGTTACTGTTCATCTTTCGGTTACCCAGAGCGTTTAGAATTAAAAGATTTTAAACTTAGGGGTTGACCAAACATAAAAACATCTCTAATATGCGCACCTCGTTGAGACGGGAAGCTTTAGAACTTAAAGCGGAACACATTCTTGACAGGTGTTTACATTTCTAAAATGCACACCGAAAGTGATTAGTTAAAACTAAATAAGGCGCGGGATGGAGCAGCCTGGTAGCTCGTCGGGCTCATAACCCGAAGGTCGTCGGTTCAAATCCGGCTCCCGCAACCATTTAGTTTTACAGCTACCATAATCACTTGAATGAAATCTTAGACAGTCACTAGACTGAATGGCGCGGGATGGAGCAGCCTGGTAGCTCGTCGGGCTCATAACCCGAAGGTCGTCGGTTCAAATCCGGCTCCCGCAACCAATTCTAAGATTCACATTCTACAATCAGTTATCTTTGACTGTCAGGCGCGGGATGGAGCAGCCTGGTAGCTCGTCGGGCTCATAACCCGAAGGTCGTCGGTTCAAATCCGGCTCCCGCAACCAGTTCAAAGATTACAATTCAAAAGTCATATTCTTTGGCTTTTTCAGGCGCGGGATGGAGCAGCCTGGTAGCTCGTCGGGCTCATAACCCGAAGGTCGTCGGTTCAAATCCGGCTCCCGCAACCAACTCAAGACTTACACTCCAAAGTCTTTCTTAGCATTAAATCTGCAATTTTACATAGTTCGCTCATATCCTGAAGGTCGTCGGTTCGCTCTCTAAATTTAAACAGGGGCTCCCGCAACCAATTTAAGACTAACACTCCAAAGTCTTTCTAGCAGTGAATTTCCAACCTTACATCGTTCGGTCATAACCCGAAGGTCGTCGGTTCGCTCCCTAAATTTAAACAGGGGCTCCCGCAACCAAATCAAGACTTATACTCCAGAGTTTTTTTGTATGGCAAAGTAAGAGTAGGTTTAGCTTAGCGTAATGACTCGTAAGGTTTATGCGTTCAGGTGGGAATACAGCTATAGCAACTGAGCAATCTGTTTCATTAGCTGGCTAAAATCGATTTATCTAGAGATAACGATCGTCTTAGATACGTTAAAAAATTTAGAAATAATGTTATGTGTTGTTTTACATTGCTTTTATGTTTAGGTTGTTAATCAGTATAAGCAAGCAGAAGAGAGTAAAGTGAAGCGACTTCCTTCGATAATGTCATTGCGCGCGTTAGAAGCGGTATCTCGGCTAGGGAGCATATCGTCTGCAGCGCAAGAGCTAAACCTGACGCGAAGTGCCGTCAGTCATCAAATCCAAATGTTGGAAGAAGTCGTTGGCTTTGCTCTTACTCAAAAGAGCGGTCGAGGCATTCTGTTAACCCAGAAAGGAGAACGCTATGCAGTCGAGTCCAAGCGTGCTTTATCTATTCTTACTGAGGCAGCTCGTGAGAATAATGGCCATGAAGTAACCGGCAAATTAACAGTAAGTTGTGCCCCTGGTTTAGCGAACTATTGGCTGTGCCATCATTTAGCAGAATTCACCTCGATCTATCCCAAGCTAACTTTACATATTTCTTCTCCAGTGGTGCCGGACGATACGTCGAATGATGAGATAGATCTATACATTGCTTACGGAAACGGTAACTGGCCTGATAAGTATGTCAGGCAACTCATTACCATCCGCTTATTTCCGGTCTGTAGCCCCAATTTTCTTAAGAAACATGGTGGGGTGGGGCATCCCGCTAACTTAGTAAATTTGCCTTTATTACATCTAGTTAACCAAACTGATTGGCGTGTTTGGTTAGCGGCTAATGGCGTGAACAACACTCAGCTTGAAGGTGGAATCATTTTCTCTGATGCAAACTTTGCTCAGTCTGCAGCTATTTCTGGGCAGGGGATTGCGATAGGTGACAATATGGTCAGTGGTGATGCCTTAGATAAAGGATTACTGATTAGGCCTTTTGAGAAAAGCATTGAGTCACCTAGAGCCTATTATTTAGTGAGTTCGCCAGAGAAGGTTGAGAGGCCTGAAGTCTCTGCGTTTATTGCATGGCTTGAGAGTTTGATCTCAGATGTACAAGCTCGGTACGATCGTCGTTGATATCTAAGATGATGGTATATATTGGTGCATATCTAGGTGATGAATTAGTGTATGCCATTTTTATAGGCATGATTTGAAAGTTTGCACTAGATTTGATCTTGCTTTATTGGCGTGTAATTTGCTTGATGTACTGAGGGGGGATTATTAAGGTTTTCGATTAAAAAATTCATCAATCGGCTTTTTTTTGGATTAATTGTCAAAAAAAATTTAACAATTGTGCAAATTTAATTCGATTGTGCTCGCCTATTTTTTCAACAAGAATCTAATTATGGTCATTTGAGATGTGGATCTGGATGATCAAAATCAAAAGATGAAAAATGTAGGACACAAAAGGGCAGAGCAATGAGCAGTCAAACTGATTACGATTTTGTAAGAGATACCTACCCAAATTTATCGGAACAAGAGCGTGTGCGGGTGGATTTAGCCGCAGCGTATCATCTGATAGAACACTTTCAAATGAGTGACAGTATTTATACTCACATCTCTGCACGTGTACCGGGTGATAATGAGCATTTCTTGATTAACCCATATGGAACACGCTTCGGTGAAGTGAAAGCTAGTGAGTTGGTAACAATTGATCTGGATGGAACCATTATTGATGACCCATGTGATATGGGCGCTAACCCAGCAGGTTTTACTATTCATTCCGCTATTCATGGTGCCCGACATGATGTGAAGTGCGCCCTTCATACCCATACTGTTGCAGGTGTGGCTGTTTCTTCAATGCAAACAGGCATCCTTCCACTAAATCAATGGGCACTTCAGTTCTATCATGGTGTTTCGCGCCATAAATACGAAGGTATTGCGTTAAATCTCGAAGAACGCGAGCGTTTAGTCAAAGACGTTGGCCCAGAAAATAAGACTCTGATTCTTGATAACCATGGTCTAATGACTATGGGTGAAAATGTCGGTGAAGCCTTTACTCTAATGTACAACCTAGAGCGCGTATGTAAGGTGCAAATGTCAGTGTTGGCAAGTGGGCAACCGGTACAGCCGATTGATAGTGATGTCTGCGAATTAACCTACCAACAATATAAGCATTTTGCGGAGATTAGTCAGCGCGGTGGCTTTCATGCTGAATGGTTGGCCTATCTGCGCCTACTTGAAAAAGTCTCTCCCACTTATAAAGAGTAGCCTTGTGCTACTTGTCTCACTGTTAGTCAACAGATCACAAAAGAACACTTAAATAACCATTAAAAACCTTTGAACCGAGGAAAATGACATGAAAAAGATCTTCATGGGGGCTCTTGTTGCCTGCGTTCCGCTAATAACACCTATTTATGCTGCTGAAGAGGGTGGCACAATCAATGTTGTTGTACAGCCTGAACCACCAAGCTTGATGATAGGTATGTATTCAAATGCTACGACGCAGCAGGTTGGTGGCAATATTTTTGAAGGGTTAATGCGCTACGATCAGGACTTAAATCCTCATCCGCTGTTAGCGACTTCTTGGGAAAGTTCGGATGATGGTAAAACGTGGACCTTCCATCTTAAAGAGGGTGTCACTTGGCATGATGGCCAGCCTTTCACTTCTGCAGATGTTGTATTTTCGATCGATAAGCTTTTACGTGAAACAAATGCTCGCTTACGTACTTCTCTTGCTCATGTGGAGAGCATAGAAGCCACTGACGACTATACGGTGGTGTTTCAATTAAAAGAATCCTTTGGCCCATTCATTCGTTTGTTTGAAGTCGGCACAACACCTATGCTGCCAAAACATATTTACGAAGGCACAGATTACAAAACTAACCCTGCGAACCATCATCCAATCGGCACTGGACCGTTCAAATTTGCTGAGTGGCAAAAGGGTTCCTATATCCATCTTGAAAAAAATGAAAACTACCATGTTCAAGGTCTGCCACATTTGGATGATGTTTATTGGCATGTGATTCCTGATGCCGCTTCGCGAGCGGTGGCGTTTGAAACTGGTAAGATAGATGTACTGCCAGGAGGCTCAGTAGAAAATTTTGACGTGCCGCGCCTAACCGAGCTTGATAATACCTGTGTGACGACAGATGGTTGGGAGTTTTTCTCACCTCATGCGTGGCTTTGGTTGAATAATCGACAAGGACCGACAGCAGACGTTCGTTTCCGTCAGGCTGTTATGTATGCCATGGATCGAGAATTTGCCAAAGATGTACTGTGGAACGGCTACGGTAAAGTAGCCAACAGTCCTGTTGGATCGAAGACAAAATTTTACGACGCTGACTTGCCTGCCTACGAATACAACCCAGACAAAGCGAAACAGCTGTTAAAAGCTATGGGTTATAACGGAGAGCCTGTGCGTATCTTACCGATGCCATACGGAGAAACCTGGCAACGCTGGACTGAAGTCATCAAACAAAACCTCGAAGAAGTGGGCATTAATGCCAAGATCGAGTCTACCGATGTCGCAGGTTGGAACCAAAAAGTCTCTGACTGGGACTACGACATTTCTTTCACTTACCTCTATCAATATGGCGACCCCGCTTTAGGTGTGGCGCGAAACTACATCTCTAGCAATATTGCAAAAGGCTCCCCTTGGAATAATGCCGAAGGTTACAGCAATGCTGAAATCGATCAGTGGTTCGATGCAGCGGCGACTGCGTTTCCTGATGAAAAGCGCCAAGAACTGTACAGCAAGATCCAAAATAAGCTGGTCGAAGACGTGCCTGTGGCATGGTTAATGGAGCTTGAATTTCCAACCATCTACAACTGCAAAGTCCAAAACCTAATCGACTCAGGCATTGGTATTAACGATGCATTTGGTACGGCTTGGATTAAACAGTAAGACAAACATGAGGGAGGCTATTGCTTCCCTCAGTTTTAACGGTGGGGTGAAACGATGAGTATACAGACTCTCATGTACATAGGTGGGCGACTGATAAAGGGCGCGATCGTTCTGTTGGTCATTGCAGTCTTCAACTTCTTTTTAATCCGGGCAGCTCCGGGAGATCCAGCCAAGGTCATGGCAGGGGAGGCAGGGGCAACCGATGAGCTTTTTTTACAACAGTTGCGCGAGCAATTTGGTTTGGATCAGCCTTTGTATTACCAGCTATGGGTCTATATCAGCAATTTGGTGCAGTTCGATATGGGTATCACTTATCGTCAGCAGATGCCGGTTTTTGACCTGATTATGGATCGTATGCCTGCAACCCTGTTACTCACTGGGGCGGCATTTTTATTGTCGTTGTTGATCGGTGTATTGGCAGGAGTGGTGGCCGCACAAAAGCATAAACAATGGGCTGATTCCTTCATTACCGTTGCAGCCTTGATCTTTTACGCAACGCCTTTGTTTTGGCTTGCCATGATGGCAGCACTATTTTTCTCGGTTTATCTCAATTGGCTACCGAGTTTTGGTATGGAAACCGTTGGCGCAAATCTGACGGGTTTCGATCGATTTATCGATATTATGACCCATTTGATTCTTCCTGCGGCCACTTTAGGGCTGTTTTTTACCGCGGTGTATGCACGTATGACTCGTGCTTCAATGATCGAAACCACGCGTATGGATTTTGTGAAAACCGCCATTGCGAAAGGTATGACACCGAATCGTGTGACTTATCGCCATGTATTACGCAATGCCTTACTGCCAGTGGTGACACTAGCAGGGCTTCAAGCTGGCCAATTAATTGGTGGCGCGGTGCTCACTGAGACCGTGTTCGCTTGGCCTGGTATCGGTCGCTTGATGTTCGAGGCTTTATTCCAGCGTGATTACAACTTGCTACTGGGCGTGTTTTTTATTTCCTCTGCCATGGTGGTTCTCTTTAACCTGATCACTGACGTTATCTACTGCGTAGTTGATCCACGAATCGAGCTATCAAAATGAACGTAATTAGAGCATTAACTCAAAATAAAGTAGCTATGTTTGGTTTTGCTGTGCTGTTGTTACTGAGCCTCATCGCGATTTTTGGCCCAATGTTATACGACGGCAGTCCGTGGAAGATGGTACAGCGTCCGTTTATTCCTCCGTTTGCTAACGATCGTTTCTTACTCGGTACCGATACTCTAGGGCGTGATGTACTGGCGGGGCTGATTTACGGTGCGCGTATTTCTCTGTTAGTGGGCTTAGTGTCGACCGTTATTGCTTTGCTTATCGGCATTCCACTAGGTGCTTATGCGGGGTATTTCGGTGGTTGGGTCGATGAAATCCTAATGCGTTTTACCGAAGTGTTTCAAACGGTACCAAGTTTTGCGTTGGCAGTTGTCTTAGTCGCTATCTTTGAACCAAGTGTTTATTCGATCACAGGTGCCATAGCCATCGTGAGTTGGCCGCCAGTGGCTCGATTGGTGCGTGGTGAGTTCTTAGCACTTCGAAATCAAGAGTATGTGCTAGCAGCGAAACTCAATGGTCAATCCCATCGTAATATCATTTTAAAAGAAATCCTTCCAAACAGTCTGTCGCCAATTATTGTGCTGGCTTCTTTAATGGTGGCGACAGCGATTCTTCTAGAGTCATCTCTGTCCTTTTTAGGGCTGGGAGACCCAGAAATCATGTCGTGGGGTTACATGATTGGTGCAGCGAAAACAGTGATTCGCCAAGCATGGTGGTTGAGCTTTATCCCCGGTGTAGCAATTGCTGTCACGGTATTAGCGCTGAACCTTTTAGGTGAAGGCTTAAATGAGGCCTTAAACCCAAAACTGTCCGGTAAACGGGAGCATTAATATGAAGCCACTACTAAAAGTTGAAAATTTAAGTATTCGTTTACCCAAAGGTGCAGATCGTGAGTTTGCTATCACAAATGTGAATTACGAGTTAATGCCAGGTGAGATTCTATGTGTGGTCGGTGAGTCTGGTTCGGGTAAGTCCATGACTGCCAATGCCATCATGGGTCTACTCCCAAAAGCCATTCAAGTGGAAACAGGGGCGATCACTTTTGATGGTTACGATTTGGTGTCATTAGAAGAGCATCGTGCTCGGAAAATTCGTGGGAATCGCATCAGTATGATTTTTCAAGAACCAATGACCGCGTTGAACCCATTGATGCGAGTGGCGGATCAGATTGGTGAAGTTTTTTTAATTCATACTGAGTTAAGTAAAAAGCAGCGTCACGAGCGTACCTTATCACTCTTAAAAGACGTTGGCTTACCGGATCCAGAGAAAATGATGAGCGCTTACCCGCACCAGTTATCGGGTGGTCAGCGTCAGCGTGTCATGATTGCAATGGCTTTGGCATTAGAGCCTTCAATCTTAATCGCAGATGAGCCGACAACGGCTTTGGATGTCACCACCCAAGCACAAATTTTAAAACTGATCAAAGAGCTGCAAGAAAAGCATAACACTGCGGTGATGTTTATTACCCACGATTTTGGTGTTGTTGCAGAGATTGCTGATCGTGTTGTGGTGATGGAAAAAGGACAAATGGTCGAGTTGGGAGAACGTGAAGCGGTTCTAAACAATCCACAACATAGCTATACCAAGAAATTGATCTCCGCAGTGCCACCGCTTGTTGCTCCTGAGCGCCCATTGTTAGCTGAATCTGCTCCGGTATTAACGGTCAATCAGTTATGTAAGACCTATAGTACTGGTGGCGGTTGGTTTTCTAAACCAAGGATTGTAAAAGCGGCAGATGACGTTTCATTCGAACTTCATCGTGGCGAAACACTTGGATTAGTTGGTGAATCAGGATCGGGAAAATCGACTGTAAGTCGTTGCGTCGTTCGATTATTGGAATCGGACAGTGGTGAGATTTTATTAGGTGATGATCCTATTCAAGCACTTGATGCAAAAGCACTAGCGCCCTTTAGAAAGCGTATTCAAATGGTGTTTCAAGATCCATTTGCGTCGCTGAATCCTCGTAAGACCATAGGTCAAATCATTGCTGATGGCCCTATTGCTCAAGGTATGCCTGTGGCCCAAGCCATGCAAAAGGCAGCAGAGCTCTTGGCCTTGGTTGAGCTGCCTGCTACGGCACTTGACCGTTATCCGCACGAGTTTTCAGGCGGTCAGCGTCAACGTGTCGGTATTGCCCGAGCGTTAGCCCATGATCCAGAGATCTTGGTAGCTGATGAGGCGATTTCCGCCCTGGATGTATCAGTACAAGCGCAGATCTTGGATCTTATTGAGCAGTTAAAGCAGCGCCTCAATCTCGCTGTTCTCTTTGTGGTCCACGACCTTCGTGTAGCGGCGCAAGTGTGTGATCGCGTGATTGTGATGCAAAAAGGCCGCATTGTTGAAGCGGGAGTCACCAAACAAGTATTTGAACAACCGCGTCACGATTACACCAAAAGCCTAATAGCTTCAATTCCAGGGGCTGACTGGCGCTCAGGCAAAACTACTGGGCATGCTAAAACATTAGAAAAGGCGTATGCGTAATGGAGTGTGGCATTTTACACAGTAGTTACCTCGATATGACGCCCTATGCAGAGTGTTTTGCAGCGCAGCAAAATGAACTTAAGGTATTTCTAAGTCATGAAGTTCATGATCCGCTTAGCATCACTTTCGCTTTATTGTGGTTCCCTGAAGATGATTTCTTTGAGCGATACCCAAATATCAAAGTCGTGGCTTCTGTCGCTGCTGGGGTTGACAGTATTTTGGCCTGCCCAAGTCTACCTGAACATGTCAAAGTCTGCCGCAACCGAGATGATCAACAGGCTGCTATCATGAGCACATTCGCCATATGGCATGTGCTCAATCATCAACGTAATTTCCCTTTGTATCGCGAGCAGCAGGCAAACAAAGTCTGGCAACGTCAACCTATGCGAGCTCCATCTGAAGTGTCAGTTGGTGTTTTGGGGATGGGTTTTATGGGCGAACGAATCGCCAAAGACCTAGATCACTTAGGTTTTTCTGTAGCAGGATGGCGGAAAACTAATAAGCCTTTGAAAGACTCTAATATCTCTGTGTTTTGTGGCTCAGAGGAGTTGTCAGCATTTTTATCTAGAACCGAAGTACTGATTTGCGTGTTGCCATTGACCGACGAAACACACGGAATTCTTAACCTTAAAACTTTTCAAAAGCTTAAACCTAATGGCTATCTCGTTCACCTTGGGCGAGGCGGCCATCTGGTGGAGTCTGACTTAATACAAGCGTTGCAAATGGGCTTAATAAGTGGTGCTTCACTGGATGTGTTTGCACAGGAGCCATTACCGATCACCAGTTCTCTTTGGGAACATCCTAACCTCATTATTACGCCCCATGATGCCAGCGATGTGCGTCCTATTGCGGCCGTAAAAAACATTACTAATGAATATCTCCGTTATATCGATGGGCAACGTTTGCAGAATGAAGTGCCAAGAAGTACGGGATATTAGGGAGAATTAATATGAAAGTAGAGCAATGTAACGGGAGTCGACTGTGGGACTCTATTATGGCAATGGGGCAAATTGGTCATACCGATGCCAAGGACAGTAAAGTCGGTGGCTGCCATCGTTTAGCATTAACCGATAAAGACAAAGCCGCGCGTGATTTGTTCATCGAATGGGCTAAAGAAGTGGGCGCAACATCTCGCATTGACCCTGCAGGTAATCTCTTCCTTCGCGTTGAAGGAAGAGATAACCAGTTAGCCCCCATTGTTACTGGTAGCCACTTAGATACCCAACCAACAGGCGGTAAGTTTGATGGCATCTACGGTTGTTTGGCTGGCTTAGAAGTGTTGCGAAGCCTGCATGACCAGAATATTCGAACGCTTCGGCCGATTGAAGTGGCTGTGTGGACGAACGAGGAGGGCGCCCGCTTTAAGCCTGCTATGTTGGGTTCTGGGGCCTTTGCGGGAGTGTTTAAATTAGCTGAGGTATTAAATACAAAAGATGTCGAAGGCATTCGCTTTGGTGATGAATTAGATCGCCTAGGCTACAGCAAAGTTATGAGTGATGGCTTTTCCGATATTCACCAGTATTACGAGCTACACATCGAACAAGGTCCTGTGCTTGAAGACAAAAGTGTTGATCTAGGTATTGTTACAGGCGTGTTGGGTATGAAATGGTACCAAGTACAAGTCAAAGGTACTTCGTGTCACGCAGGTCCAAGCCCTATGGGTTTACGTAATGACGCCCTGGTTGGTACAGCAAGAATGATCACTCGCCTCACTGAACTGACAGAGCAGAATGGCATAAATAGTCGCTGTACCATTGGCGAGTTAAGCATCCCTAACGCCTCCACTAATGTTTCTCCAGGAGAAGTCCATTTCTCGTTAGATTTACGCGAAGCTAGTGGTGACGCATTGCAGGAACTGCAAACCAAAGCGTTTGAAAGCATTCATCAATTGGCTTTTCAATTGAATTTAGACGTGACTATCAAAGAAACTTGGTCACTACCACCATGTCCATTCGACAAAGACTGTTTGGCGAATATTCAGGCTGCCTGTGAAATTTCTTATCCCGAGATTTCTCCTCACTCCATGGTGAGTGGTGCAGGACACGATGCGGTCTATGTCAGTCGAGTGGCGCCCACCGCGATGATATTTGTGCCATCAGAAAAGGGACTCAGCCATAACGAATGTGAATACACCAGCCCAGAGCAATTAGAAAAGGGCTGTAATGTGTTGCTGAATACTATTCTTCGCGCTGCTAACTAGAGCGCTGACACTCATCAAGGAGTACCGGATGAAAGCATTTTATCACCAAGATCAGAGCCAGCACTTTCCTAAGTTTTATATGAAAAATGGTAAACCGATTGCTGCTCGTGAGGTACCTGAGCGAGGCGATATTTTTCGTAATGTACTGTCAGAACTCGGCATTGAAATAGAAGAGACTCAAGACCACGGTTTTTCGTTTATCAGTAAAGTCCATTCGCCAGATTACCTAACTTTCCTGCAGACGATTTATCCGAAATGGAAAAAGTTGCCGGATGCGAGTGAAGAGATTATTCCTAAGAGTCACCCTGTTAGGTATAGCGCCAGTTATCCTAGCGATGTTGTTGGCCAAGTTGGCTGGCACCTGATGGATACCTCGTGCCCAGTAGGGCCGGGTACTTGGTCGGGGGTTTATGCATCGGCCCAGACAGCGATTAGTGCGGCGGACAGTATTGCAAAAGGTACGACAAAAACAGCTTATGCGGTTTGTCGACCACCAGGGCATCATGCTTACCCTGACGGTGGCGCGGGATTCTGTTTCTTAAATAACTCGGCTATTGCCGCTGAACGTTTACTGGAAACGTATCCGCGCGTAGCGATTTTAGATGTAGATTTACATCATGGTAATGGCACGCAAGCGGTATTTTGGAATCGTCGTGATGTCTTGACGGTTTCTATTCATGCAGATCCTGCAAATTGCTACCCACATTACTGGGGCTATGCTCATGAGCGAGGTGAAGGTAGTGGTTATGGGTTCAATCTGAACTATCCCGTACCAGAAGGCACGACCGACAAAGATTACCTGCCAGTCCTAGAGCAAGCGCTAGAGCAGATTCAGTCTTATGCTCCAGATGCCATTATTTTGGCATTAGGATTGGATGCTTCAGAAAAGGATCCTTTTGCAGTATTGGGGATTACGACTGAGGGGTTTGCAGAAATAGGTAAGCGAGTAGATGACTTGGGCTTGCCAACATTGATCGTCCAAGAAGGAGGCTATATTTCGCCAGTTTTAGGGGATAACCTCGGTGCAGTTTTAAAGGCTTTCTCTGAACGTTAAAGGTACCTGTTTTGTTCGTCCCTTACTAAGTCTTAGTGCAGATTTCACAAAAAGAAATTTGTTTTTCTCAACTCAAATGGGCTTGAGTAACCGCCCAGCTTCCTCCCCGAATAATGAGTGTGGAAAAAGGGATGAACACCCTTGCAAGAATAGTCAATAGTTATGCGTGCTTATTTGAATAACGTTATTAGAGTGTCTAAATGGAGCTCTTGTAGTGATTTGAAAAATTAAATTGCATATGTCGCATATGATTGCCTAGTGCCCTTAGAGGCGGAACTGATATATCCAAAGTGGTACCATAAGCTTAGAAACGCTCAATTCATAGTGTATACAGTATTAGCAATGATATTTTGATATTGAGTAAAGCTCAATATCAAGTGACCCGCATAGCCTAACAGCTAGCCTTTCAAATTCCATATTATTCAATGATGGCTTTATCTTTTGAATTTGCTAAATGCATTTACAACGTTGTAGGTTAGGCAAAGGCTACGGCGTAATTTCACTTCTCTTGCTAACCATAAAAAGAAAATTAAGCATGCGAATACTTGTTATAGAGGATGACTCGGTCTTAAGTGAGGCCATTTCACATCGGATTAAAAACATCGGTCATGGAGTTGATCTTGCACTCACTGGCAAGCAGGCGCGTCTAATGCTTCGCCAGCAAAACTACGATCTGATTTTGTTAGATTTAAACCTACCTGATGCCCATGGTGCTTCAATATTACAATCATTAAGAGAGTCTAAAACCACTTCGCCTGTGTTGATCATTACGGCGATTGATCAGGTCGAAGAGCGAATCAAGTTATTAGATCTGGGGGCGGATGATTACATTACTAAGCCTTTTGACTTTGGTGAATTAGAAGCACGTATTCGAGCTATCCTGCGACGCAGTCAGGGTCAGGCCCAGGAAACGATAGAGTTTGCCAATGTTAGTCTCAATCTACGAACCTGCTCAGTAGAAGTCGATAACCAAGCAGTAGAGCTGAAACAAAGGGAGTTTAGGCTGTTAGAAATCTTTATGACTCAGCCAAAGCAAGTGCTGAGTAAAGACGTTTTAATGGATCATATTTATGGGTTTGATGAAGCACCAGGTCCAAATGTAATCGAGATATACGTCGCGCGGCTGAGAAAAACCTTGGCGCACTCAGCGTTACATATTCGAACCATTCGTGGGCTTGGCTATTTGCTGGAAGAGCAATCAGGCGCTTCAGAATGAGGGCAAAGACGAGCTCTATTCGACGCCAGTTATTGATTATGACGTTAATCGTTCTGACGGTGATAAATGGTGTGGCCATATGGACGGCTGATCTGTATGCCAATCGTGCTGCAAAGCTCTCCTACGATCGGCTTATTCATGGAGCTGCTCTTCAAATTGCAGAAAATATTAACTTGCTTGATCACAAAGTGATGGTCGACTTACCTGTTTCTGCATTTGAAACCCTAGCCTTGGCGCCAGAGGATCGAGCCTATTATTCCGTTACTTCAGAAAAGGGAATTTTGCTCACAGGCTATGAGGATTTACCCAATGCTTCTCATGCAGTGAAGAAGGATAGATCCTCGCAAGAAAACTCAGCTGAACCGGTCTACTTTGATAGCGTTTATCGAGGCGAGGATGTGCGTTTTATTACCCTAACCAAGCGCTTAATTGAATCAGACAACAGCGAAGTAGTGCATGTCACCATAGGTCAAACAATCTTGGCAAGAAAACAGCTGGCGGATGAAATGGGGGGCTTAGTAATACAGTTCCTGATTACCTTTTTTTGCATCACGTTGGGGTTGTTGATGTTTGGCATTTGGCGTGTATTAAGGCCTTTAAAGTCATTGAGGCGAGCCATTGAACAGCGCTCTTCGACGGAATTAACCCCACTCAATACGGATGTGCCCAGTGAGATTCGTCCGTTACTGGAGACGGTCAATTTCTTTATGTCGCAATTAAATATGACCTTAGAGCGGCTGAAACGCTTTACTTCAGAGGCCGCCCATCAGCTTAGAACACCGCTCGCTGGTGTCAATCTTCAGGCACAAAATGCGTTAGTAGAACAGGACGAGTTCAAGCGTCAACAACAGCTGCGAGACATCATTAAAAGCAGTGAGCTTCTGACAGATACCGTTAATCATCTACTAGAGGAAGCAACATTAACCCATCGTATGAGAAGCCAAGCTTTCCATCCAGTACAGCTGGATGTTCTGACCAAAGATGTGTGTCGTAGTTTAGTGGTTTGGGCTCTGGAGTCTGAGGTTGAGATTGAATATTTAGGGCAGATTTCCGCTTCATGTTTAGGGGATGACGTGGCTTTAACGCAGATGTTACGCAATATCATTGAAAATGCCGTGAAATACAGCCCTAAGCAAAGTGTTGTGCAGGTGAATTTATATCGTGAACAAGAGCTTCTTTGTCTCACCGTTGCCGATCACGGAAATGGCATTTCAGATGAAGACAAGCAGCATGTCTTTGAGCGCTTTTATCGCAGCAAACACAATCACACCGTCGGTACAGGGATAGGGTTAAGTATTGCTAAGGAAGTGGCTGAACACCATGGAGCGCGTTTGATGTTAGCGGATAATCAACCCCATGGCCTGCTAATCGAAGTGCTTTTCGAAGCCAATGGTGAAACAGTATGAAGCCATTGCTATTAAGCTTATTGCTACTGGTTAGTTTGTGTCCTATCGCAAACGCTGAACAATCGAATACGTTGCCATCCGAAGAGAGTAACCCAGTTGAGTTGAACATTTGGGGGGCGGCTAACTTTGACGCGATTGAGCCACTTTTAAAGGCTTATCAAGCGCAATTTCCTGAGATAACGATTGTGTACGTTGAGCACAGTTCACTGGAGCTTTTTAATCGAGTTTTAAGTTTGCGGCCAGCGGATAAAAAGCCAGATGTCTTAATGAGTCCAGCGATGGATTTGCAATTTAAGCTGGTTAACGATGGCTATGCTAAGCCCTATCAATCAGAGGTGACGGATGCGTTGCCAAATTGGGCAAAGTGGCGCGATGAAGCGTTTGGATTTACCTTTGAACCCATTGTCATGGTGATTAATCAGGACATCTTGGGACATCGTGCTATGCCGGAGAGTAGGGAGGCGCTACTTTCTTTGATTCGTGAGCAAAGTCCATTAGTGCAAGGGAAAATTGGCCTTAGTGATATCGAAACCGTAGGGCTTGGCTACTTAACATGGTTCCATGACTCTCAGCAGTCGCGTACTTATGGGCGTTTACTCGAAGCCTTTGGATCACACCACGCACAGCTTTACCCCAATAGTTCAGCCATGCTACAGGCCTTATTAAGGGGCGAAATTTTTATTGCCTATAACGTACTGGGGTCCTATGCGTTTGAGTGGAGTCAGACTTACCCTTGGATCAAAACAGTCATGCCGACCGATTACACGTCAGCAGTGATGCGAACGGCTTTTATTTTTCGTGAAGCCAAGAACCTTCAACAAGCACAAAGCTTTATCGATTTTTTATTGTCGGATGATGGGCAAACAGTCTTGGCACAAGCATCAAGCTTGATTCCGTTATCTGAAAACGCTGTGGGACCAAACAGCCTTTTAGAAATACGCCGTAAACCCCATGGCATCTTTCGCCCCATCGTATTTGGTTTGCCTTTATTAGTGCAAACGGATCAAGCAAAACGCGCCCTATTATTGGAAGAATGGCGTCATGCAATGCGCACAGCGCCATAATGTGATCGATGCTTTCTTATGAATCCCATGAAAGGTTCGTGAAAGGTTCGTCTTATAAATTTAGCGTCGAGTAAGCGAATGAATGATCGTTTACCACCATTTGTATAACAAAAATAATCGTTAAATGGAGACAACCATGAATAAGAAATTTCTTCTTGCCTCAGCATTTGCAGCCACGTTTGCAAGCTCTTTAACTATGGCGGCTGAACGTATTTCCATCGGTACCGGTGGCACGGGCGGTTTATTTTATGTCATTGGCGCCGGGGTAGCTGAAACATTAAACAAGCATTTGGATGACACGACTGCCCGAGCTGAAGTGACAGGCGCATCGGTAGAAAATAATCACCGTGTTGCAGCTGGCCAAATGACGTTAGGTCTATCTTCCTCTTCAACTTTATTTGAAGCGAAGAATGGCGAAGGCCCTTTTAAAAATACCGGAGCGCTAGACGTTGCTGGGATTGCCTACTTATACCCTGCAGTATTACAGGTGGCGACGTTAGATGGTTCAGGCGTAAATGGCTTCAATGACTTGAAAGGCAAACGTGTGAGCATGGGGCCTCCGGGAAGTAACGCTGCTGTCATCGCGACACGTCTACTGGAAGAATATGGTGTGTTTGGCGACATTACGCCACGCTTTTTGTCTTACACCGAAGGGGTTAAAGCGCTTGTTAACGGACAAGTGGATGCAACGGTTGTCTTGGCAGGTGCACCCACTTCATCACTGATTGACTTAGACTCTCAAACAGATATGAAACTGCTGTCTGCGGATGTAGAGAAGCTCGACAGCATGATCAAAAAATATCCTTTCTATCAAGTGACGCAGCTAGCGTCAGGCACGTATCCAGATGTTGCGGCACCGGTCACGGTGATCAACGATCCTGCGATTCTCTTTACCAGCGGTAAAAACGATCAAACGAAAGTTTATAACATCACCAAGGCGATTTTTTCTAACCTAGATGAATTAAGCCAAGTTCACCCACAGGCGAAAAACATTCAATTGAGCAGTGCCCCGAATACTCCGGTTGCATTACACCCTGGCGCGAAAGCATTTTACGACGAAGCCAGTCAGTAATTAATTAGGAGTCCACTATGGAGCAGACAAGCCTCAAAAGTCTGCTCCTTACGTCTGATCATCTTGGACGCAAGGAGCAGTTATCCGTCTCTTTTCTATTCAGTATTCTGGCTATCGGTATCGCAGGTTTAGTGATCTATGGTGCCTATTACGGAGGCATTACTGCCTTACTTTTACGCTCATCGTTTTTTTCATTGGTCGCCTGCTCGGCGATGATGTTGTACGGATCACGCTATAAAACACCAATCGTACGCGTCGTCTTTTACGCACTGGCATTGGTCGCCTTGATACCGGGCCCATATCTTTGGAACTCTTACATTGACATCATCATGCGCGGCGCGATGTCGATACCTACGGATACATGGGTATTTATAGCATTGGCTGTGATCGTGTTCATCTTTGTCCGAATTGCCGTAGGTTGGGCATTAGTTGTTTTGATGGCATTGGCGTTTTTGTATGCCCATTTTGGCTATTTAATACCGGGGCAATATGGACACGGCGGTTATGACTTGAATCGCCTAACGTCAACCTTGTTGTTATCAACAGAGGGCGTTTACGGCGTGCCTATGGGGGTCGCGGTTGAATACATCTTCTTATTTGGGTTGTTTGGTGCCATTTTGACAAAGATTGGCACCGGAGAAGTTTTTGTCGATATCGCACGCGGGTTAACGGGCCGTGTTCAAGGTGGACCGGGGTTGTCGGCGGCATTATCGAGTGCTCTCTTAGGGTCTTTGAATGGTAGTGCGGTAGCGAACGTAGTGACTACGGGAACATTCACCATTCCACTGATGAAGCGAGTGGGTTACAGCCCGAAACTTGCGGGAGCCATTGAAGCAGCGGCGTCCTCTGCAGGACAAATTATGCCACCTGTTATGGGGGCTGCAGCATTTTTGATGGCCGAAATGATCGGTATCCCTTATGCAGAAGTGGCTCTGGCGGCTCTGGTGCCGGCTCTTCTGTATATTTTGGCGTTAATGATCTCTGTTCGTTTGGAAGCCGGGCGTTTAGGTCTTGAGCGTGACAATGAAGCGGGACTGCGCTTGCTCATGGAGACCCTAAAAGCTAAAAGTTATCTGTTGTTGCCTTTAATCGCCTTGGTGGGACTGATGATTGCGGGCAAATCGCCAACACAAGCGGCAGTGCTTGGAATTGTGGTGGGACTGTTAATTTCGCCTTGGAAAGCATCTACTCGAATTAATTGGGTAGACTTGATCCAATCTTGTAAAGAGACTCTGTTAAATACCTTGCCAATTGTCGCTGCGGTGGCTTCAGCGGGGGTAGTGATTGGTGTCCTGAACTTGACGGGTATGGGGTTGATGGTGTCAGGCCTTATCATTGAGCTTGGCGATGGCAATCTTTGGGGCGTATTACTGCTGACGGCGTTGGCGTCGTTTATTCTTGGTATGGGGCTACCGACCTCTGCAGCGTATCTATTGCTGGCGGTTTTAGTCGCACCAGCCATGACGCAGTTAGGAATGGAAACCTTGTCGGCGCATATGTTTATTTTCTACTTCGGTCTGGTCTCAGCGATCACACCACCTGTCGCGTTGGCAGCCTATGCGGCAGCGACAATCTCTGGCGCGGACGCTAACGAGACGGCAATAGAATCCATGCGCTTAGGCTTCGTTAAACTATTGGTGCCGTTCTTATTTGTTACCATGCCGGGGGTTTTGCTGATTGGTGACTCACTGAGTATTACCATGGCGATCTTTTTAGCCACTCTAGCAACCATTTCCATGAGTATTGGCTTCTCTGGTTGGCTAGGAACCCATTTAACCATGGTTCAACGAGGCGGTTTTATCGTGGCTGCGCTGCTAATTGCCTGGCCAGAAGCTGCTGCAGACTTCAGCACAAATGTCATCACTCTAAGAGTGTTTGGGATGGGACTGTTGATTGCCTTAGGCGTCTATCTAGGGGCGCAATGTAAGAAAATAAGGTTACTGTCTGCTTAGTGTTCTATTAAATTGTGATAACAAAATGCCCCAAGTGATGAAACACTTGGGGCATTTTTTATCTTTAGCATTTTTCCTAAACGCGATAGCGCTAGGAGCTTTATTGAGCTTGGTCTTTCACAAAGGTCTTGTCTTTCTCGCCTTTGAAGAAATCACGTCCGTAGACCAAAATACAAAGCACAACACCGACAGCAAAGGCCCATGTGGCACCTCGTGTGGCAAGAACGGCCGCGACAATACCGGCAATACCAAGGTCTCGTTGTGAGCGTGCTTCCATTACCCCGATTCGAACCGATACGTAGCCTTGAATCAGTAGCGTTAGTGCCAGCGCAACCCCTAGAATTGGTTGCACTAGGGTTACGATTGGCATGAAAAGCAAGCCCGTATTAGTACCCCAACGGAAAGAGCCAGCACCACCAAAGATGGACTTCATGGCTTTCTTACCTTGGCTGAAACGCTCGACGATCACGACGTGCATCGCCGCCCAAAGTGGACCACACATAGCAACATCAGGGCCTAAAATTGACATGGCAGAGTTACGTGCACCAAAAATCATGTGCGCGCGGTCTGGATCATAGTCAATTTTTTCGTCTTTGCGAATTTGGTCAGCTTCTTCCAAGATAGCTCGACTTTGTAATACATCTCCGAATAGAACAATATAAGCTGCTAACACCGTAGGAATTGCAGTTAAAAACATCATTAAGGGCGGCATCCCAAGGCCAAACACAGTGTACTCGTTCCAAAGTGTAACGAAATCAGGCGAAGAAAAGCCCCATTGGATGTCTGGCCATGATGTTTCGCCAACGGTAGGGGCAATAACAATGGCTAAGGCAACAATCGGGAAAACACCTAATTTACCAATCACGTTAAAGAAAGCGTTGTTCTGTTTTAAATGCGCAAAGTGGCGCGAGAAAATCACATAAAACGCAATGCCCACTGCAAGAGTGATGGTGATTGGGTAAGTATCAAAACGGCCGTCTACTTTGAATACAGCCATGACTGCTGCAATGCCGGCACCAATAATGACCCCAGATTTGATGGCTTGGGGGATTAACGAAACCACCTTGTGAGCCAGTCCAGATGCCCCGATAAATATCGAGAATATCCCGAGCAAGAGCTGGAAGGATATTAAGGCATGGATCCGTTCAGGCCCTTCAGGGAAGGTTGTACAGTATGCCATCAATAGCGGAATTGCAGGAGTAATCCAGCCAGGAACAACAGGGTCACCTAACAAGTGGTGTAACAAGTAGAAAAGGCCGTTTAACATAACAACCGCTAAGGCCACTTCAAATGGCATGCCTAGTAACTCGGTCATTAATGGGATGGCAGCAAGGTCGACTGCACACATAAGCAGGCCTTGGAAGTAATCAGGCCATTCTATGCGGTAGTGGACAAACGGGAGGCGGACCTTAAAAGGGCCCATAGACCAAAAGGGTGTTTCTTGGCCATCAATACGTTCTTTACTCATGATGATTTCCTATTATTTTTGTAATAATTCAAGTTCCCTGCAACCAGGGGGTGCAGGGGCGTTGCTACACGTTTTTATTGCAGAAACGAACATTGTTTCAGTGAATTAAAAAGCTTCTTGATACAGTTTTAGGGCATCGCTTTCAGTCACTGGAACAGGGTTATTACCAAGCAAACGGGTTTGCAGCATGGCATCTTTGGCGAGTGTTGGAAGGCTCTCTTCAGTGACCCCAACATCACGTAGTCGTTGTGGCGCGCCAGACTCATTCATTAGGTTTTGCATAAAGGCTACGAATTGCTCTGCTCGACTGTTTTCGTTTCCTTCAGGGGAATCCAGTACTACGTCAGCAAGCTCAGCGTAAAGCGATGCAGCTTCTTTCATGTTGTAGCGAAGCACAGGGCCTAGCATCAGTGCATTGGTTAAACCATGCGGTAAATGGTAGTGACCACCTAATGGGTAAGCTAAAGCGTGCACGGCTGCGACTGGGCTATTTGAAAAAGCTTGGCCTGCTAAGTTGGCACCCAATAGCATGGCTTCACGTGCTGCGCGGTTAGTGCCTTCTTGGCAAGCGGTCAGCAAGTTTTTGCTAAGCAAACGTAATGCTTCTTTTGCCAGCACATCAGAAAGAGGGTTCTTTAGGTGTACCGACGTGTACGCTTCAATCGCGTGAACCATGGCATCAATGCCCGTTGCAGCGGTCGGTAGGGAAGGTAAACCAATGGTTAACTCAGCATCTAGTAAGACATAATCTGCGTACAACTGCTTAGAAACCACACCCATCTTGGTAGTTTCACCTGTTGTTAAAATGGTGATGTTGGTAACTTCAGAACCGGTTCCTGCTGTGGTTGGAATTTGAAGTAACGGTGCGCGCTTGCCCTGTACTTTGCCAATCCCATATAGCTCAGACAATGGCTGCTCTGATGTCAGCATAACGGCCACTAGTTTAGCGATATCCATTGGTGAGCCGCCGCCCAAGCCAATCACCAAATCAGTCTGATTGGCTTTTGCAAAATCTACGCAGGCCATTAAGACGTGTTCTGGTGGATCCGCCACTACGTCATCGAAAATGGAAATACTGAAACCTTGAGCTTCTAAAGAGGCTTTAGTTTCGTTCAACAGACCGCTTTCACTCAGGAACTTATCCGTTACAAGCAGAACGTTACGTTCTTGGAACCATTCGGACGCTAGTTCACCAAGACGTTTGGCTCCGCCCCATTCAACATGCATGGAGCCTGGAGTATTAAAAGAAAAGGGTTTGATACCTTGAGACATAATGACTTCCTCGTGTTAAAGAGCGCTGCAGATGTATTTCAGTTCCAAGTACTCTTCGATACCGTACTTAGAGCCTTCACGTCCTAGGCCTGACTGTTTAACACCACCAAACGGTGCAACTTCGTTGGAAATAAGCCCAGTGTTGTGACCTACCATGCCGTACTCTAAGGCTTCAGAAACGCGCACACTACGCGCATGATCTTTAGTAAAGAAGTAAGCGGCTAAACCAAATATGGTGTCGTTTGCCATGGCAACAGCTTGTTCTTCTGTATCAAATGGAAAGATTGGGGCCATCGGGCCGAAGGTTTCTTCTTGCGCCACTTTCATATCGCTGGTGACATCCACCAAGATCGAAGGTTGAAGGAATAAACCGCCTAGACGCTCGCCACCATGGATCAACTTCGCACCTTTAGAAACCGCGTCCTGAATGTGCTCTTCTACTTTGGTGATGGCTTTTTCTTCAATCATCGGTCCGATTTGGACACCATCTTCAATGCCATGACCAATTTTCAGTGCTGCCACTTTCTCTTGAAGTTTGGCAATAAAGGCATCGTAAACACCGCGTTGAACTAAAATGCGGTTTGCGCACACACAGGTTTGTCCAGCATTACGGTACTTAGACGCCATAGCGCCTTCGACAGCTTTATCAAGGTCCGCATCGTCAAACACAATAAACGGCGCGTTACCACCCAACTCTAGGGAAACCTTCTTAATGGTGTCCGCACATTGAGCCATCAATAAACGACCCACTTCTGTTGAACCAGTGAACGAAAGTTTGGTCACCACATTGCTATCTGTTAAGACTTTGCCAAGTTTGCTAGCTGAGCCGGTAATCACTTGGAAAACGCCATCTGGAATGCCTGCTCTTTGTGCCAATTCAGCAAGTGCTAAAGCAGTCAGAGGCGTTAAGTCGGCTGGGCGAACAATCATAGAGCAGCCTGCTGCCAGCGCTGGGGCCGCTTTACGAGTAATCATCGCTGCCGGGAAGTTCCAAGGAGTAATCGCGGCTGTCACACCAATAGGCTGTCGGATAACAGTTAAGCGTTGATTTGTCACCGGGGCAGGGATTGTGTCACCGTAAACGCGTTTCGCTTCTTCTGCAAACCATTCAACGAAAGAAGCGGCATAGCCAATTTCACCTTTGGCTTCCGTTAACGGTTTGCCTTGTTCAGAGGTCATGATCATTGCCAAGTCATCGGTATTTTCGATGATGAGATCAAACCAGCGACGCAGGATTTTTGAGCGTTCTTTTGCTGCCATAGCCGCCCATTTTTTTTGAGCCTCTTGTGACGCTTCGATAACCGAAGGCACTTCGTCTGCGCTTAGGTGAGGGATATGAGCAATGATTTCGCCATTAGCAGGGTTGGTGACAGGGATGGTTTTATTATCCGCTGCGGAAACCCATTGGCCGTTTACTAGGCAGCGTTCTTTTAATAGAGACGCATCATGTAGATACATAGTTATAACACCTTTATTTTTATGATTCGTAGGCAAAGCAAGTGATAAACAAGTCTTAATTTTGCCAAACGACTGCTAGTGCGCTTCAGTCAACATTCACGATTGAGCAGTACTATGAATGTTGATTTATCTTAAATGAGCGCACTGATCGCAGTACTAAAGGTGAGATAGCAAAGGTGGTGCCAGTTTTGTAAGTTTTGTTACTGCATTGATATTAAAGGGAAAAATTATTTTTATATGGTGTTTCATGTTAATCATGAGCGGAATCCGCTCATGATTAACATGAAATTGTGAGCGGATTCCGCTCGCTGGTTTTATTCTTTATTTTTAAATGGGCTGAAGCGACTAGGATAATAGACAACCCAATCGCCAAGCAGTTTTTTGGCTGGGAGCTGATTTGAATTAGCTTGAGTTGTGCCTATCGCAATGACTTGCTGAATTTGGTGTGTTCGCTCATCCATAAAAGATGAGTAACCAATGGGGTCCTCCGGCAGATGGAGTACAAGCTGCTCCAGAGTCTTTCTTATTGTATCGTTACTGGCATTGGTTCCGGCAATCGCAAGGGATTCCGCAATGGCCATTAGCCCCGAGTAGGCGCCTTCCGCGGCATAAGAAGGATAGCGACCGCTTATCGCTTTAAATCGTTCAACAAACCAGTGGTTTAGTTCTGTTCTTGGCCAATTGGTGTGATGTCGGGAGGACATGATCAAACCATCTGGCATGTCGTCGCCCAATGCGGCAAGGACTTCGTAATTCCCCCCCGTATCAAAGTTTGCGAACGCAGAATGATCAAACAGGGGAGTACTTTTTGCCTGTTGAATAAAGGCAACGAGGTCACCTCCCCACATAGAGTTAACAATAAGATCTGTCGGTTGCTCCATTAAAGCTCGTATAAAAGGTGAATAATTTGCTTCGTACAATCGAGGCCATAATGTCGTTACGATTTGATACGGTACGTTTAATTCGTCCAAAGCGCTGGTGAGGTCCTGCCAGACGGAGTAACCGTATTCGTAATCTGGCGCTATGTAGGAAATACGAATAGGGCGGTTATTCGTCTTAGGGAGTAGATGCTCCTTAATGTATTTAGCACCCGCTAGCATGCTTTGTTTGGTGTTATTACTGAGCCGAAAGTAATAAGGATTGGTTAATGGCTCTGTTAAGCGTGATGAAGCATGATCAGTTCCAATAAAAAACACTTCCTCTTGGCTCGCTACTTGCGCGACCTGTATCGCAACAGAAGAGTTAACGACGCCACATAAGAAACGAGCGCCTTCCTCTTGGGCAAACGTTCGCGCAATACGAGTCGCTCGAGACGCTTTCGAACGTGAATCTTCAATTAATACCTGAAGTTCTGGATAACGCGGGGAAGAGGCGATCTTTTCCAAAGCGATTTGAATACCAATCAAACTATCGTGTCCATAAAGGCCGCCACGACCTGTCATAGGAAATAAACAGCCTACTTTGGTCGCGTATTCATCGGCAGAACCTAACCTTGTTTCTGCAAGGGTGCTTTGCGAAAGTAAGCAAGCCATTAATAGACAAAGCGTATTGTTAATACGAAGTTTAAATTTATTTTTATTTTGCATAGTACATTCAGTTAAAGGTCTAAATTTAAGCGTTGCATCCGCCTTTTTAAGGCATGTCTTGAAATGCCGAGCTTCTCAGCCGCTAAGCCTTTTTTTCCTTGAGTCGAACTGAGCGCCTGTAAAATGACTTCCTTTTCTTTTGACTCAACCTGCTCATCGTAACTTGTTTGCGGTGAATGCAATGTTGGAGTTTTCGGTAGGATTTCGTTAGGTAATAACGAACAAGTTATGTGTTCACCTGGGTACAAGATCGTTAATCGCTCGATTAGGTTCTTTAGTTCCCTAATATTTCCGGGCCAAGCATACTGTTGTAATGACATCATGACTTCCGGTGTCATGATCACTGGTTGGCAGCTTTCATTTTGAGCCATGAGGCTAGAGAAATGTTCAACAAGGATTGGAATGTCCGTGGCGCGTTCTTGCAACGCCGGAATTTCAACAGGTACTACATTCAGCCGATAAAATAGGTCTTGTCTAAAACGACCTTCTGATACTTGTTCAGCAAGGTTCTGATTCGTTGCTGCAATGATGACTGTATTCGACTTTCGCTCTTTTCCTGCTCCAACAGGACGAAAGGTTCTTTGTTCTAAAAACGTCAGTAGCTTTGCTTGAATATTAAGCGGCATTTCGCCAATTTCATCTAAAAATAACGTACCACCATCTGCCAGCGCAATGAGGCCATCACGTGTAGATGTTGCCCCGGTATAAGCACCTTTTTCTGCGCCAAAAAGTTCCGCTTCAATCAAGTGTTCAGGCAATGCAGCACAATTGACTTCGATAAAAGGAGCATTGCTAAAACGCTGATTATGGATACTCTTTGCTACCATGCTTTTTCCAGTCCCAGATGGGCCTTGAATTAAAATAGTTCTGGCGGCACTGTTGGCAACCTGAGTGATCATTTTCTTAAGCAGGTTAGTTTTCGTCGACTGGCCAATGATCTGATTGTTTAGATCATCTTTATTTCTAAGAAAGGCGAGTTCTTTGGTGGCTCTTTGCTGCTCAGCGGTTCTGAGCATCAGCAGTTCAAGCTCATCTACATCAAAGGGTTTAGTAATGTAGTCCACAGCGCCTTCTTTGACAGCTTTAACTGCTGTTCTAGTATCACCATGAGCAGAGATCATGATCACGGGCGTTGTTGGAGAAAGCTGTCTTAAATGGCTTAATACCTCAAGCCCAGACATATCTGGTAAGCCTAAATCGAGCAGAATTAAGTCGGGGTTTAATTGCTCAAATGCGGTTATCCCTTCTTGCCCTGTAAAAGCGGCTGAGAGTTCAATATCTTGATTATTCAAAGAGAACTTAATACTTCGTACTAAATTCTGTTCATCATCAATGACCAAAACGCTTAGGTTACTCATAAGTATCGTCTAACTTTGCTTGTATTGGGAATTTTAAACATACAGTGGTGCCTTCACTGGTAGAGTGAATCTCCATCCGTCCATGGTTGGCTTGAATAAGAGCCTGACAAATGGCTAAACCAAGACCTGTGCCGGTGGATTTCGTGGTGTAAAAGGGTTCGAAAATCCGCTCAAGATGTGACGAGTCTATACCCGGACCATTATCAATAACGGCGATGACCAACTCTTCAGGCTCACGTTTGGCATTAATGGTCACGTTACCGCCCTGACCATTAAAAGACTGGATAGCATTTAAGACAAGGTTTATTAATACCTGATGCAAGTGAGTAGGGTCTGCTAACAGTTCTAATGTCGCGTCACACTCTATGCGCAAGTTAGCCTTATGTTTGTGTACTGTTGCGTTTAAAAGGTTCGAAACCAGCTGAAGCTCCTCAGCCAATATTACAACTTCTTGTTTAGGAGGCGTTGGTCGAGCAAAGTTTAATAAGTTGTCAATCACTCGATTTACCCGTCCAAGTTCATCCTTGACCATAGAGAGCATTTCTTTTTTTTCATCATTAAGCTCTCTTTTTAATAATGCTTTGGTCGTGATCCCAACGATGTTAAGCGGGTTGCGGATATCATGAGCCAGCCCTGCTGCTAGATTCCCGAGAGAGGCTCGCCTTTCCATTTCAACATTTGATTGAATCACTTGATTAAGTTGAGAACGCATTTTCTCAATCGCAATCGTTAGTCGATCAAGCTCTGTGCCCGGCTGAGTTGGTACTGGAGATTTGAGATCTCCTGAAGCAACTCGTTCAATACCCACAATCAGCGTGTCTAATTGACGATTCAAGCGTTTGGAAATAAACCAATGAACAAGTAGAAGGCAAGCTGCTGTTAATATCACCAAGCCAATCAACCAATATCTAAGGGTTGCGCTAGGCGGTGCAGCAAGCACTTCGTTTTGTTTAAGCTTGATAGACCAGCCTGGGAACAAGTCAAACGTTTGAGCGTATTGGTCTATGCTCTGAACTGGCTGACCTACGATGTCAAAGATGCGGTTACCTGGCACGCCTAAATAAGGAGTAAAAATCCCATCCGTGCCCAACGATTTTGGGATTGCTGCTAACGAGTTGAAACGCAGAATAAGCCCTAAATAGGGCGCTTTGTTATTACCGGATAAACCGATAATTGGTTTAACAAGTAGGACAGAGCTTGGTCGATCAAAGGTAAACTCTTCCGGCCCTAAAATATCCGCCTGTTCAAACTGTGTTTTGTAAGGCTGAACTGCGTGATACCTGTCCGGTGAATAGGCGTACTCAGGGAAACTCCAAAGAAACTGCTTTTCAGCATCAAAAAAGGCAATACCGTAAACATTATTAAGGTCAGTCTGTAACCGCAAAAGCGCTTCCAGTTCCTCAGGAAGATTTTGTTTACCATCTTTTTGAAAAATTTCGGGAGAATCAAGCTCATCCGCAAGTACATCAAGTTGATACAAGCGCTCTCTTAGATGAACGCGAAACTCATTTTGAACCGCGGCAACTTGAGTATTGATTCGCCCATCTGTAATTTTTGAAACTAGCTGGTCAAAGTATCGATCATAAAGACCGGCAAATATAAATAATGGAACCAATGCCACAACTAGAGACAAAAGTAAGTATCGGCTCGATAAACGTTTGTGTTGAGATATTGATGACAATAGATAAAGCCTTAAAAATACTGTCTGTAAGCCGGTTTAGAGATGCACTGATAGTTCATTTTTGCAACTGGAGAAACGAGTATAGCGCTATAAATGGTGATCTTATAGCTACTATTCAATTCGCTAAATAAAGTGTTTGTCGAGGTTTAGAAAATAACATCGGTTTAGACAGCACCCGCTCAATAATATGGTGCTGTCTAAAATGGCTTCAGCCTATTTGCACGCACCTGGGACACGGCATGCGCAAGTACTTGGAACATGGCAGGCGTGATCTGCACATCTTGCTGCATTTACACTCTGGGACCCAAAAAGCTCCTCGGTTGGATATGGCCCAAAGTGAGCTTCGTACAACTTAATCGTCTTATCAAAAGCAGCCTGTAAGGCTTGCTGATCATCATCACCATAAATACCAAAATACGGATAATGGTGAAGAAACGAGCCAAATAGTGTCATACAGTCTTCGGCATAAGATTTTGTATCTAATATATGCTCGTGCCAAAACTTATCCACGATCTTACTTGGTACAAAAGAGACTTTTGGGTAGAGAAGCTTCAATGTTAGAAACTTCTTGTACTCTAACTCTGCAAAGTCACACATTTCATTGCTCCAAGTTGCCTCGGCTGACTGGGTAAGCTTCCATTTGAGCTTCTCAAAATTAATCGCATGCACTGACCTATTAATACCATCCGCTGTATTTAAATCTGATACCGGTGTGAACGGTTTCTGTTCGAATTGGTTTTGAATAGTCGATGTTGCTGAAGTTAATGTAGTCATGTTGAATCTCCGTTCGTTGTTGACGAGATCTAGATTCAACTTGTGCATTGCACAACATAGCGTTTTTCTAAAAAATTATCTTTTTAAGCGATTAGAGCTTGAGCATAAAGTCGAGTAGGTCGTCGACCTCTTCAGCGTCACGGATTTTACGATCGATTTCTGTCTTTAGCTCCGCCACACCTGGCGCAGTCATGTCTAACTGATTGATTAAGCGTTTTGCTTCCAACCATTCGCCATCTAAGTACTTCATCAAAATACTGTCCATCGGCTCCAGCGCCGCGGCTTGAGCCAGTAGCACTCGTAGCAGTGATGTATTGCTGCCAAGCGATGCCTGCGGCAAGGTTTTAAATGGATTGGGTAAACGTGCAGCTCTGAGATCAAAGTCGCCCTCAAGACAGGCCACAAACTCAGATGTGTTCTGACTTGAAAGCGCAATCCCCGCGAGCGAGTGCTGGCGGGTGAACATGGCTGTGACTATCTCAGTGCATTGCTGACGCTTATCTGGCTCGCAGAAAATTGATTTCACTTCCTTTGGGTCAGCGAAAATAGAGCTCAATAGCATGGCATTGAACAAGGTATTTAGCTCTGTTTCAGGAATTAACTTGCTCTTCTTATGAACAATCAATTCCTCTTTAAAGGTTAAAAGATCGTTGCGCAAAAAAGAGTTAGCTTTATTTCTCAATGAGGGTGTTTGGCTCAGAATATCTGAGCCAAACAGAAGCCTCAGCGCGTCTGGAATACTATAGTATCTAGAGTCCACAGTAGGCTTCCTCTAAAAGGTCCGACGATGAGGTTCTGCGCAGTTGTGAGACAGTTAAATTGTTGTTGGCTATGGCTTGCGCCATTTCCAAAACATTTCGCTTTGAATAACGACAATATCCGGCATTTTTACGGTATTGCACGATGACACCTAAGCAGTAGCCCGTTCGGATCCCTTCGGCCAGTGATGTACGCTGAGCGGCCAGAAGTTTTTCCTTGCCTCTTGCATCATAGATGTCCACTACTTCACGGCAAGCATCTATCAAAAAATCTGCACCATTTTCTAGAGGAATATCGTTTCGCGCAAGAGCATTGCCACTCAATACCAAAGATAGAACAAGCCATAAAATTCGCGTGCGTGTTAACATTTTAAAATCCTTTTTAACTATTGCCCGAGTCCATTGAATTTGTACGAGTATTGCCTGCGCTGTCGGCGAAGAAATTAGCGTGATCTGACTCTAGCCAATCTGAATCGTTATTTTCTGAATCTTGTTTTTTAACGGTCTTTTTAATCAGGTTTAACTTTGGTAAAGGCGTAAAAGCATGTAATACCAAAAGATAAAGGCCACTGAATAAAAAATATTTAAAATCTGGAAGCCTATATAAGTCACTTCGACCAATCTCACCTTCTTGCTTGAGGAGCATCAAAAAAGCTAAAGCTATGGCAGCTAGAAATAGAATGCTCAAAAAAGTGGATATGAAACAGTAAGATTTTAAACATGGCCAGAAAGCTATGCCTTCCGATTTGCTACGTTTAAAGAAACGAACGGTGATTAAAACAAACACAATTTGTACCACGAGTTCCAAATTATCCAGTTCGTTTAAATCAAAGCGTCCCTCAAATGGGCCAATCAGTACAACAAGTATCGCTGCAAGCGTGAATATTGCGGTCAGTCCATATAAGAGCACTCGCATCAGGACTGACGTGAGGTAACCCAGGAAAAGATCCGCGTAAGCAAGTATGTTTTTCATCATCGATGACATAAATATATCTCTATTAAATTCCATTTTTGAATTAGTCCAAGGTATCAATGGCTTGACCTAATTCACTTTTTAATCCTGTCGAACCTTGTTCTCTAGATACTCAATTTGAGTCGATATCTCCTCTTTTAAGTGGCTGTTTGTATACGCTAATGACGTCTCCATGTGTTTATAGTCTCCATCTCTTGAGGCGCTGGCCCAGTTATAGGAACCAACACATAAAAAAGTTTCATCGCCCATCACCAGTTTGCTGTGTACTTTATTAACGACTTTGACAATGACGCCTTGGTGTCTTAGCTCATGACAATCTTGATCAAACTGACGGGCTTTCTTGGCATTTTCATCTTTGTCTAAATAGGTATTAAACCTATGGTCTGTGTAGAGGATGACCTCAACGCCACGTTGCATTGCAACAGAAAACGCTTCTATAAACCCATGTTCTTTAAGCTTGGTATAAGACAACCAAGGTGACACTATCACTACCTGCTTTTTAGCGTGCTGTAATACATCTTTTAACCATTGATCATGCTCTTCCGAGTTATTTAGTGTCTTGGGGTGTGGGCAGAGTTTTAGTAGATCTGGCCGTGCTTGAGTGACACGAAACATCAGTTGGTTGGCATCGTCTTTTAACAAATAGTTTGCTAATAGCGCTCTTGGGGTACCTATTGCCGCATTGGTAATCACTTCCATATCGCCAAATACGATAAAGCTATCTTTGGCTCTCGATACTGCAACATTTAAAATAGACAAGTCTTGATCAAGAAATGGCCCGTCTGAATGGCGTGAGTACACGGTAGAAAAAAGCACAACTGGACGCTCTGCACCTTGTAGAGCATGGACTGTACCAACGGTTATTTGATCGGTTTGGTTACCGACTTCTATTCCCAGCTCTTGGCACTTTGTTTTGATCAGTTCTGCTTGCGCTTTAAATGGCGAAACGATGCCGACAATTTTGGCTAAAGGCAAGTTATGAGCGCTTTCAAGACGTTCTCGCTCGTTGAGAAGCCATTCGGCAATGGTGATGGCTTCCAGCTCATTGATACGACTACCAGATGGTGGACGCTCTGATCGGCCATCCACATGTACATAGGCAAACGGTGGTATAGATGAATCAACCGCCTGCGTACTTCTTAACGGCTGCAGTAACCCTTGATAACACAGGTCGTTACAGAACGAGATAATGGGTTCTAAACAACGGCGATGTTCGCGCAAATACATGCCCGGCTCAGCTTTCGGCAAATAGTGGTATCGGCTAGCAGTTTGTGCCACGTGCATCGCACTACCACCCACTACAGAATGACCAGAATTTATGACAGCCTCGTAGTCTTCATTTGAAGCAATCAACTGATTGGTCAATAAATTCCCTAAATTTACAGACGGCGCGACACCCACCACTGGTTTAATCTGTGATACATCGCCAATCATCACTGCACGTTTTGCCAAACTTATCGACGCCCCAGCCACTTCTGGTGCCACCTGTCCAGCTTCATCAATGATCAATAAATCGATTTCCTGCGCTAAGTATTCAGTGCGAAAGTTATTATCCCCTTCAAACACCTGATAGGTCATATGGCTGGGTAACGCATAGAGTGTAGAAACCACACAGGGTGTTAATTTCATACGGCGTCGCCAGCGCGGACGAACAGCTTTTAACCCTGTCTTTTCTTTGCCTGTCTTCGCTTGTTGCTGCAGGCTTTTGTGCAGCGCCGTCTCGGTACAATCTTCGAGCCAGCGTGCTTCCCAATAATGCGTGGTAAGTTGAAACAGCTTGAAGCGTAATGTGATGTCCAGTGCGCCATCTAACTCGTCGAAAGAGCAGGGGATTAGCTGTTCCGTGTTTAAGTCTGACCAGTTTGTTGCAAACGCTTCTTTTGCTGTTTCATATTGTGCTTTTAATTCATGTAAACGCGCAATGTCATCTTCATGGGCGTGGCGTGTTTGTTCATGGCTGCCAAGCCACTGCTTTAATGCCTGTTCAATAGAGTCACGGCCTGACGCACGAAAGATATCCCGCCCCTTGTCACTGATATGCGCTTCAATAAACAGCTCGCGGCGGAGCTGGCGCTTGCGTGACACAGCAGGTAAAAAGCCAAACAGCGATAACCACCATGATTCATCGGCACAAAACTGACGCCATTGTTTCAAGTCCTGTTTGATGACCGATTCTTGGGCGTGCAATGCCTCTAATTCGGTAAGTTGTTGGGATAACCAGACCTCTGGGTCATCGGCAACAGCAAACCAAGCGTCTTCGGCATGGCTGTAGGTTTGCCAAGCAGCTAAGGTTTGGTTGATGGATTGTTGCGTTGTGAGTAGCGCATCATGCAGACATTCTCTTACCTTAGGGACACTCATTAAGCTGTCATCAGTAAACGCCAAACGAGCGTTTGCTAAAAAGTCAGCTTCCGCTTGTTTGATCGCCTCGGGGTGCTCGATCTCTTTATAAAAGCTGGCGGTTTGATACTGCTTGGCGGCCTCTGACTCTCGGCTTCGCGCGGGAAAGTAGCCGCCATAACTGGTTAATTTAGAGAGCCAGCGGCTGCCAAAGGGGTCATCCGTAACTTCGAAGCCTTTTTCAAACGCTTCCAAAACATTGGTCACCGCTTGGTTATTGGTTGAGGCGGCGACAATCAGTGGTGGCTCTGACTCGGCCAGCGCCGCTTCCACCCAATAGGACGCCACTAATGACAATACGAAGGTGGTTTTCCCTGTTCCTGGCGGCCCATTGACGGCCAAGATTTCCCCTTCATTCATGGTCATCGCTTGCCCCAATGCATCCCGCTGGGCAGGTGCCAAAGGATATTGGGTGCTGCCATGACCAAGGCGACGCTCAAAACTTTGCTCGCTGGTTACGCAAGGTAAGCGTGGCGCAGGTGTCGTATGGGCGTACTGAGTGAGTAACGGCAGAGCGTCTTTTGTTTGCGACAACCAATCATACAGCCCAACAATATGCACTGAGGCACCTAGCTGAGCATCGACTTTGATAAGGTAGCCGCTCTCTTGCGCCTCGAAATCTTCTTTTAAGGCGCTTCGATCACAAAGCGCCACAAGCTCACGGGCAACGGCACAATAATCCTCCCAAAACTCGCTGTCTTCATCTTCCAATACCGTCAATGCTTCATCGTAAGACCAGTATTTCGGCTCTCGCTTGGTTAAAAAGGTGTCTTGATCTGCAACGGCGAGTAGGGTAAAGCTGTCCTCAGGAAGTGGGCTTAAGAGATCTCGCGGAATAACAGGGTAGGCCGCAGGTACAAACCGTCCGCTACGACTGACCCACAGACGACACAGCAAGGGCGCCACATAATCAGGGTATAACGCTGACTTTTTCTTACCGTGTTGCAGCCGCACCTTATGCATCATCGGACGGTACAGCACTTGCACCAGTTGCGTGTCGGCCTCTTCATCCTCAAACAACTCGGCCAATTGCGTTGAATGAGTAGGTAAGCCCCCAGCTTTAAAAGTCTCAAGACCGACCACACTTAATGTTTTTAAATCATCGGCATTAAGCGCACCTTTACCACTTTCTGCGTCCGCCAAGGAGTTACGCCAATAGGTTAACCAGTTCTGGGTCACCGAAGGGCTGTCTTGCTGGGTACTCACTTCTCGATATTCCTTATCTTCTTTATTCTGATGTTACGCTTTTTTGCTGGTCTTTTTCGTGGCCTTCTTCGCGGCTTTAGCTAACGCTTCGGCCTCGGCGCGGGCGGTAGCGATGCGCTTGAGCAGTTCGTCGGCGGGCTCGTCATTTGGGTCTTGTGGCACTAACTTGCCACGAAACGCCTTGGCTAAGATGGATTGGGTAAGTTTATCGACCCGCTGTTGGGCTTTTTGCACTTGGGCTTCGATGGTATCGGCAAAGGCAAAGTACTGATCTACTAAGCGGACGATTTCGGTTTGTTCTTGAAGCGCAGGTAAATATATCGAGCAGTTTTTAATATCTTGCTGATTTATGCTTGCTTGGTTTACCGCAAGTTTGGCATTGCTTCGTAATTCAGAAAGTCCTGTTGAGCTGCATAGAAATCTAACTATGTACTCAGGATTTGCTGTATCAGGATTAACCTTAAACTTCATAATATTGCTTTCAAAAACAGTTGGCTCAGGCAGTTCACGAACTATTGCAGACTTACCCAAATACTCAATACTATTCACCCTGTTGACTAAAATGTCACCGGTTTCTAATTTCCATCTGAAATACTCAGAGTCTTCTAAGGAAAGTCTTTTCACTTTACTCCAGTCAACAATTTCACCATCATAAAAGCCATCAATTCGAATAATACGAACACCTTCACCATAAAAGCTTTGTGCTTTATACAACCCATTTTGCGGACCTTCACAAATTATCTGACCTAATTTTATGTCTTGAGGTAAAGGTAGCTTGTTACTCTCTCTCCACCCCCCAGTCAATTGCCCACTCACGGCGGCGGCGAGGACGGATTGGCGGAAGCGTTTGAGGATGGTGGGGATTCCGTCGAGGCGGGTTTTGATGGTGTCCACCTGCGCCAAGACTTGATCTAGCTTTTCGACGATACGTCTTTGCTCGGCTAGGGGGGCTAAAGGAAAAGGAATATTAAGGAACTGTTCATTTCGTAAATGAACTTGAGTCGCACCTACTTTTTGTTGTTTAACATACGAACGATAAAAAGCTGTATTTGAATAAAGAACAAGCAAATCATTAAGTATAATTTCGCTCGTATTCAAGGCATACATCCCTTGAGTAATTAGTGCATCATCTATTCCACGGTAAGTCGAAATTAACCCTAAAAAGTCAGCTTTCTGTGACAAGTCCCGAAGAGTTACTAAAATAGCACCTTTTGTGACTTTTTTTGATGCATGTTTTTCTACAAACTCTTGGGGTAAGTAATTAGCATGCTCTTTGACCTTAATTATTCCATTCTCTTTTATATCACCCTTATTCAAAGCTAGAGTACCCGATGTGGAATAGTTTTCTTTTTTGGGGCTTGCTCCCCCAATCATGTTCAAAATAAGAGAGCCAATCGTTGTCTCAACCCACCCCTTTGGTAATTCGCTCACGCTTGGCCTCCCAATAACTCACCTTGGCCTTTTGGTTCGCTTTGTTCTGGCGCAGCTTCGACGGCTTTTTCTTCCAAGCCAAAGGCTTGTTCCAGCAGTTGCTTTTGCGCTTGGGCTTCGTCGTCGGCACCGAGGGCTTGCATCAGTTGGTACAGCTCGCCCATGGCTTCGGTCAGTTCGGCCATGGCTTCGCCAGCTAGCACATCCGGCTCAGGGAGATTTTCGGCGCTGCTGGCTTCGAGGTCTTTGAGCCATGTGATGTCTAAGCTGTCGCCTTTTTGTTCGCGGATATAGTCACGGCTAAAGACGCGCCAGCGGGCGGTGTCGTCGCCTTCTTCAGTAGAGAGACCGTCGATTTCGCCCAGTTGTTGGTACACGCCTTCAACCCGAGGGGATTGGCCATTGGCATCTTCGCCATAGGCGGCGATAAAGCCATCAAAGTGCGCGTCGGAGAGCATGCGGCGTTTACCAAAGGTTTGCATATTGGTGCGCATATCGTAGACCCACGTGGCTTGGGTGCAGTTCGTATCTTGATGCGGATTATCTGGCGTGCCTTTTTGGAAAAACAGCACATTGGTTTTCACACCCGCGGCGTAGAAAATGCCCGTCGGCAAACGCAGAATCGTATGCAGGTTGCACTTATTCATTAGATCGCGACGAATGTCGGTGCCTTTGCCACCTTCAAACAAGACATTGTCAGGGATCACCACCGCGGCACGGCCACCGGGCTCTAGGGTGTCGATAATATGCTGCATAAAGCACAGCTGTTTATTACCGGTCTGATGTACAAATTTACGGGTAATATTAGTGCTGGAAGCGCTGCCAAACGGCGGGTTAGACAGCACGACATGGGCTTTCGGAATACTGGCGCCATCGGCACCGAGCGTGTTACCAAGGCGAATCGCGCCGTGTTCGCTGTCGCCTTCGATATCGTGTAGCAGACAGTTCATTAGGGCAAGGCGGCGGGTTTCAGGCACCAACTCAAGACCGACAAAGGCGCGCTCCATTTGAAATGCCTGCATGTCGTCCGGTAAGTCTTCAAGGTTATTGGTGTGCGCTTTGATGTATTTGTCGGCTTCGATCAAGAAGCCAGCAGTGCCCGCCGCTGGATCTTGGATAATCTCTCGCGGTTGCGGTTTTATCAGTTCAACGATGGCGCTGATTAACGGACGTGGCGTGAAGTATTGCCCCGCACCGGATTTGGTCTCGTTGGCGTTTTTCTGCAATAGACCTTCGTACATATCACCGAAGTCATCACGGGCTTTACCCGTACCGTCGTTGTCGTACCAGTCGAGCTTATCCATGCTGTCGATCAGCTCGGTCAACTGGGCAGGCTGAGTAATGGTAGTGGTGACGTTCAAGAAGATTGCTTGCACGATGGCGTGATGATCACCGTCGAGTTTGTTTAACAGGGTTTTATAAAAGCTGTGCTGCTCGATGCCGACTTTGCTTTTTAGATCCTGCCAACGGTAGCCTTCGGGCAATAAGTCTGCATCTTGGCCAGTTTGCTCGCACATTTTTAAAAACAGCAAAGAGGCCAGTTCGTTGACGTAGTTTTGGTAAGACACACCGCCGTCGCGAAGGTTGTCGCACAGCTTCCAGAGTTTGGCGACCAGCTCATTGTTGTTCATAAAGTTTCTCTGTTGATAACACGATATAAAAGACAATACGCCCTAGCAGTATGACAGGCTAGGACGCATCCATGTAAAAGTTGGTGCGCATGATACCGAGCTAAGCGAGGTCGTCCCAGATGTACTCGTTAAATTTTTGCAAAATCACGTCCAGTTCGTTGTTTAAGGCGTCTTGTAGCTTGCGCTTGCCACCCTCGCGCTTGTAGTTGCCGATTTTGTAAACATCGTCGTCGAGTACGACTTTGTCTTTAATAGAGCTGGCGAGGCGGTCAAGCCATTTGATCTGCACGGTATTCCAGTCTTGCTCGGTTTTGATTTTCTCCAGCGCATGATCGACCCGTTCATCAAAGGGCAACAGCTGTGGGTTTCTCATGCTGGCACGGCGAATATGCCCGACGAGCTTGGCGGCAATGTCTTGGTTGGTTTTCTGCTTCCAAGCGGTTTGTAGCGCGGATTCATCAAAGTGCTTGGCATCGAACCATTCTTGCAGCTCGACCAGTCCTTTGCGGGTGAGATCCCGCGGGCGATTAACCACTGCATCGAGCGCCGCCAGTTGGTTGACGTTGTCGGTGACCAGTCGATCAAAGGCATTTAAGAAATCATCGGGCTGGTTGTAGTCACCATAGAGGGTTTCGACACCAATCACTTTATCTTCGATATCGCTAAAAATAGGGCGCTCGCGTAGGCTGTTGATGGTGCGCTTAAGCTCGTCGATTTGCTCAATAAAGTTGGGCAGTTGTGCGAAGTACTGAGCCGCTTGGCGTGGCCCTTGGGTTTTGATCGTATTGGCAAACTGCGCGAAGGTGCAGTCAGCGACATTTTTTAGACGCTCGTCCAAGTGTTGTACTTGTTGCTCTACCTCACGGCTACGGTCTTTTTGGTAAGTCGCTTGGGTGATCACACGCTGTAATTTTGATACCAGTTGTTCGTGGCTGTTGTCCGCGAAGGATTGACCGTTGCTTTCGATGACTTCGTAGGTTTTGTCATCGCTGATTTCAGTCACCAGAGTGGGTAAAGTGACATTGGGGCGCACCACGACTGCTTTCATGGTATCGACGGACTCTAGGGTCGAAAACACATCCACGGCATCAAAAATACGGAAACTGGTTTTGCCCACTTCAGGGCATAGGCGGGTGGCGCGACCTTTCATTTGCTCATACAAAATGCGGCTGCGAACTTTGCGCATAAAGACCAAGTTACAAATGCTCGGAATATCGATGCCGGTGGTTAAGAGATCCACCGTGACGACGATGTTGGGCAAACGCTCTTTTTCAAAGCGGGTAATCAGGCTTTGAACTTTGTTGGCGTCTTTGTCCGCATTACTGGTGATCTTCATGATCGCGTCGTATTCAAGCTGCGCGTATTTCGGGTTACCAGAGTTTAAAAACGCGTCCCGTAAGGCGCCAACAACCGCGTCTGCATGCTCGTTGTTAACGCAGAAGATTAAGGTTTTCTGTTGGCTGGTAGGGTCGAGCCAGTTGGTCAGCTCGCCACAAATGGCTTTGGTGAAGTTGGGCAAGATGATGGTTTTGTTGAACTTTTCTACATCAAAATGCTGTTCGTCTTCTAGAGTATCCGGTACTAATTGCCCAGATACTTCCAATCGCTCCACTTGCTCGCCTTTGGCAAACACCACGTCTTGTGAGTTAAGCTCGGTGTTGATCTTGATCGGTGGCTGGTAGTCATTCAGGTAACCATCGATCACCGCGGTACGGTAAGAATATTTATAAATCGAATGACCAAAAATCTGTGTCGTATGCAGGGCTGGCGTGGCAGTCAGGGCCAATTTAAAAGCATCGAACTGGTCGATGACACGACGATAGGCGGACATGTATTCACGCTGATCACGGAACTCCAGCTCGCCCTCGCTTTGTTCTTTATCGAGAATATAACCACGGTGCGCTTCGTCGACGATGATGGCATCGTACAAACCAACAGGAATAAATTCATCGCTTTGTAGTACGCGTTTTACCAAGGATTGCACCGTAGCCACATGAATTTTGGTGCTGTCTTCGGGGAAGCGATCTGTCAGCCCTTTTATATTAAAGATGCTGTTAAAGGATTGGCTTTGAATACGGGTGTCGTCAAAGGAGCCCACCGCTTGGTTACCTAAAGAACGGCGGTCCACTAAAAACAATACACGCTTGAAACGCTGGGATTGAATCATGCGGTACATAATGGCAATAGCGGTTCGGGTTTTGCCCGTGCCGGTCGCCATGGCGAGTAGGGCACTACGTTGACCGGAGACAACGGCTTGTTCCACGGCGCGTACTGCGTCTTCTTGGTAGTAACGCAAGCCCAGATCACTCATATCGGGGTGACTAGCAAACCACTGATTACGTTGGCCGATTGATTGCGCCAGCTTGCTCTGTAATTCCTCAGGTGTGAACCACTGGGGCAGCGCGTCTGGCTGGTTGGTATCAATGCGTGTATCGCGATACCAAATGCCGCTTTTGCTTTTCATGGCTGCGCTGTAGCTGCGGCCATTGGCCGAAAAACAAAACGGGATGTGAAAGCCGTTGGCCTGATACTGATTGATTTTTAGCTCGCCGACTTTTGCCATGAGATCTTCATCGTTGGCAGCTCGTTGTTCAAGCTCCGCTTGATAGGCCAATGAGTCAAAGGTGCGGCTGTAGCGGTAGGCTTCGTTAAGTTTGCTTTCCACATCGATGTTATAGCGTTTGGCTTCGACAACGCCAACCGGTTTTATGCCAATAAACAGCACATAGTCAGCAAAGCCCTTACCTGTATTAGAAAGCCCCGTTTCGTCGAGACCGGTGGGCCATTCGGCGATGGCCATATTACGGCCAATCTGAGGGCGTGCGCCTTGACTGTAGGTGAGCTTTTGCGTGTCGGCTTCCCAGCCTGCGAGACGCAGCTGTTCATCAATTAAGTAGCGCGTTTCTGCTTCGCTTAAATCCAGCTTGTTGCGATTGGCTTGGTTAAGAGCTGTTTTATGAAATACTTGGCGATCCGTTTCGCTTAGCTTCGCTAGCTCTGCCTCTTTGGCTTTGAGCTGTGCTTCTAGAGCGGCAATACGAGCGTCGCTTTGCGCTTGGGTTTCTTGCTCTTTACTTTCAAATACAGACAGGCGGCCTTTTAGCTCGGCTAATTCTTGCTGTTGAGCGTCTATTTCGGTTTGGCTGGCTTGATCGTTTTGTTGTGCCGCACGCTCCGCCTCGGCGAGTGCTTGTTTTAGCTGTGCGAGTTCTTGCTCGTAGGCTTGAGTGTCTTGATCCGTTTGCTTGCTGGGCAGTTGAAACAGCGGTGCAGTGAAATCCTTATCTTGGCTAATAAGGCGGTAGTACCAAAGAGCCAGTCGAAAGGCTAAGCGTAAACACATTTCTGCGTCGCTTAGATCGTCGTGATACTTATGTACGGCGTCGTTGCCGATACGGCGAAGATTATGAAACACATCGAGGATGGTTTGATCGACGTTGGTTTTGCGCTGGATGGCTTCGAGTAATTTGAACTGGGTTTCTTGTGGCTCAATATTCAGCAGTTTTCCTAGATGGTTCGCGACATACTCACCAAAGATTCTTAGTTTTACGAGAGTAGTGTTCGGATCATCGGGATAGTTCTTCTCTGCCGCGTGAGCAATGGCGAACAGAAAATCGTTATGACCTTTTAGGAAAGAAAAGTTAGAGTGAGCCGCTGCCATTATGTCCTAAAGTCCTTTTTCTACTTAATGAGATCGTCTATATACATGAGTCTACCTTGATACGGTTGCATTCGAAATCCTTTGTTTCTACAACAGCTGTGTTAACAGGCTTAATGATGAGGGATAAGGAGGTTGGGTTAAGCTCGCAAATTCCCCCTACAAAGGTTAAGCTTCGCGCCTTTGTATCACCCAATTGAGAACCCTAATGAATTTTGAATCCCTTGGATTAGACGCGCGCATTTTGAAAGCCTTGGAAGAGAAGGGCTACACTTCTCCAAGTCCAATTCAACAACAGGCCATTCCGGTGGTGTTGTCTGGTAAGGATTTGATGGCAGCGGCGCAAACGGGGACAGGTAAAACGGCGGGCTTTACCTTGCCGATGCTGCAAAATTTATTAGCGGGTCAAGGGGCGCGTAACAACCAAGTACGTGCTCTTGTGCTGACTCCCACCCGTGAGTTGGCTCAGCAAGTCGCGGATAACGTTTCGCTATACAGCAAGCACTTGCCGCTTAAAAGTGCGGTGGTGTACGGCGGTGTAAAGATTAATCCGCAGATGCAGAAGCTTCGTGGTGGCGCGGATGTGTTGGTGGCAACACCTGGGCGTTTGTTGGATTTGTTTCAGCAGAATGCGATTAAGTTAGACCGTTTGGAAATTCTGGTTTTGGATGAAGCTGACCGTATGTTGGATATGGGCTTTATTCATGATTTGAAAAAGATCGTGGCTCTGATTCCGAAAAAGCGTCAAACCTTGTTGTTCTCGGCAACCTTCTCGGATCCGATCAAAGAGCTCGCAGAGCGTTTTGTTAATGACCCAGAAGAAGTTTCAGTGTCACCAGCTAACACAAAAGCTGCAACGATCAGCCATACCGTTTTTGAAGTGGACAAGCCAAATAAGACTAAGCTTTTGATTCACCTTGTGAAACAAGAAGGCTGGCGTCAGGTTCTAGTGTTCTCGAAAACAAAACACGGCGCGAATCGCATCGCACGTATGTTGAATGCTAAAGACATCACCGCTGCGGCGATCCATGGAGACAAGAGCCAAAACGCTCGTACCAAAGCCTTGGCCGATTTCAAATCAGGCGCGGTGCAAGTGTTGGTGGCAACGGATATTGCAGCTCGTGGTATTGATATTAGCCAGCTGCCTTATGTGGTGAACTTTGACTTGCCAAAAGTGCCGGAAGACTACGTACACCGCATTGGCCGTACTGGTCGAGCAGGTGAAACAGGTCACGCGGTATCGTTTGTAACGGAAGAAGATATCAAAGAGTTGTTTGCTATTGAACGCGTGATTGGTGAATTGATTGAACGCCAAGTAAGCGCTGAATTCCCACCAAGCGCTCCTTTGCAGGCCTCAAAATTGGATACTCGTCCTATTAAGCCTAAGAAACCGAAAAAGCCTAAGAAGCCAAAGACGGATCAAACTCAACAGCCTGCAGCGTCAGCAAAAGAAGGCAGTGCGAAGCCGCGTTCAAACAAGCCTTCTCAGCGTAAGCCTAACCCACGTAATCGTAGTGAAGGCGGAGCAGAAGGACGTGATTCAAAACCTCGTCGCTCGGGTACTCGACCAAGCGCTAATGGTGGCAATTCAAACCAAGCTAAGCCGAAAAATCATCGTTCAGGGCAAGCAAATAAAGCAACTGAGAATCCCGCGAAACCAAGTCGTGCACCGCGTAAGCGTGTTCGCCCAAGTACGCCAAAGAGTGATGCCTAAGTATTTCTGAAGTGCTTTTAGAATCTATTTGGTAAGAATTGTTTACTAAATACGGAAACTTTAGAAACTAAAGTTCATAGTCCCGTTTTTACGACCTTAGTCGAATAGGGATGCTTACTGAAGCCGGATTAATATTGCGCGCGGTTACAAACCGTAACAATAATAAAATCCCTTCGAGAGGCTCCCTATGAACGCTGTTATCTTAATGGTAATGGGCTTAGTTGCTATGTTTTTGGGCTATGCATTTTATTCAAAATTCATAGCCGAAAAAATATTCAAGCTTGACCCTAACTTCCGCACACCTGCCCATGAATTTGAGGACGGTGTCGATTTCGTACCTACCAATAAATATGTCCTTTGGGGGCATCACTTTACTTCTGTTGCTGGTGCTGCGCCGATCATCGGTCCCGCTATTGCGGTGATTTGGGGCTGGGTACCAGCTTTTTTATGGGTGGTTTTTGGCACTATTTTCTTTGCCGGTGTTCATGATGCCGGTGCAATTTGGGCCAGTAACCGCAACAAAGCTAAGTCGATTGGTGCACTAACCGAAGATGTCATCGGTAAGCGAGCACGAAGCTTGTTCATGATCGTGATTTTCTTAGTGTTGTTGATGGTAAACGCTGTTTTTGCCACGGCAATCTCAAATCTTCTAGTGAAGTTTCCTAGCTCTGTTGTTCCCGTTTGGGGCGCTATTTTTGTCGCCTTGATCATTGGGCAATTGATTTTCCGCCGCATGATTGGGTTAGGTATGGTATCAGTTTTAGGCGTGGTGGCTTTGTACGCGTTGATTTGGGCTGGGCCATCTCTCCCTATTGTCATGCCAGACGCTATCCTTGGACTATCTGACAAAGCCAGCTGGATTGTGTTGCTGTTCATCTACGCTGCGATTGCATCACTTTTGCCTGTTTGGATGTTACTGCAACCTCGAGATTATATTAACGGTCTACAACTGTTTATCGGTTTGATTTTAATGTATGCCGCAGTCGTGATTTCTGGTCCTGAGTTAGTCGCGCCTGCGTTTAATATGGAAACCCCTGAAGGCACGCCGTCCTTAGTACCACTTTTGTTTGTGACGATTGCGTGTGGCGCGATTTCAGGTTTCCACGGTTTGGTCTCTTCTGGTACGACCTCTAAGCAGATTGAGAAAGAAACCGATATTCGTTTTGTTGGTTATTTTGGTGCGATTGGTGAGGGGTCTTTATCTCTTGCAACTATCATCGCCGTGACGGCTGGTTTTGCCACATTGGCTGATTGGCAAGCGGTTTACAGCTCATTTGGTCAAGGTGGCGTGGCGGCATTTGTAAGTGGTGGCGCGAATATTTTAACGAATGGTATTGGGTTGGATAACACCATTGCGCAAACCCTGTTAACGGTTATGGCAGTGTTGTTTGCTGGTACTACCATGGATACAGGTATTCGCCTTCAGCGCTATATTTTCCAAGAGTGGGGTGAAATCTATAACCTGAAGTGGCTACAAAAAGCTGCGCCAGCGACGCTGTTAGCTGTGGGTACTTGCATGTTGTTGGCCTTCGGCGCAGGTGCCGATGGTTCTGGCGGTATGTTGATTTGGCCTTTATTTGGTACCACTAACCAATTATTAGCAGGTCTAACGCTGATGGTGATCACTGTGATGTTGATTCGCCTTAAGCGTCCTTCGTATTACACCTTGATCCCATTGGTGTTCTTACTAGTTATGACCATTTTTGCATTGCTTATCCAGCTAAAAGGTTTCTATAACGACGAGAACTGGTTCTTATTTGGCCTTGATGGGGTAATCTTGGTGGCGGCGATTTGTATTGCTCTAGAAGCAGCGGCCACCATGGTTCGTGTTCGTAAAGAGAATGCTTAATCATGAAGATTAAATCTGTTCGTCAGTGGGCTGGTAAAGCCTCGCGTATGCTAGAAGAAGCTTACAACGCGCCATACCGCTCCGCGATTGCTCGGGCAAAGCGTGACGAAGACGACTTGTTTATGATGTTGGTGTTTTCTGAGTTGATGGGCGTGCCAAATCCGGCCGCCTATTACACGCTTGAATTACAACCCTTGTTGCTCGAACGTTTCCATGACTGGCATAAGCGTATGGGAATGGAGCATTCGCCGCTGGATCATTTTCGTTGTTGTTAATAAACCAAGTCATTGTAGGTTGAAGTCGATGTCGTGCATTACAGATAAGCGTTTAATTTTGGTGGGTGGTAAAGGAGGAGTGGGCAAAACCACCATTTCTGCTTCGCTGGCGTTATTGGCGTCTCGCCGGGGTAAACGTGTGTTAGTGGTGTCAACCGATCCAGCTCATAGCTTAGGCGATGCGTTTGATTGGGAGATTGGTGACCAAGGTGCCGCGGTGTGCGCGGGTGTTCATGCGCTAGAGATTGACCCTGACAAAGAGGTTATGGCGCATATCGAGCGTGTGACGAAAGATATGAAACGCTTCACACGCCCAGAAATGTACCCTGAGATTGAGCGTCAAATGCGTTTGACAGAGCAATCACCAGGTGCACAGGAAGCGGCCTTGTTAGAGCGTATATGCCGGCTTATTGAAGACGCTGAAGATCAATATGACTTAGTGATTTTCGATACTGCCCCCACAGGGCATACACTTCGTTTGTTAAGTCTCCCTGAGGCAATGGCGGCTTGGACTCAAGGTATGCTTAGCCAGCAGGCGAAGTCAGAAAAGCTCGCTGGTGTGTTGGACCATTTAACGGCAAAAGCGGGAAAAGACATTGCGAACCCAATGGCGGATCCGAGCAAACATGCAACCGACGGTATGGACAGCCGAACACAGGAAATCACAGAAACCTTACTTGAGCGTCAACGCTTGTTTCAACGTAGTCGCCGTCGTTTTCAAGACGCTGAAAACACAGGTTTGCTGTTCGTGTTAACGCCAGAAAAATTACCTATTCTAGAAACTGAACGTGCGGTGAAATCTCTTAAGGACGAAGCGTTACCGTTACACGGTTTGGTCGTTAATCGAGTATTGCCAGACAATGCAGATGGCGAGTTTTTAGCACAGCGTCGCGAGCAAGAAAAGCGTTACTTAAACGATATCGATCGTATTTTCGCTGACCAAGCACAGTTTAGAATGCCGTTAATGCCAACGGATATTCATGGTATCGGTGCTTTGCAACAAACGGCAGTGTTGTTGGATCAATCTGGCTTGTAGTTCAGAGTTTTTTTTCGTTAGAAATTTAAAAGGGCCATTTGAAACCTTGCTTGGAATCAAATTGCCCTTTTTTTAGCTCAGTGCTAACTGGCTTCTTTCAATGGATGATCTGCAGGGAGCATTTTATCAATCCAAATAGCCAGTTTGTGTTTCATTCCAGGCAAGTCTTCTTTATCCGGAGGCAGTGCGACCACCAGTTTATCGAGTACCAGTAAGCGGTATAAAGACTCCACTTTTTGATTGGCTGAGGTCTGTGCCGAAAATGCCGCATAGCCACGGTTCTTGGCGTAAGATTCACCTACTTGAATGGCTTTTTTTACGAGTTGCGCTTCATTCTTTAGTTTTTTCATAAGCACCTCCGCAATGATGACCTTTTCAGTCTAAAACAAACCTAAGGCGTATCACACTATTTAATCCGTTTAAAATGTATACACTACCGAAAACATGCCGGCCCAGAAGCTAGATTGCTCAACAATTGGACTGTCGCTAATGTTATCGCCTAAGGTGGTATGTTGAATGTTTGTAATGGTTTTCCAGTGATCAGAAATAGGGAAAATGTGTGTGATGCCCATTTGACCAATTACACCTCCATCACCTTCATAGGCTTGGTATCCAGACAGAGCAGACTCGCTAGCACTGATACCATGGTAATAGTTGACTAGGTCTTTTGATTGATAAGCTAAACCGAGGGAAGGGATGAACAATCCCACTTGCGTTTTATACGGTTTGGACGCTTTGATTTTCGCTTCGTAGCCATTGTGCTTGTCACTGATGTCCGCTGCCAAAGAGGAGGTAATATCAATAGATTGAAGCTTGGTTGACCAGCCTAGAGCTAATTCCGTGGCATCTTTGCGCTCATTTAGGCCAGTAAGTTGGCTATTCTCATCAATATCCAGTGGGGATCGTCTTAGCTTCACAAGAAGGCTGACTTTATCTTTGTCACTAATGGCGTGTTCTACACCTATACCTTGTGGGGATGCTCTAAACATGCCATAGGACAGATTGACGTAAGGAAAAGGGTCGCTGGCGTTATCTTCGCCTACGATATAAGACTTTGCCCAAATACCTGTAACACCGATGCTGGAGTTCAGCTCATCGGCATAGGTGCTTGAGGCGAATGGCAAAATGATTAATGGTACGTACTTGTAAGCTTTCATGTTTCATCCTCTGGTACATTGATAGGGCGAAGAAAACATGGTACGTCTTATCTGATTGGAAAAGGTGACAAAAATAAGGCGATTGAGGCCCACGGTAAATACCTGTGGGCCTATGAATGGAATAGCGGTTAAAGAGGTTTTTTGCCTCGAATCACATGAAGGACTGCCGAAATTATCATCAATGCTAAGAAGACAAAGAACAGTACTTTTGCAATTCCCATACTTGCCCCTGCAATCCCAGTGAAACCAAGAGCACCCGCCAATAACGCAACAATCAAAAATAGAAATGTCCAACCCAACATAATTCGTTCTCCTTAATCGCTAATTTTCTAAATGACGTAATCAGGATAGACAGGTAAGACATGCAATAAGCGCAAGAAACGTGCGATGAATTGGGAGTTATAGCCGAGAATGTAAAGATTATGTATGCGGACGAAGCTTTATAGAAAAAGGCGCTTCTTAAGTCAGCGCCTTGTCATGAGTACGCAGGAATGTGCTCAGTGTTGCTGTAATCGGTTAGCCCATTTGCCTTGATGACTTCTAAAGCATGCTTGCTCGTTATCGAGCAAGACGTGTTTATGTGGTGTGGCAAGGCGGATGTCTAGCTGTTTAAAGCGATTGGCAATATCCGATAAGAGTTTGTCTAGAGCGGAACTGTTGGCGAATCGTTCTTGAGCTTCGTCTGTCTCAAAGATAATGATGACTTTTAGGCTTTGCGGAAAGGTATTGTAATCCACGGTGTGCGTCAGCCACGCAAAGCCTATGTTTAGAGCCAATAGTTCATCGCAGAGCTTAGTCAGCGACTCTCGAATCAAGTTGTCTCTTTTCTTATCTGTTTTACGCATGTTGTGCCTATGCTATCGCAGGATCTAAGTCATCAGGTGTTTTGCTGTCGGCAATATACATTAGCCCCAGTGCTAGTAGCCCAAGTAAGCTAAAGCCCATGACAACGGGAATAAGCGTATTGTCGTACAACTGACCAATCAAAGTGCCTATGCCCATTGATAAGATAGAAGAAACTGAGCCAATGACCGCAGAAGCAATGCCTGCAACATGCCCCATAGGTTCCATGGCTAGGGCGTTAACGTTGCCAAACAATAAGCCAAAGCAAAAGAACAACACAGTTGCGTAGGTTAAGAACATCCATAATGTAACGTTAACGAATGAATGCAGTGCCCAGAAAATAAGGGAGGCAATGACCACTGTAGTGATGGCGCACAGTGCAATAGGACGCATCCCAAATGCTTCAACAATACGGGCATTTAATAACGAGGAAAAGCCAAGCACGAGTGCTAAGGCACCAAAGTACAAACTGAATAAGGCGCCAGTATTGAATTGCACTTGGAAAATTTGCTGTGAAGAGTTTAGGTAACCAATAAAGCTACCAAAGAACAGTCCCATACACAGCATATAGCAAAGTGTTTGGCGGTTACTCAGGACTTCTTTGAAGCCATTTTTAAACCCTGAGTAGGTGAACGGAATACGATCAGGTTTGGCTAGTGTTTCCTTCAGGCGTGTCGCAATCCATACGAGCAGAATGGCGGCATATAAAAAGTACATAATAAAAATGCTGTGCCAATCTGCGACAAACATGATGGCTTGACCTAATGTGGGTGCGATCGCAGGCACTAAGACAAATATCATCATGACAAATGACATGGTGCGAGCCATTTTTGCACCGCTGAATTGGTCACGTACTAAAGAGATGGCTGCGATGTAAGGACCGGAAACGCCCAAGCCCTGTATAAATCGACCAATCATTAGTTCTGATAAAGTTGGTGCAAAAAAACAAAACACCGTGCCAGCCAGATACAGAGCAAAGCCAGCAAAGAGTATCGGTTTTCGGCCTAGTGCATCAGACAAAGGGCCTGCAATGAGTTGGCCAATCGCCATGCCTAAAAATATTAAACTGATTAACAGTTGTGGCTGATTAGAGTCTGTCGCTTTTAAGTCTTGACCAATGAGGCCAAGTGCGGGAAGCAGGGCGTCAATTGAAATAGCGACAATCGACATCAACAGTGCAACCAACACAGTGAACTCTTTTGCTCCCATTTCTGAGCGTTGAGAAATTGAAGGCATGATCCATAGTCCTTAAAAGTGAATGCAAAACGAACTTTGAATTATAAGGCTTTATTATGAATTCTGTGTTGCTAAAAATGAGGACTAAATAGGAAAGCAAGGAACTAGAAACGGGGACTAAACGGTTCAACTGGTCTATGCTAAACCTGAAAGGCTAAACTTCGGTAGGAGTAGTTATGGCAGATGTCACTGAAGGCCAACGTAGCGAACATGAAAAAATACGCTTAGAGCATGAAGCGGCGAAGTTGTTTATGCGTTGTTATGAAGCAAACACCCGCAAGCCCATTCGCCATATTTGGCACAATCAACCCATGCGGCCGGATGTTTCTTGTACTTTAGAAGGTGAACGGTTGGATCTTGAGATAGCTCATCTGTATGGCTCCGAGGCCGAAGCGATGGCCATCCTAGGGCGGGAATTATCCGAGCAAACGCAAGCGGAGCTGCATTCTTTAGACTTAGAAGCCGATGAGCGCTTGTTAAAAGCATTGAATAGAATTCTTTTGAACAAAGCTGGTAAGCGCTATCAAACAGATAAAGTGTGGTTGGTGATTCGTAATACCCATCCTCAGTGGGGCAAAGACGAGATCAAGAAACTATTTGGTCATATTACAGTCCCCGACGACCATCCATTTGAAAAAATCTGGATGGTTGCAGACATGGAAGCAAAGACCGGAATAGTGCGTTTATATCCTTAAAACATTCCAAAGTGGTGCCGAGAATAAATCTGTACACCACTTTGGTGCAAAGCTAGGCGTGTTGTGAATTGAGCATGCTTGAAACGCTGATAATGTTATCGGCGATATCAATAATCCGTTTGTTTCCATCCATCGCTGCCTGACGGAGCTGTTTATAGGCGGCTTCTTCTGACACCCCTTGGCTGCTCATCAGAATACCTTTGGCCTTTTCGATAAGTTTCCTTTCATTGAGGGTTTGTTTGGCGAATGTAAGTTCTTCACTGACTTTTCGCAGATGCTCCGCTTGTTTTTGCACTAAATCATAAATGGATTGGGCAAGTTTTAAATTGACTCCATTACTCATGGTGATAGTTGTATCCGAGCTCTGTTTGTCCATGGCAGTAAGTGCAGACATTGGGGGAGCTTCATAATTTCCTAGGGATACCAAATGAGCTTGGTGATTTTTTAACTCATCACTGGCTTGCTTCACTTTGCTCTGACAAACATTGGACAACTCTTCTGTTAGAGTTTTTACGATTTCTTGCATACCATCAATACGCGATGTTGCGGCTTGGTACCAGACTTCGCCAATTGCTGTAGGCAGTGAATCACCGGTCTTGAAGCGGGCAATAAGTTGGCGCATGCGCTCCATCTCAAAAGCCGCTTCAGCACTTTCTAGTTGTCGCCATTGGGCTGCTGGGATGACGGAACTGAAGTTGTTAAAAGCATCAAAGCAGCCGAACTGAGCGTCCATCAATGCTTTGATTTGATCTTTCGTTGAGTTGGAAAATGAGCCTTTGGTGAAACCAATGACGCCCCAGGCTCTTTCTTGTCCAGCGTATTCCTTGCCTTGCACAAAGTTAAACAAAGCGATCAGCGCCTTGGTGATATCAGGGTCATTGGATACATCCGCCGCCTCAAAAATAACGGCTAGCAACCCTGCGATAAGGTGGTTAAAAAACTTCGTGTTGTCTGTGGCTGAGATGGCTTGATTGCTGACACTTTCTCGAACTTGGGGTAACTCATCCAAGGAATGCAGTACATAAGCGAGGCTGTGATATAGCCTAATAGTGGAGCTACCACAGCGTTTCAAATCTAGGGGCTTAAGGGTGGCGATAAATTGTTGCTGCGCGCGATCGATCGCTTCGATTTCTTCAATACGCTCTTTTTGCAGACGTTTACCTTGAGAGACTAGGTAGGAGTTGGATAGTCCTCTCTCTTTTTGAAGCTCATGAATGAAATCAGACACGCTGACCACTAAGCGGCAATTAGTAGCGAGTTGGTTCAGCGCGTTGATTTCTGATTGCTTGGCAGCGAGTAAAAAATCTTCGGTACTTGGAATGCTTTTCATATAGGGGGATGTAACTCTTAGTTTTTCTGGCAACTAAGTCCTAGCAAGCTTTATTCCAGTTCCTAATTTTCACCTATCAGCTTGGTCATGGATTTCGCTATAACATGATGTGCTGGCTTCACTGGTAGCATGTAAAGATGCCCTAGCATATTTTTCACATGCACGACGGTGGTCATAGTAACTTGAGTTTGATTATCTCCTAGCGGTGTTTGATAAAGAGATAAAACCACTTTTAAGTGTTCGTCTTCATCTCCTAAGAGCACTTCATTTTCGGACTGTTCTATTAAAGTAAAAATACCAACGCGATCTCCCGCGACATAGTCCTTGCTTGATTTGTTAGGCGAGATACTGGACAGCTTTCCTAGATCTTTAAGCCCAAACGGCGAGACCACTTTATTTCTCAGTACCATCAGGCTATCTACCCATTTTGGGGTCTTAGAAGCAACTCTCAAAAACTGCTCTAAGGGAGTCAGCATGGGTGCAGCGGCTCTAACTTCCCATGCGTCATAGAAGTCAGCACTTTCTAAAATGTGTTGGATTTTACTACTGCACGGAGGAGCTACTTTGGTTACGTCATTATTCATCAATCGTCCCCTTCCTTAGGAAACTTCTAGAGTGACTCAGTATTTTACTGAGAAGCTGGCAGAGCGAATAGTCGTGTTTTGATACTTTTTTGCCCGAAAAATAAACACTTCAAAACTTTGAGTTGTAATGATAGTGTAATAATTCGTTTTTAATTGAACGTTTAATAAACAAAAAGGGACAGTATGAATACGATAAAGAAAGCATTAGTTGCTGGTGGTCTATGTGTTGCGTCATATAGTGCCGTCGCCGCAGAAGTGAAAAACGTCATACTCATGATTGGGGATGGTATGGGGCCTCAGCAAGTTGGTATGCTGGAAACCTATGCTCAAAAAGCACCACACTCGATTTATCAAGGAAAGCCAACGGCATTGCATAGATTGGCACAAGATGGCGTCGTCGGCTCGTCATTGACTTATCCGACGGATGCGATTGTTGTCGACTCAGCCTGTTCTGCGACTCAGCTAGCGACAGGAGTATTGACCGGTTCTGAAGTCATTGGTATCGACGCAGACGGTAATGTCGTAGAAACCGTTTTAGAAAAAGCCAAACGTTTGGGTAAAGCGACAGGCCTAGTGTCTGATACGCGTTTAACACACGCTACTCCTGCTGCTTTTGCAGCCCATCAGCCACATCGTTCTTATGAAAATGAAATAGCCGTTGACATGCTGAACACAGGCCCAGATGTTATGCTGTCTGGAGGCTTACGCTATTGGATACCTGAATCTACTAATGAAAAGGGTGAAGTATATCAGCAGCTTACAGAGCTAACGGGTGGTGATGTTTACTTAAAATCAAAGCGTAAAGACGAGCGTAATTTATTGCTTGAAGCGCAAGAAAAGGGCTATGGCCTAGCATTTAATAAAGATCAACTTGAAGCGTCTGATTCGGGCAAACTACTTGGTTTATTTGCTTACTCAGGCATGATGGATGGCATTCGTTACAGCCAGTCAAAGTCTGACGAATCACGAACTCAGCCATCGTTGAAGGAAATGACTTTAAAGGCACTGTCCGTGCTAGAAAAGGATGAAGATGGATTCTTTTTGATGATCGAAGGTGGGCAGATCGACTGGGCCGCTCATTCAAATGATGCAGGCACTATGTTGCATGAACTGCTGAAGTTTGATGAAGCAATCCAAGTGGTATATGACTGGGCAAAAGATCGAGACGATACCATTGTCGTAGTCACAGCGGATCATGAAACGGGCTCATTTGGATTTAGTTACTCTTCTAACGATCTTCCGGCACCACAGAAAAAAGATGGCGTTGCGTTCCAAGCCGCGGATTATGCGCCAAAGTTCAATTTCGGGAGCTTTGATATCCTTGATGGTTTATACAACCAGAAGAAAAGCTATTACGACATCCTAGCGGAGTTCGAAGCGTTACCTGAATCAGAACATACGGCCGCTAACCTACAAAAAGTCGTCAATCAGAATTCTGAGTTTGATATCACGTTGGCACAAGCTGAGGAAGTGTTACAAGATAAGCCTAATCCTTATCATACGCATGACCATAGCTACTTAAGTGCTGAGACCATTCCTGCAATTCATGACTTTGATGCTTTCTTCCCATACAACGACCGAGGTAATTTATTGGGTCGTGTACAGGCGACAGCACAAAATACAGTGTGGGGAACGGGGACTCATACGAGTACGCCAGTGAATGTATTTGCTTGGGGACCAGCTGCACAGATTTTGCCAGTGTCTTCTATACAGCATCATTCAAAAATTGGCCAATTCTTGATGGACGCTGTTCAATAACAGTAGGTCAGATCAGGGCCTGACATTCGTTTTATCAGGCCCTTTTAAGGCTTAAGCGTCTCTTTGATGGACACAGTGGCCCATCGCATAGGTGGCTTGGATAGCTCGATCATCGGCCAGAATCATCAAGGCAAACAAGGTATCTTTGATGTCTTTGGCACGTTCTAAGCGTTTACTTAGTAAAGGCGTTGCTTGTTTATCTAGGATGACGAAATCGGCTTCACTGCCTATGGCTAAGTTACCCACCTTGTCATCCAGTCTTAGGGCCTTTGCCCCACCTAACGTAGCTAAGTAGAAGGATTTAATCGGATCTAAGTTTTGGCCCTGCATTTGGATCACTTTGTAAGCTTCGTTCAGTGTGCTGAACATTGAAAAGCTGGTGCCGCCTCCCACATCGGTTCCCATACCCACGTTCACTTTATGCAATTCGGCTTTTTCTAAGTTGAACAGCCCACTGCCAAGGAAGAGGTTTGAAGTTGGGCAGAAGGCGATTGCAGAGCCTGTTTTGCTAAGGCGGTTGTATTCTTGATCACATAGATGAATACCATGGGCGAAAACAGAGCGTTCACTTAGCAACTGGTGTTGATCGTAAACATCTAAGTAGTTTTTAGAGTCAGGGAACAACTCTTGAACCCAGCTACACTCTTGTCGATTTTCAGAAAGGTGTGTGTGCATATAAAGATCATCGTATTCAGATAACAGCTTGCCGGCGGCAGAAAGTTGCTCTGATGTAGATGTCGGCGCAAAACGAGGTGTCACAGCATAGTGTAAGCGACCGTGATTATGCCAACGTTCGATCAGCTCTTTAGAGTCTTCATAAGCGGTTTCCGGTGTGTCGGTCAAATAGTCAGGGGCATGGCGATCCATCATGACTTTACCGCAGATCATACGCAGGTTAAGAGGGAGTGCAGCTTCAAAGAATGCGTCAACCGATTGCTTATGAACCGTACCAAAGACCAGAGCTGTGGTCGTACCGTTACGTAGCAGTTCGGCGAGAAAACGTTCAGCAACGTCGCTTGCATATTGTTTATCGGCAAATTTACTTTCTTCAGGGAAAGTGTAGTTATTAAGCCAATCTAACAACTGTTCGCCATAAGAGGCGATCATGTCGCTTTGTGGATAGTGAATGTGGGTGTCGACAAAGCCTGGAACAATCAGCGCATCAGGGTGGTGTTCAACTTCGATCGTCGAGTCCAATAGGGCAATCTGTTCTTCCGCATTTCCTAACGCTTGAATGATACCGTCTTTAACCACGAGCAATCCATCTTCGAAATACTCGAAGGCTTGCTCTGTGCCGACTTCAGTTGGGTTTGCGGTGCAATGCAGGATGGCGGAGCGCCATGCTTTAATCGTTGCCATGTTGTCTCACTAGTTGAAATAAAGGGAAAAAATTCGTCGGGCAAAGACTTTGACCGATTGTTTAGTTTTAGTCAATGAGCGAGCATCTCTTTGCCCGCTCAATTGGAGGCGATTAGGTTGGCAGTGTATCAATAAATATTGCTCGGAAGTCATTAACATTGGTCATCGTTGGTCCTGTCACGACGGATTGACCAATTTTTTCAAAAAATGTGTGGGCGTCATTATTCATAAGAAAAGCGTTAGCATCTAAACCTTTCTTATCTGCGTCATTTAAGGAGTGCTCAGTGATGATAGCACCTGCAATGTCAGCGGCTCCGTCCACACCGTCGGTATCACAAGCAATAGCAGAGATGCCGCTTTGGCCTTGGAGCTGTATGGCCAAGGCAAGCAGGAATTCGACATTTCGACCACCGACTCCGTTGCCCGATAGGGTAACAGTGGTTTCACCACCGGATAAGAGTAAGCAAGGTGGCTTAATGGGTTGACCAAAGGTTCTCACTTGACGAGTGATACCGGCCATCACTTTTGCGACTTCTTTGGCCTCGCCTTCAATACTATCCCCTAAAATCAGGCTATTAATACCAAGCTCTTGAGCCCTTTTTGCCGCGGCTTCTAATGCCATTTGTGGTGTGGCAATCAGCTTGGTTGTTGCCAAAGCAAGGCGTTCATCATTTGGCTTAATGCTTTCATAAGTGCCTTTTAGCAATTGCTCACGAATACGATCGTTTATGGCTATCTGGTATTTATCTAAAATAGCCAAAGCGTCCAAACAAGTCGTGCTATCAGCGATGGTCGGACCGGATGCTATGGCAGACAGATCGTCGCCCGGCACATCTGAAATCAAAAGTGTGGTGACTTTTGCCGGGTAACACGCAGCCGCTAGACGCCCCCCTTTGATTTTAGAGAGGTGTCTGCGCACAGTATTGATTTCAACAATGTTCGCGCCACATCTTAGCAATGCATTATTAACGTCTTGCTTTTCCTTTAATGTCATATCTTCATAGGGAAGAGGCAGTAATGCGGAACCACCGCCCGAAATTAACACGACCACTTGGTCTTGATCGGTCAGATTGCTGACTAAATCAAGCATGGCTTGTGCGGCATTTAGGCCATTTTCATCAGGGATTGGGTGGGCTGCTTCGACGATGTTAATTTGTTCACAAGGGACTGCGTAACCGTATCGTGTGACCACGAGACCGCTAAGTTCACCTTTCCAGTTTTGTTCAAAAGATTGAGCCATGGCGGCAGATGCTTTTCCTGCGCCAATGACGATGGTTTTACCTGCGACGGGGCTGGGCATATGTCTTGGAACACATCGATTAGGTTGGGCCACATCCAATGCGGCTTCGAACAACGAGTGCAATAGTTGGGTATGCGCTGTAGTTGAGCTGGTCATCCTGATACTCCCTAATTATTGTTAGGTGGGTTTAACACGAATCATCGTGTTAAACCCTATGCAGTATCTGTACCACGCTTTTTAAAGAAGCAGACAATGAGATGAAAAACACAGGCAAGTGCGACACCGATTGCATCGGCTAAAAAGTCGTACCAGTCCCCATATCGATTTACATAAGGCTGAATGATTTCAATCAAGCCACCGGCGAAAACGATCAGGATAGCCAGGCTATAAAAACGTTTGCTGGGGCCGAATGCACATAAACCGGCCCAGCAGCCAAATCCAAGAATATGGTGAAGCTTGTCCGAGCCAGGTGGTGAACCAAGAGAAGAGGCAGGCATTAATGTCCCCAACAGAACAATCAGGGCGCCCAATGCGAACCCAAGCCATTGGGTTCGCGAGTCAAACAACCAAGACCACTTCATCATGCTTAGCGCAGCACTCGAGATTTGATGGTGCGGCCCTTAATTTTCTTGGTAGAAAGGGCTTTGACGACTTGGCGTGCTTGTTGTTTTTCAATTGCGACATAGGCTTGGAAGTCGAAAATATCAATTTTACCTACCGCACTTTTTTCAAGACCAAGTCCTGCGGTTAGCGCACCAAGAATATCCCCAGCTCGCAGCTTATTCTTTTTACCTGCATCAAAGGCAATGGTAGCGACGTCCGGCTGTAGTGAAAAATTGCCTGGGCAGATGCCCATTTGCAGGAACTCTGGCTCAATGTCAAAGCGCGCGGCAATGTCTGCCAATTTGTAGTCTTCACGCTCAGTAATGAAGCTAACAGCAATACCTTGTGCACCAGCACGGCCAGTTCGGCCAATTCGGTGCGTGTGCACATCGATGTCTCGTGTAGTGTCGTAGTTTATGACGAGGTCAATCTCTTTCACATCGATACCACGAGCTGCCACGTCTGTCGCCACTAGTACTGAACAGCTTCGGTTTGAGAAACGCACCAACACTTGGTCACGTTGTTTCTGCTCAAAATCACCATGTATCGCGAGGGCACTGATATCGTGGTCGGTTAACCACGCTGCAACGTCATCACATTCCGCCTTGGTGTTACAGAAAACAATGACCTGAGAAGGCTCAAAGTGCGCCAATGTATCCAGCAAACGGTTTGGTTTGTCGCTGTTGTTAGCTCTCACAAAATATTGATCAATATTGGGCTTTGAGCTTTCCTCTGCTTCAACCTTGATAAAGCGTGGTTGGCGAAGGAATTCATCACGGATACTGGCAATGTTGTCGCTGTAAGTGGCTGAGAACAATAAGGTCTGTCGACTTTTAGGTGTTAGCTCAACGATATCGCGAATGCTATCAATAAAGCCCATGTCCAGCATACGATCCGCTTCATCCAAAACGAGTGTGCTAATGCCAGAAATGTCTAAATTGCCTTTACGCAAATGCTCCATGATACGACCAGGGGTGCCCACAACCACGTGAGCACCGTGCTCAAGGGACGCAATTTGCGGGCCGAATGGCATACCACCGCAAAGTGTTAGCACTTTGATGTTCTCTAGGTAGCGCGCAACTTTACGAATCTCTTTAGCGACTTGATCAGCGAGCTCACGAGTAGGGCAAAGCACCAAACTTTGGCAACCAAAGTAGCGAGGATTAAGTCGCAGAATTAAGCCAATGGCAAACGCCAGTGTTTTACCACTACCGGTTTGTGCTTGTGCCATGACATCTTTGCCATCAATGACGTCTGGTAAAGCTTGCTGTTGGATCGGAGTGAAATCTTGGATGCCCATGTCTGCAAGCAGTTTTGTCAGCTTTGCAGGCAGGATGCCCGCAGGCGAAATATTGGTCGGAGCGTTCAAATGCGTACCTAAATGATAAAAATTTTTCGCAGTCTAGCAAATTTTGCGAAGCGTCACTATTTATAGCAGGTAAGACAGACTGAAATTTATGGTTAAACATTGTGAACTACATTGCGCATTTACACATCGCTAAAGTGACCGACACTTCTTATGCGGGCAATTTGCTCGGCGATTTCCCTTGGTTACCGAATAATGAACAACAGGATTTGGTCACCGGGTGGCGCCTGCATCAGGCTGTCGACACATTTGTGGATGCGCATCCGCAGTCACTAGCGTTTAAAAGTCTACCAAGAAAAGGGCGTAGGCGATTTGCTGGCATTGTTCAGGATGTGGTCATGGATTATTGGTTGGTTCGTTCATGGGGGCACTTTGAACAAGTGTCTTTTGAGCGATTTGCCGACACAGCGGTTTCAGCTTTAAGGGAAGATAAAGAGAATTGCCCTCAAAGATTACAGGCCATGATTAGCTCACTCGAACAAAGAAATTGGCTATCTGATTTAGGGACACAACAGGGAGTTGAAAGAGCGTTACGCTCTATTCAGCGCAGGTGGACTTTGGGTCATTATTTAGAGCCTTTTATTCAAGAGCTACCATTGTTGTTGGAGCAGAGCCGAAAGCCCTTTGAAATTCTTTACCCAGACGTTTTGGATTATGTGCAAGCCATGGATTTCTCTGAAGGAGTGGATCATATAAAAGAAAGGCCGCAGTGATGGCGTCACTGCGGCCAAAGGGGCGATAGCCCGATCGAGAGAACACCCAGAGAGAGCATAAGTGATTAAACACCTAAGGTTTCTGGATGCTTGGCAGTATAGGCAGGAGGGCTTTTCACTGCGTTGACACATGTCAGGTTAAGGTGGTTCCTGCATTTATCCGTCGTTTTTGATCTAAGATCCGCTAAATCACAGTCTATTTGTGCAACAACACAGAGTTTTTACGTAGGTGAACTAAACTTTGTGGTAGACTGCGCGCCAATTTTTTTGAATCAAACTGAGAGGTGTAATCGTGAGCGTTCAATGGTTCCCTGGGCACATGAACAAAGCTCGACGTGAAATCGAGAAAGTCATGACCCAAGTCGATTTGGTCATTGAGGTGTTGGATGCCCGTATTCCGGACTCAAGTCAAAACCCTATGCTGACCACTTTGCGTGGAGATGTGCCTGTATTACGCCTGCTCAATAAAAAAGACCTAGCGGATCGCGAGCGTGTCAATCGCTGGTTAGAGCATTGGCGTGAAGCTGACGATATCACTGCTTACCCTTTTAGTACGACTGATAAGGCGGATTTAGCAAAACTGTCAAATTGGGTACAAGCTCTTGTCCCGCATCGGGGTACCGCTGAGAAGCCTATTCGAGCGATGATTGCTGGTATCCCAAATGTTGGCAAATCGAGTTTGATGAATGCTTTGTTAGGTAAGCGAGTAGCGAAAGTTGGTAACGAGCCAGCAGTCACCAAAGCACAGCAAAAGCTGCGCGTACACGATGGTTTTCAACTGTTGGACACGCCTGGGATTCTATGGCCCAAAATCGAGAACCCTGATGCCAGTTATCGTTTGGCAGTGACGGGTGCGGTGCGAGATACCGCCATTGATTATGAAGATGTCGCCTTAGTTGGCTTGAGCTTTTTCTTAGCGGATTACAATGACGCGCTCGTTACCCGCTACAAGTTAAAAGAGATTCCGACAGATGCTGCTGAAACGTTAAAGATTATTGGTTCTAAGCGCGGGGCGTTACGCGCAGGCGGAAAAGTTGATATGCACAAAGCCGCTGAAGTTTTCTTGTCAGATGTGCGCAGTGGTGCCATTGGTCCATACGTTATGGAAACCCCAGAAATGGTGGCAGATGAATGGGTCAAAGTAGAACAAGTTAAAGCCGCTAAGGAAGCCGCCCGTCAAGCGCGACTTGCTGCAGCAGTACCCCAACGCCAGCAGCAACAGAATGTGGCATATCGCCAAGAAAATAGTGATAGTAAAGAGTGAGGTTCTGCTCTATGGATTATGAAATAGCATTTGATCAAGAAGAAGGCTCATACCGCGTATTTGCGGACATTGAGTTTTCAGCCATTGCGGAATGGGTTAGCGAGCACCTAACCAACAAAGAAACGGTTCAGCGTGTTTGGCAAGCTGTGTCGTTGGCGGAAAAAGAAGACGAAACCACAGAGTTTCAGCACGGTATTTTTCAAGTTGTGATCAGTCCTGAAGGCGTCGTGGTAAAACGTCGCGTAGACATGAGCCAAGCAGAAGACGAGATTAAAGCCATGTTCGACACTCAAAGTAACTTTTTTCAAGCCTCCAATGATGGCATTGAATCGGAGTGTGGCTTAGATGATCTTATTGATTTGATTGAAAATTGGCACGAATTTCAGCAATAAGTTGTTCCTAGGTTAGCCAAGGTTTACACTAACCCTGTTTTTAATGATGTCCTTTAGGAGCCAGTATGCTCATCGAATTGGAAAAAGCCCGAACACGTAAGAATGTAGTACGTATCTTCCGTGAGGAAATTGACGGACCAGATAATTGGACAGATGGCTTTATCATCGCGGCGAATGAAGAAATGGTGCTGATGCAGCTCATTGATGATGGTGTTCATCTAAATGGCTATCAGATCCTGTTTCTAGAAGATATTAGCGACTTTATGCATCCCGCGCCGTTTAATGATTTCCAAAAGCGCGTGCTTGAGATCCGCGGTGAAGAGATTGAAGACCCTGAAGTGGACTTGGATGATCTTGCGGTACTGCTAATGGACATCAGTGAAGAATTCGGTTTGGTGACCATCCACCGCGAAGAAGTGGATTCTGATGGTTGTGAAATCGGTCGTGTGCTTCGAGCTGACGCTACTACTTTTGAACTGGAAGAAATCGGTTCAGATGCCCGCTGGTTCGATGAAACATACGAATACGACTTATATGACATTACTCGTATTGAGTTTGGTAGTGCGTATGAAGATGCATTGCTACTTGCTAACGAAGATATGGGCGAAGACGCTTACGAACTTGTTGAGTTTGATGAAGACGAAGACAATCGTTAAGCCCAATTTGCATGATCTTAAAAAGGGGAAAGTTTACTTTCCCCTTTTTTATTGCTCATTGAACTATTTTAAATGTAGTAACGTATTAGTCATAAAAGAATCCTAGGACGAATATATGAAATCGATTTCTCGCTGGTTGGGCATTTTGGCTCTATTAGTCATTTCTGGGTGTGCTGTATACGCCACTCAAAACTTGGATGAAGTTTATGGAAAGGCCAACAGCGCGAATCGGTTGCCCCAAGAAGAGAAGTTGCCTGTTAACTTCTATCAAGATCAAGTTAAGCCTATTTTAGAGAACCGTTGTATTAACTGTCATGCCTGTTATGACGCTCCTTGCCAAATTAAACTGACTGCCGCCGATGGTATTGAGCGTGGTGGTAGTAAGGATAAAGTCTATGAGGGCGATCGTTTACTGGCCGTGCAGCCAACTCGATTATTTGAAGATGCTCGTACAGCCCAAGAGTGGCGTGATAAGGGTTTTTACCCCATTTTAAACGAGCGATCGCAAAGTCCTGCGGCGAATTTGCAAGGCAGTGTATTATACCGAGCCATTGCTTTGCGTCGACAGCAAGGTGAGTTTCAAGATACCGTGCTGCCATCGGACGATTACGATTTTTCACTGGACCGTGATCAAGAGTGTCCAGCAGTGGAAGAATATTCTAATTTCGAAGCCTCCCACCCGACTTGGGGAATGCCATATGGTTTACCTGAATTAACGGATCAAGAGTATGACATTTTGACTCGATGGTTGGTAAAAGGAGCGCCTATGTCTGCGCCAGTGAATGTTCCGTCTGAAATAACTGAGCAAGTGTCGAAATGGGAAGCGGTGTTTAATGGAGATGATCTCAAGTCTCGATTGATCAATCGCTATGTTTACGAGCATATCTACCTTTACAGCTTGTATTTCGATGACGATGCTCAGTTCACTTACAAATTAGTCAGATCTAGCACACCACCGGGTGAGCCAATTCAGCGTATTAGTACCCGTCGCCCATATGATGCGCCAGGGGTTGAACGTGTCTATTATCGACTTTGGTTAGATCCAGAGAGCCGTGTACAGAAAACCTTCATCCCGATGAAAATGGATGATGAACGATTGCAGCGCTGGAGTGATTGGCTCTACGACTTGTCATTTGAGGTCACAGAGTTACCAAGTTATGCCCCAGAAGTGGCTAGTAACCCATTTCAGTCTTTTGCACAGCTGCCGGCAAACAGTCGCTACCGCTTCCTACTCGATCACGCGCAAAATACGATCATGGCATTTATAAAAGGTCCGGTATGTCGTGGTCAGGTGGCAGTAAACGTTATCAATGAGCAATTTTGGGTTTACTTCGTTGATCCTGATTTAGAAATGCATAATATCGGCAGTACATTTTTAAAAGAAAATGCCTCTTCGTTGGCGCTACCTGCATCGCAAAGCAGTAATGCTTTGCCATTAACCTCTTGGGTATCGTATTCCGAGAAGCAAAAGAACTATCTCTCGGCTAAAGCGAAACTGATCGAAAAGCTTGGCAATAAAGGTCTTACCATGTCGACATCCTTGGTATGGGATGGGGAAGGGCATAACGAGAATGCGGCCCTCACCGTGATGCGTCATTTCGATAATGCAACCGTAGAAAAAGGCATGATAGGACCAAATCCTAAAACCGCATGGGTTATCGATTATCCTTTGCTTGAGCGGATCCATTACTTGCTTGTTGCAGGCTTTGATGTATTTGGAAACGTAGGGCATCAGCTCGTGACACGTTTATATATGGATTTCTTACGTATGGAAGGTGAGATGAATTTCTTACTTTTCTTACCCAAGGATCAGCGTCAGGCTGTGCGCGAATATTGGTACCGCAACGCAGATCAAACTATCAAAGATTATATCTTCAGCGATCTTCTAAAAGTAAATATTGAGTCGAGTATTGACTATAAGACTGATGATCCTAAAGAAGAGCTGTTTGATCACATTCGTCAGCGTATGGTGAAGGTGTTGAACCATGATCATGAGCTTTCACAAAGCTCGCTAGCAGCGAAGACTCAAGATGCCTTGTTATCATTGCAAACACTTCGAGGACAAGCCGTTGCACCATTTCCTGAAGTATCTCTGATGTTGCTCGAGCAATCGAATGGCAATGCAGAGTTGGTAACTTTGGTACACAACCGAGGGCATTACAATATCACCAGCCTGCTGGATGAAGAATCAACAGTGGCCCCTAACGAAGATTCTTTTGTTGTCACCTATGGTGTCGTCGGAGATTACCCTAATGTCTTAATAAAAGTCTCTGAAGATGAAGTAGAGGCATTTGTTGAGACAGTGAGCGGCATCCGTGATGACAGTGGTTATAGCGCTTTGCTAGATCAGTATGGTGTAAGGCGTACCAGCCCTGAGTTTTGGCCGATAAGCGATAAAATTGCACGTATGAATCAGTCTATGAAGCCACTGAGCAGTGGCATCTTAGACTACAACCGACTGCAAAACCGCTAGTTAAGCGTCATAGCCTTGCAGTAAGGCTTGCCATGCGTCTTCACTGAATTGGAACTGGGCATGTTTGCCCTGTTCCTTCAGGAAGGAGCGTTTTAAGCGTTCTAAATTCTCTTTCTTCCAGCTCTTCTGGTCGTTACGAATTGAGCACTTGTCGAAATCTATTACCCAAACCTGAAACGACGTATCGATCATGATGTTATGGCAGTTTAAATCACTGTGATACACATTATGCTTGTGAAATTCTGCGATAGTGCGTCCAATGCGCTGCCAAACAGCCTCTTCTAGAGACGTTTGCTGGAGGCATTCGTAGAGATCTTTGGCATTAGGGATTACTTGTGTCATCAGCCAAGCCTGGTAAAACAGGCCATTACGACGAATCATACCAGCCACGGGTTTCGGGGCTGGTAGGCCTAGCTGTTGCAGCCTTTCAAGTAATGCCAGTTCTTTGAAAGCACGAGTTTGCTCGATAGGTTGAGTGAAAAAGTGAAACGTATTGAACTTTGCGATGAATCCGCCACGTCGGTAACGGCGAAGTACAGTTTGACCTACAGGCGTGTCTAGAAACCAGACGGTCCCTCGCCCCACAGCGGTATGGATTAGCCTGTCTTGCGAATGCCAATATTCAGGTGTAAACCATTCCTTGGTGACTCCCGGGTTGCCTGGGCTAATAAAGAGAATGTCGCTACTTGCGGTTGGATGAATGCTTGGCATGTAAATAATCTAAAAAAATGAATGAGATGGCAGGTTTTACGGGCCATTTTAACGGCGCGTATTTTATAATAGTTGATCTATTTAAACAGCCCCAGGGGAGCAAATGGATCAGACTATTCAACGTATTGCCGTGATTCGCTTATCGGCTATTGGCGATGTGTGCCATGCTATGGCGGTTATTTGTGCAATACAAAAGAAGTACCCTAATGCTGAAATAACATGGGTGACTGGGCCGCTTGAAGCGCAATTGGTTCGTTTGCTGCCAAATATTAGCGTCAAAGTATTTGATAAGCGAACAGGTATAAAAGGTATGTTGGCGCTGCGAAAAGAGCTGTCTGATAGTACGTTTGATGTGTTGCTTCACTTGCAGTGGTCCATGCGTGCCAGTTTGTTGAGTAGGATGGTCCGGGCTAAAAGGCGTATTGGTTTTAATAAAGCTTTCTCACGTGAGAAGCAGCATTGGTTTGTGAGCGAGTATGGCGTGACACCTAAGTCTGAACATGTTCTAGATTCCTTCCTTTCTATTAGTTCGGTGTTGGGTGTTACAGAGGTTGAGCTGCCATTAACGTTGTCGTTACCTAAAAAGCCTGCGACGCTCCCTGACCATTACGTCGTGATTAATCCATGTGCCTCAAAAGCTGAGCGTAACTGGACAGTTTCTGGATACAAAGCGGTGATCCAATGGTGTTCTGAGCAGGGCAAAACCGTGGTTCTAACCGGTGGCCCAAGTTCATTGGAGCGGGAAATGGCACAGCAACTTGAGTCTGAGGGCGTGATCAATTTGGTGGGGCAAACCAGTCTGCCGCAAATGCTCTCAGTGTTGGCGGGGGCTAAGTGGGTGTTGAGTCCAGATACCGGACCTGCGCACATGGCGACACTGGTCGGCACACCTGTGGTTGGCTTATATGCACACTCTAATCCAAGGCGCACAGGGCCTTATGCGGATTTAGATCGTGTGGTCAGTGTTTATGATGAATGTGCTGAGAAAGAGTACGGCAAGCCAGTAGCAGAATTGCCTTGGGCGGCTCGAGTACATGACCCTAAGGCAATGGAGCATATTGCAGCCGAGCAAGTGATTGCTCAGCTGCAGACGATGGCTAGTTGATATTTTGTTCAGCAAGCTTTAAATCAAGGGTTGCTTTTAAAAGCTTGTAGAGGTTGATCGAAGCGTCAATCTCTTCCTTGCGGTTGGTTAAGCTCTCAATGTTTAGACCAAGCGGAATGCCCAAAGGCAGAGCAATCTCAATAATCTGCTCCAGAGCAGAGCGACAAATCTTAATGGACTCATCAAGTGGCGACTCGGCATCAAGAATACGGTGCTTGGTCGCATCAGGCACAGAAATGCCTAACCACTCCATAAAACTCAATGTTTTCTCACTACCACATGGCGTGAAGGTTAAGATCACACGCTTAGGTGCTTCTCCCTTATCGCGACAAGAGCGAGCGTATTGGCTCAGCATGTCAACGGTCGCTTGTGGGTTGTAAACGGCTTGCGAAACAAAGAAATCACAACCTGCGATGGATTTGTTCATCAAACGTAGGTGCTCATCACCTTTCACCGCATGGCGCTCGGCAATGGTGACACCACCCAAGTTAAAGTCGTGGGCATTCTTTTGTAGTGTTTCATAGGCTTGGTTCAGTGGTAGAACAATTTGCCCTTCTGAAGAAGGTGCGCCTACCAATACGATATCGCGTACACCATAATCTTCCCAAGCAGAGTTCAGCCATTGATCAAACTCTTGTGCACTGCGTGAAGAAACGCTTTTGTAGGTGATCACTGGCTTGATTGCCAACGTGTTCAGGCGTTTTGACCATTCTAATGGATCATGAGTTTCCATGTATGGGAATGGACGCGGTTTTGAAATACGGCTGCTTTCGTCTTGAATGTCGTAAACAATCAAACCGTCGACTTCGATTTGGCCTAGGCGGTCAAGCAGCTTTTGACCGATGTCATTGAGTTTCTGGTCATCATCAATCGTGTTTTTCGGCGGTGTTGTGCCGATAAAGTAAACCCCACGATTTGGGTCGGCAAATTTACGTGCTAATTCAGTAGTCATTTGGGGGCTCGTTTTATAATCTCTATGGAAGCTTAGCTTCTTGTAATCATTTTATGCTGCGTATTTTAACAGTGAATCGAATTCAAGATCTGCTATCAGCGTGTGAATAATTTTGAAGTTAAATTGAATGGCGCTAATTTGCTGTATGAGGAAAGCCCATGCCGAGTATTAATTTAGACCCCATCACCCTAGAGGAAGGTTACCCGCCAGTGGATCGTTGGCACCCCGATTTTTGTGGCGATATGGATTTACTCATCAAAGCGAATGGTGAATGGATTCATGAAGGAAGTGCGATTAAGCGTGAAAAAATGGTGACACTGTTTAGCCGCATTCTTTGGCGTGAAGGGAATGAGTACTTTTTAGTCACGCCTGCTGAAAAGGTGCGCATACAAGTGGAGGATGTGCCATTTCAAATTGTGCGAGCGGAGCAGATACCCAATAGTGTAGGTGAATTTGTTTGGCGTTTTTACACGAAAACAAATGATGTCTTAACGCTAGGCGAAGATTGCCGTATAGAATTGCGACCGTATCAGGGGGACTGGATGCCCTATGTTTCAGTGCGCCATGGTATGTGGGCGAATTTTCATCGTAATGTTTATTATCAGTTGATCGAAGAGGCCGAACAAATAGAGCAAGCTCAAGGTATTACCCTACAACTGAAAAGTGCTGGACAACCCCACACAATTGGAACTTTTCACGAAATATAAACGATTTCTATGTCAGTCATTTGACGGGCTACGTTATAATGAGCCTTTGACATATATCTTTGTAAGGTGAAGCGATTGTTATTTTCTGAGTTTGATTTAGATAGCCGATTAATGAAGTCTTTTGGTCACTTTGGCTACGAGCACGCAACGGATATTCAGGAGCGTGCGATACCTGAAGCGATGGCTGGTAAAGATTTGTTGGCGTCTTCCAAGACGGGCTCAGGGAAAACACTGGCGTACTTGTTGCCTGCGGTTCACCGCTTGTACACTCGCAAAGCCTTGGCGAAGCGCGACCCTCGTGTCCTTATTCTGGTGCCAACTCGAGAGTTGGCAAAACAAGTGTACGCTACCCTCAGAACGTTAATCGCGGGAACGCGTTTCAGCTCGATTTTGGTGCTCGGTGGCGAGAACTTTAACGATCAGCATAAAAACTTCCAGAAAGACCCACATTTTGTGGTGGCGACACCAGGTCGTATGGCGGATCACCTAAAACAGCGCAACGTGTTTTTAGAAGGTCTAGAAATGTTGATCCTTGATGAAGCGGATCGCATGTTAGATTTAGGCTTTGCCGCGGACTTACGCGCCATCAACAATGCTGCGAATCACCGTCGTCGCCAAACGTTATTTTTCTCTGCGACACTTGATAACACTGACGTCAATGAGATTGCACAAGAGTTATTACATGAGCCTGTACGTGTAGCGATTGGTCACAGCCAAGACGAACACCAAGATATCAAACAACATGTTTACTTATGTGATCACTTGGATCATAAGCAGGCGTTACTAGAGCATTTCATTCGCTCCCTCACGATCAAGCAAGCCATTGTCTTCACCGCAACCAAAACTGATACGGTTCGTTTGGCTGAACTTATTGGTAGCTGGGACGTGCGAACTGGTAGTTTGAATGGTGATATGAGTCAGAGCGCCCGCAGTAAGGTGATGGATGACTTTGCACGAGGTAAATTTGAGGTGTTGGTAAGTACCGACATCGCATCACGTGGTCTTGATATTGCAAGTGTTTCACATGTGTTTAACTTTGATATCCCAAAACCTGCAGAAGAGTTCGTTCATCGTACTGGACGTACGGGACGAGCTGGGTTTAAAGGTGAAGCCATTTCCTTAGTGGGACCGAAAGATTGGTTTAACTTTAAGGACGTGGAAGAGTTTCTAAAGCGTACCTTCGTATTGTCTAAAGTCGAAGGGCTAGAAGCGACGTTTACTGGTATTGCAAGTAAGCGAGCGCCACAGAAACAATCGAAACCTAAAACCAAGCAAAAACCAAAGACTAATAAAGTCCAAAAGAAACCGGCTGCACGTAAGAAGGTTGTCTTTCAAGACCAAACACAACAGGGATTCGAACCGTTTCGTTTGCCTAAGAAAAACAAACAAAAGGATGCGTAGTGGTTTCTGGATCGCTATGCTGTAAAGCCTCGCTAGAGGTTGCTTGACTCGGAGAGCTCATTATTAACAGATTGCCGCCTTTAAATTCGTTGAAGTGTTTTGAATCTGCTGCTCGTCATGGCAGCTTTAACAAAGCTGCCCAAGAGCTTAACGTGACACCTTCAGCGATTAGCCATCAGATCAAAGGGCTGGAAAGCTTTTTGGGGATTGAGCTATTTCGTCGCACGAAAAGAAAAGTTGTGTTGACCGAGGCAGGTGAGACGTACTTAAAACCGATCAAGCAAATTTTCCAAAAGTTAGAGCAAGCGACTGCAGATCTTAAGAGCGCTCAGCATGCAGGATCTTTGCGGCTTGCGGTAGCGCCCTCATTCTTAACTCGTTGGCTGATGCCACGCATGGAGCGCTTCCAAAGTCGTTATCCTGACATCGAGATCGAAATCCGATCATCGATGGGCTTTATTGACTTCTCCCTAGGGGAAATCGACATGGCAGTATACTTCGGAAATGGTGAATGGAGTGATGTAGAAGCTCATTACCTCAGGCCGATTCGACTTGCTCCAGTTTGTTCTCCGAAGATGATCAAACCGGATCAACCAATTAAACAGCCTGAAGACATGCGTTTTTACCCCTTATTGCACGTTAGTAAACGCAATGATGAGTGGAACGATTGGTTGGTGCAGAATGACCTAGATCCAAAGGTTTTCCGACGCGGTTTGATGTTCTCAAGCGGTTCTCTTACCGCTGGGGCTGCGGCTCAAGGATTAGGTATTGCCTTGGCTGATATTAGTTTAGTGACCCCTGAGATCGAGTCTGGTCAATTGCAGGTGCTATTTGATAAACAGCTGGATACCAACCGTTCGTTCTATTTGGTATTCGAGAAAAAACGCGCATTAACGCCAGCCATGGCAGCGTTCAAAGAATGGATTATTGAAGAAATGAACGACAGCTAATTTATAGCTGTTTTTAAGTTGGCTAGATAACTGGCCGTGTTTGACCACAGTGAGTGTTTTATGTCTCTACAAGTAAATAGTTATTTTGATGATGCCGTTAAATCTATTGCCCTAGACAATGCAGAGGGAACGTCTACCGTAGGTGTAATGAGCATCGGTGATTACGAGTTCGGTACTTCTCAGCGCGAATACATGACGGTTGTTTCAGGTTCTTTGACGGTTCTATTGCCAGGCGAATCTGAGTGGAAAACATTTGTTAAAGGTGAAACCTTTATCGTTGAAGCAAACCAAAAATTCGGCGTGAAAGTAACAGAAACAACGGCTTACCTTTGCCGCTACGAATAAATTCTATTTTCTCGATAAATAGAATTTAGAAACCAAAAAAAGAGGCGTTCGCATATGCGAACGCCTCTTTTTTTATCAGGTGAAGGTGCTAACCACCGACAACATTTACAAGTAGTGTAACTTTGTCGCCAGGTTGGACATACTTCTGGCTTCCCACTTTTGGATTCCATTTACGGATATCACTGACGCGGACATTGAACTTATTCGCAACAACCGCTAATGAGTCGCCGGAACGAATGGTGTATACCACACGTTTAACAACGGAGCGTGTGCTGCTTTTAGAGCTGCTTGTTTCTGGTTTCATCCATACTACAAGCTTTTTGCCAGGGAACAACGGATCAGCTAAGCCCATGCTGTTCCAGCGCGCTAGAGTTTTCGTGTCCGTGTTGTATTTCTTAGCGATACTCCACAAGCTGTCGCCACTTTCAACGGTATAATTTACTTTTACTCGACTGCTGCTAGGTGAACGAGACTGTTTTGCTAGCAAGCGCTGATGTGAGCTCAGTGTATAGTTTGCTGCGCTTTGTCCTGCTACTGGGATCATCAACTGTTGTCCTACACGAATAAGATTAGAAGAGATCTTGTTGATGTCCTGAAGCACTGCAACGGTGGTGTTGTGGTCGCGAGCAACGGCTCCTAAATTATCGCCAGCTTGAACTGTGTAACGAATCCAAGTAACACGCTCTTTCGGTGGCAATGTCGCAAGTTTAGTACGGAACTTGTCAGCTGAATCAATCGGTACCAGCAGGGTATGTGGCCCATCTGGTGATGTTGCCCACTGATTAAACGCAGGATTCAAAAGATAGATTTCATCGATGCTCACTTCAGCCATGTCAGCTGCTTGAGCAAGATCCATTTGACCGCCAATGTTTACTTCTTCGAAGTACGGTTGATTGGCAATGAAATAAGTCTCGTAGTTGTAACGTTCAGGGTTTTTCATAATGATGGCCAATGCCATCAACTTCGGTACATAAGCACGAGTTTCTGCAGGTAGATCTAATGACCAAAAGTCCGTCGGCTTACCCGCTTTTTTGTTCTTACGAATGGCGCGCATGACAGTGCCTTCGCCTGAGTTGTAAGACGCTAATGCATGTAACCAGTCACCATCGAACATCTTATTAAGACGCTTCAGGTACGCTATGGCAGCTTTAGTGGAAAGCTGAATGTCACGACGACCATCAATCCACCAAGTTTGTTCTAGTCCGTACATGTGTCCCGTAGACGGGATAAATTGCCAAGGGCCAGATGCTCGTCCGTGACTGTAGCCAAATGGGTCAAAGCCACTTTCTACGATGGGCAGCAGGGCGATTTCAAGTGGTAAGCCTTCTTTTTCCAGCTCTTCTACGATGTAGTGAAGGTAACGTTCGCCACGTTTAGACACACGATCTAGATAAGATAGGTGCGTGCTGTACCAGCGGATCTGAGACTTCAGACGTGGTTGGTCGACATCTAAATCAAATTGGTAGCCAGCACGGATACGATCCCACAAATCTTCCGGAGGAAGATTTGCTGGTTCTTGGTCTTGTTTGCTTTTGGCAAGAGCTTTTGCTTCGTCAGAGCGAACAGGTTTGACGGTATCAATAAAGTCGACTTCGTTCGCGTCGGCTTCCGGTGCACCGATGGCTTCGTTCTCAGCATCGATTTCGGCAATGTCTGCTGGTTGGTTTGTCATAGACTGACAGCCAGTCAAGATACTGCCTGCTAAGAGGGCGATGAGTATGTTTTTCGTCATTCTGCTCACATTAGATTTTCATTTGGTCTGCATTCTAAGGATTGGCCAGTTGAGGTCAACTAAAAGCCATCTTTAGCTCGTCTGATTTGCGCAAAGCTATTGACAGCATCCAATGCCATATCTTCCTTTAATAGCTTTGCTGCGCCTTCGACGACTTCTTTTCTGTCGAACCGCATAAAAGGGTTGGTTTCAATTTCAAGGGCAATGGTTGAAGGCAAAGTAGGCGTGCCTTCTTCTCTTAGAGACTCTGCTTCCTCGATGGCTTCAACTAATTTGGTATTGTTAGGATCAATGGCTACAGCGAAGCGGTAGTTAGCCAGTGTGTATTCGTGGGTGCCAAAGACCAATGTATCAGCAGGTAATGATCTTAGTTTTGTCATAGCGCTTAGCATTTGCGCTGGAGTGCCTTCAAACAAACGGCCACAGCCGCCTCTAAATAAGGTATCGCCACAAAGCAAAAGGGGCTTGGAGTCTTGCGGCTCTGCAAAGTAGCACAAATGATCTAGTGTGTGTCCAGGTGTTTCAAGAACTAGGAACATGTTGTCAGCCACTGACACTTCATCGCCTTGTTGTACTGGATGAGTGACTAATTGTGGTGCTAATGACGCTGGACCATATACTGGACACTGATAGAGCTGGGTTAGCTCAGCAACGCCACCGGTATGATCTTTGTGGTGGTGGGTTACTAAAATCCCTGCTAGCTTGAGTTGTTGGGACTGACAGTATTCAATGACGACCTTGGCATCACCTGGGTCGACTGCCCAGATAGTCTGTTGTGATGTTGCTTGGGTAACCCAAATATAATTGTCATTGAATGCAGGTAACGGAATAAATGTCATATGCCCAACGTTATGTTTAAATATTGATAAAAGACGCCATAACATTCCTACGGCAGTCCGATCATAAAAAGAGAGCATTGTATGTTGGATAACCAATCAAGACAATTATTCCAAGATTGGTACGACACCGAGTTAGGTCAGCGATTGCTTAATGAAGAGCATGATCTCATTGAGCGCGCGCTGGATAATATGGTGGGCTACTATCTGGTACAGCAATCTCCATTACGCCATCTAACTTTTCACAATCACCGCATGCGTGAAACGATTTCGTTGTCACCAGTACTCGAGTTAGGGGCGAGTCAAAGAACGGTAGTCGCTCGCATGAGTGAGTTACCGCTTGAATCAGATGGGATAGATGCAATGGTGTTGCATCATACTTTAGATTTATCAGAGAACCCGCATCGAGATTTGCATGAAGTAGCCCGTACTTTGCTGCCGAGCGGCAAGCTAATCATTATTGGCTTTAATCCGATCGGTTTTTGGGGGATTCGTCGTTATTTTAGCAATCGTGTGAAGGCACCATGGGCTGGGCGCTTCATTTCTCATCGTCGTTTAGATGATTGGTTAAAAGTGGCAGGATTAACCCTCGAAAATGTGGAGTTTATTGATTACGATATGCCGCTTCAATCAAACAAGTGGCGTCAGCGTATGAATTGGGTGGGTGGTTCAGCAAAAGCGCTTAAGCTGCCTTTGGGAGGCGTTTATATTATGACCGCCACCAAGCAAACACGACGTTATATCCCATTAAAACCGCGCTGGAAAACGGCAAAAGTTCGCGTGCCGCCACTGACAAAGCCAACGATAAAAGAGATCAAGTAGTCACATGAAAGAAGTAACGCTGTACACCGACGGTGCTTGTAAAGGTAATCCTGGCATAGGTGGTTGGGGTGCATGGTTAACATTTGGTCAACATGAAAAGCGACTATGTGGTGGTGAACACGACACAACGAATAATCGCATGGAGTTGTTGGGAGCAATTGAAGGTTTAAAGGCATTACGAGAGCCTTGTAAAGTAGATCTGTTTACGGATTCTTCTTATGTCCAGAAGGGGATCACTGAGTGGTTAGCTGGATGGAAGCGCAAGGGCTGGAAAACCGCTTCAAAGCAGCCAGTTAAGAATCAAGATCTATGGCAACAGTTGGATGAGATGTGTCAAAAACACCAAGTAGAATGGCATTGGGTGAAAGGGCATGCTGGCATTGAAGGCAATGAAATTGCCGACCAGCTAGCCAATCAAGGTATTGAAGAGTTGAGGGCTCGCTCATGAGACAAGTTGTACTTGATACAGAAACAACAGGTATTGACCCGAAACAAGGCCACCGAATCATCGAGATTGGTTGTGTCGAGATGGTGGGGCGTAAGCTGACCAATCGACATTTTCACGTTTACATTAATCCTGAACGTGAGGTAGAAGAAGAAGCCTTCAATGTCCACGGTATCAGTAATGAGTTCTTGGCGGATAAGCCAAAATTCGCGGAGGTGGCAAAAGAGTTTCTAGAGTTCATCGATGGGGCGGAGTTAATCATCCATAACGCACCTTTCGACGTGGGCTTCATTGATCATGAGTTCTCGATGTTGGGTGGCTTTCCAAATGTTGCCGACGTTTGCAAGGTCTTTGATAGCTTAGTCTATGCTCGTCGTAAACACCCAGGTCAAAAAAATAACCTAGACGCTCTATGTCGTCGTTATGGTATTGATAACTCTCATCGTGAATTGCACGGCGCCTTGCTTGACTCCGAAATCCTAGCGGACGTGTACCTGCTCATGACAGGTGGGCAAATCACCATGGGGGGATTCGGCGGTGATGGTGATGAAGATGGTGAAGATCTTTACACTATCCGTCGATTGTCGCCAGACAGACCTCGCCTTAAAGTTCTTAAAGTGAGTGAATCGGAACTAGAGGCTCATAATGAACGTTTGGATCTAATTGATAAAAAGTCTGGACTATCGTTGTGGCGAAAACTAGAGAACCCCGAGTTGGCTTCGCAAGACTAGAGTGCTTGTGACTATGCTTGGTAATTTCGTCTAAAAGTATTAAAGAAGCTAAATCAGCATAATTAAAAACGGCAAACCTAATTGGGCTTGCCGTTTTTTTCTTTAAAAGAAGTGGCTATGGCTTACGAAGCACTCAGTAAGCTCACGCAAATACCGCCAACAATTGAAAGAACGATAGTGTACGGTAGAGCCATCCATACCATTTTGCCATAGGACAATCTGAGTAGAGGGGCAATGGCTGAGGTCAGCAAGAATAGGAAGGCAGCTTGCCCGTTCGGTGTTGCAACACTTGGTAAGTTGGTACCGGTGTTGACGGCAATCGCCAGCAAATCAAAGTGTTCACGGTCGATGACTCCTGCATCTAACGCCGCTTTTATTTCACTGATGTAAACCGTCGCCACAAATACGTTATCGCTGATGGCAGATAGGAGACCATTGGCAATAAAGAACATGATTGGCTGGGTGTCATGTGGTAGCTGTAGCACCATATCAATAAATGGCTGGAACAAATGTTGGCTGTGGATGACCGATACCACACTGAAAAATACCACTAGTAGAGCAGTAAAAGGCAGCGCCTCTTCGAAAGCATGGCCAATGCGGTGTTCTTCTGTAATGCCATTAAAAGAGGTTAGTAAGACGATGATCATCAAACCCACTAAGCCCACTTCAGCCACGTGAAACGCCAAAGAAAAGACTAATACAACCGCAACAATGCCTTGAATGATCAACTGTGCTTTATGTTTATTAGTACTTTTGGCTGATTCTTCGTCTGCAAAATTCTTAAGAATATTACGTACGTTTTCTGGTAGTTTTGCGCCGTAGTCAAACCATTTCGTTTTTTCTAAAACAATCACGGTGACTAGGCCTGCAGCCAGCACTGGCATAGATACAGGTGCGACACGGACAAAGAACTCAATGAAATCCCATCCTGCTGTATGGGCAATCAACAAGTTTTGCGGCTCACCGACCAATGTACACACGCCACCTAACGCTGTTCCCACCGCACCATGCATAAGCAGACTACGTAAAAACGCACGAAACTTGGCTAAGTCTTCTTGGTTGACTGGCAGTATCAGCTCATCACCGCTGTGATCGTGGGCATTATTACTGGATTGGTCGGAGGCGACTTTGTGGTAAACAGAGTAAAAGCCAACGCTGACACTGATCAGTACGGCGGTCACCGTTAATGCGTCGAGAAATGCGGACAATAGAGCCGCGGCAAAACTAAACACGAGAGAAATAGCGACCTTTGAACGAATACGGATCAGCAGCTTATTGAAAATAAACAGCAGCATATCCTTCATGAAGTAAATCCCTGCCACCATGAACATAAGTAGCAAAATAACCTCAATGTTCCCTTTCACTTCGTGATACACGCCGTCAGTGCTGGTCAGACCTAGTAGTATAGCTTCGATGGCTAATAATCCTCCTGGCTGTAACGGGTAACATTTGAGAGCCATGGCAAGGGTAAAAATAAACTCAATGATCAGTAGCCAGCCCGTAACAAATGGCCCCATAGACATCAAAACAATGGGATTGAGTATCAGAAAGGCGATAATGGTTTGCTTGTACCACAGGGGCGAGGACCCCAAAAAGTTATTGCCGAAAGCTTGGGACAACGAGGCTTTCATTAAAGTGCGCTCCTTTATTATTCTCATAGGCGTTATTAATGTGGAAATTTTAAGCAAATGCAGCCCAAAGAGCGATAGTAAAAATCAACTAAGGCGTATTTATCTATTGTGAATTGGGTAAGTGGCTCTATTATGGTTTCTGAATTTGATTGTTATGTAACATTAGGAGTATGACTTGGAGTTTTTAGCAGACTATGCCGGATTTTTAATTCGCTTATTGAGCATCGCATTGATTATTTTGCTCATTTTATCTGTCGTGGCGAGTGGCAAAAGTAAGCAGCGCAAAGGTGGCAACCTGACTATTAGCAAGCTAAATGAAGGCTACCAAGCGATGAAGTCGGAGTTGAGCAAGCAGCTGTTCGATAAAAAAACCTTGAAACAGCAGCAGAAAGCCCTGAAAAAGCAAAAGAAAGAAGAGCAAAAGCAAAAAGTCGATCAAGAAGAGAAAAAGCGTATTTACGTCATCGACTTTGACGGCGATATGAAGGCCAGTGCAGTGCAATCCATGCGAGAAGAAATTACCGCTATCTTAAGTGTCGCGACCGCTAAAGATGAAGTAGTGGTTCGCCTAGAAAGCCCTGGTGGCGTGGTGCATGGATACGGTCTGGCTGCTTCGCAATTGCAACGTATTAAAGACAAAGGTGTTCCACTGACGGTCACAGTAGACAAGGTTGCGGCCAGCGGTGGTTACATGATGGCTTGTGTGGCGGACAAGATCGTGGCAGCTCCATTTGCCATTCTGGGCTCTATCGGTGTGGTCGCACAAGTTCCGAACATTCACCGCTTGTTGGAGCGTAATACTATTGATGTTGAGCTTCATACGGCAGGTAAATACAAGCGCACATTGACTATGCTCGGTGAAAACACCGATGAAGGGCGAGAAAAGTTTAAACAAGATCTAGAAGATACTCATGAGTTGTTTAAACGTTTTGTTTCAACGAATCGTCCTGTGTTAGACATCGAAACCATTGCCACGGGTGAAACGTGGTATGGATCAGAAGCTGTTGAAAACAAGCTCGCTGATTCAGTGATGACCAGTGACGCGTATCTTGAGCAGTTTTATGCAGACTATGATGTTTTGCAGGTCTCGTACCGAGAAACAAAGGGATTAACCGAGAGAATTGGCTTAGGTGTATTTTCAGCGCTAGAGCAGAAAGCCACGAAATGGTTATCCAAAGCCATTCATCACAGAGGCTTCTAAAAAATCCCCAGCCATTGGCTGGGGATTTTTTTTCATTCAAAGTAACTATGAATTACTTAGTTTTCTTAATCTCACCGCTTTTAAGGCGAGCGTTGTAAGACGTAAGTTCACGCTTAACAATCGGCATCAAGAAGTACAGACCGATGATGTTCACAACAGCCATAGCGAAGATCGCTGCGTCAGAGAAGTCGATAACAGGTCCTAAGTTAGCTGCTGCGCCAATGACAACAAAGACACAGAAGATCAGTTTGAATGCTAGCTCAGTGTTCTTGCCTTCACCAAACAAGTAAGTCCAAGCCTTAAGGCCGTAGTAAGACCAGCTCAACATGGTTGAGAAAGCGAACAATACAACAGCAATCACCAATAGGTATGGGAACCAACCTACAGCCGAGCCAAATGCTGCTGATGTCAGTGCAACACCTGATGTGTCACCAATCGTCTGAATATGGCCGCTGTCACCTAGCAGGTAGACACCTTGTTGTGCATCGAACATAAGCTGGCCAGTGATGATGATCACTAGAGCAGTCATAGTACAAATTACGACTGTATCGATAAATGGCTCAAGAAGAGAGACAAAACCTTCAGTGATAGGCTCTTTTGTTTGTACCGCAGAGTGGGCAATCGCAGCAGAACCCACCCCCGCCTCGTTAGAGAACGCGGCACGTTTAAAGCCTTGAATCAATGCACCAACCATACCGCCAGCAACACCTAGACCTGTGAATGCGCCTTCAAAGATTTGACCAAAAGCCCAACCAATTTTGTCAGCATTCATTGCAAGGATGATGATCGCAGTACCAACGTAAAGAATCGCCATGAAAGGAACGACTTTTTCAGTAACGTTAGCAATAGATTTGATACCACCAACGATTACTGCGAAAACGATGCCCGCGAAGATTAAGCCTGTTACCCAACCTGGGTAGTCACCAAATACGCCAGAAAGTTGAGCGTGTGCTTGGTTGGCTTGGAACATGTTACCGCCGCCTAGAGCACCTAGGATACAGAATACTGCGAACAGTACTGCTAGGATCTTACCACCAGGGATACCGCGTTCAGCGAAACCTTTGGTGATGTAGTACATCGGACCACCAGATACGCTGCCATCTTTGTATTCATTACGGTATTTCACTGCAAGGGTACATTCGGTGAACTTAGATGCCATACCTAGAAGACCTGCTAGGATCATCCAGAAGATTGCACCTGGGCCACCAATACCGATCGCTACAGCAACACCCGCGATGTTACCAAGACCAACCGTACCAGATAGAGCAGTGGTTAAAGCTTGGAAATGGCTAACTTCACCCGCGTCATTTGGGTTTGAGTAGTCACCTTTAACGAGGGAGATAGAATGGCCAATAGATCGGAATTGAACAAAACCGAAATAAAGTGTGAAAACACTTGCGCCCACTACCAACCATAGAACGATCCATGGGAAAGACGTACCAGGGATTGGGGCAAAAATTAGGCTAACGAACCAGCCAGTAGAGGAAGCAAAGATAGCGTTTACTGCTTCGTCTAGACCTTCACTTGCAAACAGCATAGAACTGCCAAAAGTAAGCAGTGCAACGACTGCTGCTTGGATGTAATTCTTAAACATGTTGGGGGAAAACCTTTTTTAGCTAACAACAGTCACAGGGACATTGGCGCTCATTACAAGCTGAGCAGTTACACTGCCAAATACACGTGCGCTCAATCCATGATCGGCAGAACGGGCAACAAAAATTTGTTCTGCGTTAGCTTCCACTGCTGCATTGTTTAAAACAGCGGCTGCTTTACCGTGAACTACCTTGCCTTCAGCTTTGATGCCTTCAGCCTTAAGTTCTTGAAGAAGAGGTTCGATCACACGTTCTGTGGCGATCTTGATTTCTTCTTGTTTTTGTTTGGTTCGACGAGCATTTTCTTCATGCGTCTGGAATTTGTAGGGAGACCACTCCACCACACATACCAGTAACAAAGAACAGTCATCACCCACGAGAGATGCTTGGCGTTTGGCGAAAGCTAAAGCGCGATGGCTCGCATCACTGCCGTCAACACCAACAACGTAAGTCGCTGTCATAGGGGGTTCCTTATTTTGTAGTTAGTAAGAAATGTGGAAATAAGGTGCGCAAAGTTAGCATAATTTTTTTGTCGAAGTTACCTTTTTTTCAAAAAAAGTGTTGTATTCCTGCAGGTATTAAGAATGTATCCAAAATAAAAAACTGCACTTTGCTCAAAAAGTAGTCGAAGTGACTTTTGATTGGAGGCTCATTTTTATATCGAGGATGGTGTAAGAGTCGGTTGATTACTATCAACCAAAAAAAGAGGAGCTAACGTTGTTGTTAGCTCCTCTTCAGGGAAAAAGCCTCTAACTCAATCAGTTATTGGCTAAGGCTCGATAGAAGACAGCATATCTTTAAAGATCGATTTTGACTCTTCTAATGTGCTAGTAATGGTGTCTGCTGTCACTGGTCGGCTAAAGAAATAGCCTTGCATGATCTCACAGCCCATTTTTTCAAGTTCATCCGCGTGCTCTTGAGTTTCTACCCCTTCTGCGACAAGCTTTAAGTTCAAACCATTAGCCATTTGAATAATGGCGGCGATAATCGTTTGGTCAGTTTTGCTTCGTAGCATGTTTCGTACAAAGCTTTGATCTATTTTTAATACGTCCAACGGGAAACCATTGATGTAGGATAGGCTGGAGTAACCGGTGCCAAAATCATCTAGAGCTATTTTGACGCCCAGTAATCTGATTTCTTCAATAAGCTTACGAGCATACTCTATGTCTTTAGCAAGGACGCTCTCCGTTAGCTCTAGTTCTAACATATGAGGCGAAATTTTACTGTCTTCAAGTACTCGTTTTAGCATTGACAAGAACTTGCTGTCTTCGAACTGAATAATGGAAACATTGACCGCTAAGATCAATTCATGTCCTGATTCTTTCCAAGCAACGGCTTGTCGGCATGCCTCAGTTAAAACATACTCTCCCAATGGGATGATGAGTCCTGATTCTTCGGACAGAGAAATAAATTCGCCAGGTGGTATTAACTCTCCAGAGGCATTGCGCCAACGTACCAATGCTTCAACCCCGATCATATTTTTTGAGTGCACATTGACTTTGGGCTGATAGTAAATTTCAAAGCTTTTCCTTCCCGAAGTTGTTTTCAGAGAGGACTCAAGTTCCTGTTTTAATTGTAGTTTTTTCTCAAGCCCCTGGTTATAAAACTTATATTGGTTTTTACCTGAATCCTTTGCAGAAAATAGGGCTGCTTCAGAGTGTCGGTAAAGCTCATCTAAATCTCGGCTATCTTCAGGGTAAACTGATACGCCAACACTGATCGTAATTTTGAAGTGCTGACCTCTTGCCTCCCATTTAGATTGAAAGATAGCCATGAGCTTTTGAATAAACCTAGTGACTTGGATACTGCTCGAGAGGTTTGAAAGTAAGATTAAAAATTCGTCTCCACCAGGTCTGAATAAGTTACCTTCTAGCTTGAGCTCTTTTTGTAGTTCATAGGCTACTTGTTGCAAGACCATATCACCTACATCATGACCAACTAGCTCATTAACAGACTTAAAGTCATCAAGATCCACCATGACCATAGCCAATTTTTGGTTTGAAGTAGCATGCTGCTTAATAGATTGCAGGGCCCGATCTCGAAGTAGCAAACGGTTTGGTAAATTAGTAAGGGAATCATGTTGTGCCAAATGCGTCATTTTGATTGCCATGGCGCGAGCTTCACTAACATCATGGAAAACAATAATTGCTCCCGTAATTTGCCCATCATGGTTACGGATTGGAGCGGCAGAGTCTTCCACTGCAATGGCCGATTTCATTGACTTACCGAGGGCACAGTTAAGTGCCATGCCGACTATACGCTCTTCTTCTAATGCCACGCGGATCGGGTTGCGCATCGCTTCACCAGAGTCAGCGTCAACTAGGGGCATAACATTTTCAATGGGCTCACCGATGGCTTTGCCTAAACACCAGCCAGTCATATTTTCCGCAATAGGATTTAAAAAAGTCACATTACCATCGGTATCCGTGGCAATGACGGCATCACCAATTGAGTTTAGGGTGATGCGAATGCGTTCCTTTTCATCGATTAATGTCTGCTCTGCCTGTTTGCGGCTGGTAATGTCATTGATCAGCATTAAATAGCCATTTTCAAGAGTACCTTCAGTGTGAGGTACGATTTTTACTTGACCAAAACGCTTAACATCGCCTACGCGGCAGGTGATATCTACAGACTGTTCTTCTCCGTTGGGGGCTAGGTGTATTAGATTTTTTACTTTTTCCCAGGCTATGGGAGGGAGTATCTCAGAGGCATGTTTCCCGATCATGTTCTCGGCTGGTATGCCAAACCATTGCCCTACGGCATCATTACAAAAAATATTGTTATCCTGAGCATCCCAATACGCCACAAAAGCGGGCAATGAATTGACCAGTAGCGCCATTTCATGAGCATGCTTCTGGATGCGGGCTTTTTGTTCAATTAGTGTGAGTTGATTTTTTACCCTTGCACGAGTAATTGAAATATTAATGGGCTTTTGAATATAGTCGACACCGCCTAGCTCTAGAGTTTTTAGCTCATGACCTTGATCGTCATGACCTGTTACAAACAGGATTGGCACTTCTTCTAGGCCAGGAATTGTTTTGATCTTCTTAAACACCTCGTAGCCATTCATATCGGGCATTTCAATGTCAAGTAGTACCAAATCTGGTTTTTTATCTTGAGCAATCAATATTGCGTCAGAGCCATTCGTCGCAAAAAAAACCTCCCCCATGTCCTTGGTAGCCTCATGTAGCAATTTTAGAATGGCTGTTGAGTCATCTACGATTAAGATGGATGGTATTTGGTGGGTGGTACTGAACATACAGCCTTCCTTGAAGCGATAAAAACATGGCGTAATAACAATCATTATAGACTGAAAATGCCCCAAATATTGGTATGAGAAATGTTAATGACAAAACTTCCTGTCATGCTTTCAGTGCTTCGACAAATTTCACACTGTAAATGTAACGTTAAAGTTTCATATTCTTTGCTATATTTCTTTAACTTGTAGTCGATTTTGTAGATTTATCTACCTTGTAATCTCCAAATGAACTTTTTAATTATGAAAGGTATACATGGATGAAGAGCGCCATTCGTTGGGGTGTTATTGGACTGTTGGTTGCGGGCTTTTTCGTTGCAAGCTCGTATTTCCTTTATTGGGTACAACATCAACGCTTGCTTTCAAACCACTCTCTAGAAATGGAAGAAGACTTAATCGAACAAAGACAGATTCTGCTCACTGAAATAGATGAATTAGCCAGTGACTTACGATTTATGCTTTCGGTCCCACCTATTCAAGGGATCATTAGGGCGACTGATAACGGTGGTGTTGACCCTTTTGACCAGAGCCCGCTTGAAACTTGGAAATCGCGCTTAGGTGAAATATTTAAAAGTTATGTTTCGGCACATGAGAGTGCCTATCAGATTCGTTACATTGGCATAGAAAATAACGGTAAAGAGCTTGTCCGAGTTGATAAGTCTGAATCAGGCATTATGAAAGTCGCTGAGACTGGATTACAGTCCAAAGGCTCTCGGGATTATTACAAAGAAATCACATCGCCCACTTTTAGCGGACTATATATCTCGGACATTACTCTCAATAGGGAGCAAGGTGTGATCCAGATCCCTCACACCCCGACCATCAGGTTTGCGATACAAGTCTACTCAGACAGCGGTCAATTGTTCGGTTTTATTATGGTTAATGTTGCAGTAGAGAAAATGTTTCAACGTCTCCTAAATGCAACGGATCCCGATACTCTTCTATACATAACAAATGACACTGGTGCATTTGTTATGCACCCTGACAAGCAAAATGCCTTTGCCTTCGAATTTGGGGAGGGGGGGAGTGTTTGGGACGCTTCGATCCATCAGCGCAATGATAAAGTAACGACCGCAACCCTGTATCAAACTGATGGCAACCTAGAGGGACTTTATGCATCCGAAGTCATCCCTTTAGTTGAAGGCAAAAACAGCATTACCATTCGCTTACTAAAGCCCCTTTCGTCCATAAATAACGAAGCATTATTCAATACTCTCTACTCATTTATAATGTTCTTAGTGGGCATGGGGGTCTTTTCTGTTTTCTTTGTGATTTATCGTGCCAGTGTAAGAAGTCAGAATGAATTAGCGTTAGAAAAGGCTCAAATCAATGCCATTGTTGAAGGCAGTCAAGACGCGATTATTGGTGTGTCAATGGAAGGCCGAATTACGGATTGGAACCCCAGTGCAACAAAGATGTTTGGCTTTACAAAAGAAGAAGTATTAGGAGAGTACACCCACAATGTATTCCTAACCGAATCCACTAAGGAGGAGGAAGACAAGATAAGACAGGACTTATTGCTAGGCAAGCAAGTGAAGTTATTTGAGACACAGCGCCAAACGAAATCAGGACAAGTGCTTTTGGTATCCATCTCAGCGTCACCGATTAGAGATGAGCATGAAAATGTCGTCGGCGTCTCCAAAATCGTTCGTGATATCTCTGAACAGAAACAACTAGAGCATCAATTGGAAGAGTTCAATCATATGCTGGAGCAGCAGATACAGGAACGTACTGAGGAGCTGAAACGTACTTATTCAATGCAGTCGGCTATTTTAGATAATGCTGCCCACGCTGTGATCGCTACTGACCTTGAAGGGGTCATCACACTTTTTAACCCGGCAGCAGAAAGCATGTTGGAATACAAGCAAGATGAGCTAGTCGGAAAACTAACGCCAAAAGTATTTCATTTAGAGTCTGAGGTTGTAGGTCGAGCAAAACTGTTTTCGGAGGAGCTTGAAGAGTCAATTGATCCTGGATTTCAGGTCTTTGTTGCAAAAACCCTTAAGGGTTTGAAAAATGAACATGAATGGACCTATGTCTCAAAGAGTGGCAAGTTTATTTCTGTCTACCTTTCCGTCACAGGCATTTACGACGATAAAGAAAATCTCATCGGCTTTTTAGGGATGGCAACGGATATTTCCGAGCTAGTATCGAATCGGAATCGATTGGAGGCATTAAAGGAGCAGCTCTCCATCGCATCAGATATTGCAGATATTGGTATTTGGAGTTGGGATCCAGGATCTGGTGCAATTACATGGAATGAGAAAATGTTCGAGGTATATGATATGTCACCTGATGATTCAATTGATGCGCAAGCGTGGATTGATATGGTGGCGGAAGAAGACCGAGAAAGGGCTAATAAGCATTTCGAACGCTTTGCAGAAGGAAAAGGAGGCTCGGATATAAGTTTTGATGTGATTGCCGCCTCGGGTAAGCGTAAAACCATACAAGCATCGGCGACCATCGAACATAATCCATTGAATAATGCCATAAAGCTTGTGGGCATTAACAAAGACATCAGTGAACAAGTTCGTTATGAGCAAGCCTTAAAAGATGCCAAGGACGCATCTGATCAAGCGAACAAAACAAAGTCCGAATTTGTGGCGAATATGAGTCATGAAATTCGCACGCCGATGAATGCAATTATTGGGTTACTTGAGTTACTTGGAAAGACTAGCTTAGATGAAAAACAGCTCGATTACGTGGCAAAGTCTGATGGGGCTGCTCGCTCGTTGCTTAATATATTGAATGATATTTTGGACTTTTCCAAAGTCGAAGCAGGGAAGCTTGAGATCGACCCCCATCCATTTAGCCTTCATGATTTAGCTGAGAATGTAGCGACGGTGTTGAATGCAAACCTAGGTGATAAACCAATAGAGTTGATTATTGATGTTGACCCTAAGTTGCCATCTTTTATTACTCTAGACTCTTTCCGATTACAGCAAATCATTATCAATCTTGCTGGCAATGCAATTAAGTTTACTCATCAGGGTATGGTGCAAATTAAATTTTCTGCTCGGACGGACAGTGCATTACAGATAGATATCATTGATACCGGTATAGGTATTCCTAAAAATAAACAAGAAAAAATACTCGAAGCTTTTGGTCAGGCAGAAGCTTCGACTGTGAGAGAGTTTGGTGGCACAGGCCTTGGGTTGATCATTACGCAAAAGCTAATTGATCTCATGGGAGGACAGTTTTCATTTGTAAGTGAAGAGGGAGCCGGCTCAACTTTTTCTGCGGTGATTCCTTACAAATCAAGTTTTGACGAAAATGTGTTTACGCCAGAAAGCCAGCAACTCAATGTACTGATTGTTGATGATTTACCAGAGGCGTTAGAAGCGTGTCGGCATATTGTTGAAGGCTTAACTTGGCATGCCGAAACTGCCTCAAATGGTGAAGACGCGATAAACCTTATTAGACATCATGCTGAGCAAGGACATCATTTTGATCTAATCCTTATGGATTGGAGCATGCCCAAAATGAGTGGATGGGAAACCATCGTCAAGATTCGACAGCTGGGATCGGAGTTTTTCTCGGGTAAAATGTTTGTGGTCACAGCTTATGGTAAAGATGCAGAAGTTCAGGGTCATTATGATGGTGAAAAAATTGTAGATGACATCATACAGAAACCGCTCTCAGCCTCTGTACTGGTAGACCGTATCGCTGAGCATAGTCTTTTAAGAGTCAAGGGTAGCATTAACTTTTCGTCGAATATGACTCGATTGCATGGTTACAGACTGTTACTAGTAGAAGACAATAGCATCAATCAACTTGTTGCTCGTGAGATCCTTGAGGCTGAAGGTGCCATGGTAGATGTAGTGGCAAACGGGCGAGAAGCTATCACTGCGGTAGAGCAGTCAGAAGTTCCTTATGCGCTGGTGTTAATGGATATCCAGATGCCAATCATGGATGGTTATGAAGCGACTCGTCAGCTTAGGAAACGGTATGACGCTGACACTTTACCGATTGTTGCTATGACAGCAAATGCCATGGCATCAGACCGACGAGAGGCGCTGGATGTGGGGATGAATGATCACGTTAGTAAGCCATTCAATAGTGCTGATTTGGTGCGGACTATTCTTAAGTATATCTACGGGCAATTTGAGGCACCACAGCTCAATAGCGATTGTGTTGAATCCAACGAACATCATTCTTATCCCGTGGATATGTCGGATGGAGATGAGTTTTTTGTACCACAATTGGCTTTAGCGAGATTAGGTGGCAATCAGACTATTTTTCAGGCTGCTCTTGAGGCGTATCTTGGCGACTCTGTTGAACTGATGGGTGGCTTTGTCTCTGAGCTAGATGAGACAAACATAAAGAGTATGGCGATATTAGCTCATACCTTTAAAGGCGCGAGTGCCACGGTCGGTGCAGATAAATTAGCGAGTGTTTTGAAAGAGTTAGAACTTCAGCTCAAGAATGGCGAGATTGAAAACTATTATACCTTAGTAAAAAAAATGCAGAGCTACTACGAGCATTCCATTGTTGCGATTGAGCTATACCTAAAAGAAAAAAATGTATCGACAGTTGCTGAGGGTAGCAAAAACCGTAATGCGTTAACTGACGAAGCGTTAGCAGAGTTAAAAGAGTTGTTGGAGCACTCAAATATGAAAGCTCTCAAGTTATATGATGAACTGGTTCAGCTGAATGACCTTAAGTCGGACCAAAATTTAGAAGGCATGAAACCTCTTATTGATAAGTTATCATTTCAAGAGGCGCTTCAATGGTTAGACAAGTATATGGCTTCTCGTAGAGAAGCGTAGCGAGTTAGTCGTTCATTAGATCGTCAAGAGTGATGCCTGTTTTCGACATGGCTTCCAGAACAGCTTGTGCTTTGCTCTCACGCTCGTCCATTTTATCGATGATTTGTTGTGTTAAATCGAGTAGAGCGTTCTTCTCAAGTGGTGTCAGAAGAGTGCACTGTTTTTGCGTGTCGGCTTGATTTAGCTTTAACGTGTTCAGACGGTCCAAAATAGTGAGCAAGGCATTTTCAATTGGTAGTTTCTTACCCTCAATGTCGTAGCCTGAACTACGGTGTTTTTTTAATGCCTTATTTAACTTTTCAATAACTTGCCGTAAGTCGTGGCGGCGTGCAAAGTTTTCTACACATCGACTAGAAACAGGAAGAATGGTAAGGCAGTAAGATAAATTCTTGATTTGGTTTGGCAGCTCGTTCATCGGAAACTTAAGTTGAGTGGCTGTATTGAATGAATTCTTATTCTAGCGCTATTTGTGTGGGCTTTCTGCTTTTTTTCAAGGTGATATTGTAAGTGTTACGCGCAAGTCTCGTAACAAATTCAGAAATACTCAAATCAATGTTGGTAGATATAAATTATATTTCCATATAAAAAACCTATCGAAGGTATTTAATATGAATATTTCAACTATTCAATAGCTCCCATTATTCTATGGATATGTCAAAACATAGTTCTTTGTAAGGAACATGTTGTACCCAAGTAGCAGTGATTTGAAATTCATCTATGTTTACAGGTGAAGTGTTTCAAAAGCGAAGCCTCAAAAAAGTAGGAGACTAGTTGTGAGCCAGAATAACAATTCAACAGAAAACAAATGTCCAGTTATGCACGGAAGTCATACCGAATCAGGTGATTCCGTTATGGCCTGGTGGCCAAAGTCACTTAATTTAGACATCTTGCATCAGCACGATGTGAAAACAGACCCATTTGGTCGTGAATTTAATTACGCCGAAGAATTTAAAAAGCTTGATCTAGAAGCGGTAAAGCAGGATTTAAAAAACCTTATGACTGATAGTCAGTCGTGGTGGCCTGCTGACTGGGGACACTACGGCGGTTTAATGATCCGAATGGCGTGGCACTCAGCAGGTAGTTACCGTGAAGCCGATGGTCGCGGCGGTTCTAATACAGGTAATCAGCGTTTTGCTCCATTGAACAGTTGGCCTGACAACGCAAACCTTGATAAAGCTCGTCGTTTGCTGTGGCCGATAAAGCGTAAATATGGCAACAAGTTGTCTTGGGCGGATTTGATGATTCTTGCTGGTAACATGGCATATGAATCAATGGGTCTTAAGACATTTGGCTTCGCTGGTGGACGTGAAGACATTTGGCATCCTGAAAAAGATGTTTACTGGGGATCGGAAAAAGAATGGTTAGCGACGTCTGACAATGAAAACAGTCGTTATTCTGGTGAGCGTGATCTTGAAAACCCGCTGGCAGCCGTGATGATGGGTTTAATTTATGTTAACCCAGAAGGTGTTGATGGTAATCCCGACCCACTAAAAACGGCTCAAGATCTTCGAGTAACCTTTTCTCGCATGGCAATGAACGATGAAGAGACTGTTGCACTAACCGCAGGTGGCCATACAGTGGGCAAAACTCATGGTAATGGCGATGCATCGAAACTTGGGGCTGAACCTGAAGCTGCAGAGATTGAAGAGCAGGGCTTAGGGTGGAACAACAAAACTTCTCGAGGTATTGGTCGAGATACGGTAACTAGCGGTATTGAAGGTGCTTGGACGACTAACCCGACACAATGGGACAACGGTTACTTCGAAATGCTGTTGAATCACGAGTGGGAACTGAAGAAAAGCCCAGCAGGTGCTTGGCAATGGGAGCCAATCGACATCAAAGAAGAAGATAAGCCTGTTGATGTCGAAGACTCAAGTATCCGTTGTATGCCGATCATGACCGATGCAGATATGGCAATGAAAATGGACCCTGAGTACCGTAAAATCTCGGAGCGTTTCTATAAAGATCCAGCCTACTTCTCTGACGTGTTTGCAAGAGCCTGGTTCAAACTAACACACCGTGATATGGGGCCAAAAAGTCGTTACTTGGGCGCGGATGTGCCGCAGGAAGATTTGATTTGGCAGGACCCTGTTCCGAGTGTGGATTATGATCTAAGTGAAGCTGAGATTAATCAAATTAAATCTAAGATTCTAGCGTCTGGACTAACAACTGCGGAGCTTGTTGCAACAGCTTGGGACAGTGCTCGTACCTTCCGTGGTTCAGATTACCGAGGTGGTGCTAACGGAGCGCGTATTCGTTTAGCACCACAAAAAGATTGGCAAGGCAATGAACCTGAGCGTCTAACTAAAGTGCTTAGTGTTTTAGAGTCAATTCAGGCTCAGTTAGACAAACCAGTAAGTTTGGCAGACTTAATTGTATTGGCTGGCAGCGCGGCAGTTGAAAAAGCAGCGCAAGACGCAGGTGTAAACGTTACTGTGCCTTTTGCACCAGGTCGTGGTGACGCAACGGATGAGCAAACAGATGTGGATTCTTTTGCGGTACTTGAGCCAGTACATGATGGCTTTAGAAACTGGCAAAAAGGCCATTACAAAGTTCAGCCTGAAGAAATGTTGTTGGATCGAGCTCAGTTGATGGGACTTACAGCACCAGAAATGACGGTGTTGGTAGCAGGTATGCGAGTGCTTGGGGCCAACTACGGTGGCAGTAAAGCGGGCGTATTTACAGATCGAGAGGGCCTACTAACCAACGACTTCTTTGTTAACCTAACTGACATGGGCAATACTTGGAAGCCTACTGGCCGTAATAGCTATGATATTTGTGACCGCATTACAGGTGACGTGAAGTGGACGGCATCTCGAGTCGATTTGGTATTCGGTTCAAACTCTGTCTTGAGATCGTACGCTGAGTTTTACGCGCAAGATGACAACCAAGAGAAGTTTGTAAAAGACTTCATAAATGCTTGGGTTAAAGTGATGAATGCAGATCGCTTTGATCTAGCGTAAAAGCTAGAGAGTTAAGTTTTACACCTTAATACAACAGCCCCTAGTGAATCGACTTCACTAGGGGCTGTTTTGATTTCAAAGTGAGTTTATTAAAGGCTGCGCTTGAAGTGATTGACGGCGTTGACGACCTCTTGGGCGCCTACTTGAATATCATTGATCACAACTCCGGCATCACTGGATAGTTTGTGGGCTTCTTCCACTTTTACTAAGCTGCCTTTTATTAAGCTCACCGCTTGCTCAGTAAGCTTTTTGTTTTCAGTCACGACCTCGATGATCTGCTCTGTTGCAGCGCTGGTCCGAGATGCCAGCTGCCTTACTTCATCGGCAACCACAGCAAATCCACGACCTTGTTCCCCTGCACGAGCAGCCTCAATCGCAGCATTTAAGGCCAGTAAGTTGGTTTGGTCTGCAATGCCTCGAATACTTTCAACAAGTTCTGATACTTTTAGCGATTGAGAGTCGAGTTCGGTAATACCATCACTTGCATTTCCCATACGTGAAGAGAGCTCTTGCATGGTTTTGATGGTGTCGTTAATAACCTGAATGCCCTTAGCTGCATGCTCATCAGTTCTTTGAGAAACGTTATAGGCTACTTCGGATGCTTCAGATATAGCGTTTTCTCGATTGACTTGATCCGTTACCACAGAGGCGAATTTGGCTACTTTATATAAGTCACCATGCTCATCGTGAATTGGATTATAAGTCGCCTCTAACCAAACCTCATTACCATGACTGTCAATGCGCTTAAAGCGTCCAGAGAAGAATTTCCCAGTTGCGAGTTTTTGCCAAAATTTCTGGTAGTCATCTGACTCGACTTCAGCGGGGTCACAGAAGATCCTGTGATGTTTCCCTAAAATCTGACTTTTCTGATAGCCCATGCCTTTTAAAAAATTGTCATTTGCTTCAAGAATAATACCATCAAGGCTGAATTCGATGACCGCTTGAGATCTATCTAGAGCCATTAACATGTCCTGTTGCTGCCTAGATTGTGAGATAGTGCGAGTGAGCTCAGCGCAGTAGGCATTTAGGTTACGTCCACCAATACCTGGTACTGGCTGCATGATGACTCGGTACCAACGTTCATCGCCGTTCTTTGATGTAAATTGCATTGCACCGTGCCAATGCTTCCCATCTTTCATTGCATCAAACATATTTTTTGTGTGAGCGCTACTTTTTGCTTTGTCTGAAATGTGGTCGTTTAACTGGCTTAATTCATTTAGGCTATAACCACAAGACTCTAAAAACGCAGGGTTCGCATCGACAAATACACCTTGTCGATCCACTGAAAAGTACAACATTTCCTCAACCAAATCCTTTTGGATGCTGTGAAAAATCGCTAATTCTTTCTCCATCTCTGCAATCTTTGATTGCAACTTCTTGTTCTGGAATAACATTTATCGATCCTCATATCGATTGAGGGGAACAGGTGTCGTGGCGGACAACCATAAAATTGGTGCATTGCTTTTACAATTGAAGAAAACTATTTGTAACACTATTGTTTATTTAAGTAATACTTTTTGTTACTGACAAGTATTTTAAATACATAAAGTTACACTTTGCTTGATATTAATGTGGATTTTCAAGTCAGTTTAAAGCACACCAGCCTTCACGCGTTCCACCGTGATAGCTTCTGGCATGGCCTGAAGCGATGAGCGCTTCTGATAGGGAGGCCCCGTCCACATATACATCCGCAAGTAGACGAAAGTACTTGCCCCTCTGAATATTTCGCAGCTCGATGGTGCTGCCGCTTTGCAAAAATGCCTTGGTGTAATCTCGAGCCGCTTTCGCTTGTTCCTTTTCGCTTAAGCACTTTCCACGGATCTCAGCGGCATCGACACCATTGACACGAACGGGAATATTTTTTCCGACAATGTCTGGCCAACCAGCGATATCCACGCGAAACGTATCAGCATCGTATACCGAGTTGATGTTATCTACGGTCGCATTGATCTGTGCAAAAACGGGTGTAGTGGCAAGAAGAGCAAGACTGAAAGAAAGATAGCGAAACATAAAAGCCTCAAATGACAAACTTACTCACGGCCTTGTGATGATTCGTTCCATCTATAAGTAAAAATAATAATGCTCTACAACGTCTGTGGAAGCAATAAATCATTAGGTGACTTAATTTACTAATTTGGCCTTGAGTGGCTTTCATTCATTCCACATTGGGCATGTGTTAGAGTACGCGCCGCTATAGGTGACAGGAGCTTAGTTGTAGAGACTAAGCCCCTGAATTAAAAGGGAAGCTGATGCAAATTCAGCACTGCCCCCGCAACGGTAATTAAAGCAATGCTTGTTCATTAGGCCACTGTGTTTACATGGGAAGGCGATCAAGCTGGATAGTCCACTTTATAAGTCCGGAGACCTGCCTATGGTGAGGCGCCAATGTAGTTGGCGAATGATGAACGATCGTGCGGGCGTGCTCGATCTCTACATAGAAGACATTATGAACACAACTATTTCCTTACCGAAGACCTTCATTGCGTTGGGACTTCTTGCGCATCAATCCAGCTCTATCGCTCAAAGTGACAGCTCAACCGAACTAAATACGTTAAGTCAGCTGGTTGTGACGGCAACGACAACTGAGCAGACTACGGCTAAATCACTGACGTCTGTTACCGTTATTGATAAAAAGACATTACAGGCTCAGCAGCCCCAAGAATTATCCGAGGTGTTGGCTGGCCAACCAGGTATCGATATTGTTAGCAATGGTGGCTATGGTAAAAGTACGAGTGTACTAACACGTGGTGCTAACAGCACCGGCACGAAACTGCTTATCGATGGTGTGCCTATCCAATCCCATTCCCTCGGAACCCCTTCTTGGCAATACATTCCCATTAGTCAGGTTGAGCGTGTAGAAATTGTCCGGGGTCCAAAATCTTCATTATATGGATCAAGTGCTTCAGGTGGTGTGATTCAAGTTTTTTTACCTGAAGGCAATGCAGAAACGGCGGCAGATGTTTCGGTTGGCGCAGGCTCGTTTGGTACTAGACAAGTTGACACTTCGGTATCCGGTCAGGAGGGGAGTGCAAGCTATGTTATCTCTGCGGGGACTTTTCGAACTGACGGTACGCCTGTGAAGTCAGAAAACAAAAGTATGCCTTACACGAATGACCACTTTATGGCGCGTTTTGGCTACGAGTTTGATAACGATGCATATATTAAAATGCTCGTCATGCGGGCAGCAGGTGAGTCTGATTATGAGTCCTATGGTAATTTACGCTCCAACGACTATATGAACCAAGTTATGGCGCTGACAGCTGGCATTGATGTAAGCGAGTCTTGGCAATCGGAACTTCAGCTACGGGAAGCTCGTGATGAATACGACGTACTAGACAGTGACGGTAATGCAACGGGCACGTTTTATAACAGTCGGTCTCAGGCACTACGCTGGAGTAATACAGTTTGGCTTGATAATCATGAGTTTGTTGTAGGGGCCGAGCGTATTGAAGATGACTTTGAAGGGTCTTATTCTAAAGACCGACAGAGCAATAGCATTTTTGCTCAAAGCCTATCGCAATTTGGTCAAGCGAGTGTACAGCTAAATGTTAGGGCCGATCATTACAGCGAGTATGACACGCAGACGACGGGTGGTGTTGCCTTAGGCTATCAATTGGAGGATCACTATACGCTTCGTTTGAGTGGGCGTTCTTCATTCACAGCTCCGACTTTTAATTCAATGAATGCGGAAAATTGGGGGTATACCCTAACCAATGAGATCCGCCCAGAAACGTCCCAGACAATAGAAGCGGGTATCCGTGCGGACTTTGCGAACATGTATTGGGATGCAGCAATTTATCAAGCCGATTATCAGGATTTGATTTCATGGACCTATCCAACGGTTGGCAACATTGATGCAGCCCGAGCACAAGGACTTGAGCTTTCATCAGGAGTAACAGTCGAGCAATGGTCACTTGCTGCCTCTGCGACTTTTATGGAAACAGAAAATCGCAGTTCGGGCAGTGAGTATGGTAAACAGCTTGCAAGACGAGCAAAGCAGAGCGCGCGCATTGAGTTGGATCGTCACTTTGAAAAAGGTTTGCTCGGGGCGACGTTGGTTGGTTACGGTCAACGCTATGATGATGCCGCTAATAGTACCGTCTTGCCAGGCTTTGGCCTGTTGCACTTGCGTGCCCAATACGATCTAGCCGAGCATTGGAAAGCGAGTGTTCAAGTGAAAAATGCTTTGGATAAAAGTTATCAAACCGCTGACGGATACCGTAATCCCGGACGAGGTATTTTCCTTTCAGTTCAGTATTCCGCATTTTAAGGAAAGGATGTAATTCATGTTTAAAGCGACCTCCGCGTTTATTTTTACTGTTTTGTTTTTCTATGTCAGCTCCGTTTGGGGGAGTTGTGTAATAGATGATAGAGAGCGTGAGGTTTGCTCGAATGCCCCTGTGACGCGTATTGCAGCGTTGTCACCGGGGGCAACGGAATTGGCATTTGCTGCGGGTGCTGGTAGCAAGGTAGTCACAGTGGTGTCGTTCAGTGATTATCCTCCAGCGGCACAAGAAATAGAGTCAGTGGGCAGTCCCAGTCGCTTGGATCTTGAACGCTTACTGGCCCTGAAACCTGATCTGATCCTAGCATGGGGAACCGGTAACCCCAGCGAGCAAATTTCGACATTATTGCGGTTGGGAATGAGAGTGTTCTACGTTGAACCCCATTCATTTTCGAGCATTGCACAAGACATTAGAGACATTGCGCAATTAGCGGGTACAGAAGCCTCTGGTGATGTGGCGGCGAGCGCTTTTCTAAAGGGAATTTCTGACCTTAAAACACAGTATTCTCAAAAACCAAAAATCCGTACATTCTACCAAGTTTGGGATGAACCTCTGATGACCATGAATGGTCAGCATTATATTAATCAGGTTGTTGAATTATGTGGTGGCATTAATGTGTTTTCTAAATCGCCGCGCTTGATCCCGCGTTTAAATAAAGAAGCAGTGCTAATCGAAAACCCTGAGGTTATCGTAGCAGGAGGCATGGGTGAACGAAACGCTCATTGGCTTGAAGGGTGGCGTGCTTTTCCAGAATTAATGGCAACCAAACAAGATAATCTCTTTTTTGTCCCCCCATCATTACTCCAGCGTCCTACACCCCGACTATTAGAGGGTGCAAAGATATTATGTGAAAAGCTCGATTTGGCTAGATCGCGACGAGGTTAATTTGAACATCAAACTGTCTCATAACTCCATATTGCTCCTGATGCTTTTGCTTGCCATTGTGGTCGTAGTGTTTTCTCTCTCTCAAGGAAGTGTTGCCTTAACTGTTTCCGAGGTGGCGTTAGCATTGCAATCAGAAGGCACTTACCTAGCGCAAACGCTGATTTGGGAGCTTCGAGTGCCAAGAGTTATGGCAGCGTTTGCTACAGGTGCTTTGTTGTCCCTCGCGGGAGCATTAATGCAAATTTTATTACGTAATCCATTAGCTGACCCCTATGTTCTTGGTATCTCCGGTGGGGCGTCTGTTATGGTGCTCGGTGCGATACTGCTGGGGTTAAGTGGCGTACTCTTGTCCGGAGCCGCTTTTATCGGAGCGGTCATTTCGACGTTATTGGTATTCGGCTTGTCTCAACGAACAGGGCAAACGACGCCTATCAGACTGCTTTTAACCGGTGTTGTTATTGCCGCTGGCTGGGGTGCGTGCATTACATTGATGTTGGCAGTAGCGCCGCCGCAAAAAATACCGGGTATGTTGTTTTGGCTAATGGGGGATTTGTCCTATGCTCATACACCGTGGCTGGCTTGGGTCACGTTATTAGCCGCAATGGGCGTAATAATGCCGTTTGCTAAATCTCTGAATGTTCTATCCCGTGGGCCATTGCAAGCTGCAGCCTTAGGTGTGAATGTTACTTTGGTCGAACGTTTAGTATTTGTGTTGGCAAGCTTGATGACCGCCGTTGCTGTTACGACAGCGGGCAGTGTCGGTTTTGTGGGTCTGGTTGTGCCGCATATGATGCGCTTGATACTAGGAAATGATCAGCGTGTGATTTTACCTGCGGCGGCGCTGGCAGGGGGCTGTTTAGTAACATTTGCTGATACCATAGCGCGTACAGTAATTGCTCCTGAACAATTACCAGTGGGGGTTATGACGGCTTTACTCGGTGTACCAACATTCCTCTTTTTATTGCGTAAAGGTCGTATGTAATGATGTTGTCTGCTGAGTTATTGGCACTTGATTTACCTAATCGAAACCAGCCTCCATTGTCTTTTGTTATGAATCCAGGCGAGATTTGGGGGATATTGGGGCCAAACGGGGTAGGGAAGACCACACTACTGCACACCCTTGCAAACCTGCGTAATAAACGTTCGGGCGAGATACTGCTTAATGGCCAAAATCTGCTTGATTGTCAGCGTTTGTTCATCGCTCAAAATATGGGGGTGTTGTTTCAAGAACATCAAGATGGATTTCCGGCAACGGTACTTGAAACGGTTCTGCTCGGTAGGTTTCCCCATAATACCTCGAGCTGGCATAAGGACTCTGAAGAAGACATTGCTCTTGCAACTCTTGCCTTAAAGCAATTAGAGCTGGAAGCACTTGCTTCTCGACCGTTAAGCCAATTATCAGGTGGGGAGCGCCAGCGTACTGCAATTGCTGCCTTGTTGTTTCAAGCTCCAAAGGTATGGCTCGTAGATGAGCCAAGTAACCACTTGGACCTCCACCATCAAGTCGCGGTGATGAAGATGCTATCCCAGCAAGCGTTGCAGAATAAATTGGTGGTGATGACTCTTCATGATGTGAATTTAGCGACCAAATGGTGCTCACATGTGATGTTGCTTTACCCTGATCGTCCCGCTTTAATGGGCAAGACTGAACAGTTGCTGACGGTTGAAAACTTAGAACCTCTGTATCAACAACGATTAGCGCAAGGAAAGATCAATGACCAGCTGGTTTTTTTACCATCCGTATAATGCTTGGGAGAACCAATGATGTGGCCAAAATGGCTTAAAAAAACGTTCCTTAGAACTCGTCAATCTCCCATTAATGTCATCATCGTCGGCATAGATACTCCTAGTTATCAGTTAGCTCAGAAATTATTAGAGACCCAAAAGGTGACTATCATTGCATTTATTGACGATGAACCTTGGACCAATCGAACAGAACTACTTGGTGCCACAGTGCGTTATCCTAGCGATATGGCAGCGCTTATCATACGTCATGAGGTGAAGCTAATCATCGATTTTGAAGGTGTTGAAATGGTGCCTGATTCGATTCGAGAAGAGTTAAGCGGCTTAGGGGTAAAGCAAGAAGTTATGGCATACGGAGCACTTGTTGAGGACTGGGTCTATCAAGTCCTCACCTCTTTAGAAAAGTCCTAGAGCTTGATAACGCTGCTGCGCTTGGTCTACTGCGATCGACAGCTCCTCAATTGGGGTGGGAGCAGAGAAGTAAAAGCCTTGCATAAGGTGGCATTTCTTTACGATAAGATATTTGGCTTGTTCGATGTTCTCAACTCCTTCACAACAAATGTTAAGTCCCAGCTGGTCTGAGAGTTCTAGTATTGAATTGAGAACAGCTTTTTCTCGGTAATCATTGATGAAATTGTCTATGAAGGCTCTGTCGACTTTGATCGTATCAATGTCTATCCGGCTAAGATAACTTAAAGATGAGAAACCAGTACCGAAGTCATCTAGGGCGACAGAACCGCCTGCTTCTTGCACCATTGAAAATAGCCGGTTAGCTTGGTCGAAGTCATTAAGATAGCTTGATTCAGTGATTTCAAACTGCAAATGTTGTAGAGCATTAGGGTGAACGGAGATTAATTGCCTGATGTAATCCTCTAACCAGCCACTGATCAAATCATAAGAAGAAATATTGAATGAGATGACGATGTTTTTGTTGCTGTATTCAAGCAATCTTGGTAGGTCATCCAGAACTTGATCAATTACCCACTTCGTAATATCTGAAATTTTTCCTGATGTTTCTGCGATAGGAATAAATTCGCTAGGTGACAAACTGCCTAGGGTTTTACTTTCCCATCTAATTAATGCTTCAAGCCCTTCAACAATTCCTTGATTAGAAATCTTAGGTTGATAATAAAGCTGAAACTCATTGTCTCGAACGGCATCAATGATACCATTGACTATTAGAGTGTGGCGCTGACTTTCTATCAGCATTTGTGAATTGAAAAATGTTGCAGTACCTTTCTTGAAGTTTTTTGAATGGTACATAGCGATGTCTGCATAGCTGATTAAATCATTTACTTTATAGCCTGCGTCATGGGTATCAGAGACACCAATACTAATACCAGTCTGAATGCTCCATTTTTCAATCACTAGTGGTGTGTTGAAAGCTGTAGTGAGTTTTTCGGTAATGTTAAAAAGCACTTGTTTGCTCGGAGGATTTGGAATGATGATCAGAAACTCATCTCCAGCAAGACGAGCGAGTATCTGGTCTTTTTCTAATAATTTGGTAACGGTTCTACCAACTTCAACAAGCAGTTTATCTCCTACCTCATGCCCCATACGGTCATTGATGCTTTTGAAATAATCGATATCGAAGTACAGCAATGCGACAAGTTGATCTAATGCGCTATGCTTCTGTAATAATTCATGAAGCAATGTCATTACGTGTCTTCTATTAGGCAAACCAGTCAATTGGTCGTAATTGGCTAGCCTATACATCGCTTCTTTTTGCTCAGTTAGTTGATTGTTTTTTTCTTGGTTTTCTTTAATCTCATGATTGATGACTTCGAGTAACGTGTTGATCGAACTCGCCAGTGTGCTCACTTCATCGGACCCTTTAACAGTGAAACGTTTGCTATAGTTTTTAGAGCGGCTTATGTGTCTGGTAAAAACAGTGAGCTTGAGTAGCGGAAAAAGTTGCTGTCTGATAGTAAAGAGTGTGGCGCTTATTGCCACAGCTAAGATAATAAAAATTAAGGGGAGTGTTAATTTTAACAGCTCTTTTTGGCTTTTTTCGATAGGATTTGAGTATTCATGAGTAACAAGTAAATAGCCTTGAAGAAACTTATTTTCACCAATCTCTTGTAATGCGTAAAAGCTATTTTCTAGGACAGAAACGCCTAAAGGCAAATTTTTCGGTGCCTTTGAAGGTATAGTTATTAGTTCTTTTTCAAATTTGTTAATGAGACTTGGTTTCAAGTAGATTTCTATTTGATTCCAGTTTTGATCGTATAAAATAGCATACTCAATATGCTCATATCGTTCGAAGCGCAGCAGAGCGCTCCTTAATAAAAAAGAGTCATTGTTATCAGACATTATTAACAGGATATCATCAGCAGTATTCTCTGTTAGCGCAACTAAACTTTCTTTTACAGAATTTGCATAGAGAGTCTGATGCTCATTCAATGACACTGAAAGCACACTTAAAGCAGAGCTGATAACTGAAACGATACCAATTGTTAATAATTTGAAGCGTATACTTAACTTCAAAGAAAGATCCTTGTTAGCTAGTAATTCTAGCGTTGAAATAAAACAACTACATTACTAGGTAATTCAACATTCGCAGGTACGTAAGCGACAACATTTACTTCACTAGATATGTAATCTACAACTTCATTAACAGTTTTTAATTCCTTCGGTCTAGAACTTCTTCCTGTAAAGAACAGTTGAGCCCAATAGGATTGAATTCGGTTTTCGGTCAGGCCTATTATGCTGACATTGAAATTCTTGCGAATAGAGCTATCTACAGGGAGAGAAATCGCATTTAGTTTTCTACTCAATGTACCTCCCATATAAATTTGCCGTACTTCGTTGCTACTCAACTCTGAAATATCAGAATTTTGGTTGGTGATAATGTATAGAGAAGCTTCAGCATAGCTATGAGGAATAGTGGTAATCAGCATGAAAACTGCTAGGGCAATAATTCTTAGTTGTCGATGTGAGAGGATAAATACGTTCATCAGAATACCCACTCCATTGCTACTTGATAAAGTTGTGACTCTCGATCAAATCCATCTTTAATGGACTCAAACATCGCTGTTTCACCATCATTTCCATGTAAGAACGTAATGTCAGCTTTTAGAGCTAGCCTTGGTTTCACATCCCATCTAGCGCCTATAGTCCATGAATTTAAACTGTCACTACTTCTTGAGTTCTCAATAGTGCTCAAGCCATATGCGGCTTGCGATAACCCTGGGTAAAGTGGGCTTGAGGTAGGGAGATTAGTTAAAGTATCACTGACCTCTGATGGAAAATCACTATAGCGAAGTTTGCTTTTTGCATAAGTCACGTGAACGGTTACAGGATCAAATACATAACCCCCAGTGAGATAATAGGTATCAATCTCGGGTAAAAATGTTTTTTGATTTGGTTTGATTTTCACCCATTCTGCAGCAGTGAAATAATTTAAGTTGTCATACCGAACGCCGAATTGCATGACATCGATTTGGCTTTGAGATGAGAGAGCATCAACTGTTTTATTGAACATAGAATAGTTCTTTAAAGCAGCGGCTAACGATTCTAGTTGAGGCAGAGAGACGTCAACGTCCCCTTGGTGGATCGAAGCTCTAAACGTTAAGTTTTCTCGTTTGACCTCAGTGATAAAACCACCTAATACTTCTACATCGTATTGGGTACGAGTATTATTAAGATCAATATCCCCTGAATGTTGTCCTAAATAAGCTTCAAAAGATACATCATAATGTTCACCGAAATGGCCGTAAGTTGCATTTACACCTTCAAATGTTGGAAATAGAAATGCATTGTACATTTGCGGAGGAGGGCTAATCCAATGATATGCATAGCCAACATCTAATACATCACTGTGCATAAAAAATGGTGTTCTTAACTTGCCTACTTTAAAAGATAGATTATCTTCAGGCTGTAAAGTCGCGTAGAACCATTCTAGACCGGAGTCTTTATCACTATCGGCACGCAGTATTCCTTGCGCAGTGAGAGAAATATGTTCATTTGCTTGAGCGTTTACTTGTAACCCCAAAAGGGAGTTTGGTGAGAATTGAATATCGTCTTTATATCCTCGAAATTCAGCATCATCTGTATTTAAGTAACCAGCTACGATACGAGTAAAGCCAGAGACTTGAACCCTATCATCAGCCAAGGCTATTTTCGAATACATCATTCCTGTACTTAACGCAATAATCGACCCATAGATCGAACAAAGCCGATGCTTCATTGGATATCCTTAATAACGATAGAAATATTATAAAAGCTTTTGCTTATGTTATATCTAAAGGTAGGCCGGATATGTAATTTTTGCTGTACCTTTTTGTTAAAAATTTTAGGAGAGTGTTTACAAATATGAAGAGGCTGAAAGGCAAGTTTAGATGTGTTGTGAAGTTAAGTAAGCCATGCAAAAAAGGGGGCATTGTTGCCCCCTTAAAGATGGTAATCAATACCCGAATAGCCTAGGTAAGAAGGTTACCGTACTTGGTACAAACGTTATCAAGAGTAGTACTGCTAGCTCGACTAAGAACATCGGCATGATTTGTCTCGAAATCGCAGCGATACCAACGTTGGCAATGGAGTTGGAGACGAATAAACAGATACCCATTGGTGGTGTCACCAGACCGATCATCAAGTTAAAGATGACGACGATACCAAAGTGAACTGGATCGATGCCTAATGTCATCGCGATTGGGTGAAGAATTGGTAGAAGGATTAGCATTGCAGCGATACCTTCTAGGAACAAACCAATCACCAATAGAATCACGTTCACTAGGATCAAGAACATCCAAGGGCTGGATACGGAGTCAAGCACCAACTCAGACACTGTTTGAGGCACTCGAGAGAATGTTAGTAGCCAGTTTGCTGCAGCGATGACTGCCATGATGATAAGAACAACGGAAGAGTCACGCATCGCACGGATGAAGATCGCTGGTAGGTCGACAATTTTCAAAGTACGAAGAATGAACATACCCGCGATCAATGCATAGGCCGCGGCAAAAGCTGCTGCTTCAGTCGGCGTCACGATACCCGTTAAGATCGACCCAACAATGAAGATCGGCATAAACAGCGGAATCCATGCTTGAACGAATGCCTTCATACGCTCTTTCATGGTCTGCTTCGGTTTTAGTTCTGCGTAGTGGCCCGCAAAGAAATAAACGTAAATGGACAAACCACAGGCTAGGAATAAACCAGGCGCAACACCAGCTAAGAACAGTGCAGGTACCGATACGCCAGTAGTGATCAAAGCATAAATGATCACAGGAATGCTGGGTGGGATCATCGGGCCAATCACCGATGAGGCAGCCGTCAGTGCGGCAGCAAAAGAACGTGGGTAGCCTTCTTTTTCCATGGTCGGGATGAATACTCGACCAAGTGCGGAAGTGTCTGCCACCGCTGAGCCTGATAACCCTGCAAAGATGACCGATGCCCAAATGTTCACTTGCGCAAGACCTGCTCGCATGTGCCCGACCAGTGCGTTAGCAAAATTAATAATGCGGCTGGTAATACCACTCTCGTTCATGAGCTCACCCGCTAGAACGAATAATGGAATGGCCAAGATAGAGAACGAATCTAACCCCGCAAATACACGTTGTGCCACAAGGCTCATATTGAACGGAAGCGTTGAAACGTGGCCAACCACAGCCAATAGAATAGCAAATGCAATAGGGCTACCTATTGCCAGTAGAATCAATAAAACACCAAAGCCCAACATAATTACTTACCTTCCTCTTGGTGTTTGTTAGTGAAGAACTCGACAATGCGAAGTAGTGCGGCAATAGCCAGTAAGACACCACCAACAACCATTGCAGCTTGGAAGTAATACATTTGGATGCCCATGGCCGGCGCATTGATAGCACCGCGCTTCATCATGAAAATGTAACCAGAGTAAGTCAGTACGCCACCAGAAACGAGCGCCACCACATCTGAAATAAGTTGTAGGAAGCGTTTTGCAGCAGGCTTTACCGCGTCTTCAAGAAAAGAAAAACGGATATGAATGCCATGCAGATAACAAAGTACCGTACCAAACATGGTGCCATAGATCATGGCGTATCGGGCCACTTCCTCGCTCCATTGAATGGGGGCGTTTAGTAAGTAGCGACTTAGGCTGCTGACAAGTACCACGGCGAAAATAACAAACAGTGATGTACCTGTTAAAAAAGCCAGCATGCGTTTGTAGTGGAGTATCATGGGCGATTCCGGGAATAACAATTGAGTTGATACAATAATCGGGGACATAGTCCCCGATTATTAATACTAATGTCCGTTTATGGAATTAGTTAGATTTAACAGCTTTTACAGACGCTTGAACGTGATCGATCCATTGTGAATCAACTTCACCTTTCAACCATTCGATAACAGCTGGTTGAGCAGCCGCTTGGAACTTAGCCAATTGCTCTGATGTTGGCGTTGTAATTTCCATGCCGTTTTCAGCCAAAGATTTTAAGCCTTTAGCCGAGTTAAATTGTTGAATGGCGCGACCTAGTGTACCGGCAACTTTTGCGGCACGTGCAACGATTTCTTGGTCAGCTTGGTCTAATGACTGGTAAATGTCTTCGTTGATCAAGAAGAAGTCAGTACCGTAAACGTGTCCGTCTAAGGTTAGGTATTTTTGGAATTCGTAGAATTTGTTAGCGTCGATAACACTCACTGGGTTTTCTTGACCGTCTACTACGCCAGTTGTTAATGCAGATGGTACTTCTGGCCATGCGATAGGTGTTGGCTCAGCCCCCATTGCTTTAACCATCTCTACATATAGAGGTAGAGTCATAACGCGGATCTTCAAACCTTCAAGATCTGCAGGCTCTGCGACTGGGCGTTTAGAGTTGGTGAAGTTACGGAAGCCTGTTTCGCCGTAAGCAAGTGTACGAAGGCCAGTTTGCTCTAAACAATGCTCAGACAAGGCTTTACCAAACTCACCGTCCAGTACTTCCCAAGCAACAGGTGCAGATGGGAATAGGTAAGGGATCTCAAGAACAGAGGCTTCTTTACACACCTTAGCAAAGGCACCAGAAACCATTGTCATGCTAATCATGCCTTCTTGAGCAGATTGAACAAGATCCGTCTCGCCACCTAGCTGACCAGAAGGATAAACATTTACTTCAATGCGACCGCCTGATTCGGCTTCTACTAGATTTTTAAAGACTTCTGTTGCCGCGCCTTTTTTAGAAGAAGTCCACTCTTGAGGGTCTACGTGACCAATCGTTAGAGTGATATCTGCCGCTGAGGCAACACTTGCCATACCTGCAGTTGCTAAACCTAGCATCAGTTTTTTCGCAAATTTCATAAATTGTCTCCAAGTTAGGGCGAGGCCCATCATCTTTATATTTCTTGTAATACATTGACGCACTCAAACGAGTTTAACCATCGCATTGGACTTTCAAACTATAGCTCGTAATTTGAAACTAGCCGTCACAATTTGGCGATAGAACGTTTAGGAGTGTTCTACGACTCTGCTATCGAATTAGAACGGTTCAAAAATGAACGAAAATGAATGTATTTAGAAATGAATTTTTGCGTCATCTAATATGACGAAATGGAATGTATGCTTTTTGAAAATTTTAAAATGGGTAAAACTATATTTAAATCATATGGTTAAGGTTTTATCGCGCTATTTTTTTCTGATCTTTTATCCATAATAAAATAGCGCTATTCAGAAAATAAAATTTCATTCATAAAATGAAATTCAACGCGTTCTCAAAAACTAATACCTGCCTCGTCAAATCGAAATAGATTATGTGTGTCTACTTAGCTTTGAGAAAGTCGCCATAATTCATCTTTCTTAAGCGAGTGAGATCTGACAAATCCTTTGTAATAGCGCTTCGTGAGACATATCGTGATAGCTATTTCCATTTGCGTATACACTGAAAGGAGAGTGATAACCTTTGCTCGTTAAGGTGTTGCAGATGTGTTTGATGTCATCATGAAAGTAGCCATCACCTGGTAATAGGCGCTTGCTGCGATCTGCGTCGATCAGTTCTTCTAGTGAATCAATTAATGTGACCGCTAGGTCAGAGCATTGCACGATAAAAATCTTATCAACCGGCAACGTCTCCAGTACGTCTAAGTTCTCTGCGTCACAAATAAATAAGAAAGTGTCTAAGGCAAGGCCAAAGTTAGGGCTGTTGACCGCAGCAATGATGTCCTGGGCAGACTCGTAGCTTCCAATATATGGTGACCACGGCAAGACTTTTAAAGCGATATTGATATTGTACGGTAACGCCATGTTAGCCAATATGCGCAGATCATTGATGATCTTTTTCTGATCAATGTCTTTTGATCGAATCGTTGGCGCTGTAACCACTAAGGTTTTACAGTTTAGGCGTTTAGAAGCACGAATATAGGTACGTGCCATTTCCGTATCGTACTCGTGAATATGATTGGTGTTTCCACCGTATTCTCTAAGCCCTGATGCACTGTTAAACGAAATGTTGTAGCGGTTGGACAAGTCAACAAGGTTTTCTAAGCTGCGGGCATCCGCTTTAACATCGGTATGCGTCAAGTCGACATGGGTAATGCCGTACTCAGTGAATAGGGTGAAAATGTGCTCAAGGTTGCCGTTAAACAGATTCGCAGAGATCGACAAGCGCATAGTTTATCCCTCGATCAAAAACGCAGAGTTTTCAAGACTTGGTAGTGACTGTGATTGGCTATCCTTAGAACGCTCCACACTTAATACATTGACGTAGTCACAACGTTCACTGTTGTCTGCATCTTCAGTGAAACGAATTTGGAATCCATCTAACAGTTCGACTGAGTTCTTGTTTTCTTCAAGACCAAGTAAACGTTGTAACCATAGGGTTAAAGCATGGGCGCGCTGTTTTTCAACCGTAAAGTTGACCGCTGTGAAGCGTTCGATCATGGATGTACTGGCTTCAGGTTCATCCAGCTCAACAAAGTCGATATCGTAAACACTTAAATTTTCCCGAGGTTGATCAATGAAGTAGAGAGATGTTCCTCCCACACCTTCTATGCCTGGAATGTTGATTTCCATCGGACCTGAATGATTTGACTTATCCCAGCCACCTAATTCGATCGCATTATGGTAGACATCAGCAGCTTGATGACAGCGTAGGGCAATGGCATAGATCGAAACTCCGAGCTCGTTGAAATAGGCTTCTGCAGTGAGGTCATCTGATGCATTGACGATGATCTTGGTGTGGCCTTGTTGAAATAAATAGACCTGCTTTCTTCTGTGCTTTGACGTCAGTGTGAATCCAAGCTGATTAAGATAAGAACGGATGTAATCCATATCTTGAGCCACGATCTCGATAAATTCTAAACCGAGTACAGATGGCTTTACATCAAGAGTGTGAGCAGTCATATCATCGACCCCGAAATATCATCTTTATAATGCTGTTATGTATATCTATAACACTATAGTTGATTGGCTGGTCAGGCAATGAAAAACAGCTGTTTCAGCATGATGATTTGTGCAAGCATAAGCCGCTAAAAATTATGTATTTGCGTTGGTTTTGCACTGATTAACTGAGTATTAATTGTGTGGATGGGGAGATAAAAAAATGCCGGCGCTAGGCCGGCATTGCAAACACGAACTCAACTAGTTCGTTTTGGAGCGCAGTAGATTGGGTTTAATCCATCGAGTCCAAATAGGGCTCTGAGAAACCAAAATAAAGACGATAGCGAACAGCAATACTGTCGATAGAGGGCTGCTCAATAGGTTGCTAAATAGATCGGTTAGACTGCCGCGTTCTGACAAAATCGCGCGACGCCAGTTTTCATCGGTCAAACTACTTAGGATCACACCAAGAATAACAGGCCCAACAGGGAAGCCATATTGGCGCATGAAGTAACCAAACACACCAAATGCCAGCATCCACCAAATATCAATTACAGAGTTATTGATGGCGTAAGCACCTACCACTGACAATAGGAAAATCAATGGGATCAGGATGCCTTTTGGGCATTCGACGATTTTAGAAAACAGCTTGATACCTGTTAAACCGAAAATCAGAACGAAGATGTTAGCAAGGGTCAGGTTGCCCACGGTAAACCAGAACATATGAGGCTGTTCTACCATTAATAGTGGGCCAGGGTTCAATCCATGAATAAACAACGCACCGATAAACACAGCGGTTACTGCATCACCTGGAATCCCAAGTGTCAGCATCGGGATATAAGCGCCACCTACCGCAGCATTGTTGGCGGCCTCCGGAGCGATCAGGCCTTCTTTCGCCCCTTTACCGAACTCAACTTCAGGCTTTTTGGTAATACGCTTAGCATGGTCATAAGCCATTAAAGCCGCAATGTCACCGCCAGTGCCTGGTAAAGCGCCGACGATTACGCCAATGAATGAAGACTGCAGACTCAATGGTAGGTATTTCTTAACATCCATCCATTTTGGGATGATGCGTGAGATCTTCTGCTTCACAACCGCTTTGTTCATATGGTGCAGTTGATGCAATGCTTCTGAAATACCAAACAATCCAATCATCACGGCAACAGGGTTAATACCATCCCAAAGCTCAACGACGCCAAAGGTAAAGCGTTCTTCAGCGGTCATTGGGTCAAGGCCAACCGTACCGATTAGAAGACCAAAAGCACCGGCAAAAATACCTTTTGCCAAGCTGCCGCCAGACAACGAACCGACCAGCATGATGCCTAGAATCCCCAGCATCATGTAATCACGTGGTTGGAAAGTTAGGGCGAATTCACTGATACTGGGCGCTGCGATTGAAAGAACAAAAATACCGACAAAGCCACCTACAACCGACATGATAGTTGAGAGACCGATGGCTTCACCTGCTAAACCTTTTTTCGCCAGCGGGTAGCCATCTAATGCAGTCGCTATGGCGGAAGGTGCGCCAGGAATATTTAGCAAGATAGCCGTTCGTGAACCACCGTAAACACCCCCCATGAATACGCCAACCATCAAACATAAAGCGTAGTTAACGTCCCATGAAAAGGTGAATGAAATCAGAATAGACACCGCCATGGTGACGGATAGGCCGGGAATAGCGCCTACATAAATGCCTAAAAACGTACCAAGAGCTGTTAGTCCTAATAACTCTGGCGATAGCCAAGAAATGGCAAAATAAGATAAAGCATCCATCTATTAGCCCCTCCAGAATTGTTCAATGGCAGCAAGGATTTCACGCTCTGGCACAATGCCTTCGGGTAAAACCACTTGGAAAACTAAACGGAAAATAATGTACACCACCACAAGAGACAACACGGTAATAGTCAGGGTTGTCAGCACGCTTTTTTGGTATAGGAACTGAATTCCAACAAATAAAAAGAAGAAGCTCGAGAGAATAAAACCAAGGCTTTCAAGCATGATTGCAAAGATCAGAATCAATGCCATCACAATCCCAACAATGGGTGGGAAGCAGTGGTAGAAAAAGCGAACACCTTCCGCTTCAGGAAGCTTTAATGTATTAACAAACACGACACAGGCGGCAATCACCATGGTAGCGGATGTGGCTAACGGAAAGGCGCCAGGAGAACTGAGTTCACTGAAGCCTGAAATACCGTAGGCTTGCCAAAAAAGATACACGCTGAAAACGACCAGTAAAAAGCAAAACACTCTTTCACCTGGGCGACGATAGACAGTGCGAGGCATGATAACTCCTCAAAAAGACAAAGCAAAAGGGCTGGGTGCACGGAGCACCCGCCCTAGTCGAAACGCTGTTATGGTTTTGGAATATTGAACTCTTCAGGTGAGCGCTTGCTGAAGCCAGCTTCGTGCACTAACCAAGAAGAAGTAGAGCGGTAACCACTTAGGAACATGTCTGCTTCTTCACCACTTACGTTTAGGATGGTGAAGCCACGTTTTTCCATTAGGTCAATGAAGTCTGGGCTGAACGCAGCTTTATGGAAGGCAGCTTGAAGTTTTTCAACTGCGTCTTCTGGCGTGCCTTTTTTCACGAATACACCGAAGAATGGGCCCCAAGGTAGGTAAGCTTTCATGCCTGGTAGTGTGTCAGTAATTGGCGCAACACCAGGAAGCAATTTACTTTCCTCTACATCAACAACACCTAATGCTTTCATACGGCCTGCTTTTAGGTGTTCAACTGTTGCACCTAGTACAGATGGCATCACATCAATAGCGCCACCTTGTAGAGCTGTCAAGGCTGGACCGTCACCATTGTATGGGATGCTGGTGTAATCAAGGTCAACTTGTGATTCAAGCATTGCCATCACGATAGACGTCAATCCACCTTTACCAGTAGAGCCGAATTTCACTTTGCCTGGGTTGGCTTTCGCGTAGTCGATAAGCTCTTGCATGTTGTTGTAAGGCGCGTCTTTCTGCGCAACAAAGATTGGCGTACCACGGGCCAGAATGTTGATTGCAACCATGTCGTTGTAATCAGTATCAGATAAGCCCAGTACTTTATACATTTGTGGGTTTTCTGCTCCCATTAGAAGGGTATAGCCATCTGGCTTTTTCGCATTTACATATTTCAGTGCGATGGCACCTACACCACCAGTCTTATTAGTAAGGATGATGTCAGTGCCAAGCTCTTTCTCAACATGTGGAGAAATGGATCGCATGACTGTGTCAGTTGAACCACCCGCTCCCCATTGGATGATGCCTTGGATGTCCTTAGTTGGGTAATCCGCAAAGGCTGCGCCTGACATTAATGCAATACCTGCAACAGTACTTAGTAAGCGTTTTTTCATTTTTATAGTCCCCGCTATTATTTTTGTAAATTCTAGTTGGTTTAACAGACGTCTATGCGTCGTAAATAAAGTTAGGTTTGTTGCTCAACCCTGGGTAGAGAGTTTGTTTAAGGGGGCTATCCGTTTGATGACTTCACTTAAGTCGATGATCACATTGTGTGTGAAACGGTTTTAGCGTGCCTTAAATTCGTGAACACCTCAAAAATGAATTAAAAAGAGCCAATTGAGAAATGAAATTTTAAGGTTTTAAGTATGCGAAAAAAGAATATAAAAAGGACGGTTAACTTTTCTCTATAAAATAAAGCCATTTAAAACAGTTATTTATGTGTTTTGTTGGTTGTTTTGACAATGTGTTTTATCGATTGAATATCGTTCTGTTATTAATTAAAAAAACGGCCATTAGAAAAATAGAGTGCCTGGCTATCTCAAAATGCAATACAGATAGCTTGAAAATGAAATGGTCAAAATGCGCTTGCCTACTAATATTCTAAGATTAGTTGGCGAGCCGGCTCGTAACATTATTATCTGCTTTAAGATCAATGTGTTTTCTGGACGCTTCATACATCCAATAAAAATAGAGATAAGTAAGAGAGCAGTAGCATGATTATAGATTGCCATGGTCACTACACAACCACACCACCTGCCGTTGGCGAATACCGTGATAAGCAAAAAGCGTTGGTAGCAAAAGACCCACTAGCAAAGGGTGAAAAAGGTACTATCCACGTTACTGATGATGAAATTCGTGAAAGTATCATTAATAACCAACTACGTTTACAGCAAGAGCGTGGCACGGACTTAACGATTTTCTCTCCACGTGCAAGCTGGATGGGGCACCATGTTGGAAATGAATACACCAGCCAATACTGGACTGAGCACCAGAACGATTTGATCCGCCGAGTTTGTGATCTGTTCCCAGAAAACTTTGTTCCAGTGGCTCAGCTGCCTCAATCTCCAGGTGTTGATCCTGCGAAATCTGTTCCTGAAATTATTCGTACCGTAGAGGAAATGGGGTTCATTGGTATCAACCTTAACCCGGATCCATCTGGTGGTCATTGGGATGGCGCTCGTCTGTCTGATCGCTCTTTTTATCCAATTTATGAAAAGATGTGTGAGTACGACATTCCAGCGATGATTCACGTATCTGCGGCTTGTAACTCTTGTTTTGATACGACTGGCTCTCACTACCTAGGTGCAGATACGACTGGTTTCCAACAGTTAATGATGTCTGACGTATTCAAAGACTTCCCAGATTTGAAGATCATCATCCCTCATGGTGGTGGCGCAGTACCTTACCACTGGGGGCGCTTCCGTGGTCTTGCACTAGACAAAGGCTTTGATCTAGAAGAGCGTGTGTTGAATAACATTTACTTCGATACGTGTGTTTATCACCAACGTGGTATTGATCTGTTGCTAGACATTATCCCGACTAAGAACATCTTGTTTGCATCGGAAATGATTGGTGCGGTACGTGGTATTGATCCAGAAACCGGTCATTACTTTGATGACACGAAACGATACATCGATAACAACACTGTTCTAACAGCGGAACAGAAACAAGACATCTTCGAGAACAATACTCGTCGTGTTTTCAGCCGTCTAAAAGTTTAAGGAATGAGTCATGCGAGAGAATGTTGTAGTTCAAAACATTGAACGTGCCGATCAGGCAGTCATTGACGGTTTGGCAGAATGTGGCGTGGCGACGATCCACGAAGCTCAAGGTCGCGTTGGCCTGTTGGCTCATTACATGCGTCCGATTCAGCAAGACATAGCCGTAGCAGGCTCTGCGATCACTATTTCTGGTGCCGCGGGTGATAACTGGATGATGCACGTTGCGATTGAGCAATGTAAAGCCGGTGACATTTTGGTCTTTGCGCCAACATCACCTTCATACCATGGTTTCTTTGGTGACTTGCTAGCGACGTCAGCGCAAGCGCGTGGCGTAGTTGGTTTAGTGATCGATGGCGGTGTGCGTGACACGCGTGACCTTCGTCAAATGAACTTCCCGGTTTGGTCTAAAGCGGTTTGTGCCGAAGGTACTATCAAAGAAACGCTTGGTTCAGTAAATGTCACCATCGTTTGTGCGGATCAATTGATCAATGCTGGTGATGTTGTGGTTGCAGACGATGACGGTGTGGTAGTTGTTCGCCGTGAGAAAGCGGCTGAGGTTCTAGAGCTTGCCCGTAAGCGTATGGACAACGAAGAAGCAAAACGTGTTCGTCTAGAAAACGGTGAGCTAGGCCTAGATATTTACGACATGCGCCCACGCCTAGAAGAAAAAGGCCTGAAGTATGTCTAAGGGCATCGAATGCATGTGGATGCGCGGAGGTACGTCGAAAGGGGCGTACTTCCTTGCGGATGCTTTGCCAAGTGATGAGCAAGCGCGTGCGGATATCCTGCTACGCGTAATGGGATCGCCCGATGCGCGTCAAATTGACGGCATGGGTGGTGCCGATCCTTTAACCTCTAAAGTCGCGGTGGTTAGTAAATCTGATCGTGATGATGCTGATGTTGAGTACTTATTTCTACAGGTTTTTGTAGACCAAGCCATTGTGACGGATGCGCAAAACTGCGGCAATATTCTTGCTGGAGTTGGCCCGTTTGCAATCGAACGTGGTTTAGTTGATCCCGTAGAAGGTGAAACGGAAGTGCGCATTTTTATGTGTAATACCGGCCAAATCTCTGTTGCGCGAGTGCAAGTGCAAGACAAAGAGGTGGTCTACGAAGGTGATGCTCGCATTGATGGCGTGCCTGGCTTCTCTGCCCCGGTTCCAATTACCTTTAAAGACACAGCAGGCTCTAGCTGCGGTGCTTTGCTACCCACGGGTAATGCAGTGGATGTCATTGATGGCATCGAGTTAACCATGATCGATAACGGCATGCCATGTGTGGTGATGCGTGCAGAAGACATGGGCATAACAGGACAAGAGACTCGTGAAGAGCTGGAGGCCAATGAGGTACTTCGTGCCAAACTTGAGTCTATTCGTTTGCAAGCTGGCCCTTTGATGAACCTTGGTGATGTCAAAGAAAAGTCTGTGCCTAAGATGACCATGGTGTCCGCACCCTCTAATGGTGGTGCAATCTCTACTCGTACGTTCATTCCCCATCGCTGTCATGCATCGATAGGGGTGTTAGGGGCAGTGAGTGTGGCAACGGCTGCGGTGTTAAAAGGTTCGCCAGCCAATGCGTTGGCAACGTATGATGCAGCATCACGTATGACGCTCGATGTTGAGCATCCGACAGGTTGTATGACCGTTGTACTGGACCAAGATGAGCAGGGCGATGTTAGCTCAGCGGCATTATTGCGTACGGCACGAAAGTTGTTTGATGGCAAAGTATTTGTACATAAGAACGGCTTGTAAACCGTTCTTTTAACAAGAATTAAATAGGTATTAAAAGATGGACAAAGATTATCTTCCATTTCATCCCAACCCAAGTAAGCCTGCTTACAAAGCACCTGAAGGGGCTGTGGATGCACATTGTCACGTATTTGGTCCAGCTGATCAGTTCCCATACCACCCAAAGCGTAAGTACACGCCATGCGATGCCTCTAAGGATCAATTGTTTGCGTTACGTGATCATCTAGGTTTCTCTCGTAATGTCATTGTTCAGGCATCCTGCCATAGTACTGATAATGCCGCTTTAATCGATGCACTAAACACTGCTGGCGAGTTAGCACGTGGTGTGGCATTCATTGATGACTCGTTTACTCTTGAGCAATTAAAAGAGTTTCATGACGCTGGCGTGCGTGGTGTTCGCTTTAACTTTGTTAAACGCTTGGTTGATAGCACGCCAAAAGAAGTGTTTTTATCCATTGCTGAAAAAGTGAAGCAACTGGACTGGCACATCGTTGTGTACTTTGAAGCGCCCGATCTTGAAGAGCTGATCCCTTTCTTAAAAGAATTGGGTACAACGATTGTCGTTGATCACATGGGACGCCCGGATGTTGCGAAAGGCGTTGACCATCCAGACTTCCAGCGCTTTGTGAATTTCATGGCTGAAAACGACAATGTTTGGTGTAAGGTTAGCTGCCCAGAGCGTCTAACGCTTCAAGCACCTGATTACTCAGATGTTGTACCATTCGCTAAAACCTTAGTTGAGCAATTCCCTGATCGTGTTCTTTGGGGAACTGACTGGCCGCATCCAAATATGAAATCACATGTGCCAGATGATGGTCATTTGGTTGATGTAATTCCTAAAATTGCAACGACTGAAGCACTTCAGCAGAAACTTTTAGTCGATAACCCAATGAAGCTTTATTGGGCTAAGTAAAACGATAAAAATAATGAGGTCACCCTATGGCGACTAACGAAAAACGCGAATTTCCAGGAACGTATCTTTTTAATGGCGAAATGGCCAAAAAAGGATATGGGCTAAATAAAATGTGCTTCTCTTTTAATAATCAAGAAGCACGTGATGAGTTTAATGCTGATCCTGATGCATACTGTGAAAAGTATAAGCTGACAGATGTTCAGAAACAGGCAATTAAAGATAAAGATATTATTGCTTTATTAAGAGAAGGCGGCAGCATTTACTACTTGGCTAAATTCGCGGGACTTCTGAAACTTAATATGCAAGATATCGGTGCTTTGCAAACAGGCATGAGTGTTGATGAGTTCAAAGCTATGCTTGAGAAAAACGGTCGAGGAGAAGTGTAATGGCTAAAATTATCGGTGGTGTGACCACTTCTCATATTCCAGCGATTGCGAATGCAATGGCAAATGGCCTAGAAGAAACGCCGTATTGGAAACCATTTTTTGATGGTTATCCGCCAGTACGAGATTGGCTTAATGAACAAAAGCCAGATGTCATCATCCTTTTCTACAATGATCATGGTTTAGAGTTCTTCATTGATAAGAAGCCAACCTTTGCTATGGGTGTGGCTGATGAATATTACAACTCTGATGAAGGTTGGGGCATTCCGACTATTCCACCCGTGACAGGTGAGTCTGAGTTGTCTTGGCATATTGCCAACAGTCTGGTTGAAGATGGTTTTGATATGACGATTTGCCAGGAAATGAAGGTAGATCATGGTCTTACAGTACCTCTAAACCTGATGTGGCCAGGTCACAACTACGGTCATGTAAAGGTGATTCCTGTTTGTATTAACTGTGAACAACACCCGATGCCTCAGCCAAAACGTACCTTGGCATTAGGTCAAGCAATCGGTCGTGCGGTCGAATCTTTCGAAGACGACCTAAAAGTTGTCGTGTTCGGTACAGGTGGTATGTCGCATCAATTAGATGGCGAGCGAGCTGGCTTTATTAACCGCGCATTCGATATTGAATGCTTAGATAAATTGGTTTCTGATCCTGAATCCCTAACACAGTATTCCAACTACGATCTTGTGGAATTGGGTGGGGCTCAGGCTGTCGAGCTTAATATGCTGATTGCTATGCGTGGCGCTTTATTAGGTGAAGTTACCGAATTACACCGTAATTATCATGCGCCAATTTCTAATACTGGATCGGGTTTGATGTTATTGGAAAATAAATAATCTATTAAAATGATTATTTTAAAAGCCACCTGTGGGTGGCTTTTTTATTATATAAAGTATAACTTTTTTTGAATGTTCCTTCCTGTAAAAGCAATATGTACTCGCCTTTTAAATAGATGTAAGTCAAATTTCTTATTCTCAGTTCAATTTATACTCACTTTTATGAATTGTTATTCAATAAGAATAAATTGCAGAGGTGAGAAATGGCTAGTCAAGACAGTATTCCCGGAACAATAATGTTAGATGGTCCTATGGCGACTAAGGGCTACCCCTTAAATAAGATGTGCTACTCATTCAACAATGCATCCGCTCGAGATGAGTTTAGAGCAGATGAGGAAGCCTATTACGAAAAGTTCAAACTAACCGAAGAGCAAAAGCAGGCGATGCGTCAGCGCGATGTTATTGGCATGCTCGAAGCGGGCGGCAGCATCTATTACCTAGCTAAGTTTGCCGGCATTCTGGGTTTAAATGTTCAGGATGTGGGCGGATTACAAACTGGCATGACCACAGATGAATTTAAAGCGTTCTTAGTTAAGCAAGGGGAAGTGTAATGGCAAATTTACTTGGTGGTATCGCAACGTCTCATATACCGGCTATCGGCGTGGCAATGGATAAAGGTCTTGAAGAAACGCCATATTGGAAAGATTTCTTTGATGCTTATCCTCCAGTACGCGACTGGCTTTACACGCAAGAACCGGATATCGCTATTATTTTCTACAACGACCATGGTCTTGAATTCTTCCACGATCGTAAGCCTACATTTGCTATCGGAGCGTCAGAGCTTTATGAAAATGCCGACGAAGGTTGGGGGATTGCAGAAATTCCACCCGTAACAGGTGAGACTGAGCTATCTTGGCACATTGTGAATCATTTAATTGAACATGATTTTGACATTACGGTATGCCAAGAAATGAAGGTTGATCATGGCTTAACTGTGCCGCTGACTTTGATGTGGCCAGGCCATAAGTACGGCCATATCAAAGTGATTCCTGTGGCGATTAATTGTGAGCGTCACCCGATGCCCAAACCGAGCCGTTGTTATGCATTTGGTCAAGCCATTGGTGATGCGGTGCGATCGTTCGCCGGCGATCAAAAAGTGGTGGTCATGGGGACTGGAGGTCTGTCACATCAGTTAGATGGCCAACGTGCGGGCTACATTAACAAACCCTTTGATCTTTATTGCATGGATAAGATTGTCAATGAACCAGAGTTATTAACACAGTTTAGCAATTATGAGCTGGTTGAAAAAGCAGGGGCACAAGGTGTCGAGTTAAACATGTGGCTAGCCATGCGTGGGGCATTGGAAAATGAGGGTGCTTTGAAGGAGCTACACCGTAGTTACCATCTGCCAATTTCCAATACAGGTGCCGGATTACAGCTGCTTGCAACTGACAGCGCTCGATAACCTATCTATAATTTTTCGACATACATAACGGTCGAACTTATCATAATCATGAAGGCGTACTTAGTGTACGCTTTCATCACTTCTATAAAATTCTGTACGACACTATTTTGTACGGATGAGTGACAGTGAATACATGTCCTTTTGGGATATGTGACGCATTCAAAGGTAACGTATATGCAATATATTGGTCTTATTGGGCAGAGTATTTCTGCTTCCCGTTCTCCATCACTTCACAACATGCTAGGTGAGCTTAAGCAGCTACCTGTAAGCTACGAGCTCCAGGAACTGGATAGCTCTGCTGTGGAGGCGTTTACAGAGCGTTTATCTCTCATCCGTGAGAAGGGGTTTATCGGAACGAACGTTACTTTTCCGTTTAAGCAGATTGCTGTGGACAGTGCAGACGAAGTCAATGACTCCGTAAAAAAGGTTGGATCGACCAATACGTTGCTGCTTAAGGATGGCAAAGTCTGTGCATTTAATACTGACTACACGGGCTTTATCCGTGGCTATCGCACACGTTTAGCAGATCAGGCTGCTGGTAAGGTATTGATGATTGGTGCAGGTGGCGTTGGGCGCGCTGTTGCCTTTGGCTTGTTTGAAGTCGGTGCGACAGAGCTGTTTATCACGGATTTGAATGTTGCTGGAGCTGAGGCGCTGGCCCAGTCTCTAAACGATGCTGGCTACAAAGCAACAGTGATTGCTGCAGATGAAGTGGCTGATATTGCTAAGGGTGTTGATGGTCTGGTTAACTGCACACCAGTTGGCCATTACAAAACCCCAGGAAACCCATTAGCCGCTTCAGCATTTGGCGGTCAGAAGTGGGCTTTCGATGCGGTATACACACCACTTGATACCGAGTTTCTAAAAGCAGCGAACGCTGCTGGACTAACGATTGTGTCAGGTTTTGATCTGTTCTTTTATCAGGCTCTGGATGCGTTTGAAATTTTCACGGGCGTTCAGGTTGATGATGTGACACCTGTGTGGAATCAGTTCCGTGAAAAATATGACGTTGTCAGCGATTTGATTTAATACCGTTCTTTGGTGGTTTTAACGCAGCTTAGGCTGCGTTTTTTTATGCTATGTATTCCTTTTTAGACTATATATAAGTTTCGAATTTCATTCGATTCAGTTCTATGCGCTAAGCTAAGATTAAGCTCATAAAGCTTAGTTTTAAGTAGAACTTTTTGACTATCTTTATATATTAAAAACAATATATAAAAAGGGGGATATAATGAAAACTGCATTAGCAACTGTGTCTATTTCTGGAACATTGCGGGAAAAGATGGAGGCAGCGTCGAAAGCTGGTTTTCAGGGCGTTGAGATTTTTGAAAATGATTTAACTCAGTTTGCAGGCTCCCCTGTTGAAGTAGGGAAAATGGCCAAAGACTTAGGGTTAGAAATCATTGCCCTACAGCCATTCCGAGATATGGAAGGCAACCCTCGTGATATTCAAAAAAAGCGTGTTGAAATGCTAAAGCGTAAGATGCAAGTTGCTCATGAGCTTGGTACAAACCGCTTGCTTATGTGTTGTAACGTGCAGCCTTATGCCTCCGCAGATCGAGAGCTGTGTGCAGCGGATTTACGTCATCTTGCAGAAATCGCTGCTAGCGAAGAGTTAATCTTAGGGTATGAGGCTCTTGCTTGGGGTAAGCATATTGCCGATTACGAAGATGCTTGGGATCTCGTTAAGCGTGCAGATCATCCAAATTTAGGTATTAACCTAGACACTTTCCATATGTTCTCCCGTGGCAACACACTGGATTGTCTGCGAGATGAAATTACCGTTGATAAAATTGCTCTCGTTCAAGTGGCCGATGCGCCTGTGATGCCTCGTACGGATTACCTGACTTACAGTCGTCATTCTCGTTGTTTCCCAGGGCAGGGTGACATGCCTGTTGTGGAGTTTGTGCAGGTACTAAAAGACAAAGGTTTTGACGATTATCTGTCGCATGAGATTTTTAACGATGAATTTCGCTCATCTGATCCCGTTGCCAAAGCAGTAGATGGAATGCGCTCGCTTATTTGGCTGGATGATCAAACGACGCCTAAGCATGATATTGCAATCGATAACATTGAAGAGTCAGCTTCGATTCGTGAAGTGGAGTTTGTTGAGTTCGCGGTGGAAGGTGATTCTGGTGATGAACTAGTAAAAACTTTGGCTCAGTTGGGCTTTGCTGAAACTCACCAACATCGATCTAAAAATGTTACTTTGATGCGTCAGGGCGATGTGAATTTAATTCTGAATAAAGAACCAAAAAGTCAGGCCCATGAATACTTCCAAAAACATGGTGTGTCTGTGTGTGCGTTAGGTTTTGCGACAGACAGTGTGAAGCACACGTTGGCGGTTGCTGAGCACTACAAAGCTGAGCGCTTTGAAAACCAAGCAGGCCCTGGTGAATTGAATATTCCTGCAATTCGTGGCGTAGGTGACAGCTTGGTGTATTTTGTCAATCGTGATGCGGGATATCGATTCTTTGATGTCGACTTCAAGCCAATCGATGGTGTGCAAGGTGAGCAAGGTGTTGGTTTAAAGCGAATTGATCATATTGGTCAAACCGTTGCCAACGTTGACTTTCTGTCGACCGGTTTCTTTTACAAGTCATTATTTGGTTTTGATATTCAGCCAAGTCAAGATTTGCCTGATATTCATGGTCTTGTGGTGAGCCGTACGGCGACTAACAAAGATAAGAGTATTCGTATTCCGATTAATATGACCAATGCTCGTTCTGCATCGGCTGAGCGCTTCTTAACGCAAACTCGTGGTTCAGGTGTGCAGCAAATCGCGTTTGCTTGTGATGATATTTTCACCGCAGCGAAAAATATGGACCAAGAAAAAGTCCTGACCATTCCAAACAATTATTACCGAGATATTGAAGCGCGCTTTGATCTATCGGAGGAGTTGATTGCAAAACTTAAGGCGCACAACATCCTGTTTGACCGTAATGATCAAGGCGAGTTTTTCCATTTCTACACTGAGCAAATGCACGGTGTCTTCTTTGAAGTGGTGCAGCGTGTTGATGGCTATGACAACTATGGTGAGGCAAACGCTTTTGTTCGTTTGGCTGCCCAAGCAGAGCAAGAGAAAGCATAGCACTTAGCTCGTTCGAAAAAGATCTTTTAAAGAGCGCTTCAGTTTGAAGGGCTCTTTTTTTGTGCTGTAAAAAAAGGAGAGCGATTGGCTCTCCTTCTGTTTGCTTAGATGCGTGTGACGAAAGTTTTGAAGGCTTCTCTTAAAACTCTTCCGTATCGATTTCTTTTTGTTGTGCGTCGTTGTAACGCGTACCGCTGACATTGGTTTGATTGATCATGTTATTTAGATCGCTTAACTGGCTTTCAGAAAGCTTAACGTCGGTTGCGCTTAAGTTATCGTTCATGTGTTTCACAAAGCGTGTACCTGGGATGGCAACAACGTGATCACCTTGATGAAGAACCCATGCCAGAGCAAGCTGTGCCGGTGTGCAGCCAATTTCATTTGCCATGCCAATGAAGTCGTTTAGAAGGGCTAAATTGCTAGGGTAATGTTCGCTATTAAAGCGAGGCATGTTTAGGCGGATATCGCCTTGCTCTAATTCCTCTGCACTTTTTACTGCGCCAGTCAGGTAGCCACGTGCAAGTGGGCTGAAAGCAACAAAGGTTACGCCAAGCTCTTTAGTCGCTTCTAGTGTGGCGATCTCAGGGTTACGAGTCCAAAGAGAGTACTCGGACTGCAAAGCAGTGATGGGTGCTTCAGTATGTGCTTTACGCAGCGTTTCAGCAGAGACTTCAGATAACCCAATGGCGCCGATTTTACCCTCTTGTACTAGGTCGTTAAGCGCTCCAACACTTTCTTCAATCGCTACGTTTGGATCTTTACGGTGTAGGTAATATAGATCAATGTGCTCAACGCCTAATCGTTTAAGGCTGTTTTCACACTGCTGTCGGATATTGTCTGGGCGACCATTGATTTCTTTTTTGCCATCAACGATGGCCATGCCGCACTTGCTGGCCAAGAACAATTCGTTGCGTAGGTGTTTAAGTGACTTGCCAACTAAAAGCTCGTTTTTGCCACCACCGTATAATGTGGCGGTATCAAAGTGACGGTAGCCCATGTCAAAGGCTTCATGAAGTGCTTTGACCGCTTCTTCTTCGGCAACCGGTGAGCCATATGCATGTGATAGGTTCATGCAGCCAAGGCCGATGCTAGGCGTCAGTAAATTTGGGTGCTTATTCGACATTTTCCTTGCCTCATTATTGGTCTGTATAAATGAAAAAAGCAGGGTAAATGGCCCTGCTTTTGAATCACTTGTCGGTGCTTAGTCTTCTAGGCACAGCTCAAGCTTATGTAGTGTTTCCATTGCATCGATTGCTTGAGTTACACAAGCATTAGGTGCGCGGCCTTCTTCGATTGCAGCAATAAATTCGCGATCTTGCAGTTCGATACCATTGTTAGATACTGCTACGCCAGAAAGGTCGATCTTGTTATCGTTGCCGTCGTATAGGTCATCGTAGCGAGCAAGGTAAGTGCCGTTGTCACAGATATAACGGAAGAATGTACCAAATGGACCGTCATTGTTAAAAGATAGAGACAGTGTACAGATTGCACCGTTTGGTACTTTCATGCCAATGCTCATGTCCATAGCAATGCCAAGCTCTTCGTGGATTGGGCCTTGAAGTGCCTGTACTTTAGAAGCGACTTCACCAGTTTGGTATTGGAATAGATCCACAGTGTGACAAGCATGGTGCCATAGTAGGTGATCTGTCCAAGAGCGTGCTTGTCCTAGCGCGTTTTTGTTTGAGCGACGGAAGAAGTACGTTTGTACATCCATCTGTTGAACTTTTAGTTCACCTGCTTCGATCTTGTTGTGGATCCATTGGTGAGAAGGGTTGAAGCGGCGAGTGTGACCAGCCATTGCCACTAGTCCCGTGCGCTTTTGTACTTCAACGACTTTACGAGCGTCTTCAATGTTGTCTGCCATTGGGATTTCAGACATCACGTGTTTACCGGCTTCCAAGCATTGAATCGTTTGTGCGGCATGCATTTGTGTAGGAGTTGCCAAAATAACGGCATCAACGTCGTCACGTGCTAATGCTTCAGCTAAGTCGGTAGTGTAGTGTGGTACACCACGCTCTTCAGCAAACGCTTTGATAGCGTCAGGTTTTGTGCCTACAACAGATACCACTTCAGAGCCTTCGATGGCTGCAATGGCGTCCATGTGCTTCATGCCGAATGCGCCAGATGCACCTGCAATACAAATTCTCATTAAATTTCTCCTAACCGTTGTCTTGTTATTCAGTGGAGTTCTTCGACTCTTAACGTATGGATATCAATCTAACATCGACGGCTCAAATGATGTAATTCGTAAACCAATAATGATATTTAAAAAAAAGATAGCTACACCTTTTAGAGAGTTATCTGAACTGATCACAAATCTCTCTCAGAACACTTAAAAAATGCGACTGAGTAATGGTTGGTAGCCAGTTTTTCCTGACGCATAGGCCTATTGGTCGGCGCGTATGCTCTAGCGGATAGGATAAGATTTTGAGTAACCCTAAATCCAGCTCGCGCTCCATTTGGTGCCTTGAAATCAGTGTTAAACGATCGCTGCCTAGCAAAAGTTCACGGATAAGAATTTGTGAACTTGACTCAACAATTCGTGTTGGTGGCGTGCAATCAGCTTGGTCAAATAGTGCTTTAAAAGCGGTTCTGGTTGGTGTACCAGAGGCTGGAACAACCCACGCGCAGTTTGCGAGGTCCTCTGCCGTCACTGTTTCCAATCGTAGTAACGGATGATCGGCGCGACAAATAATGGATAAAGGCGGGTTCCAAAGTTCTTCTTGTATCACATCATCAGCAGGGGCAGGGTAGCGTAGTGCGCCTAACACGATATCGATGTCGCCATGACGCAAGTGATGCAGTAAATCGGGGTAAGGTCCTTCAATCACGTTGACGTTAACGTCTGGGTGTTGATCGCCAAAACGCAGAATCGATTTAGGTAAAATCGTTGTCCTTGCTAAAGGCATACTGCCAAGTGAAATGGTTGAAACATCTTGGTACTGCAAAGCATGGATTTCATAAATACCTTGGCGTAGCTCACTAAATGCAAGTTTCGAGGCTTTGGTTAGAGCTTTTGCTGCATCCGTGGCATTGATTCCGGTATTGGTTTTCTCAAACAGGGCGATGCCTAGAAGCTTTTCTAAGTCTCGCGCTGCTCGATGCACACTGGATTGCGATACCCCCAAATTGCGGCTGGCTATGCTAAAATTCTGTACATCACACACAGCAACCAGTGCTTTTAATTGAGTGGTGCTAATTTGAGCTAAGACATTGGCCGACAGATTTTCTTTAAGAGAAGGGTCCTTCAGTAACTCTGCTGTGGAGTCGCGTAAATATTCTAATGAGCGCGTTACGCGTTTCTGCCATAGGATGCCAGACTCCGTTGGATACATTCCATCAGAGTGTCTTTCGAACAAGTGTGTCTCAAGCTGCTTCTCTAATTTTGCAATAGCTTGTGTGATGGCAGGTTGCGATAAATAGATTCTTTCTGAAGCACGAGTGATGCTTTTTAATTCGCAGACTGCCAAAAAAACGCGTAAATGTCGTAAATTAGGGATTTGTATATCCACGACTGGCTCCCAGTTTTTATTTTAAGTGACTATATCAAAACTGAATATAGTTTATAAGAGATACATTTTTGAATAATTGACACTGAGTATGTGTTAAATTGAACGTATTCTTAAGAGTTTTTCTTATATTAGTAGTGGTAACTGATAAACAATTATTATCGTGTTTTCTAGGACAGAACATGCCATATCGTTTAACCCACACCCTTTCGAGGCTTCTGTTTGGCTTACTGTGCTGTGTATGTGCCACATTCACTTATGCAGTAACCAGTGTAAATGATTATTTTACTGAGGTATGGACTTCTCATGATGGGCTGCCTCATAACAGTGTCAACGCTATTGCTCAAACGGAAGACGGCTATCTGTGGTTTGCGACCTGGGAAGGGGTTGCCCGCTATAATGGAATTTCATTCACTCTATTTAGTCGCGACGCTGCGACGGGTATTGTTGATGCAGGCACGCGAGCGTTGGAGGCATCCTCTAATAATCAGCTTTGGGTCGGCGGTGCCCGAGGTGGTTTAACGCTCAGAGAAGGTTTTAATTGGTATCCGCAAGATATTGCTCAAGGCCTTGTTAACGATATTTTAGAGGATCATCAAGGTAACCTCTGGATTGCTATCGAAGGTGAAGGGGTTTTCCTGCGTCCGCATTTATCCGAAAAGTCCTATGGCGCAGAACAAAAAGTACTGGATATCGGTGCCTACCGTCTAGTTCAATACAAAGATGGGCCCATTTTTGCTGCAACAGAGCAAGGTTTGTACCGTCTTGGCTCTGATTTGCCTACACCTTTGTTCCTTCCTGATGTCGCGCCTGATACTCGCGTTAATGACTTATCATTTGATCATCAAGGGACTTTACTGATTGCATCTGATTTAGGTGCTTGGAGCTACGATGGCGAAAGCGTAAAGCGCTATCGAAATGAACTCTCAAACTCAACGATTACGACTATTTCTGAAGATAAAAGTGGATTTATTTGGTTAGGTACACTAAGTAAAGGCTTGGCTCGCTTGGGTTATGATCAACTCGAGTTTGTTGATACCTCTAATGGGCTGCCCAATAATCGCGTGTTGTCTTGGTATCAAGATGTAGAAGGCAGTATCTGGGTAGGAACGAATGCTGGCGTTTTGCGTTTGCGTTCAGCTCCCTTCACGTCGATTAATCAAGCGGATGGTTTGATGGGAAACTTTACCCGAACAGTGCTCCCCATTACGGGGGAACGTTTCTTAGTTGGAACAAGCCAAGGTCTCAGCTTGATCATAGATGGTAAAGCGTCGCCTGCGTCTTCATCTTATTCAGCACGACAGTCTATTTTAAGCCTTGCCCAGAGTATATCGGGTAAAGTTTATGTGGGTACCCAAAGAGCCGGTGTATACGAATGGTTTAACGGCGATATGTCGCCTCTCATCAATCGTGCTTCTGGTCTTCCATCGGATGAGGTACGTGCAATTTATGAGGATTCTAAAGGTACGCTTTGGTTGGGGACAACCAGTGGTGTTCTGAAAATTGATGCCAGCGGGGAACGACAGCTGATCACGCAGGAGAATTCTAATCTGCCTGACAATTATGTTATGGCTATGGCTGAAGATCTTAGAGGGCGCATTTGGATTGGTACTGCGGAAGGTGTTGCCATGTATCACTCCAGCGGTGCTATTGAGGAAATCTCCATAGCAGGTTTTGAAGGAGCTCAGTATGTGTTTGGTTTCTATATCGAGCCAGGATATGTCTGGATGGCAACTGACCGAGGTTTGCTTCGATACGACGTGAACCAAGGTACAATAGGTGGGATTGGTAAGCCATCCGGTCTACCGATTGATAAGATCTTTCAGGTGGTCTACGACCATATGGGAAGCTTCTGGCTCACCAGTAACCGTGGGATTTGGAAAATTGGCTATGTTGAAGCGCATCGTGTTGCGTCAGGTGAATTGAATTCAATCGACTTTGAACACTTCGACGAAGCGGATGGTATGGGGAGTGATCAAGTTAATGGCGGCTCGACCCCAGCGGCAGTGAGTACGAGACAAGGTGATATGGCATTTGCCACGGCGAATGGCTTATCAATGATCCGGCCAACTTCGCTGAAGCAGCTTTATCAATACCGATTACCTGTCGTGTTGGAGCGAGTAGATGCTGATGGTGTTCTGATTAACCCACAAAAAATTCGTACTCTTGAGCCTGGCGTGAATCGCCTAAGAATTCGCTTTGCTGGACTTAGTTATATTATGTCTCAGCGCATTCAGTATCAGACAAAGCTGGTTGGTTTTGAAGATGAATGGAATTACCGTGAAAACCAAAGCGTTGCTGAGTATACCAACCTTCCACCAGGAAAATATGAGTTTTTAGTGAGTGCACGGTACCCTTATGGGGCATGGAGTAATTCGGATACGAGCTACCAGTTTGAAATACTGCCTTTTTGGTGGCAGAGAATAGAAGTGCAAGTACTAGCATTTCTAACACTTGTTGCACTACTTGCTAGTTTGGTGCTTTGGCGTATTCGTGTGTTGAAGTTACGCCAAGTTTATCTGGCACAGCAAATTGAATTGAAAACCCAGGCATTAAGGGAACAATCTGAGCGCTATGAAAAGCAGTCTAAAGAAGATCCGTTAACAGGTTTGTCTAACCGTCGGGCCTTTGATGAACAAGTTCGTAGTGACTTCATTCTTGCCTTCCCGCTATTAAGCCATTTGAATCTTGCCATCATTGACATCGACCACTTTAAACAAGTAAATGACCGTTTTTCTCATATCGTGGGTGATGAGGTGATTAAACTGGTTGCATCTTACCTCAATACGACAGTGCTTGAGCCAAATCAAGTGGCACGATGGGGGGGGGAAGAGTTTACGGTCTTGTTGCATTGCTCCCCTGAAGAAGCGAAACGAATTTGTAAAAAGCTTTTAGAGGGGGTAGCACAGATAGAGTGTCCTTCTTTAGACGGCGCATTTGATATTACAGTGAGCATTGGTTTAGCCAATGGCTTGGGTTGTAAAGACTATCAGACCTTGTTGAAGCGAGCAGATCAAGCCCTGTATATCGCCAAAGAGAATGGGCGTAATCGTGTTGAGTGTTTCGATGAGTTTAAAGCTCGCGGTTAAGTAAGTTGTGATGTGAGTCAGTCTCTGAGAATGATTCCACCCTTACTCTTTTGTTGTTTAAGAAATGACTAACCTGTCAGCAGGTTAAACAGCAGGAGAGAGTAATGGTGAATCAAGACCGTAGAAAGTTTGTTAAAAGAGGCTTGTTTGGGTTGGCTGTATTGCCATTTGGAATGGGAGCGCTGACTCAGCAAGCGTTTGCCGCGCTACCTATGCTAGATGTTAATGCACCGAATGCGAAGGCGTTGGCTTACACTCCTGATGCAGCATCTGCTGCGTCTCATGCTGCTTTTAAAGCAGGCAGCAACTGTTCAAACTGTAACTTTTTCAATGCAGCAACGGGAGCTTGTCCGTTGTTTGCAGGCCATGCAGTAGAAGCTAATGGTTGGTGTCAGGCATGGGTGAAAAAACCATAGAGACCGACTATGCTGGATGTGATCCTGAGGGGTAGTCCAAAATAAATAAGGCCCTTAAGCTGTGGAAGGCTTAAGGGCTTTTTTGTGACGTTTTAGGGCCTAGTAGCAGTTGGCAACTTTGTTGGCGCTTTTTAAAGACGCATATACTTGTTTAGGTGTTGCCATCGCAGCATTTAAGTCTTTCATGCGAGTATCATGCGATGGGTGAGTAGATAAAAACTCTGGCGTTGTACTGGAGCCATTCTTAGCCATGTTTTGCCATAACTTAATACTTTCTTCAGGGTTGAAGCCAGCTTTGGCCATTAGGTCTAGGCCAATCACATCTGCTTCGGATTCATGAATGCGACTAAATGGTAAAATGATCCCTACTTGAGCACCTATCCCCAAGCCTTGAAAAATAGCTGCCTTGGTCGCGGAATCTTCGCCTGATAGCTGATAGCCAATTGCGAGGGCTTGATTTGTCGCTAGCTGTGTCGAAACGCGCTCGTTACCATGGCGGGCCATCACGTGTCCTACTTCATGGCCTATCACTGCAGCCAGCTGGGATTGATTTTGTGCGACATCTAATAAGCCTGTGTACACCCCAATTTTATAACCTGGTAAAGCAAATGCGTTTACTTGTTCGTCATTAAAAAGTACCACTTCCCACGCTTGATTACGGTACTCATCAGGCAGTACTGCAATGATACGATCAGCAACACATTGAACGTTTTGCGTCGCTTTTGTACTGCTAGAGGCAGGTGTGCTGGATTTCATTTCTGAAAAAGAGGCAACACCCATCTCATTGAGTTGGCTATCAGGCATCAGTACTAATTGCTTTCTACCAGTAGGGGAGGTGCTACAGGCCACTAAAGCGGTACTAACTAGTCCTATGGTCAACATTCGCAATAGTTTAGAGGTCATGGTGATTTCCTTTTTAGCCTTGAATCTCTTGTTTTAATTCCATTGCCTGAACGACAATGCTTTCTCCAGCCATGTTTGGTGCTACGCCAACACTGATGTTGTCATTTTGCATGCCTGGTAACCAAGTTTCCACAAATGCTTCGTTGCTAATCTCAAGAGCACTGAATTCTTGGTGCTCTGTTGAGGCCCACTCGTTAGCGAGTTCAGCAGTAGGCCAAATAGGTAAAACGCGCTCATTGCCTACAGTGAGGTTTAAACAGCCTTCCTCGTCGGCAAGGGTGAAACAGACGCCACCTTTGCTGATGTGTTTAACAAATAAATCATAGCGTGACTGACTGGTTTCTCTAAAAAAATCTGTATTGCTCATCGTCATAGTGCTGCTCTAAGTAAAGTTTGGAATGATGATAACACAGGTTTGAAAAAGTGCCTGACCAAAAAAACGGGCGATCAATTGATCGCCCGTTTTTAATGACAGAAGCGTCGTAGCTTAACGAGGAATCTCGTCAGTGATGCCTTCAACATACCAGTTTACTTGCGCAAGCTCTGTATCGGTTAGTGTGTGGCCTTCTGCGACAACCACATTACCTTTGTTGTCCTTAATTGGACCAGTGAAAGGGTGGAACTCACCAGATTTGATTTTCGCGTAAGTCTCATCGATTTTTGCGCGAACATCAGTTGGTAGGTTGTCATTAATAGACGCTAGGCTAAGCATCTCTTCTTGGAAACCGCCCCAGAAGTCAGATGGTTCATACGTTCCATCCATAACTGCTTGAGTCACTTTGATGTAGTAAGGAGCCCAATCATCACGTACTGAGAATACGTGCGCTGTTGGAGCGAAGCTGCTTTGGTCAGACGCTTGGCCAATGGCACGCTTACCACGTTTTTCTGCTGCGATAAGTGGCGCAGGGCTATCTGTATGCTGTAGCAATACATCCACACCCTGATCCATTAGAGCATTCGCAGCATCTGTTTCTTTACCTGGATCATACCAAGAGTTCACCCACACAATTTTCATGGTAACGTCAGGGTTAACGCTCTTAGCTGCCATGAAAGAAGAGTTGATATCTCGGATAACTTCCGGGATTGGGAATGAACCAATGTAACCGATAGTATTTGTTTCTGTTAGCATGCCAGCGGCTACGCCAGAAACATAACGACCTTCATACGTTCTTAAAACATAAGTACCCATGTTCTTAGAACGTTTGTAGCCTGTTGCGTGCTCAAAGGTAACTTTTGGGAAGCGCTTAGCAACTTTCAGTGTCGGGTTCATGAAACCAAATGACGTAGAGAAGATTAGGTCGTTGCCAGATTTAGCCAGTTGCGTGATAACACGCTCAGCATCAGCACCTTCGGGCACGTTTTCAACGAAAGTAGTTTCAACTTTGTCACCAAAGTATTTTTCAAGCTCTTGACGGCCACGGTCGTGCTCATAGCTCCAACCTAGGTCGCCAACTGGGCCTACATATACAAACCCTACTTTGAATGGGTCGTCTGCAGCTTGAGCTGCACCAACACCTGCCAATAGGCCTAGACCTACAAGTAAGCTCTTAAGTTTCATTATTTGCTCCTTTTGTGCCCGAGGGCGATTTACAAAAAACGTTTACCAAAACCTATTAGGCCATTTGACGTGGATCGAACGGCTTACCAAGAGAACGCGGTGCTAATAGCTTCTCTTTAAATTTGTCTGCGCTAATAATCACCATAACGACAATGGTCGCAACGTAAGGCAGCATTGCCAGTAAGTTTGGCGAAATAGACCAGCCCATACCCTGAAGTACTAAGTGCATGATGCTAGCAAGGCCAAACAGATACGCCCCTAATACAATATTACCAATACGCCATGATGCGAAAACAACCAAGGCAAGGGCGATCCAACCACGACCTGCCGTCATGTTTTCTACCCACATTGGCGTGTAAACAAGTGACATATAAGCACCACCAAGACCGGCCATAGCGCCACCAAACATAACTGCAAGGTAGCGTACTCGTAGTACTTTAATACCAATTGCGTTGGCCGCGTTAGGGTTTTCGCCTACGGCTTTGATTGTTAAACCGATACGAGTTTTATTGGCTACCCATGCGATCACCAATGCTAATGCGATAGCTAGATATACCAGTGGATCGTGGCTAAACAGAACTTTGCCCACAACAGGCAAGTCTGACAAAACAGGGATGTACACAGGCTGGAAGCCTGCAATGGTCTGGCCAACGACGCCAGAGCCAATAAATGCACTCAATCCAGTGCCAAAGATAGTTAAAGCCAAACCAGTGGCGACTTGGTTAGCACCAAGGTGTAACACTAAAAAGCCGAAAATCAGGCTCATGACCATGCCGATCAGCATGGCACCAAGTAAGCCAAAACCTGCATTTCCTGTGCCATAAGCCGCCATGAAGCCTACCACAGCGCCCATCAACATCATGCCTTCTTGGCCAAGGTTAAGTACGCCCGTCTTTTCACAGATTGCTTCGCCTAGCGCAATGAACAGCAAAGGCGTACCAGTTTTAATGGCCGCAAACAGAACTTGTGTAATTAAATCAATATCCACGTTTTACTCCTAGGCCATGTTTTCACGTGATGATACAACGCGGTAACGAATGAAAAAGTCACACGCTAAAAGGAAAAATAGAAGAACGCCTTGGAACATACCTACTACCGCAATGGGAATGCCCATTTCAATCTGCGCTAAGTCTCCGCCCATGTATAAAATGGCCAAGAAGATCGAAGCAATGATGGCGCCAGCTGGGTGAAGTCGACCTAAGTAAGCAACAATAATAGCTGAATAGCCGTATCCTGGTGAGATATTAGGAGTAAGCTGACCGATGGGGCCTGCCACTTCAGATACACCTGCTAAACCAGCCAATGCACCAGCAAACAACATAACAAACCAACTAATGCCTTTAGCGTTGTAGCCAGCATAGGTCGCTGCAGGCTCATCAGCACCGTACACTCTAATTTTAAAGCCAAGGTGAGTTTTACTTAGAATAAACCAAGCAAAAAGTGCTAGCAGAATAGCCAAGACAACACCTAAGTGGACGCGGCCACTGTCAGATAACACTGGCAGTAAAGTGGCGTCTGAAAAGAGTGCTGACTCAGGGAAGCCAAAGCCATCTGGATCACGCAAGGGGCCGTGCACTGCCCAGATCAGTAAATACAAAGCAATGTAGTTCAACATGATCGTTGTTAGGATCAAGTTTGAATTAAATTTTACTTTTAAATACGTTGGAATCGCAGCCCAAGCCATCCCCGATAGGATGCCCCCGAGTAGGGTCAATGGCATTGCCATGAATGACTCGGAGTCGACAAACATCAGAGCAACGGCGCTGCCACCTAGTGCGCCTGCGAGTAATTGACCCTCGGCACCGATGTTCCACATATTCGCGCGGTAACACAGCGATAGACCCACAGCACAAAGCAGTAAAGGCCCCATTTTTACCAGCATCTCACTGATGTTGTAAGCATCAGATAAAGGCAATACAAGCAGTACGTGCAATGCTTGAATAGGGTCTTTATCTAATGCCGTAAACAGAATAGAGCCAAAAATTAATGTCAGAACGATCGCCAAAAAAGGTGAGGCGAATGTCATTAGGGTGCTAGGCTCAGTTCGAGCTTGAACACGGATCATGCTGTAGCCTCCGCGTGATCATTAGCGTTAATAAAAGTCCCAGCCATCCACTGACCAATCTGATCAATGGAAGTCTCTTCGGTACGAACAACTGGGGAAAGGTGTCCATCACATACCGCGGCCATGCGATCTGCCAGTAAGAACAGCTCATCAATGTCTTCAGAGATAAGCAGGATGGCAGCACCTTGATCACGTAGGGTTAGGAGAGCTTGGTGAATGGCGAGCGCTGCACCGACATCAACACCCCAAGTAGGGTGAGCACAAATTAAAACCTTTGGGTTTTGGCCAATTTCACGACCCATAATGAATTTTTGTAGATTGCCGCCACTTAAGCTCTTGGCCTCTGCGAACTCGCCGTGGCATTTTACGCTGTAGTCAGAGATCAGTTTTTTAGCGTAGTCTTTGACCGCTTTCCAATTTACAAGCCCAGATTTCACAAAACCTCGACTGTGGGTAAGCAAAGTGTTTTCCGATAAGCTCATTTCGGGAACAGCGCCACGGCCTAAGCGTTCTTCAGGGACGTACGCTAAACCGTTGCGGCGTCTCGCGCCAGCAGACAAAGTGCCAAGGTCTTGATCATCTAGTGTGAATACACCTTTTAAAGTTCGGTTATCTTCACCACTGATAATGGACATTAGCTCTTCTTGACCATTGCCGGCTACGCCTGCAATTCCTAAGATTTCACCCTTGAGTAACTCAAAGTTGACGTTCTTAAGAGACGTGCCAAATGGGTGTTTGGCTGCTAGGTTAAGAGATTGCGCAGAGAAAATGACTTCTTCGCCATGAGCTTTTTCATACCCTGCATCTTGCTCAGCCAAGTCACCGACCATCATTTTAGCGATCGTTGCAGGCGTCTCATTAGCCGGTTCACAGTCACCTACAAACTTACCGCCACGAAGAATAGTGGCATTATGGCAAATCTCTGTTACTTCATGCAGCTTATGGGAGATAAATAAAATACTACACCCTTCATTGGACAATTGTCTTAATACATTAAACAAGCCAGCAACTTCTTGGGGTGTTAAAACAGACGTTGGTTCGTCCAAGATTAGCAACTTCACTGATTGCACTAGGCAACGCATGATCTCAACCCGTTGACGTTCACCTATAGAGAGCGAGTGAACATAGCGATCAGGATCAACATTCAAACCATAATCTTGCGATAGCTTTGTGATACGTGCGGCCAGATTGCCAATGTCAGCTAATTGGGTGGGGCTTAAACACAGCTCAATGTTTTGCGCGACAGTTAACGTCTCGAACAATGAAAAGTGCTGAAACACCATGCCAATGCCTAAGTCACGAGCTTTAGACGGAGACTTAATGTCAACGGCTTGGCCATCCCAAAGGATCTGGCCTGAATCAGGGGATACTACACCGTATATGGTTTTCACCAATGTGCTTTTGCCTGCACCGTTTTCACCAAGTAACGCATGAATCTCACCTGGCATTAGGGTCATGCAAATTTGGTCATTGGCAAGGCATCCGGGGTACTGTTTAGTGATATTCAGTAGCTCCAAGCGTGGCTTCAAGCTCTGGTTTTTCAATGTTTCCGACACCGTTAATACTCTATGTGTTTGGGTAATGATCTTTCTAATTTAGAAAGCTTAGTTTGCTTTCGTCATCGTGTTAAAGCGTCCATGGCTATATTTGCGCCTTAAAAATGTAAGGCGACTGGCTGACTAGAATCGGTCTGCTCGATATGTCTTATCAATTTTTATGCCAATCAATGAATAATCATCTAAAGGCTTATAATTGGTCGCGAAGAATACGCAATTTTCACTTGTTTGTCTGCATGGTCAGCTTTCTAAGCCATGAATTATTGCCTTAGATAAACAAGAAAATTGTTTTTTTGGTCAGAATTGCGCTAACTTGGTGCTAAATTTGACCGATCGGTCCAGAATTAGGCATAGGTTCTAAGTCTTTAGTGGTGTAAAATACTGTTTTTATTTAGAGCCATTTTTTAGTAGTGGGTTCGATACCTATTACCCCTCTCACCAAGGACAAACATTGTCTTTTTTAAAGCCGTACATTCGAAGGTTTGCAGCGCTGATTGCGATCAATGGTGCTGACGCAGACCTCAACAGAAAACAAGTAGTCAATATCACTTACTTGCTCTCAGCAATGGTCGGCATTATGTCGGCATTGGTATTTTTTGTTTATGGCTGGTTTACTGAATCCATCGTCCATATTTTGGGAGCCATGGTCTCTGTTATCGGCTACCTGCTCTCGATAAAGGGGTATGCTGGCTGTGCTCGGGTTCTGTTTCCGTTAGCTTGTGCGACCTATGTCTCCATTTGTACCTTCAGGTTTTACGGCTCAGATAGTCATTTTGCATGGCTGCTAATTATTTTAGCCGCGTATTCGGTAACGGGATTTAGGGTAGACAGAGGTAAAGCTCAATTTGTTGTATGCGCATTTGCCCTGATGATGTTTGCTTTTATTGAGCTGTTTGCACCGAAAACCACCCCTTATGCATCTTTAGATGTTCGTTTGCTGATTGCATTGAGTACCTTTGTTGCATCTGCTTGTATGATTGTTTTGATTGCAGGGGTAGTCGTTACCAAATTGCGTAAGCTTAATGAGCATTTACGCTATCTGGCCGAGGTTGATGACCTCACCAAAGTACATAATCGTCGTAAAGTCTTAGCGGAAGCGGCCAATGTATTTGCAGACTCGATGCTAAGTAATCAGGCTTGTTGTTTTGCGATTTTAGATTTGGATCACTTTAAAAGTATTAATGATAGGTTTGGCCACGAAACAGGCGACCTGGTGCTTCAGAAAACTGCGGCAGTGATGAAAAACACTATTCGAAAGAGTGACTGGATTGGTCGGTATGGTGGGGAAGAGTTCGTCATTATCATGTCTAATACTAGAACGGAAGAAGCGCTGAAGTTGATGGAGAGTGTTCGAATACAAATCAGCGATTTGCGTTTGGCATACAACGGATTAGATAAAAAATTACGAGTGACAACCAGTATTGGTATTGCAGGAGTGGATGCTGAAACGCAGCGCTATGAGCAAGTTTTAGCAAGAGCGGATAAGGCTCTTTATCAAGCAAAAGATCAAGGCCGCAATCAGGTGGTATTTGCCGGCAAAGATATGGAGGCTGTGTGATGACTATAGAAGTAGTTTGCCAGCATGCTGATTTCTGGGTGGTTGTAAAACCTGCGGGTGAAAGTTTTCATTCCGAAGAGGGGATTGGTTTTGTTCAACGACTACAGCAGGCCTATCCCAGTACTCAATTTTTTCCTGTGCATCGTTTGGATAAGATGACGTCGGGTCTGTTGCTTTTTGCCACTAATAAGGAAGCGGCTAGAGCTTTTGGTCAGCTTTTCAGTGAGCATGTCATGGAGAAACGATACATTGCTGTGTCGAAAATGAAGCCTAAGAAAAAGCAGGGGACCATTTCTGGCGGTATGTCTGCGAGTAGAAGGGGGCAATGGAAGTTGACCAACTCGCCTGAGAATTTTGCAGTAACTCAGTTCTTTAGTTTTGCCGAAGGTGGGCTGAGATTCTTCTTTGTACGCCCATTAACAGGCAAGACACACCAAATTCGAGTCGCGCTAAAAAGTATTGGTGCCCCGATTCTTGGTGATACCCGATACGCGGCCGATGCTGCTGAACGAGGTTATCTACATGCCTTTTCTCTAAGTTTTGAATGGTTTGGAGAAACTTTCAACTTTTCTAAGTGGCCTGAAGAGGACGCTGTCTTTACTGACGAGGTTCGACAGCGATACGATGAGTTGTTTCTGCGCTCCCCTGTTACATGGCCCAAATTTAAATTACCTAAACTAGACGCCTGAATACTATGAAAAATATTTTGATTTACTGTCGTCCAGGGTTTGAGAAAGATGCCTTGGCTGAAATCACCGATAAAGCCGCTGAGTGCGGTATTTATGGTTATGGCGTGCCGCAAGAAAGCTCCGGTTTTATTGTCTTTAATACGGATCAACAGGATGCGGCTGAAACAATTATTCGTTCCCTTTCGTTCAATCATTTGATTTTCGCGCGACAAATTGTTGCGGTAAATGATGTGGTTGATTTTGAACAGGGTGGACGAGTTCAAGCGTTGCTTGAGGCGGCTCGTGATTTGCCGTTGGCGGAAGACATATGGCTTGAAACAGCAGATACCAATGAGGCAAAAGCCTTGTCGGGACTGATCAAGAAAATTCAGAAGCCCTTGCTAGGTGCTTGGAAAAAGGCAGGGTTGCTTCGTAAAAAAGCGGTTGGTATTCGCCATCACGTATTTTTCATGGAAGGCAATCAAGCTTATCTAGGTGTGAGCTTTGATTCCTGTCGTTCGGAATTTCCGATGGGTATTCGGCGTTTGCGTTTTCCTGCAAAAGGTCCAAGTCGCTCAACGTTGAAGCTTGAAGAAGCATTACTGCAGTTCGTACCTGAAGATAAGCGAGAGCGTGATTTGCACGATGGTATGCATGCAGTGGATTTGGGAGCGTGCCCAGGTGGCTGGACTTATCAGTTTGTTGTGCGAGGAATTCATACCTACGCTGTTGACAACGGGCCAATGCAAAAGGAGTTAATGGCGACAGGTTTAGTTTCTCACATGACGGAAGACGGCTTCAAATTTGAGCCACCGGTTAAAGTGGATTGGATGGTTTGTGATATGGTGGAACGTCCGATCTTGGTGGCAGAGCTGATGGCAAAATGGCTATGTGAAGGCTGGACACAACGTACGATTTTCAATCTTAAGTTGCCGATGAAGAAACGCTATCAAGAAGTTGTTCAGTGTTTAGAACTTATTGCAGGGCAACTATCACAACATAAACTGCGATACGATATTCAATACAAACACTTGTTTCATGACCGTGAAGAAATCACAGTTTGCATCATGATTAAGTGAGTCCGGAAAATACAGCAGTGCGAAGTGAAAGGGGCCAAATTTGGCCCCTTTCTTATGTTTAAAGATATTTATGTTTAAAGATATTAAAAGCTATTTCTTGCTGGGAACGGTGAGTATCCCATGGCTTCTTCCATTAAACTGTCTCTGTCATAAATATCTTGACGAAACTCTGGCATACCATTCGCATTTGGCACCACAGTAAAGTACACCAGGTAAACGGGTAATGGTTCTTCTAGCGAAATAACTTTAGTTTGTCCAGAATTGCGGGCCTCTTGTAGTTGCTGCTGGCGACGAGGGCTGTTTGAAACTAGAAGGTTCGCGAGGCTGTCAGGCTTTTCTAGTCTGACGCAACCAGAGCTATAAGCTCGCTCACTTCGGTTAAATAAGTGTTTTGCCGGCGTGTCATGCAAATAAATGTCGAATTTATTCGGGAACATAAATTTGTAAGCGCCTAATGCATTTTCTTCGTCAGCCTGTTGCTCGAAGCGATATCTTAAATTCTCGGGTTCAATCTTTTTCCAATCAATGTGGCTTGGGTTAAGTTGCTTAGCGCCAATGCTCCAGCTTGAGAAAACCTTATAGTTGTTCTTGGCAAGATATTCTGGGTCTTGTTGGATCTTGGGCAAAAGGTTTTCCCTAGCGATACGCATAGGCACGCGCCATGTAGGGTTGGCTACCATATAAGTCATCTTGCCATAGAAAACATTGGTTTTTCTATCTGGCTTTCCTATTACGACTTTCATGTTTTCAGTTTGTCCATTCAAATGAATGTCAGCCTGATAGTTGGTAAGGTCTACCCAAATTCTATTGTCTTCAATTTGTGAGGGAAGCCAACGCCATCGTTCAAGGTTGTAGGCAATTTGTTTGGCCCGAGTTTCTAAGGATACATTAAGTGATTTGATGGTTTGCGGGCCAGCTGCGCCATCCATGTCGAGTTGATGGCGTCTTTGAAACCTGATCAATGCATCTTTTAGTGGCTGGTCAAACAAGTCTTCGTTAGTTTTTCTAGTACTAAAGCGGATATCGCCAAGCTGCACCAGCCTTGCTCTAAGTTGAGCTACTCTTGGACCCTCGTCTCCGAGCCTAAGTGGGATGCCTGGGGTAACGCGGATATCACCTTCTTTTTGAGCGGTTTCTTGGTAAAAAACTAGCCAGTTTTGAAGTACTTGATAATCTGGCTGTCTCGGCGCTAGGGTCGGTAAGTAATTAACCATGTCGCTTGGTGAATCGAGAAACAGTAAATTTTGCCAATCTTTACTAGGCGCGTCTAAACGCCAGTTTGGATCAATCAGTTGTGGCTCATATCGCCCAATTGATAGGTCATGTGCAAAACTTGCTAATGCGATAGTAGTGATGACATCTAGCTCTGCTAGTTGCTGGGATGTAGCACTTTTCAGGCTTAAGTACTCTTTTATAGTTTCAAGATGATAATGGACTGGGTTTAAGCCATGGCTGCGTGCCGATTCTAGAGTGTCGACTAACTTGTAAATGGCGGGATTTAGCTGTTTCTTTTCAACCCAAATGGGCTCATAGTCACGGAAGGCATAAGCGTCTAGTACGCTTTTATTAGGTAGTGCCTGTCCAGCAATCGGTGTGAAAGCCTCTAGCATCATGGATACTTGTTGCGTGACGCTATTCTCGATTTGTGCATCGCTTGGTGGTGTAGTGACAAAATTGCTTTGTGTCGCAGTGCGATCTGAATTGGATGCACAGCCTGATAAAAAGGCACAGGTTAAAACGGCGACACTAAAATTCTGAAGTGTTCTGTTCATGATTTGTCCTTAAAAAAGATGCTAGGTAGAGTGGCGGTTTCCATATCATTTAGGGTCTCTAATGCTTGGCTACGATTGTCGCCGCAGACGTATTCCACTGCTTCAAATTGCGCGCAAACATTGGGTCTGTCGGGATGGTTGAAAATTTTACAGTGAAAATGCTCATCCAATTGGATGCAAGGGGTTCCAGCGGGTTTACCGTTAGGCATCCCAGGTATTGGGCTGGTGATAGATGGAGCTATGCAGCATGCCCCACAGTGCGGTCGACAATTCATTAGAGTTTTTTACAAATGTTCACTATTTTACTACTAAGTAACCGACGTTAAATTGGCAATTCGCTGTTACATTCAATAGGAGTAATCTTAAGGGTAGCAGAATGTATAACATATTAGTGGTTGAAGATACCGCTGTTGTTAGAAAAATCCTCGCGAAACTGATTGGTGCTAATCCTTTTTTTCGTTGTGTGATGTGTAAAGATCTGGCAGCAGCAAAAGAGGCGCTCAATCAAGGTACGACTTTTTTGGCGGCAGTTGTCGATCTTAATTTACCGGATGCTCCTAACGGAGAGGTTGTCTCTGAGGTGCTGGGTCATAAGGTGCCTGTTGTAGTGCTTACCGGCAACTTTGATGAGTCCTTGCGAAGCCGTTTGCTTGATCGTGGAGTGTTGGACTACATCACCAAGGATAATCGCTATGCCTATGGTCAAGTTGAGAAACTTTTGGATCGTCTTCGTAAAAACTTAGAGACCAAAGTGTTGGTTGTTGATGACAGTAAGATGTGTCTTAATATTGTCACAAATCTACTGCATAAAGCGCATTTTAAAGTGCTTCGAGCCGCTGATGGCTTAGAGGCTCTAGGGGTTCTCGAATCCAATCCCGATATAAAGCTGGTCATATCTGATCATCATATGCCGAACATGGATGGTTGTACGCTGGTAAAAACCTTGCGTCAGAAGTCTGAATATCAGAACTTGGTTTTTATTGGTGTTTCAGCAGAAGGGGATGGCTTGCTATCTGCTAAATTCATAAAAAGCGGTGCGAATGATTTTCTAAAAAAACCGTTTTATCACGAAGAGTTTTACTGGCGAGTTTTTAGCAGCCTTGAATCTGTCGAAATGCTGGAGATGATCAAGCAACAGGCTAACCTTGACCCGCTTACGGGTATGTTCAATCGACGTTACCTCTTTGATAAGGGTGAAACTTTATTTAAAACCCGTGAAAGCTATGAAGGGTTTGAAGTCTGCATTTTTGATATCGATGAGTTTAAACAGGTTAATGACACGCACGGTCATTTGATTGGGGATCAGTTACTCGTTCAATTTTCCAGTATTTTTAAGAATCATTTTGGAGATGATCTGGTCGGTCGCTATGGTGGTGAGGAGTTTGTTGTTATTTCAACAAAAGATAAAATCAGCCTTCACTGTGATGTTTTGAACTTTATGAATGAGGTTCGAACGACTTTGTTTACCGAGAAGCGGATGGCCGTAACCTGCAGTGTTGGCATCTGTGTGGATGCTTGTGACACTTTAGATCATACATTAGAGGCTGCTGACGCATACCTGTATCGAGCTAAAGGTGCTGGGCGCAATCGAATTGAGCCTTTAAATAGTGAGGTGGCTTAGCCGTTGATGCTTGTTTAAATAACATAAAAATGCCCGCTTAGTTGAGCGGGCATTTTTTAGTGATGCTGAAACTTAACCTTTTAAAAGTTTGTTCAGGATTGGCGTTACCATACCAGGGTTAGCCTTGCCTTGAGATGCTTTCATGACCTGCCCCATGAAGAAACCAATCATTTTCTTCTGCTTGTCTTCATCCGACGCGCGGAACTGTTCAACTTGAGCGGCATTAGCATCTAGCACGCCTTGAATCATGCTTTCGATAGCGCCAGTGTCCGTTACTTGCTTCAGACCTTTTGCTTCGATGATTTGATCGGCTGAACCTTCACCTTCCCACATGGACTGAAGAACGTTCTTAGCGGTTTTGCCGTTGATCGTGTTGTCTTCAATGCGAACCAGTAGGCCACCAAGCTGCTCTGCGGTTACAGAAGACTCAGTGATTTCTTTACCTTCAGTATTTAGGTACTTACTTAGTTCACCCATTACCCAGTTTGCAGCCAGTTTGGCATTGCCGGCAACTTTGGCTACTTCTTCAAAGTAATCGGCCATCGCGCGTGTTGCAGATAGAACACCAGCATCGTATTCGCTTAGCTTGTACTCAGACATAAAGCGCTCTGCTTTTTGAACAGGTAGTTCTGGAAGGTTCGCTGCGATCTCGTTCACGTACTCCTGTGTCAACTCTATAGGCAATAGATCTGGGCAAGGGAAGTAACGGTAGTCGTTCGCGTCTTCCTTGCTACGCATGCTGCGTGTCTCGTCTTTGTCGGGATCGTACAGGCGTGTTTCTTGAGTAATCTTGCCACCGTCTTCGAGGATGTCAGCTTGGCGCTCGATTTCTGTGTAGATAGCGCGCTCAATGAAACGGAACGAGTTAACGTTTTTGATTTCTGTACGAGTGCCGAATTCTTCTTGGCCTTTAGGTCGTAGAGAGATATTGATGTCACAACGCATCGAGCCTTCGGCCATGTTGCCATCACAGATACCAAGGTACGTGACGATTGAGTGAATCATCTTAACGTATGCAACGGCTTCTTTTGCAGAGCGCATGTCTGGCTCAGAAACGATTTCCAAAAGAGGTGTGCTTGAGCGGTTCAGATCGATACCTGTCATACCCTGGAAATCTTCGTGCAAAGATTTGCCCGCGTCTTCTTCCAAGTGCGCACGGGTGATGCCAACACGTTTTACAGTGCCGTCATCAAGCGTGATATCTAAGTGACCTTTACCGACAATAGGGTGATCCATCTGGCTGGTTTGGTAGCCTTTTGGAAGGTCAGGGTAGAAGTAGTTCTTACGCGCAAAAACGGATGTCATGCCGATTTCAGCGTTCACTGCTTGGCCAAACATAACGGCCATGCGAAGCGCTTCTTTGTTGAAAACAGGTAGTGCGCCAGGCATACCTAAATCAACAAGTGTTGTATTGGTATTCGGTTCAGCACCAAAGCTTGTTGCTGCACCAGAGAATAGTTTTGACTGAGTCGATAGTTGGGCGTGGATTTCCAAGCCGATGACAACTTCCCAATTCATGATTATGCTCCTTCTGCCAAGCTAGGGTTTTTCGTATGCCAATCCGTTGCTTGCTGGAACTTGTGTGCAACGTTCAGTAGCTTGGCTTCTGCGAAGTAGTTACCCATGATCTGTAGGCCAACAGGCATGCCTTCTGCAAAGCCAGCTGGAATTGACATGGCAGGGATGCCTGCAAGGTTGATCGATAGGGTGTAGATGTCCTCAAGGTACATGGCGATTGGGTCATCGGTTTTTGCGCCAATACCAAATGCAGTAGTGGGTGCAACAGGGCCCATAATCACGTCTACTTCGTCAAAAGCTTTAACAAAATCTTCTTTGATTAGGCGACGAATGCGTTGCGCTTTTAGGTAGTAAGCGTCGTAGTAGCCTTCAGATAGGGCGTAAGTGCCGACCATGATACGCTTTTGCACTTCTTTGCCGAAGCCTTCACCACGTGAGCGCTTGTACATGTCCATTAGATCTTTTGGATCTTCACAACGGTAGCCGTAACGTACGCCGTCAAAACGAGATAAGTTAGAAGATGCTTCTGATGGTGCGATCACGTAGTAAGACGGAATACTTAGGTTTAGGTTAGGAAGAGAGATTTCTTTAACCTTAGCACCTAGTTTCTCGAACTCTTTAACGGCGTCTTGAATTACTGTTGCAACGTCATTGTTAAGGCCGTCACCAAAGTACTCTTTTGGTAAACCGATCGTTAGGCCTTCAAGAGGGGCTTCAAGGTTAGCAGTGTAATCTTCGGTCGCGACTTCAGAGCAAGTTGAGTCGCTCGCATCAAAGCCAGCAATTGACTGAAGAATGTGAGCACAGTCTTCTGCAGAACGCGCCATTGGTCCTGCTTGGTCAAGGCTTGATGCGTAAGCGATCATGCCGAAACGAGAAACGCGGCCGTAAGTTGGTTTAAGGCCAGAGATACCACAGAAAGAAGCTGGCTGGCGGATCGAGCCGCCGGTGTCAGTGCCTGTTGCAGCAACACAAAGGCCAGCCGCTACAGCAGCAGCAGAACCACCTGAAGAGCCGCCAGGAACTTTGTCCAGGTTCCATGGGTTTTTCACGGCGCCATAATGGCTGTTTTCATTCGATGAACCCATTGCGAATTCATCCATGTTGGTCTTGCCTAACGTGACCGCTCCGGATGCTAACATGCGACCCGTTACCGTGGACTCGTATGGCGGTACAAAGTTGTGCAGCATTTTTGATGCACAAGTCGTTAAGATGCCATCGGTACAGAACAAGTCTTTATGGGCAATTGGGATGCCGGCTAGGGTGCTTGTGGAGCCAGAAGCAATCAGCTTGTCTGCGGCTTCAGCTTGTGCAAGGGCGATTTCATCCGTGACAGTGATGTAGCTGTTTAACTGACCATCAAGCTGCTTAATGCGTGCTAGGTAGTCTTGCGTTAATTCAACGCTGGAAATTTCTTTTGCTCGCAGTTTCTTTGCGAGCGAGGCAATGCTTTGATCAACCATGTCTGTAAGCTCTTAATCGATAACTTTAGGAACCAAGAATAGGCCCGCTTCAGTTTGAGGTGCGTTGGCAAGGAAGGCTTCGCGGCGATTTTCTTCTGTCACCACATCGTCACGAAGACGTTGCTTTGCTTCCAGTGGGTGAGAAAGTGGCTCAACGCCATTGGTGTCGACAGATTGCATTTGTTCAACCAAGTCCAAAACACTCGTAAGTGAATGTTGGTATTGCTCGGCGTCGTTATCATTCAACGACAAACGAGCAAGGTGCGCGATTTTGAGCACGTCTTGCTTTTCTAGAGACATGTTTCACCTAATTATATCGGTTTTCGAAAAATGGGAGTCATTGTAGCGCCATTGGCGAATGGTAGAAAGTGAACTGCTAAAAAATATGCATTATTCCTTTTGTGGATGAAAAAGCGCCAATAAACAAAGATATAAGAGTAAAGAAATCGCATAATTATGCGGTTTCGGCTTGCTCAAAGCACGGGGGGTTGTTACATTTTCTGACTATTCGTAATGGATCTTTTCAGGGTGTAGAAATTCATGTTTAAAAAAATTAGGGGAATGTTCTCAAGCGACCTATCCATCGATTTGGGGACAGCTAATACCCTTATTTACGTGCGCGATCGTGGAATCGTTTTGGATGAGCCGTCTGTTGTAGCAATTCGTCACAATGGTAATCAAAAAACTGTTGCTTCCGTTGGTTCTGACGCAAAACGCATGTTGGGCCGTACACCAGGAAACATTACCGCTATTCGTCCGATGAAGGATGGCGTTATCGCCGACTTTCATGTGACAGAAAAAATGCTTCAGTACTTTATCTCCAAAGTACATGAAAACAGCATGTTAAAACCAAGTCCTCGTGTTCTAGTTTGTGTCCCATGTAAGTCGACTCAAGTAGAACGTCGTGCGATTAAAGAATCCGCTTTAGGAGCAGGTGCTCGTGAAGTGTTTATCATTGAAGAACCGATGGCGGCAGCTATTGGTGCAGGGCTTCCTGTCGCGGAAGCATCTGGCTCAATGGTGATCGACATCGGTGGTGGTACCACTGAAATCGCTATCATCTCGTTAAACGGCATTGTGACATCAGAATCGATTCGTGTTGGTGGTGACCGTTTTGATGAGGCCATTACAACTTATGTACGTCGTCAATATGGCAGCCTAATCGGTGATGCGACAGCTGAACGCATCAAGACTGAAATCGGTATGGCTTACCACACAGGTGAAGAGCTTCAGATTGATGTTCGTGGTCGTAACCTTGCCGAAGGTATTCCTCGCTCCTTTACACTAAAGAGTTCTGAAATTCTTGAAGCATTGCAAGAACCGTTAGCGCAAATCGTGCAGGCGGTAAAAGGTGTGCTAGAGCAGTCACCACCAGAGCTAGCAGCGGATATTGCAGAGTCTGGCTTAGTGTTAACTGGCGGCGGTGCTTTGCTACGTGAAATTGATCGTCTAATCAGTGAAGAAACTGGCTTGCCAGTGATTATCGCTGATGATCCACTAACTTGTGTAGCACGCGGTGGTGGTATGGCGTTAGAAATGATGGATAAGCACGCTTCTGAGTTGTTCTCTCCAGAGAGCGATTAATAGTTAGGAGCGCATCCCATTAGTAATTCGGCATTCTTGTCTGGCAAAGTCTCCAGCACACGTTTTGTGATACTAGTTATGGTGTCGCTGGCGATGATTGTTGGAGACTTGCATTACAAAGTTTTTAGTCCTATCCGGCCTTACTTAACTTGGTTAGTTACACCTATCCAAGTGGTTGTGAGCGCACCTCAAAAGATGATCAGCTGGGCTGAAATGCATTTAGACAGTCGTGAAGACTTGGTGGCGCAAAATCAATCACTGAATCAAGAACTGCTTTTGTTGAGAGGTCAGCTGCAGCGTTTTGAGGCTTTGAAAGCTGAAAACGTGCGCTTGCGTGAGCTGCTAGACGCTTCGCAACGAGTTGATGAAAAAGTGGTTATGGGTGAAGTTATTGGCTTTGATCAGAACGCTTACAGTCATAAGATACTGATCGATAAAGGGTTCTCTAATGGCGCATACGTTGGTCAGCCAGTACTTGATGCCACAGGTGTTCTGGGACAAGTGGTGGAAACGTCTGCTTACACCAGTCGTGTACTTCTGATCGCCGATGCAAGTCATTTTGTCCCAGTTCAGCTTGCTCGAACCGGTTTTCGTAGTGTGTTGCGTGGCACCGGTGACATGAAACGAATGGAGTTGATGAGCGTTCCTCATACTGCCGATATTAAGAAAGGTGACATTCTTACAACCAGTGGTTTAGCAAATCGTTTTCCGATTGGCTACCCTGTTGGTGTTGTACGAGCCGTACGACATGTCTCTGGTAAACCATACGCTGACGTTGATGTTGTGCCGCTAGCGCAATTGGGGCGAAGTCGCCATGTGATGCTCATCGAGCGAAGTGATGAGGCTCAGCCATGAAATCTTCTTTAGCTTTTGTTCTAACTTTTGTTGTGGCTTTGATGCTAGAGGGGTTGGTCTTTCCGACCCACCTAGTGTGGTTTAAGCCTGAGTGGACACTACTGGTAATTCTCTATTGGGTAATTGCCTTGCCATTTAAAGTCGGTGTCGGGATTGCGTGGTTCCTAGGGTTGTTGGTTGATCTGCTGCAAGGTGGTGTGATTGGTCAGCATTCTTTGACGTATGTTGTCATTACCGCTGCTTGTGCCACACTTTATAAACGACTGAGAATGTATCGTCGTTGGCAACAGAGTATTTTTATCTTTCTGCTTATTTCTATTAACCAGTTAGTTGGGTTCTGGATTGACCATTATACCGGCGATGCTGAGCCGACCCTGATGATTTTCATGCCTGCAGTGGTGTCAGCGATTCTTTGGCCTTGGGTGTTTGTATTGTTAAGGGGTATTCGCAGGCTTTACTTAATTCAATAAGGATCTTCATGATTATTCTCGCTTCCGCATCACCAAGACGCAGAGAATTGTTAGCAAACCTGGTTAGCTCGTTTGAAGTTAGGCCAGCTGATATTGATGAAACGCCTTTTCCTATGGAGTCACCCGAGGAATACGTTATCCGGATGGCCCGTGAAAAAGCGGAAGCTATTGCAGGCCAAGGCGTTGATCACCGTGATGTGATTATTGCATCGGATACCAGTGTTGTGATTGATGGGCAGATTTTGGGGAAACCAGAAAGCTTTGCTCACGCAAAGACAATGTTGCGTTCGCTGTCAGGTAAAACACACCAAGTTATGACATCACTTTGTGTTTGTAATGGAGGCTTAAACCGAGTGGCCACCTGTAATGTGGTGTCGGATGTGTCATTTCGAGAGATATCAGACCTAGAAATCGAGCATTACTGGCGCACGGGTGAACCTTGTGATAAGGCGGGATCATATGCCATTCAAGGTGTTGGTGGTATGTTCGTGAAGCATATGACGGGCTCTTTTTCGGCGGTAGTGGGCTTGCCAATTTATGAAGTAAGTCAGTTTCTTAGTGAGTTCGGAGTGAGTCCTCTAAAGGAGAATATTCGTGAGTGAAGATGTCTTAATTAACGTCACCCCGATGGAAATACGTGTAGCGCTGGTTGAAAATGGTGTGCTACAGGAAGTGTATATCGAGCGATCTAGCCGCAAAGGAATTGTTGGTAACATTTATCAAGGTAAAGTCGTAAGGGTGTTGCCTGGTATGCAGGCCGCTTTTGTGGATATCGGTTTAGAAAGAGCTGCCTTTATTCATGTTTCTGAGGTTGCTGATCGTGATTCGGTAAACGCAAGTGATCAAATCGGGGACTACCTTCGAGAAGGTCAATCATTGGTCGTACAAGTGACCAAAGACCCAATTAGCACCAAAGGTGCTCGACTGACTACCCATCTCTCTATCCCTTCTCGTTATTTAGTTTACATGCCCGATCAAGCACATGTTGGAGTGAGTCAGCGCATTGAAAATGAAGAAGAGCGAGAGCGTTTAAAGCAGTTAGTCTCTAAGGCCTTAGAGGATCGTGACGAAACCAGTGGCTATATACTACGAACCGCTGCCGAACGTGCTGGTGAAGAAGAAATCTTAGCTGATATCAACTTCTTAACTCGACTCTGGCAGTCGGTTAAAAAGCGTATTCATGCCACTAAAGCACCTGCCATCATCTATGAAGACCTACCGCTTCATCTTCGAACAATGCGTGACTTAGTCAGCTTGACGACGGAAAAGATTCGCATTGACTCAAAAGAAAACTTTGCCAAGCTTCGTGGTTTTGCTGAAGATTTTATTCCGGATTTAATGAATCGTATTGAGTACTACCCTGGCGAACGTCCTATTTTTGACTTGTACAGTGTCGAGGATGAAATTCAGCGTGCGCTTGATCGTAAGGTGCAGTTAAAGTCTGGTGGTTATCTGTTGATTGAGCAAACAGAGTCCATGACTACAATAGATGTGAACACTGGTGCCTTTGTTGGTAGTCGTAATTTAGAAGAAACCATTTATAAGACGAACTTAGAGGCCGCGACAGCTATTGGTCGACAGCTAAGGCTTCGTAATCTTGGTGGTATTATTATCATCGACTTTATCGACATGGAAGATGAAGAGCATAAGCGACAAGTACTGAGAATGCTTGAGAAGGTGCTGGAGTCGGATCATGCTAAGACTAAGATTACGGGTGTATCTGAGTTGGGCTTAGTGGAGATGACTCGTAAGCGAACACGAGAGAGTTTAGGGCAGGTGTTATGCGAGCCGTGTCGCTCTTGCCGAGGAAGTGGAGTGGTAAAAACGCCGGAAACGGTTTGCTACGAGGTGCTGCGTGAAATCATGCGTGCGGACCGAGCATACAACTCACAGACCTATACCGTGTTGGCTAGCAGTCCAGTGGTGGAGCGCTTTCTCGATGAGGAGAGTGCGGCCGTTGCTGAACTTGAGGCGTTTATCGGTAAGACCATTCGTTTCCAGATCGATCCAGTTTATACCCAAGATCAGTACGATGTAGTGCTGCGTTAACGAGGTGAATGCATGCGAGCAATGAGAGCCGCGACACGCTTCTTGTTTTGGGCTGTAGTCATTGCCAGCGTGCTGCTGGCAAGTACGGTCTTGCTCGCAAAGCTGGCGTTACCACTGATCAATGTCTATCAACCTCAAATTGAACGAAATCTTACTCAACTTACTGGCATGGATGTCCATGTTGGCGATCTAATTGGCGAGCTAAAAGGTGTTAATGTAGAGTTTAGGGCGACCGATCTTTCCCTTGATACACCCAAGCAGCTTGAAGCGATTAAATTAGAGTACTTGTCTTTAGAGCTTGATATCCCCAAAACGCTTTTTACGCTCTCTCCACAGTTTCAAAATGTAGTCTTGTCTGGCGTGGATGTGCTTCTGCAGGAAGATGAGCTAGGCAATATTACCTTGAAAGGACAAGAGGCCTCCCCTTCGGCCAGTTCTAGTGCTGATACTGCTGTCTCTCGTGTGCTTAACTATGCGGCAGAGCAGCAGCAAGTCAGCTTGTTGGATGTGTCTCTCACGCTTAACAGCCCTAGATTCGATGAGCTAAGTGTCGTAATGCCAGCTACCATGTTGCGCAAGCGCTTTGCAAAGACCCTTCTTAGAACCGACGTATTTATTAATGATATCGAGCAGCCTATTCAGGTACGGGCGCAGATGAGTCGGGACTTGACCAATTTCCTTGAGCAGCAAGTCCAAGGTTATATTTCCGTTCCGGATATTACTCTACCAACGAATTGGCTTGCCGTGGAGGCACTTGAGCCGCTGCAATCTGTGTCAATGGCGGGTGAATATTGGTTAATGTATCAGCCAAACAAGGGGGTAACAGTTCAGGCGAAAGATAGTAGGGCAAAGCTAGCTTTTCAAAATAATGAATCTGTATTTCTCAAGGCAGATTGGCGTCTGAAATACAATGATGAAGCTGTTGCCATCACTGTTGCGGATCTTGCTCTGAACGACTCTGGGCGTTTGTACGAAGGGATAGACATTAAAGCGGAATGGGAGTCAGATGGAAATCGTACCTTTGTAGTGTTCAATAAAATGGATGCTGAAATAGCCAGTAAAGCTGCATTGAGGTTTGTCCCGAGTGAGTGGCGCCTACATAGTATTCTCTCAGGCCTTGAGCCTAGAGGGGAGGCGAAGAATGCTTCTTTAAGGATTTGGCAAGGCTCTGAAGGTGTGCGTTTTCAATACCTAAGTAATTTAGTAGATGCTCAAGTGAACGGTCATAATGGCATTCCGGCGGCGGATCATATTTACGGAGTTTTCTCGTTAACGGACACTCAAGGTAGCATTGAATTTAAAGGACGAAATCACTCTCTCGCTTTTCCGACAGTATACGATTCTGCTTGGCAGGTTCAGCACTCAAGTGGTGAAGTGGCTTGGCAAAGATTAGATCATTCATTTGTCGTCACGGGCGATAATCTAAAACTCTCTTATCAAGGAGCTACAGTTCAAGGGCGTTTTAGATTAGAGCAGCCACTGGAAGGTGGGGTAGGTGATGATGAGTTGATGCTGGATATAAATGCTCAGCATATTTCTAAGAGCAATGGCCTTTTGTTTGTCCCTCCTAAGGTTCTGTCGAATGAATTAGACAATTGGCTTGAACAAGCATTGGGGCAGGGTGAGGCAAGCAATGTTGATTTGTTGCTTCGAACGGGGCTTGTCGCAGGGCAAGGTGCCCCTCACTTGCGCCTCTCTATTGACACTGTGCTAGAAAAATTAACATTTGACCCAAATTGGCCATCAGCGAATTCCGTCGTTGGTAATGTCTTGGTGACGGAAAATGACGTCAATGTGCTTGTAAATCAAGCGAACTTTGCAGGCTTGCCGGTAACTAACCTGCAAGTTAATGTGCCTTTTAGTGGTGATGATGCGAACCAAGTGATGGTGCGCGGTCAGATACAAGATAATGCGTCAAAGATTCTGCAGGCATTAGAGAAAACGCCATTGAAGAGTAGTGTGTTAACTCCGTTTGAAGGATGGCGTGTAACGGGTGATGTTGTGGGATCCTTTGATTTGAAAGTTCCGTTAAGCAAAGAGTTGAATCCCTTCGTCGATCTGAACTTAAAATTTCAGCAAAACAACGTCATGCTTGCCCAAGCGGATTTACCTTTGGATGTTGAGTCTGGTAGGTTGCACTATCAATCCAGCAAAGGTCTATATGATACAGAGTTTGATGTAGAAACCTTAGGTGGGAAAAGTCACTTGATGCTTGCGTCGCAGTTTGCAGAAGATGGCTCCCTCATCGTGAGTGGGGCGCTTTCAGGTGACATAGATGCTCATGAGGTAGCCTTGTGGCGAAATGCTCCTAAGCCTTTTCTATCACGACTAGAGGGTAAAACCAATTACTCGGGTGAGCTTGAAATTGGGCGTAGTAAGCCTAGTCAAGTAGATATTTATCTTAAAACCGATTTAAGCGGTGTAAAGTTGGCGTTGCCTGCTCCAGCTGCAAAAGCATCTAGCCGTTCAGTGCCAACAGATGTTCACATTACTGCTTTGAATGATGAGGTGTTGGTTGATGTGTCCTCTCAAGATTGGTTGTATGGTGCAATTCTGGCAAATTCTAATGGGCTTCAGGGGGGGCATGTTTCCCTTGCAAAGCCGCTACCTAAAGACCAAAAGATAGAAAAAGGGCTGTCTGTTTATGGTCAGTTTGATGAGTTTGATTGGCTCACTTGGCAACCTATTATTGAGGATTTTAAGTCAAACTTAGCTGAATCTAGCTCCAATGATCATCAGGCATCTCAAGTGCCAACTAATCTTCCGGAATGGTTACGCTCAGCTGAATTGTTGGTTGATGTGCTTCCAATTAATGAGAAGAATCAGCTTAATAATGTGAAGCTTTCCTATACCCGAGCAAAAGATGGTCACCCATTCTCAGTTGCGTCAGATGAGTTCAATGCTGTGCTAAATCAAACTGAAGCCGGTCCTGAGCTCCATGTTCATTACCTAAATTGGCTGACGGCAGACAAAGAAAATAAAGAGGCAGATAAAGAGTCGAGTCTACAGCCTAACATTTTTCCCTCAATTTCTTTAAAAGTGGATCAGCTTTATATCGATAACCGCCCTTATGGTGATTGGTCTGCCAAAGTGGAAAATCTTGGTAATAGTCTTCGAATTAAAGACATTACTACTCAATTACCTAAGGGGCAGTTTGTCGGGCAAATATTTTGGCAAGGTGGTACGAAACAAAATGTTGAGTTAACCATTAAAGCAGAAGGCGAAAATGCAAGAGAGTTAACTAAAAAATTCTCGCCAACCCCATTTTTAAGCTCGAATCGTTACCAAACGGCCGTACTGCTAAGTTGGGAAGATTCACTGCTGTCTTTTGATCGTCCTACGTTATCGGGCAAGATCAACTTCAATGTCCAAAAAGGAAATTTCAATCAGGTCGACCAGTTGCCGCCTTTTTTACGGTTATTAGGTATCTTTAACGTTGATGCGCTTGCCAAGCGACTGACGTTTGATTTCTCCGATTTATATGAGCCAGGTATGCCATTCGACCGCTTTAGTGGAAATCTGGCTATCGCTAAAGGCCAGTTAAATACGGTAGAGCCGGTTCGGGTTGTTTCCCCTACGGCAGAAATTTCTTTACAAGGAACGGCTAACCTTGTTGATGAAACTTTAAATGAGCGCCTGACAGCCACGCTTCCGATCAGCAGTACGCTGCCTGTTGCGGGTTTGCTGTTGGCTACACCTCAGATTGCGGGTCTTTTATATATAACGGACAAGTTAATTGGTGATCAGCTTTCGAAAGTAACGAGTATTCAATATCAGATTGAAGGTCCTTTTAGTGATCCTAAGGTTACTCCAGTAAAATACTCTCCCATAAGGTGACAATAATATGGCTAATCTAGGTGTTGCTTGCGTTCAGTTAACCAGTACGAAGGATTGGATGACAAATCTTAGTCAAGCTTTGTTGTTGATGGAGCGAGCTATGGTGAATCAGCCTAGGCTTATAGTGCTGCCCGAGAACGTTTTCTTGTTTGATGCTAAGCAAATGCGAGAAGTGGCGTTGTCAGATGCGACCGCTAAGATTCTTGCGGCTGTCGGGCGATTTGCTATCGAGAACAATGTTTTTGTGCTGATAGGCTCGCATCCAATGGCCCATGATCAGTTTGGTAACCTGGTTTCAGATGAGCGTGTTAGGCAGGCCTCCATACTCGTTGGTCCGGATGGTAAGCAGGTTGCCCGTTACGATAAGGTTCACCTGTTTGATGTAGATGTTGCGGATAAAGCCTCATCTTATCGAGAATCACGCTTCATCGAGCCTGGTGAAGTGAATCCTGTCGTTGTACAGATTGATGGTGTGAGCTTGGGTTTGACTGTGTGTTATGACTTACGGTTTCCTGAGTTGTACCGATGTCTTGCTGAGCTGGGGGCAGAAGTGGTTGTAGTGCCGTCTGCATTTACATTTAAAACTGGCGAAGCTCATTGGCATACGTTGCTGCAAGCTAGGGCCATAGAGAATCAGTTTTATATTGCTGGTGTTGACCAAGTGGGTTGGCACAATGAAACACGTCAAACCTATGGTCATACCGTCGCATACTCGCCATGGGGAGAGCTGCTGGATAGCATGGATGAAAGTGATCAGGGTAGTATTTACTTCAAAGTAGATACGGAATATCTAAGAGAAGTAAGGGCAGCGATGCCTTGTTTAAAGCATCGCCGTTTGTGATAGGGCTGCTTAAAGTAGACCTAGCTGCGCGTCTTGCACTTCACGTAAGAGCTTAAAAAGCTTCTTGCGTTGAGTGGTCGCTTTACCTTGTTCTGCTTCTTTTGCAGCCATTCTTACTAGTGAGCGTAATTGTTGAATATCTACGCTTGGATTTGCTTGGATGTACTGGTCGAGGATGCTTTTACCGTTCTCGCCAATCAGTGCGTCACGTGTTGCTTCTAGTTGATGAAAGCGCTTATTGTTTGCAGCTGATGTACTATCAAATAATTCCAGACGTGCTGCGATAGCATCTGCATCTTCCGTACGCATTACCTTGCCGATGTATTGTAAGTGACGGCGTTTTGCGCCCCATTGCTTAATACGGTCAGCTTCTTCAAGTGCAGCGCGTAGGGTGTCTGACATAGGTACTTTTTTACGTTGGCCAGCACTTAGGTTGGTTAGTTTTTCACCTAAGTCTTGCAGAGCTTCCATTTCTCTTTTTACTTGAGTTTTGCTCTTGTATTCTTCTTCGTTGTCGTCGTAATGTTCAAAATCTGTCATGGTAAAATCGTTCTATAGTAAAAAGAGTGTGGCTAAGCCCAAGAAAGACAAAAAGCCAATCACATCGGTCACGGTGGTCAAAATAACACTTCCCGCTAAAGCTGGGTCAATGCCAAGCTTTTTCAATGCAATGGGTAACAATGTACCTGTCAATGCTGCAAACAAAAGGTTGATAACAATCGCGCCAGCTATGACGTAAGCAATTTTAATGTCTCCAAACCATACGGTTGTGAGCAAAGCGATTACGGAGGCCCATAATACACCATTTATCAAGCCAACGACGACCTCTCTGTTCAAGAGCCATCTAGCATTCGATGAGCCAATTTGGTTTAAGGCGATGCCACGTATCACAAGAGTTAGGACTTGTGAGCCTGCAATGCCTCCCATGCTTGCAACAATCGGCATTAATATCGCTAGTGCAACGACCTTATCTAATGTGTCTTGGAAAAGACCGATAACGTAAGATGCGATAAATGCGGTGATTAAGTTGATGCCAAGCCAGACTGCCCTGCGTCGGGTGGTTTGCATGATGGGAGCAAAGGTGTCTTCGTCATCATCTAAACCGGCCATTTGTAGCATCGAGTGTTCTGCTTCGTCACGGATAACGTCTACGACGTCATCGATGGTGATACGACCAAGTAGCTTCTTTGTTTCCGGATCAATGACAGGGGCAGAGACCAAGTCCATCTTTTCAAAAAGCTGCGCTACTTCGGCGGCGCTTTGATGAGCATAAATGACATCACAGTCCGTTTCCATGATGTCACGGACAATGGTGTCCGTGTCAGCTACTAGTAGTTTACGAAGTGGGAGGATGCCCAGAAAGCGATCCGATCTACTTACAACCAATAGGTTATCAGTCATCTCTGGAAGCTCAGAGTGTCGTCGCAGAAAACGGAATACGATATCGATAGTTATGTTCGGGCGAATCGTTATCGTATCGGTGTTCATCAAACCACCGGCCGAATCCTCAGAGTAACTCATTAAGGATTCCATGCGCGCACGATTCTGTGCGGTCATGGAGGCCAGCACTTCCTTAACCAAGGTTTCAGGAAGCTGTTGCAGGATGTCTGCTAAGTCATCATTATCAAAGTGTTCAGATACCGCTAATAAACGCTCGGTATCCATGTCCTTCATGAATTGAACACTGATCTCTTCGGAGACGTATTGTAAGACATCCCCTTGATTATCGTGATCAATCAGTTCCCAAAGGAGTTTACGTTCTTTAGGAGGAGAGGACTCTAGGAGGCGAGCGACGTCCTGTGCGGGTAGAGCACCATTGAGCAAATAACGAATTTGCATGGTGGCGCCGGATTCAAGAGATTCGGCAACCGTTTGTAAGTGTTCTAAAGTGGACTGATCGCTCATTCGGCTATTCGCCTTCTCCAAATCGATCATTGATAAGTTCGATGATGGCTTCCATTGCTGCAGCCTCATCTTCACCATTTACTTTCACGTTGATGGTCGTGCCTTTCGCAGCGGCAAGCATCATCATGGCCATAATACTCTTTCCATCAACGTTTCGACCTTCTTTCTCGATAGTGATGTCAGATGTAAATCGGCTTGTTGTTTCTACTAGCTTGCCGGCAGCGCGAGCATGAAGCCCTAGCTTATTAATAATTTCGACTGATTGTTCCAGCATGAGGGTATCCTTACAGCAAAGCGTTAAACGCTTCAAACAAGTCTTCGTTGTTTTGTTTTTCTCTCAATTGATTTAGCTTCTCTTCTGCTTGTGCAAGCTCTGCGATCTGCGCGAGTGTTGCTAAGTGCTCATCACATTGATGTGGTGGTACTAGCAAGGCAAATATTAGGTCGACGGGACGTCGATCAATTGCGTCAAAATCAATTGGCTCTTCTAGTGACATTAATACCAGTGTAGCGCGGTTAACTTGCTCAAGACGACAGTGCGGTATCGCAATGCCATTGCCAATGCCTGTGCTACCCAGCTTTTCGCGTCCGAGCAGGGCATCATAAACTTCATCTGCGTTACAGTGTAGTCGATCGCTAACTGATTCGGCTAACTGTTCTAACAATCGTTTTTTACTAGAGATCTGTTGTTTCGCAAACACTAGATCTGTTTTTACTAAATTTTTAACTGACATATTTGCTGGCCTTTAAATCAGTCGCTTCCGCTCGTTTGATGGCGGAATGTTCATCGCTTCACGGTACTTTGCAACAGTGCGTCGAGCAACTTGAATGCCTTGGTCGGCTAAAATGGTTGCTAGTTTATTGTCACTTAATGGCTTTTTAGGTGGCTCGTCTGCTACCAATTTCTTAATCATGGCACGAATAGCTGTGGACGAGCACTCGCCACCAGATGAAGTGTTTACATGACTAGAGAAGAAGTATTTTAGTTCGAAAATGCCTCGGGGAGTATGCATGTATTTCTGAGTTGTAACACGGGAAATAGTAGACTCATGCATTCCCACTTCTTCGGCAACGTCGTGCAATACCATGGGTTTCATGGCTTCTTCGCCAATTTCAAAGAACTCAACTTGTTTTGATACAATACAGCTAGCAACTTTTAGTAAAGTCTCATTACGGCTCTGAAGGCTTTTCATGAACCATTTAGCTTCTTGTAAAGAATTCTTTATGTAGGAGATATCATCACTTGATGCTTTAGAGTTCACCATAGCTGAGTATGTTTCGTTAATCTTAACCGGTGGCAGGGCGTCGTTGTTTAGCTCCACTTGCCAAACGCCATTGTTCTTCTTCACGGTAACATCAGGGATAACATAGTCTGTTTCACTGGTATCAATTAACGATCCAGGTCTTGGGTTAAGTTGCTGAATCAGGGTAATGACTTCTTTTAGCGCTTCTTCTTTAAGCTTTGTCTTACGGCTAAGTTGCGCATAGTCTCTATTGCCAAGAAGGGCAAGGTATTGATCGACTACGTTAAAAGTAGCTCGATAAAGAGGGTGTTTTTGGTAGGCTTCCAGTTGTACAAGCAGGCACTCACGTAAATCTTGTGAACAAACACCAACAGGGTCGAAGCGCTGTAAGCGGTGCTGTACGGCTGCGACTTCATCAAGCTCTAGGTCTTCAAGTTCCGTGGTCAAAGCCTGAAAAATCTCTTCTAAGCTCATTGAAAGATAGCCATCTGTTTGCACGCTATCAATAATTGCATAGGCAATTTCAATGTCACGGTCTGACATATGAGTCAGATTAAGCTGCCAGATTAAGTGGTCTTGCATGTCTTCGGAAAGCGCATTTCTGCCGTCGAGATCTTGCTCGCCCTCAAAAGCTGGGGTATCAGCTGCAGCTGCAGAATTCTGGTATGTGTCATCCCAATTACTGTCTATAGACAGTTCGTTAGGGATGCTTTCCGTCCATTCAGACTCGAGCTGAGGTGTTTCGGAGCTGCTTTCGGAGCTTTCGTTATTGGGTTCACCTGACGCATTGATCTCTGTTTGTCGAGAATCACTCTCGGTTTGGAAACCTTCTTCTTCGTCCAGCTCCAGTAGAGGGTTGGATTCAAGAAATTCATGGATTTCCTGTTGCAAGTCAAGAGTAGACAACTGCAGCAATTTAATCGCCTGCTGCAATTGTGGCGTCATGGTTAACTGTTGTCCGATTTTAAGTTGCAGGGACTGCTTCATAGCGCAACTCTTTTATATTTAAGTATTTGGAATGACTTATGCATAGTACTCCCTTTTCAGCCGAAAAATAAGGGGGCCTAGAGTCTGAAATTGTCGCCAAGGTATATTTTTTTGACTTGCTCGTTATTGATGACGGCATCAGCATCTCCAGATGCAATGATATGCCCGTTACCAACAATATAGGCTTTATCACAAATGTCTAACGTTTCTCGAACGTTATGATCAGTGATTAAAACACCGATGCCACTTTCTTGTAAGTGTTTAATGATGCCTTTTATATCGCCAACCGATATTGGGTCGACACCTGCAAAAGGTTCATCTAATAGGACAAATTTAGGGTTCATTGCCAGGGCGCGTGCAATTTCAACACGGCGTCGTTCGCCGCCCGATAAGGCCATGCCAAGGTTTTTGCGAATATGGGTGACGTGGAACTCCTCAAGTAGGCTTTCCATTTTAGCGATACGTTCTGCCTTAGTAAGATCTTTTCGCGTCTCAAGTATCGCGAGAAGGTTATCTTCTACTGTCATTTTACGGAAGATAGAGGCTTCTTGTGGTAGATAGCCGATGCCTTTTTGAGCACGACTGTGCATGGCATCTTTGGTGACATCTTCGCCATCAATGAAAATGCCGCCAAGGTCATTTGAAACCATACCAACGATCATATAAAAACAAGTTGTTTTACCTGCACCGTTAGGTCCTAACAAGCCGACAGCTTCGCCGGAACGAACTTCTAGTGAAACATCTTTCACTACTTGGCGTTTTTTATAGCTTTTGGCTAAGTGTTTTGCTTCAAGAATCGCCATGTGTCTAGTTTGCCTGTTCGCTTTGGACGGGTTGCAGGGTCATGTTGACGCGACCACTACCACGGTTTTCAGCATTAAAAGTGCCGTTATTCAATAGATAGTGAATAAAGTCTGCTGAAATTTCGTCTTCGCCGCGCTGAAGATAACCATTTTTATGGATTTCAAGCTGTCCATTTGCAACGTTGTAATTCAATGTGTTTCCAGTTGCTTTCATTTGATCGCCAGCTTCATTTAGCTGTTGGGTAAATAGTGAGGGTGTTCCTTTAGCGGCTAATGACTCAAACTCACCGGTTTCGGGGTTTGTGTTGATAGTGAGAGATTGTGCTTCTATTCGAATGCTGCCCTGAATGACGACAACATTGCCACTGTAATTGGCCGTGCCTTCCTTTTGGTCGAATGCAGCTTTATCAGCCTCAATATTGATTGGCTGTGAAAGATCGGTTGGCAAACTGTAGGCGGCGCTGCTTGTGAGACTGAGTAAGCCCCAAGCTATAAAATGTTTGTTACTTTGAAACTTCATAATGTCCAGAAACGCCTCCATTTAAGGTTGCGGTGTTGTCAGTAAGATCGAAAAATATACTAGCAGACTTAGTAGTGCCTTGAGGCGTGATGAGTTCGCTATTTCCATGACTGATAATGGTTTGATTGTCATTGTTGAAAAGTAGTGTATCCGCTTGAATGCGGCCGGTTTCTACATTTTCTGCATAACGAATTACTTTGGCGTTATCGTTAAATGTGACTGTATTGTCACGATCATTTAATAGGCCGCTTTCTGCAGAGGAAATAGATTTTAAGTTTTCTGTATAGCGGGTCACAACCGGAAGCTCTAGTGTAGTTTGCTTTTTTAAGTAGTGGTTAGCCGCTTGTGCTTGCAGCACTTCTTGTAACTTACCATCTGGGCTGTAAGAGCGAGCTGTTACATCCTCTAGGAAGAAATCGGGTGCGTCAGATAATTTTTGTTCGTCCAATATGTAGAGTGTTGGACGGTTTCCGATAAAGAAAACCGCTATTGAAACAAGGGCGATGGCTAGAAAACCCGCAAAGCCCTTGTGTTGAATAATGTTTTTAATTGATGTTTGCATGATGGTCTAGCCAGAAATCGCTAACAGGTACATGTAAGCACCGTATCCGCCTAGAAGTGGCAATGCTAACCATCGAGGGATGCTTGCTGTGCGATGCTTTGAGTAGATGATAACAGCAAATGCAAACAAAAGGGTAAAACCAAGCATCCACCAGAAATCTCGCTCAATTACCGTATTTTCAATGATGCCTGGTGCAATCAATGCTGGCAGAGGAAGCACTGTTGCTAAATTGAATATGTTGGAACCTAAAACGTTGCCGATTGCTATGTCGTGGTGACCTTTGCGCACGCTGGTAATCGAAGCAGCTAATTCAGGTAGACTAGTGCCAATTGCAACAATGGTAAGGCCGATGACTAAATCGGACACACCTAATGCTGAGGCAATGCCGATGGCTCCCCATACTAGTAACTTAGAGCTGCCAATTAGAACGGCTAAGCCGATGGCGGCAATTAACAAAGAGCGTGCCACACTACTACCGTCGTCTTCGGGTAAATCACCGGTTAGCTCTTCCTCTAAGTTTTTCGAATTTCTTAGCAACAGAAAGAGTACGACAACAAAGGCAACAATCAACACTACACCATCAATAATAGATAGGTGTTGATCAATCATTAGGAAGCCTGCGAGCAGAGTAACGCCAACAACTAGGGGGATTTCTTTCTTTACTAGGCTACCGTTGATCGGCACAGCTGCTAATACAAGTGTCGCGCCAAAAACCAAGCCGATATTGGCAATGTTTGAACCAATGACATTTCCTACCGCAATGCCTGGTGCATTATCTAATGCTGCGATGGCTGAGACCACCATTTCAGGTGCTGAGGTACCTAACGCTACCAATGTAATACCAATTACGATTGGGCTGACGTTGAGCTTTTCAGCGACCAGAGCAGCGTGTTCAATGAATTTGTCAGAGCTGAGTACCAATAAAATCAAGCCTGCAACCAGTGCGGCGGAAAACATGAGCATTCGCAAAATACCTAAAGACTGTGAGAGAGATTCGTAAAACGCATCATTTAATGTGGTTTATTGAAGGATTTCAAGAGGCTAGCATTACAAGCTGGTTTTGATGGCGTATCTTTTACATTTTTACGGTGCTAGTATCCGTTCGATTTTAATTCAAGGAGTCATCAGTGGAAGTCTATGTTGACGTCAAGAATTTGTCCTTCCATCGAGGTGATCGTGCTATTTACGAAGATATTACCTTGCAAATACCAAAGGGCAAAATTACCGCAGTTATGGGGCCAAGTGGTGTAGGGAAAACAACGCTTTTACGCTTGATTGGTGGTCAAGTTGAAGCCAGTTCGGGCTCTATTACAGTGGCTGGTCTAGATGTGGCGCAGGCCTCTAGGAAAGAGCTGTTTGAAGCGCGCAGAAAAATGGGCATGCTGTTTCAAAGTGGTGCGTTATTTAGTGATATGAGTGTTTACGAAAATGTCGCTTTACCACTGCAGGAACATACCGATTTTGATGAGGCGATGATACGCGATATTGTGCTGATGAAATTGCAAAGTGTTGGTTTGCGTGGTGCAGCTTATCTAATGCCAGCTGAGTTGTCTGGCGGTATGGCGCGCAGAGCTGCGCTAGCAAGAGCGATCGCATTAGATCCCGACCTAGTTATGTATGATGAGCCTTTTGCGGGTCAAGACCCTATTTCTAAAGGTGTGTTAGTCGAGTTGATTAAGCGTCTTAATCGTGCTGCGAACATAACCAGTGTCTTGGTGTCGCATGATGTTGAAGAGTCGCTCAGTATTGCCGATCATGTTTGCTTGTTATCGGCAGGTCGTGTCATTTTAGCTGGTACGCCCGATGAGGTTCGACAGTCTTCAGACCCTAGGGTTGTTCAGTTCTTGCAGGGGCAAGCGGATGGTCCAGTAGGTTTTCATTACCCTGCACCCAATTATGAAGCACAACTGTTAGAGGCTTAGTGTCAGTGAAGACAATATATCTTGCCATACACAAATACATCGAGTCGGTGGGGCGGGCTGGTGTTTTTCTATTTCAGTCCTTATTTCGATTGCCTGTGCGCTGGGATGAGGCCATTAGGCTCTACCTTAAGCAGATATATTCGGTTGGTGTGCTGTCGCTGATCATCATTATGGTATCTGGTGCCTTCATTGGTATGGTGCTTGCGTTGCAGGGATATTCCATATTAACCAGTTATGGCTCTGAGTCGGCGGTGGGGCAGTTGCTTGCTTTAACCTTGCTGCGTGAATTGGGGCCTGTGGTAACAGGGTTGCTGTTTGCAGGGCGGGCAGGGTCAGCCTTAACTGCAGAGATTGGTTTAATGAAAACAACTGAGCAGTTATCCAGTTATGAAATGATGGGGATAGATCCGTTACGACGCGTTATTGCGCCAAGGTTACTAGCAGGCGTAACTTGCATGCCTATTCTGGCGATAATATTTTCAGCTGTGGGGATTTGGGCTGGGATGTTGGTATCAGTACAGTGGCTTGGGGTGGATGAAGGCTCTTTTTGGAGCAGCATGCAGCAGTCAGTATACTTTGATACCGATATTATGAATGGTGTGATTAAGTCTTTGGTATTTGCTATTGCGGTCGTTTGGATTGCTGTGTACCAGGGTTATGTCTGTCAGCCAACCTCAGAAGGAATTGGTCGTGCGACGACCCGAACTGTGGTGTTGGGGTCATTGGCTATTTTAGGGTTAGACTTTTTGCTAACCGCAGCAATGTTTGGAGATTTTTGATAATGAAGGATGCTAAAGCAAACGTTTTAGTCGGCTTGTTTATGCTATTTGGTGTGGTTGCTTTTGTTTATCTAGCAATGCAAGTCAGTGGATTAGCGTTTAATGAGAAATCTAACGGCTATACGATACAAGCACACTTTGATGATATCGGTGGTCTGACGGATAGAGCCAAGGTAACTATTGCTGGGGTGACTGTAGGTCGAGTAGAAAGTATTGAGTATGACAAACAATACTACATGGCCAAAGTGACGATGAGTATTGATTCTACAGTAGATAACATTCCTACCGACAGTGCTATCGCAATTCTGACGAGTGGTTTGATTGGTGAGAAATATTTAGGAATTTCAATAGGTGCTGAGGAGGATGTGCTCAAAGACGGAGATGAGATCTACGATACTCAATCTGCACTGGTTCTTGAAAATCTGATTGGTCAATTCCTTATGAGTGCAGGAGGAGATGAGTAATGCGTATTAAAGCTATTGGTATTTTTTTGATGTCTTTGTTGTGGGTATCGCAAGCATTTGCTGCTGTGAACCCTGAGGGTGCTCGAGAAGAGGTGCTTCGAGTTGTTGATGACTTCAAAACCAAGATAGTAGATCAGCGAGACGTCCTTGAGGGGGATCCGCAGAAGCTGAGATCGGTTATGAGGGAAATCATAGCGCCGGTTGTGGATTTTGATGATCTAGCGAAAAAAGTAATGGGTAAGTACTATCGCCAAGCATCGCCAAAACAGATTAGTGAGTTTGTCTCTGTCACCGAGGGAACGTTGCTGAAAACATACAGTGCTGCGGTGATAGACTTTGACCCAAGTCGCTTGACGGTTTTGCCGCTGGCACGACAAAAGCCAGGCCGCGAAGTTCGGGTAGATGCCAAATTTCAGCTCAGCGATGGTAGTCCTGTTGATATTGCGTTTTACATGGAGCCTAAATCGGCTAAGCAATGGATGTTAAGTAACGTGGTGATCAATAACATCAACTTCGGTCTGACCTTTCGTAAACAGTTCGGGGTGATGATGCAGCAGAATGGTAATGATATTGATCGAGCTATTGCGGCTTGGCAGTCTTCATTGGCGTCTGGAGGGGAATAAAATGGAGTTGCAGACAGCGGATGCTGTTTGGCGTTTAGCGGGACGCTATGATGCGACTGAATTATTAAAGATTAAGAAAAGTTTGGTTGGGGTGAAGTGCTCAAGCGATCAATCCCTTGATCTTTCTGGACTAGAGTCAATGAATGCCCCAATTATTGCCTTGCTGATTGAAATAAGGCGTTCTGGCAAGGCTCTGACCTTATTGGGCTGTCGAGCAGAGTTTAAAGAAATGTTTAAGCTCTATGGTGTGCAGAAGATATTTCAGTTCGACTAGAAAACGTAAACAGGAGGAAACTCCTGTTTTTGCGTTATAAAGCTGACAAATTCTGAGTTGGCTGGGGTACAATAGTTTTTATAGAACATTGAATAGAAATTGGAGTTTTTGTGAACGCCTCCGAAGTGAAAGCTTTATTAGAATCAAAAATTGAAGGCAGCCAGGTAACGACTGATGGTGCTGACTGCAGCTTCCAAATCACAATTGTTGCTGAGGCCTTTGAAGGTCTAAACGCAGTGAAACGACAGCAGCTTGTTTACTCTCATTTACAAGACGCAATCTCTTCTGGCGCCATCCATGCCATTACGATGAAAACGTATACGCCAGCTCAATTTGCAAGTCTTTAAAAATTAAGAGAGAAATAAATGGATAAATTGCTAATTACTGGCGGCAACACTCTGAATGGTGTGGTACGAGCGTCAGGAGCAAAAAATGCTGCTTTGCCTATTCTTGCAGCGACACTGCTTACTAAAGATCTTATCACGATCAAAAATCTTCCTCACTTACATGACATTACCACTATGTTGGAACTGCTCGGTTCTATGGGGTGTGGTGTTGTGGTTGATGAGCGCATGAATGTTGAGTTAGATGTCTCATCACTAGATAACTGTGAGGCACCTTATGAGCTTGTGAAGACAATGCGTGCTTCCATTCTTGTTTTGGGGCCTTTGGTCGCACACTTTGGTCGTGCCGTTGTGTCACTGCCAGGTGGTTGCGCAATTGGTAGTCGACCTGTTGATCTCCACCTACGTGGATTGGAAGCAATGGGTGCAGATATTGTTGTCGATAACGGTAACATTATTGCCAACGTAGATGGTCGTTTGAAAGGTGCTCGTATTTTCTTTGATAAAGTAACTGTAACGGGCACAGAAAACTTATTGATGGCTGCAGCGTTGGCAGAGGGCACTACTATCCTAGAAAACGCAGCACGTGAGCCCGAAGTGGTGGATTTGGCAGAATGCCTTATTGCGATGGGCGCAAAAATTACAGGACATGGCACAGACACCATTACTATTGAGGGTGTTGAGCGCTTAGGCGGTACAACATATTCAGTAATGCCTGATCGTATTGAAACAGGAACCTTCTTGGTTGCTGGTGCGATTACTGGTGGCAAAGTGCGTGTCACTGATACTGATGTCAGCAGTTTAGAAGCGGTGCTGTCTAAATTAGAAGAGGCGGGTGCTAAGGTAACATGTGGCGATGATTGGATTGAGCTTGATATGGAAGGCCGTCGCCCTAAAGCTGTAAATATCTCAACTGCTCCATACCCGGCTTTTCCTACTGATATGCAGGCACAGTTTGTGGCATTAAATGCTGTTGCTGAGGGTGTTGGTAGTGTTATCGAAAATATTTTCGAAAACCGCTTTATGCACGTGAACGAAATGGTTCGCATGGGTGCTGACATTGAAGTGAACGGTAATACGGCGATTGTACGCGGCAAAGATGCGCTAAAAGGGGCGCCAGTTATGGCGACTGACTTGCGTGCGTCTGCTTCGTTAGTTCTTTCTGCATTGGTTGCAGAAGGTGACACTAAGATTGACCGAATTTACCACATTGACCGTGGTTATGAGTGCATTGAGGAAAAGCTTGGTGCATTGGGTGCAAAGATTTCAAGGGTTCTGAATTAACATGAGCGAAACCTTAACGATTGCGTTATCCAAAGGGCGCATATTGAAAGAGACGCTTCCTCTGCTTGAGAAAGCAAATATTTATCCGCTAGAAGACATCAGTAAAAGCCGTAAGCTTATTTTTGATACCAATCACGAAAACATTAAGCTGGTGATTTTGCGCGCAACCGATGTGCCGACTTATGTTGAGCATGGCGTAGCCGATTTCGGTGTTGCGGGTAAAGATGTCTTAATGGAGGCGAATACGAAGAATCTTTATGAGTTACTTGATCTGAAAATCTCTAAGTGTCGTTTAATGACGGCTGGAGTTCAGGGGCAAGAGCTACCGAATCGCCGTTTAAAAGTCGCTTCGAAATTTACTAAAACGGCTAAAGCGTACTTTGCAGAGCAAGGTATTCAAGCGGATGTGATCAAGCTTTATGGGGCGATGGAGCTTGCACCGATTATGGGGCTGGCTGATCTAATCGTAGATATTGTGGATACAGGTAATACGCTACGCGCTAATGGCCTTGAAGCTCGTGATTTGATTGCAGATATCAGTACTCGATTAGTAGTAAATAAAGCAGCTTATAAAACGAAGTATGAGCACATTCAGCCTATTTTAGATATGTTGAATGGTGCAGTTTCAGCTGAGGCTTAGACGTTTATGAAATTGAATATTAGACAGTTTTCATCCAAAGATGAGGGCTTTCGTAAGGACCTCGATCAGCTGCTTTCATGGGAAAGCGTGTCTGACGCAAGTGTTCAGAAAAGTGTTGAAGAAATTGTAAATCGTGTTCGTACCGAGGGTGATGCGGCACTGGTTGAGCTGACGAACCGCTTTGATCGCCGTTCTGTACAAACTGCGGCCGAATTGGTTATTGAAGCAGATGAATTAGCGAAAGCGGCGAGCCGTGTTGACGGAGCGATTGTTGAGGCGCTTCAGAAAGCTGCTGAGCGTGTCAAATCATACCATGAGCGTCAGATCCAGCCTTCTTGGCAGTATGAAGAATCTACGGGCACGGTGCTTGGTCAGCAGATTACGCCTTTGGATCGCGTCGGCGTATATGTGCCAGGCGGAAAGGCTGCTTACCCTTCTTCTGTTTTGATGAATGTTATGCCTGCCAAGGTTGCGGGTGTCGCTGAGATCGTAATGGTTGTTCCAACCCCTGATAATGTTGTGAATGATATCGTTCTGGCGGCAGCTCACGTTGCTGGGGTTGACCGAGTTATCACCGTAGGTGGTGCGCAAGCTGTTGCTGCCTTGGCCTACGGCACAGAGACAGTGCCTAAAGTCGATAAGATTGTTGGTCCTGGTAACATCTACGTTGCAACGGCTAAGCGCATGGTCTTCGGTGCTTGTGGTATCGATATGATCGCAGGTCCGTCTGAGATTCTTGTGGTAAGTGACGGTCAGTCTAATCCTGATTGGATTGCGATGGACTTGTTCTCTCAAGCAGAGCACGATGAAGACGCTCAATCCATCCTGATTAGTACAGATGCTGAGTTCATCGAGAAAGTTCATGCTTCAATGGAGCGTCAAATCGAAGAAATGTCGCGCAAAGAGATTATTAAAACCTCTCTTGAAGGTCGTGGTGCTTTGATTCATGTGGGCTCGATGGAAGAGGCAATTGAAGTGGCCAATATTGTGGCGGCTGAGCACTTAGAGCTTTCAATTGAGAATCCAGAAGAGTGGGTTGGTAAAATTCGTCACGCGGGTGCGATTTTTATGGGGCGTTACACGCCTGAAGCGTTGGGTGATTACTGTGCTGGTCCAAACCACGTATTGCCGACATCTGGTACTGCTCGCTTCTCTTCGCCATTGGGGGTTTACGACTTCCAGAAACGTAGCTCAATCATCTATTGTTCTCATGAGGGAGCGAGCGAGCTTGCTAAAATCGCTTCACCATTGGCTCGTGGCGAATCACTAGAAGCGCACGCTGTGTCTGCTGAATTCCGAATGATTGATAAGGGCTAGGCGAATATTATGCAGCCAACTCAGGCGCTAATTTCACTTCGTTTAGTTACTCGCATTGCGGCAGTGGTCATTTTGATCGCTGTTGCAATCGGTTTCTTTTTACCATCAGACTACAAAATCGAACGAAGCATTGATGTTCCAGCAGGGCAATACGATCTCTTGCAGGAGCGGTTGTACAGTTCCAGTGCATGGACTCAATGGATGTTTGTTGAGTCGGGTAAATTGGTACTTCAGTCGGATGAAGGCGTTATTTCTTCTCAGACTCGCTATTTGATGCAGTATGACGAAGCAACCACTAAGCAAGGGGAGTTAGTTATTACCTCAGTAACGACTGACTCTATTGCATTTTCGGTTCAGCCAAACCAAAAAACGAAACCGATTCCGAACACTTTGTTGATCAAAGAAAACGCGGATGGTAGTACTCATCTTCGATGGATTATTGAGGGTGAGCTTGATGCTGGCTTTTTAGGTCCTTACCTTGCTCTTTTCGCGAACGATATTGCAGGAAGCAATATAGAGAAAAGTTTATCCGCTTTAGCTGGCAACTAGTTATTATCAACTGCCTGCATTGCAGGCAGTTGCTCCACTAAAGCTTTGGTGATGAAGCTTTGGGTCCCGCGTAATCCCTTAATGGTCACATTCTCTCCGGGTGTCAGCTGCGACACCAATTGCTGCGCTCTATGAGCACTTAGATCAGTGTGCTTCTCAATTGCGGTCAATATGTCGCCAGGGCGAATACCTGCTTTAAAAGCCGGGCTTTGTGGTGTGACACTTGTTACGATTAGCCCTTCTTCTGAGGCGAGGTTCAAAGCAATAGCAACTTGAGGGGAGTTTTCTTGAACTTGTAGTCCTAGATAACCGCGTACCACGCTACCGTGCTGGATAATGGACTCCATTATCTTAACGGCATCATTAATCGGTGTTGCAAAGCCGATGCCTTGAGAGCCGCCAGAGCTTGAATAGATGGCAGAACTAATCCCGACTAATTTGCCCTTAAGGTCAACCAATGCGCCGCCAGAGTTACCTGGGTTGATCGCAGCATCTGTTTGAATAAAGTTCTCATAAGTGTTTAGTCCAATGCTGTCGCGTCCTTTTGCACTGACGATACCTGCTGTGACTGTTTGACCAATCCCAAAAGGGTTGCCAATCGCCAAGATTTGATCGCCGACTCTCAAAGAGTCGCTATTGCCCAGATGGATTGGTGTTAACTCTGTTAGTTCAATTTTCAGAACCGCTAGATCTGTTGCTGGGTCGCTACCGATGAGGTCTGCTCGAGTTTGGCGTTGATCGTTCAGCGATACAATAATACTGCTGGCACCCTGAATGACATGGTGGTTTGTGAGAATATAGCCATCTTCCGATATAATGACCCCAGAACCAAGGTTTGTAATTTTTTGGCTGCTGTTTCGGCTAAATGGGGATTCTTGGCTAGTGAATGTATAAATGTTGACGACGGCATTTGCAGTTTTTGCGGCAGCATTGGCAAAGCTCAGTGAATTATCTTTTTGGTGTTGCTGCCAAAATAGAAAAAGTGTGCCAACCCATAGCCCAAGAAATATCCATGTTAGATGGCTTCGAACATGTGGTTGGAGAAGTGATTTAGGAGTAAACATGAATATAAAAGAGCTTGAGAGTAAATTGACGGCGCTATTTCAGCCTCGTTCTTTTAAAGATTATGCGCCTAATGGCTTGCAAGTGGAAGGTAAAGGCGAGATAAAAAAAATTGTCACAGGTGTTACTGCATCCATGGCATTGATTGAAGAAGCGGTGAAACGTGAAGCAGATGCCATCATTGTTCACCATGGCTACTTCTGGAAAGGTGAGTCCCAAGAAATCGTTGGTATGAAATATCGACGTTTGTCTCGGTTGATTAAGCAAGATATTAATTTGTTTGGCTATCATTTGCCGATGGATGCGCATTTATTGGTCGGTAATAATGCGAATTTGGCTCGCGGTTTGGGGCTTCAGTCTTTGCGTCCATTGGAGATGGAAAAGTCTCTGGAAGAAAGTATCGGAGTTGTTGGGACTCTAGAGCAGCCATTGGCGCCTGAAGCATTTCAGCAACTAGTGAAAGAAACCGTTGGGCGAGATGTGCTCTTTGAATCGGTGTCTGAGCAAATGATCTCAGAGGTGGCATTATGTACTGGTGGTGCCCAAGGTTATATCAATAAAGCGCTAGCAGCTAAGGCTGACGTATTTATTACTGGCGAAGTTTCTGAGCAGACAATACATATTGCGAGAGAAGAGGGTATCCATTTTTGCGCAGCGGGCCATCATGCTACAGAGTGCTTTGGGCCAAGAGCTTTGGCGGAGTACATCACTGAGCATTGGGGTGTGGATTGCGAATTTGTGGACGTGCCAAACCCCGCTTAAAAGATCTTTTCTGGTACTTGAAATAGAAATAAAAAAGCCTGCTCAATGAGCAGGCTTTGTCTATTTTGGATATTGATTGTGTTACAGCGCTCTAGTCGGTTCTTCAACAGGCTTGCGTTGTAAACCGTAGCTTTCGCTTAGCATGCCTTCGTCAGTGCCAGACTTTGAGGCATAGTCACGTGGAGGCGTAGTCACATCATCTTGTTGGTTAGATGAGTTTGAATCGCTCTCAGGCTTTTCTAGAGTGACAGTTGCAAGTGTTGTTGCACCCTCTAGAACAGCTTTACGTGCATCCGCTAATTTCTTTTCGGCAGCCGATAAATGAGCGTGCAGTTGAAGGAAATGGTCGTCAGCAAGCACTTGGCGTCGCTCCATTTCTTGTTGTAGTGCTTCTATTGTCGCACCTGAAGATTTGTGCGAGTCATGAGCGTTCTTTTTACTTAGCGCACGGAAAGCAAGCGCTCCTACAAATCCTATGATGATGCCAGTAACAAAAACGATGATATCGAATACTTCTAGTTCCATGGTTTACTCCCAAAAACAACTTATTAAATTATAGCGGAAATACACCATGGGAAATATAGGGAATAGTGAGGTTTCTGTATCTATTTGGTAATATAGCGACAATCTCTCACGCAATGGTGTATACGCAAACAATGACCCCGCTATCGAAATACCAGGAAGATCTTAAACGTCCAGATTTTAACTATGACCCTGCACAGGAAGAAGCTGTCCAAGCTTTGCAAGATTTGTTCGACAGGATTGTGGCAAGAGGTGAACAGCCCCCTAAGGCGCAGAAGTCTCTGTTTGGTTTTCTGAAAAAGAAAAAGCCAGAGATCCAGGTTGAGCAAGGTTTGTACTTCTGGGGTGGCGTAGGGCGTGGTAAGACGTATTTAATGGATACGTTTTTCGAATGTTTGCCTATTGAACGCAAATTGCGTTTGCACTTCCACCGTTTCATGCAAATGGTGCATCAAGAACTTCGTAAACTGCACGATACAAAAAACCCTCTTGAAATTGTAGGTAAGCAAATCTCAGAGAAAGCTCAGGTGTTGTGTTTTGATGAGTTTTTTGTGACGGATATTACGGATGCGATGATTTTGGCAGGCTTGCTAGAGCAGCTATTTATCAATGGAACGGTTTTGGTGGCGACGTCAAATATCGAGCCAGATGGCTTGTATAAGAACGGCTTACAGCGCGCACGTTTCTTGCCAGCGATTGATTTAGTTAACAAACATACTAAGGTGATGAATGTAGATGGTGGTGTTGATTATCGTCTTCGTACATTAAAGCAAGCCAAGTTGTATCATTTTCCGTTGAACCAAGATGCTGCGGACGCTATCTCTGAGCGTTTCTCGAGCCTAGTTGTGAACCGTGATGCGGTGAATGAAGGTGGGGCGGTTGAGATTGAAGGTCGTTCTATCCCATTGTTACGTAGCTATGAAGATGTTGCATGGTTTGATATTAAAGCGCTTTGTGATGGTCCACGAAGCCAAGTGGATTACATTGAAATAGCAAAATTATACTCCACTATTATCATTTCAGATTTGCCTCAGTTTGACTCAGCACGTGACGATATGGCACGTCGCTTTATTAACTTAATTGATGAGTTCTACGACAGACATGTAAAAGTTATTTTCTCTGCTGAAGTGGCGATCCCAGACATTTATCAAGGGACACGTCTAGCTTTTGAATATGACCGTACTGTCAGTCGATTGCTAGAGATGCAATCCGAAGAATACTTGATGTTAGAGCATCGTCCTTAATTAGAAAAAGCGCTTTAGTTTTGCGTGCGGTTTGGTTATAATTCACGCGCTCTAATTTTTGAGTATGTGTAAGTTATGCAGTCGTATCCCGACAGCATAACCAATAATAATAGGTATTGACATGCGCACAGCATGTAAATGATAAAGGGTTTTTTAATGAAAACTTTTACTGCAAAACCTGCTGAAGTACGCCGCGACTGGTTCGTGGTTGATGCTGAAGGCAAAACTCTTGGTCGTTTGGCTACAGAAATTGCTCGCCGTCTACGCGGTAAGCATAAAGCAGAATACACTCCTCACGTTGACACTGGTGATTACATCGTTGTTATCAACGCTGAGAAAGTACGTGTAACTGGTAACAAAGCTTCTGACAAGAACTACTACCGTCACACTGGTTACCCAGGTGGCCTACGTTCTATGAGCTTTGAGAAGTTGATTGATCACGCTCCAGAGCGCGTTCTTGAAATCGCTGTTAAAGGCATGCTTCCAAAAGGCCCTCTAGGCCGTGCTATGCACAAGAAAATGAAAGTATATGCTGGCGCTGAGCATCCACACACAGCACAACAGCCACAAGAACTTAACATCTAATACGGGAAGATCATTATGTCAGCTACTCAATACTACGGTACAGGTCGTCGTAAAACGTCTACTGCTCGTGTATTCCTAAAGGCAGGTTCTGGTAACCTAGTTATCAACAACCGTTCTCTAGAGCAATACTTCGGTCGTGAAACTTCTTGCATGGTTGTTCGTCAGCCACTAGAACTAGTTGAAGCAACTGAAAAATTTGACGTTTACGTTACTGTAAGCGGTGGTGGTATCTCTGGTCAGGCCGGTGCTATCCGTCACGGTATTACTCGTGCGCTAATGCAATACGACGAGACACTACGTCGCACTCTACGTTCTGCTGGTTACGTTACTCGTGACTCTCGTCAGGTTGAACGTAAGAAAGTTGGTCTACGTAAAGCACGTCGTCGTCCACAATTCTCTAAGCGTTAATTTTTACTACGCTTCGTATTCTTCAAAACGCCTGCATTCGCAGGCGTTTTTTTATGTCTCAAATCAGTGTTTTGTGATTGTGCAAGAATGTTGCCTTGTCACCAAAATACCTTTCCCATAACATCCTTTAAAGTATTCAAATCCTTATTATTTTTGTGGATTTGGGCTTGTTGACAGTAAATTGGTGGGAGAGAACCATAATGAGTCAAAGCGGCGTAAATAAGGGCCGTCGTCGATTTCTACTGGGAGCGACTAGCGCGATAGGAGCGGTGGGAGCAGTGGGAATTGCAACGCCTTTTGTTGCCTCATGGAATCCAAGTGCCAAAGCAAAAGCAGCTGGTGCACCGGTGAAGGCCGATATTAGTAAGTTAGAAGTAGGTCAGCAAATGATCGTTGAGTGGCGTGGCCAACCTGTATGGGTGGTGCGTCGAACTGAGCAAAACATAGCCGATCTGTCCAAGCTGAGTGATCAATTAGCAGATCCAGCCTCTGCAGTGGAGCAGCAGCCAGAGTATGCTCAAAATGAGTTCCGCTCAATCAATCCTGAATTTGCAGTTCTACTTGGGATCTGTACTCACTTAGGTTGCTCACCAACCTACCGTCCAGAAGTTGCTCCTGAAGATTTAGGTGATAAGTGGTTAGGGGGCTTCAACTGCCCATGCCATGGTTCACGCTTTGACCTTGCTGGTCGTGTATACAAAGGTGTGCCGGCACCGACTAACTTAGTCGTGCCACCACATCGCTTTATTAGTGATACGGTTATCGAAGTCGGTGTTGACGCTGGGGGTAACGCATAATGGCTGTTATGAAAGATTTCATGGCTTGGGTAGATGCGCGACTTCCCGTTACGCAAGCGTTTGAAAAACACATGAGCAAATACTACGCACCTAAAAACTTAAATGTTCTCTATCTTTTTGGTGTGTTGTCACTACTAGTTTTGGTTAATCAGCTACTAACCGGTGTTTGGTTGACCATGAGTTATAACCCATCAGCTGAAGGGGCATTTGCTTCTGTTGAATACATCATGCGTGATGTGGAGTATGGGTGGCTAATTCGTTATATGCACTCAACTGGCGCTTCTGCGTTCTTCGTTGTTGTGTATCTGCATATGTTCCGTGGTTTGCTGTACGGATCCTACCAGAAGCCACGCGAGCTCGTTTGGTTGTTTGGTATGGCGATCTACTTGGCTCTAATGGCTGAAGCATTCATGGGCTACTTATTACCATGGGGGCAAATGTCCTACTGGGGGGCGCAGGTAATTATTTCATTGTTTAGTGCGATCCCAATGATTGGCCCAGATCTGGCGCAGTGGGTGCGTGGTGATTACTTGATTTCAGGTATCACGCTAAACCGCTTCTTCTCACTTCATGTGATTGCTTTGCCGTTGGTACTAGTGGCCTTGGTAGTGCTGCATTTATTGGCTCTGCACCATGTGGGCTCAAACAACCCGAAAGGTGTGGATATTAAGAAGCACAAAGATGAGAACGGCATTCCTCTTGATGGTATTCCGTTCCATCCGTACTACACAGTGCACGATATTGTGGGTGTTGCAGTGTTTCTATTTGTCTTCTGTGGGGTGATTTTCTTCTTTCCTGAGATGGGCGGTTACTTCTTAGAAAAACCAAACTTTGAGGCGGCTAACCCGCTGAAAACTCCAGAGCATATTGCGCCAGTTTGGTACTTCACGCCGTTCTACGCGATTCTTCGTGCGGTGACATATCCATTGTTTGGCTTGGATGCGAAATTCTGGGGGGTTGTGGCGATGGGTGGTGCAATCGCTATCCTGTTTGTATTGCCTTGGTTAGATCGTAGTCCAGTAAAATCGATGCGCTACAAAGGCTGGATGAGTAAGGTTGCGTTAGTTCTTTTCTGTATCAGTTTTGTTGTGCTGGGTGTGCTAGGTGTATTGCCTTCTACTGAAGGTCGAACAACAGTGGCACAGATCGCATCAGTGGTTTACTTCTTGTACTTCATCTTGATGCCGTTCTATACCAAGTGGGAAAGTACAAAACCAGTGCCGGAGAGGGTGTAACCATGAAAAAGATTTTCGCAACTGCGGCGTTAGTATTTGCCTCAGCGATGACCTTCGCATCAGGTGGTTCAGCTGTTCACTTGGAGCATATGTCGCCAGATTTACACGACAAAGCTTCTTTGCAACGAGGTATGCAGGTTTACTCAAACTATTGTGCTGGCTGTCATGAAATGGGCTATGCGCGATATGAGCGAGCTGCAACGGATTTGGGTATTCCAGCGGATTTATTTGAAGCCAACTTATTGCCTTCGGGCAAGAAAATTGGTGATCTAATGGATAACTCGATGGATGCAAAAGATGCCAAAGAGTGGTTTGGTGCAACACCGCCAGACTTGACGCTTGAAGCTCGCCTTCGTGGTCATGATTGGGTTTATACCTACTTGAAGTCTTTTTACGAAGATAAAACACGTCCTTGGGGTGTCAACAATACAGTGTTCCCGAGTGTTGGGATGCCAAACGTTTTAGAACACCTGCAAGGGGTTCGTCATATGACTTGTGCACAAGCACCTGCGATGGACGAGCATGGTAAGCCAAAATTTGATACACTTACCGGCGATATTTTGACAGAAGAACAATGTAATGTCGTAGTACAGAAAACAGCCGGTCAACTTTCAGAAGAAGAGTTTGATCAAGTTGCTTATGATGTTACCAATTTCTTAGTGTATATGGGTGAGCCAAGTCGTTTACAGGCTGAATCCTTAGGAATAAAAGTGTTATTATTCATTGTTCTATTTGGTATCTTTGCATACCTTTTGAACAAAGAATACTGGCGCGAAATTCACTAAACACAAAGTGATTGTTGTTTTGCCCAAAATGTCCCTCCTTCAGGAGGGACATTTACATCGTAGTTTGTTAAGTTAACCCCTTCATGGGGTTTTCGTTGTTTATTGAATAGGGGTTATACATGGGTGTTATTGCAAAGCGCTCTTCAATGACGTTCTTCTCTGATGGAGAAGATCACTACAGTCATCGCGTACGTATCGTTTTGGCTGAAAAAGCGGTAACCGTAGATATTATTGATGTTGATCCTTTCAACAAGCCAGAGGAATTGGCAGATATCAACCCTTACAATGAGTTGCCAGCATTGGTTGATCGTGAGTTGGTGCTGTATGAGCCAAATGTAATGATGGAGTATTTAGATGAGCGTTTCCCTCATCCTCCGTTGTTACCTGTATACCCTGTTGCACGTGCAGAGAGCCGTTTGTACATGTACCGTATTCAGCGTGACTGGGCTGGTTTGGTCGACACGATTTTGACAAGTAAAGATCGTGATGCGGTTGAAAGTGCACAAAAAGAGCTGCGTGAAAGCTTAATCAGTGTATCGCCGATCTTCGAAGAGAAGCCATATTTCATGAGTGAGGAGTTCACGATCGTTGATTGTTGCTTGGCTCCGATCTTGTGGCGTCTTCCGGTATTGGGCGTAGATATCGAAAAAGCGCAAGCGCCGGGCTTATACAAGTATATGGATCTGGTTTTTGATCGTGAGTCTTTCAAAGAAAGTCTGTCAGAAGCAGAGCAGGAAATGCGCCTAGACTAATGGCACATCAAGTTTTCAAAAGGGGCGTAAAGCCCCTTTTTATTTTCAGGAGTGCAAAGAATGATTCCGAAACGTTCATATCTACTTAATGCGACATATGAGTGGATCGCAGACAACGACTTAACACCATATTTATTGGTAGACGCAGACTTTGAGGGGGCTGTGGTGCCAAGAGAGTTTGTCAACGATGGTCAAATTGTCCTGAATATCAGTATGAGTGCGGTAAGGCATCTGCATATTGATAAGCAGGGTGTGTCATTTGAAGCACGTTTTAGCGGTAAGCCAATGCAGGTTTTTGTGCCAATGGCAGCAGCGATAGCGTTATATGCTAAGGAAAACAATGACGGAATGGTGTTCCCACCTGAAACCTTTGAAGTGACCCCAGAGCCTGAACCAACGCCACCAGAGCCACCACAAAAAGGTTTCACGTTAAAAGTCGTGAAGTAGATTAATCTTCATAGCCAAACAACTGGCGTTCAAGTAAGTCTACTAATGTGTGGACTACAGTTGTTTGGCATTCTTGCACTCGAGATGTGCCAGTTAAGTTGATTTTAATCTCGGTATCATCTTGAGACGTCAGCGCAGACACATTTTTAGCGTCTGGTGTTGTTAACGCGACAATGCTCATTTTACGCTCATGTGCAGCTTGAATAGCTTGAATAATAGGCGAAGTATTGCCTTTGTTTGCGACGACAAATAATACGTCGCCAGGGTTGCCGATCGCAGTGATCTGTTTCGAGAATACGTCGTGATAGCTGTCATTGTGTGTAATGGCTAGTAGGGCATTACCATTACTAGTGAGTGATACGGCAGGTAGGCCTGGGCGTTCACGATCCATTCGATCAAGGAGTAATGTGCTGAAATACTGCGAAATGTACGAACCAGTACCATTGCCAACCGCAACTACTTTTCCGCCATTCGCAATGCTATTAAATAGTACTTTAGCGGCATGCTCTATATGCGCTGGTAAGGTTTCCAGTGCATATTGCTGTGACTCAAAACTTTGCGCAAATTGCGTATAGATCGCTTCTTGATAATCCATAAATAACTGCTTATACCTGTACTGCCTGCAGCCAATGAATGTTGCTTTGGGATAGCTCCCCATCTATAGCAATCACATCTATTTGGTATTGGCTTTGTTGCAAGTTGTGTTTCATTAACCAGAATTCGGCTGATTTTAAACAGCGCTGAAATTTCTGTCTTGTAATTGTTTCGCTGGCGCTGCCACGTGCTTTGCTAGCTCTGTATCTGACTTCAATAAATACAATGCTCTGCCTGCAAGGGGATCGCATGATCAAATCAAGCTCGCCCGCGCGGCAGTGAACATTTCTATCAATAACTTGGTAGCCTTGCTGAACGAGGAATTGCTCTGCGAGTCGCTCAGCTTTAGCGCCATCACTCTGTTTCTTTGTGGGTGAAATAACTTTCCTTAGCATCGATAAGCGCTCCTTGCTTATACGTCACAACATTAGGTCGACGGTTGAACATGCCATTATTGTCTAGGGTGATAATGCCTGTCTTAGCAGATACTTTAGCAGACCGAACATTAGTGAATAATGCCAGTCGCTTTGCAATCAAGTAACTGTCATTCCCCAATGCTGTCAGTCTTTGTAGGACTAAAGGTTGACTGCTTCCACCTCTGCTTTGTTGTTCTAGGATGGCAGGCAGCTCACTGAACACAATACGCTCAATATCCTCGTTTTTGGTCGTTGAGCTGGGTGAGCGATCATGAATGGTTTGCGAAGCCAGCATTGGAATGTCGTCAGCAAAGTAAAAGTTGAGCAATGGGCGAATCTGCTTTGCATCCTCAAGCTTTCCGACATAGTACACGTAATCTAAATCTTGGCGGGCACGAGGTGTGGATTCGATATCTTGATTTGTCCACTGACGTATACGGCGAATTCGCGCCTCACTTTCATCTACTTGTAGCAACTGCTTTACAGCATTTGCACGCCCAGTCGGAGTATCTTCATAGGAGAGGGAGGTTAAAACAGGCAGATCCTCTTCCTGTGCAATCTCTTTAAATTGATCTCCTTGACGAAGTGCCCAAGTTGGCTGTGTTGTAAGAATGGCAGAGTTTTCAGCCCCTTCTTTTTTTGCGAATGCGATGAGCTCACGAATATCGTCTTTAACATTTAATGAAAAATGGTAAAGGTTCGGCGTCAGGGTATTAATTTCAAGTTGGTTCAGTGCAACGGTGGGGATGTCGGTCACTAAATGTGGTAGCTGGCTAACATTCTGTTTGCGTAAGGGGCCGATAATAGTCTCTGCCCCAGTAGAACTTGCTGCTGCATAGGCATCAGCGAAATTTGCATAACGATCGGTATCAATAAGATGTAGAGCTGGCTGCACTTCAGCGTTGGCATAATATTGTTGCAAAAGACCGTCTAGAATAGCTTCTGAAGCAACTTTTAATTCTTTACTCATTGGCAGTAATACCGCAACAGAGCTCGGCATATGGTCTTCTAAGGAAGCCATTATTTGGAAATCGCGTGGCGGATTGATTGCAGCGGGATGGCTTGCATGAGCAGATTGCCAGCGCTTGAAGGCTTGGACTTGCTGTTCAACGGTCATGGATTGATCACGTAAGATATTAGAAACGTTTAACCATTCATCTAGTAGCGGTAAATTGCTACTCACCTGAAGATAAGTTACTTCATTGTCGGTTAAGTTTTGAATTGCAAACCAAAGGTCTTCTTGATTGTTTAGTTGTGCATCCACAGGTAACTGAAGGCTTAATTGCATGTAGTCCTTCACTGCATTGGGCCAATTATCCAATGAAGCCATCACGCGCGCACGATGTTGTAGTAGCTCAGTGTTGTTTTCTAGTCGCTGTGCCACATTTAGCTGAGAAGCCTGGCCAAGCATCTGTAATGCCAGCAAAGGTGTATCTAATGCCAATGCAATATCACTCATTAGTAGCATGCCTTCAAACTGGCTTGAGTTACTAATGGAAATAACGTGGCTTTCTAGCAATGATCTCGCTTCAAGATACTGTTCATCTAAAAAAAGTGCTTTCGCTGCAGCAAAGTAAAATGGCGCGGCCGCCTGAGGCGAACTTTGTGCCTGAGCTTGCGCTATCGCATATTGATAATCGGATAAATCCCCTAGCTGCTCAGCAACGGTTTTAGTTGAGCCTTGATCAGGCATGGATGTTTCAATGGCACCACAACCAATTAGAGACAATGTCACGAAGGAAAGTGGTATGATACGGGATCTAAACAAACTCATATGCACGCAATACTTAAGCCTATTAAAGAGGAATCATGGTAACACAGTCTGATAATGATGTGAGAGGAACCTTCTACATTGTAGCGACCCCAATCGGTAATCTGGACGATTTTACGGATCGTGCAAAACGAGTTTTACAAGAAGTTGACTTTATTGCTGCAGAAGACACCCGTCATAGCAAACGTTTGATGAATCATTTTGGTATCGATACAAAGCTGTTTGCTCTACATGACCACAACGAGCGCGATAAGGCGTCCTACATTGCTTCCTTGTTAAGTGACGGTAAAAACGTGGCCTTGATCTCTGATGCGGGCACGCCATTGATCTCTGATCCGGGTTACCATGTGGTGAACTTTTTGCGTCAAGAAGGCCATAAAGTCGTACCGGTTCCTGGCCCATCGGCATTGATTACCGCACTGTGTGCATCAGGATTACCAACGGACCGTTTTAGCTTTGTCGGCTTTTTGCCAGCAAAGAGTAAATCTCGTCGTGACGAGATGTCGAGCTGGACGCCAACACTTGGTACCGTAGTTTTCTATGAATCTACCCATCGTATTTTGGACTGTCTAGAAGACCTAGAAGCGGTTTGGGGTGAGCAAGCTCAAGTGGCCTTGGCACGCGAACTAACTAAAACATTTGAGACGTTCTTATCTGGCTCTGTTTCCGAAATTAAGCGCATTTTAGAAGACGATAGCAACCAAACTCGTGGTGAATTCGTGATGATGGTGTCTTTGCCTGCACAGGAAGAAGACAACAGCGAGGCTCTTAAAATTTTAAAAATATTGCTCAAAGAATTGCCTGTAAAACAAGCGGCAGCATTGGCTGCTGAGATCACTGGTGAGAAGAAAAACGCTTTGTACAAGCAAGCGCTTGCGATGAATGAAGCGTAATTTTACTAACCAATCATTCAATCTTTGTTTGTTTACAGAAGCAAACAAACGCGTATACTGATGTGCAACTTGTCGGAGTGCCTTAATTGGCTGAGATCGCATTTTAATGCGGGATCCGCAGAACCTGATCAGGCTAATACCTGCGAAGGGAACAAGAAAGCATCATTTCTTTTCTGCTAAAATTGCGTTGTTTTAACCTAGTCCACAAAGGACAACAGGTCTTAAAACAGCCGCGCGTACGTGGAAGTACGTGACCTCCTGACAAGCATTTTTTCCAAACATACAATAATGGGAATCTGCTAATGTCGACTACACCTGCAAAACCTAATAAGAAAACTCGTGAAATTGCCCGTCTAGAAGCCAAAGCTTTTATAGAGTCTTTGCAAGCTACTCCTTTTCCATCTTCCGAACGTATTTACGTACAAGGCTCCGATGCATCGATCCAGGTGCCCATGCGTCAGATTAATTTAACCGATACGCCTATTGGCTCGGATCCTAACAATCTGACCTTTGAGCCAAACGAGCCAATCTATGTTTACGATACTGCGGGGCCATATGCGGATCCTGCAGAAAACATTGACGTTCATGTGGGTCTAAAAGCATTACGTAAACAGTGGATCGAAGCCCGTAACGATACCGAAGTGCTAGAAAGCGTTAGCTCAAACTTCGCTCAAGAGCGCTTAGCAAATAACGAACTAGACGAATTGCGCTTTAAGCACCTACCAACAGTGCGTAAAGCTAAAGTGGGTCAATGTGTCACGCAAATGCACTACGCGCGTCAAGGCATCATCACGCCAGAGATGGAATACATCGCCATCCGTGAGAACCAAAACCTACAGGCGATCAAATCTGAGCTGTTGCTAAAGCAGCACCCGGGTCACAGCTTTGGTGCTAACCTGCAGACTGAAATCACCCCTGAATTCGTGCGTAAAGAAGTGGCAGAAGGTCGCGCCATCATTCCTAACAACATCAACCACCCAGAAACCGAGCCTATGATCATTGGCCGTAACTTCCTAGTGAAGGTGAATGCCAACATTGGTAACTCAGCGGTGACGTCTTCTATCGAAGAAGAAGTGGAGAAATTGGTCTGGTCAACGCGCTGGGGCGCAGACACCGTGATGGATTTGTCGACGGGTAAAAACATTCACGAAACCCGTGAATGGATCCTACGTAACTCGCCTGTGCCAATTGGTACCGTACCCATTTACCAAGCCCTAGAAAAAGTAGACGGCGTTGCCGAAGACCTAAATTGGGAAGTATTCCGTGATACCTTGATCGAACAAGCCGAGCAGGGCGTAGATTACTTCACCATCCACTGTGGTGTCTTACTGCGTTACGTGCCAATGACGGCAAAACGCCTAACCGGCATTGTATCTCGTGGCGGTTCCATCATGGCGAAATGGTGTCTTGCGCACCATACAGAAAACTTCCTATACACACGTTTCAAAGAAATCTGTGAAATCTGTGCTGCCTACGATGTGGCGCTTTCGCTAGGTGACGGACTACGTCCAGGCTCGATCATGGATGCCAACGACGAAGCGCAATTGTCCGAGCTGCGTACCCTTGGTGAACTCACGAAGATCGCATGGGACTACGATGTTCAGGTGATGATCGAAGGACCAGGGCACGTGCCAATGCAATTGATTAAAGAAAACATGGATCTGCAACTTGAGCACTGCCACGAAGCGCCGTTCTATACCTTAGGTCCCCTAACTCAAGATATTGCTCCGGGCTACGACCACTTCACTTCTGGTATCGGTGCAGCGCAAATCGGTTGGTACGGCTGTGCCATGCTATGTTATGTAACGCCAAAAGAGCACTTGGGCTTACCAAATAAAGAAGACGTGAAACAGGGTTTGATCACTTACAAGATTGCAGCTCACGCTGCAGACTTGGCCAAAGGTCATCCAGGCGCACAAGTGCGTGATAATGCCTTGTCTAAAGCACGTTTTGAATTCCGTTGGGAAGATCAATTCAACCTGTCTCTAGACCCAGAAACAGCACGTTCTTACCACGATGAAACCTTGCCACAAGCGTCCGGCAAAGTGGCTCACTTCTGCTCGATGTGTGGTCCGAAATTCTGTTCGATGAAGATCACTCAAGAAGTGCGTGACTACGCCGCAGGCCTTGAGAAGATCGAAGCGGTGGACGTAACGGCAGAACAGGGTATGCAGCAGATGTCTGAGCAGTTCAAAGAGCTAGGCAGTGATGTCTATTTGACCACAGACAAGTTAACCACTGATGAGATGGCTGCCGAAAAGCTAGAGCAACAAGAATTAGTGAGCGAAAAATAAATGACCACAACAGATGTTAAACAAATAGCGTTTCATGACGCTGGGTTTAAATCATCTGTTTTGGATAACACTCGACACCTTGGGTGTCGAGTGCTTCACTCCACAACCGATGAAACTCAGAATCAGTGCTGTATTGAACTGCTCCACGGCGAATTAACGCTGAAAACAACAATGGAAACTTGGCGGTTTGTTCGTAAGCTCGAGGCAGAAAGCAATATCTATCAGGCCCAATGCCTAAATAATCAGGTTACGGTTCATCTGCCAGGTCAGCGTATTGCCCATTTTCAAGCTGATAAACTGACCAAGGTAAACCAAAACGATCTTGCCGTGGCGTTGGCGTGTTTTATTGAGCAAGGCTATGAACATCTAGATGCCATGACTTTGGCGCTGGCTTGGTTAACCCAGCAAGCCCGTGCTGCGGGGGCGGGTTGGCCGGAAGATCGCACTTGGTTCCCACGCACTAGCTTTGCCGATGACCATGTGATTGCCGACGAGGCTGAGTTTAACCCGATTCGCAAAGAGCTATTCACCCTCTACCCAGTAGTAGATACCGTTGAGTGGCTGGCACTGGTATTAGAGCAGGGCGTGACCACCACGCAATTGCGTATCAAAGACCCGAACGACCCAGAGCTTAAGCAAAAGATCCAACAAGCCATCGCTCTAGGCGAGCAATATGGCGCGCAAGTCTTTATCAATGATTACTGGCAACTGGCGATTGAACTGGGCGCTTATGGTGTGCATTTGGGTCAAGAAGACATTGAAGTGGCGGATCTTTCGGCGATCCAGCAGGCAGGCTTGCGCCTTGGTATCAGTACCCATGGCTACTTTGAAATCATGCGTGCCTTTAACCTCAAGCCAAGCTACATAGCCCTTGGCCATATTTTCCCAACCGTAACCAAGGATATGCCGTCTCAGCCACAGGGCTTAACCCGTTTAGACCAATATGTGGAACTGATCAATGGCGCTTATCCAACTGTAGCCATTGGCGGTATCAATGCGGAACGCTTGCCAAAAGTAAAAGCCACGGGAGTGGATTCTATTGCCCTAGTGACCGCGATTACCCGTGCGAACGATCCAAAAGCCGCAACACAATCTTTGCTAAAGGCGGTGATCAATGATGTACAAGGAGAGGCTGATGCAACTGTATGTGAATGATGAGCCAGTTCTGTCTGAACACAACACTTTATCCGCTTTACTAGAAAGCTATGTCAGTACTGAACAGCGGGTCGCGGTGGCGGTGAATCAACAAGTGGTGCCACGCAGTCTGTGGTCGGATTGCCTATTAAAAGACAACGACCGTATCGATATCTTTGAATCCATTGCAGGGGGTTAATATGTCATTAACGATTGCAGGTCATACCTTTTCATCACGCTTATTTACTGGCACGGGCAAATACGCCAACCAAGAGCAGATGATCGCTTCTATCTTGGCCAGTGGCAGTGAAATGACCACCTTGTCCTTACGACGAATGGATCTAAAAGCGGGCTCTGACAATATTCTAAAGCCATTGCAAAAACTGGGTGTGAAGCTATTGCCAAACACTTCTGGTGCCCGCGATGCCAAAGAAGCCATCTACGCTGCTCAATTGGCGCGAGAAGCCTTGGAAACCAACTGGGTCAAAGTAGAAATCCACCCAGATCAACGTTACCTAATGCCAGACCCAATCGATACCCTAAAAGCAGTTGAAGAGCTAGTGCGCCAAGGCTTTGTGGTGATGCCTTATATTCATGCGGACCCAGTACTGTGCAAACGTCTAGAAGAAGTGGGCGCACAATGTGTCATGCCACTCGGTGCACCGATTGGCTCCAACCAAGGTTTGGCGTCTAAGCCGTTCCTAGACATCATTATTGAGCAAAGCAACGTGCCTGTAATTGTCGATGCGGGTATTGGTGCGCCATCCCATGCGGCGGCTGCATTAGAAGCGGGTGCCGATGCGGTCTTGGTGAACACCGCCATGGCGGTCGCGAGCCACCCAGAAATGATGGGCAAAGCCTTTAAACTGGCGGTGGAAGCAGGGCGCATGGCCTATGAGTCAGGTACCGGTAAAGTGCAACAAACCGCCGAAGCGTCCAGCCCCTTTACCGAGTTCCTTAAGGAGCTAGTATGAGTGGCGTCATACGAGTCTTACATCAAAGTCCAGCGGTCGTAGGCCAATTTAGCGCACAATTAGAAGCGCTAAATTGGGACGCCACCACCGCTCAGCATCAAAACGCCACTGAAGCCGATGTGCGTCGAGCACTGGCCAAGCCTAAGCGCGATATTAATGACTTTGCCGCCTTGATCTCTCCAGCCGCCAAGCCTTTTATCAATCAGATGGTGGCAGAGAGTGAACGCCTGACGCTGCAGCGTTTTGGTAAAACAGTGAGCTTGTTTGCGCCTTTGTATTTGTCTAATACCTGCGCCAACGAATGCACCTACTGCGGCTTTTCCATGAGCAATGCCATCAAGCGTTTAACTTTGGACGAAGAACAGGTCGAGCGAGAAATTGCCGCCATCAAGCAAAAGGGCTTTGACCATATCTTGCTGGTGACCGGCGAAACCAAGAAAGTCTCCATGCCGTACTTCGAGCGCATGTTGCCATTGTTTAAGCCCGCTTTTAGCCAGCTCTCTATGGAAGTACAGCCATTGGAAATGGAAGAGTACGCTCAGCTAAAAGAACTCGGCCTCGATGGCGTCTTGGTCTATCAAGAAACCTACCGCCGCAGTACTTACCTTGAGCATCACCTAAGAGGCAATAAATCCGACTTCAATCACCGCTTAGACGCGCCGGATCGTATCGGCCAAGCCAAGGTGCATAAAACTGGCTTAGGCGTCTTGCTCGGCTTGGATGACTGGCGTACCGACTCCATTATGATGGCGCACCATCTAAGACACCTGCAAAAACGCTACTGGCGCTCACGTTTTAGCGTTGCATTCCCGCGTATTCGCCCCTGTGCCGGCGGTATCGTACCGAAATCCGTGATTTCGGACCTAGAGCTGGTACAGCTGATCGCTGCATGGCGACTCTTTGATGCGGACTTAGAAATGAGCCTCTCCACCCGTGAATCACCGGAGTTTCGAAACCACGCCGCACGCATGGGCTTCACCACCATGAGCGCCGAATCGAAAACCCAACCGGGCGGCTATGCTGAAGACGCCAAAGAAGCCCTAGAGCAATTTGAAGTCAGCGACGAACGCAGTGTCACCGAAATTGCCAACGCCATCCGCGCCCAAGGCCGCGAAGTCGTCTGGAAAGACTGGGACATCTCCTTCAACATGTAGAACCTCGCAACGTATAAGGTATTTGTAGGACCTCGCTTTGCGAGGGAAAAATCCGCAGCCTAGACAACCTTCCTAGGCTGCAATTTCCCCTAAATAAGCGGATTGCAACCGCGACAAACCTTTTGTAGGACCTCGCTGCGCGAGGCAATAACCTGCATTCTAGGTAATATATCTAGGCTACTAAATCTCAGCTTCGGCGTTTGAAGCTGCATTGTGGTGCCATTCCATGTATTCAATTCGCTTGCGCAAATCTCAGGTCGTTCCTCCCTTCGAACGTCAGCGCGAATCAAACACATGGAACGTTGCTAATATCTATTTTGTAAGGGCGGGTTGTACCCGCGGCCAAAGCGATAGCTTTGCGCTCTTGTAGGACCTCGCTGCGCGAGGGAACAACCAGTAAACTAGGCAATAATTCTAGGCTACTAAATCTCAGCTTTGGTGCTCATAATCTACTTTGTGAATTTTTCATCTGACCCCAATAGTCATCTCAAGAACCCATAGTCTGGGCTATTGAGTTAAGCGTGAGATTTACTGCCTGTTTGCGTTTGCATGACATATTTTTCAAATAGAGCCTTGTTACATTATCTTCAGTTGATTGAAGATATGGAGTGAAGCTGTGATACGGATTTTGATATTAGCTCTCAAGTTTGGTGTGTTAGGACTAGCCGCCTTGATTTTGCTACTAAGTCAGTCGCGCACTCAAAGTGAGTGTGGGGTGAATGAATTTGAGGGACCATGATTGTTGTTTGCAGAGTTACTTCCCGTCTCCATTTCATACATTCAATTCGCTTAAGCAAACCTCAGGTCGTACTTCCTGCAATCGCTAACGAGGCTCAAACATATGGATGTTTCTCATGATGTAAAACAAAGAATACATAAAGTCATGAGCTACCACATGCTCAAGGGTTGGTTTGATTCTTACTAAAAGCGTATGTTTTATCCAAATCGTATTTTGTTAAGCCATGACGAATAGGAGTGCGCCTCTAATTCGTCTTGAGATAAGGAGTTATCATGAGTGCAAATCAATTCAAAGTTGCTGTGATCGGGGCAGGGAACGCTGGTTTGGAATTATTGGATCGACTGTTTAAGGCAGAGTTCATTGATATCATTGGAGTAGCGGATAAAAACGCGCAGGCTCCAGGTATGTTACTGGCGAAGGAGCACAGTATTCCCATTACAACTGATATGTTCGATCTTCTACAAGATAGCTCTCAGATCGATATCATTATCGACGTTACAGGAATCAAATCTGTACGCGATGCCTTACGTTATCATATGCAGGAAACGCACAATGATCATACTGTGATTATGCATGAGCGTATTTCCGCATTATTGATATCGTTGTTTAACGGCATGATGGTAGAAACCAAAGCGAGTGACGAATTCTATTAACAACAACAGAGCCAACTAATTTAGCTCAAAGCAAGTAGTTGGCCATCTGTGTCGTTGAATGATTCGTAATTATTTACGCGGTTTTGTCTTGCTGCCCGAGTTAACGACCTGCAACCTAAGCAATACTTTTATGAAGCAAATCCCTTCGTACGAAGCTGATTCTACCGGCGATTAAAGCAATAGCTTTGTAAGAGGCTGACAGGACGGTAAATTTTTCATCTACACGCTATTGGCGTATATTTAAGGTCATGAAAAACGTATTTTTTGAATCAACCATATTTGAAAAGTACAGGCCGGATTATCTAACAGATGAAGAGTTTAGACTCTTTCAATCTGATTTTATGAGCGATCTACATACAGCAGCAGTGATCTAAGGTTCAGGCGATTTAAGAAATATTCGTGTTGCTAGAAAATAAAGGCTCTTATGGAGGCTTGGCGCGATGAGCAATCGTAATTTATTTGAAGAGCTAAACTCTGCATTAGGGGAAGCTAAAGCACACTCTGAGGGTAAGCTGACGCTTAAAACTCATCAAGTTAATGATGTGTCGGAACTGAATATCACACCCAGTGAAATCGTCAGCATCCGAGAGCAATTCAATATGTCACGCGGAGTCTTCGCCCGCTTACTCCATACCTCTGCTAGAACGTTGGAGAAATGGGAACAAGGGCGCAGCGTTCCAAACGGCCAAGCCATTACGTTACTGAAACTGGTTAAGCGCCACCCAGAAACGCTCAACCAAATTGCAGAGCTATAAATCGTTCGGTACTGATTTAGTAGAAGCAGTTTGCCTATGCAACTAAGCCTTTTGTAGGACCTCGCTGCGCGAGGGAACAACCAGCAACCTAGGAGATAATTCCAGGCTACTAAATCTCCGTTTTGGCACTCTGGAAGCGCTTTGCATGACCATTCCATGCATTCAATTCGCTTGCGCAAATCTCAGGTCGTTCCTCCCTTCGAACGTCAGCGCGAATCAAACACATGGAATGCTGCTAATGAGACTCTATCTTGTAGGAAATAAGATGGACTCGCCCTCCTAACTATGTGCCATGCTTAATGTGCAAACAAAAGCCTGTCCGGCATCCAAGTTAAAAGGAGCGAGTCCTATGAAGAACATTAGCATCTTAAGCATTGATTTGGCGAAAAATGTTTTCCAATTGCATGGTCAGAACAAGCAAGGCAAGCAAGTTCTAAAGAAAAGACTGCGTCGAGAAGAGTTGAGAAACACTATTGCCAATTTGCCTCCTTGTTTGATTGCCATGGAAGCGTGCATTGGAGCTCATGCATGGGCTCGGCAGTTTATGAAGATGGGGCACCAAGTAAAATTGCTCGCTCCTCAGTATGTTAAGCCGTTTGTGCGAGTGAATAAGAACGATCAACGAGATGCTGCCGCTATCGCTTTAGCGGCATCACTGCCATCGATTCCATCGGTCTCGGTTAAAAGTGAAGAGCAGCTAGATCTGCAGGCGATTCATCGAGTGAGAGAACGATTGGTTCGCGAGCGCGTTGCAACAGGTAATGAAATCCGTGGCTTATTAGCCGATATGGGAGTCGTCATACCGACTGGTGACGCTGCTATTAAGAACTTACTTCCAGTATTACTGGAAGATGCTGAGCAACCCATTACCTATCGCGGTCGATTGTTATTAGATGATCTAAGATCACAATGGTTAGAAAAAGAAACGCACGTGAAGCGCTATGATCGGATACTCAAAGAGTATTCAAAAGGCAGCGAGGAATGCCAAAAGCTAATGGAGATTCCAGGTCTTGGCATCATCAATGCCTCTCTGCTGTGGTGTTATATCGGCGATGCTAAACGCTTCGGAAGTGGTCGACATGTGGCTGCCTCATTAGGGCTTGTGCCTAAGCAAGCATCCAGTGGCGAGAAAGAAAAGCATAAAGGGATTAGTAAGCAGGGCAATAAATACCTGAGAAAACAGTTGGTTCATGGTGCTAGAGCAGCATATCGCGTTCTACAAAAAGATGGGGCAACAGGCCGTTTGGCGGAATGGGTGAAGCGCATGAAGAGTAGCGGCAAGCATACGAATAAGATAGTCGTTGCACTAGCAAATAAGCTGGCTCGCATCGCTTGGAGTTTACTATCAAGAGCAAACTCACACTATCAGAGCTAGTTCTTGAGAGACCAAATAAAGAAATAAAAGGTTTATAGCTGGCACACCTAAAGCGTTGCGCAGACTATTAAGACAGAACAGATAAAATCGGCTCACTCATCCTGTGCAACCCGCTGGCTCAATGAAGCCGAGTAGGAGTTTAGAGAAAGTGAGCGCACATCTTTTAATGGCCGAGCAGATATGCTCAATCAAAGTAGGTCGAATATAAGCGTGCAACTTTATTCTGTGATGTCAAAATAGCTTGCAACAGTCGGGCGGGTCCATATAAGCAGGTTGCACCTCGCGACCAAACCTGCATCTATGAGTTAAATCGCCAATCCCGCATTTCGTAGGAGGGGTGCCTTACCCCGATCAACCTTTCAGTATCTGCAGGCAACCAGCCAGCCTCGGCGCTTTAAGCTACATTGAGGCACTATTCCATGTTATTCAATTTAAGTGCGTTTTTTTGTACTGTAGCAATTGGTCAAAATCGTGTCCAAAAGTCTATTTTTCAACTGGGCGCAATAGTTTCGATTATATTGTTTCTAGCTTCGCTTTAATCAAGTTGAAAGCTGTCTTAGACACTTCCGCTCCCCAATTCAAAGTAGCCTTTGCCTCTTCTGGATAATCTGATTTAAATGTCATTATGATTAAACTAAATGCTAGCAATAAGCCTATCCAAAGCATCCAGTTGGACATCGTATCTATAAAATCAACCCTGTCCTTGGCTTTAACTAATTGAGCATCAAGCTTCTCTTGTGCATCCTTGGCATGAGATTTCACTTCTTCAGCTTCAGTTCTAGATTTCAGATAATGACCTAGCGCTCTATCAAAGGTGTCCTTAAAATGATCTAAGTTTTCTCGAAGAAGTTCATTGGATTTAGTTATCAAAATTTTTGTCATTACAACACCAACAACAATTGCAACCACTCCTAGGAAGTTGTTTGTTCTTGCTAGTGCACCAATAGCAACCATTACGCCCGGTAAAGCAAACGCTTTGGTTTGTGATGACGTAACTAATTCTTGCAGCTTGCCAACAAAGCTTAAATGTTGCTCATCAATTTCTCGAAGCTGAGTGTCTACAGTGAATCTGTTTACATAGATTTCATAGTTCTCACAATACCTATCATGAAACTTCTTGGTATTTGTTAGAAAAACCTCAAATGGATTGTTTCCATCTTCCATTGAAGACATGATTTCAGCAAATGAAACCAACATGACACTTTGTCTATCTTTGGTCTGGGCATCTTCTAAATGCCAACTATCATATAAACGCTCGTATCTCGCTTCATCACAGTCTAATCCCAATTGTTCTATTTTTTGAAGGTCAACAAATGGGCTAATCTGATATGGCTTGGTCTTGCCCTCTTTGTGATGGACAAAGAACACCAATAGATTGTTATCTTGAATATGGTCAGCCATATCAGATAATAACTTCACCCACTTAGTAACCTGAACAACCTTTTTCAGTAAGGGATCATCTGTATTCGATTCAGATAGTTGCCTATCAATAATACAAAACTTAGAAGGAACGCTTTTTATACGAATGCACGCTCGCATGAAGTTATCTAAGGTCGAATAGAAATACCTTTTGAAACCATCCTGCCAATGCTCACTACCATCTTCAAACTCAAGGTATAACTTCCCACCTTCAGCTTTAAGGCTACATGAGCTGTTAACCTCTTTGAGAGCCTTTTCCAAATGCGTAAAGTCTTTGCATTCAGCAATGCTCTCATCAAGCTCAAAAGCATAAAGCTGTATATCCTTGTCGTACTCCGTTTGCTGACCATCCTTGATGAACGAGCTAAACAAATGGCTTGAGTCATACATAAGACTTAATCCTTGTCTGGCAATGCTTCCAATAACTCACGATGTTGTTCATCATCTTGAACTTCTATATAAATCGTTCTTGTTCCGGCATCGTACCTAATGCTCTTTTCCGCATCCTCAACAGTACCCAAAGCACTTCTTTTGATGCGATAAAAGTAATCCTGTCCTTTTTGTCCTTCAATGTTAGTAGCTTTCTGCAATTGTCCACGAGTTACATCGAAGATTTCACTGATTTTGTAATCATTCTCATTAATGAACGCAACAAAGTCTTCCGCAGTTATCCCATCCTTACCATCAGGTAAATTTGAAATTACTTTTTTAGCAACGTTGTTTACGCTGATTTGGTTGCCTTTCTTATCTCTAATCAAAAGCTCCACTTCATCTCGCAGCTTACGAATATGAGCGTCTCTTAGGCCCAAACCCTTTCCATATTGCTCAATTGCATCAAAAATACTGGATACACTTACAGTATTGTCTATCATGTCCTTTGTGCCAAGAGCTTCTTGGAAAAATTGCCCTTTTGAGCGACCCGAAATAAATCTTAGGTAAGCTTTGTCTTGATGTTCTTCAATGTGGTCAGGGTAGACCGAATCAAATAATGTCAAATCATACAGCACAGCTTGTCTCAGTGTATCTACATCAATAGACTTGAATCTTGTAGGTACAAGGCCAGCACCGAAGTCAAACACGTCTTTCTTGTCTACCATCACCACTAACAGGCGACCTAAGTCCTCTTCTTCTCCTTCATTGCAGTAATGAATAAAGATCATGTGACCGACTTGAGTGTTACCGCGACCATCTTCATTTAATGAAGATTTAAGCCTCTCCATCATGCTCCGAGTTGTATCCTCAAAAACACCATCAGTATCAGAATTAAACTTAGTCAGAATTGTTGGTATTGAATTCCTACCTGTATCCACACTTAAGAAGCCATAAGTCTTAGTCTTACGTCTAAACTTCGTTTCTATTTCCTGAACAAAGTTAAGTGCATGCTCATTGCCTCCATCCCAAAGATCGCCAAACTTATAGCTAAAACTACTATCTGGTTTACTAATCTCTGCGGCAATAGCGTTCAGTACAACTAATCGTGCAGTCATATCCCTTCCTGTTGATGACTTGATAATTATTGTTGAATTTTACCATGTAAAAATTTAACAAAACACTTAACGTAAAAGTCACCATTCGTTCAGTTTAGGCAAACAAAAAAGGGCGGCTCTGACTAAAATGACGTATTTTCATTAATTAGGTAACTAGATGGATGTATTTGGCTAAATTTTGAGTTATTAACAACTCACCCCATTCAACGGATGATTTATCTTTTATGCTCTTATTATCAAAATTACCTATTTTCCGAACACTTTTTCTTTGCTTCTTTACTACGTCTATCGCTACTGCCGCACAAGCAAGCATCATTGATTTGAGTGCCATGGACAAAACCGCTGAAAGTTTTTCAAATATCAAAACCGTTCAAGTGGCGTATCAGGACGAGGTCGTTTGGTCTAAGGCGTATAACAATGCCGACATGGATGCGGTGACAAATATTAAGTCTGCCTCGAAATCCCTGATGTCGGCGATCGTTGGCATGGCGATTGATCGTGGTGTGCTGGAGGGAGTGGATCAATCGGTTACGACGTTATTGCCTGATCAACTGCCGCAAAATCCTGACCTTCGCTTAAGCGAGATTACCCTTGGTCATTTGCTCTCTATGCAGGCTGGATTAGAGCGCACGTCTGGGCGTAATTATGGCGCTTGGGTCGCCAGTGATAATTGGGTAAAAAGTGTGCTGTCTCGACCTTTTGTAGAAGAGGTGGGGGGCGAGATGCAGTATTCCACTGGTAATACTCATGTGCTATCGGCCATCATGATGCGAGAAAGTGGACGACATACGTATCAGCTCGCCAATGACTGGTTACAAGATTCTGGCGTGCGCATTCAAAGTTGGGAGACAGACCCGCAAGGGATTCCGATGGGCGGTAATCAAGTGGGCATGACGCCTGCATCGTTATTGGCCTTTGGTGAGTTGTACCGTCGTGGTGGTGTTACAAAAGACGGTAAGCGAATTCTTTCAGAAGATTGGATAGAACAAAGTTGGACGCCAAGGACTCAGTCTCAATACCATCGTAGTCTTTATGGCTACGGCTGGTTTATCCAGACGTTTGCAGGTGTGCAGGGTTATTACGGTTGGGGCTATGGCGGTCAGATGATTTATGTGTTGCCGGAGCTAGAGCTCACCGTTGCTATTACCTCGCAGGAAAACTTGCCATCTGGTCGCACTGGATATCGTGACTCACTGCATCGTATGTTGAGCCAAGATATTATCCCCGCGATTCAGGCGGCTCTATAAAGGCTGGTAGATTTCAAAAAGATCGATGTGCTAAGCATCGATCTTTTCTAAATAAGCTTTATTCGGCCAAAGCCATCTCGGCCATTTTCATTGTGTTTTCAAACGATGCACAACCCGCGATAAACAAGCCGTTATGGCAGAACATAGCATCATTCAATCCGGTCACTTCTTGAAGCTCTTTACCAGATAAGCCCGCCCATGCCGCTGGCAGTTTTTTGCGGTCTTCAAAAGAACCCAGTTCAACCGGCACGGTTTGAATACGCCATTCACCAGTTTGCGATGGGTAGATCATAAATAAAGCATCTTTTGAGGTGTTTAGCACTGTGGTTTTCCAAGGTGTAAATTGCTCCAAGACGATGACTCTTGGATCGTTGGCGTTTTCAATGGCTTCAAGGACGATGGATTTGGCATTAACGCCACCATTTGCCGAGGCAATAAAGCGTGCCAGAACCCGTGAAGCAAAGGTTACGGCTTCTTCAAAACAAGCGTCAAAGTCACCAGGTTCCTCCCAAGTTGGGTTAAACATGGAGATGGTTTGGCTAAGGCTGACACCGGTGAGTGGACCGTCGACATGGCCACAGTCGATGGCGTCGATGACAGAGACGAGGTTTTTATCCACGGCGTCAGTGACTTCTTGGTTGCCAGCACAGATTTCAAGGCCGTATTTTTGCCACATCAAGCCAAACGAAGAATACGGAATACCGTTGTCACGAGCACCAGCGCCGCCGCGTTGGTGGTGGTCGAAACGGCCTTTGTCGGCATCGTATATGCCGCCTACATCTAAAACGATATCGGCTTGGTCTAGCTTGTCAAGGTTACGTGTTCGAATTACTTTCGCAGATGGATAAAGATGTTTCAGTGCTGCTACAGCAAATACGTCGTCTGCGTGAAAGTTGCCATTGTGCGTCGCAATCACCGGAGTGTGTTCTGTCATGTTTACCATCTCTTGTATCTGTCTTTTTTCGTTTATCAGCTAGGTGGAATTAAGAGGCTGGATTCTACGGACTTTTGGAGGTAGGTAACACCGTTCTATGTAATTACTGATACCGATACTGGAAAATATCGAGCAAGGTGATTATTTCTAGAGTATTGCAACGCATGTCTTGTTAAGATGCGCTGCGCTGAATATGACAGCATTTATATTTCTATACATGAGAGTTACCAATGACAAAATTTGATACCCGAGTTGAAGAACTAATCGCTAAACATCCACATTTAACGAAAGACGAAGCGATTAAGATCATCACTGAAAAGAACGAGCGTAAGAAGCAAAAGCGCAATGCGCGAACTAATAAAGTGAAAGGCTAGAGAGTCGCTTTCCTGCTTTTGGCGCATCTGCAATTCCCTGGCAGTTGTACTTGCAACATTATTCTTTCCAGAGTCAGTTGAAGACCTTTCTGTCACTTTCAGCTGACTTAATCCCTCTCTTTTTTGCAATCCCTACATTGTTCGAACTCGCTTCTTTTCAGAAGTGGATTTTTAAGTTCGTAGCAGTTCATTACAAAAACATCATTGTTTTCTAATGGTTTTGGTTTTCCTATCTATACTAAGATCTAGTAACTGATATAGGGAAGAATGATGAGCAGCTTGTTTGATCGACGAGGTTTTTTACGAACATTAGGGGCTGGAGTAGCGATGTCCGCTGTTGCGGTAAAAGCGCCATATGTTTACTCCAAAAAGACTATTACGCTTAGGGTGATGGGGACTCATGTCACACTTCAGGAAGAGCTTCGCCAAAGGGCTATGAAGGAGTTAGGCATCAATCTTGAGTTTTATCCTATGGGGGATGCTGCGTTATTGCAAAAGGCTGCTTCAGATCCTAGCTCTTTTGATTTGTATGAGCATTGGTCGGACTCTATTAATATTCTGTGGCAAGCAGGATCAATTCAGCCTCTCGATACGGATCGACTTCGCTATTGGAACGAAATAAATAATCTAACCAAAACAGGGAAGTTAACAGATGACTCACAAATAGGTGCAGGTGATGCACCGAATAAAATTATCTATGTACAGCCAGACGGCTCGTTAGGTGCAACACCGTCTAAACAACTCAGTTTTATGCCATACGTGCATAATGTCGACTCCTTTGGCTATAACACACAACACATTCAGCCTGGTGTGGCTTATGAGACAGAGTCTTGGGCATGGTTATTGGATGAGAGTAATAGGGGGAAAGTCGGTCTAGTTAACGCTCCTACTATAGGGATTTTTGACGTGGCTTTGTCAGCACAAGCACAAGGACTGATGACATTTGATGATATTGGTAATATGTCCATTGCCGAGATCGATCAGTTGTTTGAGATACTGCTTACCAAAAAAAGACAAGGTCACTTCTCTGGCTTTTGGTCTTCGGTACCACAGTCGGTCGAGTTTATGAAAACAGGTCGAGTGACTATTCAGAGTATGTTTTCACCTGCGGTCAGTGCTTGCCGAGGGCAGGGGATTCCGGTCGTGTACGCTGCACCTAAAGAGGGCTATCGAGCTTGGCATGGGGTAATGTGTATGTCTGCGAATGCCAGTGAAGAGGTAAAAGATGCTGCCTATGAGTATATGAATTGGTGGTTATCTGGATACCCTGGGGCATTCATTGCTCGCCAAGGTTATTACATTTCTAATCCGCAACGAAGCAGAGACTTGATGTCTCAAGCAGAATGGGACTACTGGTATGACGGCCAACAAGCGATGACAGATCTGAAAGGTACAGATGGTAATGTCTCTGTCAGAGCTGGGGAGCTCAGGCACGGGGGGAGCTATGTAAAACGTTTATCAAACATAGCTGTGTGGAATACAGTCATGCAAAACTATGATTATAGTTTGGATAAATGGTATGAGCTGTTAAATGCATAAGGAGTGACTCTGTTGTCTTTTATTGCGCGTTCTATTGCTGCAAAAATTGCGCTTTCTTTTAGCTTTGTCGTTGTGACGCTTGTTGCATGTTATATCGTTATGGATAAGCGCCTTGAAACAATTGCTACGGCAATGATAAATGTGACGGATATCAGTAGCTATACAACATCCATAGTTCGTATAAATAAAGAGATCTTTGAAATTCAAAGGGATATCTCCGTTTACAGTATGACGGGAAGTGATGCTGTCTTTGGTAAAATCAATGAGACATTTAAAGATGTTAAAGCCCGCATTTCAGCATTAGAAAGGGCTAACTCCTCCATTGAGGAAGAAACCTATATTAAAAAGCTTTCTGTTTTGACAGAGAGGATTGGCGGAAATTTGGAGGTTTTGGCTCCCCTTTATAAGTCTCGATCAGAAATGATCGATGTGGTTTTAGAAGACATCTATCAGTCAGCCATTATTCACCTAAATGCTTTAAGTGATTATTCGGTCAATCCAGAAGTAAAGCTAGAAGTGCTGGAAGTAAGCAACAGTTGGCATACGTTACATCGAAGTGCTTGGCTATTTCTGACAAAGAAGGATTATTCCAAAAAACAACAAGTGTATTCATTGTTACAGCAGATATCTTTATATAACCGTAATTTGTCAGGTGAAGATTTCGAGAATTTAAATACGCTTTTGACAAGCTATAAAACCTCTTTTGCGAAAGCTGTACAGGTCAATCGAAATTATTTGAATCTTGTTAATGTTGTCATGGCAGGCGATGCTAATGAATTTGGTGAATTGTCGAATATTCTAAGAGAGCTTTCGCTAGATAGGCTGAAGTCTATTAAAGAGGTGGGGGACGAGAGTATCTTAACAACCAAATCCATTCTTAACTTATTAAGTTTGGCCATTGTGCTTTACCTCTTAGTGCTAGCTTGGTTCTTTCATGTTCACATCACTAAAGCAATCGCGAGACTTACCGGAAGTTTTAGTCGCTTTCTTAATTCGGATCTTTCTGCCCCCATTCACCATACAAAACGAACCGATGAGATAGGCGTGCTAGCACAAGCGGCCAGTCGTTTTAGAGATATGAGTATAGACTTGGAGAAAGAGAAAAAGGCAGCAGAGCATACATCGAAAGTTAAATCTGAGTTTCTAGCAAACATGAGTCATGAGATTCGTACACCAATGAACGGTGTGCTCGGGATGGCGGCACAGTTACAGGAGACAGATTTATCAGAGAAGCAAAAGGAAATGCTTGATGTTATCACTTCATCAGGGCAGAGCTTGCTGGTAGTCATTAACGATATTTTAGACTTGAGCAAAATTGAAGCGAACAAAATTGATTTAGAAAAGCAGCCGATTGATTTGGAAAAAATGTTTCGCACCCTTGAGTTCTTTTTCAAAAAGCAGGCTTTGGATAAAGGTGTCAAATTATCATTTGCAGTCCCTGATCAAAGGGTTGTCTTCTTAGGGGATGAAACAAGACTTAAGCAGGTGTTGATCAATATTTTAGGTAATGCCATTAAGTTTACCGACAACGGCGAAGTCGTAGTTAACGCAAAAGCTGTTATACAGGCTAACAAAAAGGTGAGCTTGTTATTCAGCATAACTGATACGGGAATAGGTATTGAGGCGGAATACCTTGATCGTTTATTTGATGCGTTCTCTCAGGCCGACACTTCAATCACAAGGAAGTTTGGTGGAACAGGTCTTGGCTTGACGATTACAAGCAAACTTTTAAAGCTGATGGGGTCAGAGTTAAAAGTTGATAGTCAAGTCGGTTGTGGCTCAAAATTCTATTTTGAAATGGAAGCAGAAGTCTCGAATCAAGAAGAAACTATCTCGGATGAGCCTTATAAAACACCCACTACAGAGACTTTCGATTATTCACAACTCAAGGTTTTGGTAGCTGAGGACAATAAAACCAATCAGATAGTCATAAAAGGTTTGCTGTCTAAGCTTAATGTTGGCTCGATTGTTGTAGCCGAAGACGGTGAGAGGGCTATCGAGCAATGCCTTGAGCATGAGTTTGATTTAATTTTCATGGATATGCAAATGCCTGTAAAAGATGGGTTGCAAGCCACTTTGGAAATTAAGTCATTGAATAAAAATAATCAGACACCGGTTATTGCCCTAACAGCAAATGTTTTTGAAGAAGATAGAAAGCGCTGTGCAGAAGTAGGCATGTGCGACTTTTTAGGTAAACCTATCAATCTATCCCAATTAGAAGGCATTCTAATCAAATGGGCGCGCTAAGTGGCCGATAATGGCGGCTTTTAGATGATTCTGGTTGCACAATCATTTAATCGGTGCACTTCCTTTCTTGGATTTTGCGTATTGAGTGTAATGTGCTCGTTGGCATGCATTTCTTTACAAGGCAATTTCTCCGATCTGACACACACTGACATTTAAAGGTTGATAATGGAATCATCATTAACGAACAGCGAGGTGTGTATATGACCACTCTAAATGCGAAGCGTTACAAAAAGTCAGCATTGGCTTTGGTCGCAGCAGCGGCAGTGACTATGGCGTCAACTTCTTTTGCAGCGGGATCGGCTCAAGCGCCAGTGAAGTCAATGGATCCGTATTCCGAGCAAGCGTTAGACCGCATGGCGGCTGAATTAAAGCTCGATGCGAGTACGAAAAAGAAAGCCGGAAAGCTGTTTGCTGAAGCCAGAGAAGATCGCCAAGAAGTGATCGAAGATCTGCAAGAGCTACGCAAACCTATGATGCAGTTAAACCCTGTAGATAAAGATTATGTTGATCAAGTTGCGGATTTGTCTGAGAAACGTAGTGATTTGATGCAAACCCTAGAAGTACAGCAAGCGAAGACAACTCATGAATTCTATGCGTTGTTAACGCCACAGCAAGTGCAGCTGATGCAAGATCGCCGTAAATAGTTCAGATGAGAAATCGGTTCCCCCACCTTGATAGCCGCATCCATTGATGCGGCTTTTTTTATACTGAGAAACGACTAGCGCTTCTTACCGCCTTTACCTTTATTAGAGGATTTGCCACCTTTTGGGCCTCGTTGAGGCTTTGGCTTGTTAGGCTTTTTCTCTGGCTCGGTGCGCAGCACTAGAAATAGGTCTGTTACCAATTGTGGGATTTGCTCGATACAAGACTTGGTGAGTTTCTCGCTTTCACGAATTTGTTGCACTTCTTCGTCTTCAAACAAGCCAGATGCCACCATAAATGGTAGTAGAAGTTCGGCTACTTCTTCCTCTTTTTCGGTTTCAAACCAGCTACGTTCCGTGAAGAACACGCCTTCCATGAAGCCTGACGCCCATTCTTCAAGTTCACTCAGCTCATTTGGATCGCTGCTTACTTCGATTTCACAAGGGACTAAGAAGTCGTCTTCAGACTCTAATTCCTTTTGAATATCTGATGCCAAACGCACCATTAAATTCTCGATGTGCTTTTGTTCTTTATCAGAGGTAAAATTAGGCGTTTCTTCGAAAACAAGCGGTAACCATTGAGACGATGCTGGTGGCTCTGGGCAAATGGCAAGAGCGGTTAGGAAACCGTGTGCCATCACAAAGTTTTGGCAGTCTTCGTGGACGGCATCGGAATCAAGAAAGTTTTCGAGCTCTTCTAATTCTAAGTCATCAAGAGGTTGGTGTTGCATTTAAGTGATCCTATTCATTATACGCGACACAGTTTAAACACATCAGTTGTAAAAAACCATGAGCAAACCCGTTAAAAACGACTCTGTAGAGCGAATAGATCCAGCGCTCGAGCATGCCCTGCAACGTTTGGGGTACTCATCTTTTATTGGTTCACAAGAAACGTGTGTTCGTGCTGTGGCAGAGGGCGAGGATGTGTTGGCTCTGTTGCCAACCGGAGCTGGTAAGTCGGCGATTTATCAAGTGGCGTCTTTGGCACGAGAGGGGGTTGGTTTAGTGATCAGTCCTTTGATCGCCATTATGCAGCAGCAAGTGGAGGCACTTCAGGGGCTTGGGATTAAAGCAGAGTTTTTAAACTCCACGCAAAATGGCGCGGAGCAAAATGATCTGTATTGGCGCCTGCGACATAATGACGTCGAAATCTTGTACATGTCGCCTGAAAAGCTTCTGCAATCGAGTGTGATGGGGTTATTAGAAGATGTACCGATTGCTTGCATTGCGGTGGATGAGGCGCACTGTATTCTACGTTGGGGGCGTAATTTTCGCCCGGAATACGCGCAGCTTGGCTGTTTGAAAACGGTGTTTCCTGGTGCGCCTATCATTGCGCTAACTGGGACTCTGTTGCCCAACAAAGAGCAAGCGATAGCGAATGCGTTGGGCTTACAAGCTCCGAGAATTGTTCGTGAGAGTATCAGTCGTCCAAATATTCAGCTTAAAGTCTCGCAAAAAAAACGTGCCAAACAGCAGTTACTTTCCTTCTTAATGAAAGATGCAGTGGCTCAACCGGGGATCGTTTATTGTCGTGCCCGAGCTAAATCCGAAGAGTTAGCCAGTTGGCTTTCTAGCAAAGGGATTTCGGCGACTTGTTATCATGCCAGTATGAATGCGGAATCAAGAGAAGCGGCTCATCAATGCTTCGCTAAAGGTAAAGTGCAGGTGCTGGTGGCGACCACGGCTTATGGCATGGGGGTTGATTTGGACCACGTTCGCTTCGTAGTGCATATGGACTTACCTTTGTCGCTAGAAAATTATGTGCAAGAGGTGGGGCGAGCTGGCCGTGATGGCCGTGCCGCACAGGCGTTGTTATTTTATGGCCTTCAAGACGTTATGCAGACTTGGCAGTTTGTCCGACAAGAGCAAATGGAAGACGAGTTCTGGCGCCTGATGTCCTGCCTGGAACACACGGATTGTCGTCAAAACGTGCTGCTAGAGGCTTTCTCTGAATCACCTAAAGAAGCGTGTGGGTTGTGTGATCGATGCCGTTCAACCAGCAAGCAGCATAATGTCACCATTGCAGCGCAGAAACTCTTAAGCCTTGTGCATCATACGAGAGGTGTGGTGCCGTTTGCTGCCTTGATTCAAGCATTGATGGGCAAGCGTACTAAGCAAGTAATGAACTACCGCCTTGAAGGTCACGCATTGTTTGGTACTGGAGCAGCGTTAGACGAAATTCAGTGGAAATCTGTGGTACGTAGCTTGCTGGCAAAAGGGTATCTATTTATTCAAGGATTAACGCCTTTCTCTGTTGGGCTGGGTGAAGAATGTCGAGCGTTATTGCGTTCGGAAGTGCAGCTATTAACGACAACGGATTGGTTTTACCCAGCCCTAAAAGATACGCAGGAATGGGTGAAGCCTTCGGGAAACTGGCAAAAGTTATTGCAATGGAGTGTGACCAATCGGGCCTCTGATTACCTTACAGAGAAGCAACTGCATGCCATCTTCGAATCTAACCCAACGTCTATTGCTGCATTGAGTCGTTTGACGGGGCTTAGCAAAGACATTCTTAGTAAGTTGAATGCGAGCGATTTATTCAATGAACAAGTAAGTGAGAAGCTGGATGTCTAACGTCTTATCAGCCGAGCTTAAAAATAGAATCGCTGAGAAAGTACAAGAGTGCATGACCCGAGCGGAGCGTTACTTTCAGATCAAGTTAAGTATGCCGACCTATAACTTTAGGCAACGCGGACGCAGTGCCGGTACGGCGTATCTGCAGCGCAATGAAATGCGTTTTAATCTGTTTATGTTAACCCAAGATACAGAGCGCTTTATCGAAGAGGTGGTTCCTCATGAGGTGGCTCATATTGTGGTACATCAGGTTTTTGGTAGTAAAGTAAGGCCTCATGGAAAAGAGTGGGTGGCAGTGATGGAGCACATTTTTAATGTGGAAGCCTCGCGAACGCATGACTTCGAAGTGCCGAAAGCAAAGAATCTGTTTGAATACCGCTGCCAGTGTCGAACTCATGAATTTACCGCCCACCGTCATGGGCGTGTGAAGCGTGGCAGTCAGTATCTTTGTCGTCAGTGCGGCAGTCAGTTAACTTTTGTGAAACCGATCGCTAGTCACTAAGAGATTTATTGTTTTGTTGCGAACTTGATGGGATGTTTCCAAACACTGCTTGTAGTAAGATAGCCGCCATCTGTTTTATGGTAATTTAGAATGACTTCTGAGATCGATCGAAAAGAAAAGCTTGAACTGAATAAACTGCAAAAGCGCCTGCGCCGCCTAACGGGCCAAGCCATTGCAGAATTCAATATGATTGAAGATGGCGATAAAGTCATGGTGTGTTTGTCTGGTGGTAAAGACTCCTACACTATGCTGGATATCTTATGTAATCTACAAAAGAGTGCGCCGATTAATTTTGAAATTGTGGCGGTGAATTTAGACCAGAAACAGCCAGGCTTCCCTGAGCATGTTTTGCCTGAGTATTTATCGGGCCTTGGTGTGAACTACCACATCCTTGAAAAAGATACCTACAGTATCGTCAAAGAAGTCGTACCAGAAGGTAAAACAACCTGTGGTTTATGCTCACGCCTACGTCGTGGTTCGTTGTACGGCTTTGCTGAAGAAATTGGCGCAACCAAAATTGCCTTGGGTCACCACCGTGATGACATTTTGGAAACCATGTTTTTAAATATGTTCTTTGGCGGTAAGTTGAAGTCGATGCCACCTAAACTTTTGAGTGACGATGGTAAGCACGTTGTGATTCGTCCACTGGCTTTTTGTAAGGAATCTGATATTGAACAGTATTCTTTACTGAAGTCTTTCCCAATCATTCCTTGCAATCTTTGTGGCTCTCAGGAAAATCTACAACGTCAGGTAGTGAAAGAAATGCTTCAAGGCTGGGAGAAACAATACCCAGGACGTTTGGATACGATGTTCTCAGCGGTCCAAAATGTTGTGCCGTCACATTTGGCGGACACTGAATTGTTTGACTTTAAAGGTCTGAAACAATCTGAAGAAGCAATGAAACGCTTAAACGTTATCTCGCTTTAATATAAGGAAGCTGTATGTCAATGAAGAAACTATTACCTCTTGTGTTTGGGGCTGCTGTCTCTGTTCAAGCAACTGCAGAAACTACTGTTGATGGCAGTCTTTCTAATGATGCAGTAAAGCTGGATGTAAGCTTAGATCAAGGCCGTTATTTCTTTGATTTCGGTGGTATGTACCATTCTGATGATGGTAAGTACGGTTACATCGGTGCACACATCGAAGATATCGATGTTGCGAAAGATTACCCAGTACAAGTTGGTCTGGGTGCGCGTCTGCTTGCTGTAGATACCAAAGAGTACAGTGTTGATAATGCTGGTACAGCTGTGGCTTTAGGCGGTTTTTACCGCTATACGTTCCCTAACGCTAATCGCTTCAGTGTGTTAGGTTCTCTTTACTACTCGCCAAAGGTGTTATCTTTCCAAAACATTGATAGCCTGTATCAAGCAGAAATCCGTGGTGAATACCGTACATTGCGTAATGCCCGTGTATTCTTACGTTACGGAATGACATCTGTCGATCTTGATCGTTACGGTGATGTTGATATGAATCAGGGTGTTGCAATTGGCGTCTCAACAACCTTCTAAGGTGTGATGTTTCGATTAAAAAAGGTGGCCTTGGCCACCTTTTTTGTTTTCAAATAAGCAATTTATGAAATGCTTATTTACTCGCCTTCAAACGCACAAAGTGAGAAAACAGGAATGTCTAGGTCCTGAATCTTAGCACTGCCACCTAGATCAGGAAGATCAATAATAGCTGCCACTTCTTTAATGTTTGCGCCTTGCTGTTTCAGTAGGCTCATTGCAGCAATAAGAGTACCGCCAGTGGCAATCAGATCGTCAAATAACAAAACCTGAGCACCTTCTTGAACCGCATCTTCTTGAATTTCTAGCTCGGCACTGCCGTACTCTAAATCGTAGGATTGCGAAATCGTTTTACCTGGTAGCTTGCCTTTTTTGCGCACTAGCACAAGTGGTTTGCGCAACTCGTATGCCAATACTGAAGCAATCAGGAAGCCTCGAGCATCGATACAAGCAATGTGAGTGATGTCGCTATCAATGTAACGGTGTACATAAGCGTCAACCACCATACGCATCCCTTTCGGGTTGGTGAAAATAGGGGTGATATCGCGGAAGCTAATCCCTGGCTTTGGCCAATCTTCAACTGTGCGAATTAGAGACTTAAAGTAAAAGTCATCAAAAAGCATAGGTAAAACCTTAACTGAATGGTTAATTAAACATGCTCAATGGTAGCACATTCTGATGACGCACCGACAAGTTTCTCCATTTCGGCCATATCAATGATCGAAATTTCCTTACCATCCACGTCAATTAACCCATTTTTCTGGAAACGCGTCATAACACGGCTTACCGTTTCTACAGCCAAGCCTAGGTAGTTACCAATTTCTCCGCGTGACATAGATAAGCGGAATGCTGTCGCTGAGTAGCCACGCTTTTTGAAACGGTGCGATAGATTCAATAAGAACGACGCGACTTTTTCATCTGCATTCTTCTTGCCTAGGAGCACCATCATTTGTTGGTCGTCACAGATCTTACGGCTCATTAAGCGAAATAATTGATGCTTAAGTGAAGGGATCTGCGAAGACAGTTGTTCTAGGTGTGAAAATGGGATTTCACAGACTGTGGTGGTTTCCAACGCTTTGGCAGAAACAGGATAGTGATTTTCATCAATACCGCTTAGACCTACGAGCTCGCTAGGGCAGTAGAAGCCTGTGATTTGCTCCTCACCAGAGTTAGTGATGTTAAAAGTTTTAAGTGTGCCCGTACGTACAGCAAATACAGAATCAAATTCTTCACCTTGATGAAACAAAAGCTCACCTTTTTTCAGTGGTCGCTTACGCTCAATGATCTGATCAAGACGGTTGACGTCTTCGTCAGCCAACGCGATTGGTAAGCACAGCGCACTTAGACTGCAGTTTTGGTACTGCGAAGTCAGCTTGCTGCTGAAACGGTTATTAGAATTAGAAATTGCCATAAATACTCTCCCTGAGCTCGATCGGGTAATTAAATAACTTTTGAAAAACTGTTGTTGTTTGTTAGGTACTTATCAAATGCCATGCAGACGCATCGAACCAGTAATCTACCGACTTCCGTTATCTCGAGATCAACTTGCTCTTCATTATAATAGACCTTTATAACGCCATCGTCTTCAAGTGCTTTCAAAGAGGCCAATTCATCTGCAAAGTATTGGCTAAAGCGTATGCCGAATGATTGTTCAATGTCACTGCTTTTTAAGTGGTTGTGGCAAAGAAGCTGCATGATTAATGCATGTCTGATTCGGTCATCTTGGCAACTGATGTAGCCTTTCATGATGGCAAGTTGACCGTTTTCTATGCAGTTTTGATAAAGTGATAAATCCGTATGGTTTTGAAAATACGCATTACCTACTTGGCTGATGGCTGAAACACCAAACGCTAGTAGATCTGTTTCAGCGTGGGTAGTGTACCCTTGAAAGTTACGCTGAAGATGACCTTCTTGTTGTGCTTTTGTTAATGAATCATTTGGTTTAGCGAAGTGGTCCATACCAATGTAGACATAACCTGCGTCCGTTAACGTATCAATGCTGAGTTTCAGTAGTGCTAATTTTTGCTCAGGTGAGGGTAGGTCCTCATCTAAGATACGACGTTGAGGCGCAAACCTTTGTGGTAAATGAGCATAGTTAAACACTGAAATTCGATCTGGTGACAAGGCAATGACTTTATCAAGGGTTTCTTTAAAACCTGACAGTGTTTGTTTTGGCAGCCCATAAATTAAGTCGAAATTAATAGAGTTAAAATCGAGATCTCTAACATCGTTTACCACACTTTCTACAAGTTCTAGAGGCTGTATGCGATGAATGGCTTTTTGCACATCATCGTTAAAATCCTGAATGCCAAGGCTAACTCGATTAAAGCCTAGCTTTCTTAGCACTTCTAGCTGGCTGCGGTTTACTTCCCGTGGGTCGATTTCAATACTAAAATCTTGTGAGCCATCAGTAACCAGATTGAACAGCTCATGAATCCGAGAGAACAATGTTTCAAGATTCTGTTCACTTAAGAAGGTTGGCGTACCACCACCGAAATGGAGTTGGGTGACAGGACGGCTTTGATCGATCATTAACGCGCGTAAGCGCATTTCTTCACCCAGCAATTCAACATACTCAGTTCCCTTGTCATATTGCTTGGTCACGATTTTGTTGCAAGCGCAGTAGTAACAAAGGTGCGCGCAAAATGGGACGTGAAAATATAGGCTCAATGGCGAGTGTGAGGGCTCTAGCATCTTACCGATCAATTCCATCTTGCTGACGTCTGTCGAAAACTGAGGCGCAGTTGGATAGGAAGTGTAGCGTGGCCCAGCAAGGTTGTATTTTTGGATAAGTTGGGAGTCCCAAAGCATAAAAGCGTGTCCTATTAAAAATTCTAATAGGAATTTTACTCTTATGCCTTTTTCACTTGCTGATATAGATCAAGAATTGGAGCTATACGATCGAAGAAAGCACGCTTTTCACTAGAGGGATGCTGTAAGCCCCATAAAGAATGATGGAGATACCAAACAGCCATTTGAGTTGATAGCGCTGCCATATGTCTTTTAATTGTTGGCTAAATAGGCCCGCCAGCAACATGCTTGGGAGAGTGCCTAAGATAAAACCTGTTATTGCCATCATGGAAAGTGACACTGAGCCAAGGGATGTAGCCCATAGCACGGTAGAATAGACAAGCCCACAAGGTAGCCAGCCCCAGATAATGCCGGCAAGTAAGGCTTGTTTGCTGGATCTTATAGGCAGCAAAGATTTGGCTGCGGGTTGAATGCTTTTCCACAGAAGTCGTCCTGCTTTTTCTGTAACAAGAATCAGTCTAGATGCGCCGCAGATATATAAGCCCATTAAGATCATGATAATGCCAGCCAATGTGCGAAGCGGTTGCATGGATTGGGTGTAGTAATCCGCAAGGCCATAGTACAAAGCACTACTTAGCAATAAGGTGAACGCTAAGTAAGACAGACCTCTACCAACATTGTAAGCCACTAGCCATGAGTGCTTTATCTTGCCGCCCACTGATAGTAAAGAAGCAAGGCCTCCGCACATACCTAAACAGTGTCCTGCACCCGCTAATCCTATGGCGATACCACTTAGGAAAATGGAAATCACTGTTTCATGTCCGTTTCATCGTCATCAAACAGAATACGCTCGCCTTCTCGATTAAGGTCGTCAAACTGATCACCTTTGACAGCCCATATAAAAATGAGGATAGCAATAACCACAAAGATGCCGGCAATAGGTATTAATAAAAAAAGGCTTTCCATAAAGGTGTTCCTAGAGTTTGTTTAGTCTGGAGGCGTTGACAACAACCATTAATGAGCTTAACGCCATGCCAATGGCGGCCACCCAAGGTGGAATAAGCCCAGCAATGGCCAGAGGTAAAAGCGTCGCATTGTAACCAGCTGCCCAGAATAGGTTTTGTTTAATGATCTTGCGACAGCGTTTTGCCCCTTTTAACACTAGTGGAATTGTCTCAAGGTGGTCGCTCAGCAAGACGGCATCCGAGTGCAATTTAGCAAGGTCAGAGCTGGCTCCCATTGCCATTGAGGTGGTTGCTCCAGCAAGAGCTGGCACATCATTAAGGCCATCACCAACCATCACAATGCCTTTATGAGGTTGTTGTTTAATCCATTGCCACTTTTGATCAGGTAAACAATCCGTTTCATAGTCGTCAAACCAATCTCTTGGAAGAATGCTCATTGCAGAGGTGGCGCTGTCACCTGTTAGCAGGCTTAAGCGTACTCCTTGGTCCCTCAAAGTACTAAGAACCGATTCGGCTTCAGGGCGCAGAGCATCACAGAGAGAAACAACGGCTATTAATTTCTTAGAATCAGCCAGATAAAGTGTCAGTTTGCCTGGTTCAGCGTATTGCTGTTGTTCAAATGAGATATCATTTTGAAGCATTAGTGCTGCGTTACCAAAGAAAAGCGTTTTACCATCAATCTCCCCCGTAACCCCTAGGCTGGGAAGGTTTTGAAGGTGGTCAACTTTACTTGGTGGAATACTATGGAATGTCTGGGCAATAGGATGCTTAGATTGACTTTCTAATGCGCTGATCCAACTTAGTAGCAATTCCTCAGAATAGCACTCTGATAAGTTGACGAACTTAACGATTGAGAACTTACCTTGGGTTAATGTTCCGGTTTTATCGAAGACTATTTGCTTTGTTTGTGCAAGTGACTCAATAACATGTCCACGAGTGACTAAAAAGCCCTGCTGCTTAAACGCATTGGTCATGGTGGTTAATGCGACAGGTGTGGCAAGAGATAGGGCGCAGGGACATGTGACAACTAAGACACTGACCATGATCCAATAAGCTTGTGCTTCGCCCATGAAAGACCAAAAAGCGTAGGTTAATGAAGCCGTGATCAAGACAGCGAGAACGAAATAATGCGCTACATTATCAGCAATCACCGCCACACGTGGTTTTTCGCTCAGTGCTCGCTCAGTAATGCGCGAAATGGTAGCTGCTTGGGTGTTCTGTCCAATATTAGTGACTTCTAGCTCAATTTGTTGGTCAACATTAATAGTTTGCGCTCGTAGCAAATCCCCTTTGTGTTTGGCTACTGGCTGGTACTCACCGGTCAAGCTAGATTCATCAACGTTAGTAAAGTCACTTAATAAAATGCCATCTACAGGAATGGTCTGTCCTGATTCAAGTTTGGCAATATCTCCGCTTGTTAGCTTATGTACTGGAATGACTTTCTCTGAGCCTTCACGTTTTACGATAACCGGTTCTAGATCAGTGTTGTGGCGAGCTTTGTTTTGATTGGATCGCGCCAGTGTCTCGAGAAAACGTCCCAGTAATAAGAAAAAGATAAACATCGTAGCTGAGTCAAAATAGACATGTCCCGACTCTGTGTAAAACGCGATCACACTGGAACCATAAGATAGAAGAATCCCCAATGATACGGGCAGATCCATAGTGAAATGACGGTTTTTGAGATCTCGAAGTGCCCCTTTATAAAAGGGGAGGCCGGCGTATAGGACGACAGGTGTTGCGAACAGGAAGCTGATCCAGCGGAGTAATTGGCGGTGGCTATCTTCCATGCCTTGCATGTCACCTGCATACATTGCAATGGCACTCATCATCGCTTGCATCATGCCGACACCAGCGACTCCCAGTCTTATAATGGCTTTTTTCCGTTCGGCCTTGTGTATCTGATCTTGTTCGCCTGGTCGATGTGGATGTGCGCTGTAACCAATCTGTTGGAGGCTCTGCGAAAGAACTTGAACAGTGGTTTTGTTTGGGTCCCAAACTAGTGTCGCCAATGCATCGCTGGCATTCACGTGAATGCTAATGACACCACATTGATTGGATAAATGGCGCTCAATTAACCAGGCACATGCAGAGCAGGTAATGCCTGAGATGGAAAGTTGGATGGTGTGCTGTTGCGCTTCTTGATAAACGTATTCGTTGTAAAGGTCGTCATCGTTTAATAGGTCAAATAGTGCTGAAGTATCTGAGGATGAGCGTTTCGCAGTGTTTGTGTCTCTGCGCTCATAATACATAGATAGGTCTGCGCCACATATGTGCTCAGCAATGGCTTGGCATCCATAACAGCAAAACTCACGGCGTTGGTCTTGTAGTGTACTCGCGATGTCTAGCCCTGTGGGGATAGGATCCCCACAGTGAAAACAAACATTACTCATAAGTTGAAATTCAAATGGTCATGAATGTTGCTGTTGATGCGGCCGCTAAGCTGCCAGCCATTTTGAGACTCTAAATAAACGTTCCAAATCCCAGATAAGGGTTTCTCAAGTTGTGCTCGATACTCATCATTTTGGATTTTTTGGAATGTTACACTAAAGTCTTTGGCTGACACTGCCGCGTGTGCGAACAAAGCCGTCAGTTCATCTGCCGTGGCATTTTCTGTGCTCAGTAAAAGCTCACCAGTCAAGTCGTCCATGCGAAGATGGGCTTTGATTCCCATTGTTTTAGCTGCCTCGCGCTGGGTAATCACTTGGTTAATTGCTAAGCCTTCTTTGTAATAGTCGTCTTTCACAAGATCACTAGAGGAGTGAAGGGCGGCATAGACTTGTACAACGGCAACTAATACGGAAGACAGCGGTACACTGATAATAAACCAAGGCCAAAACTGCTTATACCAAACCGGAGCAACGGTAGAAGACATACAAGTTCTCCAATACTTAAAATGAGATAAGCGGTGATATTATCACCGCTTATCATTAATTATTTTGATACAGGACCAATAAAACGGCTTTCGGTGATTTTTTCTACTGGATAATTTGGGTCCAATGACTCCACTTTAAAGAAAATCGTGTTGCGTTGTTCTGTCAGTGCAGTAGGAGGGACCTGAATAGAAAAAGGCACAGAGCGTACTTCACCAGCATTGGCAGTCACGGTCTTCCGGCCAATCATCGTCATGTTGTCCAATCCGCTTACGGAAATTTCAAAGCGGTGCGAAGCTTGGTCCATATTAATGACCTTCACCGTATAGATGTTCTCGATCATGCCGCTAGGTGTCTCGTTGAAAAGCCTATTTCGGTCTCGAATTACATCTAATCCCAGTGCTTCACGGTCACTGGCAAAAAACATGAATGCCGAAATAACAACCACCATACACATGGCATAACCAATGGCCTTAGGACGCATGATATGTGACGTTTCACCTTCTAAACGCCGCTCAGTGGTGTAGCTGACCAAACCACGTTCATACCCCATCTTGTCCATTATCGAATCACAAGCATCAATACATAATGCGCACCCTATACATTGGTACTGCAATCCGTCGCGAATATCTATACCAGCAGGGCAGACATGCACACAGAGGTTGCAATCTATGCAATCACCTAAGCCTTGAGCTTTATGGTCAGCGGAACGCTTTCGCGGCCCACGGGCTTCACCACGGTTGTAGTCATAGGAAATAACCATAGTATCGGGGTCAAACATGACAGCTTGAAAGCGCGCGTAAGGGCACATGTAGGTACACACTTGCTCCCTCATCCAGCCGGCAAATAGGTAGGTAGCACCTGTAAATAAGGCTACCCAAAAATATGCCCAAGGGTGTGCATTAAAGGTAAACAAATCGATTAGCAATTCACGGATAGGGGTGAAGTAGCCAACGAATGTTAATCCCGTGATCCAACCGAACAAGAGCCACAGGCTGTGTTTATTGAATTTCTTGATGAATTTACTTTTCGACATGGGCGCTTTATCAAGCTTCATACGAGCGTTGCGCGATCCTTCGGTTTTTTCCTCAATCCACATGAACACCATGGTCCAAACGGTTTGTGGGCAGGTGTAACCGCACCACACTCTGCCGAACAGCGTGGTGACAAAAAATAAGCCGAAGGCGCAAATGATAAGTATCCACGCTAATAAGAAAAAGTCTTGAGGAAAAAATGTCACACCAAAAATGTGAAATTGTCGGGCTGGAAGATCAAATAATACCCCTTGTCGTTCGTGCCAATTAACCCAAGGAGTTAAGAAATACCCGAGCATTAACACCCATAGTGCTCGGGTTCGAATTTTTTGGAAAAAGCCTGAAATTGCACGAGTGTATATTTTCTTACGCTTTTCATATAGGTCGAATTCAATGACTTCTGGCTCGACTTGTTGGACGGGGATCTTGTCACTCACGGTGCTTTCCTTAACCTTAATATAGGCTGCTTAAGTACTAACTAATATTACAATTATTGATAAAAAAAGGGTGTGCCTTTCGGTCACACCCTTTTGACTCACATCAGAGATTTACTGATTTGATAGGCTGTAAACATAGCCCGCAACCACATGGGACTTATCCTTGCCTAGGATGCCTTCCCAAGCAGGCATTTGCCCATTACGTCCGTTGCGAATCGTTTGCATGATTTGCTGTTCACTTCCACCGTATAGCCAAATGTTGTCGGTTAGGTTTGGCGCACCAAATAGGTGGTTGCCTTTACCTTCCGCACCGTGACAAGCAATACAGTTGGTGTTGTAAAGCTGTTGGCCTTTTGCGGCTGAATCTGCGTCAGCTTCACGGCCACTCATGTTCAATACGTATTGAGTAACATTGTGAACACCTTCTTCGCCAAGCATAGCGCCCCACGCAGGCATGGCGGCAATACGACCGTTTAGAATCGTTTGCGAAATGGCTGCTGCATCACCGCCATACAACCAGTCGTTGTCCGTTAGGTTAGGGAAGCCGTAGCTACCTGTTGCCGCTGAACCGTGACATTGAGCACAGTTGTTAGCGAATAAACGCTGGCCAATACGCATGGCTTGGTCATTTTTCGCTAATTCCTCAATAGGTGTTTGAGAAAACTGAGCAAACATAGGGCCAAACTCTGCTTCAGCTTTAGCGACTTCACGTTCATAGGCTGATTCTTGAGTCCAGCCTAGTACGCCTTTGAAGTTACCAAGGCCTGGGTAAAGGGTTAAATAACCAAGAGCGAAAATAACGGTCAGTACAAACATCCAATACCACCAGCGTGGGAGAGGGTTGTCGTACTCTTCAATGCCATCAAATTCATGTCCTACTGTTTGGGTGGTTTCAGAGTTGAAGCGTTGACCTTTACGTACAATGCTTAACAGTACAAAACTACCCAGTATTGAGCCAAGTGAGATCACAATGATCCAACCGCTCCAAAAAGATGTTAATTCATTCATTTGGTATTCTTCTCCACGGATGACTCGCGTTGAATATCACTTACATCGTCATCGTCTGCAAAGGGGAGATTAGCGGCTTCTTCGAAGCCTTTTTTGCGTCCTTTGCTGAACGTCCAAGCAAAAATTGCGATGAACGCGACAAATGCAATGGGCGTTGCAAGTGCTCTAAGCGTATTAATGTCCATGACGTTGCCCTATCGTTCGATCACTGTGCCAAGTTGCTGTAGGTAAGCAACTAAGGCATCAATTTCACGTTTGCCACGTACGTCAGTTTTTGCGCTAGCAATTTGCTCGTCCGTATATGGAACACCGACCATGCGCAGAGCTGACATTTTGTTCGCAGTGTCGTTACCATCGATCTTGTTTTCAAATAACCATGGGAAACCTGGCATATTTGACTCTGGTACCACATCACGAGGGTTGTACATGTGCGCGCGGTGCCATTCATCGCTGTAGCGCTGACCAACACGTGCTAGATCTGGACCAGTACGTTTAGAGCCCCAAAGGAATGGGTGATCGTAGACAGATTCACCAGCAACGCTGTATGGTCCGTAACGTTCAGTTTCTGCACGGAAAGGGCGAATCATTTGCGTGTGGCAGCTTAGGCAACCCTCACGCTGATAGATATCACGACCTTCAAGCTCAAGCGCAGTGAGAGGTTTAAGATTCTCAACTGGTTGAGTTGTCTGTTTCATAAAGAATAGAGGGATGATCTCTACCAAAGCACCGAAGCTAATTGCTACGACGATTAGGATGATCATGAGCCCCATATTTTTTTCAATTACTTCATGGCGCATGTTTTAACCCTCTATGCTGCTTGAGTATCGGCTTGGAAATTGGCTGCTTCGTTGCCTTTTGCTTGGCGGACAGTCATCCAAGTGTTGTAAGACATTAGCAACATACCTAGTAGGAAGATGGCACCCCCTAGGACACGGACGAACCAGCCAGGATAGCTTGCATCTACTGCTTCTACAAAGCTGTAAGTAAGAGAGCCATCGTTGTTAAATGCGCGCCACATTAGGCCCTGCATAATGCCGTTCACCCACATTGATGCGATATATAGAACCGTACCGATCGTTGCTAGCCAGAAGTGAACGTTGATCAAGCGAGTTGAGAACATAGCGCCTGGTTTTAGGCCAAGAACAGCAGGTAGTAAGTGATAAACGGCACCGATACTAACCATGGCAACCCAACCTAGTGCACCAGCATGTACGTGACCAACGGTCCAGTCTGTGTAGTGAGACAAGGCGTTGACAGTCTTGATTGACATCATTGGGCCTTCGAAAGTCGACATGCCGTAGAAAGATAGTGAAACGACAAGGAAACGAAGAATTGGGTCATGGCGCAGTTTGTGCCAAGCGCCGGAAAGCGTCATAACACCGTTGATCATACCACCCCAAGATGGCGCGAGTAGGATCAATGACATCACCATACCTAGACTTTGTGTCCAGTTAGGTAAAGCTGTGTAGTGAAGGTGGTGAGGACCAGCCCAAATGTATAGCGAGATCAATGCCCAAAAGTGAACGATTGATAAACGGTATGAGAAGACAGGACGACCAGCTTGTTTTGGTACGAAGTAGTACATCATACCTAGGAAGCCCGCTGTTAGGAAAAAGCCTACAGCGTTGTGTCCGTACCACCACTGAACCATGGCGTCCGCTGCACCTGAGTATACAGAGTAAGACTTCATCGCACTGACCGGTACAACAGCACTGTTACCTATGTGTAATACGGCAACGGTGATGATAAATGCACCATAGAACCAGTTGGCAACGTAAATATGCTTCATCTTACGTTTGGCAACGGTACCAAAGAAGTTGATAGCGTAAGCCACCCAAACTAATGTAATCAGAATATCGATTGGCCACTCTAACTCAGCGTACTCTTTGGTTTGTGTGTAACCAAGTGGTAGCGTAATGGCTGCGGCGACAATAATGATTTGCCAACCCCAGAATGTGAAGCCAGACAATACGTCTGAAAATAGCCTCGCCTGTGTCGTACGTTGCACGACATAGTATGAGGTAGCAAATAATGCAGAGCCACCAAATCCAAAGATGACTGCGTTAGTGTGAAGTGGGCGTAAACGTCCAAAATGTAGGTAAGGTATGTTAGCAAGTAGGTCTGGCCATACCAATTGTGACGCAATTAATACGCCGATAGCCATGCCTACTACGCCCCATACCACCGTCATAATGGTGAATGCGCGCACCACTCGATAGTTGTATGTTGGGTGATCAAAAGCTGTGCTCATAGTTTCTTCCACAAACCACGTTGAGTGATAGACCTGATTAAACGAGAATGCTGTTTTTGTGCGAGGTTGACTGTATGCTGCGTCTCTAGGAGTTGTAGCAGTTGGGTTTTCCCTCACAATCCAACAGCGGTAAACTAGCGAAATTGATTCTAAGTCTTTTCACATTTCAAAGAACAGGAGCGCCGTTTGCTTTGTGGGCATTCCTTGTCACAGAGCAACGTTTTCAGTCGATATGTCTAATGTTTATTTATTACATGGCTCTGGTGCGGGTCATGGGAGCGCCTTTTTACAAGTTTTTAAGCGTGAGTTAGAAGCCCTTTTAAACACCTCGGTAACCCCTATAACAATGGCTTATATGCAGGAAATCGAGAAGACAGGAAAGAAACGACCACCACCTCGTTTACCTAAATTAGTGACCGAAGTAGGTGATACTATTGATAAAGAGGCGCCGGTGGTTTTAATTGGCAAATCCATGGGGAGTAGGATTATTGCCGAGTTGTGTCAAAGCCATAATGTAAAGGCTTGCGTTGCCCTAGGTTTTCCATTTTACCCAGCGAAGAAAGAAGATAAGCATCGCCTAGAAAATCTTCAGAGTTCTGGTGCTGTTCCTTACTTGGTGTGTCAAGGAACACGGGATAGCTTGGGAGCAATCGAGTGGGTGGCAAGACAGACTTTACCTAATAATGTGAATCTGCATTGGATTGAGGGGGCGGATCACGATTTTAATGTGCTAAAGCGTTATAATCGATCACAAGATTTGGTAATTAAAGAATTAGCAAAGGTTTCAGCAGACTTTATTGCAAGCCAAGACACTAATTCATAAGGAGTTATAGTGATTGACTACCAACACGAGTTGGACACCCAAGGGCTATATTGCCCAGAACCTGTGATGATGCTGCACGGGGTTGTTAGAAAAATGAAGCCTGGCGAAGTTGTAAAGATTACTGCTACGGACCCTTCAACAGAACGAGATATTACTAAGTTCTGTAATTTTCTTGGGCATCCTCTTTTAGCCTCTGAACAAGATGGCGAGCTATATTTTTATTGGGTACAAAAAAAGGTCAGCTAATAAAGCTGACCTTTTTAATTGAGAGCTTAGCGAAAGAGGGCACTAATTACGCCACTCGCAGACGTTTACTGTTCGCGTATTCATGCTCCAAAATATCATTCAGTTTGGCAAAGCTGGTAGACGTTGCCACATCAATGTTTAACTTTAATTGTCTAACAATATCGTTCGCTGATACCAAACCACGAATAGACATATCGCTTTCATCAACCACCAATAAGTGTTGGTAAGTATTGTGCTTCTGACTGACGATTAACGATTCAATATCGCTGTTACTTAGTGATTTGTAAGATACCGCAAGGATGTCTTCTTTGGAGCGCATCAAGTCAATTGCAAGCAGTTCGCTTCGAACATAACCTTCAGCGACGTGTTTAACGAACGCTTCATCAGATAGGTCTTCTAAACTGACAACGCCCAAGAAGTGGTTTTGGCTGTCGACTACCAGTTTCATTCTCACGTGCTCTTTCTTCATGATATCAGCCAATACATCTGCACGAACGGTTGGCTCAATCAGGCGTGGACTAACCGTTTTAAAGTCGGTAAAGACACGAAGAGCTGATGTGTACAGGCCTACATTCTCTTCGATGTTTGGCCAAGACAAGTCGTTAATATCTTTCGTAGTGGTGTACGTAAGTGTTTTCATAAGGTGTCACCTCGATCATTTTTAAGAATTAAAGTAAAAGCTTTTCTAGAAAAATGATTGCGAAGGTGGTGCGCGGCCAAAAAATGGGCTGACTTGATCAAGTGGCAGCGCTGACGGTTCTTCAAATAACTGATCTTGAGATGCAATATCTAAACGGCTATAAGAAGCCGGAAGTAGAGCGTGGTCAAAGTCAGGAGAAGTTTCTGCGGAAGGAAGTTCAAAAGACGTTTCAAGAAGTGCGCCTTTGACAAGTACCTCTTTCTGACCTTCATCCATCGCTTTGATATTAATGCTGAAAAGCACTAATAACGGCACGATCAATGTTGTCAGTAAAAAGCGAATCATGTGGCTTTCCTCAAAAGTTCATGCTGATCAGAATAGCCTGAAAAAGTAAAAAATGACAATGGTCAATTTTTACTTTGCTCGATTGATCAAATTTATTTCACTATCTGTTTGGAATGTTTTAGAAGTAGCTTTTTTTGTTCAAAAAAATAACAAAAAAAGTCATGCCCTTAGGCTGGTTTTAATGTTTATTCAGATATAATGGCGTTACTACCCCATCACTCGATAAGGCTTAATCTAAGCATCATGGAACCGCATTCACTTGCTCAGCTGTTTGAACCGATCAATATCATTACTTTAATTGTTTTTTTTGGCTGCTGGTGGGGGTATGCATTTTATGCTCTCTACAACTCTAAGCGTCGCACCTGCTTGGTGAGCGTGCTGCATCAATTCCGTCTGGCCTGGATGTCTCGACTATTAAGACGAGATAATCGGATCGCCGATGCCTCAGTTATGGCTAACCTTGAACGCAGTAGTTTGTTTTTTGCTTCCAGTAGTTTGTTAATTATCGCAGGCCTTTTTACAGCCTTTAGTTATTCTGAACAGGCAATGGGCATTATTAATGACTTCTATTTTCTGGAACCCATGAGCCAAACAGAATGGGAACTGAAAATCATCGTTTTGGTTCTGATATTTGTCTATGCGTTTTTCACGTTCACCTGGTCAGTGCGTCAATACAACTTCTGTTCAGTCTTGGTGGGCAGTGCGCCATTAGCAACCGAGCGAGGCATTGAGGAAAGTGAGCGCGAGTTGTACGCCATGCACATGGCAAAAGTATGTAGCTTAGCTGCTAACCAATTTAACTATGGTTTAAGAGCTTATTACTTTGCTATGGCTTTCTCCGCTTGGTTCTTAGGACCTTATTTCTGTATGGCCACAAGCCTTATGGTCGTCGCTGTTTTGTATCGCCGAGAATTTCGTTCTAAAACCTTTAAAACCTTAAGTCGTGGACTCGTCATTAAATCCCATGCTTCCTAATTTTCCAAAACAAGTGTCAGATGATAATCCACCGATAAATCGCACGGTGAAGGTGGATGATCGCTTATACAGTTATTTGATCAACCACTCTGTTAATGAGCATGAAGTGCTTGAGTCACTGCGCCGCGAGACGGCTCAATATCATATGGCGCGAATGGCGCTTTCTCCTGAAGTTGGCCAGTTTTTAGGCCTGCTCATTGCTATGCAGAACCCTAAAAAGGTTCTAGAAGTGGGTGTGTTTACGGGTTATAGCACCATTTCGATGGGGTTAAAACTTGCGAAAGATGCAAAACTTCTGGCATTTGATAAAAAACAAATGTGGCTCGATATTGCGAATAAGCACATCGAAATGGCAGGTCTCTCTGAACAAGTGGAAACTCGCTGCTGTGACGCAAAAGCGTCCATGGAAGAATTGTTAAAAGACCAAAAGGGTACTTTTGACTTTATCTTTGTTGATGCCGACAAAGCCAATTTACTGGCTTACTACGACATGGGGAAACAGTTGCTACGCCAAGGTGGCTGTATGGTGATTGATAATACCCTATGGTGGGGCAATGTAGCGGACGAGTCATTTGATGACAAAGATACGCGCATCGTACGTGAATTAAATGACCGCGTACATCAAGACCAAGAAGTCGATTCTAGCCTGCTTCCTATCGGCGATGGTTTTACAATTATTCATAAACGCTAATTTTTGCCTTGAATTATTTTTCCATGCCTCCATATCGTTAAACATCATAAAGTTAAGCGCGTTTGCGCGTGTGTTGTAACGAAGGAGCATGGAGAAACATGACAACTGAAACTCAAAAAGAAACCTTAGGATTTCAAACTGAAGTAAAACAACTGCTTCATTTAATGATCCACTCTTTGTATTCAAACAAAGAAATCTTTCTACGCGAGTTGATCTCTAACGCATCAGACGCTGTAGACAAACTACGTTTCGAGGCAGTATCTAACGCAGATCTATTGTCAGACGATCCAAATCTACGTGTACGCATTGGCTTTGACGCAGATGCTGGCACGATCACTATCGATGACAACGGTATTGGTATGAGCCGCGATGAAGCGATCTCAAACCTAGGTACTATTGCAAAATCAGGCACCGCTCAGTTCCTTGAACAGCTAAGTGGTGATCAGAAGAAAGACAGCCAACTGATTGGTCAATTCGGTGTGGGCTTTTACTCTGCGTTTATCGTAGCGGATAAAGTAACCGTTGAAACACGCCGTGCTGGCAGCGATGAAGCGGTTCGCTGGGAATCAGAAGGTACTGGCGAATTTACGATCGAAGCGATCGACAAAACATCTCGTGGTACCAGTATCACCTTACACCTAAAAGAAGATGGCAAAGAATTTGCTGACAACTGGCGCTTACGTTCACTTGTTTCAAAATACTCTGACCACATTTCGATTCCTGTTGAAATGCTTAAAGTACCAATGCCTGAGTACGATGAAGAAGGCAACGTTAAAGAAGTCAGTGATGCGGAACCTACGTGGGAAGCGGTTAACTCTGCTAAGGCGCTTTGGACGCGTCCTCGTAACGAAGTAAGCGACGAAGAATACAAAGAATTCTACAAGCACGTATCTCACGATTACCAAGAGCCACTAAAATGGTCGCACAACAAGGTTGAAGGTAAGCTTGAATACACAAGCCTACTTTACATTCCTGCCAAAGCGCCGCAAGACCTCTGGAACCGCGATATGTTGCGTGGTTTGAAGCTATACGTTCAGCGCGTATTCATTATGGATGATGCGGAAGCCTTCCTGCCTCCATACATGCGTTTCGTAAAAGGTGTGATCGACTCAAATGATCTGTCTTTGAACGTATCCCGTGAGATTCTTCAAAACGATAACGCGGTTGACTCGATGCGTTCTGCATTGACTAAACGTGTGCTAGACATGCTTTCGAAAATGGCGAAAAACGATGCAGAAACATACCAGAAGTTCTGGGATGAGTTCGGTAACGTGCTTAAAGAAGGTCCAGCAGATGATTTTGGTAACAAAGATAAGATTGCTGAGCTATTACGCTTTAGTACAACGCATACAGACAATGCTGCGCAAACTGAGTCTCTAAAAGACTATGTAGAGCGTATGGCAGAAGGCCAAGACAAGATCTACTACATCTACGCTGAGAATCACAACACAGCGAAAAACAGCCCGCATCTAGAAGTGCTTCGTAAGAAAGGCTATGAAGTATTGCTGCTAAGTGATCGCATCGACGAATGGATGATGTCTTCACTGCGTGAGTTCGATGGTAAGTCTTTCCAAGACGTGACCAAAGGCAAGCTAGACATTGAAGTAGAAGAATCTGAAGAGCAGAAAAAAGAGAAAGAGCAGAAGGCTGAGCAAATCAAGCCATTGCTAGATCGTATGAAGTCTGTTCTGGAAGAAAAAGTAACATCAGTGAACAGCACAGACCGTTTAACAAACTCACCAGCATGTCTAGTGGTAGGAGAGTTTGACATGGGTCTACAGATGCGTCGTTTATTGGAGCAAGCAGGTCAACAGCTGCCAGAATCTAAGCCATCATTGGAAGTGAACCCTGATCACCCAATTGTTCAAAAAATGGATGCAGAGTCAGATGAAGATCGCTTTGCAGACATGGCTTGGCTTCTATACGAACAAGCAACGCTAGCAGAAGGCGGTCAATTGGATGACCCCGCGACGTTTGTTTCTCGTATGAATAAACTGATTGTTCAAATGTCGAACTAATCAGGTCTGTTCAGAAAGCCCAAGCTTAATGCTTGGGCTTTTTTTTGGGCACTGTAACAAGACAAGGAGGTCTTATGAAATTGTGTGTCGCTACGTGGTTATTTGCGTTTTTTACGTCGGCTAATGCTCAGGAAGTGCAGCTTGCAACCCGATATGATGGTGAGAATGTACAAGACTATCTAGTGAGTGAAAAACTGGATGGTATACGGGGTATCTGGGATGGCGAAGCTTTACGAACTCGTCAAGGGCAAAAGCTTAATCCCCCCGACTGGTTTGTGTCAGGTTGGCCAAAAGTTTGGTTAGACGGCGAATTGTGGGCGGGAAGAAATCAATTTGGCGCGGTTCAAAATACAGTGCTAGATACCATTCCAAATCATGAGCAATGGCGAGAGATCCGCTACATGGTGTTTGATGCGCCAGATAATTTCTCAACGTTTGAACAAAGGGTAAAACGTTATCAAGCATTGGTGAGCGATTCAGATAGCGCTTATATTCAAGCAGTCGATCAATTCACTGTTGATTCAGCTGAGCAACTCTACGACCAGTTGGACGCTATGGTGGCGTTAGGGGCTGAAGGTCTTATGTTGCATAGGAAAACAGCGCTTTTTCGTTCAGGGCGATCTGATGCACTGCTGAAAGTGAAAAAGTACCAAGATGCAGAAGCCAAAGTGGTTGACCATGTGCCAGGGCAGGGGAAATATTCTGGTCAGCTCGGTGCACTGTTGGTTGAGTTAGCCGATGGCAAACGTTTTAAAATTGGTACTGGCTTTTCAGATCAAGAGCGTGCACAGCCACCAGAAATAGGTGTATTTATTACGTTTCGTTACCAAGGTCTTACGTCCACGGGCTTGCCTCGTTTTGCAAGCTACCAGCGGATAAGACAAGGTCCTTTTGAATTTAGAGTCCCTCAATAGTATGACTGATGTTTATTGTTTGCCTGGCACTATGTGCGATGAGAGGCTTTGGCAGTGGATTAAGCCACTACTTCACTCCTCTATACGGCTTCATCCGATTGTTCTGCCTGTAGAAGAGACCCTAGAGAAAATGGTGGAGGGAGTATTAAGAATTCTTCCTCCTGAGTCATCGCACTTAATCGGCTTTTCATTAGGGGGGTATTTGCTAACAGAGATCGCCAGAGTTGAGCCTAATAGAATTAAGTCTGCGATGCTGATGTCTAATGTGGGGAACCGTCTTCCTGACGTGGAAAAGGCACAGCGCCAGCAAGCGTTAGATTGGGTGCTAAAAGTGGGCTACAACGGATTGCCAATGAAGAAGGCCAGGCAAATGCTTTGGTCTGAACACCCAAACCAAGATGAACTGTTGGACACAATCATCGCCATGGACAGTGCTTTAGGGGAGGAAGTACTGATCGCTCAGCTAAAGGCAACACTCGAACGTCGAGATAATTTTGAAGCGATTTCAATGTCACAGGCTAAATGGCTGGTGTTGGCAGGTTTAGCGGATCAATTTGTCACGGGAGAACGGCTTAAGCAGCTGTCTGAATTGAAGCAGGTAGATGTCAATGTGGTGGCTCAAAGCGGACATATGCTTCCGCTTGAGCAGCCAAAGTGGGTGGCCAACAAAATCAATGGGTTCTTTTGTTAGTCCGCGCAGAAAAGATCGTGAAGGGTTTGGATTAATTCTTTTACTCTCGGGTCTGCAATCGAGTAAAAGATCGTTTGAGAGTCTCGTCGAGTTGTGACTAGGCCATCTTTACGTAATACAGCAAGGTGTTGCGATAGCGCTGATTGGCTAAGCAAAACACGCTCATTTAAGGCACCTACCGATAGTTCGTCTTGTAACAGGTTACATAGAATAATGAGACGGTTTTCATTACTGAGTGCTTTCAGGAAAACCGACGCTTCACTGGCACGCGCAAGCATGTCTTTAATTTCAATTTCAGTCTGTTGCATGGTGTGTTCGTTCTGTTGTTATAGGGATAGATGCGAATGAGTATTGGTTTTATAACAAATACTCATTCTAAAATAAATAATCCACATCCACTGTGGATAAGACTGGGGGTATTGAACGTAAAAATCAAACCAGAATAGTCTTCATCTTGTTCCATAAGGTGTGGTTAAAAAATAACCTTTAAAGCGAAAATTCAGCCCAAATTGGTGCGTGGTCGGATGGCTTTTCTAAACCGCGTATTTGATAGTCGATGCCTGTTGCTACAAGTCGCTCCATCAACGGCTCTGTTGCTAGTACACCATCAATGCGTAGGCCTCTCTTTGGCGTGTCATCAAAGCCTTTTGAACGGTAATCAAACCAACTAAACAACGAGTTGTCGGTTGGGTTTTGATGACGGTAGGTGTCGACAAGTCCCCAATCTAGCAGCTTGTCAAACCACTCTCGTTCTTCTGGCAAAAAGCTACATTTTCCCGTTCTCAACCAACGCTTCGCATTTTGCTCGCCAATACCAATATCTAGATCTTGTGCCGAAATATTAAAGTCCCCCATGACAACGATCTGCTCATCTGCAGAGTGTTGCGCCAGATAATTCATAAGGTCTTGGTAGAACTTTCGCTTCGCTGGGAACTTCGTCTCGTGATCTCTATTTTCACCCTGAGGGAAATAGCCATTGATCACTTTTAAAGGCCCAGACTCTGTGTCAAAAGTGGCGATGATCATACGGCGTTGAGCGTCTTCATCATCAGTAGGGAATCCATATTCCACTTTTGTTGCAGCCTGCTTACTAAAAATAGCGACGCCGTAGTGCGACTTTTGACCAAAGTGATACGCATGGTAGCCAACGGATTCAGGAATTTCGTGGGGAAATGCTTCATCATGAACTTTGATTTCTTGCAAACCAATGATATCTGGCTGCTGTGTGGCTATGAGCGCCTCAATCTGATGCGGGCGAGCGCGCAATCCGTTGATGTTGAAGGATACTACTTTCATGATAATTCATTCCTGACCAAAACATTAATTTTTGGAATAGTTACAGATAAAAGTCGTATTGACAATAATATCTTTCTCTTGCATAGGTGTTGATAGGCGTGTGGCCATTGAAATAGGTGGCTTTAACCCAATTGTTTAAGAATACGTTTCCTGACAAAGGTTTTTAAAATGGAATATCAGTACGACTTATTTGTGATTGGTGCCGGTTCTGGTGGTGTGCGTGCGAGTCGCGTGGCGGCTTCTAAAGGCTTTAAAGTGGGCGTTGCAGAAGCTCAAGCCTTGGGTGGTACTTGTGTCAACATTGGCTGTGTTCCGAAGAAATTATTCGTTTATGGTTCAGAATTTAGCCATGTTACAGAGCAGGCAAAAGGCTATGGTTGGAGCTTTGAGAAGCCTACTTTCGATTGGGCAACCTTGCGTGATAACAAAACCAAAGAGATCGAGCGCCTGAATGGGATTTATAAAAATTTGCTGGAAAATCCTGGCGTAACGATTCATCAGGGTTATGGTGAGCTTGTCGATGCGCATACCGTCAAAGTCGGAGAAGAGCTGATAACAGCTGAACGAATTTTGATTGCTGTGGGTGCGAAGCCATTTGTGCCTGAGTTTTCTGGCAATGACCTTGTTCTTGTTTCCGATGACATGTTTTTCCTAGAAAAACTGCCAAAGTCCATTTTAGTGGTGGGCGGCGGCTATATTGCGGTTGAGTTTGCTGGTATCTGTAATGGTTTAGGCGTTGAAACAACGCTGATGTATCGTGGTGACAAATTGTTGCGTGGCTTCGATGAAGATGTTCGTGACTTTGCTTCAAATGAATACGCTCGAGCAGGTGTGAATGTTGAATTAAACAGTGATGTTGAAAAGATTGAAGCAAAAGATGGCCAGAAACAGGTGACTCTAAAAGACGGCCGTATCCTGATGTTTGATGAAGTGCTTTATGCAACAGGACGTGTTCCCAATACAAGCTCGTTAAACTTAGACGCAGTGGGGATAGAAACAGCCAAAAATGGTGCCATCATTGTTAATGATCGTTACCAAAGCTCAGTGAATTCTGTGTATGCCATTGGGGATGTAACGGATCGGGTTCAACTTACGCCTGTTGCGATTAAAGAAGCGATGGCGTTGATTGGATATTGGTTTGATGGGATTGAGCCAAATTTTGATTACGATAATATCCCGACGGCAGTCTTCTCTCAGCCTCCTATTGGCACTGTAGGTTTATCTGAACAGGAAGCGGATAAGAGGGGTTACGATATTGATGTTTACCAGACGGATTTTCGTGCAATGAAACACACGCTTTCGGGTGCTCAAGAGCGGACCTTTATGAAGCTTGTGGTTGATCGCAGCACGGATAAAGTTCTAGGTGCGCATATGGTCGGTGATTATGCAGGCGAAATTATTCAAGGCTTAGGCATTGCTATTAAGGCAGGTGCCACCAAAGCGCATTTTGACAGCACCGTCGGCGTTCATCCAACCAGTGCAGAAGAGTTTGTTACCTTTTCGGCTGGATCGTTGAAAAAACGATAAGTAAAACATAAAGTCTATAAGCCGCTTAATGCTCTATTAAGCGGCTTATTTATTTGGAGAAGTAGAAGTATGAATCAATGGTTGGAGTCTTTAGCGCCACAAGCGGTATGGCGACAATTTCGTGTACTGTGTGATATTCCACGTCCATCCTTTCATGAGAAGGCATTACGCGATTATTTATTTAACTGGGCGCAAACGCTTGGTTTAAAACCTTACATCGACACTGCTGGAAATTTGATTATTTATAAAGCCGCAACAGTTGGCATGGAAGACCGCGAAACAGTGGTACTTCAAGGGCATCTGGATATGGTGGCGCAGAAAGAATCAGACTCTAATCATAACTTCGAAACGGATCCTATACATACCTACGAAAAAGAGGGTTGGGTCCACGCTAAGGGCACAACATTAGGCGCTGACAATGGCATCGGTGTGGCAGCTATCTTGGCTGTACTAGAAAGCCAAGAAATTGCCCATGGACCAATAGAAGCCGTTTTTACCATTGAAGAAGAAACCAGTTTACGTGGTGCAGCGCAATTAGAAGAGGGCATTCTAAAAGGTAAGCGAATGCTTAACTTGGATTCAGAGGATCGTGGCGACGTATACATCGGTTGTGCCGGTGGGATCGATATTAACGTCAGCCATCGTTTCGCTTCAGAAGTGAATCATCAATTTGATACGGCATTTAAAGTCACCATCTCTGGTCTAAAAGGTGGTCACTCTGGTTTAGATATCAATAAGGGTTTGGCGAATGCCAATGTTTTGCTAGTGCGTTTGTTGAATAGTCTTGGAGCAGAGCTGGATTTCGGCTTATCAGAGCTAAATGGCGGCACCCTTCGTAATGCCATCGCACGAGATGCATTTGCTGTGCTACAGGTGCAATCTTCCGATAGTAGCAAGTTGCAGACTTGGTTTTCTGAGCAAGCTCAAATCATTCAGACTGAGTTTGCAGACACGGATCCAAATCTGGCTATTTCCCTGCAGCAGTCAAACACGGCGGCGCACTTGCCGGCTTCTGTACAGAATCATTTGATTCAAGCAATGTTATGTGCTCCAAATGGCGTTCATCGTATGTCGCCAACACTACAAGGGGTTGTCGAAACCTCCTGTAACTTTGGAGTGATTCGTTTGCATGAAGAAAATGACTCTATGAGTTTTTCTGGATGTTTATTAGTTCGTTCTTTAGTAGACAGTCAGACTGAATACTTGGCAAATGTTGCGAAAGCGCCGTTTGCTCTGATCGGCTGTGAAGTATTGTTGGAAAATGGCTACCCAGGCTGGAAGCCAGAGCCGGAGTCTACTTTGCTGAAGCAATTTGATGCAGTTCATCAGGAAGTCATGGGCTTTACGCCAACCGTTAAAGTGATTCACGCTGGACTGGAATGTGGCATTATCGGTGCCAAGTACCCTGGTATGGAAATGGTGTCCTTTGGTCCAAACATACGTGGCGCGCATTCTCCATCTGAGCGAATGGAAATCAGCTCAGTGGGCGAGTTCTGGGAGATATTGGTTGCGTTATTAGCTAAGACCCCGAAAACTGATGCCGCATGAGTAGAGGCTGTCGCATTAACCTAGACGGGCATGAGTACATTGTGCCCGAAGAGGAGAACTTGTTATCTGCATTGTTACAGCGCGGGGCAATGGTTTCTCATAGTTGCCTTGCTGGTGCTTGCGGCAGCTGTCGATTATACCCAGTAGTTGGTGATCCTATCTTGAGCTGCCAGCAGACGGTTCGAAGTGACATGTCTTTATCATCAAAGCCAAGCCAGCGATTTACCATTGCACTAGAGAATGTTTCCTGTGAAGTTTTATCTGATCATTGGGGTAAAGTAAAAGCGCATTGCCCTGTTAGTCTTCCCTTGGGGGCTGTGTTTCGATGGCAGCTTGGCGATCATATTGGTCGTTCTGTGTGTTGTAGCACCGCAGGCGAAGCGCTTGCTTTTTATTTTCCGTTAGCATTTCAAGAGCGTCTGTCAGAGTTGTTGATTGAACAAGGCGCACAGCGGGCGACGATCGATATATCCGCGACTCACTTGCTGTTGTATTCTGCGAACAATCGAGCTCTAGCGCAGAACTTTGCTGATGCGCTACAACAATATGGCGTTAGCCACTCTCCAATGCTTGAGGCCATTGACCTTTCATTACCTTCTAAGACATTAGCATTTCAACGTTTCGATAAGGCTTTAATTCTTAACGATCAGCCTGTTTCACAAGACTCCCTAGAAGACTGGTTAGCGGCGAGTCGCTGCCGTGTTGCAGACTTCACCTTTATGACACATTCAAATTAATGAAAATTCTACATACTTCAGATTGGCATTTAGGCCAAAGTTTCATGGGCAAAAGCCGACTGGAAGAACACTGCTTGTTTATCGATTGGTTGGCAAACACTGTCACGGAGCATGACATAGAAGCCGTTATTATTGCGGGAGACATCTTCGATACATCCACTCCACCGAGTTACGCCCGTGAGCTGTACCATGAATGTGTGTTGCGGCTGCATGCCTTAAAATGTGTGCTAATCGTGGTCGCTGGTAATCATGATTCTGTGAGTGTGCTCAATGAAAGTAAAAATCTATTGGCGACGTTAGATGCTTATGTGGTGACGCAGCCCGCTTGGCAAAATGGCTCTGAAGCCATCATAGAATTAAAAGATGGTTCTGGGAATGTGAGCGCTTTGGTATGTGCCATCCCATTCCTGCGGGCTCGCGATATGGTTCGTTACGAAGCCGGGCAGTCGGGCACAGATAAAAGCCTTCAATTAGCGGATCAAATACAGCAGTACTACCAGCAGCAATATGATTTGGCCAAATCTATGCATGATGAGGTCCCCATTATTGGAACGGGCCACTTAACCATGGTAGGAGGCGAAAAGACCGAATCGGTTCGTGATATCTACGTTGGCAGCTTGGAATCGCTTTCACCAAGCTTGTTGCCAGCTTTTGATTATTTAGCGCTTGGTCATATTCATAAACCTATGCCCGTTGGAGGAAACTCCAACTGGCGGTATTCCGGTTCTCCAATGCCGATGAGTTTTGATGAGGCAAACAGCCCAAAATCTGTTTGCATCTACGATACGCATTTGAACAGTGTTGAGCGAATTGCCATTCCGGTATTTAGAAAGCTTATACAAATGTCTGGTAATCGATCCGATCTGCTAAAGCAAATTGAAGCGTTGGAAGATACTGAGAGCCTTTCCGTTTGGCTGGATATCACGGTTAACGAAGACATCAATTTGGGGCCATTTCAGGAAAAGCTAGCGGAGCTCTGTGATGGTCGTTCGATAGATATCGTCAAAGTGCAGCGGACTCGTAAAGCGGCCACATTGTTCGATGGTGACGGTGAAACTGCGACCCTTGAAGACATTACTCCAATGGAGGTGTTTGAGCGTTTGCTTACGGAAAAAGACGTTGAGTTAAGTCGAGCGAGCACATTGAAAAGTTTGTTTAGCCAAATCATCAATGAGCATGAGGACAAGGCATGAAGATCTGTTCGTTACGATTTGAGAACCTCAACTCTTTGAAGGGAAAGTGGTTTATTGACTTCGAGTCCGAGCCTTTCAAAGATGCAGGCATTTTTGCGATTACAGGGCCCACTGGTGCGGGGAAATCCACATTATTGGATGCCATATGTTTGGCGCTTTACCACCAAACACCTCGAGTGAATATTTCTCAATCAGCAAACGATGTGATGACTCGTCATACTGGCTTCTGTTCGGCGGAAGTGGTGTTTGAAGTGAAAGGTAAGCGTTACGTAGCGAGTTGGGAGCAGAAACGTGCCCGAAACAAGGCTGATGGAAATCTGCAACCTGTTCAATGCAGTCTGTCATTGGCCGATGGCACAGTTCTAGCGGATAAGATTGCTCACAAGCTCAGCCAAATATCAGATATCACTGGTTTGGACTTTGCGCGTTTTACCCGCTCAATGATGTTAGCTCAAGGTGGTTTTGCAGCGTTTCTTAACGCCAAAACTGATGAGCGCGCGGAGTTACTAGAAGAGCTAACGGGGACAGAGGTATATGCGGACATTTCTCGACGCGTGTTTGACAAACATCGAAATCAGAAAGCTAAGATTAAAGAGCTAGAGGCTGTCCAAGCAAGTCATAAACTGATGGATGAAAGCGAATGGATCGCATTACAGCAGCAAAAGCAATCAATAGCGGAGCAGGAAGGATTACTGCAAGGTAATGTGGTTAATCTGGAGCAGGTCAGTGACTGGTATCGAGAATGTTCACGCCTAGAACAGAAATTAGCTCAGCAAAAGTTAGATGTTGAGCAGGCTGATGAGCAACTTATCGTGCTGGCGCCAGAAAAAGAGCGTTTAGCCCAAGCTGTTTTGGCTCAAAAGATCGAGCCTGATTTTAACGCTCTTGAAAAAGGTTTGGCTAAAGAGCAAGCGTTGAACGAAGCTAAAAATCACCTCGTACAGGCCTTGGATAGTGTTCAGGTAAAGCTGACGGATTCAGAGCAAAAGCTAGCAAAGTCTCAGGCGATGTTGCAGCAGCAGAAGGCCGAGCAGGAGCTATTTGAGCAAGAAGCTGAATCCACATGGTTGCCAATAGAGTCAGAGTTGACTCAGCTTGCCCGCGACAAAGCCTCTGCTCAGCAACGTTATATTACTAAGCAAGATGAACAAGTGCGACTTGAGCAGCAATACAAGCATCACTTGGAGCAGAAACAGCAAGCCGAGCAAAATATAAATGCTCAACATGTCTACCTATCTTGTTGGCATGATGGAGAAAAGGCCTTGTCGCTATTGGAGAAATGGCGATTAGAGTCACATAGATCTTCATCCTTGCAACAACAGCAGCAATCGCTCAATGAAAACTTGACCAGAATCGAAGCGGATCAGAAGGCTTTAACGCAACAGTTGGAGAGTAATACAGCTTCACTTCTTGAGACTGAGCAGCGTAAGCAAGCACTGTTAGCCTCTGAGGCGGAAGCCAAAGCAGAAATTAACCGATTGATACAAGGTAAGCCGTATGAGCAGTGGCTGGAAGAATTAGAGCAGCTAGATCAGGAAGTCATCACGACTCAACAATGGTTAACTGCGACAGAGCAGTACCATAGCCTCGATAAGCAGTTGCAAAACCATCTTATTGCTCGTCAGACGCTTGTGGATCAGCAGCGTGTAGTGCAAACCTCTCTTGCGGCCGATGAAGAAAAACTAATGGCGCTCACGCAGCAGATAGAAGATATTGAGCAGCGCCTCCAGTTGCAACAGCGCATTAGCATTTTGGAGAAGGAACGCCAATTGCTTGAGTCAGGTTGTCCTTGTCCTTTATGCGGCAGTGTGGAGCATGATTTATCTGCTGTGGAACCTCAGTCTCAAGATGAAGCTTTATTGCAACGTTTAGAGCAGTGCCAGACATCGTATTCGAGTATGGCTTCTGCACAACAAGCGCAGCATGCTGAGTTAGCTCGTTTAGCTGGTCGGATTGAAGCGTTAGATCAAGCGATCAGCGATGTAGAGTTGTCCATCGAAAGTCACTGTAATAACTATGAAGGCTTGGCTGCGGTATCTAGCGACATGGAAAGCTTGAGAGATAAAGTCTTAGCATTGCAGGCGAAACAACAGCATTACAAGAATGCTAATAAATACTATCAAACGGTCGAGCGTCAGCATCGTCAGTTACTGGAATCACTGGGTGCAATCGATCATGAATTGGCTCAGCAGCAATATCAAAATCAAAACATCGAACAGCAACGAGTGCAGCTAACGGATAAGAAAGCGGAGCTTGAAGCATTGTTGCTGGAGGTTACGACAGATTACGAAAAATTGGTTCAAGGGTTGTATCAAGAGATAGCGCCTCTAATTGCTGAAAGTACGTTGCTTGCATCACTGCCGCAAATATCAGCCATCGAACACTCACTTGAATCATGGCATCGTGCTCAGCAGCAGGTGCAATCTCTTAATCAGGTTGTTTCAGAAAGCGACTGGCATTTACAGCAAATCAGTCAGCAGTCGTCCGTGATTCAGGCGCAGCTTGAAAGTGAGCAGGAGCAGCTTAAGGCGCTGAATCGCCACTATGAGCAGCTAAATGGAAAATATACCACTGGACTAATGGGCCTGACTGTCAGTCAAAAACGAGCATCCATTAGCGAGCAAGTGGAGCAGACTCGATTAGAAAAAGACAAGGCAAGTTCTCTGGTTGCAACGAATCAACTTGATTTGAAAGAGCATTCAGCACGCTTAGCGCAAACTGATAACCAACTTCAAACAATGGTTTCTGATAATGCCGCATTGAAGTCTAGTTTGCAGACCCGCTTGACTGAACATGGCTTCGATGGCCAAGCGCAGTGGCAGCAGACATTAATGAGTCAAATGGAGCAAGACGCATTAGCTGACCGAATAAAAGACGCTGAAATGTTTGCTCAACGGTGTCAGACGTTGCAGATGCAGACAAATGAAGAGCTTAAGCTCCATAAATTGAATCATGATAAACTGCCAGATGTAGGAGCGTACGAGGACGAACAAGCGCTCAGTGAGTTGCTTGTTGAAGCAAAAAAAGCCTATCAATCAGTCTTAGTTGAACTTGGGCAGCTGGCTGAACGCATTCAGTCAGAACAACAAAAGCGGCAGTCTAGTGAAACCATGTTGCAGCGAATCGCAAGTGAAAAGGCTGCATTCGAGTGGTTGGATGATTTGAACGGGTTGATCGGGTCTTCTGATGGCGCACGTTTTCGACGTTATGCCCAAAGTGTCACATTGGATCATTTAGTGTGGTTGGCTAATCGTCACTTATCGACATTGCATGGACGTTATCAACTGAAGCGTCAAAAAGGTGAAGGGTTGTTTCTTGAGGTTATTGATGGATGGCAAGGGGATATTTCCCGTGATACCAAAACCTTATCTGGTGGTGAGTCATTTTTGGTCAGCTTAGCGCTTGCTGTTTCATTGTCTGAGTTGGTAAGCCATAAGACATCAATCGATTCTCTCTTTCTGGATGAAGGTTTTGGTACGTTGGACAGTGAAACATTGGATATTGCGTTGGATGCGCTCGATCGTCTGAACAGTACTGGCAAAACAATCGGTGTTATAAGTCATGTGGAAGCCCTAAAAGAGCGGATTCCAGTGCAGCTTAACGTAAATAAGCATTCAGGCTTAGGTGTTTCGACTCTAGCAGGCTGTTTTCGTGGATAACTTTAGTGCGTAATATGTGAGCATGACTTTTCCCCAGAAAGAGTGGCAAAACCTTGTAAATAAGTTGTAAAACTTCAATAAAATCAATGATCTAGTGTTTTGGCTTAAATTGCGCACAGGTGTACTATTATGGTGCTTTAGTTGTGGCTTGACATTTGTTTATGGGAATGACTTCAAATCTAGCGCTATATTGATAGAATAGCGTATTGCATTTAATTTTGATTGTATGAAGCGCTACAGCGTTGATTTATCTAAGGAAAATCACTCAATGTCAGATAATGACTTTCGTCTAAAGGGAAGTGTTGTTACCACTGTGGTATTAGAGGTAAAAACATCTAATCTGGATCAGATCATCAAAGGACTGAAAGATAAAATCGCTCAAGTCCCGCAATTTTTTGATCAAGCACCGCTTATTATCGACATCAGTCAGATCGCTTCTTCTGTTACCTTAGATTTTTTTACAGCTCTTGTAGATTCTTGTCGAGGTCAGGGGCTAGCCGTGATTGGGTGGCGAACCAGCCAAGAGGCGATACCGACGTGGCGCTTAGATTATGATCTACCTATGCTGCCGAATGCCAACTCGCGACAGATCAATATTAAAAGTGAGCCGACTGCTCCTGCACAAGATCCGCAGGTTGTGGTTAAGACAGTCATTGAAGAGCGAGAAGTGTCTCAGCCGACCAAGGTTATTACGAAACCTGTTCGCTCTGGTCAGCAGATATACGCATCTGGAGACTTAGTGGTGTTGTCTCAGGTGAGCGCTGGGGCTGAAGTCTTGGCAGAAGGGAATATACATATTTACGGCGCTTTGAGGGGGCGTGCACTAGCGGGTGTGAAAGGTGATAGTTCAGCCCGTATTTTTTGTAAAAACATGGAAGCAGAATTAGTCGCTATAGCAGGGAATTTTATGCTTAGTGACGCGCTGCAAAAAATTATTTGGAAAGATGCCGCGCAAGTGCTATTAGTGGAAGACACATTAGAAATCGCCTCACTATAGGTTAGGGCAATGGCTATTAGAATTACGTTTTTGGGGGATATTTAGTTGGCTAAAATAATCGTCGTAACCTCAGGTAAAGGTGGGGTTGGTAAAACAACTTCCAGTGCTGCGATCGGGACCGGTCTGGCATTGAAAGGACACAAAACTGTTATTATTGACTTTGATGTAGGTCTACGTAACTTAGACTTAATCATGGGTTGTGAGCGCCGCGTGGTCTATGACTTTGTTAATGTCATCAATAAAGAAGCGACACTTACACAAGCTTTGATCAAAGATAAGCGTACTAAGGATTTGTTTATCCTGCCTGCTTCGCAAACACGTGATAAAGACGCGCTAACAGCGGAAGGTGTAGAGGCTGTTTTAGAAGAATTATCAAAAGAATTTGATTACATCGTTTGTGATTCGCCAGCAGGTATTGAGAAAGGTGCGCAAATGGCACTTTACTTCGCCGATGTTGCGATTGTCACTACGAACCCTGAAGTGTCTTCGGTTCGAGATTCTGATCGTATTTTGGGGATTCTTCAAAGCAAAAGTCGACGTGCTGAGCAAGGTTTGCCACCGATTGAAGAGCATTTGCTGCTAACCCGATACAACCCAGAGCGTGTATCAGAAGGCGAGATGTTAAGTGTAGAAGATGTGGAAGAGATTTTGGCGATTCCTCTATTGGGAGTTATTCCAGAGTCTGATGCGGTACTCAAAGCTTCTAACCAAGGTACACCAGTGATTTTAGATGATCAGGCGGAAGCTGGTCAGGCGTATTCTGATGCCGTAGATCGTCTTTTGGGTGAGCAGCGTCCACTGCGTTTTACGGATGTTCAAAAGAAAGGATTTTTTAAGCGACTACTAGGAGGTTAAAGTGGGAATTTTTGACTATTTTAAGAGCAAAAGTGAGCCAACCTCTGCATCGGTTGCAAAGGATCGACTTCAGATTATTGTTGCCCATGAACGTAGTCGCCGTACTCAACCCGATTACTTAGAGCAAATGCAGCAGGAAATCATTGCGGTTATTCGCAAGTATGTTCAGATCGAAAGTGATGATGTTCAAATACAACTTGAGAATACTGATGACTGTTCTGTGCTTGAGTTAAATGTAACGATTCCTGAGAAGAATTGATGTTGCAGAAGTAATGCTCTTCTTAAGGTGAATAAATGGCCAAAACTAGTGAGTTTTGGCCATTTTTCTTTATAGACTTTGATTCTCATTTATTCTCAAGCAATTTTTCTAGGTGTATTATTTGGTCACCTGAAATGTTGGTTGTTGTATGTCGTATTTTACCCCTTTTCTAATTGTTGCCCTAAGTCTCGTTTTAGCTGGTTGTCGCGCTAGTAATGAGACGCTCGCTATCGAATCTTCCTCCGCTGATAAAAAATCAGATTTGCCTGTTCCATTAGATAATCCCAAGGCACAGCTAGGTAGCCAGCTTTTTTTTGATGTCAATCTTTCAAAGAATCGCAACCAATCTTGTGCAAGCTGTCATGATATTGGTAGAGCATTTGTTGATGGGCGTGAAACGGTGGATTTTGGTGCCGTATCATTGGGAAGTGATGATGCTTCCCATGGGGAGCGCAATGCACCGACTGCGGGCTATGCTGCGTTGTCGCCAATCTTTCATAAAATGAAAAATGGAGACTATCGAGGCGGGCAGTTTTGGGATGGTAGGGCGTCTAACCTAGCGGACCAAGCTGCAGGACCATTTGTCAATCCAGTTGAAATGCAGATGGAAAGTGAATCTGCAGTGGTGGATCGTGTATTGGAAAATCCAGCCTATGAGCGTCTTTTCAAAGAGTTGTATGGCGAATCTGTGTTTGCCGCGAAAGATAAAGCGTTCAATGCTATCACTGATGCCATTGCTCACTTTGAGCAGACGGAGTTGTTTATGCCGTTTGATTCAAAATACGATCGAGTGATGCGTGGTGAGGAGCGATTTACGCCTGAAGAGGAGTTAGGTAGAACGCTTTTCTTTTCTCAGCAATTCACAAACTGTAATGCTTGTCATCAACTGAATAGCTCGCCTTTTTATCCGAAAGAAACGTTTACGAACTACGAATACCGAAATATTGGTGTGCCTCGAAACCCGAATTTAGCTTTGGCAACTCTAGACGAAGGGGTGTTTGATAATCCTTTGGTCAACGAAGAAGCTCAAAGGGGTAAGTTCAAAGTGCCGTCATTGCGTAATGTAGCGGTTACAGGGCCATACATGCACAACGGTGTGTTCAAGGATTTGCGTACGGTTATCCTGTTTTATGATCATTACAATAATCCGATGAGAAAACTCAATCCTGAGACAGGCCTACCTTGGCAGGCACCTGAGGTGCCTGAAAACATAGATCTGGAATCCCTAGAGATCGGGCCACCTTTGGACAATCGTCGTGTTGATGCCCTAGAGGCTTTCCTTAAAACATTAACGGATCAGCGTTACGAGTATTTGCTAACGGAGTAATGACGTTATCCTTCACATTGTTTCCCTGAGCAGGTCTGGCTTTGTTGTGTCCGATTGTTTACATTTTTAACGGTTAAAGATAACAACAGAAGGAATATATCTTCATGAAATACAGTCAGTTAGGGCGAACCGGGATCGATGTGTCCCGTGTGTGTCTTGGTACGATGACCTGGGGGAAGCAAAATACTCAAGCTGATGCAGATGAGCAGATTGCTTTTGCATTGGATCAGGGTATTAACTTTTTTGACACTGCAGAAATGTATGCGGTACCGCCAACGCCTGAAACTTACGGTAAAACAGAATCTATTATTGGTAATTGGTTGTCTCGTCATGCTTCTCGAAGAGAAGAGATGGTGCTAGCGACTAAGATTGCTGGTAATGGTTTAAGTTGGGTCCGAGGTGGTGGTGACGTCACTGGAGAGGCGATCATTGCTTCCATTGATCAGTCACTTGATCGTCTTAAAACGGATTATATCGACCTTTACCAGATTCACTGGCCTAACCGTACTTCTCCTCATTTCGCCAAACACTGGCCGGGTATGTTGGACTTTTCGGGTGTCGCTACGGCGCAACACTCAGCAGAGATGCTGGAAATCCTTCAGGCACTAGGTGAGTGCGTTAAATCTGGCAAGATTCGCCATTTTGGTCTATCGAACGAAACCCCTTGGGGGATTAATGAGTATCTTCGTTTAGCTGAAAAGCACGATTTACCTCGAGTAGCGTCTATACAGAATGAATTTAGCTTGCTTCATGCGAAAGATTGGCCATTCTTAATCGAGAATTGTGTTCGAGAAGATGTGGCTTATTTGCCATGGTCTCCTCTTGCAGCAGGTGCCTTATCTGGGAAATACATTGATGGTGCTCGACCAGAAGGCAGTCGCTGGAGCTTTGCGCAGCGTAATGGCTTGTTCCGTGATACAGAAGCCTCTAATGAAGCTATTAAAGCCTACAAAGAGCTTGCTGAAGCCAATGGTTTGACGGCATCGCAACTGGCTTTAGCTTGGGTGGATCAAGTAGACGGTGTCACTTCTACAATTATTGGGGCGACTAAGATGTCTCAGTTAGAAGAGGACTTGAAGGCGTTTGATGTGGCGCTGGATGATGAGTTAATTGCACAAATTGGAAGCGTATTTAAAAAATACCCAATGCCTTATTAATATCCTATCATTTTCAAAAGACATAAAAAAACCCGGCAATTGCCGGGTTTTTTGTACGATCAGAAAGAGTGAATTACTTATCTTCTTTCTTAGCTTTAGCAGCTTCGATAACAGCTTCTGCTACGTTTGCAGGACATGGGTTGTAGTGAGAGAACTCCATAGAGAACTGACCACGACCAGATGTCATTGTACGTAGGTGACCGATGTAGCCGAACATTTCAGATAGAGGAACGTCAGCTTTGATGCGCACGCCAGTAGCGCCAGCTTCTTGGTCTTTGATCATGCCGCGACGACGGTTCAAGTCACCGATTACGTCACCAACGTGATCTTCTGGAGTGAACACGTCAACTTTCATGATTGGCTCAAGAAGTTGTGCGCCAGCTTTTGGAATAGACTGACGGAACGCGCCTTTCGCAGCGATTTCGAAGGCAATTGCAGATGAGTCAACTGCGTGGTAGCTACCGTCGAAAAGTTCAACTTCTACGTCAAGAACAGGGTAGCCCGCTAGGACACCTTCTTGCATCATAGACTTGAAGCCTTTCTCAACTGCAGGCCAGAATTCTTTAGGTACGTTACCACCAACAACTGTTGAAGAGAACGTGAAGCCAGAGTTTTGCTCACCTGGTTTAATGCGGTAATCGATCTTACCGAACTGACCAGAACCACCAGACTGTTTCTTGTGAGTGTAGCTATCTTCTACTTCACGAGTGATTGTCTCACGGTAAGCTACTTGTGGCTGACCAACGATTAGGTCTACACCGTAAGTACGCTTAAGGATGTCTACCTTAATGTCTAGGTGAAGCTCACCCATACCTTTAAGGATAGTTTCACCTGATTCTTCGTCAGTCTCAACTTGGAAAGATGGATCTTCTGCAACCATTTTACCGATTGCGATACCCATTTTCTCGTTGCCACCTTTGTCTTTAGGCTGAACAGCGATAGAGATTACTGGCTCAGGGAAGATCATCGCTTCAAGAGTACATTCGTGCTTAGGATCACATAGAGTGTGACCAGTTTGAACGTTCTTCATACCGATAACCGCTAGGATATCACCAGCTTGCGCTTCAGTGATTTCAGTACGGTCGTCTGCTTGCATCTCAACCATACGGCCGATACGCTCAGTTTTACCTGTTGCAGAGTTAAGTACAGTGTCACCTTTCTTCATGCGACCAGAGTAGATACGGATGAATGTTAGGGCACCGAAACGGTCGTCCATGATCTTGAATGCAAGCGCACGTAGTGGCTCATCAGCAGATACGGTTGCAACTTGACCAGTTGGCTCACCAGTTTCTGGATCAGTAAGATCTTGTGGATCAACTTCTGTTGGGTTTGGTAGGTAGTCAACAACAGCGTCAAGTACTAGTTGAACACCTTTGTTCTTGAATGCAGAACCACAGTAAGTTGGGAAGAACGCTAGGTCACGAGTACCTTTACGGATACAACGCTTGATTTCTTCGATTGCTGGAACAGTACCTTCTTCAAGGTATTCCATCAATAGGTCTTCGTCTTGCTCTAGAGCAGTTTCGATTAGCGCTTCGTGGTATTCTTCTACTTTATCAGCCATGTCCGCTGGGACATCAGTGATTTCGTAGTTTTCAGGAAGACCAGTGTCGTCCCAAATGAATGCTTTCTTAGAAAGAACGTCTACAACACCAACGAAATCATCTTCTTCACCGATTGGAAGAGTCATAACAAGTGGGTTTGCAGCAAGTACGTTTTTAACTTGGTCAACAACGCGGTAGAAGTTAGCGCCTAGACGGTCAAGTTTGTTAACGAAGATAACACGAGCAACTTCTGACTCGTTAGCGTAGCGCCAGTTAGTTTCTGATTGTGGCTCTACACCACCAGAACCACAGAATACACCGATACCGCCATCCAATACTTTCAAAGAACGGTATACTTCAACTGTGAAGTCAACGTGTCCAGGAGTATCGATAACGTTTAGGCGGTGACCTTTCCACTCACAAGTAACAGCAGCAGACTGGATTGTAATACCGCGCTCTGCTTCTTGTTCCATGAAGTCTGTTGTAGATTCACCGTCGTGTACTTCACCAGTCTTGTGGATTTTACCGGTAAGCTTAAGAATACGTTCTGTAGTGGTAGTTTTACCCGCGTCTACGTGGGCAAAGATACCGATGTTTCTGTAAAGTGATAAGTCAGCCATTACATTACTCTAATAAGTGTAGGATGAATTTTTCGCATGGTTAGTATACAAGACTTTCTCAGCGAAGTAGTCAGGTATTCGCGCGTATTCTATATTACTTTGCTAGCGCAATAAAAGGGGCGCGCTTGATGGTCCTGATATTTATTTGATTATTTTGGTCTAATCGCGCCTTAATCGATCTGATATTGCAATTGGGTTCGGGTAGTACAGAATGACGACGTAAGTCGATAAAGCAAAAGTCAAAATGGCAGTCGCTTGGATAACATGGCTGGCTTCTTCACCAATTAGCCCTAAAGAAGCGGCTAAATATGCAATCAAAAGTGAGAACTCGCTGACTTGGCCAAGTCTAAAGCCAACCTCCCAGCTGGTTGAGCGGTCTTCTCTCAGGCCTTTGAGTAAGAACCTGAAGACGGTTGGCTTGATGAGCATGGATAAGATTGCAAGAACCAAAGCAGGCCAGATCACCAGCCCTAGTAAGTCTAAGTTAAAGCTCGCGCCAATCGAAAAGAAAAACAGGATGAGAAAGAAGTCTCTAAGTGGCTTCAAGTGCGTAGCAATGTACTGTGAAATAGGGGAGGTGGCTAGCGCGACGCCTGCAACGAATGCTCCCATTTCAGCGGATAAGCCTAGGACTTCCGCTGTGGTCGCAAGTGAAAGGCACCAGCCAATGGATAAAAGAAATATATATTCATGAAAACGATCAAACTTGGTTATCAGAGGTAATAATAAATATTTCACCATCGCAAACGCACCAATAATGAGCGTAGGAAGTCCAATAACAGGCAGTAAATAATGTAGGTAAGCCGACTGTTCTGGATTTTGTTCTGACCCACCGATAGCCACAAGACCGAGTAAAACAGCTATGGCGATAATGTCTTGGAGTAACAGTAAGCCAACCACTAATTCACCCGTATGTTTGTGGTGTAAAACGGTTGTCGGCAGTAGTTTGATACAAACGATGGTGCTCGAAAACATCATTGCTAGACCAACGATGATGGACTCGATTTCAGTGTATTGGAAAGCTTTAGCGGTTAAGTAGCCTACTGCTGCGAAAGCAAGGGAGGATGCCACGGCTACCCAAGAGGCTTTCTTCAACATATTGAAAAGGTGACTTGGCTTCATGTCGAGGCCCAGCAAGAACAGTAAGAAAATGATCCCAATGTGGGACATGCCTTCAAGTAGTTCAGGCTGATCGACAAGCTTTAATGATGAGGGGCCTAAAGCAACCCCCAGTGCAATGTATGCAAGGATTAGGGGCTGTTTTGTATAAAGGGCGATCGAGGCAACAACCGCTGCCCCAGCAAATATTAAGAAGAAGGAGTGTACTATGCTTACATCCATGTGCTGCCCTTTTGATTAATTTACCAAGAGCTAGATGATACCTTCTTTTTACGTGTCATTGGAAATAGCAATCCAAAAACGCCGCCCAATAGTAAAGTACCGGCACCGATCATAAACCAACGTTGTTCCATTGATGAACTAAGTTCATTGTTCTGTGCTACTAGGGTGTCTACTTGTTGTTGCAGTGACTCAATTTTATAGTCTGACTCTTGATTGGCAGAGACAATCTGTTTTGCTTGTTGGGCTAGTTCAGACACATCGCTCAATTGTTTCTCGAGAGCTTGTTTCTGTGCAGTGAGGCTTTCAACTGAGTTAATCAGTTCATTATTGGTGTTCTTGGTTTGTTGCAATGTGTCTTCTGCTGCAATGCGTGACTCTTTGGCTTGGGTAAGTTGGTTTTGAAGATAAACCAATTCGTCACGACTCACGCGATCTTCACTGATGAAGTAGTTTGGCAGCCATCCTTCATTGCCATCTGGTGTGCGAACTTTTACATAGTCATTGCGTCGATCTAACACTGTAAGAGGGGTGCCACTCTTTATACCGCGTTCTGTTGCACGTGTATCGTTGCTTAGCCCTTCGCGGATGGCTACAAATTGGATGTCAGAAACATAAACGGTTTCCGCGTAAGTGGAAGTGATAACGCTAAAGGAAGCTGTTAATCCGAACAGTATTTGTTTTAGCACTTGAAGACCCTTTTACAATCAATTACTTGTATGCAGACAATAGCGCTACTGATAAGTAATCGCAACCGCTATAGAGCCGACTTTATATAGGTAATGTGTCAGCAACTTGTAAAACAAAAAAAGCGCAACATGTGTTGCGCTTTTTTGACTGGCTTTAAGCTTTATTATGCTGCGAAGTTTGCTGCTGCAAATTCCCAGTTAGCAAGAGCCCAGAACCCTTTTAGGTAGTCTGGACGAACGTTGCGGTAATCGATGTAGTAAGCGTGTTCCCAAAGGTCAACTGTGATCAATGCTGTTTGACCTGAAGTCATTGGAGTGCCTGCATTGCTAGTGTTAACGATTTCTAGAGAACCGTCAGCATTTTTTACTAGCCAAGTCCAGCTTGAGCCAAAGTTATTGACTGCTTTGTCGTTGAACGCTTCTTGGAATGCTGCGAAAGAACCCCATTTGGCATTGATTGCATCAGCAAGTGCGCCAGTAGGCTCGCCGCCGCCATTAGGGCTTAGGCTATTCCAGAAGAAAGTGTGGTTCCAGATTTGTGCTGCATTGTTGAAAACGCCGCCAGCTGGAGCAGATGTAATGATCTCTTCAAGAGATTTGCCTTCGTACTCAGAACCAGGAACAAGACCGTTTAACTTTGTAACGTAAGTGTTGTGGTGTTTACCGTAGTGAAACTCAAGAGTCTCAACTGACATATGAGGCTCAAGTGCATCTTTCGCATATGGTAGTGCTGGTAGTTCAAAAGCCATTTCTTTTCTCCTTGCTTTATAGTACTGAAAAGTGCTTGTGATCAAGCAGTTAATGGTGCTTATATAGTAGCATCGAACATTTGAATATTATATTCATTCTGTTTGTGTGGTTATTTATTCCCAAAGTTTTTCATAGTTCTACAATGATTGATGGCCGAACACTGTTATGCGCAAAGATGATGATGTCGAAATTCCTAGCTTAACTTTAGATCAAGACGAGTTAAGTGGTCGCAGCGGAGCTGCTTCTACCCCGAAAGCAGGCCGACAGCGCCTAAACCCACCTCCAGCAAGGCCTGCCTCAGTTCATGGTGGTTCTTCTCAAGTCCCAGCTAAGAAAACGAGTTTAGCGTTTGTCTACTTTTTAATGCTGTTGATTATTGCTGCCATTGCGGGTGGCGGTTATTGGTTGTGGCTTGAAAACCAAAAGTTGCGCTCAGAATTGCTTGGCGCTCGCAGTCAAATTCAAGACCTTGATAGTCAATTAGTTGCAGCTGATGTATCTAATACCAAACAAGGAGAAACGATTGAGGAGACGCTAGCAAACCACGATAGCGAAATACGTAAGCTATGGGGAGTGTCTTATGATCGCAACCGCAAAGCTATTTCTGATAATGACCAGAAAATCGAGCTGCTTGAAGGTAAGTTGGCTGAGCTGCGTGAAGTGGTTTCTACTCAAGGTAAACGAATTGCCATTCAGGCTGATACCTTTAATGAAGTCGAGAATGGCTACAATAGAATGTTGAAGACATTGGCGGAGATGGAGAAAGGTATTGCTGATCAAGCGCAATCTGTTCAGCAAGCGCAGGCAGCGCTTTCGACTCAGGTTGATGAACAAAAGACTGTGACCAAGTCTGTTACTGGGCAAGTGTCGAATTTGGAATCCCAGCTTGCAACGCTTAAGCGTTCCTTGGCAGCCCTTGAGAAAAGTATAAATAGTCAAAGCAAAACCATTGCGACTTTATCAGATGCTCCTGCAGCACCTGCCATACCAAATGATCTAACGTCTCGTTTGTCGAATACGGAGGAGGCGATTCGCTCTATAGATGAGTTCCGTCCACAAGTATTGCGTGAAATAAATAACCTTAAAGCGCAGGTGCGTCAGATGTCGTTGGAGTTAAGTATTGCCAATGGTGGTTAATTTAGTCATTAATTAATGTTGTTGATGTAGATCAAAGAAAGGCTGACTTGTTCAGCCTTTCTTGTTTTTTGCTTAAGGAAAAGCGTTATCAATTCGCTAGAATTCGCGCCATCGTAACTCCTTCTATAAAGATTTATTATGACCGAATTGCTCTCTCCTGCTGGTACCCTTAAAAACATGCGTTACGCTTATGCTTATGGTGCGGATGCAGTTTACGCAGGCCAGCCTCGTTACAGTCTGCGCGTACGAAACAATGACTTCACCATGGCAAACCTTGCTCAAGGTATTGAAGAGGCCCATAGCTTGGGTAAAAAGCTCTATGTAGCGACAAATATAGCGCCACACAATGCCAAAATTAAAACGTTTATCAAGGATATGGAGCCTGTTGTTGAAATGGGTCCCGACGCATTGATTATGTCTGATCCTGGCCTAATGATGCTGATTAAAGAGAAATGGCCCGATATGCCGATCCATTTATCCGTTCAAGCGAACGCGGTGAATTGGGCGACGGTCAAGTTCTGGCATAATTTCGGATTGGAGCGCGTTATCCTTTCTCGTGAGCTTTCGCTTGATGAAGTAGGCGAGATTCGTCAAATGGTTCCAGAGATGGAGATCGAGACGTTTGTGCATGGCTCTCTTTGCATCGCTTACTCTGGTCGTTGTTTGCTATCGGGCTACTTTAATCGCCGAGATCCAAACCAAGGTACTTGTACCAACTCTTGCCGATGGCAGTATGATGTGAAATCTGCTGTGCAGGATGAAAATGGTGATATCGTGCCAGCAGATGGTAGTCACCTTAAAGGAGTGCAAAGTTTTGATCCTTCTGAGTATACCGCACCTACTTTAGGTGAAGGTAAACCGTTCGATGATGTGGTGCTGCTTCGTGAACAAGGGCGTGAGGGCGAATTTATGCCTGCTTTTGAAGATGAACACGGTACCTACATTATGAATAGCCGTGATTTACGTGCAATTCAGCACGTTGAAAAGCTAATCGAGCTTGGTGTTCACTCGCTTAAAATTGAAGGGCGTACAAAATCACACTTTTACGCAGCACGTACCGCACAGTTGTACCGTAAAGCAATCGATGATGCGGTTCATGGCCAGCCATTCGATATGTCTTTGATGGATAAATTAGAAGGGCTTGCAAACCGAGGTTATACAGAAGGCTTCTATCGTCGTCACGTGCATGACCAATATCAGAACTATCAATATGGTAACTCAATTTCAGACCGCCAGCAGTTTGTTGGCGAAATGCTGGACTGGAATAATGGCTGGTTAACGATTGATGTGAAAAATCGTTTCAAAGTTGGTGATTCAATAGAGCTGATTACTCCGAAAGGTTCTATGGTGTGCAATATTGAAGCGATGGAGAATCTTAAGGGAGAGACTATGGCTGTAGCGCCAGGATCTGGTCATAAAGTGCGTATTCCGATGGCATATCAGCCTGAGCAACTAGAGCTTGGGTTGGTGATGCGAAATCTGCCAAACGCTATGTAAATAGTGTTTTGTGGATCTTTGGTAACTAAAAGGCTCGCTATGAGCCTTTTTTAATATCTATATGCTATGAAAATCTAGTTGGGTTGGTTTTTATAACTTTCTGGCATGTTATAGTTAGCAAAATGCAGAAGCCTTTTAATATTTGGATGAGATTATATGACAGTTACAGAGGCAAGACTGACTCACCTTAAACAGCTTGAAGCTGAGAGTATCCACATCATTCGTGAAGTGGCAGCAGAGTTCGATAACCCAGTGATGCTTTATTCCATTGGTAAAGATTCAGCGGTTATGCTGCACCTTGCGATGAAAGCGTTTTACCCAGGCAAGCCGCCTTTCCCGCTATTGCACGTTGATACTGGCTGGAAGTTCAAAGAGATGATTAAGTTCCGTGATGAACTTGTTGCTAATCTTGGTCTTGATCTTCTAGTGCATCAAAACCCTGAAGGTGTTGCTCAAGGTATTGGGCCATTTACACACGGTAGTGCAGTACACACTGACGTTATGAAAACTCAAGGCTTGAAACAAGCGCTTGATAAGTACGGTTTCGATGCAGCCTTCGGTGGTGCGCGTCGTGATGAAGAGAAATCTCGTGCGAAAGAGCGTGTTTATTCTTTCCGTGATAAGCAACACCGTTGGGATCCTAAAAACCAACGTCCTGAGTTGTGGAACATTTACAACGGTAAAGTGAATAAAGGCGAAAGTATTCGTGTATTCCCTCTGTCTAACTGGACGGAACTGGATATCTGGCAATACATCTACCTAGAGAGCATTCCAATTGTTCCTCTTTACTTCGCAGCGAAACGTCCAGTGGTTGAGCGCGATGGCGTTCAAATCATGGTTGACGATGAGCGTATGCCATTAAAAGAAGGCGAAGTGCCAGAAATGAAATCAGTGCGTTTCCGTACACTTGGCTGTTACCCATTAACGGGTGCAGTAGAGTCTGAAGCAGACACGTTACCTGAAATCATTCAAGAGATGCTTTTAACTAAGAGTTCAGAGCGTCAAGGCCGTGTCATCGACCACGATTCAGCGGGTTCGATGGAAGAGAAGAAGAAACAAGGTTATTTCTAAGGCTAGGAGTTGTAAGAATGTCTCATCAATCAGAATTGATCAGTCAAGATATCCTTGGCTACCTAAAACAGCATGAAGAAAAAGACCTGCTTCGCCTTCTAACCTGCGGTAACGTAGATGACGGTAAGAGTACGCTAATCGGTCGCTTGCTTCATGATTCTAAGTTGATCTATGAAGATCACCTAGATGCAGTAAAGCGTGACAGTAAGAAATCTGGCACGCAAGGCGAAGAAGTTGACTTGGCGCTGCTAGTAGACGGTCTGCAAGCAGAGCGTGAGCAAGGTATCACCATTGACGTGGCTTACCGTTATTTCTCTACTGAGAAACGTAAGTTTATTATTGCGGATACACCTGGGCATGAGCAGTACACTCGTAACATGGCGACAGGTGCCTCTTCTTGTGATCTGGCGATCATCTTGATCGACGCTCGTTACGGCGTACAAACGCAAACGCGTCGTCATAGTTACATTGCTTCGTTACTTGGTATTAAGCACGTTGTTGTAGCAGTTAATAAAATGGACTTGGTGGATTTCTCTGAGGAGAAGTTTAACGAAATCCGTGCGGATTACTTAGAGTTCATTGAGCAGCTTGGTAACCGTAAGCCAGAAGATGTGTACTTTGTGCCAATGTCTGCGCTGAAAGGTGATAACGTTGTTAATGCATCTGAGCAAACGCCTTGGTACCAAGGTGGTCCCCTGATGGAGATCTTGGAGCAGGTTCAGATCAACCGTGACGTTAAGAGCGATGCGTTCCGATTCCCTGTTCAGTACGTTAACCGTCCAAACCTTGATTTCCGTGGTTTTGCCGGCACCATCGCAGCGGGTCAGGTGAAGCCTGGTGATGAAATTATCGCGCTACCTTCTGGTAAAAAATCAAAAGTTGCTGAGATCGTAACGTACGATGGCAATTTGGAAGTGGCGAAGAAAGGTCAGGCAGTTACTTTGACGCTTGAAGATGAGATCGATATCAGTCGTGGCGACATGATTGTTCATCCGGGGCAAGAGCCAGAAATTAGCTCGAACCTTCGTGCCTCAATTGTGTGGATGTCTGAGCAGCCTTTGGTGCCAGGTAAGCTTTATAACTTCAAGCTTGGTACACAAACAGTGCCAGGCAAAGTGCATCACATTAACTACCGTGTTGATGTGAATACGCTTGAGCAAACTGAGGTTGACCAAGTTGAGTTAAATGTTATCGCGGACTGTGTTATCAGCTTCGATGCGCCAGTAGCATTTGATAGTTACCAGATTAGCCCTCTGACGGGGGCGTTGATTGTGATCGATCGTCTTTCAAACGTAACCGTTGGTGCGGGTATGGTTGAAGAGACGGTTGGTGACTTGGATGCTGATACTGTTGTAACGGCTGAAGAGCGTGCGGCACGTCTAGGTCAAAAACCAGCCGTTGTTGCATTGGCGTCTGGCTCTACAGTAGATGCTCAGCAGCTTGAGCGCTCTTTATTGCGCCGAGGTGTGGTAGCGTTTGCTAAGCTGGATGCATCGGTTGCTGAAGCGGAATTGCTTAAGCAAACTGGCGTTGTAGTTGTGGTGGCGGATGCAGCGATTGCTGATATCGAGCTGACCGATGGCAACCTTGAAGAGGTTGCAGAGCAAATTTTATCAACTGTTCGTCTGTAATTAGTCGATAAATCGTGTATAAAAAGCCACTGTTTTAACAGTGGCTTTTTTGTTTGTGAAGAAAATGATGTTAGATCAACTCTACTTGGCTCTTGTTGCTTATGCTGAGCATCGTGTGGCAGTCGCGAAAGAGGCGGCTAATCAAGCTCGTTCTGCGGCAACGGATAGAGAGAGTGTTGCAGAAACAAAGTGGGATACCTTTGGTTTAGAGAATTCTTACTTGGCTCATGGGCAATCGGTTCGTGTGGCTGAGTGTGAAGCCGATTTAGCATATTTTAAGAAATTCGCTTTTTCGGACAGCGATGAAATAACGCTGGGCTCTGTGTTTAAGGTTGAGCGTCAAGATGGCTGGAGCAAGATTGTTATCTTATCTCAGTGTTGTGGTGGCGCTGAGTTTGAGTGTCAGGGAAGCTCGATTTTATTGGTAACACCACAAACACCCCTAGGGCAGTCTTTGCTTGGTCGAGAAGAAGGGGACGAGATTTTGATGAAAAGTCGTGGTGTCGATCAAGAGGCAGAAATTGTAAAAATTTTTCTACCACGTGATTAGAAATTTGAATCTCGCCCTAGAGAGTAAAAGGCGCTTGGCATATAATGCTGGGCCTTAAATGATTAATACCTCCTTGTTTAGAGCAGTCTATGCCAATTTTAGTGTGAAACAGGGTGAATAACGGTACGTTCGCAACTTTGCGAGACAGTAATAGGATAGGAATTATGCGCAGCCATTATTGCGGCGAGTTAACAGCAAAAAATATTTCAGAAGAAGTCACTCTCTCCGGCTGGGTTCACCGTCGTCGAGATCACGGTGGTGTTATTTTCTTGGATCTACGTGATCGTGAAGGTATCACTCAGGTTGTATTCGATCCAGATCGTGCAGAAAGTTTTGCGCTGGCAGACAGCTGCCGTAGTGAATTCGTGGTGCAGATCAAGGGGCTTGTACGCGCGCGTCCAGAAGGCACTGTTAACCCAAACATGGTGACGGGGGAGATTGAAGTTTTAGGTCATGAACTTGAGATCCTTAACCGTGCGGCAACGCCTCCATTCCAGTTAGATGATCACCAAACTGTTGGTGAAGACATTCGTCTTAAGAATCGTTTTATCGATCTTCGTCGTCCAGAAATTCAACAGAAACTTCGTTTCCGTTCAAAAGTTACATCGGTGCTTCGTCGTTACCTAGATGAAAATGGCTTCCTAGACATTGAAACGCCAATTTTGACTCGTGCGACACCTGAAGGTGCACGTGACTACTTGGTGCCAAGTCGTACACATCAAGGTAGCTTCTTTGCTCTACCTCAGTCACCACAGTTGTTCAAGCAGCTGTTGATGGTGTCTGGTTTTGATCGCTACTACCAAATTGCAAAATGTTTCCGTGACGAAGATCTACGTGCTGACCGTCAGCCAGAATTTACTCAGATCGACTTAGAAACATCTTTCCTTGGCCAAGAAGAAATCATGTCTCTTACAGAAGGTATGATCTCTAATTTGTTCAAAGAGCTTAAAGACATCGACTTGGGTACTTTCCCGCGTATGCCTTTCTCTGAAGCGATGGAGAAATATGGTTCTGATAAGCCTGATCTTCGTATCCCGCTTACGATTGAAACAGTTTCTGATCTTATGACTGAAGTGGACTTCAAAGTCTTCTCTGGTCCTGCGTCAGATCCAAAAGGTCGTGTTGCTGCGCTTAAAGTGCCAGGTGGTAACTCACTGACTCGTAAACAAATCGACGAATACACTAAATTTGTCGGTATCTACGGTGCGAAAGGTCTTGCTTACATCAAGGTTAACGACAAGTCTGATCTTGAAGAAGGTCTTCAGTCTCCAATCGTTAAGTTCTTGCCAACAGAAGTTCGTCAAGCATTGCTAGATCGTGTTGAAGCGCAAGACGGCGATTTGATTTTCTTCGGTGCAGACAAAGAAAGCATTGTAAACGAAGCGCTAGGTGCGTTACGTTGCAAACTAGGTGCGGATCTTGATCTGTACACTTGTGAGTGGGCGCCGCTTTGGGTTGTTGACTTCCCAATGTTCGAAGAAACGCCAGATGGTGGTGTGACAGCTATTCACCACCCATTCACAGCACCTTCTTGTTCGCCTGAAGACCTGAAAGCTAACCCTCTAACGGCGCTTTCACAAGCATACGACATGGTGCTTAACGGTACTGAGCTTGGTGGTGGTTCGATTCGTATTCACCAAGCCGATATGCAGCAAACAGTATTTGAGTTGCTAAACATTTCTGCTGAAGAGCAAGAAGAGAAGTTTGGCTTCTTGCTAGATGCGCTTAAGTTTGGTGCGCCACCACATGGTGGTCTAGCGTTCGGTCTTGATCGTCTAGTGATGCTAATGACTGGTTCAGCTTCAATTCGTGATGTTATTGCTTTCCCTAAAACTCAAAGTGCTACGTGTCTTCTGACGCAAGCGCCGGGTGAAGTAAGTGATAAGCAGCTTAAAGAATTAAGTATCCGCGTGCGTAAGCCAGTTGCGGAATAATTGATCAAGTTCACAGCATGAATTTAAAAAGGGCCACTTCGTTGGCCCTTTTTTATTGCTTTGGATTGCAAAGTGTCGCGTAGCCTGTTGGAATATACAGTGTTTTGTAGGCTTGTTGTTAGGATATGTTTTGGCTCGGATTTTAGCAATTGACCCAGGCTCTCGATTAACAGGGTTTGGGGTGTTGGATTTTATCAACGGAAAAACTCATTACGTCACGAGTGGGTGTATCCGCTTGCCTGATGAAAACTTGGCAGTTCGTTTAAAACGGATTTATGAGTGTGTTAGTGATGTAATTGACGAATTTCGACCTAACGAATTTGCCATTGAAGAAGTTTTCTTGGCGAAAAATGCTAACTCTGCTTTGAAGCTTGGGCAGGCACGTGGTGCTGCGATTGTTGCCGCTGCAATGGCCGATTTACCAGTCTATGAATATGCCGCACGAAGAGTTAAGCAGTCTGTGGTGGGTAATGGTAACGCGGATAAAGAGCAGGTGCAGGCGATGGTTCAGTTGCTATTAAAGCTTGAGTCAACGCCACAGGCAGATGCTGCGGATGCTTTGGCCATCGCGTTATGTCATGTAAATACTCGCACTTCAGATGGCTTGGAGTATGGAGTTGGTAAGCGAGCAGGGCGCGCTTCAAAACGTTGGCAGTTATCAGATTTAAGGGTTAAATAATGATTGGGCGAATTGTTGGGACTTTGATAGAGAAATCTCCACCAGAATTGTTGGTTGATGTGAATGGTGTGGGTTATGAGGTGATGGCTTCAATGAGCACTATCTATGAGCTGCCTCCTGTTGGTCAAAATGTAATGCTTCATACGCATTTTCAGGTCAAGGAGGATTCTCAGTCTTTATTTGGGTTTGCGACAAAAGATGAACGGGCCTTGTTTAAGATTCTTATTAAGGTGAATGGAATCGGTCCGAAAATGGCGCTTTCTGTATTGTCTAGCATGTCAACATCGGAGTTAATTTTAGCGGTTCAAGAGTCGCAAGTGGATTCCCTGGTGAAAATACCGGGTGTTGGTAAACGAACTGCTGAGCGGCTAGTGGTTGAGCTTCGCGATAAACTTGGTACTGCGGCTAAACAGGATCTCTTTACTGAGCGTGCAGTCGTAGCTCAGGTTCAAACAGATCCTCGTCAGGAAGCTGAAGCAGCATTGGTGGCACTTGGTTACAAACCGCAAGAGGCTGCTCGTGTTATCGCGAAACTGCCGAAAGACAGTTCTGATAGTGAGACATTAATTAAAGCGGCTCTTAAGAGTATGTTGAAGTAATTTATGATTGAGCATGATCGAATAATTTCGCCTCAGGTAAGAGGTAGTGAAGGTCAAGTTGATAGGGCAATCCGTCCACAAAGTTTGGCTGAATATATTGGGCAACCTGTCGTGAAAGAGCAGATGGATATTTTTATACAAGCTGCGCGACAGCGAGGGGAGCCACTTGATCATTCGTTGATATTTGGGCCTCCAGGTCTTGGTAAAACTACTCTGGCAAACATTATCGCAAATGAGATGGGGGCAGAGATTAAAACCACTTCAGGCCCAGTTCTTGAACGCGCAGGCGATTTAGCGGCTTTGCTCACAAATCTTGAAGAGGGTGATGTTCTCTTTATTGATGAAATTCATCGGCTTAGTCCAGCGATTGAAGAAGTACTATATCCGGCGATGGAAGACTATCAGATCGACATTATGATCGGCGAGGGGCCTGCAGCTCGGTCTATAAAAATTGAAATACCGCCTTTCACTCTTGTGGGGGCGACGACTAGAGCGGGGTTGCTTACATCACCTTTACGCGATCGTTTCGGAATCGTGCAACGTTTAGAGTTTTATGATGTCCAATCACTGACTACAATCGTTAAGCGATCGGCGTCGAAGTTGGGGATTGACCTAGATGACTCTGGTTGCTTTGAAGTAGCACGCCGTTCGCGAGGAACACCTAGGATTGCCAATAGGCTTTTGCGTCGTGTCCGAGATGTCGCACAAGTGAGTGGTGAGTCTGTTGTTGGGCAAATAGTTGCTCAACGTGCCTTAGATATGTTAAGTGTAGATAATCAAGGCTTTGATCATCTTGATCGACGTATGTTGTTGACTATGATAGAAAAGTTTGATGGTCGCCCAGTGGGGCTTGACAGTATTGCAGCAGCCGTGGGTGAAGATAAAGACACAATTGAAGATGTCATCGAACCGTTCTTAATTCAGCAGGGTTTTGTGATTCGTACGCCACGCGGAAGACAAGTGACTAAACGTGCATACGAACATTTTGACTACCAGCTACCGAAAGATTTTGACTAAAGGAATCTAAACACATGTCCATTTGGGGCTTAATTTTAAATGCCAGCTTTGTTGTTCAGTTGGTAATGTTAACGCTTTTACTTGCATCAGTTTTTTCATGGGTGGTGATCTTCCAGCGGAAGCGAGTGCTTGGCCGTGCTAAGAAAGTGAGACGTAACTTTGAAGATCAATTTTGGTCTGGGATCGACCTGAGTAATTTATATCGCCAACTAACAGTTGATGGACGCAAGGTTGAAGGCATGGAGAATATCTTTGCTGCTGGGATTAAAGAGTTCACACGCTTACGTCAAAATGGAACGGTTGAGGCGGATGCAATTATTGAAGGTGTTGATAGAGCGATGCGTGTGGCCTTGTATCGTGAAGAGGAGCGCCTTGATCAGCATCTACCCTTCTTAGCAACTGTCGGCTCAATTAGTCCTTACGTTGGCCTATTTGGAACAGTTTGGGGGATTATGCACGCTTTTATCGGTTTGGCTGAAGTGCAGCAAGCCACGCTAGCAACTGTTGCTCCGGGTATTGCTGAAGCACTTATTGCAACGGCGATTGGTCTGGCTGCAGCGATCCCTGCGGTGGTGGCCTATAACCGCTTTTCGTCTACTGCTGATTCGCTGGCTTCCAGTTATGAGAATTTTGCCAATGAGTTTAGTAGTGTGTTGTACCGTAAAGTGCATGTTCGTGAAGGGAATTAATCATGCCTTCTAGACGTCGTATTAAGCACCGCAAGCCAGTATCTGAGATCAATGTTGTGCCTTACATTGATGTGATGCTGGTGCTTTTAGTGATCTTTATGATCACTGCACCAATGCTAACTCAAGGTGTTGACGTTGAGTTACCAAATGCGAACGCAGCGCCTATCCAGAATGATGATACAGATGTTCTGATTGCTTCAGTTGATAAAGACGGAAGCTATTACATTGACATAGGTGGAGAGCAAAGTGCGATTTCGTTGAATGATTTAAAGGAAAGAGTACAAAAGGTTCTTGCTCAGAACCCAAGACTTCCAATACTGGTTCGTGGTGATAAAAACGTTCCGTATGGTCAGGTTGTTGGCTTAATGGTTGCTCTTCAGGGAGCTGGCGCGCCGAATGTTGGTTTGGTAACGGAGCCAGAGTAAGCAATGAAGTTTACTGATAAAGACAGCTATTCATTGCCTGTGGTACTGGCGGTAGGTTTACACGTTGCTGTGCTTGTAGGCGGTGCAATAATAGCTGGGCTTACTCAGAGTGCCCCTGAGCCGCCAAAGCGTCCTCCTATCGTTAATGCAACCATCATTGATGTATCCGATACTGTTATCGGTCAGCGTGAAGCAGAAGAGAGGCGTGCGGCGGATGCCGCCGTAAAGGCGCAGCAAGAGGCAAAAAGAAAAGCCCAAGAGGAAGCCAAGCGCCAAGCTGAAAAGGCAGCTCTAGAAAAACAGAAGCGGGAAGCTGAAGTTACCCGTCAGAAGCAAGAGCAGGCTCGACAAAAAGCAGAGGCAGAACGTAAGGCGGCGATAGAAAAGCAAAAGGCAGCTGAAGAAAAGGCTCGCCAGCAACGCATAGCAAAAGAAAAGCAAGCGGCAGAGGAAAAGGCTCGTCAGGAGCGTATTGCTAAAGAAAAGAAAGCGGCTGAAGAAAAAGCTCGTCAAGAGGCTGAGCGCAAGCGGAAGCAGGAATTAGAGCGTCAAAAAGCGGCTGAATTAGAAAGAAAGCGTAGAGCTGAAGAGCAAGCACGACAAGAAGCTGAACGACGCAAGCGTGCAGAGGAAGCGGTACAAAAAGCGGTTGCTGAGGAAGAGGCCCGCAGGCGTGAAGTGGAGGCTGGTCAGATGGTTCAGTCAATTAGTGGCTTGATTAATCAACGCATTACCAATGCATGGATTCGCCCACCCAGTGCACGCAATGGTATGAAAACACTCTTGCGCATTAACTTTTTACCTAATGGTGAAGTGGCGGATGTTCAAGTGTTGAAAGGGAGTGGTAATGGTACGTTTGATAAATATGCGGTGGATGCTGTATACAAAGTTGGACGAATCGAAGAGTTGGCTGACATAGAGTCTTACATATTTGAACGTAACTTTAGACAAGTTGATTTGTTGTTTAACCCACAAGATTTGAGAAACTGATGAAAAGAAACATTGTGTTTGCCCTTTTGGTGGCATGCTTGGTTGCTGCGATCCCTGCTAGGGCTCAGCTGGTGATTGAAATTACGAGTGGTTCGGATCAATTGTTGCCAATTGCTGTGGTGCCATTTGGTTATTCTGGTGCTTCGCCTTTACCTGAAGATATAGCAGGTATCGTTGATGCCGACCTGCAACGAAGTGGTGTTTTTGAAACCATTCCACGTGCCAATATGTTGAGTCTGCCAAGTACTTCGGAAAATGTCTTTTATCGAGATTGGCGTTTGCTTAAGGCTGATTATGTATTGGTTGGCAATGTGGCAAATAATGGTAATGGTACTTACCGTGTGAGCTACGAACTACTAAATGTTCTTACTCAAGCGCGAGTTGGTAAGCGTGAAGCGTTAGATGTTAAGCCGAGTAATTTCAGAGATGCTGCGCATTTTATTAGCGACAAAGTATATGAGCAGTTGACGGGGATTCGTGGTGCCTTTAGCACTCGAATTCTTTATGTGACGGCGGAGGGTAGTAAATCTGCTCCAACGTATAAATTGCAGGTTGCTGATGCAGATGGCTATCGCCCTCAGGTGATTGTTAGCTCCAAGGAGCCGATTTTATCGCCATCGTGGAGTCGTGATGGCCGCAAAATCGCATATGTAATGTTTCGTAACCGACGTCCAAGTATCTTTATTCAAGAGTTGGCCACAGGTAAACAGCAGCAATTAACTCAGTTTCGTGGCCTAAACGGGGCCCCAGCGTGGTCCCCGGACGGTAGCAAGCTTGCACTCGTTTTGTCTAAAGATAATAACCCAGAGATTTATACATTAGATATAGCGACTAGACAGCTTGAGCGAATGACAAATCATTACTCAATTGACACTGAGCCGAGCTGGGAACCGGATGGTAAAGGTATTATCTTTACTTCAGATCGAGGCGGTAACCCTCAGATTTACCGTTTAGATGTTCGAACTAAAAATGTTGAGCGAGTTACTTTTGAAGGTGAGCTAAATACACGTGCCAGACTGACTCCGGACGGTCGTTATTTGGTAACGGTTCAAAAGAATGATGGAAACTACCATGTTGCCTTGCAAGACATGAATACGGGTCGTGTGCAAGTGTTGACAGAAACCTACTTGGATGAATCACCAAGCATTGCGCCAAATGGTAGTATGGTTATGTACGCAACATCAGATAAAGGAAAGGGAATCCTTTCAGTTGTTTCTGTTGATGGCCTTGTTAAATATAGGCTACCATCAGCTGATGGGGATGTGCGTGAACCTGCTTGGTCTCCCTATTTTAATTAAAAAAGCACTTTTAAGGAGCTAATAATGAGTGTAACAAAACTAGGTAAGTTTGCAGTAATTGGTTTATCTGCTGCTTGGTTGGCTGGCTGTAGTACTACGGCGTCTGATTCTGATACTTCTGCTATGCAAACAGAAGGTGCGGAAACAAGCTCAACTGATTCTACATATGCAGCAGGCGAAGATGGTTCTTTAAACAGTGTAATCGTTGACGATCAGGCAGCAGCGCAAACAAGTGCAGACTTGCTTGCTGGTGTTGCGACGGTTTTCTACTTTGATTTCGATAAGTCTGTAGTGCGTCCTGAAGCTCGTGAAGCGCTAGCTAAGCATGCTCAGTTCCTAATGGAAAACCCAAGTGCGCGTATTGTTCTAGAAGGTCATGCTGATGAGCGCGGTACTCGTGAGTACAACATGGCGTTGGGTGAGCGTCGTGCGAAAGCGATCATGCGTTACCTAACAATCCAAGGTGTTCCAGCAGCACAAATCGAAACAGTAAGCTTCGGTGAAGAAGTGCCTGTGGCATTTGGTCACGACAACTCTTCTTGGCAGCTTAACCGTCGCGTAGAGGTTCGCTACGAGTAATGAGCACTCGTCTTAAGATAAGCTCCCTTGCATTGGCGCTGACATTGTCAGCGCCAATCGCAACAGCGAATACGTTGAATGGCATTCCCCCTAATGTTGCCGCAGACCTGTTATATCAGCTTGAGACACTTCAGCAAGAAGTTTCGCAGCTGCGTGGGCAAGTTGAACAGCAGCAATATGAGCTAAATAAGCTTAAGTCGCTGTCTAAGGATCGTTATATTGATCTTGATAAGCGTGTGTCAGGCCTTGCTACTCAGGCGCAAGCAGCTCCAGTTATTGCCCCGACTGGCTCAAATGTCCAAACTGCTGATTCAACTGCAACAGTAGCAGCTCCCACAGCAACGGTTGCTCCACTAGCGGCTGCCCCTGTTCGCCCAGTTAAATTGGAAGAACCAACTTCAGAAGCACGAGCGGCATACAATTCTGCTTACGAGTTAATTCGTAATAAAAAGTTTGAAGAAGCGCAGTCGGCTTACAGAAGTTATGTCACTAGTTATCCTAATAACAGTCTAACCGGCAATGCTCATTATTGGTTGGGTGAGTTGGCGCTTGTGTTGGGGAATCAAGGTGAGGCGCTGGTTCAATTTAAAACAGTGCAGGATTCTTTTGCAGGTCATTCCAAAGTGCCTGATGCGATTTATAAGCTAGGTATTGTTAATGATCAATTAGGTAATCAGAGCCTTGCTAAAGAGTTCTTTCAACGCGTTATTAGTCAGTACCCAGAATCAAACTCTGCGGCCCTTGCGACTAATTATTTGAATAATATGAAATAATTGCTTGCATTCTCCAGTGACCACTGTAATATACGCGCCCGTTGGGTCGTTAGCTCAGTTGGTAGAGCAGTTGACTTTTAATCAATTGGTCACTGGTTCGAATCCAGTACGACCCACCAACTCTTCCTTGTTTAGTGATAATGGGTCGTTAGCTCAGTTGGTAGAGCAGTTGACTTTTAATCAATTGGTCACTGGTTCGAATCCAGTACGACCCACCATCACTCCAACATTGCCCATTTCTAAGGGGTTTTCAAATGTCTGAATTAGTTGACAAAGTAGCATTACGCGACACAGTTCAGAAGTATCTATCTGAAGCAGAAGAATCTCTAAAAAAACCTGTGGTTGATAACCAGGATTTGCGAGACGAAATCAAGGCGCTTCTGAAAGAAAAAGATGCCGTTCTGGTAGCGCATTATTACACCGAAGATGCAATTCAAGAGCTAGCAGAAGAAACCGGTGGTGTTATTGCTGACTCTTTAGAAATGGCTCGATTTGGTGCCGAGCACCCAGCTAAAACGCTGGTCGTTGCTGGCGTTAAATTTATGGGTGAAACATCTAAAATACTCAGTCCAGAAAAAACAGTATTGATGCCGACTCTGGAAGCAACATGTTCGTTAGATATTGGTTGCCCGGAAGAAGAGTTTTCTAAGTTTTGCGATGAGCACCCTGATCGAACAGTCGTTGTTTATGCTAATACCTCTGCGGCAGTTAAAGCGCGTGCTGATTGGGTGGTAACTTCAGCCATAGCATTAGATGTTGTTCAGCACTTAAGTGACCAAGGTGAAAAAATAATCTGGGCTCCTGATCAGCATTTGGGGCGTTATGTTCAGTCTCAAACTGGTGCAGACGTTCTGTTGTGGGATGGGGCTTGTATTGTGCATGAGGAATTTAAGGCGAAGGGGATTCATGACCTTAAAGCCATATATCCTGATGCTGCTGTGCTAGTGCACCCGGAATCGCCTGAATCGGTCGTTGAAATCGCTGATGTGGTCGGATCCACTTCGCAGCTATTAAAAGCTAGTAAAGAGCTGTCAAACCAGACTTTCATTGTGGCGACTGATCGTGGCATTTTTTACAAGATGAAGCAGGCTTCACCTGAAAAGCGCTTCGTAGAGGCCCCTACTGCTGGCTCAGGTGCTACTTGTCGTAGTTGTGCGCACTGTCCTTGGATGGCTCTGAATTCATTGGAGCTTTTACGAGATGCTCTGCGTGATGGTACGGGTGAGATCTTTGTTGATGAGCAAGTGCGAGTTAAAGGTCTGATTCCTTTGCAGCGTATGCTGGACTTTAAAAAGTCTTCTTAAAGTACCTTCGTATTGGTTTACATAAGAAAGCAGCCATTTGGCTGCTTTTTTTGTGTCTAGTCTAATCGTTGGCTCTTTTGTGACTCTTGGATTGTTTCAAGTCTATTTAGGGTCTTTTGGATTTCGGCTTTCTGAATGCCATCGCTTTGTTTCAAAGCACGATTTATGAGGTGCAAGGCAGGCTTGTCTTGGCCTAATTCGTATTGCAAAAGTGCGTGACTATATAGGGCGTAAGATGAATTATTATTCTTCCGAGCCAAAGCGATGTTATGTCGCAACGCCATTCTTTTTTCATAGCTTAAGCTGTCTTGGTCCATTTTTAGGTATTGGCCATTGGTGCTAAGCTGTCCCGCTAAATAGATAAAGCTCAAATTGTTGGGGGCAAGTAGTAAACGTTTGTTTATTACTTCTTGCGCTTGAGATATTTGATTTGTGCTTAGCAAGATCAAACTGTTTAAGTAATCAACAAACTCATTTGAAGTGTTAACTTTTCTTATGTTTTCTTCAGCACGCTGCTCGTAGTGCATTAGTAGCTCCGCGAGAGCTAAAGCAAAATGTTGCTCGTCATTGGAGCGAATGTTTCTGTCTATGAACTCCTGATATCCATTACCCTCCAGTGTGGCGCGATAAGCTAATAGTGTTGCCCTAAAAAAGCGAAACTCTTCTGATGATGGTTGATAAAGTATAGACGTTTGCTGTTGGGCAGTAAGGCTGTCACTAAGGCGGCTCTGAGGAAGTGGGTGGGTGGAAAGGAATTCAATACGCTGGCTTCCCATGGCTTGTTTTTGTAATCCGGCTAAAAGATCATTCATGCCAATGGTAGATTGGCCGCTCTGTTCAAGCAATTCACGGCCTCGCCTGTCGGCTTCCTGCTCATGTTCGCGCGAGTTTTGAAGCATATTCTCCGCTTGGTTTGCCATGCCTCCTAGCCACAAGGCAGAGGTGGTCTCTCCATCACCAGCTGCGGCTGTAGCAACGCCTGCTAACATCAATAGCAGTGCTTTGGCTTGCTCGTTTTTCTGGTTTTCAACTGAGCGCTGGTAATGGTGCAATTCCAAGTGAGAGATTTCATGGGCCAAGAGTCCCATGAAAGAGCTTTCGGTATTAATAAGTTTGAGGATGTCAGAATAGATGAAAAGGTGGTTGCCTGGTATTACAAAAGCATTTGTCTGAGAGCTGTTTAAGATAGCAAAATCTATTGTTTTGTTGTTCATGCCCGTGTGAGGGACAAGGGTCGATATGGCCTCTCTAAGATAGTTGTAAGCAGGTGGAAACTCCATAAGTCCAGAGCTTCCATTTAGCTTTCTGAACCAATACTGTCCTAGTATATAGCTTGGATTGGAGAGACTTCTCTCATTCTCGTAGCGGGCTAAATCAGGGAGTTCATTTTGCTCTGCAATGCTGGATATTGACAGTGAAAGTAAGCAAAGTGAGATAAGTAGCTTGCTGATTTGTAAAAAAAAATGTCTCATAGTGGCCTGAGTTCAAAAGCGGGATCAAAAATGCTAGATGAAAAGCAGTATGACGTAATCCTAGATGCAAAAGAAGAGCGATGTCCAATGCCTTTACTTAAGTTGAAGCTTGCGTTGGCGAAAATGTCCGAAGGTGAAACGATATGTGTTTATGCCACTGACTCGGGTTCGCTGCGAGATATACCGCATTTTCTTTCATTAGTGGGGTTACCCTTACTCCAGCAAGGTGAGCTAGAGGGAACTTTTTTCTTTGTGACATGTAAACGAGAGCTGTAATTAATGATTCGCATACTAGATAACCTAATGACTCGTTATTTAAGTAACGAAGAAGTCGTAATCTTTATCCTGCTGCTCATTTCAACGCTGTTGGTGGTGGCGTTCTGGGGAGGAATCCTAGCGCCTGTTTTCATTGCGGTGGTCTTTGCGTTTTTGCTGCAAGGGCTTATTGGTCGATGTAAGAAGCTGGGCTTGAGTCACAATTTAGCCGTTAGCCTCGTTTTTGTGAGCTTTGTGACAGTTTGTGGTGCTTTTATCGGGGTGATGGTGCCGATTATCTGGCGACAGGCCGTTCGCTTCGTTAATGATTTGCCGAGAATGTTTTCGGATTTGCAGGGCTTTGTTCAAGCGTTAGCGCAGGAACATTCTGCTTATGTTAGCCAAGCGGCCGTCGATGAAGTGGTGAATGTTCTGGCTGCTGAAGCGGCAACCGTTGGCCAATGGTTATTGTCTTACTCTTTAACCAGTATTCCATCACTGTTTTCTTTGATGCTGTACTTAGTGCTGGTTCCTTTGGTGATGTTTTTCTTGCTAAAGGATCAGCATCAGATTATGTCATACATGACATCTTGGTTGCCTAAAGAGAGACAGATGATTCGCGATATCTCCCATGAAATGAATGATCAAATTGCTAATTATATTCGCGGCAAGGTGATCGAGATGATTGTAGTGGGTGTGGTTACCTTTATTGTTTTTTGGTTTTTTGATCTGCGTTATTCCGCTTTGTTAGCTTTGCTAGTAGGGTTATCTGTGCTGATTCCATACATTGGTGCAGCGGCGGTAACGATACCTGTTGTATTGGTTGCGTTTTATCAGTTTGGTGCTGCAAATGAGTTTTGGTATGTGTTTGTTGCCTACCTTGTTGTGCAGGCTCTTGATGGCAATGTTTTGGTTCCACTGCTGTTTTCTGAGGCGGTAAATTTACATCCTTTGGCAATCATTATTGCTGTGCTCTTTTTCGGTGGAATTTGGGGGTTTTGGGGCGTGTTTTTCGCGATACCGCTGGCAACATTAGTGAAAGCTATTATAAATGCTTGGCCCAGGGTTCATGATCAGCAACTCCTAGTTGGGAAGCCCGCCAAGGATTAATTAAAAAAGCCCAGTTTTTGACTGGGCTTTTTATTTTGATGTCTACTGGTTACAGGATCTGTGCGGTATGGTCTTTTGTTTTAACTTTCTCAATGATGTTTTCAATGTTGCCTTGCTCATCAATGATAAAGGTAGTGCGCACTGTGCCCATGTATTCTTTGCCCATGAACTTCTTTAGTTGCCAAGTGCCATACAATTCGTGAACGGATTTGTCTTCATCCGAGATAAGAGTGAATGGAAGCTCGTTTTTATTGATAAAGTTTTGATGGCGCTTTTCGCTGTCAGGGCTGATACCTAGTACCACATATCCTGCATCTGTTAGCTCTTGGTGGTGATCACGTAGGTTGCATGCTTGCGCCGTACACCCAGGAGTGGAATCTTTTGGATAGAAGTAAAGTACGACTTTTTTTCCACGAAATTCACTCAGCGTGATAGGGTTGCCATGTTGGTCTTTTGAAGTGAAATCAGGGGCTTCTTGTCCAATTGTTAAGCTCATTTTTGGCTCCATTATCATGTTTATGTTTGGCACTCTTACGTATTGAAGTGTCAAATTGGATGCTAAGTGTACTTGATAACGTGTAAGGACTAAATATTGCCTTCTTGTTGTGTTGTATAGGGGGTACGTGAGCGGTAGACTATGCACGCTTAAATCAATGTGGAGATGTAGGAATGATTACTGGAAGTTTAGTGGCGCTTATCACACCAATGAAGTCCGATGGCAGCATCGATAAGCAAAAGCTAGATGAACTTGTAGAGTACCATGTTGCAGCCGGTACACACGGCATTGTTGCAGTGGGAACAACAGGCGAATCCGCCACATTGACTTATGACGAACATGCGAATGTAATTCGCCAAGTGGTCCAGAAGGTGAATGGTAGGATTCCTGTGATTGCCGGTACAGGTGCAAACTCTACACATGAGGCCATTGATCTTACACAGCGAGCAAAAGAAGCGGGTGCGGACGCTTGTCTATTAGTGGTGCCATACTACAATCGCCCAACTCAAGAAGGCTTGTTCTTGCACTTTAAAGCCATTGCTGAAGCTGTCGACATTCCTCAAATTCTGTACAACGTTCCAGGCCGTACAGCTTGTGATATGAGTAATGAGACGGTTCTACGTTTAACATCTATTCCTAACATCGTAGGGATTAAAGATGCTACTGGTGACTTAGAGCGAGCAAAAGAACTGATCAATGCCGTACCGGAAACGTTTGCTGTATATTCTGGTGATGATCCAACGGCTGTGGGTTTAATGTTGCTGGGCGGTAAAGGTAATATTTCCGTTACAGCTAACGTTGCCCCTTCACAAGTTGCAAAAGCTGCAGAGCTTGCCATCGCTGGTGATGCTGAAGCAGCACATGAGGTCGATGCAGGGATCAAAGGTTTACATAAGTCCCTGTTTGTAGAGCCGAATCCAATCCCAGTTAAATGGGCCGCAGCGCAACTAGGTTTATGTGAAAACGCTATTCGACTTCCACTTACACCGCTTTCAGAGCAGTACTTTGCAGAAGTTTCTGCAGCTCTTGATGCCGCTGGAGTATCTAAATAATGTCAATTAAACAGAAAAAAACTCAGTTAGTTTTAGGTGGTTTATTTTCAGTCGTTGTTTTATCTGGCTGTTCCAATTTGGTCACAGATCATGGGTTAGATTATCAAACAGCAGAAAGTAGCGATGTTGAGTTGGAATTACCCGCTGGCCGATACGACATTTCAGATAAAATGATCATTCCTAATGAAGATCGTGTGGCCGCTTTAAATGCAACAGGTGAATTTGAAGCTCCTAGAGCTCCAAAACCCTTTTTATCTATGGCCTACGTGCCGATGGTGTTTGGCCAGTATCAAGTGACTTATCAAATTCCTGCTTCGCTTGAGCAGTCTAAGAAACTGATTACGGACTACTTCTCGTCCCTAAGTGGCGAGGAAGTTGTGTTTAATTCCGTGAGTGATGCGCAGCTGGTCAGTGCACCTATTCAGCTTGATAGCCAAGGAAGCTTGGCAAAATTGTGGAGCAGCATTACACGATTAAAGCCGACTCAATATCGAGTAACAGCGAACTTTGCTCAGCAGAGTGCAGCTGTTGATGTCAGCGTTTCGGTTGTTGCTATTGACGCAGAGGGCCGTGAAGAAAACGTCGATCTAACATTAAATGAAACTATTGCTTCACAAATGGTGAATGCATGGTCTCATATGTCACGAGATTTAACGGTCGAAACAGTGCTTTTGTCCAACCAAAGCAAAGAACCAGTGCTAAAATCTCGCATTTGGACCAATCGAGACGATAAGTTGGCGCTGTACTTAGGCAAAGAGGCGGATGCCGCTTCAGTAGATCAGTACATCCGTTCAACTTCTGGTATTCATATTACTAATGACATGCCTAAAGAGCTGGCATTAGTTCCGCAAAACGAATTGGCAAAAGTAGGCGATATTGTTGATTTTAAAGTGCCTCTAGGTGCACTTTCGGAAAATAAAGATGTGATTCTTTTTAAAGTGCGTCGTCGCAATCTTGACGATGTGCCATGGACGGAACGTAGCTATCCATATCAGTTGATTCGTCAACAGGAAGGCTACTTTTTAACGGTTGATACGTCTGCTACGGATAACCCAGCACTGACGTCATACCGCATCCTTTCGCTACTGGCGAAGTAATTAATCCCCTCACAGTATTAATTGGAGATTCTCCACATGGAAAAACGACAAGAGCTATATGCAGGCAAGGCAAAATCGGTATTTCGTACCGATGATCCTGATAAAATGGTTCTGGTATTCCGTAACGACACTTCTGCGTTCGACGGTAAGAAAGTTGAGCAGCTAGACCGTAAAGGCATGGTAAATAATAAATTTAATGCCTTTATTATGAGTAAACTAGAAGAAGCTGGTATTCCTACTCACTTTGAAGCACTGCTTAGCGACACCGAGTCTTTGGTTAAATGCTTAGATATGATGCCGGTAGAGTGTGTGGTTCGTAATGTAGCGGCTGGTAGCTTATGTCGTCGCTTAGGCGTTGAAGAGGGACAGGAGCTTACACCTCCTACTTTTGAATTGTTCCTTAAGAATGACGCTTTAGGTGATCCTATGATCAACGAGTCTCACGTTGAATCATTTGGTTGGGCAAAAGCCGAACATTTAGCAAAAGCAAAAGAGCTAACATACAAAGTAAACGATGTGCTGAAAGCATTGTTTGCGGAAGGTGGCATGATCCTAGTAGATTACAAACTTGAGTTTGGTCTATTCAAAGGTGAAGTGGTACTTGGTGATGAGTTCTCTCCAGACGGTTGTCGTTTGTGGGATGCGAAGACAAAAGAAAAACTAGACAAAGATCGCTTCCGCCAAGGTCTTGGTGGTGTGATTGAAGCCTATGAAGATGTAGGTCGTCGTATTGGCATCGATTTTGATGCTTAATATACGCTGATCACAAGAAGGGGCTTTATGCCCCTTCTTTGTTATGGACGCATGTTGTATGAATTTATTGCCTGTCAAAATTGGTTTGCGTTATGCGCGTGCTAAGCGTGCCAATCACTTTATTTCTTTTATAAGTTTCTCATCTATTGCAGGTATTGCATTAGGCGTAGCTGTTCTGATTACAGTGTTATCTGTTATGAATGGCTTTGATCGAGAGCTGCGTCAACGTATTCTCGGAATGGTTCCCCACGCAACAGTTTGGGGGGATCCGACTCTGGATGATTGGCAGAAAACTGCTGACTTGGTTGCTGAAATGCCGGGGGTAAAAGCTGTTGCCCCGCACATACAAGCCCAAGTAATGTTTCAGTCGAGTCGTGGGGTACACGGAGCATTGCTCAATGGTATTAATCCTGATTTAGAGGCAATGGTATCTATCCTGCCTAATCATATGACTTCAGGTGCTTTGAGTGATCTTAAGTCTGGCGAGTTCGGCATTGTTCTTGGTGAGCAACTTGCCCGAATGTTAGGTGTGCGATTAGGGGATAAGGTAACGGCGTTAATGCCTAAAGCAAATGTATCCATAGCTGGCATAACTCCTACCTTGAAGCGTTTTACTCTAGTAGGTACGTTCAAAGTTGGCGCTGAATTGGATTCAAGTTTGGCCTATATACATATTCAGGATGCTGCTAGATTGAAGCGCTACCAGCCAGAGGATGTGGAAGCATTACGAGTTGCTTTTGATAATTTGTTTGATGCGCCAAGCTTAATTTGGGATATCGCAAGAGCGATTCCTGGTCAAAATAAAGTAAGTGATTGGACACGTACTCACGGTAACTTATTTCAGGCCATTAAAATGGAAAAGACTATGATCGGCTTACTGCTATTGTTGATCGTGGCCGTGGCTGCTTTTAATATCGTTTCCACGTTGGTAATGGTGGTAACGGATAAACGTACCGATATTGCGATTTTACGTACGATGGGGCTGACATCCGGTCAGGTTATGTGGGTGTTTGTTGTGCAAGGTATCTTTATTGGCCTGTTGGGTACCTTGATAGGTCTGTTGCTTGGTGTGACTGCCGCATTGAATGTTAGTGATGCGATTGCTTGGCTTGAAGGGATCTTGGGTGTGCAGTTCCTAAGTGGTGACGTGTACTTTATTAACTATTTGCCTTCGCAATTAGAATGGCAAGATGTTCGGCTTATAGTGACGGCTGCATTCTGTATGACTGTTTTAGCGACTTTGTACCCAGCTTGGCGTGCCTCAAAAGTAGATCCTGCGGAGGCTTTGCGCTATGAGTGATGTAGTTTTACAAAGTAAAGGGCTGAGCAAGCAATACCGAGATGGTAAAAGGGATGTTCAGGTCTTTGATGATATAGATTTCGAGCTTTGCAAGGGTGAAGCGGTTGCAATTGTGGGGAGCTCTGGCTCAGGTAAGACAACCTTACTTAACCTGTTAGCAGGATTAGATAAGGCGTCTCATGGTGATGTGGAAATTGATGGAATTTCCTGGCATTCCCTTGGTGATTCTAAGCGTTCAAAATTGCGTAATGAAAAGCTTGGCTTTGTCTATCAGTTTCATCATCTGTTGCCTGAATTTAGTGCGCTTGAAAATGTCATGATGCCACTTCTTATTGCAGGAAAGAAAGCTAGCGATGCTAAAGGCGTGGCGTCTAAGTTGTTGCAGGATGTAGGCTTATCAGAGCGGCTTTCTCATCGACCGTCGCAACTTTCTGGGGGGGAGCGTCAACGTGTCGCAATTGCTCGAGCGTTAGCGCATAACCCAGCTTGTGTGTTGATGGATGAGCCGACAGGTAATTTGGATGAAACGACTTCTCAAGAGATTCAGGATTTAATTCTGCGACTTAAAGTGGAAAAAGAGATGGCTTTCCTCATCGTAACTCACGATGAAAAAATGCTCTCTTGGATGGATAGGGCTTATCGATTAAGCGCCAAAACGCTGAATCAAATCACTGATTAGACAATTTTAGAAAGAAAAAAGCGCAGCAATTGTCTGCGCTTTTTTAGTTATTTCAGGCGGCGATTTTTCCAGCGTTTTATGACGTGTAAACGCCATAACAGAAGAATTGAGAAGTAGCCGATTCCACCTGCTATAAAGCCCGCGACGATGGACCCAACGTAAAGTGGTAGCCAGATATGCTCGATTTGTCGCCAAATCCATTCGACGGACATTTGGAATTCTGAGTCGATGCCATTACCAACAATCCATGTGCCAATCAGGTAATTGACATAGAAAACGACAGGCATGGTAATCGGGTTTGTGATCCACACTAGCGCAATTGATAGTGGGATGTTGGCTCTCAGTGGGATGGCGAAAAGTGCAGAGACAACCATTTGGAAGGGCATAGGTATTGCTGCCCAAAAAAGGCCATTCCAGAATGCTTTTGCGACGGATCGGCGAGATAGATGCCAAAGGTCGGCTTCATATATTTGTGTTCCAAGGAGCCCAAGCGCTTTATTTTGTTTAAGCTTCTCTGGATGTGGGACAAATTTCTTAAGGTAACGCTTTGGCATAATAACTACTTAAGGCTACAAGTGGACAAGGAGGTCCAATGTTGCTTTTCAATATTTGCTTGCTTGTGGCAGCTGTATTAACACCACCTTCTCTTCGGTGGCTGTATTCTACGCATATGATCCTTCTATGTCTCTATCAAATCTTCCGTAAAGATTGGCTGGGGCTCATATTAGTTTTAATTTCCTTAGTTTCACTGATAAGTCACAACATATGGCAAGAGCGGTCCTTAGTTTATCAACATCAAGATTACTTTTTAGATCTTGACCAGGGTTGCTGGTTTACAAGTGGAGAAACAGTCCTTGAAACCATCTTGGTGAAACAGAGTGGTGGAGGGGCTGTTTTTGCGCCTTGTCACGCGGTTGCTGAAGTTATTAACGGACGTCCTGTTGTGCCTGTTGTTGCAAATCCTCGTGGTGATTACCGAGAACGCTATGCGTTTGCCAAAGGTGTGGATGCAGTGGTGTATCTATATGGCGAGGTTGCCGCAAGTGATTGGTATTTCAAGTCACTATCGCATTTTCCTAGCTGGAGATTTGCTTACTCAATAATCAAGGGGGATCGCTCGGGTTGGAGTGAGCGTGATCGTTGGCTGGTGAATCATTTAGGTATAGCGCATCTTTTTGTTGTCTCAGGTCTTCATGTCGGTTTTGTTTGTGTTCTAGCTTTGCTGCTCAGCAAAGTTATCTGGCTAATGCTTCCTAAAGTTCGCGTGCTAGGTATTTGGCGTTGTCACTTGGATGCTTTATTGGTGATACCGTTAGCATTCCTATATGCCTATTGGAGCGGAGCAGGGGAGCCAGCTATTCGGGCGGCTTTGATGGCGCTAATAGGCTTTTCATTGAGAGCGGTTTGTCTCAAGGTTTCGGTTTTTCAGGTGTTACTGGTAAGTGCTTGGTGTATGTTGCTGGTTTGGCCTGGGAGGGTGCTAGATCCTTCGTTTTGGCTTTCCTTTTCATTTGTGGCTTTGATTTGTATTACTTTGAAGCGGAGCGTCTCCGTTGGTCGATTTATCGAAATGCAAGTTTTACTGTCTATGTTCGCTGTGTTGTTAACATTGGGCTGGCAAGTAGAGCTCAGCGGATTAACCATTCTTGTTAATATGGTGTTGGTTCCATTTGTGGCGTTTGTTTGGTTTCCCATTGCGTGGGTCGCTTTGCTTGAAGGTTTCTTGTTTCAATCGACCAATGTTTACGAATTGTTTGATGGCGCTTTAGTCTATGCATATCAGTTGATTGAGCCATTATTGGTTGACGTTCCGACGTTATTTTTAATTAGTTTGCCATCTTTACAAATCAAACTGTTGCTTATCATCCTCGCTTATTATTTTGTTGCTTGGTTGCCAAAACGCAAAGTTTGGTTGGTGATGGGATGTTTGATATTTGCTGTTAAACAATCGAGTGAACCTTCTACGACCGTGCGAATCTGGGAGCGTGCTTCAGCAGAGCAGTCGATTATTGAATGGAAGCATGAGAGGGGCGAGATGTATTATCATGCCCAAGATTCCACAAAGATTGGCGATCATGTTATCGCCTTGAATGTGATCGTTAGTGATGTGGCACGAGCTGCGATAGTTAACGATTGGCGGCTTGCAATACTATCGGAGCAACGGATTGCTGAGAAAGGGCTGTTAGAGGCGATGAGTGTTCCTGTGATACATCTACAGCCTAGTGAAAAGCTCTATATCTCCTTTGCTCAGGGCATTTGGGAGGCCGAATCGTCCGATTGCTACCAATTATTAAATGTTTTGAAAACAGTTGCTTGCGAACATGCAGAATTATTGGAGAGTGTGTTAAATTACTCCCAATTAGAAACAGGAGGTCTCGGTGTTAGAGCTTTTTAAATCTGGTGGTCCGTTTATGTGGCCATTATTGCTATGTTCTATTCTTACGCTTGCCATTATTTTAGAGCGTTTTTGGACGCTGCGTGGAAGCAGAGTGGCTCCAAGAGCATTGCTTTCCGATGTGATGACGCGTTTGCGCGAAGACCGAATGACGCTCGATTATATTCGTTCTATGCAGGCTCAATCGGGCTTAAGTTCTATATTTGCCGCAGGTTTACTGAGTTCAAAGCATGGACGTCGAGCAATGAAAGAAAGTATTCAAGAAGCCGCTAATCATGTTATTCATGAGCTTGAGCGTTTTATGAGTACTTTGGGTACGATCGCAGTCATTTCTCCGTTGGTGGGACTACTGGGAACTGTCGTAGGTATGATCAAAGTCTTTAATGTGCTGATGGAGCAAGGCGCAGGTAATACCCAATTGTTAGCAGGAGGTATTTCTGAGGCGTTGTTAACCACGGCTGCAGGTCTTTTGGTTGCCATTCCTGCGCTTGCCTTTCATCGTTACTTTGCGAGGAAAATTGATGAGCTTGTGGTCAATATGGAACAGCAGTCGACTAAACTGATCGATGTACTGAATGCTGACGGCAAAGAGTAGCAGGTGGCTTCATTGAAATTTCGTAGGCAAAAGATTGAAGATGTCCATATCAATTTAACGCCATTAATTGATGTGGTCTTTTTGTTATTAATATTTTTTATGGTCAGTACCACCTTCAAACAGACGACTGACCTTACAATCGACTTGCCAACAGCAGCCAATGGCGCGCCACCGATCGTATCTCAGGATCCTGTTGAAGTAACCATTACTAGAGACGGTCAGTTTGTGATTAATGGTCAGACCTTGATTAATGAACGAGTAAGTACTTTGGTGCAGGGGCTAAAAGAAACGTTCTCTGGTAACTTCGATCGTCCTTTAATTATTACCGCTGACGCCAACGCGTCCTATGAGATGGTCATGAAAGTCTATGACGCTGCCTCACAGTTAGGGGTGACAAAATTAGCTCATACTGCGCAAAAAGAGGATGCTCAGTGAGCTTTGAGCAATCATTGACGAAGTCATGGTATCGCAAGTGTGGCTGGACTTGGGGACTGACGCCTTTTTTGTTGCTCACTGCGCCCATTGTCCATGCTAAGCGTAAAGCGTTTTTAAAGCACCGAGATACAGCGAGTTATCGGTCAAAACTGCCTGTCATTGTGGTTGGAAATATCACAGTAGGTGGTACCGGAAAATCTCCGATGGTGATAGCCCTTTGTTCATACTTAAAAGAGCAAGGTTATCGTCCAGGGATTGTGACACGTGGCCATAAGCGTGAGCTAGACACTGCTTTGCTCGTTACACGCCAGTCAACTGCGTCAGAAGTTGGTGATGAGCCGTTGATGCTGGCTCGTCGCACTGGCTGTCCTGTGTCTGTTGCAAACAAACGTGTCTTAGCTATTCGTGCTCTTGAAAACGATTCGGATGTTGATGTGATCATCAGTGATGATGGTATGCAGCATTACGCTATGGATCGTGATATTGAAATTATTATGGTTGATGCGAAGCGCGGCTTAGGAAATGGCCAGTTACTGCCAGTAGGCCCTTTGCGTGAGCCGGTATCTCGTATCGATGCGGCTGACTGTGTCTTTTCTCTAAATGCTCTGCCAGCGCTTGTGACCAAACAACCCATGTTTACTGGGGAAATGGAGCTGACTCAACTTAAGCATGTTATAGATGATCGCCAGCAGGTGCTGTCAGCATTGGCGCATGATGGTTGGCACGTTGTGGCTGGTGTTGGTAATCCAGAGAGGTTTATGGAAACTCTAAAAGAACAGGGGTTACCAGACCAGTCTCATACGACATTTTTTTCTGATCATCATCAATTTAAAAGAGATGACATAGCTGGATTTGAAAAAGTAATAATGACTGAGAAAGATGCGGTTAAGGTTGAAGCATTTGCTCAGTCGCAAGATGATTGGTGGTATGTGGTTGCAGAGCTATCACTGCCAGAAAATTTTAAGCAATTTGTTTTGGGCCGGTTGGCTCAAGTGACTGAATTAAAGAGTTTACGTTATGAATAAAGCATTATTAGAGATCCTTGTTTGTCCTGTCACTAAAGCACCGCTTACATTAAGTGAAGATGGTACTGAGTTAATTAGTAAGGTTGGTGGAATGGCTTACCCGCTTCGCGATGGCATACCTGTATTACTAGAAACTGAAGCAAGAACCTTGTCCAGTGAAGAGCGTTTAGAAGAAAAGTAAGCTCATGAAAATTTTAGTTGTTTGCTTGGGTAACATATGTCGTTCGCCAGCGGCTCAAGGAATTTTTGAGTATTTGGCATGCTCTCAATCACTGGATTTAACTGTTGATTCAGCTGGTACAGCTGCTTATCACATAGGCAAACGACCGGATGCCAGATCAATCAATGCATTGGCGCAAGTGGGCATTGATATTTCTAAGCAGTCTGCAAGACAGGTGAGTCAGCAGGATTTCTATGAGTTCGACTGGATTCTGGCCATGGATAAAGAGAATCTTTTGAACCTTCAGTCCATTAAGCCTCTGGATGCTACAGCAAAGGTGGTCATGTTTGGTGAGTTTGATTCGGCCGCAGAGTTTGGTGAAGTCGATGATCCTTATTATGGTGGTGACGCTGGATTTGTGGTGATGCGAAAGCACTTGTTTGCCATTGCGGAAAGCTTTCTGGAAAGACACTATGAATAAAGTTGAGCCATCTGCTACTGGTCCCTCTTTTGTGAAAAGTAGGGTTTCATTAAAACAATACAACACTTTTTCATTTGACTATCAGGCGGAGTATTTAGCAGAAGTTACGTCTCAGAATGAGTTGTCTGAAGCCCTGTTGTGGGCAAACTCGAACCATTTACCTGTCACTGTTCTAGGTGGCGGTAGCAACCTCCTTATCTGTGGTGATGTTTCTGGTCTTGTGATTGTGAATAAACTCCAAGGGCGAGCACTTTGTGAAAGCTCTCAGGATTATGCTGTCGTCGAGTTTGCTGCAGGGGAAGTTTGGCATCAATGTGTTGAATGGGCGGTCATGCAAGGTCTTGGCGGCATTGAAAATCTCGCTTTGATTCCTGGTTCTGCCGGTGCTGCGCCCGTCCAAAATATCGGTGCATACGGTGTTGAAATCAAAGATACACTGCTATCAGTATGTGTTGTTGATCGCCGCTCTCTTGAGCTGCTTGAGCTTAATGCAGAACAATGTGGCTTTGGTTATCGAGACTCTTTGTTTAAGACCGATTGGAAAGATCGCTACATCATTACCTCTATCAAATTAAAATTATCAAAGCATCCAGAGCTAGCGCTTTCGTATGGTGGATTGGGTAACTTGCTTGATGCAGACGCCTCAATAAAAGAAGTGTTTGATTGTGTTTGTAAGATTCGTAAAGAAAAGCTTCCTGATCCCAATGTTCTGCCAAATTCAGGCAGTTTTTTTAAGAACCCTATAGTCACTCATGAGCACTATTCACGCTTGAAGGGCGCTTACCCTAATATTGTTGCTTTTGAGCAAGAGGGTGGGTGGAAGCTTGCGGCGGGTTGGCTGAATGATCGAGCTGGCTGGAGGGGATATACCGACCAGGGTGTGGGTGTGTATGAAAAGCAGGCATTGGTGTTGGTGAATTTTGAGTGTAGTAAAGCGGATGCTTTGCTTGATTTGGAAGCCAAAATTCAGCGCTCTGTTGAAGAGCTCTTCAATGTCACGCTTGAGCGTGAACCTGTTTTGATTGGCCAGGCGCAATGAGCACTAAAATTGGGGTGATGGATTCTGGTGCGGGTGGTTTAACCATACTTAAATCCATTCAAAAAAACCTTCCAAACATAGAGTTGATTTACTTTGCTGATCAGGCTCATGCGCCATATGGTGCTAAAAGTGATGCGTTTATTGTTGATCGATTATTGGTTGTGGCCGATTTTTTTAAATCGCAAGGCTGCTGTGTGATGGTGGTTGCGTGTAATACCGCGACCGTTGCTGGCATTCAGACCCTAAGAGCTAAAACTGATCTTCCGATTGTTGGTGTGGAGCCGGCTGTTAAGCCTGCTTGTCGACGCAGTAGCCGAAAGCGTGTCTCTGTACTTGCAACGGAAGGTACAAGTAAGAGTTTACGTTTAAATGAGCTCATTGAAGCGTGGCGCTTTGATACGGAAGTGCAGGTTTTAGCCAGTAAGAGCCTGGCTTCACTTATTGATGAAATGCCTAGTGTTTTATCTGTAGCTGAGCAAGAGGTAGTTAGGGTTTCAACTATTGTCAAAGAGCATCAATCCGATGCCTTGGTGCTTGCTTGTACTCATTATCCGCTTATAAAAAATATGTTCGAAGTAGCATTGCCTGGTGTTGAAATCGTGGAACCTAGTGAGGGGGTTACTGCACAGGTGAGGCGTATTCTTCTCAGTCAAGGTCATGCTTTAAGTGATGATTTTCTGGATGATGCTAATGTTGCGATATTTACCAATGGTGCAGTGGGATTCCAGAAGAGTCTAAGTTATTGGTCGCAAGATATTGAAGCAAAAAACATATGCTTTGTTGATATTTAAAGCGAAAGAATCTTACGCTAATTCCCAGCTTCCCATTACATGACAATAAAAAAGCCAGCTAAAATTAGCTGGCTTTTTGTTGTGCACTAAGCAATGCCTTGCAGAGTTATTGATTTAATTCTGCTTCAGTTTCATTTTGCTCGATGTTGCTGTCTTCTGAGCGTGAAAGGCGTGGATCGTTTTTCACTCGACCTGAACGGCGTTGACGACGCTGTTGAGCTGCTTGCTCGCGCTTCTCAATAAGCTCCTGCTTAGCCTTTTCTTGTTGCTCAATAAGGGCTTTAGGTAGTTCTACAGGTGCTTTTTGCTCAGTTGCAGGCTTGTTGACTTTTCTCCCGCGGATAGGTCGCGGTTGACGAATCTTCTTACCTGTTTTTGGTGTATCTTCATCTTCTGATGATTCTACTGCCACAGCTTTGGTTAGCTCAGCTTCTGCTGGGTTTGCTTCCGTTGTATTGGATTCCTTCGCTGCAGTGTGCTCTGGCGTATCCTCTGTAGCAGTTTTAACATCACTTGAGACTTCTTTGTCTTGCGCAGTATTTTGAGCATCACTTTCGCTAGTGGAAGCGGCTGGCTTAGTTGCCTCAGCAGTCGTTACGCTTTCAGGCTTAGCGTTTTCTTCAGCAACTTCAGAAGAGTCATTAGACTCAGCTGGTGTTTCAGCTTTAGCGTCTGTTGCCTCTGAATCACTGTCAGCCTTTTGGTTAGCTGTTGCAGGAGCTTCAGCTTCCGCTTCGCTGTTTTCAATTTCCTGACTAGCGTCTACGACTTTTTTTTCAGGAGTGGCTGTAGTGCTGCTTTCTTCAGTAGAAGATGTAGCTGCTTCTTCAGGATTATCTGCTTTGGCAATCTTATTCATGCCTGCTTTGACAGACATCTTAGGCTTAGCAGGTTTTTCTTCAGCCTTTTCACTTTTCTCAGCTACTTCACTTGTTGCTGGAGTGTCTTCTTGAGTTGGCGTCTCTTTCGCTGAAGTAGTTTCTTTTGCCTTAACTTCTGTTTCAGTAGTGGGTGCTTCAGCCGTTTGCTCGGTAGCATTTTCCTGTGTCTCAGGTGTTGCTTTAGCTGCTTCATCAGACTTGTTGCGTCGAGAGCGGCGAGAGCGACGAGGCTTGCGTTCCGTTGAGCTGTTTTCTTCACTGCCTTGATTAGAAGCAGAAGTCTCGGCGTTTTGCGTTTGCTCAGCGTCTTTCGCTTCTTGTTCAGCTTGTAGTTGTTGCTGTTGAGCTAACTCGACTTCGTCTTTCAGCTTGCCGTTACGGCGCTTGTTCTCATTGCGCTCGCGCTTGCGCTCTTTTACTTCTGGCTCAGGACGACGTGCTTTTACCTTAGGTGCAGAATCTTTGTTCTGCGAGTCTTTGTTCGTCTTTTCGCGTTGCTTGTTGCGGCTGTTGTTAGTGTCTTTAGTAGACTCTTGCGCTTCTGCTTGGGCACGACGAGACTGACGCGTTGACTTAGGTTTCTGGTGCTCGCTGTTGTTTTGAGCTTTTTGATCCTTGTCGCTGTTTTGGCGAGAAGGTCGGCGATCACGTTGACGGTTGCGAGACGGCTTGCGCTCATCAGAGGATTTACTAGAAGTTTTCTTCGTGTCTTTTTGAGGCGCTTTTTCTGCTTTCTCGGATTCTTCAGTGCTTCCGAATAATGCATTCAACAAGCGTTTGAAGAAGCCAGGCTTAGCCGTCGTTTTCTTCTCTGCTTCAGTTGGCGCTGGAGCTGGTGATGCAGGTGAAATGCTGGTCACCGCTGCTTGTTGGCGAGTGTGTTCATTTGCCTTGCGTGGCTCGTAAGGAGGCTGAACAGGCTCTTCAACTAGAGTGTAACTGCTGTCATCTTGCGCGATGACTTCGTTGTCATCTCGGATTCGCTCTACATGGAAGTGAGGTGTTTCCATGTGAGGGTTAGGTACCAAGATGATATGAACATCGTTGCGTTTTTCAATTTTAGCGATGTTTGTACGTTTTTCATTCAGCAAGAATGTTGCGACAGATACTGGCAAGATAGCTCGGATCTGTGCGGTACGCTCTTTGGCACATTCTTCTTCAATTAGGCGCAGAACAGAAAGCGCTAGGGATTCAACGTCACGAATAAATCCTTGTCCATTACAGCGAGGACAAACGATGCCGCTGGTTTCGCCAAGTGAAGGGCGAAGGCGTTGACGCGACATTTCTAGTAGACCAAAACGTGAGATGCGTCCGATTTGTACGCGTGCACGGTCTGCTTCAAGTGCCGCTTTCATGCGGTTTTCAACTTCTTTTTGGTTGCGTACAGGCGTCATATCGATAAAGTCGATAACAACTAGTCCGCCAATATCACGAAGACGCAATTGACGTGCGATCTCGTCAGCGGCTTCTAAGTTGGTTTGTAGTGCTGTTTCTTCAATATCTCCACCTTTCGTTGCACGAGCAGAGTTGATATCAATAGAAACCAAGGCTTCTGTAGGGTCGATGACGATCGAGCCACCTGATGGCAGGCGAACTTCACGTTGGAAAGCTGTTTCGATCTGAGTTTCGATTTGGAAGCGGTTAAATAGCGGGGTAGGTTCTGTGTACAGTTTGATGCGGTTTTTAAAGTGCGGCATCACCTGCATAACGAAGTTAAGGGCGTCTTGGTAAACGTTCTTTTCGTCGATCAGTACTTCGCCAATGTCATCGCGTAGGTAGTCGCGAATAGCACGGATCACGATATTGCTTTCTTGGTAAATCAAGAATGGAGCAGGGCGGTCAGCTGCCGCTTTGGTGATCGAGTCCCAAAGTGTTTGTAGGTAATCCAAGTCCCACTGAAGCTCTTCAGTTGAGCGGCCAACACCTGCAGTACGGACAATCAAACCGCCATTATCTGGAACATCAAGACCAGACATGGCTTCTTTTAATTGAGTTCGGTCATCACCATCAATGCGGCGTGAAATACCACCTGCGCGAGGGTTGTTTGGCATCAAAACCAAGTAGCGACCTGCAAGGCTGACAAATGTTGTTAGCGCCGCACCCTTGTTGCCACGTTCTTCTTTGTCTACCTGTACGATGACTTCCTGTCCTTCAGTTAGCACATCTTTGATGTTAAGGCGGCCGTCTGAATTGGATTTTTTAGAGAAGTAAGTTTTTGAGATTTCTTTGAGGGGAAGGAAGCCGTGGCGCTCAGCGCCGTAGTCTACGAAAGCGGCTTCTAAGCTAGGTTCAATGCGAGTGATTTTGCCTTTATAGATATTTGCTTTCTTTTGTTCACGAGACCCTGATTCGATATCTAGATCGTACAGGCGCTGCCCATCCACTAACGCAACGCGCAACTCTTCTTGTTGAGTTGCGTTTATTAACATTCTAATCATTAATGCTGACTCTTTCTAATGATTCGGTGAATGCTAAGCTCATGAAATGTAACGAGATTTTTGAATTGGCGGTCGCAATCAGACACAATTTAAAGGCTCACCACAAAGGCTAAAAATCGCCATGGTGTCGCTCTTTTCTGTGTTGCTGTAATACGTGTTTCAACTATCGGCCAACATGAAAGGTGCTGATCTTGAAAGCGTCTTCAATGGTAAACTGTTACACCCATGAACCGATTCACTGATTCATGCGGTTTATTATATAAAAATTAACTTTTTGCTCAGAGGTAAGAAATGACCAAAGTGTCGCTTTGGTATTGGCTATTCATTCGTTACAATTACTTCTTCGAGGCTTTCTGTTGCCTCTTACCCTCTGCGGTTTTGAATATAACAGTAAAATCTAAGTGCTTCAATTACATAGGAAACCATTCTTTTGGCAGCTAGTGAAATTAATGGCGCACAAGAGCGCCCACAGGTACGTTTTGTAACCATTGATGAAAATAATCATGGTCAGCGTATCGACAACTTTTTGGTGACTTTCCTTAAAGGAGTGCCCAAGGGGAAGATCTACAACTTGCTGCGTAAGGGTGAGATTCGAGTCAACAAAAAAAGAATAAAGCCTGATTTTCGCTTAAGTAATGAAGACGTAATACGCATAGCGCCAATTGTTGTGGCTCAGCCATCAGATAAGCCCATGGTGGCAGAAGGTTTGAAGCAAGAAATCGAGAGTCGAATTGTATTTGAAGACAAAGGCTTGATTGTGGTGAATAAGCCATCTGGCTTAGCTGTTCATGGTGGCAGTGGGTTGAGCTTTGGTTTGGTTGAAGTTGTCCGTCAGATGCGCCCTCAAGAAAAGTTTATAGAGTTAGTGCATCGTTTAGATCGCGATACCTCAGGACTGATCATGATCGCAAAAAAACGAAGCGTGTTAAAAATGCTGCATGCTGCCTTGCGAGAGAAGGAAGGTGTACAGAAGACGTATAATGCTTTGGTGTTTGGTTCTTGGCCTAAGCGAAAGTTACAGGTCAATGCACCGCTTCTTAAAAATGAACTTAAATCTGGCGAACGTGTCGTGAAAGTTCATACGGATGGCAAGGAATCTTTGACTCGTTTTAAAGTGATGCGCAACTTCGAAGGTTATACATTAATAGAATGTGAGCCAGTCACAGGGCGAACTCACCAGATTCGTGTGCATACGCAATTTGCAGGTTATCCAATTGTTGGAGATGATAAATATTCACCCAATGAAGCGAATGCTGAAGCAAAGCAACTTGGTTTTAAACGTTTGTGCTTACACGCTTCTCGATTAGTGATTGATGACTACGATGGTCAAAAGCTAGTGTTAGAAGCGCCGATTGAAGATGCTTGGAAAGAGGCGATGCAGGCTCTTCCAAGTAAGTTTTGATTTGATCCAGTATTGATTGATTAAAAAGCCGCAGCATAACGAATGCTGCGGCTTTTTTGCATTCTAGGAACTAATTACTTTTTACGGTAACATGATGGTGGCTTCGCCCGTCACAACTTTCTTACCTTCTACTGTACAAACAGTTTCCAGCACGGCGCGACGGCGACGTTCATTCAGCTCTTTTACAGTTACAGTAGTGGTCACCGTTGCACCAATAAACACAGGGGCGCGAAATTTCAGTGATTGCTCTAAATAAATACAGCCAGGCCCAGGTAACTTTGTGCCGATGGCTGCTGAAATGAAGCCGGCAGTCAGCATTCCGTGAGCAATGGGTTTTTCAAAGCTAGTAGTGGCAGCATAGTCTGCATCCAAGTGAACAGGGTTGGTGTCTCCTGTTACTTGCGCGAAAGTTTGCACGTCTTGTTCTGTAACAACTTTTTCAAAGCTTGCGCTTAGGCCTTCTGTTAATTCTTCGAATGAGTAGCTCACTATTAAGTCCTTATTTCTATAAATGGCGCTATGTTACACTTCAATGTCTCGTAACTTAAGTGCTTCGGCATTATGAGTGTTGTATTTGTTATAGGGCCTGTCATCAAAATTGTTGGGCGAGTGGAGAAGTTCATGGCGTGGAATGAAGAAGACGATAAGAAAAACATAGAATCCGAGGTCGAAGTTAAAAAAATTGTCTCGGCATCTAGTGATACGTCAGATGGTGTAGTTGATGCACTAAAAGAAGTGCTTGGCGCTCAAGTAGTCGAACGTCGCCGTGCACGCCGATGGAAAATATTTTTCCGATTTGTTTATCTAACGATTTTTATTGGCGTTTTGTCCGCCGCATTTATGAGTGCAGAGATTGACGAAGTGACAGTGAGTGATAGTGTTGCTGTCATTCGAATGCAAGGGACGATAGGCGCGCAAAGTGAGGTGGATGCGAACGAATATGTTCCTCTCTTTGACGATATTTATGCGGATTCACGTAATAAAGCTGTATTGATTGAAATGAATAGCCCAGGTGGCAGTCCTGTGCATGCGGGAATTTTGCATGATGTCATCATGAAATATAGAAAGCAGTTTCCATCGATACCTGTCGTCGTGGCAGTGGAGGATATGGCGGCTTCTGGTGGCTATTATATCGCATCGGCGGCAGATAAGATTGTTGTGGATAAGGCGAGCCTAGTTGGCTCTATTGGTGTGATATCTGGTGGTTTTGAGGCCAGTGAACTGATCGAAAAGTTAGGTGTAAAGCGTCGCTTGTTTATTGCTGGTGAGAATAAAGGATTCATGGATCCGTTTTCGCCTATGTCAGAGCAAGCTCAAGAAAGTTGGCAGGCGGTGTTGGATGAGACGCATCAACAATTTATTAGCGCTGTAAAAGAAGGGCGTGGTGATCGTTTGACAAACGATCCGCAGATGTTTACTGGTATGGTATTTACTGGGACACAGGCATTACAAAATGGTTTGGCTGATGAGCTAGGTTACGCTCAAAATTTATTGAATACAGAGTTTTCGGGTCTTACGCCTGCTTACTATACGCCATACCAAGAGCCATGGGAGAAGGTGGCCAAGCAGTTAGGGGTGGAGCTATCGGCAAGTGTTAAGTCTTGGCTTTATGAGCTGCGCTAAATATATGCCATTACATAAATAACAAACGGAGCCCTAGGGCTCCGTTTTTGTATCGATTAAGCAAGCGGGTTTATGCCAAGCTGTCGCAGGCTTTTACATGTTTCAATTAATGGTAGTCCTACCAATGATGTGGGGTCTTCTCCCTCCATCTTTTCAAACAAAGCAACACCAAGGCCTTCACATTTAAAGCTGCCAGCACAATCTAGTGGCGACTCAAGGTCAATGTATCGCTCAATTTCACATTTACTCAACTCTCGAAAGCTTACTTTAAACTCAGATAAAGTGTATCGGCTTTGCTGAGAGAGGGAGCTGTAAGTGTAAAGACCAGTCAGAAACGTGACTGTTTTGCCACTAAAGCTTTGGAGTTGTTCGCAGGCTTTTTGTTTGGTTAGAGGCTTGCCTATAATAATGCCATCGAACGTTGCACACTGGTCTGATGTAATTAAGATACTATTATCATCCAGCTTGCTTTTGAGTGCTTCAGCCTTAGCTTTAGTGATCCGTTCAATGTAATTCTCAGGAGTCTCATCTGGTAATTGATTTTCGTCGATATCAGGAGAAAGTGTGGTGAATGGGATTTGAAGACGTTTTAAAAGGCTTTGACGGTATTTCGAGGAAGAGCCTAAGATCAATTTTTGTGTCATATGAAGCCTGCAGTGCCTTGATTTGTCGAAAAAATAGCTAAAAATTAGAATCGCACGAAATAATACGTAAAAAATGCCATTTCTGCCTCAGTATTCTTTGACAAGAATGGTCCTTGGCAATATTATTCCCCGCCATGTTGAATGACACATTACCTAAATACTTTGACCCTCGTAAATATGCTGCTCAAGAAGTTGCATTAGAGGGGCGTTTACCACTCAGTGTATTTCCGGAGTTGAGCGCTGCTTTAGCGTCAAATGAAGGGGATGCGTTAATTCATCTAAACTTTAGAGTCGATGAAGATAGGCGCTACATTGCGACCGGATCCATTACTGCAACCGTTCAAGTTGAGTGTCAACGATGCTTGGAAGCTGCACCAGTTGATCTGGAGGTTGATCTGTGTGTGTGCTTCGTTTATGACGAAGATCACGCAAAGAATATTCCTAGCGACTATGATCCCGTTGTCATGACCGATGGTGAGGTCGTTCTCGCTAATATGGTCGAGCAAGAGTTACTTCTCGCTTTACCTATTGTTGCCTATCACGAAGAAAGTGGTTGCAACCCAGTAGCTCTAAAGTATGCATCGTCTACCGATGACGCACCGGATGACGAAAATAAACCGAATCCATTTAGTATATTGGCCGAATTAAAGGCTAAGAAAAATTAGGAGCTCCAAAAATGGCAGTACAAAAAAGTAAAGTGACTCGTTCACGTCGCGGCCAGCGCCGTTCACACGATGCACTATCTAACCCAACTCTATCTGTAGAACAGACTACTGGTGAACTACACCGTCGTCACCACGTTTCTGCAGACGGTTTTTACCGTGGCCGTCAAGTTGTTACTCCTAAGGGTGAGTAATTAGATACCCCAATGATTAGGGTAGCTATTGACGCTATGGGCGGGGACTTAGGTCCCCGCATTGCATTCCAAGCAACAGAAAAAATTGTTGCCGCCTTTACAGATGTTGAGGCGCACTTCTATTTTGACCCTCAGGAATTTGATTTTCCTGCTGAGTCGCCTTCTTCTCGAATTATTCCTGTCGCTTGTCACGATTCTGTATCTAGTATGGAAGTCGTCGATCGTTCATTGTTTAAAAGAGTGGATTCGACCATATATCGTTCTCTGGCTGATATGTCTAAAGCTAAGGCTGATGTAGTGGTGACGTTTGGTAATACTGCAGCCATGGTGGCGCTTGCACGTCATATTGTTGGTTTGCTTAGACCAAAGCTTTATCCAGCTTTAATTCGAGAGATGCGACCCAATCCGCTTCGTTGTTTAGTGGATTTGGGGGCGAATGTGCATTGTGCCGCAGAGATGTTGAATGGCTTTGCCTTACTAGGGGCTTCCTATGTGGAAGCGCGAAGTGACAGTGAAGCAAATGTGGCGCTGTTAAATGTTGGTGTCGAGACGAGTAAAGGAAGCTCTGTTATTAAGGAATGCTACCAAATGCTATCCGAACAAGCATGGCCTAAGTTTTCGGGCTTCGCTGAAGGGTTTGAGCTTTTTTCAGGTGAGAAGAATGTGATTGTTTGTGATGGCATGGTAGGGAATGCCGTGCTGAAAGCTTCTGAAGGCTTGTTTATGTTTTTGTTGTCTCAGTTGCCAAAGCATTCAATGGATACTTCTGCAATTGAAAAACTGGTGCAGGCAGAAAGTCGGCATGGTGCATGTTTAGTCGGCATCAAGGGAAATTTAGTCAAAGGTCATGGTCGCTCAGATCTGCAGGCTATGATGGGTGCGATTGAGTACGGTATTGATATAGCTCGCACAAATTTATACAAACGAATAGAAACCAAGTTAACTCAACAGGGGGTGTTATGAACTCTTCATTAGCATTCGTGTTTCCAGGTCAAGGTTCTCAACAGCTAGGTATGCTGTCTGACTTGGCAGAAAAATACGACATTATCAAAGCAACGTTTGATGAAGCGTCTCAAGTGCTAGGTTACGACCTATGGGATTTGGTGCAAAACGACGCTGAATCTCTAAATCAAACAGATAAAACTCAACCAGCACTGTTAACAAGTAGTGTTGCTCTATGGCGTCTGTGGGAGCAGCAAGGTGGTGATAAGCCTGCTTATGTTGCAGGTCATAGTTTGGGTGAGTACTCTGCGTTAGTGTGTGCTGGTGTGATTGAATTTGCCGATGCAGTTGAACTGGTTAAATTGCGTGGTGAGTTCATGCAGCAGGCGGTCCCAGCGGGTGCTGGCGCTATGGCCGCTATCATTGGTTTATCTGATGAGCAGGTTGTAGCAGCTTGTGAGGCAGTTTCTGAAGGCGTGGTGAGTGCGGTTAACTTTAACTCTCCAGGTCAAGTAGTAATTGCAGGTGAAACGGCAGCAGTTGAAGTTGCGATGGCAAACGCTAAAGAAGCGGGTGCTAAACGTGCATTGCCTTTACCTGTGAGCGTGCCGTCACACTGTAAATTGATGGTTCCTGCAGGTGAGAAACTTGCAGAACGTTTAAATGCGATTGAATTTAAAGAGCCTGCGATCAAACTGGTTCAAAACGTTACTGCGCAAGCGGTATCGGATGCGGCACAAATCAAATCAAACCTAGTCTCTCAGCTAAGTGAGCCAGTTTTATGGACACAATCTATTGCCTTGTTGAATGAGCTTGGTGTAGAAAAGACAATTGAATGTGGTCCGGGTAAAGTTTTGACAGGTCTAAACAAGCGTATTGTCAAAGGTTTAGATGCTGTAGCAATTGGAGATGTAGCAGGTTTTGAAGCTGCTGCAGGAATTTAAAATTACTGGAGATAACTTGATGAGCAAGATTGCGCTAGTAACTGGTGCGACGCGTGGCATTGGTAAAGCCATCGCTGAAGCGCTAGTCGCTAATGGTATGACTGTAGTGGGTACCGCAACAAGTGAAGCGGGTGCTGCAAGCATTAGCGAATACTTAGGCGATAATGGTAAGGGTATCGTACTGGATGTTTCTAACGACGAGTCAGTAGATGCTGTTATCAAGCAAATCAACGAAGAGTTTGGTGCGCCTACAGTTTTGGTTAATAACGCTGGTATCACGCGCGATAACCTAATGATGCGTATGAAGATGGATGAGTGGGATCAAGTGATCAACACTAACCTTACGTCTGTATTCCGAGTAACAAAAGCGTGTCTACGTGGCATGACCAAAGCAAAATTCGGTCGAATTGTTACGATTAGTTCTGTTGTTGGTTCTATGGGGAACGCTGGCCAAGCAAACTATTCTGCTGCAAAAGCAGGCCTAGAAGGTTTTAGTCGCTCTTTAGCTGCTGAAATTGGCTCTCGTGGCATCACTGTAAACTGTGTAGCGCCTGGCTTTATTGCGACAGACATGACCAAAGATCTACCAGAAGAGCACAAAGCGAACTTGGTTTCTAAAGTGCCAGCAGCACGTCTTGGTGAGCCAGCTGAAATTGCAGCAGCTGTTGCTTTCTTGGCCTCTGATGCAGCAGGTTACATTACCGGTGAAACCCTACATGTCAATGGTGGTATGTACATGGCGTAATTTGAGTTGAAATTCGTAATGAATTCAACGAAAATACGTCTCCGGTTCATGATGAGAATCACGCCCACTATGGGTGTCACTAATTTTTATAATATGCTCAAAGTGAGCTATTAACGAGTAGAGTAGGAACTTCTAATGAGTAGCATTGAAGAACGCGTTAAAAAAATCGTTTGCGAACAACTAGGTGTTAAAGAGGAAGAAGTTGTGCCAGCAGCGTCTTTCGTAGATGATCTAGGTGCTGATTCCCTAGACACAGTTGAGCTTGTAATGGCTCTTGAAGAGGAATTCGATACAGAGATTCCTGACGAAGAAGCAGAAAAAATCACCACTGTACAAGCAGCAATTGATTACATCAACGCTAACTTGTAATAACCTGGTGCACTGAGTTTTCGAAAAGCCGCTTGTATTGTACGTACAGCGGCTTTTCTTATTCATACCCCCTACATAAAAGGGAGTTTTTCGGAGGAATCATATGTCTCGTCGTCGGGTCGTAGTCACCGGTATGGGAATGGTGAGCCCCCTTGGCAATAACGTAAAAGACTCTTGGGATAATGTAATTGAAGGCAAAAGTGGTGTTTCTCCAATTGAGCACTTTGATGCCTCCCAATTTTCCACCCGTTTTGCTGCGCAAGTAAGAGACTTCGATGCATCGCAATACATGAGCGTAAAAGAAGCTCGGAAAATGGATGTTTTCATTCAATACGGTATTGCGGCAGCAGTCCAAGCTATTGAAGATGCTAGATTAACCCCTGAAGCAATTGACTATCAACGTGTTGGATGTGCTATCGGTTCAGGTATTGGTGGTTTGCCAATGATCGAGAAGAACGTTGAATTGCTGAATGCATCGGGGCCAAAACGGATCTCTCCGTTCTTTGTTCCTGGCGCAATCATTAATATGATTTCTGGGCATGTTGCGATTCGCTTTGGTTTTCAAGGGCCAAACATTTCGATCGTAACAGCTTGTACTACAGGTACGCATAACATAGGTATGGCGGGGCGTATGATTTCATACGGTGACGCAGATGTTATGGTGGCTGGTGGTGCAGAAATGGCAATCACTCCGCTTGGTATCGGTGGCTTCGGTGCAGCACGTGCTTTGTCGACACGCAATGATGATCCTAAGACAGCAAGCCGGCCATGGGATAAAGACCGTGATGGTTTTGTGATGGGGGATGGCTCAGGTATTCTAGTTTTAGAGGAATACGAGCATGCCATCGCTCGTGGAGCGACGATCTATGCAGAATTGGCTGGCTTTGGTATGAGTGATGATGCCTACCATATGACCGCACCACCAGAGAATGGTGATGGGGCTTTATCCGCAATGAGTGCTGCTCTTAAAGATGCGGGTGCCAAGGCGTCAGAGATTGATTACATTAACGCTCATGGTACTTCAACTCCGATTGGTGATCTTGCTGAAACGCAAGCGGTCAAAACATTAATGGGGGCTGATGCCTCTGATGTTGCAATGAGCTCAACGAAGTCGATGACTGGTCACCTGTTAGGTGCAGCGGGTGCAGTAGAGTCTATTTTCTCTGTTTTGGCGATACGGGATCAGTTGGTGCCACCGACTATTAATTTGGAAGAACCTAGCGAAGGTTGTGACTTGAACTATGTTGCCCATACGGCACAAAAACGAAAAGTCGAGTTAGTCCTTAACAATTCGTTTGGTTTTGGTGGAACCAACGGCACTTTAGTGTTCCGAAAAATATAAAAAAAGCGGCAATAGCCGCTTTTTTTATAAACTTAATTTTTATTGCAAGGTTTCCCCTTGAGCAGCAGGGCGATTAGCTTCTATCATTTCAGCTATGTCTACGCTCCCACCTGCTTGTTCCGCATCATATAATTGCTCGTCAATTTGTTGGTAAAAACCGAGCTCTTCGTCTCCTAGGAAGTGCAAGCATTCACCACCGACAAAATATAATAGCTCACGATGCATTAAAGGAACCAAGTTTGGGTAGCAGCGGATAAAGCGGCTTAACAGCTCCTGGGCATCAAAGAGAAACTCAGGTTGAGCTTGGTTGCCTGAAGTAATTAGTTCATCCCACTTATTAATAAAATCTTGCTCTTCTTCAGCTAACTCAGAGCGATCAAAGGGGTCATGCTCTTGGAAGCGTTGCTGAAGGTTTTGTAGGCGGCTAATAATAAATTGGATTCTAGAACTCACGAGAAATGAAACCTATCTTGATGGGTTTAAAGTGTATTAATTAAGAAGGTTATTATGGCATATGCTATTGAAATAAAGGACCTAAAAAAACGCTACGACAACGGTTTTGAAGCCTTAAAAGGGGTTGATCTAACTGTTGAGCAGGGAGATTTCTTTGCTTTGTTGGGGCCGAATGGCGCGGGTAAGTCGACAACGATTGGGATTCTTTGTTCTTTAGTCAATAAATCCGCAGGGAGTGTGCGTATTTTTGGCGTGGATATTGATCAAGATTTTGCCAAAGCAAAGTTACACCTCGGCGTAGTGCCTCAAGAGTTCAACTTCAATGTCTTTGAGACGGTGTTTAACGTCGTGGTCACGCAGGCTGGCTTTTATGGAATACCATTGGAGTTAGCAAAAGAACGAGCTGAAAAGTATCTTAAACAACTCGACCTTTGGGATAAAAAAGACACGCAGTCTCGTATGCTATCAGGTGGTATGAAGCGTCGATTAATGATTGCTCGTGCGCTGATACATGAACCGAAAGTCTTAATCCTCGATGAGCCTACAGCAGGTGTTGATATAGAGCTGCGTCGTTCTATGTGGGAGTTCATTAAAGAGCTAAATGAGCAGGGCACCACGATTATCCTAACGACCCATTACCTTGAAGAGGCGGAGCAGCTTTGTCGAAATATTGCCATCATTAACAGTGGTGAAATTGTTGAGAACACCAGTGTGAAGGCGCTTTTAAAGACATTAAGCAGTGAGACGTTTGTATTGGATTTAGATCATTCTCTTTCAAATGTAGAACTGGACGGTTATGAGATGAATTTAGTAGGTGATGGTTCTTCAATCGAAGTAGCGGTCATGAAAGGTCAAAACCTAAATGATGTGTTTAATTATTTAAATCAGCTGAATGTCAAAGTCGTCAGTATGCGTAATAAGTCAAACCGTCTTGAAGAGCTATTTGTAAAATTGATCAAAGGAAGTAAGTAGCATGTCCTCGTCTGAAATTTGGATTGCCTTTTACACCATCTTGCGCCGAGAGATTCGCCGCTTTATGCGCATATGGCCGCAAACCCTCCTACCTCCAGCCATAACCATGACCCTTTATTTCGCGATCTTTGGTAATCTAATTGGAAGTCGTATTGGGGAAATGGGGGGCTTCAGTTATATGCAGTTCATCGTCCCAGGACTGATCATGATGTCGGTGATCACCAACTCATATTCGAATGTTGCGTCATCGTTTTTCTCAGCCAAGTTCCAGCATAGCGTTCAAGAATTACTGGTGTCACCTACGCCTAATTGGGTGATTTTACTAGGCTATGTTTTAGGCGGCGTTGCTCGAGGGCTTTTTGTCGGGGCGATTGTGACAGTGTTGTCGCTGTTTTTTACACATATGCATCTACATAACTTACTACTAACGGTGCTTATCGTATTCCTGACATCAGTGATGTTCTCGTTGGGAGGCTTTGTTAATGCCCTCTATGCGCGCTCATTTGATGATGTGTCCATTGTGCCGACATTTATCTTAACACCACTCACGTACCTTGGTGGGGTGTTTTACTCGATTAGTTTGCTACCAGAGCTTTGGCAAGGGGTATCCATGCTAAATCCGGTGCTTTATATGGTAAATGCCTTCCGTTATGGGATTTTAGGTGTTTCAGATATTGACGTGACGTGGGCTTTGTTTATTATCGCTGCCTTTATCATTGCGTTATTTTATATTGGTTTGTCTCTACTCAATCGCGGTAGAGGCATTAGAAGTTGAGGTGTTGAACATGGGTTTTTTGCCCCTAGGACAGAAAACGGAATATGTGTCTGAGTACGATCCAGGATTGTTGTTTCCCATCCCGCGCGTAGACAAGTGGAAAGACATGGGAATTGAGTCTGAGCGCTTACCTTTTCATGGTGAGGATATTTGGAATGCATATGAGTTGTCCTGGCTAAATAAAAAAGGCAAACCTATTGTTGCGACGGCTGAGTTTCGTCTGCCTTGTCATTCGCCAAATATCATTGAGTCGAAGTCTTTCAAGTTGTACCTGAATTCGCTTAATCAGATGCGCTATGAAGATCAGTTTGAAGTACAAGAACTGCTTGAAAAAGATCTATCAGCAGCGGCAGGTGCCGATGTGACGGTAATCATACGTGATGTGGAGGCGATGGAAGCGCTTGTGGTGCTAACACCTGATTACTGTATCGATGATCTAGATGTTGAGGTCAATGAATACCATCCAAATGCAGATCTTTTGACGACTGTTGAAGGAGAGCAAGTAGAGGAACGTTTAGTTAGCCACTTGCTCAAGTCAAACTGTCCTGTGACGAATCAGCCTGACTGGGGCTCTGTATTCATTGATTATCGTGGGGCTAAAATCGACCATGCTGGTCTGCTAAAGTACGTTGCTTCATTCCGTGAGCATACTGACTTTCACGAACAGTGTGTGGAACGCATCTTCATCGACATCATGACAAAATGTCAGCCTGAGAGTTTGATTGTCTATGCACGCTATGTTCGTCGCGGCGGTTTAGATATCAATCCTTATCGCTCGACAGATCCAATTGTCTTAGGTAATGATCGTTTAACAAGACAATAGTGTAATTACTCCGCTAGTCGTGTTGCTGGCTAGCGGAGTGTTCCTAAGTATTTCCGCTCAAGATCTGAATAGGCAAGTTGTAGTCTATCAAGTTCAAGACTCTTTTTGTTGTATTCATTTCGTAGTGTTTTTTCTGTTGAGCCAGACACTTGATTTAATAATGAGTCTTTCATGTGCTGAATTTGTCCCACTAGATCTCGGTGTTCTTCTCTAAGGGCCTCTAACTCCAACAGCTCTTTCGGCATATCCTCAGCATTAGTGCTATTGCGTTTATCTTTTGTTTGTCTTTCGATGCGCTCTCGCAGGGCAACGTTTTCAGTTTCGGCACTCTCAAGTTCTTGAGCCAATAATTGCACACAAGTCTCAGATTCTTTCAACATTTGCTCTAGGTTCAGAACTTCCTTTTCTTGCTCTGAAATCGATTGAGCTCTTTCGGGAGTATCCTTATTAAGGTTTGCAAAGCCACCTAGAATAGACTCTAGCGTATCGCGCTTATTTGAAGATAATGTTTGGTATTCACCTAAAACACCACCCTCGCTTGACTTCAGTTGCTCATCAATGGCTTCAAGTTGTTTATCCTTATCGTGAATTTCTTGCTTAAGTGATGAAATGGATAAGTTGGTACTTTCGAGCTCCGACTGTAGTTGCTCAATCAAAGAGCTGGATTCGTTTGCAAGGCGCTCCATACGACTAATGGCCATTTGCTGGGCTTTCTCTTTCTGATCACCTTTGTCATTAGCGCTATCTTTAAGCTGGGCTTGTAAATGTTCAATAATGGCCTGTTGGCGCTTCGATAAACGTTCGAGTTGATGAAGGTGGCGCGTAGAGCTGTGTTGAATTTGGGGGGTGTCTTTCTCCGGAGCTTGAGCCGTCTGTTTGAGATCCTGGTTATGATGCGCATGTTCTTCTAGTTTACTAACTTGATCCTGTTGTTTTTTTAGTTCATTACGTAATCGTTGTAACTCAGTATCTTTAACTTTGAGCTTGTTCAGTTTCTTTTCAGCAAACTCGATACTCTTGTGAAGCTCCCCATGTAGTTCTCTTTGGTTGGTTACAAGTTCTTCTTTTGAAATGAGTAACTCGCTGGCTTGGATGAATTCAGCGTCTGTTTCCTTCAATGTTTCAGTAAGAGAGTGCTTCGTTAAATTTCGGTTCTTAACACTTTCAAGAGTGCTAATGATGCTGGCCATAAATCGATTTAAAATCGCTTGAGGCTTTTCGGTTTCATCATTAAGCAAAATAGCACGCTCAGCCTTCACAAGAGTGCCCCAAAGTTTAAAGCGTGTGACAGTTTCTAAATCGTCGGATGTACGTAAGCTTTTAAGGACATCGGCTGCTTCATTAGCTTGAAGTTCTAAGGCCTTTGCAAATGCTTTAAAAGGGGATTGCTCATCGTCTTCAGCTGAATTATTAAACGGAAGAGTAGTGTTTTCTTCGATGCTAACAGATTCATCTGACTCGACAGAATCTGTTTGTTTGTCGTTAGAAGGTTTGCTTAGTTTTTTAGCGCGCCATAGAATCCATAGTGATGCGATGGCCATGACGGTGGCGGCTTCCAGTAAGACCCATAGAACCCATTTTTCCATAATGCCTGCCTCATAAATGAGAGTCGTTTAGATTTACTTGTCTCAGCACATTCGTTATCTTTAGGTATATATATGATATTAACGGAATTTTTCACGCTATGAGTAAAGATTTTTTACGATTTATGCGAGATCGTGTATCTCGAAATCAACTTGCTGAGCCGGCACCCTCTAAGGAAGAGTGGTTTGATATTCTGGATGCAGCGAGCCGAGCGGCAGATCATGGCTCGTTAAAGCCTTGGCGTTTTAAAGTGTTTAGCGGCTCAGGTCGTGAGCAAGTTGGTCAAGTTTATTGGCAGCATGCGAAAAGTGAAGTCCCAGAACTGACGGATGATAAAGCGGAAACTTTTATTAAGAAAGCCTTCCGAGCCCCTGCTATTTTGCTCGTTTACGCGGACATTGTGCATCATCCCAAGGTGCCTGAGTTTGAACAACTTATGGCGGCTTCAGCTGCTGCACAGCAAGCATTGCTGGGGTTAGATGCTCTAGGCTATGGCGGTATTTGGAGAACGGGTCCTGCAGTGTTTACCGATACTGCTAAGGACTTATTCGATCTTAATGATAACCAACAGGTTGTTGGTTTGATTTACGCAGGAACACCGACGCAGACTCCTAATCGAGTGGCTGATACAGGTCTTGAAGAAAGATTAAGCTTTGTTGATTTATAGATCGAATGGATGATTTAAAGTTCTCGAAGTTGTTCGAGAACTTTAAATTAACCTAACACTTTCGCTAAATATGACGACCATCGTTATTGCTGATAACAAGACTCTTTGTTTCTTTGCGTAACATGCTGATAAATTGTGTTTCTATATCTTTGAGCGCAACGGACTCAGGTGTAACGAGATACACTTCTGTGACGGGTAAAGATTCATAGGGTGGTAATGGCCACAGTAGTCCCTGATCAACATACGGCTGAGCGCTTTCTGTTGTCAGGGCACCAAATCCAACGCCAAGTAATATCAAGCGTCTAATTTCTTCTAGGTTGGAAGATACAGCCGTAAGTTTTCCCCAAAATCGATTCTCCTCTCTAAATTGAGCGATAGCGTCTAATCCTTCCCCTGGCTGATCGCTTTCAAACGATACATAGGGGATGCCTTTAATATCATCAATGGTTAGGTCACTTTGACCAAATAAATGATGAGACGGCCCGCAGAAAAAGCCCATTTTCTCATATCCGAGAAAGTCACATCTGATACCTGTTTTGGCAATTTTTTTATTACAAAGCCCAATATGAAGCTCGCCTTCAGCGACATGAGCGACAATATCCGCGCTAGGAAAGGTATTAATATTGAAGAGCACGTTTGGATATTGTTGGTGATAGGTCTTTATGGTGTTGTCGAGCGCTGGGCTAAATAGGTGGCTGGCCACTTCAATTTTTAGCTCGCCTTGTACTAAATCTTGCTGATCAACAAACTGGTTGGCCATAGTACTGATGATACGGCTAACCGATGAGGCGTACTCGTACACACGCATGCCATCAAGGGTGAGTGAGAAGACACCTTTCTTTCTAAGAATTAGACGGGTATCGAAGTGTTCTTCAAGTCTTTTTAATGCATTGCTGACACTAGGCTGGCTTAAAGAAAGTCGCCTTGCTGCGGCACTAATTCCCCCTTCGTTTACGATAACTAAAAACGTATACAGTAAGTTCCAATCAAGGTTTCGAAGCAATTTATCTTTATTTGTTAGCATGGATTTATAGTCTACACATAGCGGTAAGCTATATATAGCATACTTATTCATCATTATGGCTTTTGTTTTCTTTTGTAGATACTGCTTAACGTTCCACTAAAAAAATTAGAAGCAGTACCTCTTTCGGTACCGAATATGACAAAGGAAACGACGATGAATAAAACATACCTCCCTATCAAACTAGCGCTTGTTGCAATGTCCATTTCAGCTTATCAAGCCTCGGCACAAGAAACTGTTCGTATCGGTACAGAAGGTGCTTACCCTCCATTTAACTACTTCACTGCTGATGGTCAATTAGCAGGTTTTGATATTGATATCGGTAAAGCCATTTGTGCCGATATGGGAGTCCAATGCGAGTTCATCGCTCAAGATTGGGATGGCATTATTCCGGCCCTTTTAGCCAATAAATATGATGTCGTTTTAGCATCTATGTTCATTACAGAAGCGCGAAAAGAGCAAGTTGCCTTTACCAAGCCCTATCAAGCGTCTGCGATGACGTTTGTCGTGGATAAAAATTCAGGGATCAATGACGTTGATCCTGAATCTATGGATGGCATGATCATCGGAGCGCAAAGCTCTACTACTCAGGCGGATTACCTTGCTAGCGCTTATCCAAATGCTGAAATTCGACTTTACCCTACGCAAGATGCTGCAAACCTCGATATGGCCAGTGGTCGCATAGACGCCATGGTGGGCGATATCATGCCAATGACAGATTGGATTGCTACTCAAGATGGCTCTTGCTGTGAGAAGGCAGGGGAGTTAATTACCAATCCAAAATATGTCGGAGAAGGGGTGGGCATGGCGCTTCGTAAAGAAGACGCTGAGCTACGAGAGCGTATCAATAAATCGCTCGCAAACATCATTTCTAATGGCACATATCAGAAAATTAACGAGCAGTACTTCTCTCTAAACTTATTGACGCTCAAGTAAGAGTGGTCTGTGTTTTCTTGATTTTCAATAAGAATGAGAGGGAAGGTAAATGGATAACTTGGCTTTACTCAGCTTTGGTAGTCAGGGCTGGGGTGATGAACTGCTTAAAGGCCTTTGCATTACTTTGCTGTTGGCATTTTTAGCATTACCCATAGGGTTAATAATAGGCACTGGGGTTGCTGGGTTATCTGTTAGCTCTTCACGTTTTGGGCGAGCCTTCGCAACATTTTACACGACGCTGTTACGAGGCCTGCCTGAGCTTCTGACGTTATTCATCATCTATCATGGTCTTGGATTGCTGTTGAACCAGCTAATAAAGTGGCTCAATCCAGACATTAAGTATGTAGAGTTCAGTCCTTTTGCGGCAGGGATAATTGCACTAGCTTTGGTTTTCAGTAGTTATGCTGCTGAAGTGATCCGTGGAGCTTGGCAGGCGATGGATAAAGGACAAAAGGAAGCAGGTATAGCACTGTCAATGAATAGGTGGCTGATCTTTTGGTTTATAGAAAGGCCGCAGATTGTGCGCTTGGCACTGCCTGGTCTGGGTAATCTTTGGATTAATTTATTGAAAGACACGGCCTTGGTCTCGGTCATTGCCTTAGATGACCTGATGCGCGCCGCCAACATTGCAGTAGGTGCAACGAAGAAGCCATTTCTTTTCTACTTAAGCGTCTGCTTAGTTTACTGGCTGATTTGTATTTTATGTGAGCGAGTTTTATTCAAAATGGAAACTCGTTTAAACCGCGGCATAAGTGCGGGTAAATAGGGGGATATATGTTGGATGTATTGACTCGTTTTGCTCCAATGCTGGCAGATGGTGCGTTAATAACATTAAAAATCACCCTGCTATCCGTATCTATGGCTGCACTGCTTGCCTTGCCGTTGTCATTGATGCGTATTCAAGAGTCGCGTTTTTTAAGGTGGCCGGTACAGCTCATCATTTCATTTTTTCGTGGTACGCCGTTGATCGCGCAACTGTTCTTGTTGTACTACGGCAGTGGTCAATTTAGGCCTTTCTTGATGGAGATGGGGCTTTGGGGATTCTTCAGAGATCCGGTGAACTGCGCGATTTTAACCTTTACTATGAACTCCATGGCCTATCAAACAGAAATACTTCGAGGTGCATTGCAATCCGTGGACAAACGCTCAGTGGAGGCTGGCAAAGCAATGGGGATGCCAATGAACTTGCTTTATCGTCACATAGTATTGCCACTTGCATACAGAACGGCCTTCCCAGCTTTGGGGAATGAGGTGATCTTAATGTTGAAAGGAGGGGCTGTCGCGAGTGTGATAACTGTTATGGATTTGATGGGGCAGACCAGAAGGGTGTTCTCACAATCCTTTGACATAAATGTGTACCTCGTTGCTGCTGCTATGTACCTAATTATTGCCATTGTATTTGTTTCAATTTGGCGTCTATTTGAACGCTATCTGAATAGACATCAATCTCATAGGGTTATTCGGCGAAAACCAATAACTAACCGCACTGCATTGAACTAATTCCTTAACTTATTTTTTACGAGCCTAATCGCTCGGGGAAACACTCGTCTCTAAAAAGGGGATCTAATTATGAATACCATCGAATTAAAAGCACCTTACCTAGTTTTCTTGGGGGATGCAGAAGATCTAATTATGGCAAAAGTGGCAAAAGGGATTGCGCACTGGAGACCAGAGAAATGTTTAGCACAAATGCGACTTCCTGAAGCAAAAGCAAAATTAGACTTACCTGACATGACGCCGCAACAAGCATCTGATGCGGGGGCGAAAACTTTCGTATTGGGGTTGGCACCAATTGGTGGCACCTTACCAACAGAATGGATCGCTATTCTTATTGAAGCGATGGAAGCAGGGCTCGACATTGCGAGTGGTTTGCATCAAAAGCTGGCAGACATTCCAGAACTAGTCGAAGCATCAAAACGAACTGGGCAAAAGCTCTTAGATGTTCGAGTGCCAAAAGGTGACATGGTTTGTGGTACAGGCTTACCAAGAAGTGGCAAACGTTTATTGGCGGTCGGTACAGATTGTTGTGTCGGCAAAATGTTTACCACTTTGGCCATCCACCAAGAAATGATCAAACAGGGCATGAAGGCGACGTTTAGAGCAACGGGACAGACAGGTATTTTGATTGAGGGTTCGGGTGTTCCAGTTGACGCGGTGGTATCGGATTTTATAGCGGGAATGGTAGAGCAGTTATCACCCTCAAATGAGCCCGATCATTGGGATGTCATCGAAGGTCAAGGAGCTCTAGGGCATCCAGCATATGCCGGAGTAAGTTTAGGATTACTACATGGTTCGCAAGCCGATGTGATCATTGTGTGTCATGAAGCAGGGCGCGAACAAATGGACCTGATGGAAGGTTATCCAGTGCCGGATCTGCAGTATGTGATTGATATGAATATCATGATGGGCAAGTTAACCAATCCAAATATTAAACTGGGAGGTATTTCTTTAAATACATCCAATCTTTCTGAAGATGAGGCACTTACCACCATCGCACATTTAGAAAAACGATTTGGTGTACCAGTGGTGGATCCGGTTAGAACGGGAGTGAAGCCAATTGTTGACCGATTGGAGACTTATGATGCGTAAAGTCGGTATTCGAGTGGAAAAGTGGCCTTTGCATGAACCCTTCGTCATCTCGCGTATGGCTCCTCAACTGAATGGTGAAGTAGTCGTTGTTGAGGTGGAAGAAAATGGCCTGTTAGGTCGCGGAGAGTGCGAGCGCATGGATGTTTTCGAAGAAGATTACCCGGATGTGCTCGCAATGGTCCAATCCGTTAAAGAGGCGCTTGAAGATGGTGTTTCCAGAGAAGCGCTGCAGACATTGCTACCCTCCGGTGCGGCTCGTAATGCAGTGGATTGCGCCTTGTTTGAACTGGAGGCGAAGCTAGCGGGAGTGAGTGCTTGGCAGTTGGCGGGGCAGAGTGATGTTCCCCAACCCGTAACAACCGTGTTTACCCTTTCACTTGGAACGCCTGAAGCAATGGCGCAAGCAGCGAGTAGAAATCAGCACTTGCCAATACTGAAATTAAAATTGGGCAGTGAAGGCGACATAGAGCGTGTGCGAGCGGTCAGGAGTGCAGCGCCTACTCCTCGTCTTGTGATCGACGCTAACACTCGCTGGAGCTTTAGCCAATTAAAGCAGTATCTCCCAGAACTTAAAGCATTGGGGGTAGAGATGGTGGAGCAGCCTCTTTCTCCAGATGAAGAGCACCTGCTTGAAGGGTTTGAACCCCCAATTCCCATTGTTGCTGATGAGTCCTGTATTGATCGCAACTCTTTACCAATTCTGAGAAAACGGTATCAAGGAATCAATATTAAATTGGATAAAACCGGCGGTATGACAGAAGCACTTGCTCTACTCAAGGAAGCTAAAGCCGAGAATTTTGAAGTGATGGTAGGCTGTATGTTGGGGACTTCTTTGGCCATGGCGCCTGCTTTACTCTTAGCGCAAGAAGCACGCTGGGTGGATATTGATGGACCTTTGTTGCTATCGGAAGATCGTACCCCAAGCTTGGCTTATCATGATGGCGAAGTCACGCCCATCGAGGGGGTATGGGGGTAAGCAAAAGTCTTATTGAGTCGCTAAAAATATTTGCAATTCAATGACTTCATCGATATGATACGCGCCACGTTTCGCAGCAATGCAAACAAAAAGTTTTGGTGAGCTGTCCGAGTGGCCGAAGGAGCACGCCTGGAAAGCGTGTATGTCGAAAGGCATCAAGAGTTCGAATCTCTTGCTCACCGCCATTATTAAAAGCCGTCACTTGTAAAAGTGACGGCTTTTTTCGTTTCTGTTTTTCTTTACAATTCTGACCATTTACACAGGCATTTTGGAAAGATGGATAGATGCCTGCTACCCTTGAAGAAGTAAGGTGATTTCGAGTTACGTTTTTCTATCATGGAGTAGATATGGAATGGAGAGCTTACTAACTAACTTATTTTATCTGCCGAACTCCGGAGTCATCATTAAAGGTAGCTATAGCCTGTGGTTTGTTTTGTTGTCTTTAATGATTGCGATTTTTTCCTCTTACACTGCTTTGCAGATAGCGTCCTATAAAAAACATTGTTCAGGCCCATGGTGTGATCGAGTCACTATTTTGTGTGCTGGTTTGGCCTTAGGTGGTGGTGTATGGTCAATGCATTTTATTGGCATGCTGGCTTTTCACCTGCATACCAAGATTGAGTACGATGTTTTTCTAACCCTTTTGTCCATCATCCCAGGGTTCCTTGCGTCTTGGCTAGCGCTATATTTTATTGATGCGAAACATAATGCTTTCTTGCCTCTATTAGGTGGTGGAGTGCTGGTGGGTGCTGGTATTGGTGCTATGCATTATGTTGGCATGGCGGCCATGAAAATGGAGTTGTTGCTTCGTTATGACCTAAGTACTTTTCTGGTATCAATTCTTGTCGCTGTTGTTTTTGCCACGTTATCACTTTGGGTTAGATTTTATCTAATTGATGTCTTTTATAAACGGCGTCTATACATCATAAATTTAATAGCGGCTGTTGCAATGGGTTTTGCAATATCTGGCATGCACTATATGGGCATGGCTGCCGCGCGTTTTATCGTGCCCAGAGGCGCTAATTTTGAAACTGAGGCAAATGTAGTGCCTAGTGTATTAGCGTTCGGGGTATCTGTAGTCACCTTGGTCATTATTGGCATGGTGCTGGCGCTGGTTACGATCAGTAAATACAAAGCCGTAACAATAAAAGTGAAAGAGAGTGAGGGGCGCTTTCGTACTCTGGTTGCCAATATTCCGGGTGCTGCTTATAGAAGGCGCTTCCACAATAACACTGATACTTTATTTGTTAGTGATGCCATCCAAGATATTACAGGTTATGAGGCGTGCGCCTTTTTGGGAGATAACTGTCAGCTCAGTTTTCGAAGTCTAGTTCTTGATGAAGACTTGGGACGTTTGGATGAAATAAACGAGCGGGGTGATGCTAGCATTGAGTACAGAATCCGCAGAGCTGATGGACAAATTCGTTGGATCCATGATCATTTCAAGGTGATCACTCATGATCGTGAAAAGCTGATAGATGGCTTTATCATGGATGTCACTGAGCAAGTTATAGCTAGAAAAGAGGTTGATCGATTCAAGGCGTTGGTCGATTTTTCGGAGGACGCTATTATTTGCTTATCTCTTAAAGGCGAGATACTGAGTTGGAATGATGCAGCACGAAAGATTTATGGGTATTCCGAGTCTGAAATTATTGGAAAGCCAATGTCTATTCTGAGTGGCTTAAGCTATAAGGAAGAGTGCGAATTCATTCACGGCGTGGTGCAAGGTAAGAGGCGGCATCATTATCGAACGCGTTACCATCACAAGAATGGTTCATCTCTATTTGTATCGATCACGGCCTCGCCCATTATGGATTCAGATGGTGTTGTTCGTTCAATTTCTAAAATATCTCGCGATGTCACCCATGAGGTACTTGAAACAGAGAGAATGAAAAAGCAGTTAGATCATGATCAACTAACAGGACTACTCAGCCGATTTGGGTTTGATACATATTTTGAAAATCAAATTTGCCAAGCTGCTTTAAATGCTGATGTACTTGCCCTGATTTTTATTGATCTGGATGGCTTTAAATATTTTAACGATACCTATGGTCATGAATTCGGTGATCAAATACTAAAAGAAGTAGCTCACAAAATGCGTATAGCATTAAGGGGTGGTCAGGGGATAGGAAGGCTTGGTGGTGATGAGTTTGTAATCTGTATACCTTCCATTGAACGAAGGGAGTTAGCTGAAAAGGTTGCTTTCAGGATCATTCAAAGTCTATTGAGCATAAACGAAATAGATGGTGTTCCAGTATCGATTACAGCCAGTCTTGGTATCTCAATGTACCCTGAAAATGGTTCGGATATGTCTGAATTATTACGAAATTCAGACATGGCCATGTATGAGGCTAAACGTAACGGCAAAAACCAGGTGCAGTTTTTTAGTACGGACTAAACAGATTAGTTTGTTAGTTGTTTTATGGGTTCAAAAACAACAGGGCGACCGCTATCTGAGATTGAGGCGACAATAAAGCGTGCTGAAGCGCTCGTTTTTGCACTATCACCTTGAATGGTGATTGTCTGAGTAAATTCCGTTTTGAATTTGCTGATCGAACGGCATTGGGTTTCAACCACAGCAGTCATTCCACTTCTAAGTGGGGATTTGTAATCGATTTCGGCGCGCATGACCACCAGATGGACACCTGACTGGGTGATGACAGCGAAATCTAGTCCTTTGTCCTTAATAAAGGTGTGTCGGGCGTGTTCTAGGTAGTTTTGATACACGGCATTGTTCACAATACCTTGCATGTCGCATTCATAATCACGAACTTCTATAACCGTGGTGTGCAGCTGTGTGTTATCCATTCACTCATTCATTTTTCTAGATTAACGACTGGCCGTGCGATTGCGGCCCTGACGCTTGGCATTATCCAGATATCCACTGGCTCTAGCAATGAGATTGGTCGGGCTTTCTTGGCCAATGATGGTAGCCACACCCACTGACACACAGATCTTCTCAATAATACCTTGGCCAGACCGGTTTTTTAGGCGTTGCTTGTTTAGGTGAGAGCGGATGATTTCCGCATATTCAATCGCGTAATCCAATGTAGCTTCGTGAAGAACAATGGCAAAGGTTCCGCCGCTCAAACGGGCGAGCGTTGCATTTTCAAGCTTCTTATTTAGAAGAATGCGCCCGATATGACAGATGAGGGCAGTACCAGCTCTGCGCCCATGTTTGATATTGATATCTTTAAGGTGATCGATGTCTAAAATCAACAAAGATAGGTCATCCTCAGAGCCTGGAATCAAGCTGTAGAGTTGTCGCTCTAATCCCTTTTGGTTAAAAAGCTGTGTAAGAGGATCCAAATCAACATTGTTTTTTATTTCATCAAGCTCAGCTTTAAGTTGCTGTACTTCTTCGTTGACGCGATTGAGAGTATTTGAGAAGTGTTCGGCATCGCTTAGCGCTTTCTTGGTGCCCTGGTCTAAAAATCGAACCACTTTTTCAAGGTGCTTATGTCTGTCTGCACGAGATAGAACTCGACGACTTTTTGCAACAACGCTCTCAAGCTCTTGGAGACTTTCAGACATCGAATATGTGTTACTTGAAATGCTGTTTACCAGCTCTTCAAGTTTGTCTTTATGTTCGTTGTTGTAGCGGGCTTCTTCAGCAACTAAGAACTGATGAAAAAGCTCCTTAGACATAAAGCTAGGTAGACTACCTAGCTTTCCAATTGTTGAGTCAACAAGCTGATTCAGTTTAGGAGAGGTTTGACGGACATATTCATACCAAATGCCATAATTGTATGGCGTAGGTGCAATGTCCATTTTTCGCATCAGCGGCACGGCTTTGTGCAATAGAGCATTAGCTTGTCGCGGACTGTCAGGATGCATTCAAACCTCTTTTATGAATTTGCATTCACACAAATTTAACAACACCAGCTAAAAAATCAAAATAAATATCATTGATATCTAGGGATTTTTTTAAATTAAATCGTATGAGTTAAGTTACAATCATCCAGTATTGTAAATAAATGTATCTTAACCGCCCGCAATCTTTGCTTGAATCCCTATCTCTGATAAATAACTTTGAACCTTACTGCGCTGGTCGCCTTGAATTTCAATAAAACCGTCTTTTACTGAACCACCCACACCACAGTGGTTTTTCAGCTTTTTGGCTAGCACTTTTAGCTCATCGGCAGTCATGGCTAACTCTTTAATCAAAGTTACGCCTTTTCCTTTTCTTCCTTTAGTTTCAAGCTGAATCTTTACTTTTCCAGAGCCTAGAATTGTAGAGCTATCATTGCATTGGCAATCGTCGATGGCGTAATCACATTCTGGGCAGATACGACCTTGGTCAGTCGAGTAGACAAGTTTATTTTTCATGATAGGTTCTCAGTTACTTGGGTGTTTCTCTAGCCAGCTCAATAGGCTTTTCATGTCTTGCTCAAGGGGCGCTTCAATGGACAGCGTCGATTGAGTGGTTGGGTGTTTAAAGGTTAGTGACTTGGCATGTAGCATTAAGCGTAGGTCTTCAGACCAATGTTGACGCATGACTTGGTTGTGATGCCTGCACCCATAGCGAGTATCGCCCAGAAGCGGATGGAAGACGTGCTTAAAGTGTCGTCTGATCTGGTGCGTGCGTCCTTGTTCAGGCTTAACTTCAACTAGACTAAGGCGCATTTTCGGGTAGCGGCTTACTGGTATATTAATTTCATAACGTTCTAAGGTTTTGAAATGGCTGACAGCAGGCTTTTCAGTGCCCTCGATCTTAAAGCGAGAACGACCTTTTTCTTCGTTAAGTTTGGCAAGAGGGTAGTCAATTGTGCCAAGTTCTTGCGGATAGCCTCTCACAATCGCTTGATACACTTTGTCAGTGGTTCGAGCCATAAATTGCTCGCCTAGTGCCCCCGCTACATCTTCTTTCAAGGCCATTACCAGAACACCTGACGTTGCTCTATCCAGACGATGTATTGGGTAAACCCATTTGCCCAATTGCTCATTTAATCTTTGCACTACGGCGTCTTGCTCATGTTTGGCTAAGTCGGTGCGATGGACGAGCAGTCCACTGGGTTTGTTGACGACGACTAGGTCGTCGTCAAGGTAAAGTATGTCTAAGGTCATTCAGTTTACTGATCAATAAAAGCGGCCATGTTATCACAGGCGATCTGAAGTAGTCGTGTCATTGCGCTGTGACTTGCCCAAGCAACATGAGGCGTCAGAATAAAATTGGGGTAGTGAGCGATGGCTTGAAGTGGATGATCTTTTGGCATTGGCTCAACGGTGGCTACATCAAATCCAGCTCCAGCGATTTGTTGCTGTTTTAATGCGTCTACAAGAGCGGTTTCATTCACTAAGCCGCCACGGCCAGTATTAATTAGAATGGCGCTTGGTTTCATCTTGGCGAATGTCGCTTCGTCAATTACGTCACGCGTTTGATCCGTTAGGGGGCAGTGCAAGGTGATGATATCCGCTTGTTTAATAGCCTCATCAAACGCGACATATCCCTTTCGTACATCGGTGGCCTGTTTGTGCTCAGCAAAGATGACATTCATGCCAAATGCTTCAGCAATGGTTGCTACTCGATTGCCTAATGCGCCTTTGCCGATAATACACAACGTACTTTGGTTCAAATCTAGGATCGGGAAATCCATAAAGCAAAAGAACTCAGAGGATGCCCATTGTCCTTGCTTTATCGCTTCACGATATCGAGTAATGTTTCGACGCAGCTCTAAAATCATCGCAAAGGTGTGTTCTGGTACACTGACAGTAGAGTATCCAGCAACATTTTGGACAGCGATTCCTAATTCTTGGCAAGCCTCTAAGTCAACATTGTTCATGCCAGTTGCCATTACTTGAACCAACTTTATGGAAGGGCATTGTTCGAGTGCAGCTCGGCTTAGAACAACTTTATTTGTCATTACGATGTCGGCATCACGTATTCTCTCGACAACATTTTCAGCGCTGGAGTTATGGTATTGCTGAAACTCATCCACTTTTTCAGGTAAGGGGATGTCTATTTGCTCAGGAAATGATCCACGATCCAAAAATACAGCTTTCATCGTAAGTCCTTATTATTTATTAAGTAGTGGCAAAAGGGTTGGTGTAATGTTGTTTAAAACAACAGGTTGGCCCTTTGCGTTAGGATGAAGCCCGTCATTTTGCATTAAGCTTGAATCGAGTGCGACATTTTCCAGCATAAAGGGGACATATGCGATCTGATATTGCTCGGCTAACTCTTTGTAAAGGTTGAAAAACTGAGTGGTGTAGGTGCGACCATAATTACTGGGTAAATGGTTCCCCAAAAGGACTATGTCAGCAGAGTGTTGCTGAATAAGCTCAATCATAGAAGCAAGGTTCTGCTTGGCTTGATTTAATGGGTAGCCTCGTAGGCCATCATTAGCGCCAAGCTCCAGAACAACCCAAGTTGGCTGATGTGTTTCAAGCAGTTTTGGAAGCCGAGCTAATCCGCCTTGTGTCGTTTCGCCACTGATACTGGCGTTGATGATCGTTATATCAGGGTGGCTTTGATTTATTTGTTCGCCAAGTAAACTTACCCATCCTTGTTGTTGTCTTAAGTTATACGCAGCACTTAGGCTGTCCCCAAATACCATTAAGGTCTTTGCTTGAGCGTTGGCAGCGAAGATCGAGAAGAAACAAAGTAACGAAACAATTAATTTAGACATCATAGGCAATCCACTTATGCAGGACACGGAAACTTTATCAGCTTTAACAATAGAAAAGCTTAATCATTCTGTTGCAACAAGCAACGGTGAATTGGACATACTAAAAGGAATAAACCTGTCAATTCGTGATGGCGAGTCCGTTGCGATAGTGGGGGCCTCTGGTTCTGGGAAGTCGACATTACTGGGTTTGATGGCGGGCCTTGATCAGCATACACAAGGTTCTATTCGTTTGTACGATCAGCCTCTTGAACAATTGGATGAAGAGGGGCGTGCTGTGTTGAGAGGGCAATATGTCGGCTTTATTTTTCAATCATTTCACTTACTACCTAGTTTAACAGCCCTTGAGAACGTTATGTTGCCCAATGAGCTGAAAGGTGATCGCAGCGCCAAAGACCGCGCGCAATCCCTATTAGAACAGGTGGGACTGTCACACCGTATAAGTCATTATCCACGGCAACTGTCAGGGGGCGAGCAACAGCGAGTTGCCATTGCCCGCGCTTTTGCCTCGGCGCCCAAAATACTGTTTGCCGATGAGCCGACAGGTAACCTAGACAGCAAAAACGGTGCCTTAGTAGAAGATTTGCTCTTTGAATTAAATCAAAAACAAGGCACCACGTTGGTTGTTGTCACTCACGATCCAGAGCTTGCCGCACGCTGTGATCGCCAGATTGAAATTCACGATGGCGAACTCAAGGAGTCCTAATGTTTGCATGGCGATTATTATTAAGGGAATGCAAAACTGGAGACGTGCTGACATTATTGGTTGCGCTTGTGTTGTCCGTTGCAACGGTAACGGGCATAGGCTTGTTTGTTGACCGTTTGCAGCAGTCATTTGAAGTACAGTCTGCCAATTTGTTAGGCGCAGACCGTAGTGTGCGACGTGATGACCCCATTCCCACAGAATGGATAAATCAGGCTCAATCAGAAGGACTTGAAACTGCTCAAACGGCTTCGTTTTCTTCGATGGTGTTCAGTGACCAAGGTCTACAACTGGCTCAATTGAGAGCCGTGTCTAGTAACTACCCATTACGTGGGGAGTTTCTGGTCGACCAGCAAATGTTTGGTACCGGTGTTTCAACTAAAGACGCGCCTGCGTCTGGCGAAATCTGGCTCTCCTCACGTTTAGCGAGTTTATTGGGGGCTGGTATTTCGGATAAGGTCCGTGTCGGGGAAGTGTCACTTCTGGTGACCAAGTTCTTAGTCCGTGACCCGGGCAGTGCAACGTCAGCTTTTGCCATTGCTCCAAGGGCAGTGATGAATCAGGAGGACTTGGCAGCCACACAGATCATCATTCCAGGGGCTCGCGTTCGCTATGCGTTCTTGTACGCGGGTGAAGTAGAGAATCTTGAACGTTTCGATAACAGTCTAAGGCCTATGTTGGGTGAGGGGGAACGAATTCGTACTCCTATCGAGCGTGGTGAGCGTGTGGGTAATACGGTCAATCGTGCTGAGTCTTTCTTGTTATTAGCAGGCACTTTGGCGGTTGTTATGTCTGGTGTTGCGATGGCGTTGGCGTCCTCACGTTATGTTAAAAGGCACCTCACACAATTTGCCGTCATGAAAACAATGGGGGCGACACCTAAAAAGCTGTCATCTCTTATGGCGATTCAAATTACGGCCATTGTTCTGTTTGGCATCATAATTGGTTCTGGCTTAGGGCTGTTGGTTCAGGCACTGATAGCCGATTTGCTGTCATCTTTGATGAATGCAGAATTACCGTCTCCGAGCTGGAGTAAGCTATGGTTGGGAGCGGCGACGGCTATTATTTCCACCTTGGCATTCTGTGCGCCGCTACTGGCAAGATTGGTCAGTGTGCCTCCGCTTACAGTACTGCAACCTGCTGCCGCATTACCCATGCGTTCAACGTCCTTGCTGTTGTTCGGTTTGGTGGGGATGTACGGTCTGATGATTATCTACGCTGGCGGATGGCAGTTGCCTTCCATCCTAATGGTTGGTTTAGCGGTTGTGACGGCGCTGGTGTTCGTCGTTGGTTGGGGTATGTTTGCGTTAAGTCGCAAACTCTCTAAACAATCGACAACTGGTTGGCAAGTTGGCTTAGCTGCTTTGCATAGACGATTAGTCTCTAACTTGTTCCAGCTATTAGTGTTTACTTTGATCATTATGCTGAGCTTGATCTTGATCGGTGTGCAAAGCAATCTGGTCCGTGATTGGCAAGCGCAAGTGCCAGAAAATACTCCTAATCATTATTTGTTTAACGCTCAAGCAACTCAAGTTGAAGATATTAAGCAATACACCCAAGAAAACGGGTTAGCTACTTCTGATTGGTTCCCAATGGTGCGTGGGCGCGTGATTAAGATTAATGGAGAAGACGTTGAGGCGTTATACCCTAATAGACGTGATGAGCCTGAAATTGCTGAACGTGAGTTGAACCTGACCTGGGCTGATCAAATTGGAGAAGGCTCGGCATTGTTAGAAGGGGATTTTAGCGCACAAGGGATCTCGATTGAGCAACAAGCGGCGATCGAAGCAAATGTGGGAATCGGCGACGAGTTGACCATCAGTATTGGTGGGCTTGAGTATACCTTGCCAATTACCTCTATCCGCTCTGTAGACTGGCAAAGTATGCAGCCAAACTTCTACTTGATCTTGCCCAAAACCGTTTTGTCGAATTATCAGGCGAACTACGTTAGCAGTGTTTTCTTAGATCAGACCAATGCAGCTGACTTTTATCGCTTTATGTCTAATTACCCAACGGTGTCGATGTTAAATATTGGTGAGCTGTTAAAACAAGTCCAAGACATTATTGCGCAATTGGCGAATGCTTTGAAAATTGTACTCAGTTTCATCTTAGGTGCTGGCGCTCTAGTGCTGGTTGCCAGCGTGCGCTCTACACTAGATGAGCGTTTACAAGAAGGTGCCTTGCTGCGCACTTTGGGGGCAACGAAACAGATAGTGCGCCAAGCTTTATTGGTGGAGTTTGGTGCGTTAGGTTTGTTTGCGGGTGTGATTGGCGCAGCGGGAGCTGAGATGGCTTTGGTTGGTTTGCAGCACTTCGTATTTGAAATGGAAATCGCGTTTCACCTGTCTCTCTGGCTGATTGGCCCGATTGCTGGATGGGGAATTGTGACAATTATTGGTGTATTTGCGAGCCGAGCTGTGCTAAAAGTGCCGCCCATTCGTTTATTGAGATCCATCTAAGTACACTTATACATGTTTGAAACGCAACAAGGTTACATTGTCAGTCGTCACAGTGGTGATGAAAACGGTCGATTATCGATCCATTATTATGTGAAGACTGACAAGGCGACCGTTAAAGTCACCATTGCCAATCCTGAAACATTATTTTTTACCAATGCACCTGTCGAGGCGATTGCAACAGATGTCCATGGTGTTGACTGTGAGCCTAGCCAGCTCAAGACTTTTTCTCATGATGAAGTAACAGTCGTACGTTGTCAGAGTTTGTTGTTGCAGCAGCAAATGGTGGCAATGGTGAAGAAATTAGGTTTTACCGTCTATGAAGAAGATGTGAAACCTGAAGACCGCTACTTAATGGAGCGTCATATTCGAGGCAAGGTCACGTTTATTGGCCAGCCAGATGCTTCGGGGCAAAGCTTTAGCGAAGCCCGATTGAAAGTAGGAGAGTACGAACCTGCATGGCAAGTATGGTCTTTGGATATCGAGACCTCTGTTACCCGCAATGAGCTGCTGTCGATTGGTATCACATCCGGTGATAGAAAAGTTGTTTTAGTAGTGTCGCCTGAGCAAACGGATTTAGAGAACGTTTATACCTTTGCGGATGAACGTAAGCTGTTGATGGCTTTTATCAAGTTTGTCAGAAAGCACTCACCAGACATTATTATTGGCTGGAATGTGATCGGTTTCGACCTAATGTTTTTAGACCAGAGGTTTAAGACATTAGGCATTAAGCCTGCTTTGGGTGTGCAAGGTGAAACGTGGCGTGTTCGAGAAGCCAAAGAGAGTGGTAAGGTATTTGCTAACATAGCAGGCCGCGTTGTTTTAGATGGCATAACCATGCTTAAAGTGGGCGGTTACCACTTTAATTCTTACAGTCTTAACAATGTTAGCCAAGAGTTATTGGATGATTCAAAGCTGTTGGCAGGTGGTGATCGTTGGCAAGAAATTGAACGTATGCACCGAGAAGAGTTAGCAAACTTCGTTGCTTATAATCTTCAAGATTGTGTGTTGGTTGAACAAATCTTTGCCAAACTCCAGTTAATCGAATTACAGCAAACCCGAGTTGATTTAACCGGGATACCTCTCTCACAAACTGGCGGTTCAGTGGCGTCGTTTGAAAACCTATACCTACCTCGTTTACACCGAAAAGGCTGGGTGGCGCCGGCATGGAGTGATGACAAATTCGTGCCAAGCCCAGGTGGTTTCGTGATGAACTCTGTACCCGGGTTATACAAAAATGTCTTAGTGTTCGACTTTAAGAGTCTGTATCCAAGCATTATCCGAACTTTCTACGTGGATCCACTGGCACGAGTAGTTGGGCAAGCACTATCGCAAGAAGAAGGTGTTGTGCCTGGTTATCGAGGGGCTTCATTCCAGCGTCAATTTGCGATCCTGCCAGAGCTCGTTGCTGAGTTAGCGCATTCTCGCGAGCAAGCTAAACAAGATGGCAACGACATCTTAAGTTACGCCATTAAAATTATCATGAACTCTTTTTATGGGGTTCTGGGCTCGTCTGTTTGCCGTTTCTATCATGCGGAACTGGCTAGCTCTATCACCATGCGTGGTCATGAGCTACTGGGACGCAGTAAGCAGTGGATGGAAGAGCGTGGCGCCAAGGTCATTTATGGTGATACCGACTCCCTTTTCATCACGTTGTCTGATGAATTAAGTGAAGAGCAAGCGTGGGAAGCGGGTAAGCAACTGTGCGCGGTAGTTAACCAATGCCTGTCTGAATGGTGTGGTGATTATGCTGACATTGAGTCACATTTAGAGCTAGAGTTTGAGACGCTGTATACCCGCTTCTACATGCCCACTATTAGAGGTCAGGAAGAAGGTTCTAAAAAACGCTATGCAGGTTTATCTGGTGGCGAGCTTATTTTTAAGGGGTTGGAAGCTGCCCGAAGTGATTGGACGCCATTGGCGAAACGTTTTCAGGTAGAGTTGTTTGAGCACTTATTCTTCGATAAAGATCTTAACCATTATGTGAGTAGCTTTGTAGCAGACTTGCTGGAAGGTCGCTACGATAGTGAGCTAGTCTATACCAAACAACTCACTCGACCATTGTCGAAATATACGAAAACACAACCTCCTCATGTGCGTGCAGCCCGAATGATTGATGACCAGCGTGCTCAGCAAGGGTTGCCACCTGAATACGACCGCGGTCGTAAACGTGTTCAATATGTTTACACCTTAAGTGGCGTTTCACCTTTTTTAGATCAGCAAGCATTAGACTCATTGGATTATCAGCATTATATCGATAAGCAAATTTTGCCTATTGCGGAAGGCGTTTTTCAAATGCTTAATTTGGAAGTTACTGATATACTGACCCCACAATTTAACCTGCTATAAAATGTAAGGTTATTATTTAGTGTAAATTCGTTTAAGGCACACGTTTCTCGTGTGTCTGCGCTTATAGCGCAACGCAACTTTATGGATTGACAGTTGAGTAGGGTTCTAAAATGGCATCTCCCCCTAAACGTGTAATAACCCAAGATCGCTTACGCAGTGCAGTGCAAAACCTCCTGCTTGAAACAGATTGGAGTGAAATCACGGTTCAGCATGTATCGGCTAATGCTGGCGTCAGCATTGGTACGTTTTACAATTATTACGATAGCAAAGATGAGGCATTGGCAGACGTTCGTCAAAGCCTTTCCTTGGTAATCAAAAAAGATTTAAACAGTCTAATTTCTACACAGACGTCAGTTGAAGCGCGTATTTCGCTGCTGTTGAAATACTTTGTGAACGTGTTAAACACAAAGCCCACTTGGGCGAACTATTTCTACAAAGCTGATAATTTTTCAGAGCGTCTAGAAGGAGGGCTAGCATCATTGCTCGAGCCGCTGGTGCTTGAAAGCATTTTGTCCCAGAAAGGCCATGTGAACGATGCAAAAATGACAGCATCGTTTATTGAAAATGGTTTTTTTCCTTTGCTCAAATCTTGTCATCAACAAGACTCACACTTATCTGAGGAGCAAGCGACTCAGATCGTTATCGTTGCGCTTTCTTCATTGGGGCTTGTTGGTGATACCCTTTTCAGAGCCGCAAGCTTGGTTTGCCCAGTGACACCACTTGCTGCACTGCCACAATCTATATACGAATTGGAAAATAACCAAACTGGATATGCATAATATTACGCTCTACGGTACGTTAGGATGTCATTTATGCGAGGAGGCTGAAGCATGGCTTGCGCACTTTTATCCTCAGTTGTCCTACATGCAGATTGATATAGCGTGTGACGAGCGTTTGGTCGAGCAGTACGGTATAAGAATTCCGGTCCTTGCAGTAGGCTCTATCGAGCTAGACTGGCCATTTAATTTAGAGCAATTCCAAGATGTCATGCTTAATCAGGCACGCATCTTGGAGTCGTCTTCTAGTGCTGGCCAAGTGCAGTCTTCAACAAGGCGTGTCTTAAAGCCCATCAGTTAAGAACAGTTGTCGCGTGTTAGCGGCCGTGATCTCTTTTATCGTTTCTAGATCTGTTTGCTTATGGTGGGCTACCGCCTCAGCAATATAATTTAGATATTTAGGGTGGTTGCGTTTAGGTCGCGGGCGTATTGTTCTGGGTAATAGATATGGCGCGTCTGTTTCAATAAGCAGGCGATCCAACGGCAGATATTGTAATGCTTCAACCAGAGATTGATTTCTTCTTTCATCTAACAGCCAGCCTGTAATGCCAACCATTAAGCCCAAATCTAAGTAGGCTTTTAGTTGTTGTGTATCCCCTGTGAAACAGTGTATGACCCCGCCGTGATCCAAAGGTGTATTTCCGAGGCGCAATGTCAGTTCGTCAAAAGCGTCACGTTCGTGAAGATAAGCAGGGCGTTTGACAATATTTGCTAGCTCAAGCTGAGCTTCAAAGGCAGTAATTTGCTCCGATGGTGAAGAATAGTTTCTGTTGAAATCTAACCCCATTTCGCCAACGGCAATGGCTTTCTTGTGATGTATGAACAGTGATATCAATTCTGCTTGATGCGAATCTGTCCAAGTGGAAGCGTAATGAGGGTGGCAACCTAAGGTGAAATGCATGCTTTGATAGGTCGAGCACAGCTCTGTCAGCTTATGTGCTTCCTCTAAGTTAGAGGCAATGCAGATAATGCCTTCAACGCCCTCTTCAAGGTATTCCTGTTCGAATTTACTCAAATCTTCTAGGTAAGATGCATGATCTAGGTTGACGCCAATGTCAAACATGATATCTCCATGATAAGGTGATTTTAGAGGAGTGTAACAGCGTCTTGTAACGTTACCGAAGTGTTTCTATAGAATGCGTGTAGATTTGTATGAAATTCTTTATAGATCATGACTTAAGGGTTATTACATGCAAAAAATTACTGTTATGTTTGTTAGAATTAACTATCATGATAAATATAGATCTGAGAGTTTGTAACTTACGTTTCGGAGTATGCTATGGCGGGAATGTTAGAAGCGGTTGACCAAAGAACCCAACTTGTTGGTGAAAACCGGCTTGAACTATTGATGTTTCGCCTTGGCGGTATGCAGTTGTTTGCGATCAACGTATTCAAGGTGCAAGAGGTAGTTCAGCTGCCACGTTTGAATTTAATGCCTCATCGCCACCCATCTGTGGCAGGCGTGACTCACTTTCGTGGTCGAACAATCCCTGTTATCGACTTGTCTGAATCGATTGGTTTACGCCCGATTGATAAAGATAAACCATGTAATCTAATCGTGACTGAATACAATAATACGGTTCAAGGGTTTATGGTGGGCGAGGTTGATCGAATCATAAACATGAACTGGAGTGAGATCCTTCCGCCGCCAGACGGCACAGGGCGTCAGCACTATCTTACAGCGATCACTCGTGTGAATGATCGTTTGGTTGAAATTATTGATGTTGAGAAAGTTCTCGCTGAGATATCTCCTTATGACACTAATATCTCAGAAGAAGTGATTGATAATGACTTACTATCATTAGCGAAAGGCTTAGAGGTGTTGGTTGTTGATGATTCCTCTGTTGGTCTGGCGCAATGTAAGTCAACCTTGGATCACTTAAACATCAAAGTGCATTCTGCTACAGACGGTAAGCGTGGACTTGATCTTCTGAAGAAATGGGCTGGAGAGGGTGAGGACGTACCCAATAAGCTGTTAATGATGATTACCGATGCAGAAATGCCTGAAATGGACGGATATCGATTAACGAGAGAGGTCCGTGAAGATCCTCGCTTGAAGGACTTATATATCGTTCTGCATACATCATTGAGTGGTAGCTTTAACAAAGCGATGGTTCAGAAGGTCGGTTGTGATGACTTCTTGTCCAAGTTCCAACCAGATAAACTGGCTACCATCATTCAAGAACGTATCCGCAGTGTTGTTGAAGCTGAGTAATTAGAGAATGATCACCTTGAGCAGCCTCAAGGTGATTTAACCTATGTTGTTATTTTATATTTTTTTAGCCAGCTTTGCTGGTGCGCTAGTCAGCAAGCCACTTCGTATTGATCCTATCCTGATTATTTTGCCTAGCTCGCTGCTATTAAGTGCTGATACATCGAGCTTTTTAAATGTATTCATTAGCCTATTTCCCTGCTTGCTACTGTTTTCGTTGTCTTTGGTTTTTCCGAATAGAAAAGAGCTTGAAGTCGAACGTATCACTCGAATGGCTGCCGGGGTCTCATTAGGTGGTTTTATCGGTGTTCAGTGTTTATTTCTTTTGCCATTTTCGCTAACTAGTTTGATTCTACTTATGGTGGTTGGGGCTGCCTTATCACTGACTTTTAGTCGGTATCGTTGGCTGAATAGTTTATCAATATCGGGGCCGCTGTCTTTATGGTCGGGGCTGATCTTGGGGATAGGTCAAACCATCAGTCTGGGTGTTGGTGGTTGGATATTATCTGGTTTACATCAGCTATCCCCAGTTAATCGTTATGTACTTTGGTGCATGGCTCTGATAGGTGCCCTAATTGGTTTTGTCGCGCTCCCCCCAACCGAGGTCAGCTATGGCATTTCTTGGCCTGTGGTGTTAGCTAATGGCTTAGGGTTGGCGATAGGTGCTTTGGTGTTAAAATATGTTCTTGTTTCAAGGTTTGAATCCAAAGTACTGCAATGGACCGTACTGGCGATGTGCTTCAGCGTATGGGGGCACGTCTTGGTGAAACATTTTATATTACCTAGTTAACGGGAAAAGTATGAGTTTGGATACCCAAAAAATAGGGGTGCTGTTGATGAATCTCGGCACGCCCGAGTCACCAACTCCTGGTGCGGTACGACGTTATTTAAAAGAGTTTCTATCCGATCCAAGGGTTGTGGACGTAAATCCATGGATTTGGAAGCCCATCTTAAATGGTGTCATTCTAAATATTCGTCCCAGGAAAGTAGCCAAAGTCTATCAAGAAGTATGGATGGACGAAGGCTCTCCATTGTTAGTATTGGGACAAAGGTTAGCGCATAAACTTGATCAGGCATTGAATAATGATGGACAGCAACGGTTCGTTGTTTCGATGGCCATGACCTATGGTCAGCCAAGCGTTGAAGCATCAGCGAAGCTTTTCCGTCAACATAACGTCGATAAGATTTTTGTTTTGCCGATGTATCCGCAATTTTCTCGCTCAACGACCGCAGCGGCCTATGATCGACTTATGTCTTCGCTTAAACGCTGCCCGCACTGGCCAGCTTTATCACTGATGCAAGATTACGCTGACCATGAGCAATACATCGATGCCTTAGTGAAAAGTATTCAGGCACAATGGCAAGCACAAGGTGAGCAGCGCCACTTGATGTTCTCTTATCATGGTATACCTAAGCGTTACGTGACTGAAGGAGACCCCTACCAATCACGTTGTGAAGCCACTACAAAAGCGGTTGTAGAGCGACTAGGTTTGCAAGAGTCTGACTATACTCATGCATATCAATCTCGTTTTGGGCGAGAAGAATGGTTAAAACCTTATGCCGATGAAACCATTAAGGGTTTACCCTCAAAGGGTATTACTAAACTGAATATGATCAGTCCAGCTTTCTCAATCGACTGTATTGAAACGCTGGAAGAAATAGATATGCAATTACGTGACGAGTTCACAGACGCAGGTGGTCAAGACTTTGATTACATTCCAGCGCTAAATGATAGCGATGATCATGTTGAACTGTATAAAACTTTGGTGCTTGAAAACACCAAACAATGGATGAAGTAGATTTGCAAAAGCCCATCATTACAACCATAGCCTTTGATGCTGATGACACCTTGTGGCGTAACGAAGACGTTTTTCTCAGTACACAACAGTATTTCGTAGAAATGCTGTCTTCTTATCACTCAAAGGAATACATTTTAGAAAGGCTTAACGAAGTCCAAATCTCAAACCTGTCGAACTTTGGTTATGGGATAAAGGGCTTCACACTTTCTCTTATTGAAACAGCCATTTCATTGACTGAAGGTCGCATTACCGGATATGAAGTGCATGAAATTATCCAGCTGGCGAAGCAGATGTTGGCAGCGCCGGTTCATATGCTACCAGGCATAGAAGATCTATTACGCTCCTTAAAAGGTAAATGCCAATTGATGGTCATTACGAAAGGGGACTTGTTGGATCAAGAGGGGAAGCTGGCTCGCTCTGGCCTGAGTGAGTACTTCGATTGGTATGAGGTGGTGAGCAATAAAAAAGTGGCTAATTACCAAAAGGTCTTTGAGAGTTTGCAGTTAACACCGAGTGAAGTCTTAATGATAGGTAATTCTTTACGCTCGGATGTGTTACCAGTATTAGATGCTGGAGCTCATGCGTTACACGTTCCATATCATACGACTTGGAGTCATGAGCAAGTAACAGACGAAGAGTTGAAGCAATACCCAGATATTCCATCTGTGTCGTCTGCATCGGAAATCGAAAATTGGATAAGAAATCACTTCCAGTTGAGTGGAGAGGTTAGATCATAATGTTAAAAAAACTATTGTTACCTTGCATAGTGTTGGCCCTAACCGTGACGGCGCCAGTGCACGCCAATGAAACGTGGGAAAGCTTCAAGAAATCAGCTAGTGATGTGGCGGAAAAGACTCGTGATGTTGCTGGTGATGTGGCTGACCGTACTCGTGAAGTGGCGGGCGATGCTGTGGATCGTTCGAAAGAAGTCGGTCAAGACATTGCTGATAGTAAGGCTTGGAAAAAAACTAAAGAAGTTGGCAATGCAACGGCTGATGCTGCACGCAGTGGTGTAAATAAGGTTAAGTCTTATATCAACTCACAGAAATGTGCAGAAGAAGATAAGCTTAATTGTACATCGGAGTAGTCACCCTTGAGTCAAGACGAAGGCAACGATAAACCTACTCATGTATCCAGTGCTTGGGAGCAGGAGTTTTTAAGCCAAGATAGCACTGGTTATATCGGTGCGCCGAGTAAGCGTTATCGTTGCCCTAAGTGTCAGCACCCATTAGTTCTAAAGAAAGGTAAGAACGGATCGTTTTGGGGATGTGAGGATTTCCCTCGTTGTGACTACACTGCTAATGATGAAGAAGGGCGCCCTGTAAGGGCGAAAAAATTCTTTTGTCCGCTATGTGGTGGGCAATTACGCAAGAAAACTTACTCTGAAAATGTATTTTGGGGCTGTAGCAATTACCCTGAGTGTAAGGCTACGTTAGACGATGTGAACGGAGAGCCTGCCTCAGCCCGCAAGTATCCATGTCGTGCTTGCGGTCACTATCTGGTTCGTAAGAAAGGGGCAAAAGGGCATTTTTGGGGGTGTATCAAATACCCTGAATGTCGACATACCTTACCTGATGACAATGGTCAGCCAGTACCCAGAAAGCTTCGTGGCTAGCATTCCACAAAAGCGTTTTAAGTTAAGTCTTTTAAAGCGTATTCGATGGTTGGAAATTCGAAGCTGAATGATGCCTCTTCTAATGCTTTGGGGATCACCTTTTGACCTTGTGTTAGCAAACAGCTCATTTCGCCAAATATTCTTTCAAGCAACCAAGAAGGTGTTGTGAATAGCGCTGGTCTATTCAATGCATCTGCGTAAGCTGTGGCAAACTGCCCTTGAGTGATGGTCTGCGGGGCTACTAAATTATAGTGCCCAGAGTACGACTCTTGATCTATGGCTGTCACAAGGAAGCGACACACGTCATGGATATGTATCCACGGAAAGAATTGCTCACCAGTCGCTATCTTACCGCCTAATCCCATCTGGAATGGGAGTTTCATTTTGGCCAGGGCACCGCCATGGCCTAACACCACTCCTAGTCTAAAAATAATTGTTCTAACACCATGATCCTGTAAGTGGGCTGCTTCTTGCTCCCAAGCTGCACACAACTCGTGGGTAAAGCCTCCATTGGGCTCGCTTTCTTCGCTGAATGTCTTGCTGCTATCAAAGCCGTAATAACCTACCGCAGAGGCATTTAAGAGGACTTTTGGTTTAATGGTGAGTTTGTTGAATAGCTCTTTGGTAAAGCTAACTCGACTGTTATAGAGCGTTTCTTTACGTGAAGCACTCCATCGTTGAGCTGCAATGTTCGCTCCAGCAAGATTGATGACGACATCAAAATTCTCTCCAGGTAATTCATCTAAAGTGATCTTTCGCACGTAAGAGGGAATTGAACTTTGATGCTTATGAATAAGCGCAACCGATTCGTAACCGGCAGCCGTCAGTAATGGATAAAGGTTGCTAGCGATAAAACCATTCGCTCCCGTCACTAAAATTCTCATTGCTCACTCCTTAGAAGGATGGTTTTTTAAGTGTACGACATTTTTCGAATGTTAGATCAGCAGGATTTTCGCTCTAGGGCAAATGAAAATCGCTAGTCCCTTCTTTTTAAAAGGGTTAATCGGTAAAATACACTCCTCAACATAAGGTATGAGCATGCAACTAGAGCAATTTGACCACATTATTTTACTAGCACATGGAAGCAGCGATCCCCGTTGGAAGGTGCCATTTGAGCAGTTATTGTCGAGGGTGACTGGTGTCGTGTCTGAAGATAAGGTAACGTTGGCTTACATGGAATTGTGCAAGCCTTCTATCGAAGATGTTTTGCAAATTTTACCAAGTGAGACTGCTCAGATCGCCGTATACCCTTTGTTCTTCGCACAAGGTAGACATTTACGTGTTGATGTACCTGAGCAGCTTGCACAATTAAATACTGAACATCGCACTCTGACACTGCTTGACCCGATTGGGGATGACCCTGAGGTGGTTGCGGCAATGGAGCAGGCTATTCTCTCCAAGCTGACGTCAGAGTGACATATACAGTCAGCTTACTTAAATGAATGGATTGGTTCTGAATGCTATTCACCCATTTGCCCGATGAGATCTTTCAGGCTCTATCGGGCTCCAATAAAGCGCTTATAGAAGCCGTAATATTTGATCTTTCAGATGTGTTTTATGATCACGCGGAAGATCCTATAAAAGAAAAGTCAGCCATCATTGAAGCGATCGAAGATTCGCTCCATAAACTTGATACTCTAGCTTGGCATGATGATCACAAAGATGGGTTTGATTCACCTAAAACGATCCATGAATACGCATTGCGTATCTATCATCGCTTAGTGAATACAGGCTGGCTGATTGAAGAACAAGAGTTGTATCGTGTCAGCGTACTGATGTCACCTCAAGTGTCGATGTTGTTGCGATCACTCGTTGAAATTAGTCGTCATGGTAAGCGTAACTATGGTGCAACAGTACTTAGTATTCTGAGTAACCTTGAATCCGTTGCTAACCACCCACTTGAACGTGGTGTGACCCTCAGCCAAACCGCTGAGGCAGCCCGTGAATTCTCTGCCCATCTGAACCAAATTCTATTAGGCATTCGAAGTCTTCAGCGCGATTTGTTTGCTAAACGCGATCCTAAAGAAATTGTGGCAGGCTTTTTTGATTTATTTGTCGAAGGTATCTTGATCGCCGACTACAAAACTATCAAAACCAGTAATAACCCGTTTCGATTCCGTCGCCAAATTCTAGAGCTAACCCAAGGTTTCCTAGCTGAGCCAAGCTTGATGGGGAACATTGCGCAATGTTATGCAGATCAACAGTTGATCTCTGTGGATCTAGCTCTAGCAGCAGTCGAGAAGGACTGTCGTGATATTATTCAAACATTCAGTACGATTGAGCAGCGTTTAGAGCGTATTGACGAATACCGCTACCGCCTTGAAAAACGTGCCGCCGATACCGCGCGCTACATGGACTCATCTCGTCCTGGCTTGGCAAATAAAGTGGCCGGAATTATTACGGATGTGGCCAAGTTTGATAGCTTACCGGTATTGAAAAATGTGGTCGGCACAAAAATCGTGGGTGTAGAGTCCAGTGCGCAACCAATGAAGCGCCGTGAGCCACCTCCACCGAGGGTTATTACACAGGCAGAAGTTTCTCAGTCGGCCATTGCCTTTAGGGATCGTCAGCGACGCTTCCACGAAGCGCGCCAAGTGAGTGTTACTAAGCTACAAGGCTATTTGGATCGTCAGTTATCAGAAAAAACTGCGATGCATATCTTAGATTTCACGATTGAATCTGTAGAAGATTTTGTTTGTTTTGATCACCTTCGTTACATTGGCTCTTTAGGGATCAATGCAAAGCGAATCGAAAAATCATTTGATGTGATCTTTACCGATCAATTTATAAACGTTCGCGAATTTGTCGAATGTAGAGAGTTTAACGTAGTGCGCAGGAGCAAATCGAATGCTTAGAGAATTAAAACGGGTCGTAGAAGAGTCCGGTAAAGACCCACAAGAATTTCAGCAAACTGCGAACTACTTATTGGCAAACCAATTTGTCAGCGCTTTCAAACATGGTCAACGACGTCATTTTTTGTTAGTTGAAATGTACCAGCAGTATTTTGGCAATCTGTTCGACGCCCTTGGCATGAAGCTTTACGTTAATGAAAATGAGCGTCTTGCTGGGCTTCTGCCAGTTGAGCGTGAAGCATTTGTTCGCTTAAAAACGGATGAAACCCTATTTTTGTTAGTGTTGCGCCAAATCTACGAAGAGAAAGTTGAAAACTTTGAAATCGACAATGGTTTCGTGGCGACAAATAGTGTGGCTATTCTCGAACGTTATGTTCAGTTAGTGAAACGTGAAATCCCGACCGAGACACGTTTCAAAGATATTCTTACGTTGTTCAGCAAACATGGCGTGATTATTCGCGGTAAGGCCTATGAAGAAGATGCCAAAAACCTAATGATCAACATTACACCAGTCGTACGCTTAATTGTAACTGAAGCGTATCTTCGCCAGTTGGAGTCGTTCAATGGTGCGGATCCTGAAGAAGATGAAGTGCTAGACGAACAAGTTGAGCAAAACCCAGAAGAATCGCAAGTGACGCAATAGGAATTAGAATGAAAAAGTTAAATCGAATTGTTCTGGTAAATTGGTACTTGCTGGGTGCTGAAGAAATTAACGTTCGTGGCAATACGGCCATCATCGGTCCGACTGGTTCCGGTAAATCTTCTTTGTTGGACGCTATTCAGACAGTGCTTACTGGTGCGAGTAAGCGTCACTTAAACTACAACGCCAGCGCTAACGACGGTAAAGCATCAGGGCGAAGCATCCGTTCCTATATTCTGGGTATGATTGACTCAGGCCAAGCCAGTGAAAAAGTCAACGGCGTACAAACACGCCAAGATGCTATTTCATACCTTGCACTGGTGTTTGAAGACTCAAACACTGGTAAAGAGTCGACCGTAGGACTTTGTCTGTCTGCATCGCTAGCAAGTCCAGAAGAAGATGTGCTTGGGCGTTTTGTACTGTCGAACTACGGTGTCCGCCGTGAGGATTTCATCGAAACTCTAGGCGAGAAACAATACAAGGCGAAGCCTTGGCCAGAAGTCCGTGAAGCAATGAAAAAGGTCTGCTTGGACCCGTACATTAAGTCAGGTAGCGCTTCTGCAACACAGTACATGAACCGATACTTGGAAGAGTTAAGTCCAAGTTCTGAACAGCTGATCACGTTGGATTCGTTCCTTAAGAACTTCAAGAACGCTCTTAAGTTTGTTCCGATTGCATCACCCACTCGATTTGTTCAAGACTTCGTTTTAGCCGAGCAGCCTTTGCAGGTAGGGGCTTATCAAAAATCATTGAGCGAATATCGTCAGCTTGAAGCTAAGACGCAAGAAGTTGCAAAGCGTATTGATGATCTTAAAGCCATTCAAGTGGAATGTGAGAAGAAGCACCAGCAAGAACAGACGGTCGTGAACTACCAGTGGATTGCGACAGAGGCCCGCTTCGATCAATTGGGTAGCAAGCAAGACGAGATTCAAGATCAATACGAAAACTTCAAAGAGCGTGAAGAAGAGATCGAAGAAGAAATCGTCGCCCAAGCGAACTTACTTAAACAGTTGCAAACGCAGCTGGTTCGACTTGAGCAGCAATATGAGCATTCCGATGTTGGTCTGAAGCTACAGCAGCTTGAACAGAGTAAAAAACTGCTGACGTTGGAAGGTCAACAAGACCGGAAAATGGTTATTCAAGCTCATCAAGTCATGCAATTGCTGGCAGCATTGCAAGCATTTGATGATGTCTTATCCAAAGAAATTAAAGAGCTCATTACCGAAGCGCAATCTTTAGTGGGTTCTATTGATAACGAAGGTAACATTTTAGGCAGTGCGAAAGCGGTAAGTCGCTTACTGGCTAAAATCAATGATGCTTTAGATGAAGGTAAGGGCGCGTTATTCCAACAGCGTACGCAGCTAAACCGTAATATCCTTAATCTAAAAGATGAGTGTCGCCAGCTTGAAGCCGATGTCTCATCTCTAAAAGGTGGCTCAAGTCCTTTATCACCCAATGTGAAACGTCTGATTGATCTATTAGACCAAGCCAACATTAAGGCGACACCGCTTAGTCATTTAGCAGAAGTAACGGATCACAAGTGGCAAGATGCCATTGAAGGTTACTTGGGTAGCCAGCGTGAAGCACTGATCGTGGAGCCAGATGATGCGGAAGAGGCGATTCGTATTTTCCGTGCCCACCGTCGTCAGTTAATGGGCTGTCGCGTGATCGATACTACACAAACGCGCCTATGGTTGAATCGTGGTGATCAAAACTCTGTTTTGCGTTTTATCCGCTGTAATAATGATCATGCTCAAGCGTACTTGAATCGCCGTTTAGGTGGTATCAAACCGGTCGATACTGAGCGTCAACTGCTACGTGAAGACAGTGCTATGACTGCAGATGGCATGTTAAAGCTGTCCGGTACGATTTCGACAATCCGCTTCATGCCTCATATGATGGTGGGTATCAATACCGACGGCATGCGTCAGTCTCGAGAAGCGCAATTGCAACAATTGAGCGGCGAATTGATGGACTACATGAAAACGGACCAACGACTAGAGCAAGCTGACTCTATGTTAGGCCGTGTTATGGCTGCTAATCAATTTGACGCAGAAGCACTGCAGGAAGCCGGTGTTGCAAATACCCGTATTGCCCAAGATCTCGCTGATGTAGAAGCTCAAATTGCAGCATTGCAGCAACGTGATGATACAGATTTGCAAGAGCGTATCGACAGCTTGAAAGAGCGCATTCAATCGATTGAGCTTGAGCGCAAGAAATTAGACCGTGAACGTCAGCAGATCGCTGAGCAATATGGTTCTTTGAACACACAGAAGAACCAACTCGCTGAAGCGCTATCAGCGTTGGATGAAGAGCGTACACGCATTACCTCTAGTCCATTGTTTAATGCTGAGTATGCTAGTGAGCGTTATGACCTGCTTGAATCCAGCATGGTGAACGGTGCTGCGATTTACAAAGAGGCCATGAGTCGTTCTGAGAAGGCGACTGAAAAAGTTAAAATGTTTGATCAGAAAGTTCGTAAAGAGGTGGCTGATCACTATGCTAAATATCACAACAGTAGTTTGGATGATGATATTCAGCTTGATTACCTCGAATCGAAGTTTGAAGAATTCGAGCATTATGTGACTTATCAGATCGACGTACTAAGTGAAACTGAATTGGCGAAATATGCTAAGCGAGCAGAACTTGCGCGTCGTGAAGCGGAAGAAACCTTCCGTAGTGACTATGTGTCGAAATTGAAGGACTCTTTGGATCAGGTGGCCTTGATCATCAAAGAGTTGAATAACAGCTTGAAACGACGTCCGTTTAACCAAGAGGTGTATCAGTTCCGCTTCTACCCGAACGGCGACATGAAAGATATCTTGGATTTGGTGGCGAAATTCAGTGCCCATGACCAAGCCAATGTGGGTGGACTGTTTGATCCTGAACAAACGGGTGATCCAGAGCATGCGAAAGCGATCGCTGTTATTCAAGAGCTGATCAGCGATGAAGAGAAGCAGAAAGATCTTGCCGACTACCGTAAGTTTTATAACTTCGAAGTCGATATCTTAGATTTAGATGGCCAGAAGAAAACAACATTGTCCCAGCGTATACAGACGGGTTCTGGTGGTGAGCACCAAATTCCGTTCTACTTGGCGATTGCAGCGGCACTGTCTACTACATATCGTCTCCATGAAACCATGGATGGTGACATTGTAGGTGGTTTCTCGTTGGCGATGTTTGATGAAGCCTTCAACAAGATTGATATGGCGAAAACATCCACTTGTATGGGCTTTATGCGTGATATCGGTCTACAAGTGATTGCAGCGGCGCCGGATGATAAGCGTGCGGTGATGGCAGCCAATATGGATACTATTATCAGCGTGTGGCGTGAAGGCGGAGCGGTATCGATTGATGTTGCTTACCCACAACAGCGCGGTAAAGCCTTGCTAAGTGGGGACCATGAGTTGGATAATGAAAACAGCGCAGACCAGACAACGGTTGCAGCAGAGTAAACGCAGCGCGTGGAGTTAGTATGAGCGTAGAAAACGAAATCAGTGAAACCATTCAGCGAGCGTTTAATGTTCATCACATTGAGCTAGAAAACGAAAGCTACAAGCATAATGTCCCTGAAGGAAGTGAATCACATTTCAAGCTGACTTTAGTAAGTAATGTGTTTGTAGGGAAGCGTGCGGTTCAGCGCCATCAGTTGGTTTATGGCGCTTTAACTGATCAAATGAAGAAAATTCATGCATTAGCGCTACACTTATATACAGATGAAGAGTGGGAAGCTCGCCGCTATGAATCCCCACAGTCACCAAACTGTATGGGAGGCGGCCACTAAGCAGTCAGGCTAAGGTCTTAATATATGAGTATCACAGTCACCGAACAAAAAGTGAAAGGTATTGTCGAAATCTCGGTTGTGGGCAGTTTCGATTTTTCATTATTCAATGAGTTTCGATCCGCCTATGAAAGTTACGTTGGCAGCCAATATGAAGTTTTTGTCATCAACATCGAGAGTGTTGAATACTTAGACAGTGCCGCACTTGGCATGTTGTTAAGCATGAAGGCGGCGTTGGGTGAAAATGTTGAAGTGAAAATCGATGGTGCGAATGGGTTTATTCGCAACATTTTGATGATTTCACGTTTTGATAAGAGATTCACGATTACTTAAGATCTTATCTGTTATCGACTTCCTAAAAAGCAAACAATCGTGTTTGCTTTTTTTATGCCTGCTAAGCTTTATTTTGGTGCGTTCATCTATGATGCGGTGCTTATGCTAAAGCGCTTTGGTAAGAAAAAGCTGTTTTTTATCTATTGAATTGGAGATTTTCAAGACAATTTAACCTTAAAGGTTCATTTATTGTTTGTGATGCTTTATGATGCACGCTCAAAAAAATGATGGACTCCTTTACATGGCTATGAGCTCGACCCCAACGCTTTTTCAGCGTTACATGAATGGCAGCCTTGTGTTGCAAATTATTGTTGGCATTGTCTGTGGTGTTATTTTGGCTTCAATTTCACCCAGTGCCGGACAGTCCGCTGGGATATTAGGCGGTTTTTTTGTTAAGGCATTGAAGGGCATTGCGCCTGTGCTGGTTTTCTTACTTGTTGTTGCTTCCATTGCAAATCATAAGAAAAATCAGCAAACACATATCAAACCAGTCTTAGTGCTTTATATCCTTGGAACACTGATCGCCGCAGTAACAGCGGTTATGTTCAGCTTTGCTTTTCCCAGTGAATTAAATCTGATCGCAACGGATTTAAGTCGTGCCGCACCAAGAGGTATTGGCGAGGTATTGCATACACTTGTGTTTAATATGGTTGATAATCCGGTTAACGCACTAGTGAACGGTAATTACATTGGTATATTGACTTGGGCAATCGTAATCGGGATTGGTTTACGACAGGCCACAGACACAACAAAAGCGTTGTTGCAGAATTTGGCCGATGGCATTACGACAGTAGTAGGCTTTGTTATTCGTCTAGCGCCTTTTGGTGTCTTTGGTTTGGTTGCTAATACCATTGCCACAACAGGGTTTGAGGCATTGTTTAGTTACTCTCATCTTTTGGCAGTGTTGGTTGGTGCTATGTTATTCATTGCATTAGTGACTAACCCGCTATTAGTCTTCCTAGCGACCCGTCAGAACCCGTACCCACTTGTTTTTCAATGTTTGAAATCCAGTGGTATCACTGCATTTTTTACTCGAAGCTCAGCGGCGAATATTCCTGTTAACATGGCGCTTTGTGAAAAGCTTGGTTTAGATGAAGACACATACTCTGTATCGATTCCACTTGGCGCGACGGTCAATATGGCTGGAGCAGCAATCACTATTACAGTATTAACCCTAGCAGCGGTGAATACTTTAGGCATTCCTGTTGATATGGGGACTGCTATTCTTCTTAGCATCATTGCTGCAGTGTCTGCTGGAGGTAGCTCTGGTGTGGCGGGTGGTTCTTTATTGCTGATTCCTTTGGCGTGTAGTCTTTTCAATATCCCTAACGATATCGCCATGCAAGTGGTAGCGGTCGGATTTATTATTGGTGTTTTACAAGATTCTGCCGAAACAGCTTTAAACAGCTCAACAGATGTTTTATTCACGGCTGCAGCTTGTCGTCGCGTATAACATTTATCTGAGCCACTAGATTCTTGAAAGCGAGCGTTAGCTCGCTTTTTTGATGTTATCAATCATTAATGCATGGATATCATGCAGCCTACCTTAGTTTCAGGCCTTATCATGATGACTAATTGATCCACATAATGGGTCTGTATCGAGGCTGGTCATTATGCTATTTTGTGACCAATTCTCATTAACCCATTGTCATGGTCGACTGTTCGTTTGCGCCATGATTTGCTTTATGGATCAAGCGTCGCATGCGCAAAAATGATATTTACTTTACCCCATATTCAGGCCCAGCAGGTGGTTGGGGGGCATTAAAAAGCACTACTAAGCACTTATTGAAAAGTCGAAATGCCGCCAGAAATATTTTTACTCTCCTTAAAACAAATCAGCCGACAGGTTTTGATTGTCCCGGTTGCGCATGGGGAGAAAAGCACGATCCCGCCAAAATACGGTTTTGTGAGAACGGGGCGAAGGCTGTAAATTGGGAAGCAACTTCTCGTAAAGTAGGAGCAGATTTTTTTGCTCAGCATTCCGTAAGCTGGTTAAAAGAGCAAAGTGACTATTTCTTAGAATATCAAGGACGATTGGCAGAGCCTGTGCGCTATAACTCGGATTCAGATAAATATGAACCGATTACTTGGACTGATGCGTTTGCATTGATTGCCAAACACCTCAAGGCGTTGCCTTCGCCGCATCAAGGCGCGTTTTATACCTCTGGCCGTGCGAGCAATGAAGCAGCGTTCCTATATCAATTATTTGTTCGAGCTTTCGGCACGAATAACTTCCCTGATTGTTCGAACATGTGTCATGAAGCCAGTGGTTATGCGTTAACCAGTAGTATTGGCGCGGGTAAAGGGACGGTCACGATTGATGACTTTGAAGAAGCGGATTGTGTGTTTGTATTCGGGCAAAACCCTGGTACAAACCACCCACGTATGCTTGATACCCTTCGTGACTGTGTCGAAAATGGTGCTCAGGTATTAACGTTTAATACCTTAAAAGAACGTGGGTTAGAACGATTCCAGCACCCGCAGAACCCAGTGGAAATGCTGACGAATTCTTCTAAACCGCTCAATACCGCCTATTTTACACCGAAACTGGGTGGTGATATGGCGGTGATTCGGGGCATGGCTAAACATTTGCTTGAACGCGAAGATGCTGGCGAAAGTCTATTAGACTGGGCGTTCTTAAAAGAGCATACGCAAGGCTATGAAGCCTACCTTGAGCGCGTGCGCGAAACACCATGGTCTAAGATTCTGGAGCAATCAGGCCTTAGCCGTGATGACATTGAATATGCAGCGAATCAGTATGCCAATGCAGAGCGAACCATTTGCACTTGGGCAATGGGGGTGACTCAGCATTATCACTCCGTTCCTACCATCCATGAAATCATCAACTTCTTAAGTTTGCGTGGCAATATCGGCAAGCCTGGGGCTGGGGCATGTCCTGTTCGTGGTCATAGTAATGTTCAGGGTGATCGCACCATGGGGATTAATGAAAAGCCGAGCCAAGCATTACTTGATAGCCTTGAGAAGCGCTTTGGCTTTAAGCCGCCTCAAGAACACGGCTACGCGGTGGTTGATACCATTCGGGCGATGAAGGAAGGGAAGGTTAAAGCCTTTATTGCCTTGGGAGGTAACTTTGCTGCAGCAACGCCTGATACGCAAGCGACAGCTGAAGCGCTTCAACAATGTGATTTAACTGTTCAGATCAGTACCAAACTAAACCGATCACATTTAATTACGGGTAAAGACGCCCTGATTTTGCCTTGTTTAGGGCGAACTGACATCGACCTTCAGCGTAGTGGTGAGCAAGTCGTCACCGTGGAGGACTCGTTTAGCATGGTGCATGCATCGGGTGGTGTTATGGAGCCTCTGTCCTCTGAAATGCGTTCAGAACCATGGATCATCGCAAGTATGGCTCAGGCGACACTAGGGGAGTTTCCAATAGACTGGATGGCGACCGTTGAAGACTACGGCCATATCCGAAATATGATTGCTGATGTTTTCCCTACTTTTACGGGATTCAATGAAAAGATCAAGCAAGCTGGAGGCTTTTACTTAGGTAGTCACCCACGTGAGCGTATATGGGACACTCCAACCGGAACAGCCGTCATGCACTCACATGATCTACCCATCAGTATTTTGCCTCTTAATGCGAGCAAGATGATGAGTGATCAATCTTTAGTGCTACAGACCTTACGCTCTCATGATCAATACAATACGACTGTTTACGGTATGAATGATCGTTACCGGGGGATCAAAAACGAGCGACAAGTGTTGTTTATCAACCCATCTGACATTGAACGTTTAGGGTTCGAAGCAGGACAGAAAGTAGACCTATTTTCTTTGTGGGATGACAAAGTCGAGCGTACCGCAAAAGGCTTTAAACTCGTGCCTTACGATATTCCAGAAGGAAATATCGCTGCTTACTACCCAGAAACCAATCCGCTAGTACCTTTAGATAGCATCGGTGAATTCAGTGATACCCCGACTTCAAAAAGTATTGGTGTTGACCTAAAACAGCATGTGGAAGACGGAAAACGAATTCTTTAGCAGCTAGTCTGTTATCATAAATAAATCTGAGTAAGGATGCTCCTTCCAACAATTTCAGGTCGCGGAACGGAGTCCGCTCATACGGCACGACAGCGTTCAGGGAGGTGAGGCTCTCATCGCGGGGTACAACCTGCTCGTGCGAAAGAGCATTTCCCTCGCAAAGCGAGGTCGTACAAAGCCGAATCAAAAAAGGCGAATCCGTGGATTCGCCTTTTTGGTGTCTAAACTAATCTGTGATCAGTCTTGGTAGCTTTCTACTGGTAGACACTCACAGAACAAGTTACGGTCACCGTAAACGTTGTCGATACGGCCTACTGGTGGCCAGTATTTACGTGCTGCAATCCATGGTAGTGGGTAAGCCGCTTCTTCACGAGTGTAAGCATGCGCCCAGTCACCGTTTAGTAAAGACGCTGCTGTGTGCGGTGCGTTTACAAGTGGGTTGTCTTCTAGAGGCCATTCGCCAGCTTGAACTTTCGCGATTTCGTTGCGGATCTGGATCATCGCGTCACAGAAACGGTCAAGTTCTTCGCGGCTTTCAGACTCTGTAGGCTCGATCATAAGTGTGCCAGCAACAGGGAATGACATAGTTGGCGCGTGGAAACCGAAATCCATTAGACGCTTAGCAATGTCTTCTTCAGAAATGCCAGACTCTGCTTTGATCGGACGAATGTCGATAATACATTCGTGCGCTACGGTGCCGTTTTTACCAGTGTAAAGAACAGGGTAGTGATCACCTAAACGTTTCGCGATGTAGTTCGCATTAAGGATCGCGTGGAATGTAGCATCACGTAGACCACGGTCGCCCATCATCTTAATGTACATCCAAGTGATGACTAGAATGCTTGCCGAACCGTAAGGTGCTGCCGATACGGCACCGTGTTGAGTTTCGTTCTGAACAACAGGTGATACTGCGTGGCCTGGTAGGAATGGCGCTAGGTGTGATTTAACACCGATAGGACCCATACCTGGACCGCCACCACCGTGTGGGATACAGAATGTTTTGTGTAGGTTCAAGTGCGATACGTCACCACCGAAGCTACCTGGAGGTGCGATACCTACCAATGCGTTCAAGTTTGCGCCGTCGATGTAAACCTGACCGCCGTTGTCATGCACGATGTCACATACTTCGCGGATTTGTTCTTCGAACACACCGTGAGTAGATGGGTAAGTCGCCATGATACAGCTTAGGTTTGCAGCGTGTTTCTCAGCTTTTTCTTTGAGATCAGCAATGTCGATGTTGCCGTTCTCGTCACATTTAACGATAACAACTTTCATGCCGGCAAGGGCTGCAGACGCTGGGTTAGTGCCGTGTGCAGAGCTTGGGATTAGACAGATGTCACGCTGATCGTCGCCACGAGATTTGTGGTATTTGTCGATCGCGATTAGACCTGCGTATTCACCTTGCGCACCTGAGTTAGGCTGCATAGAGATAGTGTCGTAGCCAGTCGCTTTAGACAGCATGGCGATCAAGTCGTTGATCAATGCTTGGTAACCAGATACTTGGCCTTTTGGTGCGAATGGGTGGATGCGACCAAACTCTTCCCATGTTACAGGGATCATTTCTGATGCAGAGTTAAGTTTCATCGTACATGAGCCTAGTGGGATCATGCTTTGGTTTAGCGCGATGTCTTTAACTTCTAACTGACGCATGTAACGCATTAGTTCAGTTTCGCTGTGGTGCGAGTTGAATACTGGGTGCGTTAGGATGTCATCAGTACGTAGCATACTTTCTTCGATACCAAAGCCAACTTCTGCGTCTAGCATTTCGTCGGTCAGTTCTACACCGAAGCTGCTTGCCAGGTTGTATAGGTCTTCGATGGTGCTGGTTTCGCTGAATGATAGCGACAGCTCAGTGCTGCTTGCGCGGTAAAGGTTGATGTTCTTCTCAGCTGCGCTCTTAAGAATTGCATCTGTCTTATCAAGCGTCTTAACAACCAATGTATCGAAGTAAGTGCCGTTGTAAGAGTAAGTGCCTTTAAGCGCTTTTGCGAAGATGTTTGTGAAGCCCGCTACACGTGACGCGATTTGTTTTAGGCCTTTAGGGCCGTGATATACCGCGTAGAAGCCCGCCATCATCGCGAGTAGTGCTTGAGCAGTACAAATGTTTGATGTCGCTTTTTCACGACGGATGTGCTGCTCGCGTGTTTGCATCGCCATACGCAGTGCCGGCTTATCGTGGCTATCTTTAGATACACCGATAACACGGCCAGGCATAGAGCGCTTGAATTTGTCTTTTGTTGCAAGGAAGGCAGCGTGTGGACCGCCGAATCCCATTGGTACACCGAAACGCTGTGCACTACCAACAACGATGTCAGCGCCCATGTCTGCAGGGGATTTCAATAGCACGAGAGACAGCAGGTCTACCGCTGTGGTGACTAGTGCTTTTTGCTCGTGTGCTTGAGCAATAACATCGCTTAGATCGTTTACAGAACCATCGATGCCTGGGTATTGAACGATGACGCCAAATACATCGTAGTTACCAAGGTTGGCAATGTCGTCAACGATGACTTCAAACTCAAGTAGTTCTGCTCGTGTTTTTACAACGTCGATGGTTTGAGGTAGTACATTGTCTGCGACAAACACCGCGTTAACTTTCTTCTTACTTGAGCGCTGCATTAGCGTCATGGCTTCTGCAGCGGCAGTCGCTTCATCCAGTAGTGAAGCGTTAGAAATTTCCATGCCAGTTAGATCAATGATCACCTGTTGGAAGTTCAACAACGCTTCCAAGCGGCCTTGTGAAATCTCTGGCTGGTAAGGTGTGTACGCTGTGTACCAACCTGGGTTTTCTAGTAGGTTACGAAGGATGGGCGTTGGTACGAATGTGTCGTGGTAGCCCATACCGATGTAACTGCGGGCAACGTTGTTGCGACCTGCAATTTCTTTTAGTTGCGACAGTGCTTCGTTCTCACTGACAGGTTGTTTAGACATATCAAGATTGGCCAAACGGATCGCGTTTGGAATGGTGTTCTCAATCAATAGGTCTAAGGAGTCGAAGCCTAGAGTGTTTAGCATCGATTGTTGCTCGTTTGCATCAGGGCCGATGTGGCGAGCGATGAATTCGTCTTTGCCTAGCAAATCGCGGATACACGATGTCATGGAAAGTCACCTATAAAAGAAATTGCAAGATAAATGGGGAGAAGCACCCCTCTAGGAGAGGGGTGTGGTATCGATTACTCGATAGAGCTAGCGTACGCGTCCGCGTCCATTAGCTTGTCTAGTTCACTTACGTCGCTAAGTTTGATTTTAGCGATCCAAGCGTCCTCGAAAGGTGATTCGTTAACAAGCTCTGGAGAGTCATCCAATGCTTCGTTAACTTCAACAACTTCACCAGATACAGGGGCATAGATATCTGATGCAGCTTTAACAGACTCTACCAAAGAAAACTGCTCTGAAGCTGTGGTTTCTGCACCGACTTCAGGTAGTTCTAGGTAAACAACATCACCTAGTAATTCTTGTGCGTGGTCAGTGATACCAACAGTAACAGTACCGTCACCGTTATCTAAAACCCACTCGTGAGAGTCTGCGTATTTCAAATTCGATGGAATGTTGCTCATGGCGATCTATCCTTTATTATAAATAGCCCGAGATCGAGTCTCGGGCTGTGCGCAAATTAGCGGTAAAGAGGGAAGCGTTTGCAAAGCTCTTGTACTTCTGCCTTTACGCGAGCTTCTACTTCTGGATTACCTTCTGGCATTGCAACTAGGCCGTCTAGTACGTCACTGATTAGGTGACCAACTTTACGGAATTCTTCTTCACCGAAGCCACGAGAAGTTGCAGCAGGAGTACCTAGACGGATACCTGAAGTAACCATTGGTTTTTCAGTGTCGAATGGAATGCCGTTTTTGTTACAAGTGATACCGGCGCGCTCAAGTGCTGCATCAGCTGCATTACCTTTTAGTCCTTTTGGACGAAGGTCAACAAGCATTAGGTGAGTGTCAGTACCACCGGTAACGATGTCACAGCCACGCTCAACCATTACTTCTGCTAGCGCTTTAGCGTTCGCAACAACTTGCTTGATGTAGTCAGTGAACTCTGGTTTTAGTGCTTCACCGAATGCAACCGCTTTACCAGCGATAACGTGCATTAGTGGGCCACCTTGGTAGCCAGGGAATACAGCAGAGTTGATCTTCTTACCTAGTTCAAGGTCGTTAGAAAGAATCATACCGCCACGTGGGCCACGTAGAGTCTTGTGAGTTGTTGTTGTAACAACGTGTGCGTGCTCAAGAGGCGATGGGTGAACGCCTGTAGCAACTAGGCCAGCAATGTGTGCCATGTCAACGAATAGGTAAGCGCCTACTTTGTCAGCGATCTCACGGAAACGTTTGAAGTCGATTTGACGTGGGATAGCAGAACCACCCGCGATGATCATTTTCGGCTTACACTCAAGAGCTTGTGCTTCAATCGCATCGTAGTCCATCAACAATGTTTCTGGGTTTACATCGTATTGAACAGCGTTGAACCATTTGCCTGATTGCGCTGGTGCAGCACCGTGAGTTAAGTGACCACCTGAAGAAAGTGTCATACCCATTACAGTGTCACCTGGTTGAAGCAATGCAAGCATTACTGCACCGTTTGCTTGAGCACCAGAGTGAGGCTGAACGTTAACAAATTCACAGTTAAACAGTTTCTTAGCACGATCAATAGCAAGTTGCTCAGTTACGTCTACAGCTTCACAGCCACCGTAGTAACGACGGTTTGGGTAGCCTTCCGCGTACTTGTTAGTCAAAACAGAGCCTTGAGCTTCTAGTACAGCTTTAGAAACGATGTTTTCAGATGCGATAAGCTCGATACCAGTTTCTTGGCGCTCTTGCTCTTCTACAAGCGTTGCGAATAACTCAGCATCGCGGTCTTTAAGCGCTTGGCTGAAAAAGGCTTCAGTGTTAGCCATTTTGAGATCCTCTTAATTGAAATTCATGTCGATGACATTCTGAGACGATACTTATTCTATCATTTATGTCGGAAAATGAATTGAAAAAAGATCATCTCTCCTTTCGTACTAATCATCTGCATTGCTATGAGATGGATGCATCATAAACAAAAAGTTTCCGATTGGAAACATGTGTTCAAAAACAAAATCGCATGAATTCATAAATATGTCGCAAATAGAAAAATTGACCATGTGTTTAGTTTTCTGCACTCTACATACGTGGCAACTGCTAATGCTGGATTTTAGTCGCTGGAAATTCATTCTAGGTTGCATTCATTTAGATTAACGCAGATACTTTGTTTCCGATTGGAAACATCCGAAACATCCCATTTTGATTTAATGTTAACCAGAGGTGCTCATGAAACGTACTCCTTTATATCAAGCGCATGTCGATGCTGGCGCTCGCATGGTCGAATTTGCAGGCTATGAAATGCCAGTTCAATACCCAATGGGGGTGAAGAAAGAGCACCTTTGGACACGTTCCTCGGCTGGACTGTTCGATGTGTCGCATATGGGACAGGTTATTTTACGTGGTGAGAACGTAAAACAAGAATTAGAGGCACTTTTGCCAGTTGATGTCATCGGCTTAGGGCTTAATCAACAGCGCTATGGTGTGTTCACGACGACTAATGGCGGTATCTCTGATGATTTGATGTTTACAAATTGGGGCGATGAAGAAATTTACATGGTAGTGAACGCTGCTTGTAAAGAACAAGATGTTGCTCATTTGACTAACAATTTACCAACAACGTCAGTCGAAGTGGTTGATCGTGCTCTGGTTGCGCTGCAAGGGCCTAAAGCTCGTGAAGCGGCGGCTAAGCTATTGCCAGAACTAAAAGCATTAGTGTTTATGCAGTCCACTAAGGTGATGTGGAACGATGTTGAGCTTTGGGTAAGTTGCTCCGGCTACACTGGTGAAGATGGTTACGAGATCTCTGTTCCAAACGAGAATGCCACAGCTTTCTGCCAGGCGTTACTTGCTCTAGAAGAAGTGGAATGGATTGGTCTAGGTGCCCGTGACTCTCTTCGTTTAGAGGCGGGTCTTTGTTTATATGGCCATGACTTAGACCAATCGACTACCCCTGTTGAAGCTTCAATCACCTGGGCGATCCAGAAAGTTCGTCGTGCTGAAGGTGAGCGTGCTGGTAACTTTGTTGGGGCTGATGTGGTTCTACAGCATTTTGCTGAAGGCGTTTCACGTAAGCGTGTTGGTTTCTTGGTGGAAGGTAAGGCGCCAGTGCGTGAGGGTGTGGATATTGTGACTGAATCTGGTGATCTAGCAGGCTCTGTTACCAGTGGTGGCTTTGCACCATCTCTTGAGAAGCCAATTGTAATGGGTTATGTGCAGACAGATAAACTTGAGCAGCCCCTTTTCGCTTCATTACGTGGTAAACTTATCCCGTTAACCCCTGCGAAGATGCCATTCTTCCCATCACGATACTTCCGTGGCTAAGTCATTTTTGAATAAAGCCCTCGTGATGAGAGAGGGCTTTGATTTTGAGTGATTAAGTGAACGCACGATTTCTCGAAAAGACGTTTTATGACGTCTTTTTTTCGACCTACCAAACAGTTTTAAAGGGCGGTTTTGACGAACCATTTTATCTGGCTTGTGATGAGTCTGGTGTCAGTCAAATTCAATATCGCTACGACTATGCCTCAAGTGCTTTGCATGAAGTCAGCCATTGGTGTGTGGCTGGAGAAGAAAGGCGTCAACAAGACGATTTTGGCTATTGGTATGCCGAAGACGGTCGCACCCTCGCTCAGCAAAAAGAGTTTGAAAAGTTTGAGGTGCAACCTCAAGCGTATGAATGTCTATTCCATTGGTCATGCGGAATGAAATTTGATGTCAGCGTAGATAATTTGGCATTACCTGACTATGACCCATCTCCGTTTAGAGACGCTGTTTTAAATCGAGTGAATGAACTCATAGAAAATGGTCTTCCTGATCGCGTCTCTCTGTTTGCCCAAGCTTTATTTGCTCGCCATTATCAATCTTCAGAATCTTTAGTTATACCCCACCTAAGAGAGTGCTATGAAAATTATTGCCGATGAAAATATGCCGAATGTTGAAGTGCTTTTTGGCGGTTTAGGCGACATTACTCTAGTGAATGGTCGTTCCTTGTCGAAAGAGCAATTGATGGATGCGGATGTATTGTTAGTGCGCTCTGTTACCAAAGTAAATGAATCCTTGCTTGAAGGTACGCCGGTCAAATATGTGGGAAGTGCCACCATAGGTACGGATCACGTAGACACGGAATATTTGTTGGAAAAGGGCATTGGTTTTAATAGTGCACCTGGCTGTAATGCTGATGCCGTAGCGGACTACGTTTTTAGTTCCTTGTCATATTTGTATTTTACTAAGTCGGTAAACTGGCTTGAGGCTAAAGTTGGAGTTGTCGGGCAGGGTAATGTGGGACGCTGTGTTGCGTCACGTTTTGTCGAGCTAGGTTGTGAGGTGGTTGCCTACGATCCCTTAGTAAACGAAACGGTCTCAGGTGTGACGTTAACTACGCTCTGTGAAGTGATGACTTGTGACGTAATTTGTTTACATGCGCCGTTAACTCACACAGGTGCTTACCCAAGCTTTGATATGATCAACGATGAATATGTTGGTCACCTGTCTGCCGGTCAGACCATTATTTCAGCTGGGCGAGGTGGTGTGATTAATGAGACGGCATTGATTGAGCGCTTTCATGCGTTGGGTGGTGCTCTTAATCTTGTGTTGGATGTATGGCATGAAGAGCCCCATCCAAATATGCAACTTGCTGCTTTGTGTGACATCGCAACACCGCATATTGCTGGGTACAGTAAGCAGGGTAGAGAAAAGGGGACATGGTTTATTTACCAGTCTGTATGCAACTTCTTTGATATTCCTCTCAAAAGTAGTTTTTCTGAAGCGGTTAGTCAGGGTAGTATTTGTGAAATAAAAATGAATTCTGACCTTGGGAAAGAAGAGGCATTGAATAGAGCAATTCAATGTTGCTTTGATGTGGCAAGAGATTCTGCCCGCTTCAAGTATGTTATGAGTAGTGGTGAAGACAAAGGTTTCGACTGGTTACGAAAGAACTACGTAGAACGTGATGAGTTTAATACAGCTTGTGTTAATCATGATCAGTACACTCCATTATTTTGTGCATTAGGATTTTCTTCAAAATAGCCTCTAGGAGTAGAGATGGCTGAAGTAACGCAAGTTGATTTCAAAGATATTTCTGTGCCTATGGGCACCAGTGTTCAAATTGAATTTATATCGCCTCCAGGTCGCCATACTGTGAGGGTTTTGGGGCGAATTCCTGGTCGTTCTTTAATCGTCTCTTGCCCGCGTGTAAATGGCAAAAATATCATTGTTAGAGACAATCAAGTCGTAAATGTGAGACTGATGTCGGCTACAGTTGTATGTGCATTTTCAACTAAGATATTAAAAAGCTACCTTGAGCCATCTGCTCATTTACATATTGCTACGCCCGATGTTGTAGATGCTTCGGAAGTTAGGCAAGCGGTTCGAGTTGAGTCTCGTTTAATCTGTTCGATGGAGCCAGGCGCTGGAGGGCATCCAATTTCGGCCGGAGCGACGGGAGTTGTTGTTGATTTAAGTGCTGGTGGTTGCAAGATTATCTCAAAAGATGATTTTGGGTCGGTTAACCAAACCATGAGGATGGCTCTAAACCTACAGATAGGTGAATATAAGCATATCCTCAAGATAGATTGTGAGATTCGCTCGCAAGAAATTCAAATGCTTGAGCAATTGCAAGCATCTATTGCAGATAATGCCTTTTTGTCACGTATGAATGTAGAATATATGTATGTTTATGGAATAAAGTTCAACAACATAGAAAAAGAGCAAGGCATCCCGCTATTAGCATATATTTTAGAAAGTATTGCTAAGAAGCAGCGCTAAGACTGCAAAGTGAATTGAAAATAAAAAAAGGCCCGGTGGGCCTTTTTTTATTGGATCAGTGATTACAGCTTTTGTAATGCTGCAATACGATCGTTAATTGGTGGGTGGCTGGAAAATAGTTCGCCAAAGCTGGATTTACGGCCGCGGCGAATACCAAAGGCAACCATAGTGTCTGGCATATGAGATACTTCATGCTCACTTTGAATTCGAGCGAGAGCTGCAATCATCGCGCCTTTGCCTGCTAATCGAGCTCCTGCTTCATCTGCACGGAACTCGCGGTAACGGGAGAACCACATGACGATCATGCTGGCCAGGATGCCAAACAAAATCTCAAAGATCATAGTGGCGATGTAATATCCCCAGCCCACGCTACCTTCTCCTTCGTCATCTTTACGAAGGAATTGGTCGACTGCGTAGCCTGCGATACGAGCAAAGAACATTACGAAGGTGTTCACTACGCCCTGAATCAAGGTCAGTGTCACCATGTCGCCATTTGCAACGTGGCCAATTTCGTGAGCCATGACCGCGCGGATCTCATCTGGTGGGTAACGGTCTAGCATACCGCTAGAAACGGCCACCAATGCATCATTCTTGTTCCAGCCAGTAGCGAAAGCATTGGCTTCATGAGCAGGGAAAACAGCGACTTCTGGCATTTTGATGCCGGCGTCATTCGCTAGCTCTTGAACAGTCGTTAGAAGCCATTGCTCTTTATGGTTGCGTGGCTGCTCAATAACCTGAGCTTTTGAGCCCCATTTTGCCATTTTTTTAGAGAGCAATAGGGAAATGATACTTCCTGTAAAACCGAACACGGCACAGAAAATGAGTAGTGATGTGAGGTTTAAACCGCTGCTCGAAATGTAGCGCTCAACGCCCAAAACACTCAAAACGATGCTGGCAACGACCAAAACCGCAATGTTGGTTAAAAGGAAAAGCAATATACGCATTATAGAGATGCTCCAGAGTGAAAATACTATGGAGCATCATAGGGGCAATTGGTTCCTTTTCAAGTAGGATTTAATTGCGTAAGCGAGATAAAAACGCCGCAAATCGTTCCATGGCAGGCTGTAGTTCCTCTACGTGCGGTAGAAATACAATGCGTAAGTGATCTGGTGTTGGCCAATTGAAGCCTGTTCCGTGCACCAATAAGACCTTTTCTTCTTTTAGGAAGCGAAGGGCTACTTCTACGTCATCTTTAATGTTATAGACTTTTGGATCGAGTCTTGGGAATAGGTATAAAGCCCCTTCAGGCTTGTGGCAATGAACCCCAGGGATGCTGTCTAGTATTTCCCACGCCAGGTTGCGCTGTTCTAGTAGGCGTCCGCCAGGTGCGGTTAATTCGTTAATGGTTTGGTAGCCGCCTAAGGCTGTTTGCACTGCATGTTGTGCCGGTACATTGGCGCATAGGCGCATCGAACTCAGCATGTCTATGCCAGCTATATAATCTTCAATGCCTGTTTTGGGGCCAGTGATGATCATCCAGCCAGATCGGAAACCTGCTGTACGGTAAACTTTTGACAAGCCGCCAAACGTTACACATGGGACTTTTCCTTCTGTCAAAGTGGCAGTTGGAATGTGTTGGGCGTCATCGTACAAAATTTTGTCGTAAATCTCGTCAGAGAACAGCAGTAGGCCGTGTTGTTCGGCTAGTGCGACCAATTCTTTTAATATGGCTTCAGAATATACAGCGCCAGTTGGGTTGTTTGGGTTGATAATGACCAATGCTTTGGTTTTATTGGTGATTTTCGATTTGATGTCGGCAATATCAGGTTGCCAACCATTTTCTTCATCACATAAGTAGTGTCGAACATAACCACCAGATAGGGTGGCAGCGGCGGTCCAGAGTGGGTAGTCGGGCGCTGGAATAAGAATCTCGTCACCGTCATTTAGAAGGGCCTGCATCGCCATCACGATAAGCTCGCTGACTCCATTGCCCATCCAAACGTTTTCGACGTTGGCTGAACGAATGCCTAGGGCTTGGTATTTTTGCATGACAGCCTTACGCGCAGAGAACAGTCCCTTTGATTCACAGTACCCTTGGGCGTTAGGTAGGTTCTTAATAACATCAACCAGGATTTCATCAGGTGCTTCGAAGCCAAATGGCGCTGGATTGCCGATATTCAGCTTAAGGATACGGTGGCCTTCGTCTTCCATGCGTACCGCTTCTTTAAGAACCGGTCCGCGAATCTCATAGCAGATGTTTGCAAGTTTATTCGATTTACGTATTTGCACCACGCTTCCTCATATAGGGTAATGGAATCAGTTATAATGTAGAGACGCAAAACAGGAGTCATGTTTTATGAGTAATGAACAAAAGCCAAGCCAATTTCAGTCACTAAGTGATGAAGAGTGGAAGCAGCGTCTACCAGAAGAAGTGTATCAAATCGTTCGTCAGAAAGGCACTGAGCGAGCGTTTACTGGGCGTTATGAAAAGTTTTATGAAGAAGGTCATTACGAATGTGTTTGTTGTGGAGCGCATCTATTCGATTCTGAGACAAAATATAACTCTGGATCTGGCTGGCCAAGCTTCTATGACGCGGATAAACAAAATATAAAAGAGGTAGAGGATAACTCTTGGATGATGCAGCGTGTCGAAATTGTATGTGAAAAATGCGATGCGCATCTTGGGCATGTGTTTCCAGACGGGCCAAAGCCAACTGGCATTCGTTACTGCGTAAACTCTGCCTCATTGAAATTTCAGCCTAAGGGAAAAGCTTAGGCTGAAATAGTAGGGGAGCTATTATTGGCCGAGTAACTGGACAAGCTTCTTGTCTTTAAAAGCTCGGTCAATGGTTTTGCCTAAGAGTTCATTGATCTCACTTTCCAGAACTTCTCTATCTGGTAGTGTACCATATTGGTCTACCTTCTCTGATTTAAAAGTAGCGGTATATGTTTGCTCCCCTTGTGAAACCGTTGCACGTATTTGTGATGTCAGTTTAGCTTCTGTTTTAAGAGCAATGGTTTTAGTGACATAGCTAAGCTCATTCAGCTCAATGGTGAATAGTGTTGCTGGCAACTGGCCTTGATTGGTTTTAAAGCCAAGCATGTTGAGTTTGTTATTCATGTAATCGCTCAAGGCTTGTTGAACATTGTTGCCGATTTCTATATCTGCCTTTTCTCCAATTCCTGTTTTGATGTGACCAACAGAGGTTTCCTGAAAAGGTTTCACGACAACATGGATTTGGCGCTGGTTACTGTACTGAGCTTCTAGGGTCGTATCTTGAGGTTCGATATTGATGGTGTGGGTTGTGTTGGCACAGCCTTGTAGGCCTAGTGCAACAAGGACTAGGCTGCTTGCGATCAATGCTTTCATTGTTCTCCCTCTTTAATAGAGTAGTTGTTATAGGTAAAAGTATAGGAAACCACTTTTTTTCGCTTAGATTACAGATATTTAAAAAAAGTTGTTGATTTTCCGTTTGTTAACAGTAATATACGCACCCGCTTACACAGCAAGGCGCACAAGTGTCCCATTCGTCTAGAGGCCTAGGACACCGCCCTTTCACGGCGGTAACAGGGGTTCGAACCCCCTATGGGACGCCAATCTACGGATTGGCAAAACCATGCTAGCTTAGCTGATGTTTGTGAAAGCTTAAAGCGGGAATAGCTCAGTGGTAGAGCACAACCTTGCCAAGGTTGGGGTCGCGAGTTCGAGCCTCGTTTCCCGCTCCAAAATCTCTTACTCAATAGAGTAGGGGGCTTCTACGGAAGCAACGATGTGTCCCATTCGTCTAGAGGCCTAGGACACCGCCCTTTCACGGCGGTAACAGGGGTTCGAACCCCCTATGGGACGCCAACTCAATGCAGGTTGTAAAAAGTGCATGACAATATGCGGGAATAGCTCAGTGGTAGAGCACAACCTTGCCAAGGTTGGGGTCGCGAGTTCGAGCCTCGTTTCCCGCTCCAAAATCTCTTACTCAATAGAGTAGGGGGCTTCTACGGAAGCAACGATGTGTCCCATTCGTCTAGAGGCCTAGGACACCGCCCTTTCACGGCGGTAACAGGGGTTCGAACCCCCTATGGGACGCCACCTTTCTTGATTAAGGTGCCAAATTAATCATTCGAAGTACGCTTCAACTACGTCCCATTCGTCTAGAGGCCTAGGACACCGCCCTTTCACGGCGGTAACAGGGGTTCGAACCCCCTATGGGACGCCATCTATCTAATCTGTTATGATTTAGCTTTTTCAATGAGATCAATCATATGCAGTGGTTCAGGAACTTCCTTCCAGACACAAACGTTTCATTATCAGACCGTGGTTTAGCCTACGGTGATGGTCTATTCGAAACGCTCTCAGTACTGCATGGTGATTTGGTTAATCTTGCTATTCATCAAACCCGGCTAAAAAGAGGCTGTAATAGGCTCAATTTTGCAGTTGAAGACCACCTTTGGCAGAAGATCTGGTCGTTTGTCGGTCAAAAAGCGCAAGAGTACCCCGACTCTGGTTTGAAAATTATTTTGACGCGTGGGTCAGGCGGTCGTGGCTATTTGCCACCAGATACCTCTAACTTTGAGTTTATTCTCGGCGTATTTGAAAAGCCAAACTATGCGGCTTTGCATCAAGTGGGTGTATCGTTAACTACTTCTCCTATCGATGCCTCCATTAATCGATCATTGGCGGGGTTAAAGCACCTTAATCGCTTAGAAAATGTGATGGCAAAATCCTGTCTGCCTGCAAGCTACTATGAGGCTGTTCTAGTCGATGCTAATGGTTTTATCATCGAGTGCATTCAAAGCAATCTATTCTGGTTTTACAAAGGTAGACTAAGGACTGCTGCCCTGATGACAAGTGGTGTTCAAGGTAGTCTGAGGAGTCGAATCTTAGCGGACTTTGATGGGTGTATTGATATCGGCCGCTACGCGCTTGAAGATTTAATGCTGGCCGATGAGATCTTTGTGTGTAATGCAATGAGTCAAATAATGCCTGTAGTTAGGTTTGACGACAAAACCTTTCCAATAGGACCGATGACCAAACAATTAATGGAAAAAATAAATCCAATATGAAGTATGTAAAGTGGATAGTACTGATGCTGGTTTTGGTCGCGACGCTTTCTGCGCTAGCGGCAACATGGGCTTACAAATCCTTAACGGAGCCGCTCCCTATTAAAGAAAGCATGACATTTGATATTGAGCGTGGCACTTCTATTATCAAACTAGGATATCAATTAGCGGATCAGGGCTGGCTCCCACATCCACTGCTGGCTCGATTGGCTCATGAATTAGATCCATCATTAACGCCTAAAGTTGGTAAATATCAACTTGAGCCTGGCATGAGTTTCATGGATGTGTTGGCCAAATTTGATTCAGGGGAGACCATCTTTTACCTAATTACCCTACTTGAGGGCCATACTTACCGCGATTACCTTAATGCAATGAAAGCGAAAGGTAATATAAAGATGACGCTGGACGGCCTTTCCGCAAAAGAAATCGCTGAAAAATTAGGGGTTGAGCACGACTCTCCAGAGGGGTTGCTGTTTGCAAATACATATCGCTACCACGATGGTGATACGGATTTAGACATCTTTTTGCAAGCGCATGCATTGCTTAATGCGGCTTTGGATGATGCATGGGAAAACAAAGCGAAAGGTTTGCCTATTAAATCTCCTTATGAAGCATTGATCATGGCTTCGATCATCGAAAAAGAGACTGGAGTTGCCGCAGAACGACCACTGATCGCAAGGGTATTTATTAGCCGTCTTGAAAAGGGGATGAGGTTACAAACCGATCCAACGGTGATTTATGGTATGGGAGAGCGTTATAACGGAAATATCACCCGTGCGGATCTGCGCCGACCCACACCATATAATACTTACCAGATAAATGGGCTACCGCCAACGCCAATCGCAAATGTTGGCAAAGAAGCGATTATAGCGGCTCTGAATCCTGGCGAGACGAAAGCTTTGTATTTTGTTGCCAAAGGTGATGGTTCACACGTTTTTTCAAATACGTTGCGAGAGCACAATAATGCGGTTGCTCGCTACCAGCGTTTCCAGCGTCGTAAAGATTACACGTCAACTCCGACTCAATAGAGGTTTGTATGAAAGGTAAATTTATTTCCCTAGAGGGCGGTGAAGGCGCAGGTAAAAGCTCGGCGATTCACGTGATTAAAGCGTGGCTTGAAGAACGTAATATCGAGTATGTTCTTACTCGAGAACCAGGTGGCACGCCAATGGCCGAAGAAATTCGTGAGCTTGTTTTGGCGTCTAGAGACGAGGCTGTTGCAGCAGATACTGAGCTGTTGTTGGTGTTTGCTGCTCGAGTTCAACATATCAATACCACAATATTACCAGCTTTAGCTGAAGGCAAATGGGTAATCAGTGACCGGTTTGTGGATTCAAGTTATGTGTATCAGGGGATTGGGCGAGGAATCGACAAATCCGTTATTGATATGTTGAGAACATCGTTTTTAGAAGGGTGTATGCCAGATAAAACCTTATTACTGGATGTACCTGTCGAATTGGGGTTAAGTCGAGTTGCTTCCCGAGGTGACGCTAACCGACTTGATGGTGAGTCGACGGCCTTTCACGAAGCAGTAAGAAGTGGGTTCTTAGAGTTAGCTGCTGATGAGCCAGCACGTTTTGCCGTGTTAGATGCGAGTCAGACGATGGACAATGTCGCTGAGCAAATTTTGCAGCAACTGAGCCTGCTAGAGAAAACTTTATAATGACTGAATTGGCTCCATGGTTAACAGATGCTTATCAGCAGGCTCAGGTTTGGCGTCGACAAAGTCGTTTTCACCATGCTCTGCTGGTTAGTGGTATTAATGGTGTTGGACAAAGTGAGTTCGCTCAACATGTGGCCCAACTGTTGCTTTGTGAGCATTCAGATAAAGCGCCATGTGGCACATGCCATAGCTGTCAGGTAGCGAAAGCTGATACCCATCCTGATTGGCTAGTATTGGACGGTCGTGAAGGTGGTATTCGTGTCGATGCAGTCAGACAAGTTGTAGCAAAAGTGGCGAATAAACCGCAGTTAGGCTTTTCTAAGGTGGTCGTTATTCATGAAGCTCATGAAATGAATGTGAATGCGGCCAACGCAATCTTAAAAGCTTTAGAGGAGCCGCCGTCTTCGACATACTTTATTTTGACTACTCACACGTCTAGAGCGTTGATGCCAACAATATTAAGTCGATGCCAAAGAGTAATGCTGCCAGCACCTGATCCAGCTCTTGTTGTTGGATGGGTTAATGAACGAGTTCAAGCGGATGTAAGCGATCTTTTATGGTTTTCTAAAACGCCATATCAGTTACTTCGACTGGTTGACTCAAAGCAGCATGAGTTACTTCAAGCTTTGCCGGACCATCTAATGCAGTGGCTGGATGGTAGTATGCGAACAGACGAGTTAGCGGCGAAAGTGCCAAAAGATGGTGTTGCTCTGTGGCTTGATGGTCTGTTGGCATTGCTCTCTGCAGCAATACATTATTCGGCTACAGGACAGAAGGACACACACATTGAAAGCGTTTTGAATGCTCTATTGTCTCGATATGATGTTTATCGGTTGATGAATTTTAGTTCGAGTTTAACAGGGTTGAAGCGACAGCTTGATATCACTCATCTTAACCCCACTATACAGTTAGTAGGCGAATTAAATTCTTGGTAAATACATGCTTGTAGATTCACATTGTCATCTAGATAAATTAGACGTATCAGCTTATGAAAAAGGCACCCAAGGTGCTATAGATGCCGCTAGAGATTCGGGTGTCTCTCAGATTTTGACCATCTCAGTAGACCTAGAAAGCTTTGAAGAGGTGTATCAATTCACCGAACGAGCAGGTGTGATTGCCAGCTGTGGCGTGCACCCACTTCATAAGGAAGGCTTGCTTTCATCCAATGACGAGTTGTTAGCCTTGGCATCAAGAGAGAAGGTGGTGGCTATTGGTGAGACAGGTCTTGATTACTTTTATGATAAAGAGCCTGAAAACTATCTCGCGCAAAAAGACAGTTTCGCAATACATTTAGCCACCGCCGGTGAGCTTGAGTTACCAACGATTATCCATACTCGTGATGCGAAGAATGATACGTTAGAAATTATTCGTGCGTATGGTAACAAAGAGGTTGGAGGTGTACTTCATTGCTTCACTGAAGATTACGATATGGCAAGAAGTGCGTTAGACCTAAACTACATGATCTCGATTTCGGGTATTGTGACCTTCCGAAATGCTGATGATCTTCGTGACACCGTTAAAAAACTGCCTTTAGATGCGTTATTGGTAGAAACGGACTCTCCTTACTTAGCTCCGGTTCCGCACCGTGGTAAGAAGAATGAGCCTAAATACGTAAGAGACGTAGCGCAATTTGTAGCGGATCTAAAACAGATTCGTATCGAAGAGCTTATGGAAATTAGCTCGGAGAACTTTCATCGCAAATTTTCAAAAGTTAAGCGCGATAATATTTTAATTTAAAAATAACACTGTAATAGCCTGTTTATTTAATGTGATGGCTATGTTCAAAAGGACCTGTTAGATGTCAGAAATGGTTCAAGCCTTAGCGCCGAATGCGCTGGCAGCAAAAATCGAGAAAGGAAGCCTTCCTTTTAAAACTCTTAGTGAACTAGAGCCACTGAGTGGAATTTTGGGGCAAGAACGTGCCGTTGAAGCCATTCAATTTGGTGTGGCGATGCATCGCCCTGGTTACAACATTTTTGTGATGGGCGGAGCAGGCACAGGCCGCTCTTCTTATGTAACTAGTTATTTAAAGAGTGAAGCCAAGCGCAAACAAACACCAAGTGAATGGGTGTATGTTAATAATTTTAAAGACACGCGTTCACCAAAAGCCATTGAGTTCCAGCCAGGGCAAGCAAAAGTCTTTGAACAAGATATTCGTACCTTAATAGACGGCTTAATGGGAACATTCCCAGCAGCGTTTGAGCACCCAAATTACCAGCAACAAAAAGGCGCTATTGATCGTGCGTTTAACGATCAATATGAAGCGGCGATTAATCTAGTGGAACGTCATGCCTCAAAAATTGGGGTGGCGATGTTCCGTGATGCATCCTCTGTAAGCTTTGCACCGATGCGTGATGGCAAAGCATTAGAAGAAGCAGATTTCGCAACGCTTACTGATGATGAGCGTGATGCGTTTCAGGCAGGTGTCTCTGAGCTTGAGGGTATGCTGAACGACGAGCTGTTAAGCTTACCAACTTGGAAGCGTATTTCGTATGAGCAGTTGCGAGAGCTGAATTTAAATACCGTGAAAGAATCACTTGATCCTTTAATGGCACCTTTGTTTGAGAAGTATGCCGATCAAGAGATTATGGTTCAATTTCTAAACGAAATGCGTGAAGACCTCGATAAGGTCATTATCGATCAGTTTGTTGACGATAAAGCGTCGGATAATCGTGATGAATCCAGTCGTCGTACTATGTACGAGGAGATGTATCTTCCGAATGTGGCGGTCACGCATACATCCGATGGCGGTCAACCGGTTATTTATGAGCCTCACCCAACTTACCGTAATTTGTTTGGTCAAGTAGAGTACAGTTCTGATCAAGGTATGTTGGTCACTAGCTACCGTTTGATTCGTTCTGGTAGTCTACATGCTGCAAACGGTGGTTACTTAATTCTAGACGCTGAAAAGCTGCTGACCGATCACTATCTATGGGAAGCATTAAAACGCGCCCTGAAGAGCAAGACTCTAAAAATTGAACATCCTTATGCGGATATGGGGCTGATGAGTACAACCACTCTGTCGCCTGAAGATCTGCCACTTCAGGTGAAGGTGGTTCTAATTGGCTCACGTGAGATTTATTACCTGTTACAAGATGCCGACCCTGATTTCCAAGAAATGTTTAGGGTATTGGTGGATTTCGATGACTCGCTTAAGCGTGATAAGGAAACCGAGCTAGCGTTTGCTCGATTATTGAAAGATCGAGTGGCCAAAGAGGGCTATGCTGATGTGACAGATGAAGGGGTTGCTCGCTTAATTGAGTACAGCAGCCGACTGGCTGAGCATCAAAAAGAAATGGCTGCCAAAATAGGCGATGTGTTCGAGCTCTTAGGTGAGGCGGACTTTAATCGAGACTTGGCAAAAGACGATGTGACTACTGATGTTCATGTACAACGAGCGCTAGCAGCGAAGAAACATCGTACAGGTCGTGTTGCCGAAAAGATCATTGAAGAAATTGTCGATGGCACCATCTTGCTCGAAAGCGATGGTAAGGCCATAGGCAACATTAACGGTTTAACCGTTATGCAAATTGGTGACAGTAGCTTTGGGGCGCCAGCAAGAATCTCTACCACGGTTTACCCTGGTGGTAAGGGGATTGTCGACATTGAGCGCGAGTCGAACCTTGGGCAAAGTATTCACTCTAAAGGGGTGTTGATCCTTTCTGGTTACCTTGGTCACCGTTACGCGCAAGAATTCCCATTAGACATCAGTGCTTCCATCGCAATGGAGCAAAGCTATGGTTATGTAGATGGGGACAGCGCTTCGACAGCCGAGTTATGTTGTTTACTGTCTGCTTTGATCAATGTGCCATTGCGCCAAGATTTAGCCATTACTGGTTCATTGAACCAATATGGTCAAGTACAGGCTATCGGTGGTGTGAATGAGAAAATTGAAGGTTTCTTCAACGTTTGTCATGCTCGTGGTTTGACTGGCTCTCAAGGTGTTATTATTCCTAAGTCAAATGTCATCAATTTAATGCTAAGTGATGAGGTGATTGAGGCAGTGAAAGCAGGCCAATTCCATATTTATGCTGTAGAGAAAGCTGACGAGGCACTGCATCTGCTGACTGGCTTGGAGCCTGGCGAATTGGATTCAAATGGTAAGTATCCTGAAGGCACTATCTCAGCGAGAATTCTTAAGCGCTTAGAGGAGATCTCAAAGCTTGGAGAAGAGGAAGAGAGTGCTGAGAAAGAAAAGTCGACTGAAGAAGGTAAAAAAGCCGATAATGACAAGGAAGACGCAAGTGCTAAAAAAGGTTAGCGCTTACCATGAGTACGTTTAATAAACCCTGCTGTACAGTTATCTGAGACAATCCAGTACAGAGTGTAATAGAGGTCGCCACTTTTGAAGTAAGTGGCGACCTCTTTGCGTTTACTGGGATGGTGGCGTTTCAAAACTCTTGGTTTCTTGAAACTATTGCCGCCCATTATGGTCTGTGAAGCACTCATCGCTGCTGACATTGCATTGCGATCCGCGCATTCCGCTGCGAAAGTAGAATGGGATGTAGCACTAAATAAAATAACTAAAATGAACAGTGCTTGCTTGCCGTAGAGTGAGGTCATAAAATTTTCTTATAGATTCATTTGTTGTGTAATGCTGCGAAAAGTGAATTTATCAATATAACAACATAATAACTTTATCATGAGTACTTAGATTGGGGCAGTCTATGACGTTAAGGCGTAAATTTTCTTTATTGGTGTTTGGTTGTGCGGTGATGACCGCATTCATTGTATGTGCAATAAGTTACACCCAGCTGAAGAGTTCAATAAATCAGAGTATACAAAACGAAATCTCAGCAGTAGGTAATGGGCAAGTTGAAAAAATTGTAGAATGGAAGGCGAGTAAGGAAGCGGCAGTATCGGCGCTTGCAACTTATTTAAGTCACTCAGAGCCAACCCTTGAAACGTTACAGCAGGCTACCAACGCTGGACGTTTTGCATTGGGTTATTTTGGATCAGCAACTGGTGTCATGCTGCAGAACGACCCAAGTGCGATCCTGCCATCAGATTACGATCCAAGAAAACGACCTTGGTATAAAGATGCGCAAAAGACGCAAGCAGTGATTTTCACGTCTCCCTATGTTGGAGCATCTTCAGGAAAGTTGATGATAACAGCGGCCCAGACAGTTCAGAAAAATGGTCAACGAATTGGAGTGGCTGGTGCTGACATTAATTTAGATGATGTAACACGTGGCGTTTTAGATGTTGAGCTTGCTGGCGAAGGTAGAGCATATTTAGCGAATAAAGATGGTGTTGTATTGGCAGATATTGATAAGGGGCATTACAACAAAACAGTGAAAGAGGTCTTTGGATATCAATTGTCTGACCTAAAAGACTCTGAGATTGTGACCATTAATGGGGAGTTAGTTGCGAAGTTTGACGTGCCAAACAGTAACTGGACCATTGTTTTTGAGTTAGATCGCGGTGCAGTGATGGCGCCTCTAAACAAGCTTCTTTTTACTCTTGTGCCTGCCGCTATTGTGATAGCGCTTTTGGTTTCATTGGTGATGTCGGTTATCAGCTCGAAATTACTCGCGGGTATCTCTCAAGTTAGTCGAGCTCTGGAGGAAATTAGTCAGGGGGAAGGCGATCTAACTAAGCGTATTGAGATAGATAGCAAAGATGAAGTAGGTCAGCTAGCGGCGCATTTTAATCGCTTCTTGGGAACGCTTGGTGGCTTAATTAGCGATATTAAGACGATGTCTCGTAGTCTTAATAGTTTGGCTCATGACTCTAAAACGTTGTCACTTCAGTCCAGTCGTGAATTAGGTGTTCAGTTAAATGAAATTACTATGGTGGCGACAGCTGTAAGCCAATTATCAACTGCAACACAAGAAATTGCCTTGAACGCTGAAAATACAGCAGGAGCATCGAGAGAGGCGGCAGACACTTCAAATGAAGGTAGCCGAATTGTGAGTGGCTCACAGCAGGAAATTAAAAATCTCGCTACTGAAGTGCACCAGGCATCAGAAATTATCAGCAACTTGGACGTTCATGTTCAAGGAATTAGCTCTATTTTGCTGACTATTCAGGATATCGCTGAGAAAACCAATTTGCTTGCGCTAAATGCTGCTATCGAAGCCGCACGAGCCGGTGAGCAGGGTCGTGGTTTTGCGGTTGTTGCTGATGAAGTACGCTTGCTATCACAGCGAACACAGAGTTCGACCGAAGAGATTCGTGAGAAAATTGAAGGGCTCAACTCTGTTACTTCTAACGTGGTCTCATCTATGAAGCGATCAACGGCCATTGCAGATGGCGCTGTTGATGGAGCAGCCGCTGCTGCCACAGCATTGGGTTCTATTTTAGCATCGGTCCAACGTATCAGTGATATGGCGATGCAAATTGCCAGTGCAGCAGAAGAGCAAAATATTGTGACCAGAGACATTTCACAAAATAGTGAATCTATTCAGGACATCTCGCATCGCTTATCAGCTGAAGCTAACAAAACTGCGGAAGGTGCTGAGTCATTGGCTCAAGTTGCAGATCGATTAGAGCAGCAGATTGCGCGCTTTAAGGTGTAAAAGCCAAATCCATAAAACTTTTGTGGAAATTTCAGGAACCATACTGCGTTATAGGTTTCTATACGTTAAAGTGATTGAGATCGACTTAACAGAAACAGGAGAGAGAGATGTTAAGTAAAAAAGTAGCTTTGACTGGTTTGCTGATGACGATGAGCGTTAGCAGTTTTGCTCATGCTAATTGTAAAGCATCGCCTTTGCATGAAGATATGGACACTCTAAAGACTGAAATGAAGAGCTTGGCCTTTGAAGTTAAAAAAGAGGATTATGCATCGGCCGATGCTCGTATTGACCGTATTATTGCCGTTTTGAAGGATGCGCGTGAGGAAAAGCCATATCTATTCACGGAAAAGGGGCTTGAAGGGGCAGAGCTTAACCAGCGAATGGCTGATTACCAATCCGTGATGGACGATACCATCACTGCATTTGTTGCTTTAGACAAAGCAGTAGCGGATAAGGATGCGTCTTCTGCGAAAATGGCATTAGGGGAGATCGGCAATCTGCGTAAAAAAGGCCATCGTGCATTTAAAGCGGATTGCTAATTAGTCAATGCGATCAGCGTGACCTAGTCGATCTAGATTGCTACAATACATGTCTTGTAAGAGAGGTGAGTTATGTCTCGCATGAAGAAATCCCGTAGCATGAAAGGGAAACTTGGTAAAACTGGTACCAAGGAAATGCTAAAAGAGCAGAAAAAAGCACGTAAGGCGGCTTCTCCTTCGCGCTTTGATGCCAAGAAAACTAAGCAAAGAAAAGAGCAAGCTCAACGTAAGCTAGGCCGTCTGGGTTTATTGCCAGAGGCTGAAAAAGTTGAGCCAAAAGTGAGACCTAAACGTTTTACTTTTACGCCAAAAGTTGCAGAGGCGACAGTCGCGGAAGCGCCTGAAAAAAATGCTGAACAACTCGTTAAAAACGATTTGCTTGATGCATTAACGGAAGAACATTAATTGTGAATCGAAAAGGCTGCATGTTAATGCGGCCTTTTTTTGTGCCTAAAAATAATTATAGGGGACCGTTTGTATGGGATTGAAGGCAACCGTTCCAGCACAGAGCGTGCGCTATTTGCTGAGTGCCGTAGAAAATCAAGGTTGCGATGTTATGCCTTTACTTGATGAAGTAGGCATTAGTAAGCAAGATATTGACACTAAGGAAGGGCTTTCGGCATACCAATATGGCTTGCTTTATCAACGTATAATGCAGCGTATGAATGATGAGTCATTCGGTATATTAAGTGGCGGTAGAATGCCCAAAGGCTCTTTCAGAATGATGTGCCTTTGTATACTGCATTCTAAGAATTTGGCGCAAGCATTACGCCGTTGTAGCGATTTTTATGAAATTTGTAGAGGGCCAACCATCAAGCCAATTGTGGTTCAAAAAGGTCGCTTTGCGAAAGTAACGTTTGCACCGATTGAATCCATAGAGCTTGAAAAAGATATTTCTCTGGATCAAGCATTTGAGTCCCGAGAACGTGTCAGAAGTACACTCTCTATGTGGCATCATTTCATCAGCTGGTTAATTGGCCGACGTCTTGTATTAAAGGCCGCATATTTTACTGCCTCCCGACCTGATGATGTGGAGTATTATCAGACTCTTTTTCAATCTGATATTAAGTTCTCTCAGCACGGCAATGCTTTGGTATTCCCAGCCTCTTATCTTGATATGCCGTTGGTGCAGAATGAAGAGAGCTTACGTAGTTTTCTGAAAACGGCGCCATATCAGCTTCTGGTGATGGTGGATAATGATAACAGCCTTAAGTCGCGTGTGATTTCCATTCTGGGGAAAGACTTTTCACAAGAGATGCTCTCTGCCGAAGAAGTGGCTCAATTGTTAAATATGAGTGTTTCAACGATGAGGAGGCGTTTAACGGATGAAAATACCTCATTTCAGCAGATAAAAGATGAGTGCAGAAAAGAGGCTGCGATCACATACATCAACGCACCACAATTATCTTTTAATGAGATTGCTGCGCTAATGGGGTTTGAGGAGCCGAGTGCGTTCTATCGTTCATTTAAGAAATGGACTGGGATGACACCGGGCGAATACCGCAAACACGCAGATTTTAAGGCGCTTAAGTGACACGGCGCCAATGTAGTTGAACTCAAATGTTAGTGAATTAGCGATCATTTGCCATTGTTGAAAACGTGTATATTTACCACTCTTAAAACAATAAAAATTATAAGGAGTGAGACAATGGGCGGTTACCAATACCCAGCTACTGAAATCAAGTTCTGCCTCGAGCATATCGCAAAATTAAAGCGTCTCGAGGCACAATTTCCAAATTACAGTGACGATTTACTGGAACCCATTCTCAGTGAAGCTGGAAAATTTGCTGAGCAATGCGTTTCCCCGACAAATCGTCAAGGTGATCTAGATCCTCCAAAGATGGTCGATCGTTGTGTTCAAGAAACGGCGACATTCAAACCTGTCTATGACGCATTGCAAGAAGCTGCATGGACCACGTTGAGCGCCCCCGAAGAATTTGGTGGTCAAGCGCTACCACGTGCTTTGGAAGTTGCCTTTAACGAAGGGGTACAATCGGCCAACCTTTCCTTCTCATTGTGTCCGCTTCTTACTCAAGGCGCGGTAGATGCCATCGAAACCCACGCAAGCGATGAGCTAAAGTCTACCTACCTCCCTAATATGATTTCTGGGAAATGGACTGGCACCATGAATCTTACCGAGCCTTCTGCTGGTAGCGATTTGGCAGCGATCAAAACCAAAGCAGAAAGGGAAGGTGATCACTACCGTATTTATGGTCAGAAAATCTTCATTACTTGGGGCGACCATCAAATGAGTGAAAACATCATTCATTTGGTATTGGCTCGTTTGCCTGATGCGCCTGAGGGTGTGAAAGGGATTTCGCTATTTTTGGTGCCAAAATATCTCTTAGATGAAAACGGCCAACCAGGACGCCGAAATGATGTTTTCCCTATCTCTCTAGAGCATAAGCTTGGTATTCATGGGTCGCCGACTTGTGTTATGCAGTTTGGTGAGTCTGAAGGGGCCTTAGGGTATCTAGTAGGACAAGAGAACAACGGCCTCATGGCAATGTTCACGATGATGAACAATGCTCGGCAAAGTGTCGGTCTTCAAGGATTGGCTGTGGCTGAGGCGGCCTACCAGATGGCGCTTGAATACGCTCAAGATCGAAAACAAGGTAATGTAAGAGGCGTAGAAGGGAAGGTTGCTATCGCTGAGCATGGTGATGTGCGTCGCATGCTATGGCAAATGGCCAGTATGCTGTCAGCGATGCGTGCCTTGATGTACACCGCTTCAGTGGAAGGGGATCTTGCTAAGATAGATAAATCTCATCTCGTTAGAAATGAGCTGTATACGCCGATTGTGAAAGGTTGGCTAACGGAGTTGGCGCTCGAGATTACTTCTACTTCAGTACAAGTTTTCGGTGGTATGGGCTTTATTGAAGAAACGGGGGTTGCTCAGCTTTACCGTGACGCACGTATTTTGCCAATTTACGAAGGTACCAACGGAATCCAAGCGCTCGACCTCGTTGGGCGTAAGTTGAAAGCGGACAAAGGCGCTGGCATGGCCGCGTTAATTGAAGAAATATCAACAGATCTGGCAAGCTTTGCTCAGCTTGATGAGCACGTCCAAGCTCTTTCATTACAAGTTAAGCTACTGCAGTCATCCACCGAACTGATGTTGGATCAGCAAGTAAATGTTTCAGAAGCTGCTTTTGATTACATGATGCAATCAGGTTATGTGTTAGGCGGCTGGTTACTGCTCAAAGGGGCGCAAGACGCTGCTGCGGATGAAGCTTGGTTGGCAAAGACAAATTTCTATTTTGATCACATTCTTCTTCGAGCCAACACCGCTGCTGAATCAATAAAAGGCTTTAAAAGTAATCAATCTATACCAAATGTTGCTCTATTAAATAAATAAGATATTTTCAATTAGAAATTTACTAATGAGGTGTTCATTTATTTTCCACACTGGTTTAATAAATGGATACCTCGTTAATTATAATAAAAACATCTAATAATTTTCCCTAAAGCTATGGCCAAATCTTTAGACAATAGGAATAATTGAGCTTCTTGTAGAAGGAGTTATCAATGCAAATCTGGGTGGACGCTGATGCATGTCCCAACGCCATCAAACCTGTTCTATACAAAGCTGCTGAACGATGTGAAATCGTCTGTGTTTTTGTTGCTAACGTGGCCATTGCCTTACCGAACAGCAAGTGGTTGACTCGTAAAGTCGTTCCTAGTGGTTTTGACGAAGCAGATTTATACATTGAGCAGAATGTATCCAAAGAAGATTTGGTGATTACCTCAGATATTCCTTTGGCGTCCGATTGTATTGCCCGCGGTGCAACGGTTCTCACCTCAAAAGGCGAGCTGTTTACCCTCGAAAATATTAAGCAAAAGCTGGCCATGCGTGACTTCATGGATCAAATGCGTTCGAGCGGATTTGATACTGGCGGCTCTGCTCCTTTTAGTGATAAAGATAAAGCTAATTTTGCGAACACACTAGATAGACTTCTCGCAAAGCGCCCCAAATAGATGTGAAGTGATGAATGATTTGCTAAGCAAGCAGGAATGTTTAGCAAATCATTCACAATTTGGGGATTTTTAAATGAAACACATCGTTGTTCTCGGTGGCGGTGCAGGCGGTCTTGAACTAGTAACCCGCCTTGGTCATAGTCTTGGTAAACGTAAACAAGCTAAGATCACGTTAATCGACCGCTCTCAAACTCATATCTGGAAGCCTCTACTGCATGAAGTGGCAACTGGTTCCTTAGATATCAACACAGACGGTATTAATTACCGTGCTCACTCCGCTAAGCATTACTATGATTTCCAATTGGGTACGGCTATTGACGTTGATCCAAAGCAGAAGTGTGTTCGTCTTGCGAGCATGGAAGATGACAAGGGCCGTGAAGTTTTGCCAGTCAGAGAAGTCTCTTACGATATACTCGTGATGGCTGTAGGCAGTGTGAGCAATGATTTCGGTACTCCAGGTGTTGCAGAGCATTGCTATTTCTTAGATTCTCATCGCCAGGCTGAACGTTTCCAGCAAGCCCTTTTAACTCAGTTTTTACGTATTCATCAAATGGGCGGCGATCAGCAACTTAACATTTCCATTGTGGGGGGCGGTGCAACAGGCGTTGAGCTGTCGGCAGAGTTGTTCCATGTTGCGGACTTGTTAAAAGCTTATGGCATGCCTGAAATGTCTTCAAAAAAGGTAAAAGTAGAACTGGTTGAGGCTGGTCCTCGCATTTTGCCTGCTTTACCTGATCGTATCGCTAACAATGCAAAGAAAGAGCTAGAGAAGCTAGGCGTCCATGTACACGAAGGCACTCGTGTTACCGAAGCTCGAAGGGAAGGGCTGGTGACGGCTGATGAAGAAGTGATTAGTGCAGACTTAATGATCTGGGCTGCTGGTGTCAAAGCTCCTGAGTTTATTCAAAATATTGAAGGACTCGAAATCACGCGTAATAACCAGATCCTAGTGAAAGGTACGTTACAAAGTACAGAGTTTGACGATATGTACGTCATTGGAGACTGCTGTGCTTGTAAGCAAGAGAATGGCTCTTTTGTGCCGCCTCGAGCTCAATCTGCGCACCAAATGGCGTCCTTAGTCCATGAGAATATTTTGGCTTCGCTAAAGGGCGAGTCATTAAAGGAATACGAATACAAAGACTACGGCTCTCTGGTGAATCTAAGCCGTTACAGTACCGTAGGTAGTCTAATGGGCAATCTGATGAAGGGATCTATGTTTGTGGAAGGGCGCTTAGCTCGATTTGTCTACGTTTCTCTTTATCGCCTTCACCTAATTGCTATACACGGCTGGTTTAAGGCAATGATTATCCTAGCGGCTCAGCGAATAGGTAAAGTTGTTAAGCCAAAATTGAAACTTCACTAGGCAAAAGTTCTACTCACACTAAGGGCTGGTATTTGCCCTTAGTGTGAGTCAGCGATTATACGTTCTTAAATGTCTCTTCTTGAAAAACAATATCCTTGCGAGACACATTTGCTATGTCTCGATGACCGATAAACGCCATGGTAAGCTCTGCTTCTTGGTGAAATATCTCCAGCATTTTGGTCACGCCAGCTTTACCCATAGCGCCTAAACCGTAGACCATCGGGCGTCCTACCATGACACCTTTTGCTCCCAGTGCTTTTGCACGAATGATGTCTTGCCCACTGCGAATACCGCTGTCTAGCCAGACTTCTATTTGGTTTTCCACTTCTGCGACAATCTCTGGAAGAGTGGATATTGAAGAGCGCGCCCCATCCAACTGACGGCCACCATGATTGGAAACAACAATGGCATCGGCACCTAGCTTGACGCACTCTTTAGCGTCTTCGACTTCCATAATACCTTTGATGATCAGGGGTCCTTGCCAAAGCTCTCGGAAAAAACGGATGTCTTCCCAATTCAATTTCGTATCAAATGAGCCTGCAGTCCACTTCATCAAATCAGACATGTCATCTACGCCAGTCGCACAACCTTGGATATTACCGAAGGCTTTATTACGAGTATTGGCCATACCAAGAGCCCACTTAGGGCGACGGGCAATGTCAATGATATTGGGTAGGGTTAATCTTGGAGGTGCGGTCATACCATTGCGATGGTCTGCATGACGACGGCCAATCATTTGTAGGTCAAGAGTAACGACTAAAGCACTACAGCCCGCGGCTTTTGCTCGTTCAATAAGCTTCTTAGTAAACTCACGATCTTTCTGAACATAAAGCTGAAACCAAAAAGGCTTTTGAGTTTTTTTGGCAACCGCTTCAATAGAGCATATGCTCATCGTAGATAGGGTGAAAGGAATACCAAACTCTTCTGCGGCTTGTGCTGCTAGGATTTCACCGTCAGCATGTTGCATCCCCAGTAGACCAACTGGCGCTATTGCCACAGGCATTTTAACATCTTGGCCAACCATCTGTGAGGCGAGTGATCTTGGCTCTAAATCTCTTGCGACCCTTTGACGGAATAAAATACGTTGAAAGTCAGATTTATTAAGCCCAAGAGTTTGTTGAGTCCATGAGCCCGACTCACAATAACCCTGAAACATTTTAGGAACACGCTTATGATACAAGCGTTGTAAATCTGCTAGCTCGCAAATTTGGCTCATTTGTTACTCCTCTTGGTAAGTCCTTTAAAGCGGCAAATTTATCATATCTTCGCGGTTCGGCTAATGTTTTTGCATGGGTGTAATACGAAAGTGGTAGGGTGAATGCCCAGAAATTGGGTTAAGAATTAAATTATATAGTCGTGATAGCCACCAGGGTATTGCTGCTTTTGATAATGCTTGCGCTTATGGTTGTACATATTATGATCGGCGCTGGTTAGTAGGTTTTCCATGGACTCCGGTGCATTCTTATCATAACAAACATAACCGATGCTCAGACTGCCTGTTAAAGCTTGATGCTTCCAAGTCATGGTTTGACTGGACACTGTTAACTCAAGTTTTAAAGCGAAGGGTTCTGCCTCGATCCGTTTACTTTGCTGTGGGATTAATAAAGCAAACTCGTCTCCTCCAACACGAGCAAGGCAGGCACCTTTTGGGGTCAGCGAAGTGAGAATCCGTCCGATATGCTTCAACAGATAATCCCCGGCATCGTGCCCATATCTGTCGTTGACGTTTTTGAAATCATTTAAATCGATACTGTATAGAATGAAATCTGAACTGTTTTTTGTCAGCAGTCGGTTTAAGAATTGGAAAAAGTAGCGTCTATTATGCAGGTTGGTCAGTTCATCACGAATCGAAGCTGAATGTGCTAAGGCATAAGCTCGAAATAGTAAAATAAACGCAATATAAAGAATGCCACTTGCGATTAAACCAAGAGACCATATATGTTGAAAAGATTGGAATATGGAGGTTGAGCTTGGCGTATTTAGGCTTTTAACCGCGAGCATCCATTCTACTTGAGGTAAAAATATCGGAATAAGCTCATCGGCTTTTTCAAAAAGTGTCGGCTCCCCCAAAAACACAGTTTCACTACCATCTAGTTGCATACGCTTTAAAGCAACCTCGGTGCCATCAATATTAAGCAGTCCACTCTGATGAATAATATCATCGAAATTTAATACAACACTTGCACCACCCCAATATGAATTGTTGATAGGGTAATCAAGAAACACGGGGAATCTCGCAATGACAGCTTTGCCTCCTTGAACAAGTGTGACAGGGCCATCGAGGTAGACTTGACCCGAATCTCGAGTATGCACAACCACATTGTACTGACTGGGAAGCGTGCGGAAATCGAGCCCAATAGCAGCTTCGTTACCTTCAAGAGGATAAATGTGCGTAATAATATCATTGGGCGACAATCCAATGTTGCGGATATAACTGGCGTTGCTGATCAGCTTATTAGCAACCCTGTCCCAATGGTTTAGAGTATTGTTTGGATTTGTCATCAATAAGGTGGTGAGAGCATCTGCTAATGAGACTTCTTTGTATATTGAAGACTCTATCTTCGCTCTGGCTAAAGCGACTTCCTTTAATACGGCTTTTTGATGTTGTTTTGTTAAGTGCTCACTATTTAAATCAGAATAGAAATCAATCGCATATATTGCTGAGAGCCAAAATGTTACCGTAAATACAATAAATGCAGTCCGCTTATAACGTTTTATAGACTCAAACATGAAAGACGCTGCCTCAGCATTGAAGACTATCAATTTAAAATTATTATTCTGAATATTGATAGTAGAAGCAGATCGGCGGCAATCCAAATATTAGAGAGTTACATTTCGTAATCGTTAATCTCTGTATTGATTCGCTATATCAATAAAGATTGATTCAGTTCGAAGAAATGCATCCACTACTTTAGGATCAAAGTGCTTTCCCCTTCCTTCTAGAATGATGTCTTTAGCTTTTTCATGAGGGAATGCTGGCTTATAAACCCTTTCAGAAATTAACGCATCATACACGTCAGCTAACGCCATGATACGCCCTGATAAAGGAATATCTTCGCCGATTAAGCCTATGGGATAGCCTGTTCCATCCCATTTCTCGTGGTGACTTTGAGAAATCTCTCTTGCAAAGCGAAGGAAGGAGGTGTCGTTATCGCCCACTTCTTCGTTTGCTGTTGCCAATGCTTGTGCACCCAGAGCGGCGTGAGTTTTCATGATTTCAAATTCATCATGATCAAGCTTACCTGGTTTTAGAAGAATACGATCTGGGATACCCACTTTGCCAATATCATGTAGTGGCGCAGAACGGAATAACAGGTCAATGTTCTCATCCGTCAGCTCGTCTAAATGATAACCATGAGCTTTCAAATCTACGGCTAGTGTTTGGACATAATGCTGAGTTCGACGAATGTGGTTACCTGTTTCGCTATCACGTGTTTCAGCTAAAGATGCGAGAGCGTGAATGGTTACATTCTGAGTGAGATACAGTTCTTTGGTTCGCGCATAGACTGTTTCTTCGAGCCGCTTATTTTGATCTTTAAGTGAGCGTTGCGCCTCTTCAAGATTTAAAATATTTTTAATGCGCTTCAATACGATTAATGGAGAGAAGGGCTTAGCGATAAAATCCGTTGCGCCAAGGGATAAGCCTTTTTCTTCATCATGATGATCAGACATTGCAGAAATAAAAATGATTGGGATATGACGAGTATCAACACGTTGTTTAAGTATCTGACAGACTTCATAGCCATCCATTTCTGGCATTATGATGTCTAGCAGAATAATGTCAGGAGTTGTGACTTGTTCAATGCGTTCAAGGGCTTGCATTCCCGACTTTGCAACGATAACACGATAGTGGTCGCGTAGCGTGCTTGAAAGCACGCTGATGTTCACCGGTTCATCATCAACCACTAAAACTGTTTTTTGAACTAATTCAGTCATAGTTTTCCTCCACTTCCCTTTGAGCACCTTGCAAAGCTTAGTTCATCGATGTCACAACCTGTAACAAATCGCTTCATATATGCTATAGCAAAACCTTGGCGGTATGTTAGCCTGAAAATATAAGAATGGTTAATTTTTGTGAGGGACTTCTATCATGATGGGCGTAGTGTATACCACCTTTATGGATATGGTCGCAGAGCGTTTTTCTGAAGACGTCTTAGATGAAGTCCTTGATGATCCGGGCTTAAGTACTGGTGGAGCATTCACCTCGGTTGGTTATTACGGCCACACAGATATGATTAAGCTTGTTGTACGATTAAGCCAGATCACGAAACTACCAGTTGATACTCTTATTGAAGCATTCGGTGAGCACTTATTTGGCGTTTTAGTCGGCAAGTACCCAACCTTAGCGGAAGGGCGAAGCAGCTCAATGGAATTGCTTGAAGTGGTTGATACAGCTATTCACGTTGAAGTTTTAAAACTTTACCCAAACGCGGAATTGCCTGAATTCCGTTGCGAACGTCTCGAACCATCGGTTCTCCATATGGAGTACCGTTCAAAAAGGCCTTTTTCTCGCCTAGCGTTGGGTCTTATTCAAGGATGCGCCAAGCATTACGGTGAGACTCTAGAGATTAGTCATGAAAGCTTCGATTCTGAAGAACAATACGAAACTCACTTTACAATCAAACGTATACAATGAGTGATTTAGAGCAACGTCTACAGAAGCGCTTAGATCGAGAAAAACGTGCAAGGCTAGAAGCTGAACGTTTACTTGAAGAAAAAGCCAATGAGCTATTTAAAGCGAATACACACCTGCGAGATCTTGTTTCTCAGCAAGAAGAGTTAGTACGTAGGCGTACAGAAGAACTTCGTTCCGCTCTAGAGTTAGCCGAAACTGCTAATCACCATAAAAGTTATTTCTTGGCTAATATGAGTCATGAAATACGTACCCCGATGAATGCCATTATCGGATTGTCGCATTTACTTCATGACACGCCGCTGGATCACACTCAACGTGATTACCTAAACAAGATTCAGTCCTCAGCCAGCAACTTACTTGTCATTATCAATGATATTTTAGACTTTTCAAAAATTGAATCTGGGCAGCTACAAGTCGATGAGCACGAACTGTATTTAGATGATGTACTACGTCAGGTATATGACATAAACCACCTAAACGCCCATAAAAAAGGCATAGAGTTATTTGTTGACTATGACTTTAATGTGCCGCGCCACTTAATAGGCGATGCCGTACGTTTAAATCAGATTTTGACCAATCTCGTAAATAATGCCATCAAGTTTACACAACAAGGCTTTGTGTCTGTTTCAGTGTATTTGCTGCATTTATCTGAGTCTGCTGCGCAAATTGAGATCGTTGTAAAAGACACAGGGATTGGCATTAACAAAGATGTGCAAGCCACACTCTTCGCACCTTTCACGCAAGCTGATATTTCTACCAGCCGACGTTATGGAGGGACAGGGCTGGGGTTGTCAATTACGAAACAGCTTGTTGAAATCATGGGCGGTGATATCTCTCTCGAAAGCCAAGAAGGATTAGGCTCAAGCTTTAGAATTTGCTTGTCTTTACCGATTGCCAAACAGGTTGAAAAAACTCATCCCGCTATTAATGATGTGGAGTCCTTGTCATTATTTACGACTAAACCGTCTGTATCACGCTTTATGAATACGTTCGGGCCAGTGGTTCAGCATTACTGGCCTGGGGATATGCCAAACTTTCAGGCGGATCAATTTTCAGAAAGCTGTGTCCATGTTGTGGACGCACGCGGTATGCCAGATTCAATGATTCATAATTGGCTGACTTGGTTAAAAAAAGGTGGTAAACAGGCGGAATCTAGAACGATAGTCATTTGTAATGCCGAGCAGAAGAAATCCATTAAACAAAATGATTTTGACGGTATTCGCTTTCTAACCAATCTTCGAACACCAGAAGGGCTTTGTCGTCAGATATCATTTGTATTGTCTGGAGCGAAGGATGTTGTAGCATCTAGCTTTATAAACCAAGATCAAGGTGTGCTTGATGGCATGCAGATACTGGTTGTGGAAGACAATCCGATTAACATGATGATTGTGAGTAGTTTGCTTGAGAAGCTAGGGGTTGTTGTGCACTCCGCTACCAACGGCAGAGAGGCCATTGACGCTGTCGATTTAAAGAAATTCGACTTAATATTGATGGATGTGCAAATGCCACTGATGGATGGTTTTGAAGCGACTCGCAAAATTCGAGAGTCGGTTGATAATCAATCGTTACCGATCATCGCTTTGACTGCCCATGCAATGGTAGGGGATTACGATAAAAGTATCGCCGCTGGGATGAATGATCACATCACCAAGCCAATCGACCCTGCCGAGCTTAAAGAAGTACTCATTAAATGGCGTGTGGCGTCTAATACAACGAGCAAGAATAATCTTGGTTTACTTAGTGCACTACCTGATACCTTACCTGGGTTAAATCTAAAAAGATCTATAAGCAGAATTCCTGGTGGTTTATCTCAGTATTTGGACTTGTGGGCTAAGTATCAGCGCAAATACCCTAAATTAGATGCGAAAGTAAAAGAGCTTTGTGATTTGAAGCAGCTGGACTCGTTAAAGTTTCTCGGGCATGACCTAAGGGGGATCTTTAGTAATCTGGGGGCTGTGAATTTGTTGGCGACCGCAAGGGACATTGAGAATATTAGTTTCATCGATGCGAAAACCATTGAAGCTTTATTAGAACGTTTAACAGGTGAACTGGATGAGTTAGCGCAAAACCTAACATTACTGCATTCAAAAGTAGATCTCTCTAACCAAGAGGAAGCGATCGCAGATGCTGAAAGTTTAGCTCCAGTTTTAAAAATGATTCAGCAGCTTGCTGAAAATGGGGATGCACAAGCACTAGAGTACGTAACAGAGTTGGAACGCTATGTTCAAGGCGGCGTACACAGCGAAATATTGCAGGCTTTGATTCATAGTTTAGAAGATTACGAGTTTGGCCACGCGGCCAAGCTAGCAGAGAGTTTAATCGACCAGTCCTATTCTTAAATTACTGAGATTATCATAGTATGAAGTTTCCAATGTTTGGCTTAATGAGGCCTGCATATCAGAGGGAATACTATGAAAATTGCAATTCTAGATGATTATCAAAATGTAGTTCAGGATTTGGAATGCTTCGATTTACTGGGCGATCACGAGGTAAAAGTTCTCAACCAAACCTACAGTGAAAGTAAATTGGCAGAGAAGCTGGCCGATGTTGAAGCACTCGTTCTTATCCGTGAGAGAACCCACATTACTGAATCTCTTCTTAAAAAGCTCCCCAAGCTCAAGGTAATCAGTCAGACAGGCAAAGTTAGTAATCACATTGATGTCACATTGTGTCAGCGTTACGGCGTTCAGGTGCTTGAGGGTGTAGGCTCACCTGTGGCGCCTTCTGAATTAACTTGGGCATTGCTTATGTCCGCGATCAGACACATTCCAAGTTATAGTGACAACTTGCGTGAAAATATCTGGCAAAGCTCCGGAAATATGGGGCTAGGTAGGACTCTTAATGGCTTAACCTTAGGGATTTGGGGGTATGGGAAAATAGGTAAGCGTATCGCCCAATACGCTAAGGTTTTCGATATGCAGGTGTTGGTTTGGGGGAGTCAGTCTTCCCGTGATCAAGCAGTGCTAGACGGCTTTACGGTAGCGGAAAGTAAACAAGATTTTTTCACCCAAGCGGATGTTATTACCCTTCATTTACGACTAAACGAAGCCACAAAAAACTGCGTGACCGCCAATGACCTTGTTTTAATGAAAGACAACGCTTTGTTTGTGAATACGAGTCGATCCGAGCTAGTTGAGAAGAATGCTTTATTTGAAGCATTACGACATCACCCCAAACGACAAGCTGCCATTGATGTGTTTGATCATGAGCCTGCTTCGCTGGAGCAGGAGCCGTTACTCACGTTAGAAAATGTTACCGCGACACCACATATCGGTTATGTCGAAAAAAACAGTTATGAACTGTATTTTCGCACCGCGTTTGAGAATCTTGTGAACTGGCATACCGCACAGGATCAATGATGTCCATTTGATCCTATCTTTCAGGCTTTCTCATTATTGGATTTATGCAGAAAGCCTTCGTTAATTATGTAACGTAATGTTATTAAGTTGAGTTTAATATAGGATCAATCACTTAATTAGACCAATTTAGTAGGGATTTACTTTGGACGTTGTTCTTAATATTACTGCACCTATTTTCTTCTTGATTTTGCTTGGTTTCGTTGGGACTAAGTATCAACTCCTCAGCAAAGATGCCTTACCTGCTTTAAGTAAGTTTGTCCTATATTTTGCATTGCCTTCGGTAATGATTACCAAAATCTCATCTTTAGACTTAAGAGCTGTAGTCGACCTTTCGTATATGGGAGTTTATGCCTTAGGAGGGTTGACGGCTTTTTTTCTAACACTCATATTGGTTAAAGGGGTGTTGAAAGAGTCTTGGAGTAATGGTGCTGTCAGTGGTATTGGGGCAATGATGCCAAACAGTTCATTTATTGGCTTTCCCATTTTGCTACAGTACTTGGACAATGCACCAGCGCAAGCTTTCGCCATGTCGCTAGTGGTTGAAAATATTCTATTCTTACCGGTTGGCTTGATTCTAATTGAGTCTTTGTATCACCAAGAATCTGGTGTAGGTCGTAAGGTATTACTTAATGTAGCCAAACGTATTGCATCAAACCCTATTATCCTCGCGGTTTTTACTGGTGTGATCATGTCTTTGCTTGGTGTGAGCTTGCCTAACTTTATGGGAGGTGGGTTGGAGCTCCTTGCCTCGGCAGCAGCGCCGTGCGCTTTGATCGTGATCGGTGGCTCTTTGGTTGGTGTTGTTATCCGTGGCAGCAAAATTCGAACAGCCTTAGTAGCCAGTGTGAAATTAGTGATTTTTCCATTGGTTGTGTTTGCTGGTCTGCAAGCGTTTCCGGCGATGCCATTTGAACTTAAAGTGTCCGCGTTATTATTTGCTGCGATGCCTATGTTTAGTATTTATCCAATCATCGGCGAAACCTATGGGCAAAGAAGTTTTTGTGCTAGCACGTTATTGATTACGACAGTTTTATCCTTCTTCTCAATAAGTGCTTTGTTGTTTATTTTGAACTGATAGCTCTCGTTATTGTTAGATAAAACGAAAAGTAATCATTTATCTTGAAAGCCAAAGTGACCATCTAGATATGTCGTAAATGATGAGATCTTGGGCGCATACAGTAAGATTGAAGAGGCTTAAAGTCTCTATTATGTATTTCGACGTCGCGATACATATTTGTTCTGCCCTATATCGTATGCGAAGTCCTCTATGGAATGGTGATCTATTTCTATCATTGTCACGGAGTCAGTAAGTCATCATAAATGGGGGATTACTTGCTGGCTCGGTGCCTTTTTAAGCTACTTGAATAGGCCTGTGATGATGATTAACGTCACCCTTTAAGGGAAGTATGTGCGACTCTTCAACACCCCGCATGCTTCCCTTTTTTTATGGCGATCACTTGTTCGATCTGATGCTTTCACCACACTCAATTTTATAATCAAGCTGTACTGTTTGCATTTGAGGAGGTTGGCCATTAAGGCATTGAATGATGTTTTTGGCAGCTAAGCGTCCTATTTCTTCACGTGGTGTGATAACCGTAGCAAGTAAAGGTATCATCGCTCGTGCTATGTCTAACCCGTGAAACCCTGCCATACCTATTTGTTCAGGGACTCTGATATTTCTCTTTTGGCAGGCGTAAATAGCACCGATTGCCAAGTCGTCATTGGTACAAATAATGCCGTCCGTCTCAGGATGTTCCTGCAATATTTCGTCAAGAAACTGAGCACCCAATGAGAAAGAAGAGGCTTTTTCGGTTTCTTTAACGACTGTTTTTAAACCATTCTGTGCCATGGCTTGTTGATAGCCTTTGATCTTTTGCAGTGTGCGTGTGTCCATTCGCGCAGCAAAGAAAACAATATTGCGATGGCCTCGATCAAGCATGGTCTGAGTCATATCACGTGCGGCAGCACAGTTATCGATGCCGATAATGTGCAGTGGACTAGAGGACGTTGAGTCCATGATTTCAATAACCGGCACGCCAGCGTTTTCTAGCATTTTCTGTGCTTTGGGAGTATGAACACTGTCAGAAATGATTAATGCGTCGACATTGTATGAGAGCAGTGTCTCAATACGCTTTTCTTCCACTTCTTTGCTGTAACCAAAGTGAGCCAGCATAGTCTGATAGCCTTCAGGTTCAAGTACGGACTCAACACCTCGAATGACTTCAGCGAAAACTTGGTTGGTAAGAGAGGGTAGTAAGACGCCAATGGCGTGGCTTTTTGATTTCGATAAAATATCCGGAGCTCGATTAGGGATATAACCTAGCTCATCTAGCGCCGCTCGAATTCTATCGCGTAGCGTGTCCGACACTTGGTCCGGATTACGAATGCTACGACTGACAGTCATTTTTGTCACTCCGACTAAGTCAGCTACATCCTGTAAGGTGGGGCGCTTCTTCTTCATTTTGGTCGATCTGTTTTTGTTCTGTTAACGTTAACATTACCACATATTAGGTAAGCTGCGAATGAACGGATTATAAAAAAAGCAATATGTAATAATAAGTTAGCTGACTTTAAAACAAATGTTTAAGGTCAGCTAACACGCGTTATTTTGCTTCTAGCGCTTGAATGCTTACGTTGAAAACTTGTTCGATTGATTGACGGATATCGACGGTAATAACATCCGCTTCATCTTTGGGTTCTACTAACGTGGCGAACTGGCTTTCAAGCATTTCTTTGCCATTAAAATAATGTCCGTCACGCTTTTGATGGCGTTGCCAAATCGTGTCGAAGTCCCCTTGAAGATAAATGATCCCTAGATCATTTACATCATGGCGTAAGATTTCTCGGTACTCAGGCTTTAGGCCTGAGCAGGCAACGACAGCCGTAGGATGTTCTTTCAAAATGCCATTCAGTGTTTTTAACCACCCAAATCGATCTTCGTCCGTCAGTGGAATACCTTGGCGCATTTTCTCGACATTGGCTTCACTGTGGTAATCATCACCATCAAAAAATGGAAATCCAAAGTACGCTGCAATTTTTTGTCCCATTGAAGACTTCCCGCAGCCAGAAACTCCCATCACAATGATTTTATTAATCATTTTTTCCTCTCTAGCAAAGTGCCAACAGGCACTTTGCAAAATTACTTATGTCTTTACAGGTTGCTTGGCTGCTTACTTCCACCAAATTGCCAACTCAGGGAAGATGATGACTAATGCTAGTACGCTTACCTGAAGGGCGATAAATGGTAATAAAGAGCTGAAAATTTCACCTAAGCTGATGTCTTTTGGCGCCACAGATTTCAAGTAGAAAGCGGCTGGGCCAAATGGCGGTGACAAGAAAGACACCTGCATGTTTAGACAGAACACAACACCAAACCAAACAGGGTCTAAACCAAGGTTAGTGATGATCGGTACAAAGATTGGCATGGTAAGCAAGGCAACGCCCACCCAATCTAGGAACATACCCAATACTAAGAGGATCACCATCATGATTAGGATCGTACCCATGACACTGCCGCCAGACAGAGCAAGGATGGTTTCTTCAACGAAATCAATACCGCCCATTAGGTTGTAAACACCTACTAAGGCCGTCGCACCAATACCGATCCAAATGATCATGCCACAGGTGCTCATGGTCGCTTTTGCACTGTCTTTAAGCATCTCGAAGCTTAATTCACCACGAATCCAGGCACTGATAAAGATACCCACGACACCTAACGCAGAGGCTTCTGTTACCGATGCTATACCGGTATAGATACTGCCAAGCACGACCGCAACAGACAGCACAGGGAAAAACAGTGCTTTGAAATAGTTGATCTCATTGTCTTGAGCAAGCTCTTCTTCAGTTGGCAGTGGCGCGTATTCAGGGTGTAGACGACAAATGACTAACACGTAAATCATGTACGCCGCGGCTAGAATCAATGCAGGTAGGAACGCCGACTTAAACAGGTCGCCGATCGATACACTTGCAGTTAAGCCGTAGATAATTAATACGATACTGGGTGGAAGCATGGTGCCCAGTGCGCCACCAGCACAGGTGGTGCCGATCGCAAGCTTACGGTTGTAACCAAGGCGCAGCATTTGTGGTAATGCAAGGATACCAAGCAGTACAGTCTCACCACCGATTACCCCAGACATAGAAGCCAAGATTACGGCTACCACAAGTGTTTGAACCGCAACACCACCGCGAACTTTACGCCCCAGTACTTTCATGGCATCGAATAAGTCTCGCGCAATACCTGAGCGATCAAGTAAGGCGGCCATCAGTACAAACATAGGGACGGCTAAGAATACGTAACCACCGACGAAACTGTATAAACGGCTAGTCACCAAGGGTAGGGCATCAATCCCAAACCAACCGATTGCAAAAACCAGTGCCACAAGACCTGTCACCATGGCCAACTGCATACCTGTGAGTAGCAGCAGGATCATGGACACCAACATTAAAAGGCTGCCGTAGCCAATGCCCAAGCTAGATAAATCAAACATCTTATGACTTCCTTAGGTTCAGTACTTCTTGAATTAAGTGAAGAGCGAACTGAATGAACATCACGCACATTGTGATGAAAATGGTAATTTTCACGTACGCTGGAAACGGAGGATTCCAAGCTGAGCCGGAAGTCTCAAAATGAATGTCGCCAAATGGAGATAGCACTGCGCTTTCGGTCATTTGATAAGCCGCGTACGCGAGTAACCCAGCAAAAATTAGTCCCATAATGTGATGAAAGACATTCAGGTATTGGCGTGTGCGCTCTGAGACCGCGTCGTAAATCAACACAACGCGCACGTGTTTATTAGTCGCTAAGGCGTAGATGCCACCGAAGACAAATAAGCACGCTCCTAGAAAAGATGCAGATTCATGTACCCATATAGTCGGGGCATTGAAGACATAACGCATGACCACTTCATAAAATGAAATAGCCACTGTAAAAAGAAACAACAGACTTAACGCATTGCCGATACGAACAATGGCTTTATCTAAAAGATTGCGAGGTTGTTCTGAAGTATCTTCAGTATGTGGAATGGGGATTTCTTTGCTCATGGGGTAGGGTCCAGTTTAAAACAGGAGCCTGCTTGCTTGTCATTTACAAGCTCACAAAGCTCCTGTTTTGGTTTGGCGATGGTCTTCTTAAAGATTAAAGAAGGCCGTTTTCTTCTAGGTAAGAAGTCACTGAGTCATACACTTTCTGTGCGTTTGGAGATTGCTTAGCAAACTCTTCCCACTGTGTACGAGCGATCGCACGGAACTTCTTACGCTCTTCTGCAGACCAGTCGTGGATAGTGATGTTTGGATCTTCCTGAGCTGCTTTGACTGCTTTTTGGTCAGCAATGCGTAGCTGAGTTGTGATGTCGTTAGCGAAGTCACGAACCGAAGTCGTCATGATGGCTTGAAGATCTTCAGGAAGCTGGTTCCACTTTTTCATGCTCATTGACACGTCGATCAATGGTAGCGAGTGGAAACCAGGTTGAACTGGGTGTGTTGCAATGTCGTTCATACCCGCTTTCTGGTTGGTAGAAAACACTGTGTAGTCAGCAGCGTCGATAACGCCTTTGCTTAGACCTGTGAATACTTCAGAACCCGGCAGGTTTACTGGTGCAGCACCTGCTGCAGCAAATACACGTTGTACTAGACCTTCTGGTGCACGAAGCTTAAGGCCTTTCAGGTCTTCAACACCATTTAGAGGTACACGTGATACGAATGATTCAACACCCGTTGTAGAGCCACCAATGAATTTCACGCCGTAAGGAGCGTAAAGTTCGTTCATTAGCTCGTAACCACCGCCGTAGTTAATGTATTGCAATAGTTGGCTAGTATCTGACCACGCGCCAACGGTGTTACCAATTAGACCGAAAGCAGCGTCTTTACCAGAGAAGAACTCTGTCGCGGTAATTTGACCATCAAGAATGCCCATTTTGATGCCATCAAGGGTTTCAGTGTGTTTAAAAACACTGCCAACTGGAAGCAAGTTGATCTTGATGCGACCGCCAGACATAAGCTCTACACGCTCAGTCCATTCTTTTTGGATTTGGAAGTTTTTATCACCTGATGGGTCAGATGATTGGAATTTAAAAGTGTAGTCAGCTGCGAATGCTGATACGGATAGGGCGCCAGTAAGCGTGGCAGTGAGTAACGTCTTGGCAAATGTGCTCATGATGTCTTCCCGCTATTTATTGTTTTGAAGGAATGATAAAGAAACCAGTTACATGAAGTATGTTACCGGTAACTGAGCGCAATGTTACCGATAACATTTTGGTTAAGTCAACAGTTTTACTTTATTTCTATCGATATGGAGAGCTCATGTCGCGCAGTATTGAGAAAAACTGTTTATCTATTAATAAGATAGAAAAGATGACTATATCTAGAATGATTTTCTAATCATTAGCTTGAGCAAAGGCCGCTTTGAATTCTTGTATCAACCACGTTAGTGCTGGGCCTCTTGAGCTGCCTCGTTGCCAGACAAGGTCGACTGGCGCTTCCCATATTTTCTGATCAAACTCAACGTCTACTTTTACCAGACGCTTGTCTTTCAGGGCGTCTTGAACGAGATGGTAGGGTAAATATCCCCAACCAACTTTACTTAGAATCAAATCTAAAGCTGTTTGAGTGCTTGAACACCACCAAACATTTGGCGTCATGCTAACCAACATCGAAGGCTCAATTTTTTTTCCTCCACGAATAGCCACTTGGCGATACGGGTATAGAGCGGTTTCTGTAACTTGTTTTTGAGCAGCTAACGGCGATTGTGCATGGCAAACAGGCAGCATTTTAATTTGCCCAATGTATCCGAAATCGACTTCCTTAAAGGTCTTAATTTCAGAAAACATAACACCTAAATGCGCTTGGTTGGTTTGTATTTGTTGAATGATATCGGGTGATGGCAGAGCTAAAAACTCAAGTTGTGTATGAGGGTACTGATCAGAAAATTGTTCTAGAAGCGTTAATACTTGAGGTGTCATTAACGCATCATCTATGGCTAGGCGTATGAGGCCTTCTTCTCTTCGGTTTACGGACTGGGCAATCTGTTCGAACTCGTCTGATTGTGCCAGTAGTGCTTTGGCACTTCGATAAAGACGCTCTCCTGCTGGCGTAAGTGTTGGTTTACGAGTACTTCGATCAAACAGCGTGACATTCAGATCAATTTCCAAGGAATTGATGCCGTGACTTACAGCCGATTGAACTTTACCCAGTTTTCTTGCGCAAGCCGAAAAAGAGCCCAAGTCAGCAGAAAGTACCAGCATTCGAATATGTTCTAAGTTTTGCATATGAAATTAATAGATGGTTATTAACTATTAAGTATCTTATTTGTAGATATTATTTCGGTCAAACATTAGCCGTTCATCTGAATTCGGAGGTAAATATGAGCTGGATATATTTGTTGTTGGCAGGGTTGACAGAAATAGGTTGGCCGTTAGGTATGAAAATCGCACAAACTTCCTCAGTAAGGTGGCCCGGTATCTTGATGGCGATTGCTTTTATGGCCATTAGTGGCATGTTTCTGTGGCTAGCGCAGAAACAGATCCCTATTGGTACGGCTTACGCAGTATGGACAGGGATTGGTGCTGCAGGCACCTTCTTGGTTGGGGTGTTGTTTTTTGGCGATCCAGGCTCAGCAATGCGTTATTTCGGTATTCTGATGATTATCTCAGGTGTGGTCGTGCTAAAACTTGCTCACTGAACAGAGTCACTGAAAATGCGAAAGTGGTTTCTGCCCAAGTAATGTAATAGAGTGGTGTCATCCTCTTTTCTACAGAGAAAAACCATTAGCGCAAGGAGCATGCATGCTTTCAATGCAAGATAAGCAAACTATTATTGAGATTGTTCGAGATGTTGCGAAAACAGAGATTTTGCCGCGTTTTCGATCTCTGACAAGTGATGCGATCGATACCAAATCTGGGTTTGATGACTTGGTTACGGTTGCCGATGTTGCTGCAGAGAAAGCGATGACTGAACGTTTTCATGAAGCATTGCCTGATGCTTTGATTGTAGGAGAGGAAGCTGTGGCAGAAGATGAGTCTGTATTAGACCTACTGGACTCTTCTGATTTAGTGCTGATTATTGATCCAATCGATGGTACTTGGAATTATGCCAATGGTTTATCGACGTTTGGCGTTCTTATTGCCGCAGCCTATAAGGGTGAAACGATCTTCGGGCTATTATACGATGTTGTAAATGACGATTGGATTGAGACCTCTAGGGGGCAAGGGACTTGGTATGTTAAACCGAATCAAGCTCCTACTCAGATTGTGCTTTCTCAGCAAGCCACTGATCCGTCGTTAGTGGGCGTATTCTCCCCCTTTCTTTTTAAAGATAAAGGTCACCGTAAGTCGGCAGCGGAAACACAAACTAAATATGCCAGAGTCATTGCTCTGAGATGTTGCTGTCATGAATATCGGACCATGTTAAATGGTAATGTTGATTTCTTCATTAGCCCTAAGCCTAATTCTTGGGATCATGCAGCTGGGATCTTGGCCGTTCAAGAGGCAGGTGGTGTAGTGCAGATGTTGGACGGACGAGATTATCAGCCTTCGGTGAGAGAGGGGATGATTGTTGTGGGCCGCTCAAATGATGTGGTTCAGAGCATCATTAAAGACTTCAATTGGTATAACCAGTAAGAGGTTAAAGCTCCAGACCATATTCTGACGTATTTTGATCTAAATCTCGCAAGAAATCGCAGATCAATTGTCGAATTCGTTGCGCGTCAGGGCGCTCTATTTCTTCATTGCGTGACCACAAAGCAATGTCTCGTCTTGGCTGGTCAGGCATATCTTCAATATTGAGCATTTGCTCTGACTGGAGTGCGCCGCTCATTAAGGCAAGACGAGCTGGGAGTTGAACCAGCATATCGCTTGAACTCAAAAGACTCATAACCGAATGAATGCTGCCCGTGAAACTAATCTTGGCAGCATTGTTCGGTGCTACATTATGCTGATGATTCATAAAGCCTGCATTGGCGCCTGCTATAAACCATTTGCTCTTGGATAAATCGTTTGTCGTAATGGCTCGTTTTTGCTTGAGCAGTGCCGATTTTGCACCTGCAAAAATGGCAGCCCTGTCGCGAAACAATACCTCTCTATGAAGCCCTTTTTGCGCTACTGTCAGATGGGCAGGCCCAATAATAAAGTCCAACTCGCCTTGCTGAAGTAACTCGATTTGAGCGGCAGCCGAGCCTGTTCTCAAATGGAAAACATAACGTGGGTCTTGTAAGAAAGCATGGGTTGTTTGTTGAGCTGCTGCGTATTCCCATAGTGGATCGATGCCGATAGAAAACTCGTTATGAAAACCACTGTGCCATTGTCGAATTACTTCTTCGCCTTGCTCGGCATCTAAGAGGATTTTCTCACCGATTTTACCCAAGCGTTCACCGATTTCAGTTGCCACAACACCATAACGTGTTCGAGTTAGTACTGGCGCACCGACTTTTTGTTCCAGCTGCTTAATAGCACGAGTAAGCGTAGGCTGAGTGACGAAAAGCTGTTCCGCCGCTGAGCTGATGGAGCCTTGTCTGATGATTACGGCAAGCTGCTTTAAAGCGTTAGGGTTCATATGCGTTTTGTTTTGTTATTGGGTTTTTTAATAAGGTTTTCTATATTTAAGTGTTGTTTATTTTTAATCAAGAAAGATTTCTATTTTCAGTAAGAAAAAGTTGCTGACAGTAGTCTAGGATGTAATAGTAAGTTTTTGAGATAAATAATAAAATCCAACGAAAGGGTACGTATGAATTCGAGCGGCATTCCACTGTTTCCCCGTCCAATTAACTGGACCTTATCTTTCTCAGGGGCATTTGCTGAGTTTCGCTCTCTGGCTGTGTTACTGGAGCGGACTGGGGCGGTATCCCATTGGGCAGTGGTGCTTGAAAGTGGTGATGGTCTTTATGTCGAAGAAGGCATCATCAAGCCAATGAGCGCTTTATCAGTGAGATCACTGGAGTGGTTTACTGTATCCAATAAAGCATCGCTTGGTGTGCCTTTGTATGTGGACTCTCATATCATTCATGATGCGTTACCTTTAATTAACTCTCTACTTGGAACTGGGCAGCCTTTACCGCAACCAGAATCGTCTCATTCTCCTGTTGGACTAACTACCAGTATCGCTGATGATCTGCCGTTTCTTGTATCAGCAGTGGATACCGAATTACGTTATCAGTATGCCAATAAGTTTTATGAGAAAGTGTTTAAACACCCAAGAGAGTCTCTAATCGGACAATCGATCAAAGACATTATCGGAGATGAACAATTTAATAATGTAGAGCCCTACATACAGCGTGCACTCCAGGGTGAACATGTAGAGGTTCAGATACCAGCTGTTTTACCTAATCGCTCTGGCTCTAGTACGCATCATCACATTGCCTGCTCGTTTACGCCCAATTACAAAGCTGAAGAAATTCAAGGCGTTTACATCTGTGTTAGAGATCAAACGCCTTTAAAACGAATTACCCAAGCCCTAAAACAGTTTCATGAAATCACAACGAACACAGCGAGCTCATTAGACACAAAAATTCAAGACATGCTTGATCTAGGTGTCGAGATTTTAAATTTACCCGTTGGAATTGTTAGCCATGTGGTCGATCAAAACTATGAGGTTATGTATGGTTGTGGCGGCCCAGAACAGGGAGCTGTTTTCAATCTCGGTGATTGCTATTGTGTACACACCTTAAACCGTGATCAAGTCACAGGTTTTTATCATGCTAGTCAAAGCGAAATCGCCACTCATCCGTGCTACGAAAACTTTAAGTTAGAGTCCTATTTAGGGGTGTCCTTAAAAGTGAATGGTAAGGTTTGGGGAACCCTAAATTTTTCAAGCCTTGAAGCCAAAGATGAAGACTTCAGTGATGATGAATACGAGTTGGTAAAATTATTTGGCCAATGGTTGCAAAGTGAACTGTCCAAAGCGCAAGAGCAAAAAGAAGCTTTAGACGCAGAGCGGCAGCACCGCCTGATAGTCGAGTCTGTCCACGATGGCATTGTTGGTGTTGATCACGATTGTAAAATTACCTTTGCTAACCCAGCGGCGGCAAAGTTGATCGGAGTCGATTCTGAAACCATGATTGGGCAACCGGTCACCTACCTTTTACGTGATCGATCACGAAGCACACCAGGGTTAACTCATTATGAAAACTTAATCACTCATGCTGTGCGCAGAAAGCAGAAGATAAACAGTAAAAATGCGACATTCTTTACGTTTGATGGCCGAGAGTTTCCAGTTAAGTTTTCCTGTACGCCTGTTGAGGGTGGAGAGCAGGATGGCTTGGCTGGTGTGATTACGTTTCATGATATTTCAGAGCAAAAAATTGCCGAGAATGCCCTTAATCAGCAAATGGAGTTGTTTCGCTCTTTGTTTATGGATGCGCCAGAAGCGATTGTTGTGACAGACAAAGATCGTCGAATTTTAATGGCAAACCCTCATTCGCTGGATTTGTTTCACTACAAAGAGAGTGATTTAATCGGTAAAACCCCCGATTTCTTATATGCACAAAGTAGCGACTTCAACGAGGTGGGGCAAGCCTATACAGATCAAAATACTCCAGAGCTGGTCGATTATAAAATGCGCTACCGTCGAGCAGATGGAAGTGAATTTGTTGCTGAGAACGTCAGAAGCAAAATTCTTGATGAGGATGGCAAGCTAAAAGGCTACATCATTCATGCAAGGGATATCACATCGCGTTTGAAAATCGAGAATGAAATATCAAAGGCCCAAAGTCGCTTAAGCATCGCTGCGGATTCTGCGAAGATTGGTGTTTGGGAGATGGATATTCAGCGTGCTTCCCTGATATGGGACCAGAGAATGTTCGATCTCTATGGTTTATCAAGTGAAAGCTCGACGATTTCATATTCAGTTTGGGAAGAGATGCTGCATCCTGATGACCTTGAACGAGTTCGTCATGAATCTGATCGAGTCATCGAAACCCATCAGGATCTTGATATTGTATTTCGCATCATAAGAACTGATGGCGAAACTCGGTATATCAAAGCTAACGCTCGAACTGCAATGGATCGCGAAGGTCATCCTTTATATCTATTTGGCACCAATATTGATGTTACTGAGCGCTATGAGACCGAGGCCATTCTAAAAGAGGCACGTGAAGAGGCCATTAGAGCGAGTCAGGCGAAAAGTAACTTTCTTGCGACTATGTCTCATGAAATAAGAACGCCATTAAACGGCGTGTTGGGCATGGCGGAAGTCTTGTCATCCAGTAAGTTGACCGAGCAGCAGCATAATCAATTGGCTATTATTCGAAGCTCAGGGGAAAGCTTATTAGAGCTAATTAATGAAATCCTAGACTTTTCTAAAATAGAAGCAGGGCACTTTTCATTAGAGTTGATTGATTTTGATTTAGAAGCGATGGTTTATGACTTATCTCGCTTGCTAGTCATAAAAGCTGAGGCAAAAGGCATTGAACTACTGGTTGAGTACAACTTAAAGGGCGTTTCCATTGTACGTGGTGATGCCTACAGAATACGACAAGTGTTAACCAACTTAGTGGGTAATGCGATTAAATTTACCGAGAAAGGCCAAGTCATTATTCAGGTTGACAGCCTAGAAGGGCCTAGAGGCCATGAAATTAATGTTCAGATAAGTGTGATTGATACTGGTATAGGTATCACTGCAGATGCTCAGTCGCAGTTATTTAAAGCGTTTGTGCAAGCGGATAATTCCACCACCCGTAAATTTGGTGGCACAGGTTTGGGTCTTGCAATCACCAAACAGCTTGTAGAGTTGATGGGGGGAGAGATTAACGTTAAGAGTACAATAGGTGAAGGTAGTGTGTTCACTATCAGTTTACCTTTACGAATTTCCGAGTTTCCTTCATCCTCGCCGTCTGAATCACTCGCTTTGGAACGTTTTGAAAAGATTCTTGTTGTTGATGATAACCCAACAAACTTATCCATTCTTGAGAATCAGTTAAAGCAGTGTGAGATGACTGCGGAGTTTATGCAACAGCCGCTACAAGCCTTTGAAAAATTAATAAAAGCGGCTGAAAGGTCAGAGCCATATGACTTGTTGATACTTGATTATTTAATGCCTGACATGGACGGTTTGAAATTGGCAGAAATGCTTCAGGAGCTAGTGCCGAGCAACCAGTTGCCACATATCATGATGATTTCTTCGGCAGGTACTTTAGCTGGTGAAGATTTGAAAAGAGCTAACATCAACGTATGCTTGAACAAGCCAGCCAGTATTCGAGACCTCAAGGCTGGCTTTGAAAGCATGTTACACAAGCCATATGAAAAAAGTCGTGTAATTGACCAAAGTTACTCTGTCTCGGACCTGCCAGATGATTCCTATAAAGACATCGAAATGCCTGCGGCTACCATCTTGGTAGTAGAAGATATGAAAGCAAATTTAGCGGTTGTTAAAGGTATGCTTGCATCTTATGACTTTACAATTGAAACCGCGGAGAATGGTGTTGAAGCGATAGAAAAGTGGCAACAATGTCGTCCTGATCTAATATTGATGGATCTGCATATGCCGGTTATGGACGGCTTAACCGCTATTAAAGAGATACGTAAAAATGAGATGTCTGTAGGTGGGAGGGTCCCAATACTTGCTTTAACTGCGGACATACAACCAGATCGAATCAAGCAAGTTAATGCAATTGGCGGAGATGGGTATATAACCAAACCATTTAAAGGAAGTGAATTGATCCGTACTATTTCTACATGGCTCGGTAATCCGGTGGCGGAGGTTGTCATGGAGGATTCATCTGCTGTACCTGAGGCTAGCTATAATGGTGATTCATTAGATACTTCTGTTCTTGAAGGGTTAGAAGAACTATTGGGAGAGCAAGTGCAGGAAGTGGTTATGGCGTTTTTACAGGATGCCGAAGGTATTGTGAGTGATTTAAATAGTGCAGGTGCACAAGGCTACCCATCTGATATGATTTACCGTCCGGCACACAGTTTAAAATCTGTTAGTGCAAACATTGGAGCAATAAAGTTGAGTGAAATGGCGCTTACACTGGAAAAGCAAGCAAAGTCAGACGGATTGATTGATGCCGAGGTTCAAATATCAAATATCATTAAAGAACTCGAAAGTGTTAAGGCTGCCTTGAAACAAAATGGGAGGCTTCCTTGAATGTATTGATCGCTGAAGATTCTCCTTCAGATCGTATGCTTTTAAAGTTGCATTTAGAGAAGTTGGGGCACAGTGTTTATGAAGTGTCCAATGGTATTGAGCTTGTGCAGCATTTTTATGAGCATTCTGAAGAGTTTGATATCTTGGTTGTTGACCTAAATATGCCAGGAAAATCTGGTATCGAAGCGGTAACTGAAATTCGAAAGCACCAAGGTTCTTATGCTGCAAATTGGATCCCCATCATTTTTTTGAGTGGCTCAGATGCTGAAGATGACATTTTGAAGTGCATCGAAGCTGGGGCTGATGCGTATTTAAGTAAACCTATACAGCATAAGGTATTGCTAGCTAAGTTAATTGCAGTAACACGCCTAGCTCATATGAGGCAAGAATTGTTGGCAGCAAATTCTCAGCTGGAAGCATTGTCTACCACAGACTATTTGACAAACTTGCCAAATAGACGAGCATTTGAGCATACTTTAAGAGATGAGATGGCTAAAGCTCGTAGACATGCTCAGATGTTGAGTGTTGCTATATTGGATATTGATCATTTTAAACAAATCAATGATACCTATGGTCACGATGGTGGTGATTTGATTTTAAGGGAAGTATCAAAAAGGTTGATGGCTTCCCAGCGAAGCGGTGATGTATTTGGACGCGTTGGAGGAGAAGAGTTTGGACTTATACTGCCCCATACCAACGCAGAAGAAGCCAAAATTGCTTGTGAGCGATATCGTGAAGTGCTCTCTACAGAAGATTATCATTATGATGGTCATATAATAAAGCTAACGGTAAGTGTTGGGGCATGTAAGTTTGATAATGATATTAGTCAGCTTGAGTTGATTAAACGGGCTGACGTAGCGTTATATATGGCTAAAAACACTGGCCGAGACAAAGTGGTTATTGAAGGTTACTAACTAATTTCTGGTTCGATTGTTTCGTGATCAGGATTTACTTCAAGCGTAAAAAAAGCCGAGCGGGATAAATGCTCGGCTTTCTAGTATCTGGGGCAATGGTTTTGCCACTTACCCCAGTTTCAAACCAACGTTACGGGGGTTATGCAACGTTCGCCTGTTCTGAAGCGCTGACTTTTTGGTTTACTGTTGCAAGTACTGCTTGGATGGAAGCAGACACAATGTCGTTATCAATGGCTACGCCGTTGTAACGTTCTCCATCAATGTTTGCTTGGATGTACGCAATCGCTTGTGAATCACTGCCTACAGTCAATGCATGTTCTTGGTACTGAACAATGTCTACTCGAATATTGAACTGTTCACTTAGCGCACTGGTAAAGGCTGACAACGCACCATTGCCTTCACCTTGTACTGAGATATTGCCATCTTTATGAGTTAGTTCAGCGGTGACACTGTCGCGGTCTTTCTTGCTAAGCTCGTAGTTACCTAATGCGTATGGAGCTGAAGCTGTCATGAAGTTTTCTTCAAATAGGCGTTTCATATCCGCCGCTTCAATAACACCGCCGTCTTCTTCTGAGAATCTCTGAACGATAGGGCTTAGCTCAACTTGCAACCAACGCGGTAAAGCCAAGCCGTACTCTTGTTCAAGCGCGAAGGCAACGCCACCTTTACCTGACTGACTGTTCACACGGATAACTTCTTGGTAGCTACGGCCAATATCGCGTGGGTCAATCGGTAGGTAAGCCACATCCCAAGGTTTATCATCTGTTTGGTTCGCCAAACACTTCTTGATGGCGTCTTGGTGAGAGCCTGAGAATGCCGTGAATACCAATTCGCCAGCGTAAGCATGACGCGGGTGAACAGGCAATTGCGTGCATGATTGAACAACGCTGATTACGCGGTCCATGTCAGCAAAGTTTAATTCAGGGTTAACGCCTTGGCTGTACATGTTCATGGCCATGGTTACAACACACATATTACCTGTACGTTCACCGTTACCAAGTAAAGTACCTTCAATACGGTCTGCACCTGCCATTAAACCAAGCTCTGCTGCTGCTACACCACAACCGCGGTCATTGTGCGTGTGTAAGCTAACGATGATGCTGTCACGGTTCTTAACTTTTCGACAGAAGTATTCGATTTGGTCAGCAAAGCGGTTAGGCGTTGTCACCTCAACAGTAGCTGGCAAATTGATGATGCATTTGTTTTCTGGTGTCGGTTGCCATACATCGATCACGGCATCACATACTTCAACAGCAAAGTCTGTCTCAGTGCCTGTGAAGCTTTCAGGAGAGTATTGGAATACCCACTCTGTTTCAGGGTGTTTGGCTGCGTGCTCTTTAACGCATTGAGCGCCTTTAACGGCAATCTCTTTGATGCCGTCTTTGCCTAAGCGGAATACTTGCTCACGCTGAGTCTTAGAGGTTGAGTTGTATACGTGTACAACGGCTTTCTTGGCGCCTTTCAACGATTCGTAAGTGCGCTCAATCAATTCTGGGCGTGCTTGAGTCAAAACTTGGATGTAAACGTCATCTGGCACTTGGTCTTCTTCCACCAACCAGCGAACGAAGTCAAAATCCAACTGAGACGCTGCAGGGAAGCCTACTTCGATTTCTTTAAAGCCTACATCTACAAGAAGTTTAAAGAATTCTTTCTTTTGGTCCACAGTCATTGGTTCAACCAGTGCTTGGTTGCCGTCACGCAGGTCAACACTCGCCCAAATTGGTGCGGTTGTGATTTCTTGATCAGGCCAAGTGCGGTTTTCAATCGCGACCGGCTCAAACGGACGATATTTAGTGTGATCAAAAGAACTCATATTCTTTTCCTTCCATAAGTAGATAGGCTGGTAGCCTTTTTAGTTCGGATGCGGTTAGCATCATTCGACAAGAAATAGTTTATCTAAATTTTATCGGAAAATGATTGCGTTTTACTCATTTTTTTGGCCATATTTTAGAATAAAATTGCTTAAATTTATAAAAATCAGGTTAATGGTGGCTTAATGGTTCAGTTGGATAGAATTGATATTCGGATACTTCAAGAATTGCAGCAAGATTCTAGCTTAACGAATCAGGAGTTAGCTGATCGCGTTGGCTTGTCGCCATCTCCCTGTCTTCGACGAGTCAAAGCGTTAGAGGAGAGCGGCATTGTAGATCGAAAAGTGATGCTGCTTAAGCGCTCTGAATTGGGCTTAAAATTAACGGCTTTCATTCAGATCAGCATGGATCGACACACGCCTGATCGTTTTACTGTATTTGAGGAACAGGTGAATTCATTCCCAGAAGTGCGGGCATGTAATCTTGTTACAGGGCAGAATTGTGACTACTTGGTCGAGGTCGTGGTAGAAGATATGGAAAAGTACCATGACTTCTTACTTGGAAAATTAACAAGAATTCCGGGGGTTAGTGGCGTCCAATCTAGCTTCTTATTACGTAGTGTTAAGGAGAACACTTCGTTACCACTAGGGCACTTATTATAGTTTTCCTTAGTTGTAGGATTGAAAACCTTTATAATGTTCACATATAGAACATTATTTTATGTAAGAGAGCAGTATCAATGGATCAATTAACGGTTAAACGTCGAGTAGTGATTCCAGTTCGAGCTGGTGACGTCATGGCCGAGTTTATTTCGTTCAATGGCGATGAGAGCGGCAAAGAACATATCGCTATTTCTTTTGCAGGTATCGCAGAAGAAAAAAATCAAACCCCTTTAGTTCGTCTTCATTCAGAGTGCCTAACGGGTGATGTATTTGGTTCGGGTCGATGCGATTGTGGTGAGCAGTTAGATGAAGCCATTGACCGAATTAATGAAGAGGGTGGTTACATCCTTTACTTGCGTCAAGAAGGGCGTGGAATTGGCCTGTATGCGAAGCTTGAAGCCTATGCATTACAGGATCAAGGTTATGACACTTATGAAGCGAACGAAATGTTGCACTTGCCTCAAGACAGTCGTGACTTTGGTATCGCGGCGCGCATGTTAAAGGCTCTAGGCGTTGATAAGGTGCGCTTGCTAACAAACAACCCTGATAAGGCTGAGCAGTTAACTCAAAATGGCGTTGAAGTCGAACAACTGGTGCCGACGCAGGTACATGTTAATCAGCACAATCGCAACTACTTAGAAGCAAAAGTACGTCATAAGCAACACACTATTAAATTTGATTAAATTGTCGTTCTCAAATTGATTTTGTAGTGCTTAGAAAAAAAAGGGAGCTCATCTGAGCTCCCTTTTTGATATTGAAATGGTTAAAAACTATTTCTTTTTCTTAGCTTTGCCGGATGCAGTTTTCTTTTTGCTTGGTTTTTTCTTCGATTTAGTTACGCTTGCAGCGCGAATCTTAGTCTTTGGCTCCAACCCTGCTATTTTACTAAAGGCGATAGGGGCTTGCATGTAGCGTTGGATTTTTTCCATCATCGGCAAGTCATGCATATCAACCAATGAATAGCACTCACCAGGATTTCCCTCGCGTGACGCACGGCCAGCACGGTGGACATAGGAGTCAGCGCGGCGCGGTAAACGAAGGTTGATGACCGTATTAATTTCCGGAAGGTCGATGCCTCGTGCCGCCACATCTGTGGCAACCAATACTTGTAGGCGTCCCTTCTTCATTTGCTTTAGGTGATCGTTACGGTCGCTTTGCTTCATTTCACCGTGAAGACCGTCACATCGTAGGCCCCATTTACGGATGCGTTGTACCCAAACATCCACGTGGTCACGGTTAGAAACAAATAATGCCGCCTGCTGAACGCGTTCTTGCAATAGCAGGTGTTTGAGTAACGCTTCTTTATGGGCGTCATCGTCAACACGCAGTGCAACCTGTTTGATCTGGCTTGGTACTGTGCGTGGTGAATCCGTTAGTTGAATGGTTTCCGCTTCTTCATTTAGCAAAGAGCGAGAGAAACGACTCATTTTTTCGCCATCAATGGTCGCCGAGAACATCAATGTTTGATGTTCTTTCGGTAGCTGTTTAGCAAGGTGTTTCACGGCATCAATAAAGCCCATATCAAGCATGCGGTCGGCTTCATCGATGACAAACATTGAGCAATCACTGAAGTCTAACCAGCCTTTTTCATCTAGCTCGACTAAACGACCCGGAGTGGCTACTAGAATGTCACAAGGTTCACTCAATTGCTGTTGTTGCATGCCGTAAGGTGTGCCGCCAACAATCAGTTGTAGCTTGATGCGTGTGTGAACGAGCAGTTGTTCAAATACTTGGAAAATCTGACGTGCTAGTTCACGACTAGGGGCCAGCACCAACGCTTTAGGCGCAAGGCTAGATTCTTCGTCACGATCTAAAATGTGCTGCACAACAGGTGCAGCAAACGCTAGAGTTTTGCCTGTACCTGTTGCAGCGCAGGCAAGAATGTCTTGGGCATCCATAGCAAGGGGGATTGCTTGCTCTTGGATCGGTGTCGGTTCGCTAAGCCCCATGTCTTCAATGGCTTGCGTAATGGTAAAATCCAGATCTAATTCGGAAAAGGACATGTATGCTCTCAATTAAAACGTAAATTGTGGTGTGATTGTATCATTGTCCTGTTGAAGACGTAGGTTTCTTTCATTTAATTTCATTAATTCTTGTTAGGCATTAGACCGCTTATTGGGAATGAAATAAAATGACGAAAAATTATGAGGTTTATTTCATGCACTTAACCGAAGAGTTAGTGGTCGCCCAAACACAAAAGTGGGTCAGTTCTTTTATCGTTGCCATGAACGTATGCCCCTTTGCTAAGCGTGAAGTGGAGCGTGGCTCAGTGCGGTATGTTGTAGTGCGCTCTCGTCAAGAGACAATAGCACTTGAAGAGTTGATGGCGGAGATTGATTTTCTGGATCAAAACCCTGACGTGGAAACGACATTAATGATTTTTCCTACTATGTTTCAGGATTTCGTCAGCTACTTGGATTTTGTCGATGATTCAGAAGAGTTAATGTACGAACAGGGGTGTGAAGGGGTTTACCAATTAGCAACGTTTCACCCAAAGTACTGTTTTTCGGGTGCAGAACAAGATGATGTAAGTAACCACACTAACCGTTCGCCTTACCCAATGTTGCATATACTGCGTGAAGCAAGTTTGGAAAAGGCCATAGAATTCTATGGCGATACGGCAACCATACCTGATCGTAATATTAAATTAATGGAAGAGACTGGCCATGAGGCCTTGGCTAAACTTATGCAGCAATGCATGACACAGGCTTAAACACCGTTTACTTTTACCAGGTTGTGTGTATAGTGCGCGACCTTACTTAATTCCTTGGAGTCAATATGCCAACCAATATCGGACGCATGAACCGCTTACGCGTAGTTAAAGAAAAAGATTTCGGCGTCTACCTCGATGCAGATCAACTAGGTGAAATTTTATTGCCTAAACGTTATGTGCCTAACGGCCTGCGCATCGGTGATGAGTTGGAAGTATTTGTTTACTTAGACTCTGAGGATGAATTGATTGCCACGACTTTGGTGCCAAAAGTTCAGGTGGGCGAGTTTGCAGGGTTGCGAGCGGTTTCTGTTAACCAGGTCGGCGCATTTTTCGATTGGGGATTACCAAAAGATCTTTTGGTGCCTTTTGGTCAACAAAAAACACGTGTTGAAGAAGGGCAAGCACATCTTCTGTTTGTTTACTTGGATCAGACAACAAACCGCATTGTTGCGACGACAAAGGTTGACCGTTTGTTGAATCGCGACGAGCCTTCTTATCGTACTGGCGAACAAGTAGACATCATTATTGGTGATCGTACTGATATTGGCTACAAGTGTATTGTAGACAGCCGTTATTGGGGAGTTTTGTTTTTCCAAGATGTCGTGGGGCGCGTGTACAAAGGTGATCATTTAAAAGCCTTTATCAAGCGTGTTCGTGAAGACGGTAAAATCGATTTAAGTTTGCAGCAGACAGGTTACAAAAAGGTAACGGGTCTGTTAGAAGAGATTATCGAATACATGAAGCAAAACGGTGGTGAAATGTCTCTAACGGATAAGAGTGCACCGGATACCATCTTCAAAACATTTAAGGTCAGCAAGGCGACGTTTAAGAAAGCACTTGGGGCATTGTATAAAGATCAAAAAGTTATCCTAAGCAAGGATAAGACGATGCTAAAAAAATAAACAGCCCAATAGTTTTATTAGGCTGCGAGCATATAAAGCTTCTAGAACATTTCTAGAAGCTTTTTTTTATGCATTTCCAAATTGCTCTGATCGTTTAGAGCCGCATAGAAGGCGTCTTGAATAGGTGCCTGACCGCTTGAGGTTTGACGATGGAAAAAGCCAGAAATGTACTCGTTTTCTGTTTTACGATGATTGCGAATGTCTTCGAACATAGATGAGCAGTTTAGCGAGGTTAGACGAGCAACGTTTGCAATTCGGTTGTGCAATTGGTCTTGTGATAAATCGGATACTAGTTCCGCATATTTGAACGTACTTAATTGCATAATCTGAGCAAGTTCAGCCACGGCGGCATCAAAAATCCCTCGTATTGGCGTTTCAAGAACTTGGCCATTTCGTACTGAAAATATAGCTGTAAGCGGGTTTATCACAGCATTGATGGCAAGCTTTTCAATCAATCTACGTTCAATGTTTTCGCACTGCACTCCTGGATAAGGAAATTCTTTACCAAAGAAATTTTCATCTGCATCTGTTAAAAGTCCAAAAAAAGTATCCCCTAGGCCTGTTTTCTTGACGCGGTTAGCGCTGAGTTTTTGGGCGCCCTCACTAGTGGTGCCAGCCCACAAATTCTGGTGTTTTTTAAGATGTGCAATTAAATCATGCTGTGCGCCTAAGCCATTGCACAGTGTGGCAACTAGGCCTCTTTTTTTAGTGTGCTTGCGGATATCTAAATAGGCAGCAACCAGATCAAATGCTTTGGTGCAAAGTAAAACCTTGGTGTATTTTCCTTCGAGCTGTTCCTTGGAAATAAAACGAATGTCATATTCTGAGCTTTGTTGAGATCCATCTTCATCTAAGTCTTCGACAGTGAGTAAGCCGCTTGGTACATCGCGACGGCATAAAACGGTAACAGGCTCACCTAGCTGGCGTAACTTGCTCGCCCACAGTAAGCCGATGGCACCATTGCCGACTACTAACCACTCATCTTTTGTCATTTAAGCCTCGTATTAGAAGTTTTTTAACGGTAAGCCTGCTATTATGCCGCCCCAAAGAGTAAATATCGAATGGAGGAGGCCAAAATGCCATCTTTTGACATCGTTTCTGAGCTGAACTGGCACGAAGTAACGAACGCTGTAGACCAATCAAACCGTGAAGTTTCAACACGTTATGACTTTAAAGGAATTGATGCGAGCTTTACTGTAAAAGATAAGCAAGCTGTTGTCCTTGAAGCAAAGGCAGAAATGCAATTGCGTCAGATGATGGATATCTTGGGACAGAAATTGGTCAATCGTGGTATCGACCTTAAGACATTAGATCGTGGTCCAGTGGTTGAAGGTAATTTACGTGCCACTCAAGAGATCAAGCTAAAAGAAGGTATTGATCAGGCTGAAGCGAAGAAAATAGTTAAAATGATCAAGGACAGCAAGATCAAAGTGCAGGCGCAAGTTCAAGGTGAACAATTGCGTGTGACTGGTAAAAAGCGTGATGATCTGCAGCAAGTGATGCAGTTATTGCGTGGCGCGGACCTTGAGTTGCCAGTGCAATTCAATAACTTCCGTGATTAATACTGTGTGATGAACATAACAAGATTGTGTTTTCGAAGAGGTGCCTAAGGCGCCTCTTTTTGCATGAGCTTTTGACCTACCACAATCCAGCCTTCTTGTTCTAATTTCACTTTTTGTCGTGCATAAGCATCCGTTCCTTCGGTGAAACTAATTCTATGTTGGCTATTTACAACTCGGTACCAGGGTAGATGAGTGTCCGAGGGCAATTTTTTTAAAATTTGACCAACTAAACGTGCATAGCGCGCATTGCCTGCTTGTCTTGCAAGTTCACCGTATGACGTGATTTCACCTTCTTCTAAGTGTGCAAGAACAAATAGAACACGTGTTTTAAATGCCTCTGTCTCTTGATTCGCCAAGAATCACCCCTAAATAGTCAAAGATACAATCAGAAAGAAAGAAGGTTACCATGCGTTTTGCATTATTGCTTTTTATATTAATTCCTGTGGTTGAGCTCTCCGTATTGATAAAAGTTGGCTCACAAATCGGAAGCTTGACCACCATTGCACTGGTTTTTTTGACCGCCATTGTCGGTATTACGTTAATTCGTCGCCAAGGGTTTGAAACCCATCGTAGTGCGCAAGAGAAAATGCGCCGAGGTGAGCTGCCAGCCTCAGAAATGGCGGAGGGTATCATGTTGGCTTTTGCTGGCGTTTGTCTGTTAATTCCTGGTTTTGTGACGGACGCTATTGGTGCGTTGTTGTTGATTTCACCGTTACGAAAAGCTGTCGCTGCTAAGGTGTCTCTAGACTTCCTAAAGAGTCGCATGAATATGCGCGCAGCGTGGTCTACCCGTGATGCACAGGGCCATTACACACGAGAGGATGTGATCGAAGGTGAATACCGTTCTGAAACGGAAAAAAATGATCACATTGAGAAAAAATAGTTGTTTTTTGCCCTTGAAAAAAAATGGGCTAACCGCATAAATCAATTCGATAACGAATCCCACCAGAAGAGTGGGGCTAATCCGGCCAGGGGAGTCCTGGTATTGATTAACTTTGGAGATATAGATCAATGAATATTCGTCCTTTGCACGATCGCGTTGTTGTTCGCCGTAAAGAAGAAGAAACAACTACTGCATCTGGTATCGTTCTACCAGGGTCTGCCACTGAGAAACCAACTCAGGGTGAAGTCTTGGCTGTGGGCACGGGTCGTATTCAGTCTAACGGTGACGTACGCGAGCTTGCAGTAAAAGTAGGTGATACCGTTTTATTCGGTCAGTACTCGGGTCAAGCAGTTAAGCTAAATGGCGAAGAGTTACTTATCATGAAAGAAGACGAAATCTACGGCATTATCGAAGCCTAAGTCTTGTTTGTTTAATCAACGATTAGCGTAAATTAATAAATTTAGGATTAGAGAAAATGGCTAAAGAAGTAAAATTCTCAGACAGTGCACGTCAAAAAATGTTGAAAGGCGTTAACGTTCTAGCGGACGCTGTAAAAGTTACGCTTGGACCAAAAGGTCGTAACGTAGTTATCGAGAAATCATTCGGTGCACCACTAGTGACGAAAGACGGTGTTACCGTTGCTAAAGAGATCGAACTTGAAGACCGTTTTGAGAACATGGGTGCTCAAATGGTTAAAGAAGTATCTTCACAAGCAAACGATGTAGCAGGTGACGGTACAACAACAGCAACAGTTCTTGCACAAGCGTTCGTTACCGAAGGTCTTAAAGCTGTTGCCGCAGGTCGTAACCCAATGGATCTTAAGCGTGGTATCGATAAGGCGACCACTGCAGTTGTAGCTGAGATTGCAAACCTTTCAACACCATGTGCTGACACTCGTGCGATTGAGCAAGTAGGTACAATTTCTGCAAACTCTGACAGTTCAGTTGGTAAGATCATTGCTGAAGCGATGGAGCGCGTTGGTAAAGAAGGTGTGATCACTGTAGAAGAAGGTTCTGGCTTCGAAGACGAGCTAGCAGTGGTTGAAGGTATGCAGTTTGATCGTGGCTACCTATCTCCTTACTTCATCAACAACCAAGAGACAATGAGTGCGGAACTTGAAAACCCGTTCATCCTTCTAGTTGATAAGAAAATCTCTAACATCCGTGATTTGCTACCTATTTTGGAAGCGTCTGCTAAAGCATCACGTCCTCTGCTAATTATCTCAGAAGACGTTGAAGGCGAAGCGTTGGCAACATTGGTTGTTAACTCTATGCGCGGCATCGTGAAAGTTGCTGCGGCAAAAGCGCCTGGTTTCGGTGACCGTCGTAAAGCAATGCTTCAGGATATCGCTATCCTAACGGGTGCAACAGTGATCTCTGAAGAAGTTGGCCTAACGCTAGAGGGTGCAACTCTTGATCAGCTAGGTACTGCTAAGCGTGTAACATTGACAAAAGAAAACACAACTATTGTTGATGGCGCAGGCGACAATGCTTCTATCTCTGCTCGCGTAGAACAGATCCGCGCAGAAATGGCTAACTCAACGTCTGACTACGACAAAGAGAAGCTACAAGAGCGTGTTGCAAAACTTGCTGGTGGCGTTGGCGTTATCAAGATTGGTGCAGCGACTGAAGTTGCAATGAAAGAGAAAAAAGCTCGTGTAGACGACGCTCTTCATGCAACTCGCGCAGCGGTTGAAGAAGGTGTTGTAGCGGGTGGTGGTGTTGCACTTGTACGTGCTTTATCTAAGCTGTCTGCTCTTGAAGGCGATAACGAAGACCAAAATGTTGGTATCGCACTAGCGCTGCGTGCAATGGAATCTCCAATGCGTCAGATCGTATCAAACGCGGGTGACGAAGCATCTGTTGTGGTAGACAAAGTGAAGCAAGGCGAAGGTAACTTCGGTTACAACGCTGCAACAGGCGTTTACGGCGACATGATCGAAATGGGTATCCTTGATCCAGCAAAAGTTACTCGTTCAGCGCTTCAAGCAGCAGCATCTGTTGCTGGTCTGATGATCACAACTGAAGCAATGATTGCTGATATTCCGCAAGAGAGTGGTGCTCCTGCTATGCCTGATATGGGCGGCATGGGTGGAATGGGCGGCATGATGTGATCCTAGGGATTACATTAGCTTCTTATTTCTAGCTATACATCTACGAAAAACCCTGCTTCCGGCAGGGTTTTTTTATGTTCTTCAAATTGTTAAAGCAAATGATATTTATTATCATGTAGGTGGTTTTTAAAGATGGATATTATTGGAATATGACGACTTCTCATGGGGCACTAAGTAAATCAGTTTTACTTGAGATTATTCAGTCTGAGCGATTTGGTGTGGAATATCAGCCAATCATTGAGCTCAGTACTGGTGAAGTAGTGGCATATGAGGCCCTATCGAGATTCTATAATTATGGTGGTGAGTCGGTAAGGCCAGATTTAATATATGCATCATTGCATGAAAACCCCATCACACTGTTTCAGGTGGAATATCTACAAAAGAAGCTTCAGCTTGCAGAGTCCCCGGAGACACGCCTTTTTGTTAATCTTGACCAAGATGCATTTTTTGCAACGGATGTAGAAGCTCATAACAACCCGTTTATTCAGCTGATTCGTAAACAAAAAGAATCAGAAATTGTTGTGGAGCTTATTGAAAACTCTGAGATAAACGATGCAATTATGAGCTTATCTATGATTGAAGCGTTTGACGCGTTGGGTATTGACACCGCTTTGGACGATCTTTGTCATCCGCATTCGATGATTTCTGTTTCGGTATTGCAATTGGTGAAGTGGGTTAAATTAGATCGATGTGTATTGAGAATGCAGCATAATGATGTATTTATGAAATTTGTCCGTCAAATGATTCAATTTGCCAAAATGACGGATAAGAAGATTATTTTGGAAGGTGTCGAGACGGAAGCGGATCTTCAGACGGCCAAAATGCTTGAAGTGGATTGTGTGCAGGGCTTTTTTTACCGTACACAATTTATTAATAAGATGCCTTAATGCTCTTAAAGTCTGATATTCGCCAAACCATTGATTCTAAAGCTATTGATAAATGGCGACCCGTATAAGATACTTGAGCTAAACTTGTCGTCGGGTCTTAACAAGAAAGGGAAGCTTATGCTCAAAAAAACGCTGATTAGTTTGGCCGTTTCCAGCGCGCTGTACATGTCCAATGGATATGCTTTGGAGCTGGGCGAACTGACTTCCCAATCCCAGTTTGATGAGCCGTACCGAGGTAGGATACAGCTATCGGACACAGAAGGCTTAAGCCCAGGCGATATTGCCATCCGACTTGGTTCTGAGAGTGAGTTCAGACAGGCAGGGGTTCCGTTAACAAGAACTTTATCCCAGTTACGATTTGGGGTGGTTAATGAGAATGGTCAGTTAGCAGTGACTGTACAATCACAAGCTCCTTTGAACGTTGATCAGCTAAATTTTGTGTTGGCTGCTGGTTGGCCTAGCGGCCAAGTTGTTCGTGAGTACAGTGCTCCTTTAAATAGATCCGCTCTTGTTGAAAAATCTCAGCCTGAAGTGGTTCAGGCTGTAACACCGCCGCCGCCTCAAACTGTATCAAACCAAGTTTTCCGCACTGAAACCGAACAAGCCCTCTCTATGGCTGGACAAGGCGAGTTGGCCGTTAAAAAAGGCAATACCCTTTGGTCTATCGCGGGTAAAAATCGTCCTACTAATCAGTTGACCATCTATCAAACAATGATGGCGATTCAAGCGCTTAACCAAGATGCTTTTTATGCAAACAATATTAACCTCCTGCGCGAAGGAGCTGTATTACGTTTGCCTACTCGAGAACAAATTGAGCTGTTTAATAAGGCGACCTCTGAGGCTGAGTTTGCTCGCCAACACGCAGCCTGGATGGCACTCAAACAGGCTGGTAAGCTGGATGAGTTGATCGCAAACGAGCAAATGAATACTCAAGCGAGTAGTAATGCTGAACCTGCGCCAGCAATGCCTGTTAGTGACACACTTCGATTGGCATCTGGTCAAAATGTTCTTCCTGAAGAAAATGCAAGCTCCAATGAAGCCGATCTACAGCGTATAGGGGAGTTAGAGTCAGAGCTTTCTTCAACTAATGAATTGCTTGATAAGGAAGTTCGAGAGAAGGCTGAATTAAATGACAAGTTGGGTGAGCTGAATGAGCAGCTTGCTACACTTGAACGTTTGATTTCTTTAAAAGATCAACAGATGGCTGAGCTGCAGCGCCAATTTACGAGTGCTCAGCAGGCTATGCAGGAACAGAAGAATACTGTAGATCAATTGCTGGAAGCTGATCAGTTACGCCGTGAACAAGAGGCAATTGAAGAGGCTTCTTGGTCAAATAAGATTTTTGGAAACCCGATTATTTTGTCAATTGCTGGCGCGGTTCTGCTGCTTCTTGGCTTGCTGATCGGTATGCTTATCAAGCGTTCAGGTAGAAATAAGGCCGAGAAAGAAGACTCCTCTAAAGAGTCTAATGAGTTTGATCTTTCTCCAGCAGCCGCTGCTGCACCTGTGGCTGCTGTTGCCGCAGCTGAAGCTGTGGCTGAACCAGAGCCTGAAAGTGATCCTTTTGCAGAGACTGAAGAGCAGATAGAAGAAGAGGATCCATTTGCTTTTGATTTTGAAGTCGACGCTCCAGAAGAAGAAAGTTTTGAAGGGTTTGATGAGACTGTTGCATCAGCAGACTTAGAGTCGTCTTTGCCTGAAGAAGATGCCTTTGATGAGTTTGAAGTGCCTGAGTTGGATGATGTAGCGACTGATTCAGCTTTTGATGATGCACTTGGCGCAGAAATGGACGAATTGGCTGATGAGGATTCAAGCGATGATCCATTCTCTGAATTCGAAGTGGAAGATACAAACCTAGAAGATTTTGATGCGGCAGTTGAAGAGCAGGTGGCTGAGCAAGATCCTGCAAGCTTGGCAGAAGATGATATCTTTAACACCGAAGAAGGCTTTGATTTAGAAGATACCTTGTCTGGGCTAGACTCAGAAGAGGAACTGAACAGTGATGACTTCGAGGTTCAAGAGGAGTCTGAAGACTTCTCTGAAGAAGAGAGCTTTGTAAATAATCTTCTCACTGAAGATGAGCAGGATGATGTGGATGAGTCATCTGTGTTTGATGTTGAGCCAGATACTGCGTTGGCTGATAGCATTGATGAAGTGCTTGCCGAGGCTCAGGAAGAAGATGAATTTGGTGGCCTTGACGTCCCTGAGTTTGGTGCTGATGAAGCTGCTGCTGATATGGAAAACAGCTCTGATGACGACGATGACGAAGAACCAATTGATTTCTTTGATGCCAGTGGCGATGAGGTTGCAACGAAATTAGATTTGGCTCGTGCCTACATGGATATGGGTGATGAAGAGGGCGCTCGTGTTATACTTGAAGACGTTATAAATGCTGGCAATGAAAGCCAGGTAGCTGAAGCAAGTAGTATGATGGAGCGCATGTTCCCAAGTGAGTAATCAAAAAGTGGCCCTAGTCGTGGAATACGACGGGGCAGCCTACAAAGGGTGGCAAGCTCAAAAATTTGATGTTGCCACCGTTCAAGAATGTTTAGAAAACGCCCTTTCAAAAATTGCTAATCATCCTGTCAATGTAATTTGCGCTGGACGCACTGATGCAGGCGTTCATGCAAGTGCACAGGTTGTTCACTTTGAAACGCATGTCCAGCGGCCATTAAGAGCTTGGACGCTCGGTGTAAACACCCATTTACCTCCAGATATTTCAGTGAAAGCAGCAGCGAATGTTGCCGAGGATTTTCATGCTAGATTTAGTGCAGTCAGTCGCCGCTATCGCTATGTGATATACCAATCTGAATTCCGGCCAGCGGTAATGGGCAAGGGTGTTACTTGGACTTATAAAGAGTTAAATGTCTCGGCAATGAAGGAGGCTTGTGAGTATTTTATTGGTACTCATGATTTTACTTCATTTCGTGCCGTAGGGTGTCAGGCGCATAGCCCAGTTCGAACTATCCTGAATTTTTCTGTTGATCAATTCGGGCAGTACATTGTGCTAGATGTTCGAGCGAATGCATTTTTGCATCATATGATCCGTAATTTTGCTGGGGTTCTGATGACAATCGGTGCTGGGGAGCAGCCTGTCGAATGGGCGAAGCAAGTACTTGAGGCAAAAGACCGTGCTCAAGGAGGTGTTACGGCCCCCCCTTATGGCTTGTATTTTGTTGATGCCGAGTTTCCTGAGCATTTTGGTGTGCCAAAGCCTGCATTAGGTCCTCACTTTTTACCATTTAAAGAGGAGCCACCCTATGTCTTGCCGCGTTAAGATTTGTGGTATTACAAATTTGTCAGACGCTTTGCATGCATCGGAGTGTGGTGCGGATGCCTTAGGTTTTGTTTTTTATCAAAAGAGCCCTCGTTATATTTCCCCAGAAGACGCGAACAAAATTGTCGCCAAGTTGCCGCCTTTTATCACACCGGTTGCGCTGTTTGTTGACGCTGATGAGGCTTTGGTTGAGTCAGTTTTAGCTGGCAGTGCCCGTTGGACACTGCAATTTCATGGTAATGAATCACCTGAGCAATGCCAACGTTGGCTACGCCCGTATTTCAAAGCGATTCGCATGAAACCTGGGTTAGATATACTTGAAGAGGCTTCTCGTTATACTGATGCCAGTGCAGTGTTGTTGGATGCTTACAAGGCTGGTGTTCCTGGTGGTACTGGAGAAACATTTGATTGGCATTTGATCCCTGACGAGTTGCCAAAGCCCTTAATTTTGGCCGGTGGTTTAACCGCTGCAAATGTTGAACAAGCAGTGAATGCAGTTACACCTTATGCAGTGGATGTTAGTGGCGGTGTAGAACAGCATAAGGGTATTAAAGACCCTTTAAAAGTGATGCAATTTATTACTGGAGCTAAGCGTGGATAAATCAAAAGTTTCCTTAAATTTGCCAGATGAACATGGTCGTTTTGGTCAATTCGGCGGTGTGTTTGTCTCTGAAACCCTAATGTCGGCGTTAGAGGATCTAGCGGAAGTTTATGAAACTCTGTCAAAAGACCCTGAGTTTCAGGCGGCCTTTGATAAAGACCTAGCTCACTATGTTGGTCGTCCATCACCGTTGTATTTTGCAGAGCGCCTAACAGAAAAAGTGGGTGGCGCTAAGATCTACTTGAAGCGAGAAGATCTAAATCATACGGGGGCTCATAAGATCAACAACACCATAGGTCAGGCTTTACTTGCCAAACATATGGGCAAACCGAACATTATTGCTGAAACAGGTGCTGGCCAGCACGGTGTTGCATCGGCAACTGTTGCGGCTCGCTTAGGTTTGAAGTGTAAAGTGTTTATGGGTTCTGAAGACATTCGTCGCCAAGCTCTAAATGTGTATCGTATGAAGCTTTTAGGTGCAGAGGTTATTCCTGTTGAGTCAGGTACTAAAACTCTGAAAGATGCATTGAATGAAGCCATGCGTTACTGGGTGAGTAATGTTGATGATACGTTCTATATCATCGGTACTGCAGCAGGCCCACATCCGTATCCGAAATTGGTGCGTGATTTTCAAGCCGTTATTGGACGAGAAACCAAAGCTCAATGTATAGACCAAGAAGGGCGTTTGCCTGATGCTGTCGTTGCGTGTGTTGGCGGTGGTTCTAATGCGATCGGTATGTTCTATCCGTTTATCGAAGATGAAAGTGTCGCAATGTACGGTGTCGAAGCGGGCGGTGATGGTATTGAAACTGGACGTCACGCAGCGCCATTAAGTGCTGGACGACCAGGTGTTCTTCACGGAAATCGTACCTATGTCATGGCGGATGATGATGGTCAGATTCTTGGCACCCATTCAATTTCAGCGGGTCTTGACTATCCAGGTGTTGGACCTGAACACTCTTGGCTGAAAGATGTTGGTCGAGCTAACTATGTGGCAATTAATGATGATGAAGCGATGCATGGCTTCCGTGAATTGACGCGCTTAGAAGGTATTATGCCTGCTTTGGAGTCCAGTCATGCAATAGCTTACGGCATGAAGCTCGCAGCAACCATGGATAAAGATAAAATCGTTGTAATTAATGTATCGGGGCGTGGTGATAAAGACATCCACACGGTTGCAGAAATCGATGGTTTGGAGATGTGATCATGAGTCGTATTGAAAAATGTTTTGAACAATTAAAGACTGATGGCAAAAAAGCATTAATCCCTTATATTACCGCTGGAGATCCGGCTCCTGGGTACACCGTTGAGTTGATGCATGCCTTAGTTGAGTCTGGTGCGGATATTTTAGAGATCGGAATGCCATTCTCTGATCCGATGGCTGACGGTCCAGTGATTCAGCTGGCGTGTGAGCGCGCTCTCGCGGCGGGAACGAACATCCGCAAAGTGCTGGAAATTATTGCTGAGTTTCGTCAGGTCAATCAGCAAACGCCTGTTGTTTTAATGGGCTATTTGAATCCAATTGAGTTCTTCGGTTATCAAGCTTTTTCAGATGCAGCAAAAGAAGCCGGAGTTGATGGTATTTTATTAGTAGATTTGACTCCAGAAGAGGCGACAGATGTTGTAGAATGCTTCCGTAGTAACAACATTGATTTGATTTATCTTTTATCGCCAACAACAACGCCAGCTCGTGCCAAAAAGATTTGTGATTTGGCATCTGGATACGTCTATTACGTGTCGGTAAAAGGAGTGACAGGTTCGGCAACGTTGGATGTTGATAATGTTGCGTCGCACGTTCAATCATTACGAGAAATTACAAGCCTGCCGATAGGTGTTGGTTTTGGTATCCGTGACGCGCAAACTGCGCGTGCAGTGAGCCAATGCTCAGACGGTGTCATCGTCGGCAGTGTTTTAGTTAATGCCATCGCCCAAGCGAAGGATAGTACACAAGATCAAGTCGCTGATGCGCTACGTTCAATCTTGTCACCGATGCGTTCGGAAATGGATAAGTAAACAAACGCGATCAGTTAGTAATTAATTTGGAGAGTTAAATGAGCAGTTGGTTAGATAAATTTGTTCCTTCGATTATGCGTAGTGAATCGAAGCGTGCACAGCAAGGTGGTGTTCCTGAGGGTCTTTGGAAAAAATGCCCAAAATGTGACAACGTTTTGTATCGTCCAGAGCTTGAAAAAAACTTAGACGTTTGTCCTAAGTGTGAGCACCATATGCGTGTGAATGCGCGTCGTCGTTTGGATATCTTCCTTGACAAAGAAGGGCGCTCAGAAATCGCGGCACATCTTGAGCCAGAAGATAAACTGAAGTTTAAAGACTCCAAGAAATACAAAGATCGTCTGCTTGCGGCACAAAAAGCAACTGGTGAAAAAGACGCTTTAGTTGCAATGGAAGGTACTTTGAATGGCATGCCTGTCGTAGCGGTGGCTTTTGAGTTTAACTTCCTAGGTGGCTCAATGGGCTCAATTGTCGGTGAGAAGTTCATACAAGCCGTTAATGTTTGTCTTGAAAAACGTATTCCTTTGATTTGTTTCTCGGCTTCAGGTGGTGCACGTATGCAAGAGGCCTTGATCTCTTTGATGCAGATGGCGAAAACCAGTGCGGGTCTTGAGCGCATGAAGCAACAAGGGATTCCTTACATTTCTGCTATGACAGACCCTGTATTCGGTGGTGTATCGGCATCACTTGCTATGCTCGGTGATCTAAATGTAGCTGAGCCAAACGCGTTGATCGGTTTTGCCGGCCCACGTGTTATCGAACAAACAGTACGCGAAAAGCTTCCTGAGGGCTTCCAACGTTCTGAGTTCCTTCTGGATAAAGGCGCGCTAGACATGATTATTACACGTCATGAAATGCGCGATCGCTTGTACAATATTTTATCGATCTTGACGAACAAAGCAGCCTAATTAATGACCGCTAAGTCTTTATCTGAATGGCTCTCATACATTGAGAGCCAGCATCCAGCTGAGATCGAACTCGGACTGGAGCGTGGTTTAAAGGTTTTAAATGCCTTGAACCTAGGCCGACCTAAAGCAAAAGTCATCACGGTTGCTGGGACAAACGGCAAGGGGTCAACTTGTACCATGTTGACCCAATACTTAGTGAATGCTGGCTTTAAAGTTGGTACCTACACATCCCCTCATTTTCTCCGCTTCAATGAACGTGTTCAGGTTGATGCTCAGGAATGTTCAGATGTTTTACTGTGTGAAGCATTTGAAGTTATTGAGACAACACGTGGTGATACACCTCTAACGTACTTTGAATTTTCAACCTTGGCTGCGCTTTGGGTGTTTAATCACCTTGAACTAGATTACTGGGTGTTAGAAGTAGGTTTGGGCGGTCGATTAGATTCCGTCAATATGATCGATACTGATCTGGCTGTGATTACGTCTATCGCGCTTGACCATGTTGATTGGCTGGGTGATTCGATTGATGGTATTGGCTACGAGAAAGCCGGTATTGCCAGAAAAGATAAGCCTTTGGTTTCAGGTGTGGTTAATCCTCCTGCGACGATTGCCAAAGTTGCCGAAGAGGTTGGTGCTTCACTTATCCAAAAACATGAAGATTTCTCATTCAGTGTTGATGGTAAAAAGTGGTCATGGAAAGGTTTAGGCAAAGAGTTTGCTGAATTGCCGCTGCCAAAGCTTCCTTTGGAAAACGCTGCAACGGTGATTGCAACACTACTTCAGCTGGACCTAGAAATAAACCATACAGACCTTGCTGCATTATTTGAGTCTGCCACTCTGTTGGGGCGCTTTCAATTAGTTGAAGAAGCGCCTTGTGTGTATATCGATGTTGCTCATAATCCAGAAGCGGCTAGTCAACTTAAAACGCAAATTGCTCAACTTGAGCAGCCTGCAATTGCTGTTTGCGGCATGCTGAAAGATAAAGATATAGCCAGTGTTATGGATACGTTAAAAGATTCCTTCACGGCTTGGCATTTTATCGATCTACCCGGACCAAGGGGTGCCAAAGGCGAAGAGTTGTCTAGATACGTGCAAAGTGATGCCATTTGTCATCCGTCTATGGCTGAAGCGTTAAGCCAAGCTAAACAGATGGCAAAGACAAAGGATTCTGTCGTTATTGTATTTGGCTCTTTCTTAACTGTGTCAGAATACCTGTCAACTCATGTTGTTAAGTAGGTGACGGAATGTTGGATGCTAAGTCGAAATATCGCTTGATTGGTGCAGGTCTTCTTCTAGGGTCCTCAGCTATTTTGCTGCCCCTTATCTTGGACGGGGAGCGTCCTGAATCATTAGATGTTCAGATTAGTGTTCCAGAGCGCCCTGAGTTCCCTGAGGTGGCGATTGCGCCTGTTCAACCGGTTTCTGAAATGGAGATCCCAGACGAACCCGTTGACGTAAATAGCATCGAACTTTTGCCTTCTGATCCTGAAACGCAACCCGTTAAACCTGTTGCTAAAGAGCCTGTTAGTGTTGTTTCGGAACTAGAGGTGAAACCTGAAGAGCCTGTTCTAAAAGTGACAAAAGAGCCCGTGCCGATTGGTGAGCGTTGGACTCTTCAGGTTGCAACGTTTGGCAAGCAAGATAACGCCACTCGTACGCTGAAAAAGTTAAAGGATGCAGGTTATCCAGCTTACGTAATGACCACGAACTCTTTATTTAAAGTGTTTGTTGGACCAGAGCTTAAGCGAGAAGAGTCAGAAAAAATGAAACAGAAAGTTCAGAAAGAATTTAAGTTAAGCGGGATTGTCGTTAAATATTCGCCAAATTCGTAATTGTTTCATCTTGCTGCTTGGAATACCGGAATCTTTTGGTAAACTGCGCAGCATAATTTAGAGGTAAGCATGGATCAGATTCAATCAATTTCAACACTCGACTGGATGATCATTGCAGTGGTGGTGTTATCGACGTTATTGAGTCTAAAGCGTGGCTTTGTGAAGGAAGTGATGTCATTAGTAACATGGGTCGTTGCTTTTATCATTGCCGTTAAGTTCACAAGCCCACTTCAAACATTGTTGATCGACCAAGTGCAGAACGATCAAATACGCTATGTTGTGGCATTTATCGCATTATTTATTGCTACTCTAGTGCTTGGTGCATTGGTTAATTTTGTTCTGGGTTCCCTGGTTCAGGCAACAGGTCTAAGTAGCACAGATCGCATTATAGGTATGCTGTTTGGTTTTGTGCGAGGTGGTTTGATTGTTGTGGCTTTCATTTCGTTGCTAAGTCTAAGCCCTGCAATAGAAAAATCTGATATGTGGAAATCTTCACAGTTAGTACCACAATTGGTCGTATTGAAAGATTGGGTACGCGAGATGTTAGGCAAAGGGGGTGAAGTCTTTGATAGCTCTCTTATCGAGCGTACTTTAACAAGTTAATCGCATTTACATGCGAAGTTTTAAATAAACGACGAAGTCGTTCCCCCAAATCACGAGGTATATATACATGTGTGGTATCGTTGGTGTCGTAGCCACGTCGATGGTTAACCAAACCATTTTTGACGCTCTCACGCTTCTTCAGCATCGCGGTCAGGACGCTGCTGGTATGGTTACAAGCCATAACGGATTATTATGCTTGCGCAAAGATAATGGTCCAGTGAGTGAAGTGTTTCGTACACGACACATGAAAAAACTGCACGGCAATATCGGCATTGGACACGCTCGCTACCCGACTGCGGGTACGTCTAGTTCAGCTGAAGCTCAGCCGTTTTATGTGAACTCTCCTTACGGTATTTCGTTGGCCCACAACGGCAACCTTACCAATACGGCTAAGTTAAAGCAGGAAGTATTTGAGTCGGATCTTCGTCACATTAACACTACATCTGACTCTGAAGTATTAGTTAACGTCTTGGCGCATGAACTTCATGAAGAGGGTAAATTAGTACCAACTCCTGACGATATTTTTAACGCCTTAGAGCGAGTTTATAAGCGTATCGAAGGTGGTTATGCGGTAGTTGCCTTGATTACTGGCTACGGTATTTTAGCGTTCCGTGACCCAGATGGTATTCGCCCCCTTATCTATGGTTCGAAAGAAACTGAGAATGGTACGGAATACATGGTGGCATCAGAGAGCGTTGCTCTTGATGCAGCTGGCTTCAAGATTGAGCGCGATATTCGTCCAGGCGAAGCGATGTTCTTTGATGTGAAGCACAATGTTCATCAGCGTCAATGTACAGAAGCGAAAGCACCTCGCCCATGTCTGTTCGAATATGTCTACTTTGCTCGTCCGGATACAGTTATTGATAGCATTTCTGTGTACAAGGCACGTATCAATCAGGGTGACCGTCTTGCTGCTAAGATCAAGCGTGAGTGGGTTGATCATGACATTGATGTGGTTATTCCAATCCCGGATACAAGCCGTACTGCAGCACTTCAAATTGCTCAAGAGCTAAATATTCCTTTCCGTGAAGGCTTAGTTAAAAACCGCTACATCGGCCGAACTTTCATCATGCCCGGTCAAACGGTGCGTAAAAAGTCTGTTCGTCAGAAATTGAACCCAGTGCCTTTCGAATTTAAAGACAAGAATGTGTTGTTGGTTGATGATTCAATTGTTCGTGGTACCACGAGTAAAGAGATCATTGAAATGGCACGTGAAGCGGGTGCCAAAAAAGTATATCTAGCTTCTGCTGCACCTGAAGTTCGATACCCGAACGTTTACGGTATTGATATGCCTGCTGCGACAGAGCTAATTGCTCATGAGCGTACAGTAGACGAAATCTGTGAATTGATCGGTGCGGATCGTTTAATCTTCCAAGACTTGGAAGACTTGATTGAAGCGTGTATTGATGAAAAACATTCTGATGTTCGTGAATTCGATACATCTGTTTTCGATGGTAAGTACATTACCGGCAATATTGATCAAGAATACTTGAACGGTCTTGCTAACGCGCGTAGTGATTCAAATAAAGCTTCTGTAGAAGAAGCAGCAAACAGCGATTTAATGCACCCAATGTAATAGCATTGGCTTAGCGATTGTTTGTTTTTGCTCATGCTAAGCCAGGTTTTTACCTGGCTTAGTTGTTTTTAAAGTGTCAACTTGGAGTGACCTATGTCTGAATATAAAGATGCAACACTTGCTGTAAGAGCAGGTATTCGTCAAACCCAAGAGCAAGAGAACAGTGAAGCGATCTTTATGACATCAAGCTTCGCTTACTCTAGCGCAGCAGAAGCAGCGGGTAAGTTTTGTGGTGATCTTGATGGAAATGTCTACTCACGTTTCACGAACCCAACTGTAGAGATGTTTGAGAAGCGATTGGCGGCTCTTGAGAAAGGGGAGGCTGCAATTGCTACGTCTTCAGGTATGGCGGCTTTAATGACACTGGGCTACTCGCTACTTAAAGCGGGTGACAAAGTTGTTTGTTCACGTAATATTTTTGGTTCAACAGTTAAATTTTTCAATGCTTACATGGCCAAGTACAACGTAGAGATTGCCTACGTTGACGCAACCGACTATGAGGCATGGGAACGAGAAATTAATGATAATACACGTCTTTGTTACTTTGAGACGCCATCAAACCCTTTGTACGAAGTGGTGGATGTAGCTAAAGTGGCTGAGCTTGCGCACGCTAAAGGTGCATTATTGTGTGTTGATACTGTGTTAGCGACGCCTGCTTTGCAGAACCCTCTAACGCAGGGTGCTGACATTGTGATGCAGTCAGCTACTAAATTTATAGACGGCCAAGGTCGCTGCTTGGGCGGTGCTCTGATTTCTTCTAAAGAGATTGTGGATCAGTTTGTCGCTTTTATGCGTAGTGCTGGCCCTGCAATGAGCCCGTTTAATGCATGGGTGCTTTTGAATGGTCTTGAAACATTAAGTCTTCGTATGAAAGCGCATTCTTCGAATGCATTGGCATTAGCTGAGTTTCTTGAAAATCACCCTAAAGTTACCAAGGTAAACTACGGTGGTTTGCCATCCCATAAGTATCATGAGCTTGCAAAAGCGCAGCAGAAAGATTTTGGTGGCGTATTGTCATTTGAGCTTGATGGCGGTCGTGAGGCAGCTTGGACGTTTATTGATAACGTTAAGCTTATGTCGATCACTGGCAATTTGGGTGACACGAAAACGCTCGTAACACATCCTGCAACGACCACGCACGGTCGCTTAACAGATGAAGAAAAACTGGCTGCAGGCATCAAGGAAGGGTTAGTACGTCTTTCTGTCGGTATTGAAGACATTGACGATATTATCTCTGATGTAGAGCAAGCATTGGCAAAAGTATAGATTGCTGATATTAAAAAAGGGAGTTGGCTGCATGTGCTAACTCCCTTTTACTTTTAATGCACTCACGTTTTTCATAAACGTTAATCGAAATCTTCTCTATTGCTTTGAGCGTCTAGATCTAGCAATTGCTTTTCTTTTTCTGCCAGTCGCTCACCAGCAGCTTTACGTAATGCATCTTTTTGTGTGTCGAGTACGAGCTGATCGATAAAGCTTCTAACGGCATCTTCTAGTGCAGTAAATTGCCAACCAGAACGCGCATCTTGCTTATATACTAATCTAGCTCTTACTTTACCAATGATGACATCGTTTTGGTCGAGAACAAACGCAACTTGTTCACCTTCTAAAGTTGGCAGTGTCTTATCACTTTTTAGGGCAACCCCATCCATACTGATATCAAGGCAATTGAGTTTAAAAGAGCCTTGATCAAAAGAAAGCTTATGGTCATTAGGAGTAACCCTGAGGGCATTTCTGCGCTCACTGGAGTGGTATGTCATATTTTTATCACTCGCCATACTGAACTCCTTGTGAGCGTGTTGAGCGCGCCTATTGATTATTGGTTTTTGTTTATTGGCTTGTCTTTGTCACGTTGAAGAACAAATTCTACACGTCGATTCACAGCACGATGTTCTTCTGTATCGTTTCTCATTAAAGGAATACTGTCAGCATAGCCAGTGGCAGTCATGCGCTCTGGAGGAATTCCATTTTCTAGGAAGTAACGTAGGGTAGTGGTAGCCCGAATCGCTGAAAGCTCCCAGTTACTTGGAAATCTCACTGTGTTGATTGGAATGTTGTCAGTGTGACCTTTAATGTTGATATTGTAATCAGGGTAACGGTTAAAAATGCCAAGCAATGTTTCATAAATCGGTTCGGCGCTGTATAAGATCTCCGCTTCACCAGATTCAAATAGCGATTGACCATCGATTCGAATGGTGATCTTCTCCCCGTCCTCAAAAACCATTACTTGGCTTTCAAGGTTGTTGGCGACAAACTTACTAACCACATCATTGGCAATGTCATTGACCTCTTCACGAACTTCCTCGTCAATCGGATCTTTTGCGTAGATCAGTTCTTTATTTGTCGCCATTTGTGGTTCTGCTGGCTTGATGGTCTCAGTGCCACCACCAGAATATTTAACGGGATCTTGTCGAACTAAAGCGCCATTACTATTTAAGGCTATTTGGATGGAAGATAAAGCAGCAACCAAGGTGGTTTCCGTCATTCTTGATAGGCTATAAAGAAGAATGAAAAAAACCAGAAGTAGTGACATTAGGTCAGCAAAAGTAAAAATCCAACCTGCAGTTTCATCATCCTCGAATAATGGGTCGCTCATGGTTTACTCCCCGCCACCAATACCAGCAGGTTTCCGTTGATGTGCCGGAATATAAGAAGATAGTCGCTCATAAACTGCTAGGTAGTTGTTACTCCCTAGTAAGCTCACTGTGCCGTCACGAATAATCTCAAGTGTTTGAATTTCTAGAATAGTTCTAGCTTTTAGCTTACCCGCTATAGGGTTAAAGATAACAGTTGCCAGTAATGAGCCATAGAATGTGGTTAAAAGCGCCACAGCCATGGACGGTCCAATGGTTTCTGGGTCATCAAGTTGAGAAAGCATTTGTATTAGACCTATTAGCGTACCCAACATACCAAATGCTGGCGCGTAGGTGCCCATTTTCTTGAACACATCTTGCACCACAAAATGACGCATCTTTAATGAATCTATATCTGCTTGAAGAGTGTTACGGATGTATTCTTCATCGGAGGCATCGGATGCCATCCCTAAAGCTCGTTTAAGGAATGGAGAGTCTGCTTCAACGCGGCTTAAGGCGACCAGACCTTCACGTCGAGCGATCTTAGTAAGCTGTAGCATGGTTGCAATCATAGCTTGCGGGTCTTGTTTGTCTTGAGCAAAGACTATAAACATCGCCCGCAGAGCGGCCATAGTATCTTTAAACTGAAAAGTCAGTAGGGTGGCGGCAATGGTGCCACCGATCACAATCATGATGCCAGGTATGTTGATAAAAATACTAAAGTCGCTACTGCCTAGAAAAATAGCAGAAACAATTAGTGCTATACCTGAAATTATTCCAATAAAAGATGCAAAATCCATTGAGCTAACTACCTAATTTTTGCAATAAAATGTCTTTTCATTATGTCGATGCACGAGCATCACCACAAGTGAATTGTAAGTTTTTTGTATGACATTCAGTCGTAATTCTTACAAATTCTGTTCTCGCTTCCTGTTTCTATGTCCAAGTACCAAAAGACAAGGGGTAAGGATTAAAGTCAAAGGTGTTGCAAATGCCAAGCCTCCCGCTATCGCTGTTGAGAGCTGAGTCCACCATTGGGAAGAGGGGGCTCCTAGGCTCAATTCACGATGAATAAAATCAATATTGAGCTGAAATACCATAGGTAGCAGCCCTAAGATAGTAGTAATGGTGGTTAGCATTACGGGCCTCAGACGTTGTACGCCGGTACGAACGGCGGCTTCTTTAGCCGTCATGCCTTTTGCTTTAAGGGTGTTAAAGGTATCAATTAAAACAATGTTGTTGTTAACGACGACCCCCGCTAGAGCAATAACACCAACGCCGCTCATCACAATGCCAAAAGGTTCGCCCTTTAGGAGTAAGCCAATGAACACACCCATGGTTGAGAAAACAACCGCGCTGAGAATAAGCAAGCACTGAAAGAAGTTATTAAACTGGGTGACCAAAATAATGGCCATGATGAAAAAGGCAACGCCAAATGCTTTGATTAAAAAGCTGGCTGCTTTTTGCTGATCTTCCGTATTACCACGAAACTCATAATGAAGATCAGTAGGCAATCCCGCTTGTTCTAGTTCACTGCGTATTTCCTGTATGACTTGGTCAACGACTAAACCATCCTGAACATCAGCGGATATTTTTACCGAGCGTTTACCTTCCACGCGGTGGATGTACCCCTGTTTTGGGGCAGCGTAGCGCTGAACAAAATTACTAACGGGAACAATCCCCTGATTGGTTGGGATATGAAGTTCATCAAGCTGGTCCAACGTTCTTTGGTTTACTGGATATCTCAGAACGATATCGATCTTGTCTTCGGCCCCTTCCGGTAAAAAGTCACCGAGAGTGATCCCTGTCGTGACAAGCTTAATAACATTGCCCAATGTGTTGACGTTTACGCCGTATTTGCTGGCTTCAGCGCGGTCAATGTCAATACGCCATTCAATACCAGGTAAAGAGCGGTCATCGTTCACAGACACAATCTCAGGTCGTTGCTGTAAAGACTCCACAATGCGATCGGCTGCCAAGTTTAAGGACTCGTTGTAACTGGATGTGAGCTGTAGCTCTATGTCAGAACCAGATTGTGGGCCTCCTTGTTGCACGACAGTGCTGACTTTTATGCCGGGTATTTGCTGAGCTTCCTCACGAACTTTAGACAGAATGGCATCGGCGGAGGGGCGTAAATACCAATCAATAAATTCCATGGTTATGGTGCCGATCGAATCAGCGGCTCCATTATCTGGTGGCGAGTTGTAGGTCGTGGTTGTGACACTTTCAAACTCTGGGTGTTGTAATATGATGTCCTCAACACGTTTAACAAAAGCATCCTTTTCACTGAGTGAATAATCGCCGCGCGCTCTGACTTCTAAGTTGGCAACTTCAGGCTCAACGTTGGGAAAGAATTCAACCCCTTTACCAAACGATGCATAAACAGCGATTACTGAGAACAGCAGAATTATGGCGAATGACAGGACCCACTTCGGATAATTCACTAGCTTAGCTAGAATGCGACCATAACGACCAGTTAGCCCTGATAGTTCAGTTAAATCGCCATCTTCAGTTAATTGTAGTGTCCTTAAAGCACTGGGCGAGTATGCACCACGTTTGCCAATGATAGCGCCCAATGTTGGAAGTAGAATTAATGCCATTAAAAGTGATGCGGATAATGTCGCAATAACGGTGATAGGCATATAGCGCATAAACTCACCAACGATATCAGGCCAAAATAGTAATGGCATGAATACCGCTAGAGTGGTTGCAGTAGAGGCGAGAATCGGCCAGGCCATACGTCTAGCGGCTTCGGCAAAAGCACGTTGTTTGGAGGCGCCTTCAGCAAGTTTTCTATCCGCGTATTCAGTAACGACGATGGCGCCGTCAACCAACATGCCGACACTCAAGATTAGGGCGAATAGTACCACCATGTTGATGGTGTAACCTTGTAGGTTAAGAAACAGTATGCCGGTTAAAAAGGCGCCTGGGATGGCCAGTCCAACCAGGATGGATGAGCGGACGCCAAGTGCCCAAACAATTACGATCATTACTAACAATGTAGCTGCTAGTACATTGTTGAATAAATCGTTTAGGGAGGTTTCGATTTCCTCGGACTGGTCCTGAGTTAAGCTATACTCGAGTTCCTCAGGCCAGCTTTGTTGGCTCTCACTTACAACTTCCTTAACCTTAGATAGCGTATCGATAATATTGGCGCCGACACGTTTAGACACCGCTAAAGTAATACTTGGTTGACCGTTCGCTCGAGCATAGCTGTTTGGGTCTTCAAACGTAATTTCCCCAGTCGCAATGTCTTTTAGTAGCACGACTTGATCGCCCGCGACTTTTACAGGTAAGTCCATGATGTCCTGTTCTGTTTTGAGCAGCCCAGGAACTTTTACCGGAAAACGGCCCGCATCACTGTCGAGGTTGCCTGCAGCCACCAGTCGATTATTGTTTGATACTAAACTGGCAACATCGCTTAAATTGATGCCATAGCTGTCTAATTTCTGTTGATCGACAATGATTTCAGCACGCTGGTCTCGATCTCCACTGATGTCCGCTTCCAATACGCCTTCAATGGCTTCAAGATCATCTTGCAGGCGATTGGCGATGCTACTTAACGTTGTAAAAGCAACATTGCCATACAGATTAATTCGGATAACAGGGAAAGTTGATAAATTAATCTCGGTGACCGTTGGCTCATCGGCGTCATCAGGAAGTTCGCTTTTAGCTCGGTCTACTTTGTCTTTGGTGTCGATGATGGCTTGGTCAATATCAATGCCAGACTGGAATTCGAGGATAATGGAGGCATGACCTTCTGACGCAGTTGAGCGTATTTCCTTAAGTCCTTCAACACCGCGAAGCTCTTGTTCTAATGGGTGTACTAATAAACTGTCTGAGTCTTCCGGCGAAATTCCTTCAAGTGACACTGACACATAGGCCATCGGAATGCTGATGTCTGGTGAGCTTTCTTTTGGTATTTCAATGTAAGAGACAGTTCCCGAAACAAGTAGTAATGCAAACAGCATCAACACAGTTCGTGACCGAGTTAATGCCGCATCGATAACCGTCCTCATAATGATGTCCCTTCAGTTAGCTGAGCAGGTTCAATCGTAACTTCAACTTGGTCACCAGCTTTCACAAAACCCTGACCGTAAGTGATAATGGTGCTTTTTGTGGAGAGGCCCGATACCCATGCAAATTCACGGTCAGTTTTGACAACTTGGACAGGTGAATCGGTGACGATGTCTCCCTCTAAAGTCTTAACTGACATCTGGCCATCATTATTAACGTTGAGTAATGCCGGCGATACTGGATGTGCTTCAACTTGGCCGAGAATTAGGTTGATCTCAGCACTCAAACCAGCGGAAAGTTTGGCGTCGGAGTTATCAATGCTAACTTCAAAAGGAATGGCGCGGGTTGCATTGTCCGCTGTCATGCTGATGTAGCTAACGTTGCCTTGTTTTGTTTCTTGACCATTGATTGTGAGCTCGACAGCAGAATTGATTGATAATTTGTTTAAGTATTTTTGTGGTAATTGAGCCGCTACTTTTAGAGGGTTAAGGTCAATCAGAGTGGCAACCGTAGCGCCGTCATTTAGCCATTGTCCTGGCTTGATGCTGAAATCATTAATCACGCCTGTAAAAGGTGCTCGAACTCTACTATTTTCAAGATCGATTTTTAATGTGGTAAGGTTTGCCTTTGCACTGGCTAGCGCCGCTTCTGCTGATGCGACACTTACTTCAGAAGTCAGCTTTTGACCTGTAAGTTTTCGAATACCTTCTAGCTCTAATGCTCTTTGTTTTACCAATGCTTGTGCATGAACGATATTCGCTTCTAAAGCGCGTCTATCTACTTCAATCAGGACATGCTCTGCATTGACTCGATCGCCCTTGATAACATGTACGCTTGCCACATAACCTGGAAGTTGATTGGTAATACTAAGAGTATTGTTTGCACTGGTGTAGCCGCTCAGTTTAATCGTTTGAGGGATTACTTCAGAGGTAGAATGTACAGCCGTGACTTTGAATAAGGACGCTGGCTTGTTAGTGCTAGAAGTGGAAGGCTTAGTTTCGTTAGATGACGTGTCTTGTGCTTGCGCTTGAGTGATGCCATTTTCACCACTTAATAACCAAATTGCAGCAAGCCCAGCCATACTGATTGCCAGCATCGGCCCAAGTTTGTTTCGAAAATCCATGTGTTACTCCATGCATCCAAGTAAGCATTATTTTTGTGCAAATTATACGCATTAGGGTTGTGAAACGTACCACCAAATATGAGAAATATTGATATCAGGATGATTTATAGAGCGTTATTACCGACAAAAGGACCTATTTGCTAAGGAAAATATATTAAAAATCAATGCAAAAGGGTGCCTGTAGTTAATCTTTACCTAAGAACAGTGGTAACATTGCCGCACTAAATTGACCCTGTTTTTACGGAATACTATGAGTTTATTAACACTCGACCAAGTGAGCGTGGCGTTTGGCCATCATCCGTTGCTAAGTAAAGTCAGCTTCTCTGCAGAAGCCGGAGAACGAGTAGCGATCATCGGCCGAAATGGCGCGGGTAAGTCTACTTTTCTAAAAATCATTGCTGGTGAAATCATTCCTGATGAAGGTGTGATTCGAGTAGAAGGCGGTATGCGTGTTGCTCAGTTGCCGCAAGAACTGCCAGCAGCGAATAATAAAACAGTTCGTGAAGTAGTGAGTGAGGGTGGTGGCGATATCCACCAGCTTATGCAGCGATACAATGAGCTGCTTGCCGACTTTGACGATGCGCATCATGATGAATTAGCTCGTATCCAAAACGAATTGGATAAACGCCAAGGCTGGGACCTTGACCAGCGTGTTAACCATATGATCCAACGCTTGGCGTTACCAGCTGACAAACTCATGTCAGAGCTATCTGGTGGTTGGCGCCGTCGCGTTATCTTGGCGCAAGCTTTGTTGTCGAATCCAGATGTATTATTACTAGACGAGCCAACCAACCATTTGGACGTTCCAACCATTGAGTGGATGGAAAGTCAGTTGAAACAGTTCCGTGGCTTGATCCTGTTCATTACCCACGACCGTCGTTTCCTAGAAAATTTAGCCAACCGTATTATCGAGCTTGACCGAGGCAACATGCTGTCGTTTTCGGGCTCGTTGTCTGCTTTCCTAGATTACAAAGAAAAGCTTCTGGAAGAAGAAGAGCGCGCTAATGCTTTATTTGATAAAAAATTAGCCGAAGAAGAAGCTTGGATCAGACAAGGTATCAAAGCTCGCCGTACCCGTAACGAAGGCCGAGTTCGTGCTTTGAAAGCGTTACGTGAAGAACGCAAAGAGCGAGTTAGCCGTCAAGGTACCGCGAAAATGACGCTGGATAGCAAAGAGAAATCCGGTAAGTTGGTGGCTGAGTTTACCCAAGTTGCCCATTCATTCGGTGACAAAGTGATTCTTAAGCCAATGGATCTCGTGGTAGGTCGTGGCGATCGCATCGGTCTGATCGGCCCTAACGGTTGTGGTAAGAGTACTTTCTTAAAGATTCTTCTTGGCCAGCTGACGCCTAACCAAGGTACAGTTCGACAAGGTACCAAGCTTGAAATTGCGTATTTTGACCAACTACGTGATCAACTAGACCCTGAAAAAACAGTCGCGGATAACGTGGGCGAAGGTAAAGACAGCATTGAAATCAATGGTCAGAACCGTCACATCATTGGTTACTTACAAGATTTCTTGTTCCCGCCAGAACGCGCGCGTACACCGGTAAAAGCTTTATCAGGTGGTGAGCGTAACCGTGTACTACTGGCGAAGCTTTTCACAAAGTCAGCCAACCTATTGGTATTGGACGAACCGACCAACGACCTAGACGTAGAAACACTGGAGCTTCTAGAGGAGCTACTGATGAACTACGACGGGACTTTGCTTCTAGTCAGTCACGACCGTGCATTCCTAGATAACGTAGTCACCAGTACGATTGCATTTGAAGGTGAAGGTAACGTTCAAGAGTACGTGGGTGGTTACGAAGATTGGATCCGCCAAGGTGGTAAATTCCCAGATGAGTCGACCGCTGAAGTAGAAAAGCCGCAAAAGGCAGAGAAAAAGGCTGAAAAGAAAGCAGAAGCCTCTAAAAAAGCCCCAGAGCCTGTCAAAGCTAAGAGCAAGCTAAGCTACAAGCTTCAGCGTGAGTTTGATGCGATGCCTGATCTATTAGCCGACTTAGAACAGCAGTTAGAAGAGCTGAATGAAGTGACTTCAGCGGCTGATTTCTACACGGGCGACCAAGAAAAGGTTCAAGCCACTCTGGCGAAGCTTAGCGAAACAGAACAAGCGCTCGAAGACGCGATGGAACGTTGGGTCGAGCTTGAAGAAATGCAGAACGGATAAATACTATGTCAGATGAAATCAAATCCATTGGCTTTGTTTCGCGCTTCTTTGGCGCGTTCGGCCAGTTTTTTAAATACATGGGGAATGGTCAATACGCGGCGCGCTGTTCAGCGGTCAGTGAAGGCCAAAAGTTTGCCTCAGAAGTAGAACCAGAAGTCATCACGAAAACCGTTGAAGTGGTGAAAGAAGTTGAGGTGCAAGCGCCTAAGCTTGATACCGTTAACGAAGATGGTGCACTTCAATTGTTACAGCTTCTGCAGCAAGAAGCGCGTTTTATCGACTTCGTAAAAGAGAGCATTGATGGCTACAGTGATGCGGATGTTGGTGCTGCCGCTCGTCAGATCCATGCAGGTTGTTCAAAGGTGGTAAGCCAATACTTTACCGTTGATGTGGTAAATGGCGCACCAGAAAACAGCCGCGTAGAAGTGGCTGCGGACTATGATCCAAAAGCGATCAAACTTGAAGGTCGCGTACAGGGTGAAGGCCCATACGCAGGTACCTTGATTCATCCAGGTTGGCAAGTAACGGCTACCAACCTACCAAAAGTTTCTAACACAGACAGCCTACATATTTTGGCGCCTGCGGAAGTAGAGGTTTAAGTGGCACAGTATTTTATTGGTATCGATTTGGGTACCACTCACTCAGCAGTTTTCTATGCAGAGCAGGGCGAAGATGCAAGTCTTCAACAATTGTTGATCCCTCAGCTTACCGCTGCAGGCCGAGTGGAAGAATTGGCATTGCTGCCATCTTTTGCTTACTTTCCACATGCGACGGAATTTTTAGAAAGTGATCGTCAGCTACCTTGGGGCAAAGTCGACGTTATTGTTGGTGCTTTAGCACGTGAGCTAGGTGGCAAGTCACAAGGTCGTATGGCCCAAAGTGCGAAAAGCTGGTTGTGTCACTCGCGAGTGAACGCTGATGAGCAGGTTTTACCGGTTGATGCGCTAGAGGAAGTCGAAAAAGTTTCCCCTGCACAAGTCACTGAATGGTATATCCAGCATTTAGTAAGTGCTTGGAATCATAAGTTTCCAGATGCGCCAATGGCCGATCAGCAAGTAGTGATCACCGTGCCAGCCTCGTTTGATCCTGCTGCCCGTGCCATCACGGAAAATGCTGCTAACAAAGCGGGTCTTCGCGCTCGTTTAATCGAAGAGCCATTAGCTGCTTTCTATGCTTGGTTGGCGGATCAACCTAAATGGACGGATGCACTAAACGTTGACGATCATATTCTGGTGGTTGACGTAGGTGGTGGTACCACTGATTTGTCCTTGATCCAAGCCGTTGATCAAGACGGCAGTCTAGGTCTTGAACGTGTTGCAGTAGGTCGCCATATCCTCCTAGGTGGTGACAACATGGACATGACCTTGACGTACCATTTGGCGGGTCAACTTGCGCAACAAGGCACGCAACTTGAACCTTGGCAAATAACAGGTCTAACGCAAGCGTGTCGTGAAGCGAAAGAGCGCTTGTTAGGTAATCAAGATTTAGTGGATGCCACAGTTGTGGTACCGAGCCGAGGTCGTAGCCTGTTTAATAACAGCATTAAGGCAACCTTGACTCAGCAAGATGTTCAGCAGCAATTATTGGCTGGTTTCTTTCCAACAGTCACTTTAGGTGAACGTGCTCAAGTGGCGCAGCGCTCAGGTTTTGCTGCCATTAACCTCGATTACGAAGCGGACCCTGCGATCACCCGCCACATATCAGAATTCCTTGCAACCGTTGAGGTCGTACCAAATAAAGTACTGCTAAACGGTGGTGTGTTTAACGCGAAACCAATCCGCGATTTGCTAGAGCAACGTCTTCAGGAGATGCTAGGTGAGCATACTGAATTAACAATGTTAACGCCTGCGCATCTTGATTACGCTGTTGCAAAAGGTGCGGCTTTCTACGAGAAAGTTCAGCAAGAAGGTGGTGTTAAAGTTAAGAGCGGCCTAGCTGCGAACTACTACATTGGTGTTGCAAGCCCAATGCCTGCGATCCCAGGCATGGCTCCACCTGTCGATGCATTGTGTGTTGCGCCGTTTGGTCTAGAGGAAGGCTCTGATGAGCAGATGCTGCCAAACGAATTCTCACTTGTGGTAGGTGAAACAGTAACGTTCCGTTTCTTCCAGTCACAAGGTGCAGAGGTCGACGCACTCGGTAAAGTTATCCCGTCCTTCTCAGTTCCGGCCTTAAGTGAGCTTAGCCCACTGTCCATTGCATTGGACGCTGGTCATTACAAAGAAGGCGATATGGTGCGTGTTTGCTTGTCTGCTCGTGTGACAGAGCTTGGATTACTACTACTTCAAGCGCACGATGTAAATTCCGACTTAGTATGGACAATCGAATTCCAAGTTAGGGAGTCTTAATGTCAAACGCTCGATTTCGTATTGGTATTGATTTGGGCACCACTAACTGTGTGGTGTCTTACCTTGCGGCGGGCGAGACAGAGCCCAAATTGTTGGAAATACCTCAGTTTATGGCGGATGGGACGGTGCGCCCATCCACGCGTTTACCGAGTGCGATTTACCTATTAGCCAAAGATGAACTCGGTAAAATCGAGCCTGTTCTTCCATGGCGTGGGCAGGCCACAGACTTGATTGTGGGGCATGGCGCATTAGAGCTTGGTCAGCGCCGCTCTGGACAATTGGTTCAAAGTACAAAAAGCTGGCTTAGTCATCGCCAAGTTGACCGTCGCGAAGCGATCCTTCCTTGGGGCAGTGAAGCACCGCGTAAAGTCAGTCCACTACAAGCCAGTGCCTTTATTTTGTCGCACATTCGAGCGGCGTGGAATCATGCTTTTCCTGCTAGCCCAATTGAAGCACAAGATGTTGCGTTGACACTTCCTGCTTCGTTTGATGAAGAAGCGAGAGCTCTAACCCTTGAAGCTGCTCAGCAAGCAGGTTTTGGCGAGTTGTACTTACTCGAAGAGCCTCAAGCCGCGTGTTATCACTTTATTCGTAATCAAGAAAACCTGGGCGTCTTGGCGAAAGGAAAAATGCTTTTAGTGGTTGATATTGGCGGTGGTACCACGGACTTTAGCTTGGTTCGTATTGATACTACTGGCCAGAAAAAGACTAGTCTTAAACGTGTCGCGGTAGGGGATCATCTACTGTTGGGTGGCGACAATCTTGATCAGGCACTTGCTTACCAGTTAGACCCTCGTCAAATCTCTGCATTGTCTGCTTCTCGCTTGGCAGCGTTGGTACAACAAACCCGTAAAGCCAAAGAGTCTTTGTTAGGGCAGGATGCTCCAGAATCCGTTACCTTAACGGTTTTAGGTGGCGGCAGTCGTTTGATTGGCGGCTCACAGAAATTCACGGTTGAACGCGCTCAATTGGTTGAACAAGTGGAAACAGGGTTTCTACCGCTAGAGGCACTTGATACCAAAGTACAGAAAAGCGACTACGCTGTTCACACTCTGGGTTTGCCTTATGAAAGTGATGCAGCCTTTACCCGCCATTTAGCGGCTTTTCTTGCTTCCCACCGAGATGAAATAAGCGCTGCAACAGGTGCCAATATGCCTGATGTGGTGTTGTTTAACGGTGGTTTGTTCAACAGTGATCTTCTAAAGAATCGTGTTTTAGAACAGCTTAACCAATGGTCTGATAGCCCTATTATTGTCTGCAATGCTTCAGAGCCAAACGATGCGGTTGCGAAAGGTGCCGCCCAGTACCTACGCTCTTTAGCAGGTGAGTCTGAACGGATCGAAAGTGGTGTGGCTCATGGTTTGTTATTGAAGCTTGCTGATGGTCAGTTCCTAGGGCTGTTGCCGAAAGGTACGCCAAAAGAAGAGCAAATTAAGCTATCGCAAACCTTTAAAGTGAAAATGGGCGAGCAGGTTCAATTTCCTCTGTATCGTTGTGATGACCATTTGTCCTGTGATGTGGGAGAGTTGAAGTCTGATGAATCAGGCCTTCATTTTGTCTCAAACTTAGTGACTGAGCTAGATGGCAATGCCTCTAGCGACACTGTTGAAGTGGCTTTGTCTGCCATCATGACGGAAGTGGGTATTCTTAAAGTAGAGCTGCTTTCACAGGCACTAAAAGATCAGTGGGTACTGCATTTTGGTGTGGCTAAGTCATCAGAAGAGAATGCCGCAAACGATCAAGATGGCCCGTTACATAGTAATATGGGGCAAGCTGAAGAACATTTAGTGAAATGCTTTTCTGCTGCAGGCCAAAAAGCATACCCAGATTTGGTGAAGTCCCTTAAGCAGGACTTAGACCGCTTACTTGGTGATCGCGAAGAGTGGAACTTGGCCACTTCTCGTCGTTTAGTTGATAAATTGCTAGCCGTGAAAAGTGGTCGCACCAAGTCGCCACAACATGAGCGCCAGTGGTTGCAGTTGATTGGTTTCTGTTTACGTCCAGGCTATGGTGCTTTAGGCGATGAAGCTCGGGTCGAGCAGACCATGAATGCAACGAAACAAGGCCCTAAGCATGATCAAGCACCAGTATGGGGGCAACATTGGACCTTGTATCGCCGTATTGCAGGTGGGCTCTCTGTTTCGATGCAGGAAAATCTGTACAAACAGTTTGCTCAATATTACTCACCAGCGGGACAGCGATCTCGTGAAAAGCAAAAAGCACTTACTACGAAATCCAGCGATGACATGATTCGTATGGTGGGAGCACTTGAGCGACTGCCCAAAGAGCGTAAGCTTGAAACGATTGATTGGCTCTCAAAACGCCTTAAGAAATCTTCCGAGCCAGATACGGCATGGTGGTCAGTAGGGCGTTTAGCGTCACGTCGATTATTGTTGGATGAAGAGGGCAATACACTTGACCAAGCGTTGGCGATTAAGTTGACTCAGGATGCGCTTAAAGAGGATTGGAAGAAGCGTAAACAGGCGGGGTTGGCCGCGGTTTTGATGGTCCAATTGAGTTCTGATGAAGACAGCAAAGAGCTCAAGTCTCTGCGTAAAAAGGTGCTTGATAAGCTTAAGAAAGATAAATGTCCGTCCCAATGGGGCCAGCGATTAGAGCAAAGCGCGTCTGAGCTCACGGATGCTGACCTTTCTAAGCTGATTGGCGAAACCTTACCGATTGGACTATCTTTAGGTTAGTCTGCTGTTCAGCAGAGCTTCTTCACCTAGTGTGAACTTGAGGGGAAGCGACGTGCTTCCCCTTTTTTATTGCTTGCTTAAGGTAGGGCTAAAGGTTGCTTGGCAACCAAAATACCATTTGCATCACAATAGATGTAATCACCGTTTACGATCACGATACCGGCAAAAGACAGTGTTTTACCGACTTCGCCCAAGCCTTTTTTCTCGGTTGGCATTGGGTGAGCACACAGGGCTTTCAAGCCAAGATTAACTTGTGCTTGCGCAGCAACATCACGAACCGCACCATGAATCACCACGCCTTCCCAACCGTTGGCTGCAGCTTTCTCCGCCAGCATGTCTCCAAGCAACGCTTTACGCCGGCTACCGCCACCGTCTACCACCAAGACTTTGCCTTTACCGGGTGTTTGGACAAGTTCCCGAATGCGGCTATTGTCCTCAAAGCAATATACTGTAACGACTTCGCCATGGAAGTTATCACGGCCACCAAAGTCTTGGAAAATGGGATCGGCAATTTGAATATGCTTAGGATATAGGTCGCACAGATCTGGCAGAATGTCTTTCATAGTGAATTCCAAAGTGATGAAAATGGCTGTTCCTGATCTAAATCGAGTCGTACAAGCCATCTCCTGATGGCGATATAAGCTCTCATCCCCGAACGGAGGAGCGGGTTGCACCCGTGATAAAAAAAGCTTGCTTCCCCGATGGAGACGGAACATATGATCTAAATTTATTAATCACTTTAGAAGCATACAAAGAGAGGTGCTATAGCACCTCGTTTATATTCATTATTCAGACAACACTTGAAACTATTCTGTTTCCAAATCACTGAGGTCGAGTAGGTCATGGCTTGCTGCAAGTTGTAATAGGCTCATGATTTGCTCGTCAGGGCTTAACAAGTGCAAAGGGGTGTTAACGCCTTGTTCTTCGCGAGCGCGGTGAAGGTTGATATCACGTTCATTAAACCATTGTTCAATGGATACGATTTCAAAGGCAGGATCTAAGCCTTTTGTATCGTATAGTGTTTCGACTAACGCCTCTACCGACTCTGCATCTACTGCATACATGGTGTCAGTATCGAGTTCAGTTGCCCATTCTGACAAGATGTCTTGGGCTTCATAGCCGAACTCGTACAGTTGTTGTTCGTCTAAATTTTGCAGGTTGGGTTCAATAGAATGCTCGTGTAACCAGTCATCGTCAGGGGTTACCAAGACTTCTTTGATCTGACCGTCGTGTGTGGACCAAGTAAATAACAGTGGAAAGTGCGGTTCGTCCGTAGAGTTAGCGACAGCGCTTATGAATATGGGTAAACTTGCCATAATGAAAATTAACAGCCTAGCGTTAAGGAAGAGTGAATGACTAGCCGACTCAAAATCAGCAGTTTCTTTGATGGCGGTAATATCGAAGTGATCGACGCCACAGAGCCGGACAATATTAGAGTAAATATACCCAAAGATACAAACTCTGATTTCTTCCAATGGTTCTATTTCCGTTTACAAGGTGGCATGGGTGAGCAATGTGTCATTCGTTTTGAGAATGCGTCAGACGCAGCCTTTGCGGAAGGTTGGGATGGTTACCAAGCGGTGGCCTCTTATGATCGTGAACATTGGTTCCGTGTCCCTACAGAATACGTTGATGGCGTGTTAGTAGTGACGCATACGCCAGATCAAGACAGTGTTTATTACGCTTACTTTGCGCCTTACAGCTACGAGCGTCACTTAGACATGGTCGCTTGGGCGGCAAGTTATGAGGACTGTATTACACATCATATCGGTGAAACTGCTGAAGGCCGTGATATCACGATGCTTGAGATTAGTAAGACTCAAGGCTTGGCGAAGAATATTTGGATCATCGCACGTCAACACCCTGGTGAAACCATGGCAGAGTGGTTTATGGAAGGGCTTTTGGAGCGTATCTTTGACGAGTCACACCCTGTTGCTCGTGCTCTGTTGGAACAATGTCGATTTTACATCGTACCAAACATGAACCCTGATGGTGCCGTACACGGTAATTTGCGTGTTAACAGTAAAGGGGTAAATCTGAATCGTGAATGGAAGCGTGCATCAGAAGAGCGTAGCCCTGAAGTACTGGCTGTGCAGAAGAAAATGGCTGAAACTGGCGTTGATTTATTCTTGGACATTCATGGTGATGAAACTCTGCCAGTAAACTTCGTTGATGGCTGTGAAGGTGTGCCAAACTTCGATCAACGTATTGCTGATATGGAATCCATATTCGAAGAAATTTTCACTGCGGTTAGTCCTGATTTCCAAAACGAAATCGGCTATGAAAAAGTACGTTACGGTGAAGAAACACTGACCGTGGCTTCTAAATGGGTTGGCAACACCTACCGCTGCTTATCATTAACGTTAGAAATGCCATTTAAAGACAATCAGAACTTGCCTGACGAAGTCGTTGGCTGGTCGCCTGAGCGCTCTAAGATTCTAGGTGCTGATGTGCTTTACCCAATTTACCACGTGGTCAACAGTGAGCATATGAAGGGCGATTAAGCGCGTCTTCATATGGAGGTTGCTAAAATGTTTTTCCCGCGCGAAGCGCGGTCCTACCTTAAAGAATGATGCTGTTGTAGGACTTCGCTGTGCGAAGGAGATTAATCTTACGACCTTGATAGGAATTGAGTCGTACGAGCCATCTCTCCCCGATGGAATCGGGTCGTACAAGCATAAAAAAACCGAGCATTTAGCTCGGTTTTTTGTTTCTGGCTAATGTTTTAATTAACCGCGGCGTAAGAAGATTGGGCGTGGATCCGCCACATCGCCTTGATAAGCAACGCTGAATGGTTTGTTAAGCGTTAACGCGATATCAAGGTTAACGTCTTCTGCAAACTCAAAGCTGTTGAAGCCACAACGAATCAAGTAGCCTTGCTGGTCAGCCATGAATGCACCAAGTGCACGAATTTCACCTTGGTAATTTAGGCGCTCACGTAGTAGACGAGCGTAGCTGAAGCCACGTCCATCCATAAACGTTGGGAAGTTAACGCCGATCACATCAAATTGGCTTATGTCAACACCTGCAAGAGGTTCAACACCTTCGCCTGCATCAATCCAAATACCAGCAACTTTGCCGATGCTGTCTTGGTTATCTAACCATTTCTGCATTGGTACGATCGCGTTCTCAGTGGCAACAGCTTCGACGTCTTGTTGCCATACGTAAGTGTTCTCGACGATTTCGCCGTTCTTAATTATCTTTGGCATATGCGGCCTCTTTAAATGGTGCAATTCCAATACGGCGGAAGGTATCAATAAAGCGTTCTTCTTCGGTACGTTGAGAAACGTAAACACCAATGATTTTCTGAATCACGCCACCGATTTGCTCCTGAGCAAAAGAGGGGCCTAAGATCTTACCGATCGATGCATCGTGACCAGAAGCACCACCTAGAGATACTTGGTAGAACTCTTCGCCTTTCTTATCTACACCAAGGATACCGATGTTACCCACGTGGTGGTGACCACAGGCATTCATACAGCCAGAGATGTTAAGGTCAACTTCACCGATATCGAATAAGTAATCTAGGTTGTCGAAAGTCTCTTGGATTTGCTCTGCAATCGGGATCGATTTCGCATTTGCTAGACCACAGTAGTCACCACCTGGGCAACAGATCATATCTGTTAATAGGCCTAGGGTAGGTGTTGCAAAACCGTTTTCTTTCGCGGCTTCCCAAAGCTCGATCAACTGATCTTGACGAACATCAGCCAGTACAAGGTTTTGTTCATGGCTAACACGCAATTCACCGAAGCTGTATTGATCCGCAAGGTTCGCTGCTTTTTCCATTTGATCAGCTGTTGCATCACCTGGTGCGATACCTGGCTTCTTCAATGAAAGCGTTACGATGCGATAGCCTGGTTTTTTGTGTTCGAATGTGTTGCGCTCGTACCAGCGTGCAAAACCGTTGCTTTCAGCGATTTTTGCAGCTAGTTCAGCAGGCTGATCTTCAAGTGCTTCATAAGCTGGCTCAGTGAAGAAGCTTGCTAAACGATCGAACTCACTCATTGGAACAGTGCTTTCAGTACCACGAAGGTGTTCCCACTCAGCGTCTACACGCTTACGGAATTCTTCAATACCTAATGCTTTCACTAGGATCTTAATACGTGCTTTGTACTTGTTGTCACGACGGCCTTGTTGGTTGTAAACACGAATGATCGCGTCAAGGTACGTCAAAAGGTCACTACGAGGAATGAATTCAGAAATGGTTTCACCGACCATTGGTGTACGGCCTAGACCACCACCAACGATGACTTTAAAGCCAATCTCACCGGCATCATTTTTCTTAATATGAAGACCGATATCATGTACTTGAGTCGCTGCTCGGTCGGCAGAATCTGTTGCACAGACAGCAATTTTGAATTTACGTGGTAAGAACGCGAATTCTGGGTGGAATGTAGACCACTGGCGAATCAGTTCACAATATGGGCGAGGGTCTGCTACCTCGTCAGAGATAACACCTGCATATTGGTCTGTTGTCGTATTACGGATACAGTTACCGCTGGTTTGTACTGCATGCATTTGAACTGTTGCTAATTCAGCAAGAATATCTGGCACATCTTCAAGCTTAGGCCAGTTCAATTGCAGGTTTTGGCGAGTACTAAAATGACCATAGCCACGATCGTAGCGACGAGTGATGTCCGCTAGAAGTCGTAGTTGCGTACTGGAAACCATTCCGTAAGGAATGGCAATACGTAGCATAGGAGCATAGCGCTGAACGTATAGGCCATTTTGTAAGCGTAAAGGAAGAAACTCTTCTTCTTTTAGCTCTTTATTCAGGTAGCGGCGAGTTTGGTCGCGAAATTGTGCCACACGCTCTTCCACTAGCTGCTGGTCAATTGCGTCGTATTGATACATAAAAGACTGAACCGTTGTTGTATAAATTTTAGGTAGGGTAAATTTACCAAAAATCCTTTATTCCTAAAATGAATATTTATCTATATCTTTAAAAAAAAATCGACTAAAGAAGAGTGTCTTGATTCTTCCTAAATGGAAAAAATACTTTACTTCTTTAGTGGGTCTTTTGTTTTGTAATCATAGTGGGGTAACATTGGCGCTATTGAATGATCACACGATTTTATAAGGGTGAGTATGAACATCACGATTACAGACAGCGCGCAAGAATACCTAGGCGGTTTGCTAGATAAGCAAGGTGTAGAAGGTATGGCTGTGCGTATTTTTATTCAGCAGCCGGGAACACCATACGCTGAAACTTGTTTGGCTTATTGTCGTCCTGAAGAAGTAGTCGAAACAGATGAAGTGTTAGACCTACCAAAGCTTCGTGTTTACATGGAAGCTAACTCAGTGCCATTCCTTGACGAAGCATTTGTTGATTACGCAACTGAGAAAATGGGTGGCCAATTAACGATCAAGGCACCTAACGCTAAGATGCCAAAAGTAACCGCTGATAGCCCAATTGAAGATCAAATTAATTACGTCTTGTATTCTGAAATCAATCCAGGTCTTGCTGCACACGGTGGTGAAGTGAAGTTGGTAGAAGTGATTGAGGGTGGCGTTGCTGTTCTACAATTTGGTGGTGGTTGCCAAGGCTGTAGTGCAGTTGATCTAACACTTAAAGAAGGCGTTGAAAAAACGTTGGTTGAAAAAGTACCGGGGCTAACGGCTGTTAAAGATGCGACTGACCACACAGTAACAGATAACGCCTTTATGTAAGATTTGCTTAGTCAAATTGAAGACATAAAAAATGGAGCCAACGGCTCCATTTTTATTTTAAAGCGATAACCCTTTATGAACGAGGGCGTTTTGGCAGAACGTCTTTTAGTACTTCAGCCATTTCCAACAGAGTTTTTTCTGTGGTCGCCCAATCAATGCATGCATCAGTAATCGATACACCGTACTCAAGCTCGGCAATGTTCGCTGGCACTTTTTGATTGCCCCAGCCAATATTACTTTCGATCATCAAGCCCATGATTGAATTGTTACCTTCAATGATTTGACGAGTTGCGTCCAATGCCACTTCAGGTTGACGCTCAGGCTTTTTAGCTGAATTCTCATGTGAGCAGTCCACCATAATGTTGTGCTTAAGACCTGCTTTTGTAAGTTCCGCTTCACTTGCTGCGATGTGTTCTGCACTGTAGTTTGGTAAGCCGTTACCACCACGTAGTACAAGATGTCCGTACTCATTACCTTTTGTATTCACGATGGTTACTTGGCCACCTTCGTTGATACCAAGGAAAGAGTGTGGGTGGGATACGGATTGCATCGCGTTAACGGCAACTGTCATTGATCCGTCTGTACCGTTTTTGAAACCAACTGGACCAGAAAGGCCAGATGCCATTTCACGGTGAGTTTGCGACTCAGTAGTACGTGCACCGATTGCAGACCAGCTGATTAGGTCTTGGTAGTATTGAGGTGAAATCGGATCCAGCGCTTCTGTAGCAAGAGGAAGACCCAATTCTGAAAGGTCGACCAAAAGTTTGCGAGCGACACGCATACCTTTATTGATATCAAATGTTCCATCTAGATTTGGATCGTTGATTAAGCCTTTCCAGCCAACAGTGGTGCGCGGCTTTTCAAAGTAAGCTCGCATAACAATGTAAAGTGAATCGCTCACTTTTTCTGATAGTGCTTTTAAGCGACGCGCGTAATCTAACGCCGCCTCAGGGTCATGGATAGAACATGGGCCAATCACAATAGCAAGACGGTGATCAGTGCCATCCATAATGTTCTTAATCACATCACGTGATTGAGCAATTTGCTCACGGATTGAGTTGCTTAATGGAAGCTCTTGCTTAAGAGCTTGTGGGGTAACTAAAGAACTGAAAGAGGCGATATTTAAGTCCTCTAAACGCGAATCACTCATCTCTAAGATTCCTAATATAACTTTTTGTGCAATTTAATTGCTTGTTTTTTTATGTGTTAGGTACATTACAGGTTTTCAAAGTAAGAATGAAGGGGCTTTATAAATAAAAATGCTAAAAAATGTGTTTGAAATAAAAAAAGGCACTCAAATGAGTGCCTTTCTCAATTAGCTTGTTTGGCGGGGATTAGAAAAAAAGATACTTTACGCCAAAGCTGGCCAGCGCCGTTGCTAGTACTGGTTGAAGAACTTTATTCGGAACAAATGAGGCTACTTTTGTTCCAACATAAATAGCTGGGATGGAGCCGATCAAAAGTCCTGCTAATAAGTTGTAGTCAATATTTCCTAGGAATACATGCCCAATACCAGCAACAAGAGTAAGAGGTACAGCATGGGCAAGGTCTGTACCAACGACGTTGCGTGCTTGCATAGCCGGGAATAATAACATCATCATAGCGGTTCCTAGCGCTCCTGCTCCTACCGAAGTGAGCGTAACGAATACGCCAAGCACAAGTCCACACAAGAATATTGCAGTTGAGCCTTGCTGTTCATTGATGTTGAGCTTTAGAAAGCCATGTAAATGCTTTCTAAATACTATTACAACGGCAGTGATAATGAGCATTAACCCCAGCGTACCAGTCAACAAATGCTGATAGTGCTCTGGATGCTCAAACTGTGATAATGCCCAAACAGTGACAAAAGATGCAGGTAGACTGCCTGCGGCCATGGCCCCCATAATTCGCCAATTCACATTGCCTCGTTTTGCATGCATAACCACGCCTGTGCTTTTAGCTATGCCTGCATAAAGTAGGTCTGTGCCTATCGCAATGTGGGGTGGAAAGCCAAACATTAAAAGGAGTGGTGTCATTAGTGAGCCACCTCCAACGCCTGTAATACCTACCGCTAAGCCCACGCCAAGGCCTGCCATGATGTACCAAATAAAATCCATTGTTTCGCATCTTTACTAGATTAATGTTGGCAACCATAGATCTTTTTTACTATTCTATAAAGTAATATTTTTTTATGTTTTTAACTCTTTTTAGAATAAGGATAATCGGCCAATGAAGCTACAACAGCTAAGGTATATTTGGGAAGTCGCACGACACGACTTAAATGTCTCGGCAACTGCGCAAAGTTTGTATACCTCTCAGCCGGGAGTTAGTAAACAAATTCGACTGCTCGAGGACGAATTAGGCATCGAAGTGTTCGCACGTAGTGGTAAGCATTTGACTCATATCACGCCTGCTGGCGAACAAATCATTGCTCTTGCTGGTGAAATTCTCAATCAAACGCAAAACATTAAAAAGGTCGCAAAAGAGTTCAGTGATGAAAGGAAAGGGTCGCTAGATATCGCTACTACCCATACACAAGCTCGATATGCCCTACCTAATGTCATTCATAAGTTTATTGAAGGCTATCCTGATGTCACTCTGCATATGCACCAGGGAACACCTATGCAAATTGCTGAGATGGCGAATGATGGTGTCGTGGATTTTGCAATCGCAACAGAAGCATTGGAGATGTTTGGCAACTTGGTGATGCTGCCATGTTATACATGGAATAGATCTGTTGTAGTTCCTAAAGATCACCCTTTGGCTCAGATTGATACCCTAACGCTTGAAGCATTGGCTCAATACCCAATTGTAACTTATGTTTTTGGTTTTACGGGCCGCTCGCAGCTTGATGAAGCTTTCCAAACGGCCGACTTAGAACCTAATGTGGTGTTCACCGCTGCAGATTCCGATGTTATCAAGACCTATGTTCGCTTGGGGTTAGGCGTCGGTATTGTTGCTACGATGGCCTATGACCAAGAAGCAGACAGTGATCTTGTTGCGCTTGATGCTTCACACTTATTTGCAGATAGCACTACTAAAATAGGTATACGTTCAAATACCTTCATACGCGGATATATGTACAAGTTTATCCAGTCTTTTGCACCGCACCTTACGCAAGATTTGGTTATGCAAGCGATGGAAATGCCGACTCGACAAGACGTTGAATCGTTGTTTGAAGGAATTGAACTGCCAAGATACTGATAGCAAATCTTTATGAAACTGTTAGCTTAAACCAAATTCTGATTGTCATCTTTCAAACGTATTATGTCTCTATTGACTACGTAGGAGAGAGGTTTATGGCAGCTTTTATAGAGAAAATCACCAAGCACTTTGCGGGCAATCAAGATATCGAAGATGTTGTATTGGGTGGCGAAGCTTGGGTTGAATACAAATAGGCAAATGCAATGATCGAAAAAGGAGTGATATTCACTCCTTTTTTATCCGATCATGTCAACTATGTTGTCAGTAGGAAGTTCATTTTCTAAATACTCGATAATGTTCGCATCAACACTCTGTTGCAGGTCTTTAACGCCTTGGTTACCGAAGATACGATTGAATTCGATTAAGTATGGAACTGAGCCAACCATCGCAATATCGAAACCACCATGGTCAATACCTAATGAAGTCGAGACAAAATGAACTAAATCCAGTGCTTCTTTTGGAATTAGAGCAACTTCAACTTTCCCACCTTGACTGATGTTATTGTAAAACCCCTTGTCGGCCTGTAGTCGCCAATAACCACTCACGACTTTTCCTCCCACCCATACAACGCGAAGATCTCTGTCTATAGGGAGATATTCTTGAGCGTAGATAACAGAACTTTTCTCTAAATATTCACGCCATTGGATTGGGTTATCTATCAGAAACACCCCATTGCCCATGCTGCTACGTGGGATCTTAGCGACAAATGGTGTTGGCATAATGTCCCATATCCGATCAGCTTCGTATGGGGTGTTGGCAACAATCTCCGTATATGGATGATTCATAGGGATAATGGTCATAAATGTACGTGTCATTTCGACCTTATCATGGCCCACCATATACGATGCTAAACTTGGAAAAATACGTTTCTTTAGCCCGTGTACAAGTGCGTTAAGCTGCCAATACTCAGGAAAAATCACCCAATCTGCTGCACGAATATCGTCTAAATGCGCGTACATGTTTTCGGGTTTAATGTATTGCACATTGGGTAGATGAAGGGATCTTAAAGCATCAAAAGAAACAATTTTCACGTGTTAGCGCTCAATAATAAAGATCGCGCGATAATAAGGCTAATGTTGTCAAATTCAAAGCGATTTTTGAGTCATTTTTACCATTCTAAACTTGCAAACTTTGGTAGCTTAAAAGTGCTTAGAGGCGTTTATCAATTGAGGTGAATGCAGATTCATAATTGAAAGGTAAGATTAGTTATAAAATATTCCAACATCTAAATAGAACACAATAAGATATTGAAATATATAATATAATATTAAATGTCTTTAAATTCAGAATGATCAAATACTTAGATTTAAAATATTTAGACATGTAATTTGTTTGAATGTTTTTTAGCAATTCTTTACGATGGTTTAGGACACAATTTTGAACTCTAATCATTAGGAGAAGCAATGAGCATGACTAAATTAAATCGTAGTATGGTCGCACTTGCAGTCTGTGCAGCGAGTTTAAGTGTTAACGCAGGCACACTTGAAGATATTCAAGAGAGTGGGGAAGTGACAATAGGTGTTGCTAATGAAGTGCCTTATGGCTACACGACCCCAGCTGGGGATCCTGCTGGTGAGTCACCAAGTATAGCTGTTCACGTTTTAGAGTCTTTGGGTGTTAAAGACGTCAATGTTGTGGTAACTGAGTTTGGCGCACTCATTCCAGGTTTGAAAGCTGGTCGTTTTGATGTCATCGCCGCAGGTATGTACATCACCCCAAAACGTTGTCAGCAAGTATTGTTCTCGAACCCAACTTACAGCATTGGTGAGGGTTTTTTGGTTAAAAATGGTAATCCAAAAAATCTTCATGGTTACGAAGATGTACATCAGCAGGATGTAAAAATGGGCGTGATGTCGGGGGCTGTTGAATACGGTTATGCCAAAGATTACGGCATTGAAATGAGTAAGATTGTCACTTTGCCAGATTATCCATCTGGTGTTGCAGCACTAAAGGCTGGACGCATCGATGCATTAGCGGGCACGGCTCTTACAATGGCAACACTCGCCCAAAAAGATGATCGAGTGACTCTAGCGCAACCCTTTGAAGATTTAGTGATTGATGGAAAAGCTATCAAAGGTTACGGAGCATTTGGTTTTAGGCCCGGTGATGAGTCCCTAAGAGATGCATTCAATAAAGAGCTAAAAAGCTTTATTGCAACACCTGAGCATATTGCGATGGTAAAAGAGTACGGTTTTGGTGAACATACCCTGCCGGGCTCGGCAACCGCTGAAACATTGTGCCAGCAATAAAATAGAGTAGGAGAGAGAAATGCCGTTTGGCGAAATTATCTCTATCCTGCTCGAGGGGGCCTTGGTCACACTTAAAATTGTGGCCTTAGCTTTACCCTTAGCTGCAGTGATGGCGTTTGGTTTTGGTATGTTAAGGCTTTATGCCCCCAAGCCGATTAAATATCTTGCAATTATCTACATAGAGTTCTTTCGAGGCACATCTGCCTTGATCCAGCTGTACTGGATCTATTTTGTATTGCCGTTCTTTGGCTTTTCATTTGATGCAATGACCGCAGGTGTGGTCGCTTTAGGTCTAAATATTGGCGCCTATGGTACAGAGGTTGTTCGTGGTGCCATGGCATCCGTGCCGAAAGGTCAGTATGAAGCGGCCGTCGCGCTAAATTTCAGTTCAACCCAACGATTGTGGCGAATTTTAATGCCTCAAGCATTAGTCAATATGATTCCCCCGTTTGGCAACTTAGCGATTGAACTTGTGAAAGCAACGTCGTTAGTTTCGTTGATTACCATCGCAGACCTAACTTATCGAGCAAAAGCTTTAGCGGATATGACACTTCAAGTGACAGAAATTTTTGCTGTTGTCTTGGTTCTTTATTTCCTATTTGCTCAAGTTTTAGCAATTGGGTTTAGAGTGTTGGAGAAAAAACTGAGCCGAGGTTTAGGTCGTGGAGGGTTGGGCCAATGAATGGATTTGATTGGGATTGGCAATTCACGTTTGAGGTTATGCCGACGATTTTAGAGGCTGCTAAAGTAACACTTTTGGCTACTTTGTTGGGCAGTTGTCTAGCCATAGTCGTGGGGTTGTCATTCGCTTTATTGCGTCGAAGCGGATTCTTTTTGGTTCGTTCTATAACATACTGGATTGTTGAGTTTGTTCGAAGCACACCGCTTCTGGTGCAGATTTTCTTCCTGTACTACGTGATGCCAGAGTTTGGAATCAGCATGTCTCCACTTTTAACGGGAGTTTTGGCGCTTGGGCTTCATTATGGCGCTTATCTGTCAGAAGTCTTCCGAAGTGGCATTGATGGCGTTGAAAAAGGGCAGTGGGAAGCTTCTAGGGCATTAAACTTAAGTGTATTCGATACCTATAAGGATATCGTTTTACCTCAAGCTTTAAGGCCAATGATTCCTGCAACTGGCAATTATATCATTGCAATGTTTAAGGAAACTCCCCAGCTTTCAGCCATCACTTTGCTAGAAATGCTTCAAGTTGCAAAAATTATTGGCTCTGAAAACTTTAGATATCTTGAGCCTTTCACGTTAGTTGGCGTGTTGTATTTATTGTTTAGTCTGATAGCCGCATACGGTATCCATTGTGTCGAAAGACGCTTTCCGAAAGAAGGAATAACGCTAAAATGAGTCAGCCTTTAATAGAGTTTCAGGGCGTTGAAAAACGTTTTGGTGATACAGTCATTTTTAAAGATTTTAATTTTTCGGTAGAAGATGGAGAGATTGTGTCCATCATAGGTCCGAGCGGCTCAGGCAAAAGCACCTTGTTGCGAATTCTGATGACTTTAGAAGGAATAGAGGGTGGTGTGGTCAATGTCGCGGGTGAACCTCTTTGGCATAAACGTACGGCCAATGGCCTGGTGCCAGCTGACAACAAGCACCTTCATAGAATGCGCCACCATTTAGGTATGGTGTTCCAGCACTTTAATTTATTTCCGCATATGAGTGTCAAGCGCAATATTACAGAAGCGCCGATGCGAGTACAGGGTAAAACAAAAGCGGAAGCGGAAGCGATTGCTGATGAACTATTAGAATTAGTTGGAATGAGCGATAAAGCGGACATGTATCCTAATGAATTGTCTGGTGGTCAGAAGCAACGGGTAGGTATCGCGAGAGCTTTGGCAATGCAGCCATCGATCTTGCTTTTGGATGAAATTACGTCGGCTCTTGATCCAGAATTAGTCGATGAAGTGCTTGATGTGATTCGCAATCTAGCGAAGAAGCATAGTTTTACAATGCTTCTCGTGACCCATGAAATGTACTTTGCTCGTGAAATAAGCGACAGAGTGTGCTTTTTTGATCAGGGTGCTATTGTAGAAGAGGGTGAACCTGAACAAATTTTTACGGCGCCTAAAGAGACAAGAACACAGGCATTTCTGAATGCCTACATGAGTCAATAGAAAGTTATTATTAAGCTGAATATTAACCCTAACACCGCCAAATGGCGGTGTTCTCGTTTTACAAGGAATTCAATGTGCCGGAATGGATCTATATCTTGCTGCTTACACTTGGTGCTGGTTTGGCTATGCCATTAGGAGGCTGTCTGGCCACAATAGATGCGATAAGACCGAATTGGCTAAATGAAGAGTTAAGACACAGTGTAACGGCTTTTGGTGGTGGCGCTCTGCTTTCAGCGATTGCTTTGGTGTTAGTGCCAGAAGGTATTGTGCCATTTTCTGTTGCGGTCAGTGCTGGTTTGTTTTTAGCGGGTGGATTGCTTTTCATGTGTATTGACCGCTATCTATATCAACACAAAAGTGCGGCAGGCCAGCTCATTGCTATGCTATCGGACTTTATACCTGAATCAATCGCCCTTGGTGCTTCATTAGCCCTTGGAAAAGGCTCCTCATTTTTATTGGCGACCCTCATTGCCATGCAAAACTTACCAGAAGGTTTTAATGCGTTCCGTGAGTTAAGGGAATCTGGACGTTTGTCTGATAAACGTATTTTGTGGCTGTTTTTGCTATTGGCTTTGATGGGGCCTGTTTCAGCTTTAATCGCATATTTTTGGTTGGCGAGGTTTGAGGAGCTTGTTGCCGGCATTATGTTGGTGGCAGCAGGCGGTATTATGTATGCAGTTTTTCAGGATATTGCTCCTCAAGTTAAGCTTGAGAAACATTGGGCTCCGCCATTTGGTGCAGTACTTGGGTTTGTATTGGGATTAGTGGGTTTTATGATGCAGCATTAAAATCGATACAAATATAAAAATGTATACATTTTTATATTTGTGCTATGTTCTCCACAAGTAAGGAGAACTAATCAATGAATGTTTTAAAAGATATTAGCTTGAGTGCTGTTGCTGCAGGATTTGTAGCGGTATTAATCGGCTTTGCCAGCTCGGTGGCGATTGTATTTCAGGCAGCGGATATGGCCGGTGCTAGTGAAGCTCTGAAAGTATCATGGATCATGGCCCTAGGCTTAGGCATGGGGGCAACCTGCTTTTTCTTATCAATGTGGTATAAGTCTCCTGTTATCACTGCATGGTCAACCCCTGGAGCCGCGTTGTTGGCAACTAGCTTGACTGGGGCAAGCTATGCTGAAGCCATTGGTTTGTTTATATTTGCCGGTGGACTGATGCTTTTGTTGGGTATATCCGGCTTGTTTGACCGTTTAATGCGATGGATTCCATTGCCTGTCGCTTGCGCTATGTTAGTCGGTGTGTTGTTTAATTTTGGTGTGGCGATTTTCACATCACTAGAAACTGATCCACTTATTGTTGCAGTGATGATTGTGGCTTACTTAGCCTGTAAAGTGGTGCTGCCGCGTTATGCTGTCATCATGGTATTGATAGCGGGCGTTGTCATGGTTTTATTGCAGCCGCATGCCGCTTTTAGTGGTATTCCCTTATCAATTGGCAGTATGAGTTTTGTGGCACCTGAGTGGAACACTTCGTTGATTTTAGGTGTGGGTGTGCCCCTTTTCATAGTGACGCTGACGTCCCAAAACATTCCTGGTGTTGCTGTGATGAGAGCCAGTAAATATGAAACCCCCGTATCAAATATTATCTCTTGGACGGGGGTAACGACCGTACTGTTAGCACCATTTGGTGGGTTTGCGTTCAATTTAGCCGCTATTACTGCGGCTATCTGTAGTGGTGAGGAGTGCCATAAGGATCCTTCAAAACGCTATATTGCTGGGTTATCTGCAGGGGTGTTTTATGCATTGGCAGGGTTGGCTGGGGCAACAGTGGTTGGTTTATTTGCTGTTTTTCCTAAGACGATGATCGCTGCGCTTGCAGGCATTGCTTTGTTGGGGACCATTTCAGCAAATCTGAAAGCGGCTTTTGATGAAGAGCGCTATCGCGAACCAGCACTCATTACGTTCTTAACTACCGTTTCAGGCGTATCATTTTTTGGTGTGGCCTCAGCTTTCTGGGGAATCTGTTTTGGTTTAACGGTGCTTCTTATTCAAAATCTTAAAAAATCATAACGTCATGTTGGAGCTTATTGAGCAGCTAAAAGCTGATATCCTGAATGGTGCATTGCCTCGAGGTTGTCCACTTAGACAGCAAGAATTGTCAGTTAGATACAATGTAAGTCGCATTCCCGTTCGCGATGCAATTGCACAGCTTAAAAACCAAGGTTGGTTGGTGACTCATGGTAAAGCGGGTGTCATGGTGCCAGAGCTAAATTGGCGTGAGGCCGAGGATTTGTATCAAATGCGTATGGCTCTCGAAGTTCAGTTATTGGGACATGCTCTGCCTAACTTAACGCACGAAGTGCTTGGTCGTGCTAAAGATATTAATTTACAACTTAATAACCCTTGTTTAACCTTACTTGAGCGTGGTCAGCTAAATTGGGATTTGCATGCGACACTCTATGAAGTAGCAAATAGGCCTACTTTATTTAATGTAGTCGCTATACTCAATGAACAAGTGAGACGTTACATGGGGTTCCAATATGGCCCTCTTAACTATCGTGACACGAGTCAGAACGAGCATGAAAAGTTGATTTCGTTGATTGAGAGCGACCAAAAAGACCAAGCACTGCGCTATTTGAAAGGACATATTGAAGTTGCGGGTCGAATGCTTGTTGATTACCTTAAAAATGAAAACTAGCTTTTGGGTTTAACTGGTGGATAAATCTTTATTTCAGGCTAAAGCTGCTCAAAACTCCTCTGTGTATGCGGGGCTTCAAGCACTTGTCGCGGATGAATTTGAAAATTCTCGTGTATCAATTCGTCAGATGCTGCAAGGGCTTGGTATACAGCATGTTGATCAGACCTCAAGTGGTAAAGGGGTTGTTGATGCCTGTAGAGCACGTAAATACGACATTGTCCTTTGTGATTTTCGCTTGACCGGCGGTAAGAATGGACAACAGGTGCTAGAAGAGCTGAGAACGCTACAGCTCTTAAAGCCGACTAATATCTTTATTATTGTATCCGCTGAAACGGGTAGAGATGTTGTAATGGGTATTATGGAATCTCAACCTGACGAGTACCTGTCTAAGCCTTTTACCCAAGCAGTACTTGCGCGCCGTTTAGAGCGTCAATTTGTGCAAACCAAAGCGCTTTCGACAATGAAAACTTTGATAGCAAAAGAGAAGTTTGATCAGCTTATTCCTCTTTGCGTTAAACATATAGAAGAAAATGGCCGCTATGCGACTTGGTGTAAGCGTAATCTTGTCGATGCTTACTTGAATGCTGGTGCTAGCCAAGAATTAGAGCATCTTTGTAAAACTGAGATTAAGCAAAGAGAAGTAGATTGGGCTCTACTTGGGTTAGCTCGGTTAGCGATGGCGCAAGAACAGTTTCCTAAGGCTGTATCGGTTTTACAGAAAACTATTCAGCAATTCCCGCAGACCATCAGTGCTTACGATCTACTTGCACAAGCTTATGAAGCAATGGGGAGGTTAGAGGAGGCTCAAGAAATCTTAAATGATGCAATCAAAATCTCTCCAAGAATTCATAAACGACAAAAACATATGGCTGCAGTGAGCCTAGCAAATGGTGATCCCCAAACGGCTTTGAAGGCCAGTCAACAAACCGTTCGGTTGGGGATTAACTCAGTTCATGAAAGCCCTGATGATTATATTCAGTTGGTGGACATTGTGGCTGAATCCGCTGCGAATGTGGAAAACAGCACAGATAAAAAGAGGCTGTTAGCTGAGGCTGGTCAGGCTCTATCCGTTGTTACAAAACGCTTTGGCAATGATGATTCAGTAAAGTTAAGAAAGTCTCTCGCTGAGAGTCGTTTTCATGCATCACAAGGTCAAATGCGCGAAGCACAACAGTCACTTCAAGTCGCAAAGCAAATTGCCTCTGAGTTAGAAGGTGGTTTGCCTCAAGATCTGGTCGTTGAATATGGTAAGACACTCTACAGTGCTGGCGAGAAAGAGCAAGCAGAGACTATTTTAGCTTCATTGGTAAATGATCAGGCAACAAGCGATGCCTTAAAGCAGCAAGCATCAGATTTCTTAGACGAGCCAATCAGTCTTGGAGCAAAAGCTCAAGCTAAATCACTGAACAAGCAGGGCCTAAACCACTACTCAAATAAAGCTTATCAAGATGCAATCCATGAATTTAAAACAGCTTTAGAGCTGTCTCCCCGTCATCCAGGCTTGAATTTAAATTATGTGCAAACTTGTCTTAAATTGATGGAAGCACAAGGTAGCGAGTCACATATGGTTGCAGAGTGTGTTGAATCAATTCAACGGCTAAGACATGTGACTCCAGCACACAAACAATATAAAAGATTGAATGCTTTAAAAGAGTATTTAGTAAAGCATTATAAGGTCATGTTTTAGGAGGCTGCTACATGTCATTTCAACCGCAATTACCTTTTCAAGAGGTTATTGAGGCTTCTATCAAAGATATGCGCAATTCATTGAGTCAGGTTTTATTTAAGCTCGACAGTGCTATTGCTAATACTGATGGTGTGGACAGAAATATGTTTGCCGAGGCTCAATATGAAATTGTTCGCATGCAAAACGTTATTAGCCAGATGTACGGTTTGTATTTGGTGAATGATGATAAATTAGTAGTAAGTGCTTCAGAAACGTTTGTTCTAGAGTTGGTGGAAGACACCTTAGCAGGTTTAGATGCTTTGCTACAGCAGAAGGGAATTGAGGTAACTGTGCAAGGTGAGGATATTAGTTGGTATCTGGATTCGCAGCTGATGGAAACAGTTTTGCAAATCGCTCTCCTGAATGCATTAAGATACACTAACAATAAGATCGATATTCAGTTTCAAGCAACGAGTGATGGTCTTTTATTATCCGTTATTGATAATGGGAGAGGTTATCCAGAATTTATATTAGAGGCTTATGATGCATTGGTGTCGGGTAGCTCTGTTGACAATGTGACCAGTCAAAATACCGGCTGGCTATATTGCGATAAGGTAGTGAGACTTCATACCAATCAGGGGCGTTTTGGCCGCACTACCTTGAAAAATGATGACACAACTGGTGGTGGTCGAATAGATATGCTTATACCGTAAGTTCATCCAGTTATTGTGGTAAATGAATGGTCAACTTAGCTCCACCAAGTTTGCTGGAGCTTTGCTTCTGAATAAACCCCGATTTATGGTCAACCTTGTGTGCGTTTGCTGACAACTCGGCAAAGTAAAGGCCAAGACCAGTATTGGTTTGAAACAGCATTTCATCTTCCTCACTTGCTGTTTCTTCGAATCCTTTACCGTCATCTTCGATGTTGATAATTAAATATTCATCTACGATGTCAGCGTTAATCTCAATTTTATTCTTTGCAAATCTCAGGGCGTTATAAACAGCTGTACCTACCACTGCTGTCATAAGGCGCTCATCAAATATTCCTGTTAAAGATTCATCTACATCGTAGGATAGAGAAAGATTTTTTGCTGACGCTGATGGAGTAAGCGCAAAAACTTGATCATCTAGAAACTCGTCCAGTGCATGGCACTCATAATGAACTTGGTATCCATCTGACGCCAAGCGATATAAGTACAAGTATTCAACCCACTCATCATTGAGTTGCTTCATGCCTTCTTCAACTTTTCTTAGTGCAGTACTGCCTTCTGAAGGTAAGTTTAATCGTTTAAGCGCTTCAAGTTGATAAAGCAGGGTGCCTAAGTGGTTTTTACTTTCATGAATGGCGCTTGCAAGAATGGTGCTTATGTCAATCTTTTGCATAATCTGAACTACGCCTTTAGTTGAGTAATTCTTTTCTGAATAGAGTCGCTAGTAGGCTCGGCATTACCAGACTCGATATCATGGTTCCACACTTCTTCTATTTGATTCATTGTTTTTTTATCACCCAGAGCACTGTAAAGCTCCATTTCAAGAAGATAAGCTTCACTTCTAACCTTAGGTGAGTCAAAAAAGTTTTGATGCACTTTACTTAAAGTAGTCTGAAAGTTATCAATTTGCCTTGAGGGGATATCGCCTTCGCGTGCCAGAGCGACGATTGCAGTCATATGTTGCAAGTAAACCTCTGCCTCATTAAAGCAGGAGTGTTTGGCAAGAAACACTGCGCGGCGAAAAGACATCTCAGCCATGAGGTTGTCTTGGACGTCTAAGCTTAGCTTGCCTAATTCGATCTGGCGCTTCAAATTTTTAGGGGAGCGTCCAACTGCATCTACAAGAACGGCCTGAGCCTCCTCAAGCTCTCCCTTTTTTACAAGGGTTTTGGCAAGCCAGTCGTATGCGCTTACAAAGAATTTGTTATCTAAGGTGAGCTGACGAAACTTAGATTCAGCTTTGTCTATATTGTTTAAATAATAGTGACACTTTGCCTCTCCGAATGCAGCCCAAGGCATTCGAGACTCTTTTCGACAAGTTTTAAATAACTCTAAAGCTTCTTGGTATTTCTCTAGATTCATTAATGCATCGCCGATGATGCGATGACAACGGCCAGCTAAAGCGGGTTTAGAATCAGCTACTTTGCGTGCTTCAGATACCGCTTTTTCATAATCGTTAGCATCAAGAGCTTTGTTGACTTCCAATAGTTGTTCTTTATTTTTAATCAACTTTAGTAGTCGGCGTTCTAACACGGCTTGCGAGAACGGTTTTGTTATATAGCCATCTGGAACGTACTCGATGGCACCCATCACCATTTCCGTTGATGTTTCAGCGGTTACCATTAAATACGTTGATGTGTTTGGAATAAGGTGTGAATGGCGAACTTCTTCCAGTAGTTGTTGGCCATCTTTACCATTGCCAAGATTGTAATCGGATAGGATGACATCGTAAGAATTAGAGCGTAGCAACTCAATCGCACTTTCTGCCTTCATGGCGATTTCAATCGATTTAAAGCCAAAATCATTCAGCATTTTTTTCTGCATGATTCGTGCTTCAGCCATGTCTTCTATCAGTAATGCTTTTTTATCTGAAAAGTTAGGCTTATTCATCCAGCTTCAATCTCTCTGTTACTCTAGGAATGACTTATTTGGATTAGCAACAAGATCTTCTGAGAAAACCTCATCCTCATCAGAAGTCTGCTGAGGAATAGAGTAGCTCTCGTTTGCCCACTCTCCTAAGTCTATTAGTTTGCACCGTGCACTACAGAATGGGCGGTCTTTATTATCTTGGGACCAAGGTGATTTAGTTCCACAGGTAGGGCATGCGATCAGTGTTTTGTTTTCCATTATTCTAATGATAGTAGGCTTTGTAATTTATTGTGTAATTGAAAGACTTTAACACTCAAATCTGCGTTGTTGCTAGTGTTTTCCAAGATAAAATCCGCTCTTTCGATGCGCTCTTGGTTTGTGAGCTGAGTGTCCATAATTCGATTAACTTGTTGTTCGCTGTTGTTATCTCTACGCATGACTCGCTCAATCTGAATCTGCTTGGAGACGCTAATAGCAATAGTGAATTTGCATTCACTATTTTGGCCAGTTTCAAAAAGAAGAGGGTGCACAAGTAGCACAATTTTGCTTTCACAGGACGCTATTTTTTGTTTTAGACGCGCTTTAATTGCTGGGTGAGTGATGCTTTCTAATTTCTTGCGAAGAGCAGTATCAGCAAATACAATTTGTCTTAAACCGGCTCTATCAAGGCTGCCATCCTCAGTAAGAATATCTCTTCCAAATGCTTGAACGATTTCCTGAAGGCAGTTTTCACCAGGGGCAACGACCTCCCGAGCTATATCGTCAACGTCTACTGATTCCACTCCAAGCTTGTTGAAAAGCTTTGCGACGGTCGTTTTACCAGAGCCAATACCTCCAGTTAGCCCAATGATGATGGGGGAATTAATTGTCTTACTCATCTAAATTGCTCAACGTAAAAATACAGAACTGCGCCTGCGATTAAAAAAGGTCCAAATGGAATTTTCTCGCCTTTCGTTTTTCTTGTAAGGATAGCCCAGATTAAACCTGCAAAAGAGGCGATTAGAAGGATGTTACTGTAGGAAGCTGAACCTAACCAATAAGTCAGAGCGGCAAGTAGCTTAGCGTCCCCCAGACCTATTGCTTCGATACTCCTAAAGCGCAAAAAAAAGGCCCTTAGACAATAGATGCTAAGATAAGAGAGTATTGCGACAGCGATATTGGGTAGTAATGCTTGATGGCCATTAATATAGAAATAATAAGTAGCGAAACCAACAACAATGAAAGCACATTCGTCAGGCAGCCAATAGTGTTCAGCATCTATTATCATGGCACAGATAAGTGCCATGATAATGATGGATAAAATAAACCATTCCAGTGAACTGATTGGTAAGAAATAAAGTGGTACTAAGAATAAAACGGTTATTAGCTCTATGATGGGATAGCGTAAGGGTATCTCCTTGGTGCAATAACGGCAGCGACCTTTGCTAAATACGTAACTAAGTAAAGGTATAAGATCCAATGCGGAAAGCTTGTGATGACACTTGGGGCAGCAAGAGCGACCAAGGACAAAGCTTAAGGGCTTTGGAGCATAGAAGGGAAGCTCTAAAAAATCATGGGCTTCTGATTTCCATTCGTACTCTGCACGTTGATGCCAACGATAGGTGAATGAAGATAAGCTACTGCCAAGGCAGAGCAAGGCGACAATGTAGATTAATAGGTTAAGATCCAAAATAATTTGATTCCAAAAATGGTGCATAAAGTGCAATCATTGTTTTTGTAACAAATAACGAAGCAACAAGAATACCAACTATTGGGAACGCTTTTGATAGCCATCGTAAGCGAGTGTCGTTGTATGTTCGCCAATAGTCTATAGACTGCTCTAGTGGTGTGATTAAATCGCCAGTCTTATCTAACTCCTTGAAAGAAGCTTGGCTGTTTGCGCTAAGCCACTGAAGCGGTAAACACTCACATACTTTTTTGCCGCTTAATAATTTGAGGTGAATTTCTATCAGCTGTAGTCTGCTCTTCTTAGAAGTTGTATGCATCAGAATGTGTATTGAATTTTGTAATGTCTGACCACTTTTCAACAATGCGCTAAGGAGCATTAGGGTTCGGCGCACTTGAAAACTATGTAATATGCTGCACAACATTGTGTACAAATGGCCCTTGTTGATATAACAAAATAGCAGGTATTGCATAAGACTAACAATCAGCCAATATACCATAAGTGGAAGGCTATTCGAGTTATTTAGAAGATTAGAAATTAAGCCAAGTAAAAATGAGCTTTGAATAATTAAATAAGGGTAAGTTAAGCACTTAACAAGTTGACCAGAAAGCGTAACTTGCTCATATAAGGCTTCGCGTAAAACTTTAATGCTAGATAGCTTATTTTCTTCAGTGCCATCTTGTCGAATGCTGTGACCTAGTGATGCAAGGTTACTTGGTAAGAACCTGGTTAAGCTTTCTGCGATGCTTTGACCTTGTGCTAATTGACTCTGAATGGCAATCACTGCAAATTGGTCTTTTTTCTGGAAATGGTTTGCTTGAAGGTTTAGCAAGGCGCTCTGTAAGGAGTGGCCGTTCTCGCAAAGTGATAAGATTTGATTGCAATAGTGTAACCCCTGTTTAGGTTCAAAAGGCTTAATTTGCACACTTTTTATTGATGTTAGAGGGAAGCCATGTAGACAAGCATACTGACAAGCTAAGTGATGGCTAGAGAATTCTAAAATAAGCCGATCATTGAAGTAGTACCAACTCATACTGGCTCCTCATCAAGATATGTCCATAGAGAGGGCTGCTCAATGAGGTCGTTATAATCAGATGGCAGTTTTTTATCCCAGTTTGGTCGAATAGTAGTAAATTTCGGTCGTGGGTTCTCGTTTATGTACTGCATAGACTGGTGAATAATTAATCTCAAAGAGCTTGCTAAAGCAAAATAATCCACCTGCCAATTCTTGCATCGTTGAACAACATTTAATGGGTTGTTGGTATGTAATGTTGCAAGGACTAGGTGTCCTGTTAGCGCAGCTGATATGGCTAAATCAGCTGTTTTAGCATCACGAATTTCCCCCACCATGATGACATCAGGGTCTTGTCTCATGAATGCTTTTAGTAGGTCGTGAGTCGAAATGTCGAGTGCAGGATTTGGTTCGAATTGATAAATCCCGTCAGTAGGCATTTCAACTGGGTCCTCGATGGTGAAAATTGACCGAGAGCCATCATTTATCTCTTGTAGGCATGAATATAAGGTAGTGGTTTTTCCGCTGCCAGTAGCGCCACAAACAAGAATAAGTCCATTTGACAAGTGAATGCTTTCTTTTAAAGCGCTCAAAGCAAGGTTGCCTAGGCCTAGTTCATCGATCAAAACACTAATCGATGAATGCAGTACTCGAAGAGCTAATTTTTCACCTTTGTCAGACCGAACAATACTTACGCGGATAGAGTAGCGTTGATTGAGGTGTTCATAGTCAAACATCCCTTCTTGAACACGGCGAGTTTCGGCAATGTTAAGTTCGGATAAAATCTTTATTCGATTAACAAGGATTTCGCCATTAGGAAGAAGCTGCTCCTCTGAAAGTCTTCCATGACACCTCCACTTAACGCAAGCATGTGTGGGTTGAACGAGAATATGGAGGTCTGTGGCTTGTCGCTCGATCGTGCTAATCATTAATTGATCCAAAGTCATATCTGCACTCACTCTGCCGGCGTACATTTTTCGGGAATGAGTTGGCTGCTTAATGACGTTTCGCAAACCCAAGTCCCGCTGGACGTTCTAGAGTACTTGATGAATTGGTTTTCATTGATGCCAATGCCCTTAACAAAACTCAACGAAAGAGAGCCCTGCAGCGTGTCGAGCTTAGATAGGCTTACTGCTTTTATGAGATCTATATTGCTATGATCTGGTTTGAAATTGGAAAAGTCTGTATCGCTTGGAAACGCTGAATGGGTTAAGACAAATTCATCGACTGCACTAGTGAGCTCATTACCGTAGAGTTGAACATCTACTAAATTTGCCTTGGCGATGTGTTTTTCAAAGGTGGGGGCGCTTACTGTTGCCAAGATTGAAATGATGGCAATTACTACCATTAGTTCGATAAGGGTAAACCCAAAGTTTCTCTGGTTCTTCATTACCTATTTCCTCCATGAAATAATCTGTAATGTATGAGTGTAAAATCACGTCTTGTGAAAGTGTTAAGCAGTTAAATTTATTTGGGCTCCTCTGGTGCTGTTGGTTTGAGAATAAAAGCTATTAATTTCTAATGTAGAGCGATTGCTGCTTGATTGATATGTTTCGTTTGTTTCATTGCTCTGACTAGGTTGAGCCAATTCTGCTGTCGCTTCAGCAATTTGTTGTTGGGCTTCGCTGGCGACAGATCGGTCGGCTGCAGAAGGTTCGGCAGGAGCTAGTGCAGCACGATAAACTTGTTTCATTTTCTCAATCGTGGCTTGTGGGTCGTTGGCTATAGGGCTGACATCGATTTGAACTTCGCCATCAGTAATATAACGTTTGCCGTCAGGGCCTTGCTCATAACTGTATGATGGGCTTCCTGCGTACTGGCCACCCACCGAAGCATGAGCTTGTTCATGAACTCGTACTTCCTCATCGCGAGCTTCAAGTTCCTCTACTTCTTGCTGTTCTTCTTCAGTCAACTCGTTAGCAGATACATCCTCAGAATCTTGAGCTGATGAACTTCTATCCACTTCATCATTCGTTATGTCGGCATCTTGAGCCTCTGATTGACGTTCATCATTTAAAAGGCTTTGGGAATCTTCGGAAAGGGTGACTGTATAATCAGAGCTGGAACGGCTTTGAATAGCTGAGCTTGATGGCTGTTCTGGCTGAATTGAACTGCTTTTGTCTGAAGCGGCATTAGAGGTGCGCTCATTAACTAAGCGTTGCGCTTCAATTGAAAGAGAAACACTACCAGACATAAAAAACGGCCATTCAATTAACATTAACTTTTTAAATGTAATCAAATAACCGTTTTTTGTCTAGATATTGATCAATAGATGTTTACTTTATCAGCTGTCCTGCTTGGATTGCTGTGATCGCAATAGTGTAAACAATATCGTCGACAAGGGCGCCGCGAGATAAATCATTTACTGGCTTTCGAATGCCTTGCAACATCGGTCCAATGCTTACCACTTCAGCGCTTCGCTGCACCGCTTTGTAAGTAGTGTTTCCTGTATTAAGGTCAGGGAAGACAAACACAGTTGCCTTACCTGCTACTTTACTATTTGGTGCTTTCTGGCTGGCAACTTTCTCCATGATGGCTGCATCGTACTGAAGAGGGCCATCGATAAGAATATCTGGACGTCTCTCTTGAGCAATTCGTGTTGCTTCACGAACTTTATCAACATCATTGCCAGAACCTGAGCCGCCAGTACTGTAACTGATCATTGCTACTCGAGGTGTGATGCCAAATGCCTGTGCGGACATGGCGCTTTCAATGGCAATCTCGGCCAGCTGCTCAGCCGTTGGGTCTGGATTAATGGCGCAATCACCGTACACCAGAACTTGATCAGGTAGACACATAAAGAACACCGAAGAGACCAAGCTTGAATCCGGAGAGGTTTTGATTAGCTGTAGAGCAGGGCGGATAGTGTTGGCTGTCGTATGCACTGCGCCAGATACTAGACCATCTACGTCATCTTGTTGCAGCATCATGGTACCCAGAACAACATTGTCTTCAAGCTGTTCTCTGGCAACGATGTCTGTAAGGCCGCGATGCTTGCGCAGTTCTACCATTGGTCCGACGTACTGATCACGAATGGTTTTCGGATCAAGTATTTCGACGCCATAGTTAAGGTCGATGCCGTTGTTTTGAGCAATACGTTGTATCTCTTCAGGGTTGCCTAGAAGAGTACAGCGTGCGATACCACGTTCAGCACAGATGGATGCCGCTTGGATCGTACGAATTTCTTCACCCTCTGGTAGGATGATTCGCTTGTTCAATGAGCGTGCTTGCTCAATCAATCGATAACGGAACGCTGGAGGAGAAAGTTTCCGCTCCTCATTATTCAGTGCGAATGTATTAATCCAGTCATGATCAATACAGCGGGCAATGTGTTCTTTGACCGTCAGAATTCGCTCTTTGTCATCAAGCGGGATTTCTTGGTTGAAAGACTGCATTTTTATCGCTGTTTCCCAGCTATTGCTGTCTACGGATAGAATCGGCAACCCTTTCGCCATGGCCTTACCACATAGCGTCATAAGAGCTTCACTAGGTTGGTAACCACCCGTGAGCACCAGAGCAGCGATTTTTGTATCATTAAGCGCTGCAATCGCTGTCGCCATGATGACATCAGTCCGGTCGCCAGGGGTGAATACCAATACTCCTGGCTTCAATGCTTCAAGCATATTTTCTACACCACGAGCACATAGAGTGTAGGACTGAATACGTCGAGTCTCCATTTCGCCGGCACTGATGACTTTGGCGCCAAGGAAATCTGCCACATCTTTAACACGTGGGTAAGTCAATTCTTCAGAGGCTGGGATTTGACCAAGAAGACTAAAGTTACGTTTGAAAATTGGGCGCTGTGCGAAAGAGTCTCCATAAGACTTCATGCCTAAAGAGCCTGGCTGCGTCTTATTTAAGATACAACCAATTACATCTTCCGCCTTGATACCACCGTATGAGCCAGCAGCAATCTCTACGTGATGTTCCAGCTCAGTTACACGCATCTTGTTCGGTGCTGTTACCAATACGATGCCAGCATCTAATGTGCGAGCAATGGCTTTGTTTAAACGGGTGGCATAGGGATGACCAGGAATTTGCGCAAGCCCTTCAACAATAACGGTGGAATCAGGTTCTATACTGGCTTGAAAACGCCCCACGACTTCTTCCATAAGTTCATCAATAGAATCGTTGTATAAGTAACGTTCTGCCTCGTGAAGCGGGATCGGGTCTGCAGGGCGTAAGGTTGACCCTTGAGCAACCATTGCGGTTGATCGATCTGGTCCCGTATCACCTGGATGCGGTTGCGCGATTGGCTTGAAAAAACTGGCTTTCAAACCTTGTTGTTCCAATGCGCGAACCAGTCCGACTGACACAGAAGTTAGTCCGACACCAGGGCCAGTAGGGACAGTCATTAAAACGTTGGTAGACATATAAATAAAATACCGTTAACAGGGTTTGATTAATGTTTATCAATTAGAGACAAAGTATCTTGAGCAATTAAAAGCTCTTCGTTTGTTGGGATCACCCAAATATTGGCAGAAGACGTATCTGAAGAAATTTGGCTGATTTCACCACGAGGGCAAGTCTGATTCAGGTTTTGATCTAATCTAACTCCCATCATTTTCAGTCGCTCACAGATTTTGTCCCTTAATACTGGGGAATTTTCTCCAATCCCTCCAGTAAAGACTAGATGATCTACAGAATTAAGGTTTGTCGCAACTGAGGCCAAATGCTTGGCTGCTTTAGAGGCAAACATATTAAGCGCTAACTCTGCGCGATCATCACCTGCAGCTTGCGCTGTTTCAATCGTTCGACAATCATTTGAGATCTCAGAAACACCTTTTAAGCCGCTCTCTTTATTCAAGATATCTAATGCTTGTTTCATTGAGATGCCTTCTGCATCGCTAATGAACGATAGTAGACTTGGGTCTAGGCTGCCACTTCTTGTCCCCATCATTAAGCCTTCAAGAGGGGTGATGCCCATACTAGTGTCAACAGACTTTCCTGCACGCACAGCACAAACGCTTGCTCCGTTACCTAGGTGAGCGATTAGCGTATTCTGAGAGCCGAAGTTCTCATTAAGCGAGGCTAGTTTTGCCGAGATATAACGGTAGCTGGTGCCATGAAATCCATACTTCCTAAAATGATGCTCACGATATAGGCGCATTGGAATAGGGTACAGGTATTGGTCTGCTTCCATGGTCTGGTGGAATGCTGTATCGAACACTGCGACATGTGGCAAGTCGCCAAATAAAGCTTGTGCTTCATTGATGCCTTTTACATGTGCTGGGTTGTGAAGTGGGGCAAACTTTGAACAATCATCAATACCTTGAAGCACTGCTTCATCGATTAAAACAGATTGGCTAAATGTTTCACCACCATGAACCACTCGATGTCCGATACCAACTAGCTGGATATTCAGATCTTTATGATCATCGATCCATTGTTTAATGGCCGTTACAGCGCCTTTGTGGTCATGCTCATGAAGAGGCTGCTCCACTTTCTGACCGTTAAACTTAAACGTGATATTGCTGTGTTCAGAGCCAAGTCTGTCCGCAATACCTTCAAGCAATGGTGCAGCACCGGATCCATCCATAATAGCAAACTTAAGTGAGGAACTGCCGCAATTAACAACCAGTACTTGTGACATATTAAATACCCTCTTTTACAACACGTAATGATAGATCGATTGCTTGAACGTGTTTTGTTAACGCACCAACAGAAATGAAGTCAACTCCAGTACTTGCCACATCTTTAATGTGGGCATCTGTCATGTTACCTGAGGCTTCAAATTTAACCTTGCCTTGATACTTATTTACCGCGAAACGCATATCTTCTAATGAGAAATTGTCGAGCATGATGATGTCGGCACCCGCATTTACAGCTTCTTCAACTTCTACCAAGTTTTCAGTTTCTACCTCAATCGTTTTCCCTGGAGCAATGGATTGAGCCTGTGTAACTGCTGCCGTAATCGAGCCAGCGGCCATGATGTGATTTTCTTTAATCAAAAAGGCATCATATAGACCAACTCGATGGTTTGATGCACCGCCAACTTTGATGGCGTACTTTTGCGCAAGACGAAGGCTTGGGATGGTTTTACGAGTATCTAAAATAGTCAAAGACGCATCTTGAACCATATTGGCGTAGTGTCTTGAAATGGTCGCAGTGTAGGACAACATTTGAATGTAGTTTAAGGCAGTACGTTCACCAGTAAGAATGCTTCGAGCGTTACCGCTTAATTTAAGGAAAGGCTCGTTTGGTGTAAGTTCATCACCATCATCAGCTAGCCATTCTAAGGAAACGCTAGGATCTAATTGAGCAAACACTTCGTCTGCCCAAGCGCGGCCGCAAAGGACAGCAGGCTCTCTTGAGATAACTAACGCTGTTAACGTGTTGTCTGTAGGTATTAATTTGGCGGTGATATCGCCGGAACCGATGTCTTCTTCGAGAGAAGCTTGCACATGCTTAGATATGTGGTCTTGTAATGAGTTGGAAAGAGTGGCCATTCATGTATCCAATTATTTAGCTCGATATGTTCCTCAATTGTATCGATTATCATCCCTTTAGTCAGTTTAGAAATTGGTTTTGTAACATTTGTTAGGCTGCTAGCACCTAAACTTGGGTATAATTTATATGTATAGGTGATATTAGTTTGGGGAATGGTGCTATTATTATGCCCTAGTAATCAGGTTTTTACGGTGCTTGAAGAGATAAATTGCACGAAAAACAATCACTTTAGGTGCTGTTTGCTCGGTTTTAAGGCAGTAACTTAGGTCCTATATCTATTCCTTGGTGAGTTTAGATGGTAACCTAGGCCGCGTTTTTTGTACCAACTCACGGGATTAACAGCTACATCGATTGAAGCGGAAGCTTATAAATCGAGCCATGGATAGCGAGAAAACCTTAGTTTCATCTGTTTTACTAAGGCAAAAATGTGGCATCTGTTAACGCCTACTTAGATCGACTGCACTGCAAAACAGTGTGCAGATTTCTGAGTAAGCAGAAAGTTTGAGAATCAAACTTTTAATACGGAAACAGACTGACCCAAGATGATGGGTGGTCGGTAACGATGGCGACAAGCGTCTAATTAGAATAAAAAGCATGTTCAAGATCGAGCTTACATACATAAGAGGCCAATAACTCGGTCACTTTTACTGTATGTAGGTATCGGCTGGATTCATAAATTGAATTCGCAATGTCTGTTTAAACTGCTTATAGAGAGCAAAACAACCAAACGCCTCTATAAGTTTGAAGATCTGTTCTAATAGCGGGGGTTATAAACACTATGACGGAGCAGCATATCCTCGAAGATATCGATCCAATTGAAACTAAAGAGTGGGTCGATGCACTCGAGTCTGTCCTTCGAGAAGAAGGTCCTGAACGTGCCCAGTATATTCTGGATCGCTTAAGTAAAGAGGCTGTTAAATCTGGCACTCCAATGCCGGCTTCTATTACTACGCCATATCGCAATACCATTGCACCACAGAATGAAAAGCCACTTCCTGGTGACTTGTTCATGGAGCGTCGTATTCGCTCTATCATTCGTTGGAACGCACTGGCGATGGTTATGAAAGCGAACCGCCAAGACTCAACACTTGGTGGTCACATTACAAGTTTCTCATCTGCAGCAACTTTGTATGATATCGCGTTCAACCACTTCTTCCGTGGTGCTAGCGAAACACAAGAAGCCGATATGGTCTTCTTCCAAGGTCACATCGCACCAGGTATTTACGCACGTTCATTCATCGAAGGTCGTTTGACTGAAGAGCAAATGGACAACTTCCGTCGCGAAGTAGATGGCAAAGGTCTTTCTTCATACCCACACCCATGGTTGATGCCTGATTACTGGCAGTTCCCAACGGTGTCTATGGGTCTTGGTCCACTACAAGCAATTTACCAAGCTCACGTTATGAAGTACCAAGATAGCCGTGAACTTGTTAAACAAGGCGACCGTAAAGTATGGGCGTTCCTAGGTGACGGTGAGTGTGATGAGCCAGAATCACTAGGTGCTATCGCATTGGCTGGCCGTGAAAAGCTAGATAACCTAATCTTTGTTATCAACTGTAACCTACAGCGTCTTGATGGCCCTGTTCGTGGTAACAGCAAAATCGTTCAGGAGCTTGAAGGCGTATTCCGCGGCGCAGGTTGGAACGTTGTTAAATGTCTATGGGGTCGTCATTGGGACCCGCTATTTGAAAAAGATGATAAAGGTCTTCTTCAAAAACGTATGGACGAAGTATGTGACGGCGAGTTGCAAAACTACAAAGCAAACGGCGGCGCGTACACTCGTGAGCATTTCTTTGGCAAGTACCCAGAATTGCTAGAAATGGTTAAGGATATGTCTGACGATGACATCATGAACCTTAACCGTGGTGGCCACGACCCATACAAAGTTTACGCAGCCTATGCAGCAGCGACTTCTCACAAAGGTCAACCAACCGTTATCCTTGCTCAAACCGTTAAAGGCTACGGTATGTTCAAGGCAGCTGAAGCGCAAAACACTGCTCACCAAACTAAGAAGTTGGATGAAGAGTCTCTGGCTCAATTCCGTGACAAGTTCGGTATTCCTATCAGTGATGAAGAGCTAAAAGATCTTCCTTACTACCGCCCAGCTGAAGACAGCCCAGAGATGAAGTACTTACGCTCACGTCGTGAAGCGCTTCACGGTGACTTCCCTGTGCGTCGTAAAGACTGTGAAGCTCTAGATGTTCCAACACTGGAAGACTTCAAAGCGCAGATTAAAGGCACAGCTGGTCGTGAGATTTCTTCGACGATGGCTTTTGTTCGCTGTTTGAACAACATGGTTAAACACAAAGGCATTGGTCCTCGTGTTGTACCAATTGTTGCCGACGAAGCACGTACTTTCGGTATGGAAGGCATGTTCCGTCAACTAGGTATTTACTCGTCTGAAGGTCAGCGTTACACGCCACATGACCACCAGCAGGTAATGTTCTACAAAGAGTCTGAAAAAGGTCAGATTCTACAGGAAGGTATTAACGAAGCGGGTGCGATGTCTGCTTGGTTAGCGCTTGCTACTTCTTACAGTAACAGCAACTACCCAATGATTCCTGTTTACATCTACTACTCAATGTTTGGTTTCCAACGTATTGGTGACTTGGCTTGGGCGGCAGGTGATTCACAAGCTCGTGGTTTCCTACTAGGTGCTACAGCGGGTCGTACAACACTTAACGGTGAAGGTCTACAGCACGAAGATGGTCACTCGCACATCCTTGCGGGCACTATCCCGAACTGTGTATCTTACGATCCAACATACTCTTACGAAGTTGCGGTAATCGTACAAGACGGTCTACGTCGTATGTACCAAGACCGTGAGAGCGTGTTCTACTACTTGACAGTAATGAACGAGAACTATGAACACCCTGATATGCCTGAAGGTGTTGAAGAAGGCATCCTGAAAGGTATGTACAAGTTCAAGTCTGTTGAGAAGAAAGGCAACAAACAATCTGTTCAGCTTCTAGGTGCAGGTGTAATTCTACGTGAAGTAGAAGCGGCTGCAGAGATCCTAAGCGAAGAATTCGGCGTTAATGCTGATGTTTGGAGTGTAACCTCTTTCAACGAACTGCGCCGTGAAGGCCTAGATGCTGCGCGTTGGAACATGCTTCACCCAACAGAAGAGCAACGTCTTTCTTACGTAGAACAGTGCCTAGGTGATAAAGGTCCAGTTATTGCTTCAACTGACCACATTAAACTTTACGCAGATCAAATTCGTCCGTTCGTTAACAGTACTTACAATGTTCTTGGTACTGACGGCTTCGGTCGAAGCGATACTCGTGCCAAGCTACGTCACTTCTTCGAAGTGAACCGTTACTGGGTTGTTGTATCTGCACTGAGCGCTCTAGCGAAAGACGGCAAAGTGAAAGCGGACGTCGTTGCTGAAGCAATCAGCAAATTTGGCCTTGATCCAAACAAGCCAAACCCAGTTACCTGCTAATTGGCAGAATAATCGGGACTGGGCCGACTAATCAAAAGTCGGCCCAGTTTGTAAAAGTTTGATGCGTCTTTACGACAAAGGAGATTTCCGTGAGTACTGAGATCATTCGAGTACCGGATATTGGTGGTGCGTCTGACGTCGATGTTATCGAAGTTAGCGTACAAGTTGGCGACATTATTGAAGTCGACCAATCAATTATCGTATTAGAGACTGATAAAGCGTCTATGGACGTTCCGTCTCCGTTAGCAGGTAAAGTTACTGCGATCTCTGTTAAAGAGGGCGATACAGTTTCTGAAGGTAGCGACATTCTGACTCTTGAAGTTGAGGGTGCTGCAACCACTGAAGAGCCTGCTAAAGAAGAACCTAAAACCGAAGCTGCTCCTGCTCCAGCCCCTGCAGCTGAAAAGCCAGCAGCTCCTGCTGCATCTGCTGAACAGACTGTTTCTGTTCCAGATATCGGTGGTGCTACAGGTGTTGATGTTATCGAAGTTTGTGTCGCTGAAGGCGATGAGGTTTCTGAAGGTGATTCAATCATCGTTCTGGAAACTGATAAGGCTTCAATGGACATTCCTTCTCCAGTGACTGGTAAGGTCTCTAAGCTTCTGATTAAGGAAGGTGACACAGTTTCTGAAGGCGATGACATTCTTGTTATCCTTGCTGAGGGCGCTGCTCCAGCGGAAGCTGCAGCACCTGTTGCTGAGGCTCAAGAAGCTGCGCCAGCACAAGAGGCGGCTCCTGCTCCAGCAGCTGCACCTGTAGCAGGTGGTGTTGAAGCGGTGAATGTTCCAGATATCGGTGGCGCAACAGATGTTGACGTAATCGAGGTGTCTGTTGCGGTAGGCGATAAAGTTGAAGAAGGTGATTCGATCATCGTTCTTGAAACTGACAAAGCTTCTATGGACATCCCAGCACCTAAATCAGGTACGGTTAAATCTCTTTCTATCAAAGAAGGCGATAAAGTATCTGAAGGTACGTTGATTCTTGAGCTTGAAGTGGAAGGTTCTGCACCTGCAGCAGCTCCAGCTAAGCAAGAAGCACCGAAAGCGGCCGCTCCTGCTAAGCAAGAAGCACCAAAAGCAGCTGCACCTGCTGTAGACCAAGGTGCTGTTCTTTCTGCTCCAAACAAGAAAGTGCATGCTGGCCCAGCAGTGCGTTTGTTGGCTCGTGAGCTAGGCGTCGATCTTGCGCTAGTGCGTGCAACAGGTCCTCGTGGTCGTATCACGAAAGAAGACCTACACGCCTACGTTAAAGCAGCGGTTCAGAAAGCGGCTTCTGCTCCAGCAGAGTCTGCTACACCAGTTGCTGAAGGTGCAGGTATTCCACGCGTACCGGAAATCGATTTCAGCCAATTTGGTGAAGTTGAAGTTGTTAAGATGAGCAAGATTCAGAAGATCACGTCATTTAACATGACGCGTTCATGGTTGAATGTTCCTCACGTAACGCAATTCGACAAAGCTGATATTACGGACCTAGAAGAGTTCCGTAAGAGCTTGAAGCCTGAAATGGAAAAACAAGGTGTGAAACTAACACCGCTTCCATTCATGATCAAAGCTGTTGCTCAAGCATTGGTTAAGAATCCTGCATTCAACGTATCTCTGCATGCTGACGGCGAAAGCGTCGTACAGAAGAAATACGTTCACATCGGTATCGCAGTAGACTCACCAGTAGGCCTTGTGGTCCCTGTTCTACGTGATGTTGACCAGAAGTCTGTTGTTCAAATCGCTACAGAAGCAGGTGAACTGATCAAGAAAGCGCTGGCTAAGCAGCTTAAACCTGCTGACATGCAAGGCGGCTGTTTCACTATCTCTAGCCTTGGTGCTATGGGTGGTACAGGCTTCACTCCAATCGTGAATACTCCTGAAGTGGGTATCCTAGGTGTATCTAAAGCTGACATCGAGCCTCGTTGGAACGGTAAAGAGTTCGAGCCTCGTACAATGTTGCCATTGTGCTTGTCTTACGACCACCGTGCCGTAAACGGCGCTGATGCAGGTCGCTTTATGACTTACTTGAATGCATTGCTAAGCGACGTACGTCGTTTGACTCTGTAATCGAATTGTTCTGATTCAGAACCGAAAGGCAGCCAATTGGCTGCCTTTTTTATTTGCTAGTGTTGAAGGTGAACCACGCCCTGGAGTCTTGCGCGTATTGCGGTCCTACAATGTTCTCCATTCCCGATAGAATCGGATCGTATAATTGAAATTAATCTGCAAAAAAATCTTCTATTTTATCTCTTTGCCACATTGCATCTTTATAACCTAATTCAATAAGAGCTTGGCAGTAACTTGGCGTAAACATCAAGTAACTTGCTGCTGAAGCGGCTCCTTTAGATTTATCACCAGTAGCGGTCCTTAGAAGTTTTCTGATTTTCAATGGCAGGCTTTCTAGGTGTTCTTGCGCGAGCACATTAAGCCCTATAGAGGGTGATATAACTAGCGTCTGACGATGTGCTAAATTGTAAGGTCTTTTTTCTTCGGGAATCAGTGCTAGCAATTGATTGCATTCATCTATGTGCGCAATATCTTGATCAATGGTGTCGATGAAAGCGCTATTTAGTAATTGCCCTAAAACCTGAACAATAGAGGGTGCATCATGATTGATACTTGTTGGTGATTGAGTCCAATCTTTTGCTTGTCGGTTATCGCTGACACCAATCATCAGTAGCTTATCTGCTCCAAGGTTTATAGCTGGCTGAATGGCTGAACCAAGCCGCACAGCTCCATCGCCGTAGAACTGAGTGCCTATCTTCCTTGGTGGAAAAACGCCGGGGATAGCGCTAGATGCTAATAGGTGGTCAATTGTCACAGCACTTTTAATGCCTACTTTTCTGCCATGAGTCCAATTGGGTAGTTCATTGTTTGACGTTTGAAAAAACATTGTAGAGTGTCCGTCACTGTAGTTCATCGCTGTTATGGCAAGTGTTTCAATATGTCTTTGATTCAATGCAATGGATATTTTATTAAAATCCAAAAATCTATTTAAAAGCTCTTCAAGCGGTTGATTCATTAACAAAGACAATGAGTGGCCAGATTGTTGTTGTAAGAATGCTGAGGTAATCGTTTTGGTGATGGACGAAGCGATAGGCCAGCGACTCATCATAAAGACTTGGTCCGTTGTTAGATGGCGCCAAATATATGAAAGTTGCTTAACACCTTTTCTAAAGCTATCAGCCTGAGTGGCAAGGAATGCTGCGTTTAAAGCGCCAGCAGAGGTCCCGCATAAAATATCAAATGGAATGGGCGTCTTTTTATTCAACATGCTCGATAAGGCAATCAAGACGCCTACTTGATATGCGCCTCTAGCGCCACCGCCAGATAGGAGTAGTGCTTTTTTGTTAGCCATTTGCACTCCTTTAAAGCATTGAGACCACCGTGATTTTGAAAAATGATTTTACATGGTGCTTTATTGTGAATCGCGTCTCAAGTTGGTGCATGATTTCGGTATCATTTGCACGATATTTATACAGCTAAATGTAATCTAAGATTATAGTTTTTAACACTTCAAAAGATTTTAATTGGTTGCAGATGTAGATTCTTCTGTAACGGAGTGTAAATGCAATATAAGTCACTATTATAGTTTACAGTTGTAAAATTTTAGCAAAGTGTCGTCTTCTCTACCTGCTTAGGTATTGAATGTATCTATATGGGGGTAATGTTTTTGGTATGACGATTGCTATGTAGATTGGTTGAGCATCAATGATGATGGCTCGCCACACCTACCATAGAAGGGGACCCCCATGACCCAATTGGCAAGTGATTTGATGTCGCTTAGTAGTAAAGAAAAGCGTTGGCTGAAATGGTTTGGCGCGAACGGAAAGTTAAACCTAGGCTGGAGCTGTTATGTTAATCGCTCTGCTTACCAAGATATTGAAGCAACATTTGAAGGGATCGCAAATACTCGAGTGCGATTACTTAAACAATTTACTCGATCTGTTTGGGAAAGGCTTGAGCAAGCTGCTCCTACGTTACAAAATGTATCTGATTCACAGCATGAAGCTATATTAGGTTTATTAAAGCAGTCCCTTCCGGAAGCCTCAGAGTTATTTCTCCTCGATCAAGACAATATTGTGATCGCGTCAACTGAAGTGAAGCATACTCAGCAATCTCACACACAAATTAAAGCAGCCACAAGAGCTCGAGCAAGTAAGTTTCTGCATGGACCTTATAAGGATCCGATTACGTTATCTTTAGGAGCAACCACTTCAAAGTTTCATGATCAAATGACCATGATGTTTTATCTGCCAGTGCAGTGTGAAACAACGTGTTTATTGTTATGCGCTCGAATACCAAATGATGTGATGAGTGACTTGATACAGCGCGAAGCGGGCCACATTTTTAATGAGTCCGGTGACAATTACTTGTTCATGGTGGAATCCAATTTTGATACGGCTATTCAGCCAGGTATCGCACTCAGTCGTTCTCGTTTCGAAGATGATACTTTTTTTCTAGGTGAGAATTTAAAGCAAGGTGTTAAAACGCCATTTGGAGTGGTTTCGATCAAAGAGCACACTGAACTTGAAGTGATGTTTACCGACCCATCAACTGGTGAGTTACACCCAGGTGTACGAGAAACCATCAAAAAAGGCAGTAATCTATTTGTTAAATACCCAGGTTATTCTGATTACCGCCATATTCCGGTGATAGGCAAGGGCGTTACCTTTCAGTTAGAAGGTTCAGATGATCGATGGGGGATGATGTGTGAAGGCGACGTTGAGGAAGTGTACCGTCCTCGATCTATTCACTTTACAACCATGAAGCTTTTTAGTGTTTCATTAATCAGTGCTTTGTTCATTCAATTTTTGCTGCTTAGTTACAGTGGACTACCTCTTTGGGCGAACCTAGCTTTATCGTGTTTAGCCGCTCTTATCATAGGTGCTTTTTTCTCGGCAAAGGGCCCTGCTAAAACGTCAAGACAGCTTGGCGGCATGACAAAAGTCATACGCGGATTAGCCGAAGGAGAAGGAAATCTCACTCAGCGAATGGATCTCACGCGTCTACCTCCTAACGAAGCGGGCAATCTGGGGCGCTGGATCAATAGCTTCATCGACAATCTAGATCAAATTGTCGGGGAGGTAATTGTTTCCGCTCGTCAAGTAACCACTCTTTCTCAGCAAATGGACTCATCTAATAGAGAAGCGGCTGAAGCGGCTGAAGCAGTTCAAGAGGCCGCAAATGATTCACTAAGTATCGTGCAGCAACAAGCAGGTTATGTAACCAGAGCCAATGATACTGTATCAAATATGAAGGAATCCATGGACGCGGCGGTTCAAGGTGCTCAAAACCAATATTTATTGGTTAGACAAAGTACAGAAACGATACGCGATGTGGTGCAAACATCAGCAGATTCGGTTAACTCATTGAGTAAGCAAGCAGATAACGTTGGTCAATTTGTTGATGAAATAACTGATATCACCAGCCAAACGAATCTCCTAGCGCTAAACGCTGCTATTGAAGCCGCAAGGGCCGGTGAGTTTGGTCGAGGCTTTTCAGTTGTTGCTGATGAAGTAAGAGCGCTTGCCAACAGGACTGCCACGGCGGCAGCGGATATTGGTCGAGTGGTTGAGGGTATAAAGCTTGAGACAGATCGTGCTGTTATATTCATGGAAAAAGGCGTTCAAGACGTTAATAAGAGTTTGCTGAGAAACGAAGAGGCTTCGAACGACAGTGATAAACTTTCGTTGATAGCACAGGATATGTTCTCAATCATTGAGCAAATATCTCAAAGCAGCCAGGCAAACGGTGACCATGCACATCAGGTTGCAGCCAGTTCACTTCAGATGGGGGCCTGTGTAAAATTAGTAAGTGCTAATGCAGAGCAGGTTAATGCTAAAGCAAGCTCGCTTTCAAGGTTGGTAAGCTTGTTCAAAGTTAGTGCTGCTTAAGTTACTTACTAGATTCATCATGGAGCATGAAATGGATACTCATGATTTAGATAGCCTAAAAGAAGGGCTGGTTCCCTTTTTTCAGCCTATCGTAGAGGTTTCAACTGGGATGATAACTGCCTTTGAAACTTTGGCTCGCTATCACAAGCCAAATGGGGAAATAAGCTCTGCGGCTTTTTTGTTCCATGATGATTACCTGCCTAAAAATATTCAGCGAGAACTCGATCAGCATGTCCGCATGCAAGCCATTAGAAATATCCAGAGCTTGCCTGATAACACACGCTTGACAGTTAATATTTCCCCAGAGTTGATAGAGTTTCAGGATGGGATGCCTATTATCCGAACGACGATGATGCTGAAATCAGAAAATATTTCGCCTCAGAAAGTCGTTATCGAGCTGGTGGAATCCGATGGTGCTATCTCTGACTTAGCGGTGCTCGTGCATCGATATCGAGAGCAAGGGTTACGCATTGCTGTTGACGACTTTGGTTCGGGTTTTTCGCATTTTGATCGTGTTATTGAATTAACCCCAGACATCATCAAGCTAGATATGCGTTTATTGAAGAAGGCTTTATCTGGTGGGCGTTTCGCAAGAGTTGCTGTGAAATCTATTGTCGATTTTTGCGAAAAAAGTGGCGCTCTTGTGGTCATGGAGGGGGTAGAAACAGAAGAAGAATTCTTCTTTGGCTTAAGTTGTGGTGCTCACTACATGCAGGGCTATCTTTTTTCTCCAGCAGTTGCTGAGTTCCTGCCAAAGGATACATTCAAAGATCAAATAGAAACTCTAAGAACAATCTACTTTAATGAGGCTAGAAAGACGCTGCGGGATTCTACCCGTTGGAATAAGCATTTGGTGCAAACAATCAATCGAATCAAAGAGCGAAGTCATGTGGCAGGCTTTATCAGAAATGATATAGAGCCCGAATTAAAAGCTATTTCTCACTTAATTCGTTACTACATGACGGATTACGAAGGTAATCAGTTGTCGCCTAATTTCTCACTGAACTCTTCTGGGCAGTTTGTTGATGAAGGAACGCCTTGGGAAAATGTTAATTGGTCTTGGCGCCCTTATTTTTGCAAAGCCAGTAATGCAAGGCGTGCCATCGTATCCGATGTTTATTACGACCTGCATTCGGGTAAAAGTTGTAAGACAATCGTTGTTCGTTTGGGAAATGGTGAAATGTTACTAGTAGATGTTTTAGTGAGTGAAGATTGATTAGGTCATCAAACCTTCGTAATTACTTGATTTAATGATTAATTGTGTTGAAAGTTTACAAACTATTAAGGAACATAATAACAGCATTTTAGAAAGGGGCTATTTATGGCAATTCATCCGCTAGCAGGGCAGCTTGCTCCCACGGACAATTTAGTTAACATTCCAAAGCTTATGAGTGCCTATTACACCCAAAAGCCGAATGTAGCTAATCCTAATGAAAAAGTAAGTTTTGGTACATCAGGCCATCGAGGCAGTGCATTACATACAAGTTTCAACGAAGATCATATTCTGGTGGTTTGCCAAGCCATCTGCGAATACCGAAAGTCGCACAATATCAATGGTCCTCTTTATCTAGGTAAAGATACTCATGCTTTATCGGAAGCCGCGTTTACAACCGCACTTCAGGTATTTGTCGCAAACGAAGTGACGGTACGCATTCAGAAAGGGGATGGTTATACCCCGACACCTGTTATTTCACACGCTATTCTGACTCATAATCAATCTTCTGAAGAAATGGCTGATGGTGTTGTCATCACTCCTTCCCATAACCCTCCAGAAGATGGAGGCATTAAATATAACCCACCTAAAGGTGGTCCAGCTGACAAAGACATAACCGATTGGGTGGCGAACCGCGCGAATGAATTGTTAGCCAATCAACTCAATGGTGTAAATGCTGTGTCGGTTGCGCAAGCCATGTCGAGTAGCTTGGTAGAAGAATTCGATTACATTGAGCATTATGTAGCGGATCTTGAAAATGTGATCGATATGAATGCCATTCGCGATGCTAATGTTCGTATTGGTGTTGATCCATTGGGTGGCTCTGGTATTGCCTATTGGCAACCGATTGCAGATCGATATGGTCTGAATATTGAGGTCGTGAATGATCGAGTGGATCCCGCCTTCTCATTTATGCCCTTAGATAAAGACGGACGTATCCGAATGGATTGCTCTTCGCCTTATGCAATGAATAACTTGCTTAAGATCCAAGACCAATTTGATGTAGCGGTAGGCAATGACCCAGATTATGACCGCCATGGCATCGTTTGCCCTGGTTTCGGTTTAATGAATCCCAATGCGTACCTTGCTGTGGCGATTGAATACTTAGCAACCCATCGAGACTGGCCTGCTGACATTCAATATGGCAAAACTCTGGTTTCAAGTGCCATGATTGATAGAGTTGTTGCGTCACTTAATAAAACGCTCTGTGAAGTGCCTGTTGGCTTTAAGTGGTATGTTGACGGATTATTTGATGGGAGCATGGCGTTCGGTGGAGAAGAAAGTGCTGGTGCTTCCTTCCTACGTCGTGACGGTGGTGTCTGGTCAACGGATAAAGATGGTTTTATTTTGGCGTTACTCGCTGCTGAGATTCTGGCCGTTACTGGCAAAAATCCTGCGCAACTTGCGCAAGAGCAAGCGCAGCGTTTTGGACAACCTTATTACAAGCGTATCGATGTAGCGGCTACCCCAGAGCAAAAAGCCATACTTGGTAAGTTAGAAGCAAGTTCTGTAGAAGCAGACACACTTGCTGGTGACGCGATTGTTAGCAAGCTCACTCACGCGCCAGGCAATGGCGCGGCCATTGGTGGGCTGAAAGTGTCGACGGATAATGGTTGGTTTGCAGCGCGTCCATCCGGTACAGAAAATGTTTATAAGATCTATTTAGAAAGTTTTGTCTCTGAGGAGCATTTAGCACTGCTTGAAAAGGAAGCTGTGGCTTTGGTTAACACAGTTTTAAGCTAATCTCTGCTTGAGCTGGGAAGCTTAGAGGACGTTATTCAACGTCTTCTAAGCGATTTAGCCATTTGTTCAACGGAAAGCCAAGCTGTTGAGACAGCTTTTCGCACTCGTCTCTTTGTTGTTTTAGGTTGAGATCGTGTGGAGCGTTGGTCGCAAAAACCACCCAGTTTCCGCAGCCAGTATCGAGTCCCGTCACAGTGTTAAATCTCTGTTTTAATGAATCTTTCAAGTCATGTTGGTACTGATGTTCTTCCCAACAATTCAGTACTAACATGCCGCTTTCCTTTATCTGCCTGCTGGCATCGTCCAAGAAGGCCTCTGTCGCAACGCGATTATCCATTCCGAAATGCTGATATAGATCGGTAAATAAAATATCGAATTTTTTAGATTTATTACTGTGAACAAATTCAATGGCGTCCTGTGTTATCACTTCTATGCGTTTGCTTTTTGGTAGTCTAAAAAACTCTTCAGCGATGGCAACGATTTCAGGTCTTAGTTCTACAGCAGTAATATGTATGCCGCTGATCGCCTTAGCAAGAGCATGTACTAAGGCACCTCCACCTAAGCCAAGAATGCAGGCTCGTTTTGGTGTTCGGTCCATCAGCGCTAACAGCATAGCCTGTGTGTATTCATGCTGAAGGACGTGAGGGCTTTTAATTTGAACGCGACTTTGTTCGTCGCCTTCTGCAAAAGATAAGATACGGTATTTGCCATCGTCATAAACGCTGATCACACCAAACTCATCTTGAGTTTCAAAGATTAGTGACATGGTTGTTCTCGTGATAAAAGAAAGGCCAGACAACTGTCTGGCCTTGTTGGCTGTATCATAACGAACTTTGGGGCTAAGCAAAATCTGCTTTTATGTGTTCTAGCAATACCTGAGCCGGATGTTTTATCGCTGTAGCATCAAGGCGTTTAGCTTGGCAGCGGCAAGAGTAGCCAGTTGCGACCAGCTTGTTTTGAAGTCTGGGGTCGTTGACTTTTTCTTTCCAAGATAAATTATAAATTTCAACAGAAGTCGCTTTGTTTCGGGACTCATGGCCGTAGGTGCCTGCCATGCCGCAACAGCCAACATTTTCAATGGACAGATTCAGGCCAAGCAATTCGAATACTTGCTGCCAATCTTTTATCGATGGTGCTGCATTGGTCTTTTCGGTGCAGTGGGCCATCATATGAAATGTTTCATCTTTGACCGAGATTCCCTGTTTTTGTAAATGTTCAGATTGGCCTGCGAGCCACTCTTGGATTAACTGAATTTTAGGAATAGGGCGACTAGTACCAAAGGTTTTTGTGTATTCAGATCGATAAGTGAGTGTCATTGATGGGTCGATACCCACCATCGGGATGCCATAAAATGCAAGGTTTTGCAGCATATCGAGGTTTTTCTTGGCGGCCTTTTCGAAAGGCTTTAGAAAACCATGCACATGTAAAGGTTTACCATTTGGCATATACGGCGCTAAGTAGGCTTGAAAGCCCAAGCGGCTCAACAACTCCATGATGTCTAATACCAGCTGTGTTTCAAAGTAACTGGTGAACGCATCCTGAATAACAATAACCGCACGTTTTCTGTCTTTAGGGCTTAGGGATTCAATTGCCAACGGTGTGGCTAATCGAATGCCGCGTCGGGACATCTCTCGCTTAAGGTTAAGGTCTGACAACGCTGGACTGTCCTCTAGTCCGATCACCTTACTCATCAAACGATTCGTGACCTTGTTACGGATAAGCCAATTGTAGGGTTTTGGGAACAATGCCAAGGTCGGTGTCATATATTCCAATGAGCCGACAAAATAGTCCTTTATTGGTCGTAAATATCGACTGTAATACAGCTCCAGAAACTTTGCTCTAAACTCAGGTACATCGACTTTAATCGGGCATTGACCAACACAAGATTTGCAAGCTAAACACCCCATCATGGACTCATGAACTTGGTGTGAAAAATCATACTCGCCTTTGCGTTTTCCTAAGGTGTTCTTGAGCCTAGGGAAGAAGCTGGTTATAAGATTAGAGTGTCTGACTTTGTAACGCTCTTTCGAGATATCAATGTCATGATTGCTCATGCCTCGAAGCCATTCGCGCATTAAGGATGCTCGACCTTTTGGGGAGTGGATGCGCTGACGTGTGCCTTTCCAAGAAGGGCACATAGCGTCATCAGGGTCGAAATTAAAGCAGGCACCATTGCCATTACAATACATACCGTCCTTGAATTGATCGCGATTGGTCAAAGGAATTTGACGGTCTAATTCGCCGCGTAGTGGCACTTGATCTATTTTAAGGAGTTCGGCACCTAATTCATAAGGTGTTGCTATTTTTCCGGGATTTAACTGGTTACGCGGATCGAATGCGCCTTTTATTTGCTGAATGCTTGGATATAGATCACCAAAGAACGCGGGTGCATACTCTGAACGCACGCCTTTACCGTGTTCCCCCCAGAGTAAACCATCGTATTTTTGTGTCAGTGCTACGACTTTATCTGTGATTTCACGGATCATAGGCACTTGAGAATCATCTTTTAAATCTAGGGCAGGGCGAACGTGTAACACCCCCGCATCGACGTGCCCAAACATGCCATAAGTAACGCCATAAGAGTCCAAGACCGTGCGAAATTCCATAATAAAGTCAGCAAGGTTTTCTGGTGGTACGGCGGTGTCTTCTACGAACGGCACGGGGCGCTGCTCACCCTTTGCGTTTCCTAATAAGCCAACAGATTTCTTTCGCATGCCCCAAATCTTATTAACATTGGCATGACCGTTAGCAATGGTGTAGCCAAGAGCGCTACTGTTTGGTGTGTTTGCTAATTTATCTAAGATATCTGTTAGGACTTTTATACGCTCGGTAATTTCTTCTTCACTGTCACCGGTGTATTCCACAAGGTTTATTCCTTGTGTGTTCTCACCCGCTTTTTCAGGGAAGAACTCTGACACAGAGTCCCAGATAATATCGCCTTTAGCGAGCCCTAAAACTTTAGAGTCTACGGTTTCGATGGAGGTTGGCTGAACGGATAATAAATCCTTGGCATGGCGTAACGATGCTTCAAAACTGTTGTAGCGGATATTGACCAGAGCAGCGTATTTGGGGATTTTTAGTAGGTTGACCTTCGCTTCGACGATAAAACCGAGCGTCCCTTCGGATCCACATAAGATATTGTTCATATTGAACAAGCCATCTTCACCACGGATATGGGCGAGATCATAGCCTGTTAAACAACGATTTAACTCAGGGAAAGTTTCTGAAATCTCTCTTTGTTTGGTTGTGGCAATGGTATCAACGACTCTGTGGGCATAAGCCGAATAGCCTGAGCCTTGCTTGATTTGCTCTAGGGTATCTTCGGAAATGGCATGGCTGGTCAGCAGTTCGCCGTCTAGCAAAACGGTTTTGAGCTCTAATACATGATCGCGGGTTTTGCCATACATGACGGAACCTTGACCACTTGCATCGGTGTTGATCATGCCGCCAATGGTTGCTCGGTTACTGGTGGAAAGCTCTGGTGCAAAGAATAGCCCATGTGCTTCGATTGCTTTATTTAGCTGGTCTTTTACCACCCCAGTTTGCACTCGAGCCCAACCTTCTTCGACATTGACTTCTAATATGTTGTTCAAAAACTTAGAAAGGTCGATTACCAGTCCGTCTGTAAGGGATTGGCCATTCGTTCCTGTTCCGCCGCCACGCGGACTCAGAACTATATCCTGAAAAGCGTCGTTGTTTGAAAGGCGCGTGATTAGCTGAATATCTTCTACCGACTTAGGATAAATGACGCCCTGTGGTAGTACTTGATAAATGGAGTTATCGGTCGCTAACACAACTCGGTTAGCGTAATCTGGGTTGGTATCTCCTTGGAATCCTGAAGTCTTCAAGCGTTCGATAAAAGCGAGGTACTTTGCTTGGACTGGTGAGACTTCAGACAGCTTAGGGATCATGTACTATTCTCCGATGTTAGTAGCCTATTGCTTGTTACATTGTAACAAATAAACGCCTTAACATGAGTGTGGACTTAATAAATAATTACGCATTAAGTAAACGTATTTTGTCATGCATGACATTGGCAACGGTGCCTTTATTGAGAATCTGTTAAACGACAATCAAATGATCATAGAACCTTTATATTTGCCCACCCAGCAAACCTGCGGGTGTCAGTTTTACATCTATCGAGGTGATTTAGAGTGTAGTGTCGCGCCGGGTAATAAGCGCCATAAGCTTAAGTATCATCTACAGCAAGCCAGTAAAGAAAACAAAAAAATACTGGCCACATTTGGCGGGCCTCATTCAAATCATATTGCAGCCTTTGTAGCGCAATGTAAGCATCAAGGGTTAACACCACTCATCGTGGTACGCGGTGAAACATGGGCTAAGTTAACACCGACATTGCGTCAGGCTGTCGATTCCGGCGCGCTCTTATTTCCAAGTGAGCGGGTAGATTACAAACTTGGCCTAAGGGCCAATATAAAGAAAGTCGTAGATGAATATTATGATCATCAAGTGTATTGGATACCAGAAGGTGGCGCTGGCGCTGAAGGTGTCCGTGGCTGTTTAGATTGGGCCAATGAAATTTATAGACTCTGCCGTGGCAAACCATTCCACCTTTGTATTGCAAGCGGTACAGGAACCACTGCGGCAGGGTTTGCAGCGTCAGGGTTTTCCTCTATGACAGTATTTTCAGCTTTAAAGGGAGTCGTTTCCTTAACAACTAACATTGAGAATCAATGTCTAGACGCTGGCTTGTCAATCAACACCTCGATAAAAGGGTTTGATGAGGCGCTCCACGGAGGGTTCGGTAAAGTATCAACAGCTCAGCTCGATTTCCTGAAAACCCTTAAAACACTCAATCCCGATATACCATTAGATCCATTGTATACTTCTAAAATGGTCTATAAAGTGAATCAGCTGTGTGCACAGGGGGAATGGCAGCACGATCATACTTTGTTTGTTCACACAGGTGGATTACAGGGCTGGCAAGGGCTTCCTTTAGAAAAACAAGTGTATTGAGAGTGTTTTCAATACGCTCAATAGTGTCGTGTCATAGCCTATAGCGTTGCTTCGTGTTACATTCTACGAATAGGTAGCTTGTTGGCTAATTGATTGAAACCACAGCAAAATTAATTTCGTAACGGCAAGCGTGCCGTATACGAATCAGTGATGGGAAAGATTGATTACATGAGTCTTTTTAGACGAATCGGTATTATTGCGCGTCTTGATAAACCACAAATTCTAGACACGGTTAAAAAACTAACAGATTTTCTTTTGGAGCAAGGTGTTACCCCTGTTCTAGAGGCGGATTTGGCTACCATGATGTCTGGGGCGAAACTTTCATCCGCCCCTTTAAAAGAGTTAGGCGACCGTTGTGACTTAGTAATCGTTGTTGGTGGAGACGGCAGCTTTTTAGGAGCCGCTAGGGCAATCATTGATTACGATATTCCAGTTCTCGGAATGAACCGTGGTACCTTGGGTTTCTTAACCGACATATCTCCAACGGATTTTGAAAATGAGTTAGAGCCGATTCTTCGAGGAGAATACCTTGAAGAGAAGCGCTTCATGATCGAAGCAAAAATTAAGCGTCAAAATCGACCAAGCGGTGAGGGTATCGCCTTAAATGATTTGGTTCTTCACCCAGGCAAGTCTGCTCGGATGATTCGCTTTGATCTATTTATTGATGATCAGTTCGTTATGAACCAAAAGTCAGACGGTTTAATTGTTGCCACACCGACTGGCTCTACCGCTTATGCATTGTCTGCTGGCGGTCCTATTATGCTGCCAAAGCTTGATGCACTTGTATTAGTGCCAATGCACCCTCATACATTAAGTAATCGTCCTATCGTGATTGACGCGGATGCTAAAATTCGAATCGTTGTCTGTGAATCGAATTTGACGTACCCAAGCGTGAGTTGTGATGGCCAACTTAATATTACCGCTGCTCCAGGTGACGAAATCCATATAACTCGTCGTAAGGGTGGGATCCGTTTGATCCATCCAAAAGATCATGATTTTTACGATGTGTGTCGCACCAAGCTGGGATGGCAGTCAGGTTATCGCCAATAGGGTAGACCTATTACTATGGTTTTACTTTACGAATTTGCTGTTAATGAATCACCAGAACCACTGAGTAAGATTCTTTGGCAGCAGCGTATCGGTCATCGTATCGTCCAGTCGAACAATCGAGATCAATTGTGGGTTTTAGATCCCTCTGATACGCATAAAGCAATGGAAATATTGCAGTTATGGCAGCACTCTCCTGACGAGGACTTAGAACTACCTGAAGCCCCAAAGCGTCAGAAGTCTAGCAGTCCAGTCTTTCAACAATGGCACAAATCTCCCATGGCGTTGGCATTCATAGTATTGTCATGCTTGGTGGCAGTAATTACTGGTCTAGGCGAATATTTAGACACTATCAGTTGGTTTACGATTTCTTCGTTTGAAGTGATAGGCAATCGTATTCAGTTTAATCCATTAGCCGAAGTGCTAAGTAAAGGAGAATACTGGCGTTTGCTTACACCTGCATTCCTGCACTTTGGTATCGCGCATCTTATTTTCAATTCGTTATGGGTGTGGGAAGTCGGACGTAAGCTTGAGCGTCTGATGGGCTCTCTAATATGGCTGGCTTTTGCGGTATTTGTGTCAGTCGTGAGCAATATCGGACAATACTTAATTAACGGCTATCCTTTGTTTGGCGGGCTATCAGGCTTAGTGTATGGCTTAATCGCTTTTGCTTGGGTAATGCCTTATTTAATCAAGGGGTGGCCGCCAATTATTTCAAAACCACTGATGATTTTCTTTGTGGTTTGGTTGATGGCAGGATACACCGACGTATTTTCTGCTCTCGGCCTTGGCAATATGGCCAATGAAGCGCATCTTATGGGCTTGGTTTCAGGTTTAGTCTTTGCAGGTGTCTACAGCCTGCTTTGGAAACTAATCAAACAACGCTAATTAACCGGTGTTCCGGTAGAGTGAGTTATGAATTTTAAAGATATGATCGACAATATGTCGCCCGAGGTTTACGGCCGCCTTAAACAAGCTGTTGAATTAGGCAAATGGCCTAATGGTGTGAAACTCACGCCAGAGCAAACAGAGTTGTGTATGCAGGCAGTGATTACTTATGACTACACTAATAAACCTGAAGAAGAGCGTGTTGGCTTTATTGATCGTGAAGCACACCTTGGTTGCAGCAGCAAAAAAGATACTCTTGAGCATGAAACAGTGAAATGGGTAACTAACCCGGATAGCAAGCAATGATCCAAGGCAGTATTCGTAAAATGCCAGCCAAAGTTATAGATGGCAAAGTTAGTTACGAGCTAAAACTTGGCGATCAGCTTTTTCCACTTGAGCAAGCAATTGGGCAAAAAGTCTCTTTGAATTTTACTGGTTCTATAAACTGCATTCATTGTGGGCGTGCTAGTAAAAAATCATTTAGCCAAGGTTACTGTTACCCGTGCTTCAAGAAACTGGCAGCTTGCGACACATGCATTATGAGTCCGGAAAAGTGCCATTACTATGAAGGTACTTGTCGTGAGCCGGAGTGGGCGGAAAAATACTGTATGCAAAGTCATTACGTGTATTTATCGAATACCACCTCATTGAAAGTCGGCATCACCCGTGGTGACCAATTACCAACGCGCTGGATCGATCAAGGTGCGACTCAGGCACGCGCAATATTTCTGGTGGAAAATCGCCGTATGTCAGGTTTAGTTGAAACATTATTTAAATCTGAAGTGGCGGATAAAACCAATTGGCGAAATATGCTAAAAGGGTTAGATGTCGAGATAGACCTTGAGTCAGAGCAAGAGCGTTTGATTAATCGTTTATGGGAAGGTCTGGACGCACTGCAAAACGAATACGGATTACAATCCATTCAAGAATTATCTGCTGATAACGTCACACATGAATTTGTCTACCCTGTACTAGAATACCCATCTAAAATAGCCAGCATTAATGCAGAAAAAACGCCGTTTGTAGAAGGCACGTTAATGGGTATCAAAGGTCAGTACTGGATTTTGGACACGGGCGTTATCAACCTACGCAAATACACAGGATATGAAGCGGAATTCACGCTATAGGAGCCGATCATGGCAGAGCAAAAGCCGTCAGCAATTTATTTAAAAGATTACACAGTCCCGAACTTTCTGATCGATAAAACGGAACTGACTTTCGATCTGGACGAAACACAAACCATTGTGACGTCACGCCTGCATCTACGCCGAAACCCAGAAAGCAAGGTGCAAACCTCTGCACTGGTATTAGACGGTGGTGAAGATGTGAAATTGATTGGCGTTGCAATTGATGATTATGCTTTGCCAGAGCAAGAATATACGATCAAAGATGACAAACTCATTATAACTGCCACACCCAATGAGTTTGTGCTGACGTGCGAAACCATGATCGAGCCACAGAACAATACCAAGCTTGAAGGTCTGTACCGCTCATCTTCTATGTTCTGCACTCAATGTGAAGCAGAGGGTTTCCGTCATATTACGTATTACTTAGATCGTCCCGATGTCATGTCGATTTTTACAACGACCATTATTGGCGATGAAACGCGTTACCCTGTGATGCTTTCAAATGGTAATGAAATTGAGCGTGGTAAAACAGAAGAGGGTAAAACCTTCGTCACATGGCACGACCCGTTTAAAAAGCCTGCATACCTGTTTGCTTTGGTAGCCGGTGATCTTGAAGTTTTAAACGATAGTTTCACAACCATGAGCGGTCGTGATGTGAAGCTTCAGATTTTCACCGAAAAGCACAATATCGATAAAGTCGACTTTGCCATGGATTCTTTGAAGCGCTCGATGAAATGGGACGAAGAAGTGTATGGCCGCGAATACGATCTGGATATTTTTATGATCGTTGCCGTAGATGACTTCAACATGGGCGCGATGGAGAATAAAGGGCTAAACATTTTTAACTCTTCTTGCTTGCTGGCCAGCCCAGAAACCACGACCGATGATGCGTACTTGCGTGTTGAGGCGGTTGTCGCGCACGAGTACTTCCATAACTGGTCGGGTAACCGTGTAACCTGTCGTGATTGGTTCCAGTTGAGCTTAAAAGAAGGCTTCACAGTGTTCCGTGATCAATCCTTCTCTGCTGATACGCATTCAGATGTTGTGAAACGTGTTGAGGATGTGTCTTTCCTTAAAACAGCGCAATTCGCTGAGGATGCAGGCCCAATGTCACATCCGATTCGACCTGCTTCATTTATCGAGATTTCCAACTTTTACACCTTAACAATTTACGAGAAAGGTTCAGAAGTTGTGCGCATGATCCATACGTTATTAGGCGAAGAAGGTTTCCGTAAGGGTTCTGATCTTTACTTTGAGCGTCATGATGGTCAAGCGGTGACCTGTGATGATTTTGTAAAGGCTATGGAAGATGCTAATGGCGTAGATTTGAGCCAATTCAAGCGTTGGTACTCACAAGCGGGTACGCCGCGTCTGACCGTCACAGATAGCTATGATGAACAGGCTCAAACTTACAGTCTGACGATTCAGCAGATGACTCCACCCACACCTAATCAGCCGACTAAATTAGCATTACATATCCCAGTGAAAGTCGGATTGGTTGGTCAGTCCAATGAAGCGTTAAGCTTTACTTTTGATGGACAAACTCAAGACGAAGTTGTGCTACATGTGAATGATGTTGAACAAACGTTTGTTTTTGAAAACGTTATGTCTAAGCCGGTTCCGTCATTGCTTCGTGGTTTCTCTGCTCCTGTGAAACTTGACTACGATTACTCAACAGAGCAATTGCTACAATTGATGTCAGGCGATCCAGATGGCTTTAACCGTTGGAGTGCATCACAACAGCTGGCTGTTAATGAACTGAATAAACTGATTGCCCAATACCAAAATGGCGCACAATTCAGCGAGGAAACACCGTTAGTTGAAGGCTTTAAAGCATTGCTTGCAGATGAAAGCCTTGATCCTGCCATGGTGGCATTGATCCTTGGTTTGCCAAGTCAGGCTTATATGTCAGAACTAGCTGATAAGATTGATCCGCAAGCTATCAAAGCTGCGCGAGAGCATCTTCGTGGGATTGCTGCGAAAGCTCTTGAAGTAGAGTTTAAGCATGTCTATGAAAGCAATGCTTCTAATGAGGCTTACCAAGCGAGTGCAGAACAAATTGCCAAACGTTCTCTTAAGAATGCCGCACTAAGCTACTGGGTGGCATCTGGTAGTGACGAAGCGAAAGCAGCTGTGGTTCGTCAATACCGTAATGCAGACAATATGACGGATCAGTTTGCTGCGTTGTCTTGTGTTGTGCATTTCAACTTGGCAGAAGCCGATGAATTGCTCAATGCATTCTTTGAACAATGGAAGCATGAAGCGCTTGTGGTGAATAAATGGCTAATGCTGTCCGCGGCTCGTGAGCATGAAAATGGTTTAGCGCAAGTTAAGGCTTTGATGGAACATCCAAGCTTTGACATCAAGAACCCTAATAAACTGCGCTCAGTTATTGGTGGCTTAGGTCAAAACGTTGACGCATTCCATAATCTAGATGGCAGCGGTTATGCATTTTTGGCGGATCAGATTATTTTGTTAAATAAGCGTAATCCTCAGATTGCATCTCGTCTGTGTACGCCTCTAACTCGTTGGCAGAGAATGGTGCCGGCGCTAGCGGAAAAAATGAAAGGGGAGCTTGAGCGCATTGCGAGAGAAGATCTTTCAAAAGATGTTTACGAAGTGGTTTCAAAATCACTGGCTTAAATTAGAGAAAAGCGCTGGTCAGACCAGCGCTTTTTTTTGTAAGGTAAACGTCAACAATACAATCTACAATTAACTGATTGATTTTGAAGATCTGTTCAACAGAGATGGGAGAATTATAATGAGAAAGCCATATCGTTATGTTGTGCCGGTTGCGCTGGGAATAGCGTTAAGTGCTTGCAGTACGACTCAAACGAGTGAGACAGATTCATCGACGCTAACTCAGTCTAGTATGTCATCTGGCGACTCATCTAATCAGACTTCAATTTTTGGTGTTAATTCTTCGAAACTAGATGACACAAAGCTTCTAGAAAGAGAACGAATCATTCGTGATCTTCGTAAGCAATTAGCACAAAACTCTGAGAAGTTGGTGATATTGACGGCGCAGCTTGATGAAAAAGATCGTCAGCTTGCAACCCTCATGTCAACTGAAAAAAATGCTTCCCAGTTAATCGAAATCGAAAGACTTCAAAACGAAAGAGAAGACCTTGAGCGAAAGTATAACCAGTTAAGGCTTGAAAATGATCGCCTAACTCAACGGGTGGCCGAACTTGAAAACCAAGCTGAAAAGACTGAGCTGCAGCTTGCGCAACAACAAACGGACTTTATTGAGTTAAACAAAAGCTTTCGTACCCTTGATAGTGCTCACTTTTCCCTTTCAAAAGATTATCGTGACTTATCCATCAAGCATGCGCATTTGAAAAGTGAATTTGAATCTTTGCTGTCTCAAAATGATCGTTTGTTAGCCGAGTTTAATGCCGTCAAACAAGACAATCTAAGACTGGGCGGTGCCTTATCTGAAGCAAGGGCGCAGCACCAGGTTCTATGGGACAAGATTCGAGTTCAGAGCAATGTGATTGACACATTACAATCAGAAAATGCCAATTTAAGCCGTAGCGGTTCTTTGATCAGTGCTGCGGAAACTCCAGATAGCAACAGTGTGGCAGATGTTTCTAAATTAGAGTCTCAAATAGCACGCTTAAAAGCAGAATTGAATGCTCAAAATGCTTTGATTTCCAACTACCAAGGTGATGTTCAAAAATTAGAGCAAGCGCTTGTTCGTCAGGAAGATGATTTAGGAAATCAGCTGTCTAGTGTTGAGTTGAAGTACCGCGAAGCAGTGGCTCAAAATGCGACGCTAAATCGTGAAATTAAGGCTGTTCAGGAGATGCTAGAAGCTAGTGAGAAAAATGCACAGCAGCTTCAACAAGCTCTCCAGGATACTTCTGCAGAAAAAAATACCGTTTTAGCTCAATTAACAGAACTGAAGCAGCGCTATGCTGCATCCAATGAGCGCGTGCAACAATTGGAAAATGAGTCACAGCAGCAACAGGAAGAAAAGGCTCGTTTAGAGAACCAAGTCAATAACTTGATTCCTTTTGAAGGAGCGGTTCTGTCTTTGCAACAACAGCTGAAAAGCGAGTTGTCAGATGTTCGTTGGACGCTTCCAACTTCCGCTAACCTTCACGATACCTTTGAAATTCAGCTTTCAGCGACGGTTGATCAGCCGGTGCAAGGTCAAACCTATTTTGCTGAACTGTTTACTGACAGTGCCTTGAGCATGATGAGTTCGTCTGAAGCTGAGGCGACGGTCAATCAAGGCAAACTGAATTTCCGTTGGCGTCTGAGTGGTTTGAATGAGCGACCAAATGCCACGATGAATGTCTCGGTCACGCAAGCCGTTAATTACGATGGACAAATGATACTGCGAAAGGTGTACAGAGATACTCAAAGTGTTGAGCTGATATCTAACGATTGGCTGGGCAAATACGGTTTTTGGGTGGCCGCTATCCTTGGTGGTTTGTTAATTGGTTTTGTCGGTGGAAAAGTCGGCAAGCGAAGCTGATACCAAAGCATTACCATTGTTAAGCTATTCAATTATGGTGCAATTTAGCTGAAATCTGCTCAATTGCGCCATCACTTCACAATCCTTCATCTTAGCATTACTAAAATTCAACAACTTGCGTGATGAGTTTGTTATATTAAGCTCGCATTCAAATATAGAGGTAGTGGCAGTGGTTCAGTCTGATTCGTATGAAGTTATTGAGAATCGTTTAAAAGATAATATTCTGATCTTGGATGGTGGTATGGGTACCATGATCCAAAGCTACAAGCTTGAGGAACAGGATTATCGAGGCGAGCGTTTCAGTGACTGGCACAGTGAACTTAAAGGCAACAATGACCTGCTGTCATTAACTCAACCTAAAATTATTAAGGCTATCCATTCTGCTTATCTAGAAGCTGGCTCGGATATTATCGAGACCAACACCTTCAATGCGAACTCGATCTCGATGCTCGACTACCATATGGAGTCTTTGAGCTACGAGATTAACTATGAGTCTGCAAAACTGGCTCGTGAAGCGGCTGATGAATTTACGGCTAAGAACCCAAATAAGCCACGTTTTGTTGCGGGTGCGGTAGGACCTACTAGCCGAACTTGTACGATCTCGCCTGATGTAAACGATCCAGGTTTTCGTAATGTGTCATTTGACGAATTAGTGGAAGCCTATACTGTTTCCATTGATGGCTTGATTAAAGGCGGTTCAGACCTGCTTTTAATCGAAACCATTTTCGATACCCTAAATGCTAAAGCCGCTATTTTTGCTGCGCTTCAATACTTTGAAGATCATGGTGTTCGTTATCCAATCATGATTTCCGGTACGATTACCGATGCGTCAGGTCGTACACTTTCTGGACAAACCACTGAAGCTTTTTGGAACTCCATTTCTCACGCTCGACCAATTTCTGTAGGTTTGAACTGTGCCTTGGGTCCAAAAGATCTACGTCAGTACATCGAAGAGCTTTCAAATATTGCTGATACGCATGTTTCTGCGCACCCTAACGCAGGTCTGCCAAATGCGTTTGGTGAATACGATGAAACACCAGAAGAAATGCTGGAAGAGATTCAAACTTGGGTGGACGCCGGTTTCTTGAACATTATTGGTGGTTGTTGTGGCACTGAACCAAGCCACATCAAAGCCTTTGCCGATGCGTTCCTAGAAGCGACGCCTCGCGTTATTCCTGAAATTCCAAAAGAATGTCGTTTATCTGGTCTTGAGCCGTTTAATATCAGCGATGAAAGTTTATTCGTTAACGTAGGTGAGCGTACTAACGTTACGGGTTCTGCGATGTTTAAACGCCTGATCAAAGAGGGTGATTTTGACACAGCGCTAGATGTTGCTCGTCAACAGGTAGAAAACGGTGCGCAAATCATCGATATCAACATGGACGAGGGGATGTTGGACTCAGAAGCCGCTATGGAGCGCTTCTTGAAACTGATCGCCTCTGAGCCAGATATCTCTCGTGTGCCAATCATGCTGGACTCGTCCAAATGGGAAATTCTAGAAACAGGTCTTAAGAACATTCAAGGTAAGGGTGTTGTTAACTCGATCAGCTTGAAAGAAGGTGAAGAAAAGTTCATCGAACAAGCTAAACTGCTGATGAAATACGGTGCAGCGGTTATCGTGATGGCGTTTGACGAAGTCGGTCAGGCGGATACACGAGAGCGTAAAATCGAAATCTGTCGCCGTTCATACGATGTGTTGGTAAACAAAGTGGGCTTCCCCCCAGAAGACATCATTTTTGACCCGAACATCTTTGCTATCGCAACAGGCATCGAAGAGCACAACCGTTACGCCTTAGACTTCATTGAAGCAACCGGTGATATCAAGCGAGAGCTTCCTTACGCGAAAATCTCTGGTGGTGTATCAAACGTATCCTTCTCATTCCGTGGTAATAATCCTGTTCGTGAAGCGATCCACGCGGTATTCCTATACCACGCGATCAAAAATGGCATGACCATGGGTATCGTAAACGCAGGTCAACTTGCGGTTTACGAGGACATTCCAAAGCGTCTACGTGATGCGGTAGAAGACGCCGTGCTTAACCGCACACCTGATGCAACAGACAATCTGTTGGCTATTGCGGGTGAATTCGCTGGCACGGGTGAAGTAGCAGAAAAAGAAACACAAGAGTGGCGTGGTTTGCCAGTAGGTGAGCGTCTAACGCACGCCTTGGTGAAAGGTATCACAGAGTTTATCGACGAAGACACTGAAGAAGCACGTCAACAGTTTGATCGACCTCTAGAAGTAATCGAAGGTCCTTTGATGGATGGTATGGGCGTCGTGGGTGACCTATTTGGCTCCGGCAAAATGTTCCTTCCTCAGGTGGTTAAGTCAGCACGTGTAATGAAGAAAGCCGTGGCTTACTTGATGCCATTCATTGAAGAGGAAAAAGCTCGTAACCAAACGAAAGGTTCTTCAAGCGCTGGTAAAGTGATCATGGCCACCGTTAAAGGTGATGTACACGATATCGGTAAGAACATCGTTGGCGTAGTGCTGCAATGTAACAACTTCGAAGTGATCGACCTTGGCGTGATGGTGCCGTCTGAAAAGATCTTGCGTACCGCGAAAGAAGAAAACGCAGACATCATTGGTCTATCAGGTTTGATCACACCATCACTGGATGAAATGGTACATGTTGCCAAAGAAATGCAGCGTCAGGATTTTCATATTCCAGTGATGATCGGTGGTGCAACCACTTCAAAAGCGCACACAGCGGTTAAGATCGAGCAGAACTACAAAAACAACCAAGTCGTCCACGTGACCAATGCTTCGCGAAGTGTAAGTGTTGCCAGTAATTTACTGACTAAAGATGCTGAGCGTCATGCTAAGTTCATTGCTGAAATCAAAGATGACTATGAGAAAACACGTATTCGCTTTAAAGATCGTGCTAAAGCGGGTCGTCGTGTATCACTTGATAAGGCGCGTCTCAATAAAACGCCAGTGGACTTCACTAGCATTAAAACACCTGAGAAGCTTGGTATCACAGTATTTGATACAACAGATATCGACTTCAATGAAGTGCAAAACTACATCGACTGGACGCCATTCTTCCAAACTTGGGAGCTTGCCGGTGCCTACCCACGAATCCTAACGGATGAAGTTGTTGGTGAAGAGGCGACTCGCTTGTTTGAAGATGCTAAAGCCATGCTTGCGACCGTTATCGAAGAGAGTTGGTTAGACGCAAAAGCAGTAGTGGGTCTATTTCCTGCGAACCAAGTAAACCATGACGATGTTGTCATTTACACAGATGAGTCTCGTACGGAAGAGGTGATGACATTAAACTTCTTGCGTAACCAGAATGAGCTAAATGCGCCAGGTAAATACAACCAGTGTTTGTCAGACTTTGTGGCGACTAAAGAGCAGGGCAACGATTACATTGGGGCTTTTGCTTGTGCGGCTGGTTTTGGTATCGATGCAATTGTTGCACGTTACGAAGCAGATCATGATGATTACAATTCGATCATGATCAAAGCGGTAGCTGACCGTTTAGCGGAAGCGACAGCAGAATATCTACACGAGAAAGTTCGTAAAGAGCTTTGGGGTTACGCGCCAGATGAATCTCTAACGAATGAAGAGCTTATCAAAGAGCGCTACAAAGGGATTCGTCCTGCGCCAGGCTATCCTGCATGTCCTGATCACACTGAGAAAGACAAGCTTTGGGAATTGCTGGATGTGACCAAAAACACGGGTATGGAAATTACTGAAAGCTACGCGATGCTGCCAACTGCTGCGGTAAGTGGCTGGTATTTTGGTAACGCAGAAAGTAATTACTTTGGTGTGGGTAAAATTGGTCCAGACCAAGTCGATAGCTATGCTGAGCGTAAAGGTATGACGAAAGATGACGCCGAGCGTTGGTTGGCCCCTAATTTAGGATACGACCCAGAGGATGATCGAATCTAATTCGCCATTCAGCCTTAAGGCAGGCATTCAACTTAAGATCCCAAGCCAAGCCGCTTGGGATCTTTTCACTCAGCCAAATCAGACAAACTGGAATCATGCGATACAATCGTTTGATTCGGATTTTGGCTTTTTAACTGGCTCAACGCAAAACATCACTTTTCAATCTCTTCGCGGTCCATTTACTGCAAAATTTGAAGTCATTGAATCCATTCCTGGCCAGCTGCTCGTACTTGAAGGGCATTTCCGTCATTGCTTGACCAAACATACTGAGCAATGGCAAATTCATTTTTCATCCATTGGTGTGGCTCAGACAGAGGTGACCATATCTTTTGTTTTAAGTGGCGCATTTGCATCGCGCATTTGGAATGAAAAGAAATTAATCGTAAATAATATACTTAATTTATGGCTGGAGAGTTTAAGGCTTCAGTCTGAGAGGTTTTAACATTATGGCAAAAGCAATTCATGATCCTGAAAAACATGCAGAACGCATGAAGAAAATTAAAGAGCATGTCGACAAACGAATTGCGAAAGCCCAAGAAGAAAAGGGTACCTTTGTACTGCTTACAGGCAATGGTAAAGGGAAGTCTAGCTCTGCATTAGGCATGGTTGCACGTGCATTGGGGCATGATATGAAAGTCGGTGTCGTGCAATTTCTAAAAGGTGAATGGAACACTGGCGAGATTGATTTCTTTAAGTCTCATCCAAATGTTACTTGGCACATCATGGAAACTGGTTTTACTTGGGAAAGCCAAAACCGTGAGAAAGACATCGAAAGCTCTAAGTTGACCTGGGAGAAAGCAGAACAACTACTTCAAGATGAAAGCTATAATCTTGTTGTGTTAGATGAGCTCACCTACTTACTTCATTATGAATATCTAGAAGCCGATAGAGTCCTCAAAGCGCTTATGGAGCGACCAGAAATGCAGCACCTTGTTGTGACAGGCCGTGGTGCAAGCGATGAGCTGATTGAACTTGCCGACACCGTTAGTGAAATCAAAGAAATCAAACACGCTTTCAAGCGAGGCATTAAAGCCCAGAAAGGGCTGGAATTTTAGTGATTGCGTTGGTTGTGAGCGGTTTGCATCCAGCGATAAAAGCCTTGCTTCCCCGGAAGGATCCGAGTCGTACGAGCTGACTCATGTCAGCGATCCTCTCCTAGGGGTCAGATCCCTTGTAAGGTTATCTTTCAATGCTAATTGCTTCAGGGAAAGGGGTCTGACCCCTTAAGCTAATTCCCCCCAATTCAAATAAGGTCGTAATTTCGATTTATCCATAATATTAGGGATAAAAATCTGATCTGATTGATTATTTTAGTCAAATAAACTGCAGTTAGATTGGTATCATAGCGTTTTTAACTTATTGGAGAAGTGGTCATGGCAGCTATCGAGCGTCAAGAAGTTGGTCAGCGTATGAGCCGTATTGTTAAGCATAACGGAATGGTGTTTTTGTGTGGCCAAGTTGCTGCGGATGCAAATACTGATATTTCTGAGCAAACTCAAACTATGCTAGATAAAGTGGATGCACTGCTTGAGCAAGCTGGTTCTAGCCGTGAACATATGCTTTCTGCGACGGTTTACCTTCGTGATATGAAAGACTTCGCTGCCATGAACGCTGTTTGGGATGCATGGGTACCAGAAGGTCATGCACCAGCACGTGCTTGTGTCGAAGCACGCCTGGCGCGAGCAGAGTTGTTGGTTGAGATCTCAGTGGTTGCTGCTGAGAAATAACCTTTTAGTTAGTGTTTGCTAAGGTCGACGCTGATTCCAGCGTCGGCAATAGTATGGCTCAATATTTGGATGTTGCGAGCCATATCTCTTGATAAATTCAGTATCAAAATCCCAAAATCAAAGGCGAATCGATCATGGAACTCGCCGAATGCCGAGTAATCAATTTCAAGTAACACGGCATCTGTATCTGCTATCGCGTAACCATTACGAGCAGACAGTGAAACCATAGTGACATAACCTAACGCTTGTCCAAATGTCACCTGTCGTATGAGTGAAGAGGCATTGTTCTTCTCTCGGTAATAGCTCAAAGTGCCTTCAATGATGATGAAAAAGCTGTCGCCTTTATCGCCATCTGAAAATAGTTGCTCACCTTGCTCCAAATGAATCATTTTTCCACGATTAACCAAGTAATCGATCGCTGAAGCACTGAGTGCACCAAATATAGAACCTGTCTTTAACGTATCTGCTGTCAGATCGTAAGGGCAGTTTTTAGTGTTGACTGTATTCATAACAATCACCTCCCTTTGTTTACAGCATATGTCCGTTACAGGCCTTTAACCATGTAGTTTGCATAGAGATTCGTAGCAAACCGTAATCGTTTGCTACAACTTGAGAGCAGGAATGTACTCAGAGTGTTAATAAAATGACTTAACGTTTGTCTTTGTAAGGATATGCCTGCTGAAACTCTAATATCTCTACTTCATCACCAACATGGATAGTGCCTTCATTTTCAGCAACTAGGTTTACACCAAACGTAACACCTTCTTTTGCAATTAAGCGAAATTTAGCAAGCGTTTTAAGGGGCTCTCCCTTGCGGCTTCTTTCAGCAGTATTTGGGTCTAATGTGGTAAAGATACAGCGTTCACAGGGCTTAACATTTTCAAAAACCACATTGCCAATTCGAATTCTCTTCCAAGTATCTTCGGCAAAGGGCTCATTGCCAGTGATGACGATATTTGGTCGAAAACGTTCCATCTCATTTACTTGAGGGCCGCTGTTGTTTAAGTCTTTAAGCGATGCTTCAGTGGTCAATAGGAAAGGGTAGCCGTCAGCAAAAGCTACAGGAAGATCCGGTCTGCGACTTGTAAAGCGCTCGGACTGATCACCAAAATAGACAAGCTTTACGGGCAGATTGAGTAATTCGCTAAACCAAGTATCAAATTGGCTGCTGGTTAATTGCCCACTAACGGGCGTTTCCCAGATCTCAGTATTGACGTAGTGATCATCAAATTGATCTGGATTGATCGAGATGCCGACAGACTGTTCTGGGTGGCTTAAGGAAAGCGTAGTACCAGAAATGCTTGCTTCGATAAGTGTTAGAGCTGGGTAGTCTCGCGCCGTTAAAAATAGCCCTTTTTCATCAATTAACATATAACGTCGATCAAACTCTAATCCAGATAATGTGACCCTAGATGAGTTCAATGGAATAACTTTACAAGATTTTAAAGGGTAAACGGCTAATTGAGAGACTTGCAGAGACACGAATAATCCTTAGATGAAATGAGCGTTAAGTTATCTTAAAGGTATTGACCGATAGAGGTCTAGGGGTCAGATCCCTTATAAGAGCGCTTATGTAATGTTTTCAATCATTCTAGAAAAGGGATCTGACCCTTTGTAAAAATGCGTGCAGCCCACAAACAAAGCGGCCCCCTGTGATGTTGATACATCACAGGGGGCCGGTCTGTTACCTAATTCAAGGTAATTGTATTAGATGTAGTAAGATTTTAGCGGAGGGAAGCCGTTAAACTCTACTGCACTGTAAGTGGTGGTGTACGCACCTGTAGATAACCAGTACAAGCGATCACCGATAGCAAGATTCAATGGTAGACCGTACTTGTAGTGTTCGTACATGATATCGGCGCTGTCACAGGTTGGTCCTGCAATGATAACCTCTTCAAGCTCACCTGTTTTCTCAACGTGAATAGGATATTTGATCGATTCATCCAACGTTTCAATCAAGCCTGAGAACTTACCAACATCAGTGAAGATCCAACGGTTAAGTGCAGTGTGTGACTTACGAGAAATCAATACCACTTCACTTACCAAGATACCCGCATTAGAAATCAAAGAGCGACCTGGCTCTAGGATAATTCGCGGCATATCATCACCAAAATCTTCTTCCAAGAATCGAGTGATTTCTTCAGCATAGGTAGCAAGATCATTGGTACGGCTGATGTAGTTCGCAGGGAAACCACCACCCATATTAATCATTTTTAGAGTGATGTTGTCTTCACTCTTTAGACGTTCAAAAATCACTTTAACGCTGGCGATCGCTGCATCCCATGCGCCGATATCTCGTTGCTGAGAACCAACGTGGAATGATACACCGTATGGTTCTAGACCTAGCTCTTTAGCCAAAATCAATAGATCCATAGCCATGTCCGGACGGCAACCGAATTTACGGGACAACGGCCAGTCAGCTGATACAGTGCCTTCTGTTAGAATGCGAACGTAAACACGCGATCCAGGAGCAGCTTTCGCAATATTACGAAGGTCAGCTTCTGAGTCTGTTGCAAACATACGCACGCCTTTCTCGTAAAAGTAACGAACGTCTTGGGCTTTTTTGATTGTGTTGCCGTAGCTAACTTGCTCAGGTTTTACACCACCAATAGCAAGTAACTTGTCTAGCTCGTAGCGTGAAGCAACGTCAAAGTTTGAACCGCGATCACGTAAAAGCGTTAAAATTTCTGGTGCTGGGTTGGCTTTAATTGCGTAAAAGATATCAGCAGTAGGAAAGCCTTTTGCCAATTCAGTATACGCTTCGTCGATCATTTTAGTATCGATTACAACAAAAGGGGTTTCCTTTGTGTCAGCCAAAGACTTCAAGCGTTTGAATTGTTCAGGTGTGTAAAAAGAATGTACATCAATAGGCATCATTGACATGGCGCATTGCTCCTTATTTTGAGAAAACATAATCCGAAAAATACGCCTTTACCTCCCCCCATCCTACTTGTAGCTGTTACTTATCCGGCATTTTAAGCCTTAAGCGACTAGCGCAGCAGTTGAAGCGGTGCGGAATATGTTCAGCAACGACGCGAGGCGAAATTTAAGGCGCAATGAATTTCACGTCAAGTAAATTTTTATCTTTTTTTCAGGTAGAAAAAAAGGCCCCGAAGAGCCTTTAGTGTATAGAGTTCTAACTATTATTTCGATGGTTTTGAAAGTGAAAAAGTGCAGAACCTGTGATTAATGCGCCAACGAAATACACACCTTCCATTGGGTTATTGGTTAATGCGGTCAAACCAGGGCCTGGGCAGTAGCCGCTTAGCCCCCAACCGATGCCAAAGAGTCCTGCCCCTAATACCAAGTTCTTATCGATATCACGTCGCGTAGGGACGTACCACTTATCTGCAAGCCAAGGCTTTGAACGTCTATTTCGAATGACATAGCCAATCATTCCAATAGAAACCGCACCACCCATCACAAAAATCAAAGACGGGTTCCACTCTCCAAATATATCCAAGAAACCAATGACTACAGCTGGGTTCGTCATTTCAGATACTGCCAATCCTAATCCAAATAGAAGGCCAGTAAGGAATGTAATGATTGCGTACATAGTAAAGCTCCAGCTACTTGGTTAGCAAAACGGTTATTATCGCAGTGGTCATGAATATCGCCGTCGCAACCAATGATCGAGGTGAAAGTCGTGAAATCCCACAAACACCATGACCACTGGTGCAGCCACTACCTAAACGTGTTCCATAACCCACTAAAAGGCCTGATATGATCAGCAGTATTGGGCTTCTCATTTCAGGGAAGGGTTGCGATGGTTCCACAAAAATCCCGTAAGCACTTCCGCCTAGGATTAAGCCAATGACAAAGAGAAAGGGAAGCAATCGATCTCTGCTAAATAAAGCTTGGGCCAGAATGCCACTGATCCCCACCACCTTTCCTGTTAGAAGAAGGTAAGCGGCGGTCGTAAGACCAATAAGCAAGCCACCTAATAGTGGGAGTGAAAAGGACTCCATAAATAATACCTCATATAAAACCATTTAAATAAGAATAATCTAATATAAAGGCATTTACTAGCTTTTATGAAGCAATTTATTGGTCAAAAAGTTAGAATTTTGTAACTCTCAAAACCACCTATACGACTAATGATTTTCTTAATACCAAACGCCCCGATCCTACCAGACACCTGTGATAGTTACTTAGACTGTGCTCCTACACAGTTGATTGAACTCAATGGCAATCACTGGCGTAAAATACTCACAATCATTGCAAAGTTGCTTACTGAACCTGGTGAAGATTGGCGTATAGTTAGAGATCAATATATATGGGAAAGGGCGAAGCTCTGCTTCAGTGCCGATGAGCTGCCTTTGAAGGGTGAATGTACAGTTATTGTGGGCAAAACATTTCTCGAACAGATGCCCATTCCGCAAGATGCAGAGCAAATCGTATGTAGAAAGCATGCTGTTTATCTATCTGGCTCATATATATGGAGCCCGTATTTGGACTACCGCCAATTCCCAAATGTACTTATTGAAGCGTTAAAAACAAGACTTAAGGTTTCTTCATGATCAATGCGTTAAAAAAACTATTTAGCTCTACAGACACCGTTGCAGATCCAATCAGCTATCAAAAAGCGGTTGCTGCTCTATTACTTGAAGTAGTGATTGCTGATGATGAAATTCACCCAAGTGAAGAACAATCAGCCAAAGAGGCAATAAAATCAGTAAGTGACTTGGGTGAAGATATTGATCGCCTATTTGATGACGTTAAAAATACCATTCATGATGCTAACGACGCTTATCAATTCACTAAAGTCATTAATGAGCAGGCAAGCCTAGAGCAGAAATTTGAACTCTTGAAATGCTTATGGCGAGTAGCTTATGCGGATGGAAACTTGGATGCGCATGAAGATCACCGTATTCGCAAAATCAGTGAGCTTTTGTTTATGCAACACTCTGAGTTTATACAAGCTAAATTGGCAGTGCTTGAAGAAATGAAATAACTTGGACGAGCTGACACTTATGAATATCTTAGGGGTCAGATCCCTTATACACCGAAATCATTTGAATATTTCCAAAAGACTCTGTGTTGAAGGGATCTGACCCCTTTGAGTGCGGTCTATTCCTGTTCTTCTTTGGTTTTCTTCGCTTCGTGACTCATGCCTTCATTCAGGCCAGCCTCACGATCAACCGCAGCTAGAACACCACGTAGAATCCCCAATTCTTGTTTCTCTGGACGCGAGCGGTTGAAGAATCGTTTAAGTTTGTCGAGTACCTTACCAGGGTGGTTACGAACAACGAAGTTAATACCATATAAAGTTTCTTCAAGGTGCTCGTAAAACAAGTCCATTTCTTTTTTACGTGGGTATTCTGGAACGGTCTTCTCATGCACTTGCTCATTCTGATGAGCCATCCAGATTTCATAGGCTACGATCTGCACCGCTTGGGAAATGTTAAGTACAGGGTATTCATCGTTTGCATCGATGTATACCTGACGATGGCACTGGGCGATTTCTTCATTTAAAAGCCCCATCGTTTCGCGGCCAAATAAGATCGCAATATTGTGTTCTTTTGCTTCTGGGATAACGGTTTCAGCACACTCACGAGCATTCATGATAGGCAGCTGGAAGGTACGATGACGAGCACTGGTACCAATCACTAAGCTACAGTCAGAAATCGCTTCTTCAAGAGTGTTCACAATGGTCGCATTTTCTAACAGATCCACAGCACCTGCCGCACGGCTTGTTGCTTCTTCTGATGGGTAGTCATTTGGATCAACCAAATACAGGTTACTTAAGCCCATGTTTTTCATAGCGCGTGCAATAGCGCCGATGTTGCCAGGATGGAAGGTATTGATCAGTACAATGCGAATATTGCTAAGCATGAAATGGTAACTCGTTTACGTTATCAGATTACGGAGTGTTGAGGTTTCTCAAGGTGAGCGTTTGCTCGGTGCTGGCGAAACTAACTTGTTCGAGCACGGTACGTTGCTGCTCATTGAATAGGAAACGCTGACAAGCCTGATGATACAGGGAACCCGTCTCTAACACCAACCGGTAGTTTCCTTTCGGTATGAAATTAGCCGCAAAAGGTTGGTTGGCGTGTAAGTACACAGAAAACGGGGGGAGACCATCTAAGGACTCAAATTTTAATATGCTGGCTTCAGGCAATTGGTTCAGAATCCTCAATCGACTGGAGCCGCTAGCCTTGCCAATCACTTCCCCGTGAACTGGGGCTACTCCTGGGTGGCCGAGGCAGCCTGTTTGCTGCGCAAAGCTAGATTGACCAAAACCAAAATTCTCCGCTTTTGACCATCCAGTATTACCTGAATAACTCAGTGTGTACCAGTCGCCTTGTGCTTGAACGACTTCTACATCTTGTAAAGCAGAGATGGTTTGTTTGATTTGTGAGGCGACGCTTGGCTCTGTAAACAGCCGAGTATCTTTTAGAGTGTAGTGATCTCCCAATTGGAATTGTGGGTAGAGTCCACTGATATAAGACTGCTCAAAGGTTTGCTCTTGAGTAAACAGATTGTTCCAATAATGGGCGCTATAGATCCCCATCGCAAAGGTCGCTAAATATGTACTGGCAATAAAAGCGGCTTTCGCTGCGCTTCGTCTAAAAGGCTTTACTCTTGGTGGCATGCTCGAAGCTTTAGCATTTGGCTCACGATCAAAACTTGAGTCAGAATCTGCATAAAAAGCTTCGTCAGATGAAGTATAGTCCTCGGCATAACGATTAAAGGTATCTTGATCAAATTCTGCTTTGGGCTGGCCTGACTCAGCTTTGCGCATTTCCTCATATAAAGCATTCATGCGACGTTGGTGTAAAGTGCTACGAGCATTACGAAGCGCCTCTTCGCGAGCTCGCTCCTGTTGTGCATTGCCGCGTTTCATTTCTTCGTAAGCGCGTTGTTGCTCTTTTACGTATTCACGTTGTTTGGCATCGCTTTCAAACTCGTAACGCTCAAACCCAGAGGTGTTGCGGCTACTGGCCTTTTCGGTAAACGCATAGGGCTTCCAATCTTGACCTTGACTGCGCTTAATCGCTGTTAAGACATTTTGGTAGGCGTCATGAATTCGTTGAAAATGTTCTGTGGTATCTTGGTCAGGGTTTTTATCTGGATGGTAACGACGTGCTAAACGACGGTATGCGGCTTTAGCATCCTGCTCCGTTGCATTAGTCGGTAATTCAAGAAGGTTAAAATCGTCGATCAGGCTCATAGGGTCAACTTACGTCAATTTCAAATCATTATGCCTCAATAACGTCCAAGCACAAACCCAATGACATCTTAAGCCTTGATTTGTGCTGAAGTTTTGCGACTATAAACGTTTTTCATTGAATAACAGGCAAGAGCGAAAGCCCATGAGCGAAACTTTGACCCACCTAGACAGTAATGGCAATGCACACATGATTGATGTGAGTGATAAAGACGTTACTAAGCGTACTGCAACCGCTCGATCTGTTGTAAAAATGTTGCCTGAGACGCTTAAAAAGGTGATTGAAGGTGGTCTACCAAAAGGTGATGTGTTGGCTACGGTTCGTATTGCCGGCATTCAAGCTGCCAAGAAAACGCCAGAATTGATTCCTTTGTGTCACCCGCTAATGCTGACGAAAATAACGGTAGGGATTAATGTGCTGGATGATTGTCGAATTGAGATTCTATGTACCTGCGCTTTGAGTGGAAAAACGGGCGTCGAGATGGAAGCATTAACGGGAGCAAGCGTCGCGGCATTAACCTTATATGACATGTGTAAAGCGGTAGATAAAGGGATCACCATTGTAGAGACATCTTTGTTAGAAAAACATGGTGGCAAAAGTGGCTCTTGGAGCGTAAATAATGGCTAATATCAAAATTGTCTTTTTTGCATCGTTGCGTGAAGCCATGAAGTGCGATGAGCTCGAACTGTTATTGGAAACGCCACTTACTATTCTGCAGATTAAACAGCGCCTAGCTGAAGAGTTAGGGCAGTCTATTTTGCTTGAAGAAAAGGTCAAAGCAGCGATTGATTTTGATTTTGCCCGTGACGATGACCTGGTTGACCCAGCCAAAGTGCGAGAGCTGGCTTTCTTCCCACCAGTAACAGGGGGATAAATGATCGCCGTTCAAGAACAAGACTTTGATGTTCAGTCTTTATATGACTCGCTTTGCGTAGCAAACAAAACAGGTGCGGTTGCAATGTTTGTTGGGCGGGTTCGTGATTTTAGCGATGATCCCGCTCAATCAAGCTTCATACTTGAGCACTACCCAGGTATGACTGAGCATAATCTAGAAAAAATCGTCGCAGAGGCAAATCAGCGCTGGACGCTATTAGATGTAAAAGTCGTACACCGCATTGGTAAGTTATCAGTTGACGACCAGATCGTTTTCGTCGGTGTTTCATCAGCTCACCGAGCGGAAGCCTTTGCTGCTTGTGACTTTATTATGGATTATTTAAAAAGCCGTGCTGCCTTCTGGAAAAAAGAGGTCACTCCAGAAGGAGAGCAGTGGGTGGAAGCAAAAGCAAGTGATGAGGCCAGTCTCGATAGGTGGCGTATAGATTAATGTGGTCGAAGCGGCTTTTTGCGACCGCTGGCATGTCGTTCGCGGTATTCCGTATCTATGTATCGATCAGTCGTGGCCATGCTTGCGTGGCCAGCGTCCTCACGAACGTGCTCTTTAGGCCGAACTTTCACGTCTTCTGAAATACCGGTATGACGTAACCAGTGAACTGTAGCCACCCTTAGATCTTCCGCGTCAGATTTTAGGCCATCATCACACATACGATAGAAAGCCTGATCAAAACAATGTTGTACGATATTGCGCACTTGTCGAGAGCTGGTCATAGCGCCTTGCCCACGAGTTTTCGGAATGAGGGCGGTTTGCTCAGCCACGGTTGGTAAATCTGGAAGCTGGCGAAAACGGCGATAGCGAATCAGCGCGTTAAGCATTTCATCCGAAACGCTTACCAAGCGCTCTTTATTGCCTTTCGATAAAACCTTGAACCACCAGTTACCATCAGCGTCTTTAATGAAATCTCCCATAATTGGCGCTGATCGTTCATCCGCGACCAATTCAGAAATACGCAGATACATCCCAAGTAGTGCATTCATAATGAACAAAGTGCGTTCATGGGTGGCAGGGTCTTCTTCAGCCATTAATTCAGCGGTTTCAATGACATAATCCCATTGTAAATTAGAGATGCGTCGAACTTGGCGGCGCGTGACTTCCTTCTTAACAAACTTACTTTTTTGGCGGATCAAAGCGACGGGGTTTTGTTGCACCGCCTCTTCTTGCATTAAAAATCCGTAGTAAGACGATAAAATAGAGAAGGTGGCACGAATAGCCGCTTGTGATAGGGAATATTGCTGTGACAATGGCACTTGGCCGTTGCGAAAGTCCAGTTTGGAAACGTGTGCGACAAATGGACGCCATTCATCATTAGGGACTCGTTCCCCCATTTTGTTTTTAAAGCGAGCTACGTTTTTAGTGCCAATCCAATCTTCTGGTGGCGCATTACAGAAATGGATAAATTCTTCGATTTGATCTCGGCGCAGTGCCAGAGCGGGTGATTCAACGACAAACCAAGCCCAAAGCAAGAGTCTCTCTACTTCACGACGATAAGAATTAAAAGTTGCTTGAGAACCGTTGTAACTGTAAATAAAACAAAGCGCTAATTGTAAGTCTCGCTGGTAATCCACTTTGCTAAGTTGCGGGATATCGTTTTGCAAAGGTCCCAAAATACCATGAAACTGTGTAAATGGATTAGGCAAGTGTTCTAAGTTGTCAATTAACGGAAGTGGAGCAGACATTTGAATCATTCTTCGCTTCAAGTAAGTCCTTGCATTCTAGCATGGAAAAGAAAAATGATTGAATAACAGTGGTTTAGCATAATTATAAAAAAGGCCAGCAATGCTGGCCTTAAATAAATTTTATTCAGATTACTCTGTGATGCTATTGAATAGGTCAAAGTAAGTCGGGAAGGTTTTTGATGTACAGCCTGGGTCATTGATCGTTACAGGTGTGTCTGAAAAAGCAACCAAAGAGAAACACATCGCAATACGGTGATCGTTGTAAGTATCGATAGCCGCATGCTGTAAAGTCTCAACAGGCGTGACCGTGATGTAGTCTTCACCTTCTACCACATCCGCACCAAGCTTCTTAAGCTCAGTTGCCATGGCGTACAAACGGTCGGTTTCTTTTACGCGCCAGTTGTAGATATTACGAATCGTTGTTGGGCCTTTAGCAAACAACGCGGTTGTCGCAATAGTCATCGCAGCATCAGGAATGTGGTTCATATCCATATCAATGCCATTTAACTCACCACGCTCCGATTCAATCCATGTTGGGCCGTATGTGATTTTTGCGCCCATTTTTTCAAGCACTTCAGCAAATTTGACGTCGCCTTGTACGCTTTCAGAACCAACACCATGAACTTTAATTTTGCCGCCAGCAATCGCTGCTGCCGCAAGGAAGTAAGAAGCAGAGGAAGCATCACCTTCCACCATGATTTCGCCAGGGCTTTGGTAAGTCTGGTTGCCTTTGATCACAAATGCTTCGTAATTTTGATTCTCAACTTCTACACCAAACTGCTTCATGACAGACAATGTAATGTCGATGTATGGCTTGGAAACCAGTTCACCATCAACTTTAATGGTTAAGTCACCTTTTGCTAATGGCGCACTCATCAAAAGAGCTGTCAGGAATTGGCTAGAAATATTGCCTTTTATCGATACTTCACCACCTTGGATACCATTAGCTTTGATCAAAAGCGGAGGATAGTCTTTGTTATCCTCGTATTGAACATCAACACCTAGATCTACTAGCGCATCCACCAAATCACCAATTGGGCGCTCATGCATACGTGGTTCACCGTGCAAACGGTATTCACCTGTGCCAAGGCATAATGCTGCTGTCAGCGGGCGCATTGCTGTACCAGCGTTACCTAGGAACAGATCAGCATTTTCAACATTTATTGGACCGCCAAGGCCTTCTAAAATACAAGTGCGACCTTCATCTTCCAGTTGATAGCTCACTCCCATGGTCTTAAGTGCATTCAGCATGTGCTTAATGTCATCACTGTCTAGCAAATTTGTGATTTTAGTAGTGCCTTTTGCAAGTGTTGCAAGCAGGAGAATACGGTTTGATAAGCTTTTCGAACCAGGGATTTGGATTTCGCCGTTGGCGCTATTAAGGGGACCAAGTGTTAGGGAGTTCATGAATCTATCCATACCAAAGGAAGTGAGGTATCAAAATACAACTTCGTTATTTTCTTACATTTCTTCGTACGATACGTTTACTCGTGGCTGACTGCAACCGTTTTGCGAGCTTATTAATGGTCTTGATTAATGTTTGTACACATTGTGTTTAATGGTTCGTATAGCTGGGTTGTGATTGCGTAAAGATTGGTAACATGTCAATGACTGCACAGGTTGAGGGCCTATAGTATTCACTGAATGCAATCACTAGCCAACCACCATGTGAGGTAAGTTGCCATGACCATAACACTGAAGAAAACGCTTATTTTTGTTGCTGTGGGTACGTTGCTCGTCGCCAATACTAGTTTTGCGCTTGAGGCACCTAAGGGGCGCGTTATTTTAACGGTGTCGGGCAACATATCCGAGACAAATAGCTCATTCGGAGCTCAGTTTGATCGCGAAATGCTCATGGCACTTGGAAAGCAAGAGCTGATGACCGATACCCCTTGGACGGAGGGCATCAATACATTTAATGGACCATCTCTCAAGTCTTTGTTAGAAGCGGTTGGGGCGAACGGAAGTAACTTAGCGGTTACAGCGTTGAATGACTACACTGCAAATGTCCCCTCTAAAGATGCTTACGATCATGATGTCATGCTGGCAATGGATATGAATGGCAAGCGTATGTCAGTCAGAGACAAAGGCCCGGTATTTGTTTTATACCCTTTCGCTAAGGACCCATCTCTCAACAACGAAGTAATACATAACCGTTCTGTTTGGCAAGTCAAAAGCATCACTGTCGAGTAGGTCATTAGATGAAGTGGGCGTTTCTTAAGTTCAGATATGGACGCTTTTTAAGCGTATTAGTGACGGCGGCCGCTGTATTTTTGGTGGTTGTCGTGCTTCTTTACATGCAACTTTTGGAACGCCAGAAAGCACTTCTATCTGCAGCTGAAGAGGATGCATTATGGGCCTCTTATCAGCTTGACCGGGAAGCTCTAAAGTTTCGTAATTCAGTTAGGCTGTTTATCGACTCTAAGACCGCTGCTGAAGAATATGATCGTCTGGACGAAGCACAGCTACGCTTTGACATTTTATACAGTCGTTTAAACATCATTTCTGCTGGTCAACTTAAGCACCTGTTCAATGATCTAGCTCATGCTGATGAGTACCGAGCTCAGCTTAGATCAAGCATGGATTCAATTGATGCAATATTGTTTGTCGATGATCCAAAGAGTATCGATAAACAAATGATGATTGATCAAGTTGAGAAGCTGCTTGAAACAAGTGAGGCGGTTGTATTTAGTGCCTTAGAGCGTCGCTCTGCTGAAAAAGTAACTCAACGAAATAGTATGGCGACACTTTATCACTATTTAGGGATATTAGTCGCAGCTCTAACGCTGGTTATGGTGCTCATTATTGGCATGTTGATTCGACAAGTTAAAGAAGGTATCAAAACCTATAATCAGACTAAACAATTGGCGAATGAGTTACAGCAAACAGCGACGGCGGCACAAGCGGCAACTCGAGCTAAATCAGACTTCTTGGCAACGATGAGCCATGAAATCAGAACGCCAATGAATGCTATCTTGGGTATGTCTCACCTTGTTTTGGATTCAGACTTACAGCCCAAACAACGCAACTATGTTTCTAAGATTCAGAGTTCTGCAAATAATCTACTTTTGATTATCAATGACATATTGGACTTTTCGAAAGTTGAAGCAGGTAAGCTTCAATTAGAGTCTGCGCCATTTTCTTTAGACGAGATCTTAGAGTACAGCTATCAAATATGCAGAACGTCGGCAGAAGATAAGCATTTAGATTTTTCGGTTTCAAGAAACTTTGCTTTAGCTGATATTTGGAAGGGGGATGCCACCCGCCTTAAGCAAATATTGGTAAACATTCTTGGTAATGCGGTGAAATTTACTAACTCAGGCTCTGTATCGCTATTCGTCAGCCAAGAAGAGAATCATTTGAAATTTACCTTCTCTGATACGGGGATTGGTATCAAATCTGATAACGATATTTTCGAGGGCTTCAGTCAGGCAGATACCAGCACAACCAGATTGTATGGCGGTACCGGCTTGGGGTTGGGTATTTCGAAGCGTCTAGTGGAGTTAATGGGCGGTAATATTTACTTTGAAAGTCGTCTAGGCGAAGGGTCCACATTTTTCGCTGAGTTACCGCTTACAGCAGTAAGTGATGCTTCGCCTATCTCTCTTAATGCCAATCTATGTGCTCTAGAAGATGATGTGGCAATGCAAAGATTGTTAAACGAGCTTGAAATAAAGTACCTGATTACAACGGTCTCGCATATTGGTAACTCAGGGCAATATTTGATTATTAGTGATGCCTTTTACAGTCAGATGGATCCTTCAAACGAAGCCTTACTTAACGCGGGGTTCAGTGGGCAGGTATGGGTTCATGGTCGCTCCCTGTCCCATGAAAGTGCATTCCATTGGCGAAAAGTTTGTCTGATGACTAAGACAAAACTAAACAGCTATATTAATCTGAAAACCTCAATTGATGGTCATGATTCCGATCCATTAGATCGATATCACGAATGCGATAGCTTACTGGGCAAGAAAATCTTGCTTGCCGAAGATAATCCTATCAATGCTGAGATTGCCTCCGCCTTACTAGAAAAGCTAGGTGTGGTGGTTGTGCTCGCCAAGAATGGGGAAGAGGCCGTCAGCGCCGTTCAAAAAGAAACCTTTGATTTGGTGTTGATGGATGTGCAGATGCCAGTGATGGATGGTTATCAAGCCACGCAAGCCATCATTCAACATTGTGGTGACGAACATCCTCCTGTGCTAGCACTAACTGCGGGTGTGCTTGACTCGGATCGACAAGTAGCGATGAACTCAGGCATGAGCGACTTTCTAACTAAACCACTCGATCCATTGTTATTGCTGAATAAATTAGAAGAGTGGCTGGTTGGGCAAACCGTTGATCATATTGCTGATAACACAGCCAAGCCAAAGCGTATTTTTGCATCAGACCTTGGTTTATATCGTGTTGGTGGTGAAAGAGCGCGTTATCTTGAACTACTAAAACGATTTGTTGTGCTATTGACTCCCTACACACAGCAGCAAGCCTCGAAAGTGCCGTTAACCTCTTATGAATTGCATAGCATTAAGGGTAGTGCGGCCAATATCGGAGGCGAGCAATTTGCAGCGGAAGTCGCACTATTAGAAAGGGACCTGGCAGAAGGTGGAAATAGTGGCGATAAAGAACATACCGTCCAGATAATGCGTGTACGTGATTCGGCAGAAGAACTTCTGAAACAAATCACTGTGTATCTAAACGAACAGCATGATCTTTATGGCGCTCCTGTTGCTTCACAAGCAGAAGAACGACTAACGAATAATGAGATTATTGAGTCCGTGTCTAGGTTGATTAAAGAACTTGAGATGGGCGCAGCAGATGCTTCTGATCATTTGGAGTCATTGTTCCATCAAGTAAACCAAGATCATGCGCGAGTGCTTAAGCGAGTCCAGGATAAGATACACAATTACGACTATGATTTAGCTATTGAGCAGTTAGAAAAACTCAAAGAAGAGCTGTAAAGGCAGGTGTGATAATCGATGATTGATTTGGATTATTTTAATGAGTCGCTAGAGAGCTTTGAGTGCTCTAAAAACCGTTTCAAGGTATTAGTCGTTGATGACTTAGCCGATAACATTAATATTCTGAAAGGCATTTTGCAGGAACAGTATGATGTTCTTGTCGCTAAAAACGGCAAGTTAGCTTTGTCCATTATTGCCAATCAGCAACCCGATTTGGTGCTTCTAGACGTTATGATGCCTGAGATGAATGGTTATCAGGTATGTGAAGCCATCAAGAGAGATCCAGCTACTTGTCATATCCCCGTTATTTTCATAACAGCTATGACCTCCATTGAAGATGAACAAGAAGGGTTCGAGGTTGGTGCGGTGGACTTTATTACCAAACCCATCACGCCTTTGACCACTTTAGCTCGTGTTGCCAACCACCTTGCTCTGTCACAACAAGACCAACGTAACCGCCTTATCATTGAGCAGCGTACAGCTCAGCTCAGAGAGGCTCTGTACTCGGCAGTGAAAATGCTAAGTGAAGCAGGCACGTATAATGACGAAATGACAGGAAGTCATATGTGGCGGATGGCTGATTATTGTGCTGTGTTGGCTAGAAGCCTTGGGTGGAGTGAGCAAGATGTAGAAAATATCCATCTTGCTGCGCCGATGCATGACACGGGAAAAATAGGGATACCTGATAACATTCTAAAAGCCCCAAGAAAATTGACACCTGAAGAATGGGATATCATGAAACAGCATCCTGTGATTGGCGCGGATATCCTCGGCAACAGCAAAGCACCATTGTTCAAAATGGCGGCTGAAGTATCATTAGGGCACCATGAAAAGTGGGATGGCTCAGGTTACCCATCAGGTCTTAAAGGAGAAGAAATTCCACTCACTGCGCGAATCGTTGCAATTGCAGATGTGTTTGATGCACTAACAATGGAGAGGCCGTATAAAACAGCTTGGACGGTCGAAGAAGCGTATCAGTATTTACAAGACAATGCTGGTAAACAATTTGACCCCAAACTTGTTGCGGCATTCATTTCACAAGATGATCAAATTAGAGCAGTAAAGGCTGAGTGGCAGGAAAGGGGGTAATGATTTGGTAATTGAAAATATTTTTATTGTTCTGTCTAAATAGACATTATTCGTCTATTTAGACAGAGTGCATTGCTAACTAAATTGCACGTCTAGCCGCAACATTTTTTATACTTTTTGCCTGACCCACAAACGCAAGGATCGTTGCGTCCAACCTTGGCGCTATCTGGGGCAACATAAGGAGTATGGCCTTGAATTTCATGCTCACCTGAGATGTACAACCATTGACCGTTTTTCTTCTCGAAAAGAGAACGCTCTGATAGACGCCCAGTATTCGAACCTTCTTTGAAATGCGCCGCAAATTCGACCATTCCAGTTTTGTCCTTTGGCCCACCATCTTCGGTAGCAATGATTTCAAGCTGAACCCATTGTGTTGCACCATTGCTGTCTTGTATTTCATCGGCTGTTTGCCCAGTGTCTTCTTTCAGATTCTGGGTTTTGGCAATGTAGTCGAAGTTCTGAAGTGCAAAAGCGCTGTAGCGTGATCGCATTAAGGCTTCGGCAGTAGGAGCCGTGCCAGGGTTGTTATGGTACATTCCACAACACATTTCATAATGTGCTTTTGATCCGCAGGGACATTGAGCAGGTGGAGTCATTCACATTCCTTCATCGCCAAGTTCTTGTTTAGATGCGTATAATACCCGTTTTAAACAAACCGAACAGGACTAATTTGTGAGTAACAGTGCGACAACATCGTTTTTTTGGTACGACTTTGAAACTACCGGAGTGGATCCCGCCAAAGATAGACCAATGCAGTTCGCTGGTATTCGCACGGATTTGGACTTTAATCCAATCGGTGAACCCATCATGCTTTACTGTAAGTTGGCTGATGATGTGTTACCTCACCCTGATGCATGCTTGCTCACGGGTATTACGCCGCAAGATGCTATTAGAGAAGGCCTAAAAGAATCTGAGTTTGTTAAACAAATTGAACAGGAACTTTCCGTTCCAGGAACCTGCTCTTTAGGTTACAACACACTGCGCTTTGATGATGAAGTGGTCCGTAATAGCTTCTACCGTAACTTTATCGACCCATACGCAAGAGAATGGCAAAACGGCTGTTCCCGCTGGGATATTATCGATCTGGTACGCATGACCTATGCCATGCGACCTGACGGCATAAAATGGCCTAAAAAAGAAGATGGAAGCTATTCGTTTAAGTTAGAAGATCTGACTAAGGCAAATGGGATCGCTCACGAACAGGCTCATGACGCCTTATCAGATGTGCATGGCACTATCGCCATGGCCAAGTTGATTAAGGAAACTCACCCAAAACTCTTCGATTACTACTTTGCTATGCGTGAAAAATCAGCGTTGCAACAATTTGTAGACCCGGTTCGTATGAAGCCATTTTTGCATATCTCGGGAATGTTTGGGCTTGAGAAAAAGTTTGCTGCGTTTGTCGCTCCGTTAGCGCCGCATCCCACCAATAAAAATGGTGTTATTGTGTATGACCTTATGGAAGATGCGCAGCCACTAATTGATCTATCCGTTGAAGAAATTCAGCGCCGCGTTTTTTCGACTAAAGAAGAATTGGCCGAAGAAACACGACTGCCGCTGAAAGTGATTCATTTGAATAAATGTCCAGCTGTGGCTCCGGCTACTTTCCTAAAAGATGAAAAAGTTGTGCAACGGCTTAATTTGGACGGTGATATTTGTCGCAAAAACTTGTCACTGTTAAAAAATGCACCTGGACTTGCTGCTAAATTGTCCAATGTCTTTATGCAAGCTTTTGAAAAGATCGACAAAGATCCAGATTTAATGCTCTATAGCGGCGGCTTCTTTTCTCGTGATGACAAACAACGAATGGATGAGATACGCTCAACCCCAAGCGATATTTTAGGGGAATTGGAACTGACGTTTGATGATCGTCGTTTGCCTGAAATGTTTATGAGATATCTTGCTAGAAATTATCCTGAGCAAATGAACAGTCAGCAGAGGGAAGAGTGGGAGGAGTATCGACGCGTACGACTGCTAGAAGCCGATGGCGGCGGTAGTATCACCATGGACCAATATTTTAAGCGTCTTAATGAATTGGCGCTGGATGAAAGTCTACCTGATAGTAAGCGCATCATGCTGCAAGACTTAGCGGATTATGCCCAAGGCATTTATCCATATTAATAATCGGCCACACGAGCTATATACAAGGAGAGACCTGAGCATGAGCGAGTCACGAGGTACCACACAGTGGTTAGTCGGTATTGCGGCGTTTATTCTAATCATTGCAGGCCTTAAAGAGGCATCACAAATCGTCGTGCCGTTTATGCTGTCTGTATTTATCGCGATCATTTGCTCACCGCTGCAAAACACTTTGCGCCGTTATCATGTACCGACTTGGCTATCGATTGTATTTATCGTGCTTATAATCGTGGCTTGCTTAGGGTCTGTTGGATTGTTGGTGGCCGCTTCATTGGACGATTTTTCTAAGCAACTCCCCAATTACCGAACGCGCTTTGGCAGTGAAATGTCAGCAATATTCGCGCAGCTTAATCACTTAGGTATCAATATTTCATATCAGCAAATTAAAGGCTATGTAGACCCATCCTCATTGATGACACTGTTTACCAATACGCTTACTAGTCTTGGGAGTGTATTAACCAATGTGTTTGTTGTGATCATGATCGTTGTGTTTATTTTGTTGGAAGCGGCTGAGATTCCAAAGAAATTAAGCTATGCCCTTGATGATGCTACGCATTCAATGGCCAAGGTTAATCAGTTTATTGCAACCGTGAATCGTTATTTGATGATTAAAACACTGATTAGCATTGGAACCGGTGTGTTTGTTGGCGTATGGGTATGGGTCGTAGGCGTTGATTTCCCGGTATTGTGGGGCGTTTGCGCATTCCTACTCAATTTCATTCCTAATATTGGCTCCATTTTAGCAGCCATCCCTGCGGTCTTCTTGGCCTTCGTTCAGTTGGGTAGTTTTGAAGCACTCATTACCGGTTTAGGCTTTTTATTGGTAAATTTAGTGATGGGTAATCTAATTGAGCCGAAATTTATGGGGAAAGGAGTTGGCTTGTCGCCATTAGTCGTTTTCCTGTCATTAATGCTTTGGGGCTGGGTATTCGGGCCTGTCGGTATGCTTTTATCTATCCCGTTAACGATTATTTTAAAGTTTGCCTTTGAGGCGAATCCTAAAATGCGATGGCTAGCGATTCTTATTGATTCAAAAGCTCATCCATAATTTTTCCTCATCAAATGGTAGAGGTTAGTTAAATAAGAACTGGCATTATTTCCTAATCTCTACTAGAATACGCGATTGATTTTTTCGGTGCGGATTCTCGCACGTCTCTTATCCTATTTAAAGGTTACCATCTACATGTCTGACGCTGATATTCAGCCTACTTTTGATTCTCTGGGTCTGGCCGCCCCAATTCTTAAAGCGGTAAGTGAACTAGGTTACGAACAACCCTCTGCCATTCAGGCGCAAAGTATTCCATTTTTGTTAGAAGGGCACGACCTTCTAGGTCAAGCGCAGACAGGTACGGGTAAGACGGCGGCATTCGCTCTGCCATTGCTATCTCGCATTGATGTAGCAAATAAAGCACCACAATTATTGGTGTTGGCGCCAACACGTGAGTTGGCTATTCAGGTTTCTGAAGCATTCCAGAGCTACGCTCGTTACATTCCAGATTTTCACGTTCTACCGATTTACGGTGGTATGTCTTACGACTCTCAGCTTCGCCAACTTAAGCGTGGCGCGCAGGTTGTTGTAGGTACGCCAGGACGTATCATGGACCACATTCGTCGTAAGACCCTTCAACTAGATGGCCTTCAGTCGCTTGTTCTAGACGAAGCGGATGAAATGCTACGTATGGGCTTCATCGACGACGTTGAGTGGATTCTGGAGCACACACCTAAGACACGCCAAATCGCATTGTTCTCGGCAACAATGCCAGGTGTCATTCGTAAAGTAGCGCAACAACATCTTAACAACCCGAAAGAAGTTAAGATCCAAACTAAGACGTCTACTGCAACGACTATTACTCAAAAATACTGGCAAGTAAGTGGTCTTCATAAGCTAGATGCGCTAACACGTATCCTAGAAATGAACGAACACGACGGTATGATCATCTTCGTTCGTACGAAGGCGGCAACGGTTGAGCTTGCTGAGAAATTGACAGCACGTGGTCATGCTTGTGAAGCCTTAAACGGTGACATCAGCCAAAACCTTCGTGAACGTACTGTTGAGCGTATCAAGAAAGGTCAGATTGACATTCTTGTTGCTACGGACGTTGTAGCTCGTGGTCTAGACGTTGATCGTGTAAGCCATGTTGTTAACTACGACATTCCATACGACACTGAGTCTTACGTACACCGTATCGGTCGTACCGGCCGTGCAGGTCGCTCTGGTACTGCGATTCTATTTGTTGGTCACCGTGAGCGCCGTATGTTGCAACAAATCGAACGTGCAACACGCCAAACCATTGAGCGCATGCAGCTTCCAACAGCCGCAGACATCAATGAGCAACGTGTGGCTCGCTTCAAGCAACGTATCACTGACACAATTGATAACCAAGATCTAGATTTCTTCATCGAATTGATGGAAGGCTACCAAAAAGAAAACGAAGTAGATCCTACGAAAGTAGCTGCTGCGTTAGCTTACATGGCACAAGGTAAAACACCTCTTCTATTGAAAGAGATCGAGATCAAACCTCGTGAGCGCAGTGAACGTCCAGATCGTGGTGATCGCGCTCCACGTAAGCCTCGCAACATTACTAAAGAAGCGATGCCTCTTAAAGATAACCCTTCGGTAGAAATGAAGCGTTACCTTGTTAAAGTGGGTTACCGTGACGGTGTTAAACCGGGTAATATCGTAGGCGCGATTGCAAACGAAGCGGATCTAGACAGCCGCCTGATTGGTCATATCGAAATCTTCGAAGATTTTGCAACGGTAGATTTACCTGCTGATATGAACAAGCAAGCTGTTAGCAAATTGGCTAAGACTCGTATTTGCGGCCAACGCTGTGACCTAACAATGCTTGAAAATGCTGATGATAAAGTTTTCGAGCGCGAGCGTCCTGCTGGTGGTAATCGCCGTCGCCAAGGTAATGACCGAGGTGATCGTGGTGACCGTCGTCCACGTAACTTTAATAAAGACCGTGGTGATCGCGGAGATCGTGGCGACCGTAAGCCACGTCCTCGTAATAAAGATTAAGTTCTCAAAAAGCCGAGCATTGCTCGGCTTTTTATTGAAAGAAATTTGCGTACGACCGGATTTACATTGGAAAGTAGGACATCGGTTCCCGAGTGATATGGCTTTTCCCGCGCACAGCGCGGTCCTACAATTACATGCCAGATTGAGTTAGCGAGGGGAGCCTCCTCTCTTACGACCCGATTCCATCGGGGATAATGGTTTAACAGAAACAATATTTTAAAAAAGCAGGATTAGAGATGGATCAAATTACAATTATTCGTCCAGATGATTGGCACTTACACTTCCGCGATGGCGATATGCTTAAGGAAACTGTACCAGCGACTGCTCGCTGTTTTGCGCGAGCGATTGTTATGCCCAATCTAGTTCCGCCTGTGACCAATGCGCAGTTAGCAGTAGAGTACCGTAAGCGCATTGAAGCGGCGATTCCGGCGGGTAATTCTTTTGCTCCCTTAATGACCATTTATCTTACCGATAAAACCTCAACAGAAGATATCCGTGCCGCAAAAGCTGCGGGCGTTGTGGCGGCTAAAATGTACCCAGCCGGTGCAACAACGAACTCTGACGCTGGTGTAAGTTCGCTGGACAGTCTTTACCCGGTATTTGAAGCGCTAGCTGATGAAGGCATGCTTTTATTAGTTCACGGTGAAGTGACGCAAAAGCACATTGATATTTTTGACCGTGAAAAGGAATTTATTGATCAGCACTTAGTGAAGATTGTTGAGAAAATCCCACACCTAAAAGTGGTGTTTGAACACATTACCACTAAAGATGCGGCTGACTTTGTTATGTCTGCTCGTGATGGCGTGGCGGCAACTATTACACCACAGCATTTGATGTTGAATCGTAATGATATGCTAGATGGTGGTATTCGTCCGCATAACTACTGTTTGCCTGTTCTAAAACGCTCGACTCACCAAGAAGCGCTTCGTGCAGCGGTAAAAACAGGTTCTTCTAAGTTTTTCTTAGGCACGGATTCCGCTCCACATGCTCAGCATCGCAAAGAGTCTGGCTGTGGTTGCGCTGGATGTTACAGCGCATGGTCTGCTATTGAGCTGTACACGCAGGTCTTTGATGAATTAGACGCACTAGATAAGTTAGAAGGCTTTGCCAGCCTACACGGTGCTGATTTTTATGGGTTACCACGTAACACAGATACCATCACTCTTGTGCGTGAGCAGTGGGTGGTACCAGAGTCAATTGACCTACCAACAGGCGAACCTATTGTGCCTTTTTATGCAGGACGTCAAGTAAACTGGACGCTTAAGAAATAACCAGTTCTATATAAGTTTGGGAGCTTTGCTCCCTTACTTATATGTTGTGCACAGTTTGTTTTAAGTTTCGGTTATTACGGAAAAAACGTTATTTCAATAAACTAGCGCAGATGCAGCCTCTACATTCTTGCTAATATCTTAAAGATAATGAAACTATTTAAGCATGACTATGAATGTAATCCGTACACTTCCTTTACTATTCTTATTGTTTCCAAGCCCTTGGCTATATAGTGCAAGCGAAACCAGCATTGTGCCCAAAGATGATACCTTAGATGTTCATATTAGCCGTTCATGTGGTTGCTGTGGTGACTTGGTTGGTGGGTTGACTGACCAGGGGATGAAGGCGGTTATTCATTCTTCGAACGCATTGGATAAAATCAAAGACAGTTATGGTGTCCCTCTAGATGCTCGTTCGTGCCAGACCTCTTTATCTCAGAGTGGCTACTTGTTTGAAGGTAATATTCCTGCAGCGGTTGTAAAACAATTTTTAGCGAACCCTCCAAGCAACGCTAAAGGGTTGGTTGCACCATTACCATCCGCCACAAATTTGGGAATCAATGGTCAAAGCATGCCGTTTTCAATTTTACAATTGAACACGGACGGCTCCGTATCACCCTACGTTGAAGTATCAGATCTAGATACTGAAGAATAAATTTGCCAGCCTTAGTTAGCTGGCGACTTTCAACCACCAAACCAGTGCTGCCACGGCCAATGAAACAGGTAGAGATAGTAAAATCATTAGGGCTATTTCATCTTTAGGGCCATCAAATTTAGTGGCCAACATATAGCTAATGACCGCAACAGACATACCTTGTAAAGCAATGATTGCGGCTTGCTCTACCTCAGAAAACGAAAACCAAGGCACAATGAACGCAGCAATCCCTGCACCAACAAGTGGTCTAAAAAGAGCAAAGCTGATGGAACGATAAAGCGTGTTGCTTTGCTTGAAGGACAAATTCGCTAAAGACTTGCCCAATAGCATTAACATAATAGGTAGTGTGATAGCACTGAGCATTTCCAATGTTTTTAACATTGGTGCAGGAAGTGAGACGTCAAAGAGTAATGCTAAAACCCCTAGAATTAACGCGACCACAGGACCATTTTTTAAAAGCTCTTTTGGCCGGTAACTTCCGGACATAAAACCCACGCCTAATGTAAAGTGACTTACTTGCACGACAGAGCTTACGACCACTGCGACGGTAAGGCCTTCTTCACCAAATAACGCATAGGCAACAGGAATACCAAGATTACCAGTATTGGGGTTCACCAATGGCGGCAAGTAATAGCGAGAGGGCAGCTTCATGATTTTTAGAAAAATCAGCGAAACAACTAGCATAGCCATTAAGCATAGAAGAGTGGCCGCCACAATAGAAAGCATTCCCCCCAAATCCATATCCATTTTTAATACAGAGGACAGTAGTAGAGCTGGTAATCCAACGTTCGAGACAAGAGAACCTAATTGTGGGCTATCTAAGTATTGTGTTCGTCTTGTTAGAAAAATGCCTAATGCTCCTAAAAGTAGAATAGGTGTTAAGGCCATGGAGAGTGCTGAGAACATAGATTACTCATTGATGTAGTGGATTTTTGTTCTACTTTACTTGGCAAAAAGGCATCTGTCTTGTAATTAAAAAGCATATTTTCAAATTCGCTTGACCTTTGTGTAACCCAAAGGTTTTAAACTGTCTATTAAGAAGACTAAAGGAGGTTGCTATGAAAGTCAGCGAACTTGCTAACACTGCCAATGTAACGCCCGAAACTATTCGGCATTACACGCGAGAGGGCTTAATACAAGCGAATCGAAACCCTGAAAATGGCTACCATCAATACGATAAAGAAGCACTTCGCAAAGTCAGGTTCATACAGCAGGCGAGGGAGCTAGGTTTCAGCCTTAAGCAAGTGCAGGATATCTTTGAGCAATCAGACTCGGGAGATTCACCGTGCCCAATGGTTAGGGATCTTTTAAAGCAAAAAGTCCCAGAAGTGAAACAACAGATTGCTCAGCTTCAATCTCACTTAAATAAAATGGAAGCGGCTTTATCCGTCTGGGATCAAATGCAGGATGGCGTTCCTAATGGGCATTCCATTTGCTGCTTAATTGAGGAATGGGATAAGCCAGATGACTGCTGTGGAAATGGAGGTAAAAATGACTGAACAAGCTCATCACAATAGTTCTTATCGTGTAGAGGGGCTTAATTGCCAAGGTTGCGTCAAAAAGCTGCGCAATGAAATTCAATCCATTTCATCCTCTTCTGACATTGAAGGTTTTCCTAAAGAAGACCGAATTATCTTAATGGGAGACATGACGGAAGAGCAGTTCAGCCAGGCTGTTGCCAAAGCAGGTTTTCAGTTTAAAGGAGAGTATGAACCTGCTAATTCAGCCGTACACTACAAGGTTGTAGGCATGTCTTGCCAAGGTTGCGTTGGTAAGGTTAGGAAGAAGATCATTGATATGGACCCAATGGCAGAAGTAGAAGGCATGCCCAAGGAATCAAAGCTCACTGTTCGATCAAGTTTAGATGCATCAGATGTTGAATCAATCGTTCAAGATGCGGGATATCAGTTTGACGGTGTTTATTCAATTGGTGAAGAAGGCACATCTATTGAAGATAATGCCAATTCCACTGATCCTGTTCATTCAAATAAGCCTGAACAAAAAGAGGCGTCTGACCCTGCCGTACAGTTAAGCTTAAGAGGAATTACATGTGCTGGCTGTGTCGATACCATTCAAAAAGCTCTTAAGGCACTACCTGATGTAACGGAAGCAGAAGTAAACTTTGCAAGCCGTACAGCTCAGGTTCAAGGCCAAGCTCCTGTCGATGAATTAATAAAAGCGATAGAAAATGCTGGCTATGAAGCAGAGCAGATCAAAGACCCTCTAAAAGAACAGGATGAGCGAGCTCAACGAGAACTTGATGAGTACCGCACCAAGGTACGATTCTCAGCTGCAGGCCTAATCATCGGTATTCCGCTAATGCTGTGGGGGCTGCTCGGTGGTTCTATGATGGTAACGACAGCTGGAGAACAAATCGCTTGGGGTGTTGTTGGGGCGATTTCTTTGCTTATCATGTATTACAGTGGAAGGCATTTTTATCGCAGTGCATGGCGTGCTTTTAAGCATCGGCATAGCAATATGGACACTCTCATTGCAATAGGCACTGGTTCGGCTTGGTTGTATTCCATGTCTGTCGTTTTGCTGCCTGAATGGCTTCCTGCTAACGCTAGACACTTGTACTTCGAGGCCAGCACGATGATCCTTGGTTTGATTAATTTAGGCCAAGCTTTGGAGGTAAAGGCTCGAGGTAAAACGAGTGCTGCGCTAAAAAGACTATTAGATCTACAACCTTCGCAAGCAAATGTTTTACAAGATGGCATAACCCATACGGTTCATATCTCAGCCATAAAAATCGATGACCACATCTTAATAAAATCAGGTGAGAAGCTACCGGTTGATGGTGTGATTGTGGAAGGGCAGTCATCGATCAATGAGTCTATGTTGACTGGTGAGCCGGTACCAGTCGAAAAAAGTGAAGGCGACACTGTCTCTGCAGGTACGGTGAATGGAAACGGACGCTTTGTATATAAAGCGACAAAAGTAGGCGGTGATACGTTGCTGGCTCAAATTATTTCGATGGTTGGTAAAGCGCAAAATTCTAAGCCGCCAATCAGTCGCCTGGCAGATAAAGTGTCTTCTGTCTTTGTGCCAAGTGTCATTATTTTCGCTATCTTAGCAGCGATGGCTTGGTTGAATTTCGGCCCTCAACCCGCCGCTGTTCACATGCTGGTTGCAGCGGTGTCTGTTTTAATCATTGCGTGCCCTTGTGCATTAGGGTTAGCCACACCTATATCGACCATGATCGGAGTCGGTAAGGCGGCTGAATACGGCGGTTTAATTCGTAATGGTGATGCACTTCAAAAAGCGAGTGAAATCACAACGATTGTGCTTGATAAAACGGGCACGATTACGGAGGGTAAACCAACCGTCAGCGAAGTGAAGCTGATAGGTGATGATGAGCACGCTATCAAAAGCATCATTAAAAGCCTTGAATCAGGAGCGAACCATCCATTAGCACAGGCCTTGTTAGAGTACTCAGACAGTGCAGAAGAGCAATTGATTGAAAACTTTGACAATGTGCCTGGCAAAGGGGTTACAGCGTCCATTGATGGTATCGATTATGCGCTAGGTAATGCGGCTCTGATGACACAAAAAGGAATAAGTATAAACGTCACATTTGGGCTCAGTGCGGGTTCGCATGTGTATCTATCTAAAGGCAAACAATTGATGGCTGGTTTTGTTATTGAAGACAAAATAAAACCAAGTGCTAAGGCTGCGATTAAGCAGTTACATGCGAATCACATTAAAGTGATCATGCTTACTGGTGATAACGCTGAAACGGCTAAAGTGGTTGCTGATGAAGTGGGGATAGATCAATTTAAGGCGAATATGTTGCCGCAAGACAAACTCGATTTTGTCCAACATCTGCAAAAAGAAGGTGAAACGGTTGGTATGATCGGAGATGGCATCAATGATGCGCCTGCATTGGCTCAAGCTGATGTTGGCTTTGCGATGGGGGCGGGGACAGATGTTGCGATGGAAAGCGCTGATATTACGCTCATTGGTAGTGATTTGAACCATATCGCAAACGTCATCGAAATCAGTAAAGCAACGCTCAGTAATATCAAACAAAACCTTTGGGGGGCGTTTGGTTACAACACCCTGGGGATTCCTGTTGCAGCGGGATTATTGTATCCATTAACAGGATGGCTTTTGAGTCCTGTCATTGCTGGGGCAGCCATGTCCCTGTCATCGATTACGGTAGTTGTAAACGCTAATCGCCTGCGCTGGTTCAGACCTAATTCAACTGCTAAAGGAGCTAAATAGTGATGATCTATTTAAATCTTATTGGACTTGCTGCCATTGCTTTTATCGTTTGGTGGTTTTGGTTAGGGAAATAGGAAGTTCTTATGTCAGCAATTAAGCATTCTGCTTATCGCCATCAAGTTACCTTAAAGTTCTCTGGTTTAAACAACTCAACCATCCCTTTGGTTGAGTTGTATTTTACAGACACTAGAGCTGTTGACTTAATTAAACTCAATGCTAAAAGTGGCATCATCGTCTTTCACTATGATGCCTCATTGTTAGCGCTTGAAGAAATTATTAATTTGCTTTCAGAACTCGATGTTAAGCCGAATACAGATTCGTTATGGTGGCGTTGGAAATACCGAGTGGCACAGCAGGTAAGTGAAAATATACGGGCTAATGCACGTCATAAGCCACATTGCTGCGCTAAGGCGCCTAATGTCCACCACCGCTAACCGCAACTGGCTTGATGTTCATTCTAGCAATATAAATCACAACCCATATTGCTAGAAACGCAACCACTGATGCGACGTAGCCAATATTGCCTAATCCCACTTGTTCTATGCTGATAGAGCCGACCAGTGCGCCAGCCCCGATTCCCATGTTGATGATGCCAGAAAAAAGCGACATGATGATATCTGAAGCACTGGTATCGATACTCAGAACCCTAGATTGCATGGCCAAGCAAGTCAGAATTAATGCAGCCCCCCAAACAACAGTAATGACGATCAAAGCGGTCTCAGAGCTTAAAGCAATGGCTAGACACAGCATACAAAGAGCCATGCCGACAGAACTACCAATCATCAATTGAGCACCATACCTTTCACCGAGATAGCTAAATAACGTACTACCAATAATGCCTGATATACCAAATGTTAGTAGGATGACTGTGGTTAAATTGCTGGAAACACCGCCGAAATCCATTAGGAACGGTTCAATGTAGCTGTAAGTACCGTAATGAGCTGTGAACACAAGAAACACAGACAAATACATGATGAACAAACGCTTGTTCGTGAATACCGATTTTACTTTGGCTGTCAGATTAGTACTGGTAAGGCTTGGTAAGGGCGGCAGTAGGCGAAATACCAATGCGGTAATGACTAATGCAGCCAGTCCAATCACCTCAAAAGCCATTCGCCAACCAAGGTGCTGGCCTATTAATCTGCCAAGAGGAACCCCTAGTACCATTGCCATACCCGTACCTGTCGCAAGCACACTGAGGGCAAAATTCATTTTTCCTGGAGGTGCTACACGAATCGCAATGGATGCTGTAATGGACCAAAACACTGCGTGCGAAAACGCAACACCAATACGGCTAATCATTAAGCTTTGGAAGTCCCAAGCGATGGTTGATAAACCATGACTGACGATAAAAACTGTACATGTTCCCATCAACAACAGTTTTCGTTCCATGCGACTCGTGATCAGCATCATAGGCAAAGACATAACACCAACAATCCATGCATAAATCGTTAACATCCAGCCTGTTTGTGACGGTGTAATGCCAAAGTCTTCGGATATATCAGATAATAACCCAACCGGTACAAACTCAGATGTGTTAAAAATAAACGCACAAAAACCCAGCGCAAGCACACGAAGATATTGCACATGTTTGGGTGTGGTACTCGCTGGAGGTAATTGTGTCATAGGGGTTCCGAACAAGAGTTTAGTCGATTAAATAAAGGGTAGTATTCTTCACTTAATTACACGAATTTAAAGGGCTAAATATGAATCAAACATGCATCCCGATGATAAAATATAAGGGCGCACTTCAAATTATCCTAATATATGCACATTCATGAACTTTGTTGAAATACGACGTCAATTTGGCTTTAAAAGCATCGAACTTGGTCAATGGGTTACACCCAAAGAACGTGATAGAGCTGCCTTAAATTTCCATCAAGCTTTAGTGGATCTAATGCACGCTTTAAAAGTACCGGAGTCCGTTATCTCACTTAGAGGATCGCTTGGATTACAGTACGGTAAAGGCGGGCAGTTAGGTGTTTCCGCTCACTACATGCCTGCAGTTAAAAAGCTTTCGTTAGCGAAGAATGCTGGAGCCGGTAGTCTCGCTCACGAATGGTTTCATGCATTTGATCACTACATGGCAGACAAGATGTTTCCTATTGCAGACCGCATGGTATTCGCCTCGAAACTATGGTTAAACGATTACCAATATGGGCCGCATACCCTGAATACATTACTGGCTCAATGTTACGAAACGATTTTGTTGTCAGTTGACGGTAAGGAGCCAAGTCCGCTGTTTATTTGCTCAAGAGAAACAGATTCTCGACTGAATAGCTTCTACTACTCAAAGCCAGAAGAAATGTGTGCTCGTGCGTTTGAAGCGTTTATTGAGGATTGCTTACCCAATAGTCGTTTCTTAGTAAGAGGGACAATAGGAACCGATGAAGCCAAGCTTGGTTTATATCCAAATGGTGAGCAGCGTTTGATGATTAATGAGATGTTCCAACAATATTTTTCAATACTGGGTGATGCGTTAGCAAGTAGACAGAGGAAGCAGGAAAATCATTAATATGTTGTTTATCCTGCCTCCAGCGTCAATCATCACCTAGGACTTAACTCACTTTGGGGCGGTGGTGTTTCGCCTTTAGCATGAGGGTTTAACGGACGAATGCCAGAACCGGTACGAATAAAACCAATATCTCGTAAAACATGGTTATCAAGGTGACCGAACGTTTGGTTTAAACGGCGCTGTTCAAAGTATTCTTTTGCCAAGTTTAAAAGTGCGATAAAGCTCATAATGTTCTCCTAATCAGGAAGATCATGAGAATTTACGAGGAGTGGGCTTAAATGCTTGGTTGACCGCGTAAATTCCCGCGATCAATGTAATAAACAACACTAAACGCGAATGCCAGAGGCCTTATTGGCTGATCGGACATAAATTCGAGGCGTAGTCATAGATGTTGTCATGATGGAATGCATGCAAGTCATAATGGCCTCCGAATCGGTTTAGGGTTAAATGAAATGTCTTTATATGACTTTGTTATTAACTCGTTTTTGAGGTGACATGTCAATCGAACGATTAAGCAATAAACAAGGATAGCCACTGATGGAATCGGATCATACGAGCTGTGAGCGATCTGAACATTGTTTTGCTGATGAAATCGAAGTTGTATAAGCAGACGCCAGTCAGTGATGACGGATTTATTATTTCTGCTGTAGTCTTGCGTACTAGCTGAGAATCCTGTCAGCGTTAAAGTAATTTTTATCTCGGGCCGTACGAAATGGAATACGGCGTACGAGCTGACTCCAGTCCGCGATAAAAGAATTTATTTCCTCGATAGGCTTGGGTAGCACAAAAGATGAATTCGTTTTGACGAATCATTTAACAACAAGGGCAACACAGGTGAAGAAGCAGCTTCAATTTGTAAAACGAACGGTTTTAGAATTTTAGTTTGAGCCTAATAAGAAAGAAATTACGAGGGAAAGGCCTTAATTCCTGATATTATACTATTTCCGATAATAACATTTATCGGAAATAGCAGACCTATTTTAGAGCTATTAAAGCTCTAATAATGCCATCAAGTCTTTTAAAGACTTAACTTCATACGTTGGCTTAATCTGTTCATCCGTAAGCTGTTCGTTGTGATGATTTAACCAACATGTCTGAATACCTGCCCGTTGTCCTCCAACAATATCTGAAGCAAACGTATCACCGATCATCAGAACGCGATTCCTCTGGTCTTGGTTGATATTTAGTTTGTCCAGAGTATGCCTAAAAACACGTTCATCTGGTTTAGCGAAGCCAACTTGCTCAGAAATGATCACATGATCAAATACATCAGTTAAACCTGTTTTATTCAATCGGCGCTGCTGCAAGGCTGTAAAGCCATTGGTCAGTATGGAAAGGCTTTTTCGTTTAGCTTTTAACGTTTCCAATAACAATTTAGCATTTGGCAACGGCTCACATATTTCCGCCATGCTGTCTAAAAAACTCTCATTTAGCTCTTTAGGCTGTATATTGAGCTTTTTACCCCAATGACTAAATCGCACTGTTTGTAATGTGTCGGCACTTATTTCACCGTTTTGATATTGCACCCATAATGGCTTATTAGTTTGTTGGTAGAACTCATAATCTTCCAAGTCAAACTGCACATCAAAATTAGCAAACATGTGCTTAAGCCCTTCGAAAGCATCGAATTCGAACAATGTATGGTCCGCATCAAAAATATAGAAATCATACAGATGATTCATAAAACATCTCACTGTGTAAAAACGGCGCGAGAGCTAACACTAGCCCTTGCATATAAACACTTTCACGGGTTTCGATATGGTTTGTCAAAACACCGATAGCACCGCCCTTTTGTCTTATATTGTGCTGATTGAATATATCGTCCATCACATGAGCTAACTCTTCGCCTTGTTCAAGGCGTTGATAGACAAACTGAGGTAACGGTAAATTGGCTGTTCGCCCCGTGATCATTCGTCCTTCCTGATTTCGGACTGTGATGTATGCGTAGGTTGCGGGCCCTTCATCAAAATAATCCACACCACCTTCCATCGCCACGTAGTAATCGTATTTCTGTTGGCTATCAAAATGGGCGCAATATGTTGCTCGGTTTTGTGCTCCAAGCTTGGTATCTTGCTCATTCATGGGTTGATCCGCTACTCCAGATGGAGCATTAAGATCTTCACAATGAATAGCATGATCCGGGAATGCTTTAGCAAAAGCTTTCATCGCAGCCCCTTTCTTCACTGGGTTGGTGGAGCCTACTAATACTCTTATTACCACACTCGACATAAAGTTCTCCCTAAAGCAAAAAAGGCCGCAATCGCGACCTTTTGTATATTATTCGGCTTGGCCTTTAATAATGGGTGTTTCACAATGGACATCCGCATTTTGCCCTCGATGGCGTAATGCGTGATCCATAATGGTTAACGCAAGCATCGCCTCAGCAATTGGTGTCGCTCGAATGCCGACACAAGGGTCATGACGCCCTTTTGTAATGACGTCTATCGCTTGACCTGAGCGGTCAATGCTTTTACCTGGAATTGTAATACTCGACGTTGGTTTTAATGCCATGTGTACCACAATATCTTGACCAGAGGATAAGCCACCAACTACACCGCCGGCATGGTTCGATAAGAAACCTTCTGGTGTCATTTCATCACGATGTTGGCTACCTTTTTGCTCGATCACATCGAAGCCATCACCGATTTCGACGCCTTTTACGGCATTAATGCCCATCATTGCTTTGGCGATATCAGCGTCTAAACGATCAAATACTGGCTCACCTAATCCTGGCTGTACGTTTTTAGCAATTACTGTGATTTTGGCACCTACAGAATCGCCTTCACGACGAAGGTTTACCATGTACTCTTCAAGCGTAGGAATGGCATCAGGATCAGGGCTAAAGAACGCATTCTCGTAGACTTGGCTTAAATCTTTAACATCCAATTTAATTGGACCAAGTTGAGATAAGAAACCTTGGATTTCGATGCCGTAGCGCTGTTTAAGCCATTTTTTTGCAATAGCCCCCGCCGCAACTCGCATCGCTGTTTCTCGTGCTGAAGAACGACCGCCACCGCGATAGTCGCGGAAGCCAAACTTCTGGTCGTACACGTAATCAGCATGCGCAGGACGGAATGTTTCTTTGATATTACCGTAGTCTTTTGAGCGCTGATCTGTGTTGCGAATTAAAAGACCAATCGGTGTGCCGGTTGTTTTGCCTTCAAATACACCTGACAAAATCTCTACTTCATCCGGCTCTCGGCGTTGAGTTGTATGTTTTGATGTGCCTGGTTTACGTAAATCTAAGTCACGCTGAAGATCAGCTTCAGTCAACTCAAGTCCTGGAGGGCAACCATCAACGATTGCGCCTAGGGCTAAACCGTGGCTTTCCCCAAAAGTTGTGACTTTAAATAACGTACCAAATGTATTGCCAGCCATGTTGTCTAGTTACTCTTGTTGTAGGGTTTTCAATTCTTCTTTCGTTAATACGAAGACGCCGTTACCACCATTCTCTAATTCTACCCACATAAATGGTGTATCAGGGTACGCTTCTTGTAATGCTACTTCACTGTTGCCAACCTCATAGACAACAATGCCGTTATCATGAAGATAATCTGCCGCTTGCGCTAGGAATGCTCTGGTGAAGTCTAAACCATCATCGCCGGATGTTAGGGCCAACTGTGGTTCGTTGTGAAATTCTCTTGGCGCAGTATTGTAGTCATTCGCATCCACATACGGCGGATTACAAATAATCAAATCGTACTGCTTACCGGATAATGCATTAAACATATCGGAGTGGATAGCATGTACACGGTCTTCCACCTCATGCATAGCGATGTTTTGCAAAGCCACATTCAATGCCGCATCACTAACGTCAGTAATGTCGACTTCAGCTTCATCAAAGGTTAACGCAGCTGCGATGCCTAGACACCCAGAACCAGTACACATATCAAGAATGGACAGCGGGTATTGCTCTAACCATGGAGCAAATTGATTCTCAATCAGAGCCATAATCGGCGAGCGAGGAATCAAGGTGTCTTTAGTAACCTTAAACGGTAGCCCCATAAACCATGCTTCGCCTAATAGGTACGGCAATGGTTCACGATCGTTTATGCGGCGATCTACCAATTTTAAGATCCGCTTTTTCTCATCATGGGTTAAGCGACTGTCCAAGTGTTCCTTTGGAAAATCTAAAGGTAATGAAAGCGCCCCAAGAACCAGCTGAACAGCTTCATCCCAAGGATTATCTGTACCGTGGCCATAAAAAATATCAGAACGACGAAAACGAGAATACGTCCAGCGGATGTAATCTTGAATGGTCAATAAATCCTTTATGGCGGATTGGTGTCTACTCATAGCAATATCTTATGCGTTAAAAATGCGTGTCATTATAGCGATAATCCCCGCTAGACTCTATGAATCTGAAGCTTTTGTCGCCACGCTTTCTGCAAGCTTTGAGACTTGTTCGATTGCACTGTTTAAAAGCTGATCGTTTTGCTTTTTTAAGCGCTGAACCTCTGCTTGGCTGTCCGTTAAAAGCTGTTTTAACTGGGAAATTTCATTATCCAGTTTGGCTAGATCAACTTGCGCTTGATGGAGTTTGGTGTCTGCTTCTCTCTGAGCTAGCTTCCATTGTTCAATTTCGGATTCGAGTACCCTGTTTCGAGTTAATGAATGCTCTAGTCGGTCTTCTAGTGCTTTTTGGCTTTGTTGCAATTCATTACAGCGTGTCTCAAATATCTGCTTTTGTTCAAGAGTTGTTTCTAGCGCTTGTTGAGAGTTAATAAAAGATTCTGATAGGGAGCGCTCTCTACCTTCAATAGATGATTGTCTAAGAGATAGTTTCTCTTCATGCGCAGTGATCTGCTCGTCCAGGATGATAGAAAGTGATTGAATAATATCTCTTTCGAAGCGCTTGAAGGTTGGAGCGAAATGCTCAGTGATTTCTTTCAGCTCATTCTCTTGATGTTCTTTATACGATTCTTCCCATTCGCTGATGGCGTTTAGCAATGTTGTATTCGAACAGCCGCGACCATCAAGGTTTTTAAAGTAATCACTCAATCGTGGAATGTTAGGAAAGATGTTCTGCTCAATAAGATCCCAGCAGGCTTGGATGATTTCTTCTTTCGCAATATTTGCCTTACGAGCCATAACAATAAAACCCTAGATAAAATAATAATGAAAAATATTATACTTATTTTATCTTTTATATCTATGTTTGAGGCTCGCAGTGCGAAACAATACAATTAGCTAGGGAAAGAAAAGTAGTCGCGTTTTGGTGACTCTAATTGCGCTAAAGCATCAGTGGTGACTTTATGACCGAGTTCGATTAATTCTTTTGAACGCCAGAACTCATAAAAGCTACACGCATCCTTTGGCAGAGAAATTAACAAATCTGGCGGATAGCCTGCGATTTTGTATTGAGTCAGTGATTCTTGCATGGTTTCAAACATCATGTTGATAGTTTGAATGCGTCCCCAGTTTTGGGTGTCGTAGCGCGTTTCTGGCTCCAACTCAGATCCCGAGTCGTCTCCCATCTTGCCAAAAAAGTCTTTTACACTTCGCCACCACTCAGCTTCCTGTTCTGGTTGAACAACTGTTGCCTCGGATAGCTCTTGCGCTGGACCATTTAGATCCACAGCTATAATGTAATCAGCCCCAGCCGACACCGTGGGTATAATAGGTAACGGGTTAAGGACACCACCATCAACATAAACTCGTCCACCCACTTGAACTGGACTGACAATAGAAGGCACTGCAGAAGAAGCCCGCATAGCTTTTAGCAGACTGCCCTTTTGAAACCAAAATTCTTTTTGGCTGAGTAAATCAACACCTATAGCAGTAAATGGTCGTGGTAGATCTTCTATGTTTAGATCATCGCCTAATAACTCTTCGATAACTTTGAAGTAGCGGTCGCCTCGTACATAACCCCCCATTAGCACCGCCATATCCAGCAGCTTTAGCACATGAAATCGATCTAAAGATTCTGCCCATTCTTGGTATTCCTTAAGCTTGCCTGAGAGGTAAATACCACCGATGATGGATCCGATTGAACAGCCTGATATGGAAATAATTTCATACCCTTGTTGCTCAAGTGCATTGATCACACCTATATGTGCGTGACCTCGAGCGGCCCCGCTCCCTAGCACCAACGATACGGTTTTACCTGACATACTTCTTTATTCCTTTAAGGCTTGAATTCATTGGTTGCGAATGAAGATCACTCTGTCAGCACCAAGTGCTGGATCACCCATATTTGCCAAGTTGATAAAGCGAATGTCTTGATTCTCTTCAGGACTTAAGCCAAATTGGATATCGCTAATATACTGGTCGCCAACGTTTACCGCACTTCGATGATCGGCTTGGCTTGTGACAAAACCAATGATAGTTGTTAAATCATTGGATTCAGAGAGAAAGCGTCGAATTCTTGGGATGTCGCTAGCATTAAATTGAGCAAGGATGGCAATATTCTGATCACTGCCTTTGGGAATGACCTCGTCAATCCTAACCATAACATCACCGGCTCCACGGCGATTCAGGTATACCACCCAGTAATGTTGTTGCGCATCTTTTGCGACCCACAACGTCTGGCTAGAGTCTGCTCCGTAAAGTAAATAGTCATTAAAGAAGTTATTTGCCCAAGCATTTGAGCTGCCACATGAACGACTATGACACTCAAAAAGGAGCTCGACACCGTCTAAGTTTCGAATAGCCTGATCATAAAAAGACTCAACCGATTCCATCGGAACATTACGACCAATTTTATAAAGTGTTTGAACAGAAGAGCCTTCAACAACCGTCACTTTTTCTGGTTCCCAGCCTCGTCCTGAACGGTATATTTTGGCCAAAGGAATTTCAAAACTGGCGTTTTCTACAGGCGTACTTTTAACGATCTGAGCACTTCGATAAAGAGGTATTTCTTGTGGGGGATTCGATGATTCTGCTGCAAAGACAACCGTGCTGCTTAGACAACAAGCTGCCGTGAATGCGGTGACAAAGTTACGAAACATATTGCTCACTCCTTAACACGGTTATACGAATATTAATTCTGGTCGATAAATCGATGAATTTCCTGTGCAACCGAGTAGCACGTTGCAGTTTCTAAGTGGAAATGATGGCTACCATCAAGAAATTGCACTTTTATCCATGGGAACATCTGGGTACGTCGTTTAAGCAAATCCGGTTCATTTCCATAAAACCCTTGGTTCGCTAACAAAGCCAATGTTGGGCATTTAATGGAGGAAATATAAGCTTCAACAGAGTCTTCATCCATACGATATGGCGATGGAAAAGACAGTTTAGGATCTGCTCGCCATACCCATTCGCCATTTTTTACTGTTGAGCCTCGTTTAACCAATAATTTTGCCGCATCATGACTCAGCTCTGTCATGCCATGCATCCTTGCGTAAACGAGATCTTCTTGAGATGGGTAATGCGTATTTCGTTGGCTTCGCTGCTTTAGCATTTTCTGCATAGCACGTTTCATAGTGACGACACGCTCATTGGGCGTCGCCGTCGCTGGACCAAGACTGTCTAAAACAATCAATCCGCGCACCTTTTCGGGGGCCAAAGCAGCAACCAGCATAGCCACTGCGCCTCCCATGCTATGCCCCACCAACCAAAGAGGCTGCGAGCTAAGGTTCAAAATACTAATAATATCTAATGCATAATCCCATAGATGATAAAAACAGCCATCTGGACGGTGGTCGGATAATCCATGTCCCGCAAGATCCACAGCGGACAAATTATAATCAGATAAATATGGGGCTAAATTAGTAAAGGAAGCCGAATTATCTAGCCAGCCATGGAGCATTAATACCCTTAGGGCATTAGGGTTGCTAGATAGCCATTGCTGACCGGCTAAACTGGTGTGACCTAAGTTATATTGTGTATCGTTGGACATAACTTATTTAATAGACTCTTTACAGTTTTGGAGAGATCGCCCATTTAAATTGACAGCAAGCGGTTGCAAAGAGTTCCCCCTCAAGAGCTGCCATAGTTGCCGTTGTCATCTGGAACTCATAAGGCAAAGGTTCGTCAGCCAACATATCCACTAATTGATGAGCGAAGGGTTGGTGAGTAACCAGCAAGACTGAAGAATAAGGTAAGTCGTGAAGCCATAATGCCACATCAAGCGGTTTACCACTCGGAGTAATCAAATCCACCGTTTGGAAGTTAGCTCCAGTACCCAGTACCTTGATAAACTCATTGGCCGTTTGTTGTGTGCGAATATAAGGGCTGACAAAAATAGCATCAAAGTCTTCTTGCTTCACAGCAAACTGTTCAGCAGTTTGTCGTACCTCTGCAAAACCCTGAGTGGTCAACTCTCGTTGTGCATCGTTGTCATAGCCAAAAGGCTCGGCATGGCCGTGCCTCATGACATATAAGCGCTTAAGATTACTCGCCATCTTTATCTGACCATGGCTGGAAAGGAAATGGCTTTTCTTCAGTGCTGAAAGATAAAAAAGAGACGATTTGTTTAACAAATACGCCGGTTGAACGAACCCAATACGTCAATCCAGAAAGCTCGCATTTAGAGGCGAATTTTACGATCGTGGTAATAACAACCAAGAAACCAAACACAGTGAGTGCTAGGTTTAGTAGACACCAATAAATCAACATGAAGACAAGTCGGATCCAAAACTCTTGATTTGCGTAACCAGGTTTATTCATTTCTATTTACTCCAGCAGTTGCGAATTCTACATCCCATTTCTGTTCGCCGGTCATCATGCTACCGATTAAAGAATCTAAACTCGCGTTGTCAAAAATTAGTTTATATAAACCAGAAGCCAATGGCATATACAAGCCATGCTTATCCGCTTCTTCAACTACCATTTTCAGTGTATTCACACCTTCAGCAACTTCACCAATGGCTCCAATTGCCTTTTCCAACTCTTCTCCTGACCCCAAGGCAAAACCTACTCGATAATTACGACTAAGCGGAGAGGTACAGGTGGCGATTAGGTCTCCCATCCCAGCAAGGCCTAAAAATGTCATTGGGTTAGCACCAAAGTGAACCGCAAATCGACTCATCTCTGCAAGACTACGCGTCATGATCATTGCCATGGTGTTTTCACCCACTTTCATAGCTTTGGCCAAGCCACAGACAATGGCATAGATGTTTTTCAAGGCGCCGGCTAATTCAACACCAGTACTATCATGGTTTTCATAGACTCGGAACGTCCGAGATTTAAGTAGCTCAATAACAGTAGTTCTAAGTGCGTCATCATCACTGGCAATAACGGATCCAGTCAAATGGCCTGCTGCAATTTCTTTTGCTAAATTTGGACCGCTTAATACGCCAATGCGCTCAGTGACACCGTTTCGCTTCAGAATATCACTCATAAGCTCAAAACGATTAGGGTTGAAGCCTTTAGTCGTGCTGATCAAAACCTGATTAGGTGTCAGCAACGGCTTAATTCTTTCTACGACCTGCTCAAATGATTTCGAAGGAATCGATACAAAGATCGTGTTACTAGTACGTATGGCTTCTTCCAAGTTGCTGGTGGCAAGTAGCTCTTGATGTAACGGTGCATTAGGAAGATAGCGGCTATTAAGCCCTGTTAAATTGATCTCTTCCACTTGCTCTTCGTTGCGCATCCATTGGCTTACTTGGTGACCATTCTTTGCCATGATGTTAGCCAGCGCTGTACCGAAACTACCACCACCTAATACACAAACTGATTGCTTATCCATATAAATATTTAACCTTACATTAAGATGAGCAGCTTACTTCTAGGTCTTTTCCCCACTCAGGGCTACGCATGGCCAAAGAGTTACTCTCTGGGTGCTCCTCAAAAGGACTAGATAAGACCGCAAGCAGCTGACGAAATGGCAAATAATTCCCCTTTTCAGCAGCTGTTATGACTTCATGAGCCAGATAATTTCTTAAAACAAATTTTGGGTTAACGCACAGCATCATGTGCTGGGCATTAGCCACTTGTGATTTATTGCGCACAGACCAATAGTAGTCAAGCCATTGAGACATTGCTTCCCTATCGATCACCTCATCTAAGAGTAATTCTGGATTGTTAGGTGTTAAATGCGACAGAGATCTAAAAAAAAATGAGTAATCGAGCTTTTCACGGCGCAGTAGCGCGAATAATTTTTCTAGTAAAGGTTCAAGACTTTCATCTACTTTGATACCAAGCTTTTGTGCCATCAAGGTATCGTAATGATCTTGTAGGCAGGGCTCGTAATGCTTTAACACCTCAATCAGATCGTCACGAGTCAAATGACCTGAGAAAGCGTGCATTAAGCAGTTTAGGTTCCAAAGCCCTATACCGGGTTGACGATGAAAAGCATATCGACCGTCATGATCGGAATGATTACTAATCCAGCGATCATTGAAATCTTCCATAAAACCAAACGGACCGTAATCGATGGTTTCTCCTAAAATAGAGAAATTATCGGTATTCATTACCCCATGCTGGAAACCAACCGCTTGCCACTTGGCGATCATTCGAGCAGTCCGCTCAACCACTTCAATAAGCATGGCTTTTATTGGTTGTTCAGTGTTGAGGCAATGGGGGAAATAATTTTCGAGAGTAAAGTCGATGAGACGCTGTAGCTCTGTGGTCTTTTTATGAGCAAAAAAGTATTCGAAATGCCCGAAGCGAATGTGTGTTTGAGCCGTGCGAATGAGCATAGCGCCGATTTCGGGACGTTCACGATAGACAGCTTGCTGACTATCATACAGAGCTAAAGCTCTGGATGTCGGAATACCAAGAGCTGCCATTGCTTCACAGGCCAGATATTCACGGATAGATGAGCGAAGAACGGCTCTACCGTCCCCTTGCCTGCTGAATGGCGTTTGCCCAGAACCTTTTACGTGAAGATCATGGTAGGAGCCATCCTGAGCGATGACTTCACCCAGCAAAACACCTCGCCCATCTCCTAGCTGTGGCGTAAAACCACCGAATTGATGGCCAGCATACACCATACTAAGGCTGTCGGATAAAGTGGTTTCGCCAGATAAGATAGAAAGCGTCTGCGCATCAGTCACATCAATTGCTAAATGTTGAGCATGAAGTTTGTTTATCTCAACCAACCGTTGCTCTTGCAACGGTTGTATATGGGTATGAGCACTAAACTCATTACCTAATTGAGCAAAACGATGCTGCAAACGCATAAACTATTTCTAGTCCTGATCTCGAACGTATTCGCAACGAATAGACGTACCGATGGTCGCTTCAATTTCAGGGATCATGAAAGAGTCATCTTCTGTTGCAAAGCTAACAGATTTACCTTGTTCGCCACCACGACCAGTACGACCGATACGGTGCACATAATCTTCAGGGTCATCAGGTAATGCATAGTTAACGACTAGCTCGATGTTATCGACATGAATGCCACGGCCAGCCACATCTGTTGCAACTAATACCTGAATGCTTCCGTCTTTGAACTTAGCAAGGGTTTTAACGCGTTTATCTTGTGAAACCTCACCTGATAGCATGGCACAGTTAATGTTAGCCTTCTTCAGTTTTTCGTGGAGATCACGGGTCTCATCACGGCGGTTCGCAAAAATAATGGTACGTTGACTACCATTTTCTTCGATTAGCTTTTTCAAAATTGGCCATTTTTGGTTATTAGAAACCGTGTAAATGACTTGATCGATGTTTTTATTCGTTGTTTCTTTAGGAACAACAGACACTTCTTTTGGATGGAATGTCCACTGACGAGCCAATGCCTGAATGTCTTTCGGGAACGTTGCACTAAACAGCATCGTTTGTCGGCGCTCTTTATGAGGCGTCATACGAATAATGCTCTTCACGTCTGGGATAAAGCCCATTGACAGCATACGGTCGGCCTCGTCTAGCACCACACATTCTACTTTGTTCAACATGACTTTTTTGCTTCGTGCAAAGTCAAGTAAACGGCCTGGCGTAGCAACGATTAAATCAACAAACTCTGTCTCAAGTTGCTGACGCTGTTTGTCATAGTTCATACCACCAACCAATGACACAACATTTAGATTGGTGTACTTGGTTAACTTCTCTGCCTCATCAGCAATTTGCAAAGCAAGCTCACGAGTTGGGGCAATGATTAGACCACGCGGGAAGTTGTTGGCACGTTCACCTTCAACTGGGTAATCTAAGAAGTCACTGATCATCGCAATTAAGAATGCGGCTGTCTTACCGGTGCCTGTTTGAGCTTGACCAATCAGGTCATAACCTTGAAGTGTGGCAGGTAACGTCGCGGCTTGAATCTCACTGCAGTATTCAAACCCCATGGTTTGAATGGCTTTCATCACACGATCCGGTAGGTTCATATCATGAAAACGTACTTTGCCTTCAACTTCAGCGACCTTGAAGTCTTTAATTGACCAAAGTTCTCCATTAGGCGTTTCTTCAGCAGTTGGAGTACTAGCTCCCGTTGCGTTAGCACTGCTTTTGTTGTGTTTACGACGGGGTCTACGTTGGCGCTTTGGTCCCTTTGATGCAGGGCGCGCGGCTTCTTGCTGTTTTTCCATGTGAGAGTCTTTAATCTCTATTGAATGAATGTAGGTACTCAAGGCACAAAGTGTACCTAAATGGGAACTCTTTATCACCTTAAGTTTGGTTAAATCTGTTTGTAAGGTGGCAAGCTGTTGATTAATTGTCTACCGTAGCGCTTCGTATGTAAGCGCTTATCCAGAATATGAATTTCGCCACTGTCAGTTTCACTTCTCAGTAATCGACCGGTTGCTTGAACAAGTCGTAACGAGGCATCCGGAATCGTAATTTCCATAAATGGATTACCTCCACGTCGCTGAATCCACTCTGCTAATGTGGCTTCTACAGGGTCATCTGGAACCGCAAATGGGATTTTGGCGATGTACACTCTTGTTAAATATTTACCAGGCAGATCGACACCTTCCGCAAAACTTGCCAAGCCAAATAGCAAACTGCCTTTGTCGCCATCTATGGCATCTTTGTGGCTTTCCAAAATAATACGTTTCGACTGCTCCCCTTGAATCAGTAAGATGTCTTTAAGGGGATCTTTTAGGCCAGCAGCCACTTCTTCCATTTGGCGTCGTGAGGAAAACAACACCAACGAGCCAAGCGATGTATCGACGTTGTCGTTCAAGTATGTGATGAGCTCTTTTGTATGAGCTTCTGCATGATTGGGCTCGGACGTCATATTCGGAACAACCAGAGTACCCTTGCGCTGGAAATCAAAGGGACTGACGACTCTTAGGTATTCGCTTTCTCTTGGCACACCAGAGCGCATATTAAAACGATGAAATTCGTTTAACGCAGTCAGTGTGGCCGATGTCACCACAGCACCAAAACACTTATCCCACAGCTGCATTCTCAGCGTATGAGCCGCCAAGATCGGTGATCCGCCTAGCTCTATGTCTTGTTCAAGCCCTTGTCCAACCACCAGCAACCAGCGAGCGTTTGGGGGATAGTTTTGATCGTCCAGCGCCGCGTAAAGCTTCCATAGTTCCACACAAGCTTCTAAGCGACCAAGGATGACACCAAGGATCGGCAGCCAGTTCTCTGCGGTTTCTTCGGTTAATCCCATCCCTTCGTTTTGTTTCACCTTTTTACATTCGTCCTGAATGCTCTCAATCTGGTTAAACAGCTTTTGATAGGAAGTAGATAAGCTGTAAGCAAGCTGTCTTAACTCATCAGGAATCACACCAAACTCAAAGCGATGTTGTCGCGAGTCTTCATCTAAACCTAAATTCTGAATAAATGGAGCGAGCCCTTGCTGTGCATACTGAATAAAATTGATCGTGCTTTGTATCTGCTGTGGCAATTTTAGAAGTATTTGCCCCGTTAAACTGACCTCATCGGTTAGCTCTTGACGTAGGTTGATCAAGTTCTTATCTAGCTGCTTAAGCCAACTAATGCTTTGCTGAAGGCGAACTTCATGTCGGAAATGACCGATTGCTTTGTCTGGTAGGTGGTGTCCCTCATCAAACACATAAATGGTTTCTTTGGGATCGGATAAGATCGCACCGCCACCTAATGATAAGTCAGCTAACACCAAATCGTGGTTAGCCACGATGACATCGGCCGTCTCTAACTCTGCTCTGGCTTTAAAAAACGGGCAAGCAGAAAAATTAGCACAATTACGGTTCGTGCACTGCTGATGATCGGTGGTTAAACGTCGCCAATCCTGCTCACGAATAACGCCTTCCCAATTATCTTTATCGCCATCCCACTTGCCATCACGAAGTGAATCGTCCATTTCCTGATACAAAACGGTATTTACATCATCAGGTGTTAAGTGTTGCTCAAACAGGCCCGCAAACATATCTTCAGTGGCTTGATCTTCCGCACTTAAAAAGCTCTCTAAATTATTTAAGCAAAGATAGCGACCACGACCTTTGGCCAAGGTATAGCGAAACGTGTAATCGGTGTACTCCAGCAGGCTTGGTAGCTCTTTATGGAGAATCTGCTCCTGCAGCGCAACAGTGGCTGTTGATATGATTAATTTAAGCCCTTTCGCTTTCGCAATGGGGATTGCAGATAAACAGTAAGAAAGTGTTTTACCAGTACCTGTTCCAGCCTCAACCACGGCAACATGCTTCTCACCAAGCCTTTCGCCTTCTGAACCTTGTCGTATATTACCAAGCGTTCGTGCAATCGTAGCAATCATATGACGCTGACCAACACGTGCTTTATGGCCCTTAGCTTCAAGGTAAGCGCGATAGGCTGTTTGTATATTTTCTTTTATCGAGTCTGAAAGCATGGAATATAGTTGAGCAATTGATTGATAGCTGTATATAATAACAGTAACTGTATAAACAAACAGATGCCGTATGATTAAATTAACAAAAAGACAGTCTGACGTACTAGAAACAATTCGCGAATTTATTAACGAAACAGGTTTTCCACCTACTCGTGCTGAAATTGCGGCGCGTTTAGGCTTTCGCTCACCAAACGCAGCAGAAGAACATTTAAAAGCGCTTAGCAAAAAAGGCGCAATAGAAATGCTTTCTGGCGCTTCTCGTGGCATTCGCCTTGTAGAGCAAGAAGCACCTGTTAGTGCGAACGATGAAGCTGGCACTTTACCAATCGTTGGACGAGTCGCCGCAGGTTATCCAATTTTGGCACAAGAGAACATCGATGCCAGAATCCCTATTGCCGCCGAAATGTTCTCACCAAAAGCTGACTACTTACTGTCTGTTAACGGCATGAGTATGAAAGACGCAGGCATTCTAGATGGTGACCTGATAGCTGTCCACAAAACTCACACCGTTCGCAATGGTCAGATCGTGGTGGCCCGCATCGGTGACGAAGTAACCGTGAAGCGATTTGAGCAAAAAGGTCGTGAAGTTCGCTTAATCCCGGAAAACGAAGAATTTAATGACATTATCGTAGATCTGGAAAGCGAAGACTTTGCCATTGAAGGGCTGTCGGTTGGCGTAATACGACGAGGCCACTAATCAATTCTTATAATCAATTCCTGAAAAGCCTCTAGTGATAGAGGCTTTTTTATGGCATTGACCATGATTCGATACGGTTTATTTAATGCAAAATCCGCGGCATAAACTCTTCATCGTGCACATCGCCTTCAGACGAATCCATGCCACCGAAATCTTCTGAATAAACGAAGTCGATGCCCGCATGGAACATGCACTTGGCAAGCTCAAAATAACGGTCTTTTAGGAAGTCTTTCGTATCATCGGAAATCGTGAGTGTTGCAATAGGAGTTTTATCGTCATCCTCCCCTGCTGGGCGTAAGACAATCTCACCATTTTCCAATTCGACAATTTCTAAGTATGTATCTTTCATCACTAATATTCAGCTGCGTCTTCGCGGTAGCGTAAGACTAGCTCTGTTAAAGAGCTCAAAATGTATTTCGTAGATGTGCCAGCATCAGAGCCGCGACCAATCAATTCCACTCCTGCTCCATAGGACTGATTAGCCACTTGGCAATCTAAGGCGGCTTGGAAGGCAATATGCAATTGGCTCAACCAAGATTGACCATTGCTTTTCAATAGTGCCAACTCATTCAGCACAGGAACACTGATCCCTTTCGCATTTGCGGCTTGAAGCAACAAGTCTAAATCGAGAGCAGCAGGTAGGCTGTAAGAGGTTTTCACCTCTTGCAGCAATCCATTCAGGCCACTTCTTAACTGGAACAATGCAGATGACTCGAGGCTTTGAGTCATCCAATCGTTATCCATTTCTGTTGCTTGCTGAAGCAGTCTTCTAGCAGCGTCTAGACGCTGGTTGGTTACGCTTGCTAAGCTTGAGCTACTCATTTCTTCTTACCGTGTTCGATTTTCCATTTACCACCTTCATAGAAAGCCTTCCAGCCAGTAGGCTTACCTTCTACTTCAGTCATAATGTATTGCTCTTTAGTTTTACGGCTAAAGCGAATAACGGTTGGGTTACCCTCTTCGTCCTGTAAAGGGGCTTTATCGAAGTAGTGGTATTTAGGATCAATTTGATCCATGTAAGGCTTCAACTCTTTTACCAATGGTGGTCGCGTCTCACGCTTACGCGGGAATTGACTTGCAGCCAAGAATAAGCCAGTCGCACCATCACGCAAAACATAGTGATCTTCTACTTTTTGACATGCCAAATCAGGCATTGGTACTGGATCCATTTTTGGTGGAGCCACTTCACCATTTTTCAAAAGCTTACGAGTGTTCTTACATTCTTCGTTGGTACAGCCGAAGTACTTACCAAAACGACCAGTCTTAAGCTGCATTTCAGAGCTACACTTGTCACATTCAATGACAGGGCCGTCATAGCCTTTCAATTTAAAGGTGCCTTGCTCAACTTCGTAACCAGTACAAGATGGATTATTACCACACACATGCAGCTTACGATGCTCATCAACCAAGTAGCTATCCATAGCTGAGCCACAGATATCACAACGACGCTTGTTGATCAGTACTTTAGATTCGCCCTCTTCATCATCTACAGCAACCGCTTCATCACCGCTTACCAAGTTGATCGTGGCTTTACAGCGCTCTTTTGGTGGCAATGCGTAACCAGAACATGATAGGAAAACGCCTGTACTTGCTGTACGAATCTGCATTGGGCGCCCACATGTCGGACAAGGAATATCTGTTGGTGTTGGTTCGTTTGGAGCCATACCACCGTCTTCAGCTTCTGCTTGATTCAAGGTCTTGCTGAAATCTGAGTAGAAGTTATTCAGAACTTTGATCCAATCCTGCTCGCCTTCTGCAATGTCGTCCAACTTCTCTTCCATTTGTGCAGTGAAGCTGTAGTTCATTAGATCGTCAAAGCTTGCCACCAAGCGATCGGTTACAATGTCTCCCATCTTCTCAGCATAAAAACGACGGTTTTCAACTCGAACATAACCACGATCTTGAATCGTAGAGATGATCGAAGCATAAGTGGAAGGACGACCAATGCCGCGCTTTTCTAGCTCTTTTACAAGGCTAGCCTCACTAAAACGAGCCGGTGGCTTCGTGAAGTGTTGCGCCGGATCTAAGTTCAGAAGGGTTAGTTGATCGCCTTTTTGTACATCAGGCAGGATCGTATCTTCTGCTTTCTTACCTACAGGGGTTAACACGCGCGTGTAACCATCAAAACGAAGGATGCGGCCTTTAGCACGTAATTCGTATTCACCCGCCATCACAGTGATCGTTGTCGACGTGTATTCTGCAGGCGTCATTTGACAGGCAATAAACTGATTACGGATCAAATCGTAAAGACGATGAGCGTCTTTATCCATGCCCTGAAGCATGTCTTGGGTAACCGTTACGCTTGATGGTCGAATCGCTTCGTGCGCCTCTTGTGCGCCCTCTTTGCTTGAATAGCGCAGTGCTTCTTTTGGTAAGTAAGCATCACCGTAACTCGATTGAATAAACTCGCGAACAGATTCTACCGCTTCTTGGCTCAAGTTGGTCGAGTCAGTACGCATGTAAGTAATGTAACCCGCTTCGTACAAACGTTGAGCGAGCATCATTGTCTTTTTAACACCAAAGCTTAGGCGAGTGCTGGCAGCTTGCTGCAGAGTAGACGTGATAAATGGTGCTGAAGGCTTAGACTTAGTCGGTTTGTCTTCACGATTAGCGACATTAAACGGCAGCTTTTCAATTCGCTGAACATGCTCGTCAGACTGCTCTTTAGACGTTGGGCGGTATTCTTTACCTTGGTACTTAGCGGTTTCAAAGGTAATATTTGAATCATCTTTTGTCGCTAAGTTAGCATCCAACTCCCAGAACTCTTCTGGAATGAAAGCTCGAATTTCTTTTTCACGCTCAACAATTAGGCGTACAGCCACAGACTGCACACGACCAGCGGATAAACCGCGGGCAACTTTTGCCCACAGGAGTGGTGACACCATGAAGCCAACAACACGGTCAAGAAAACGACGTGCCTGTTGAGCGTTGACTCGGTTCATGTCCAAGTCAGATGGCGTCTCAAAAGCGGATTTGATGGCGTTTTTAGTGATCTCGTTGAACACTACTCGCTTATAGCGGCTGTCATCACCACCAATGGCTTCACGTAAATGCCACGCAATCGCCTCACCCTCTCTATCCAAATCGGTTGCGAGATAGATAGTGTCAGCATTTTTGGCTAGGCGTTTTAGTTCATCAACGACTTTCTCTTTACCAGGAAGCACTTCGTAGTGAGCAGCCCAATTTTGCTCAGGGTCAACACCCATACGGTTGATGAGCTGTTTGCGAGCTTTAGTGCGTTTGTAAACCGCTTTTTCTTCTGGACTCATCTTTCGAGTTAAGGCCGCTTGCTTAGCACGCTCCTGCGGAGTGGAGGTTGATGTAGTCCCTGCAGGCAGATCTCGTATATGACCTACACTCGACTTTACGACAAAGTCGTTGCCGAGGTATTTGTTAATTGTTTTCGCCTTAGCTGGCGATTCCACGATAACTAGAGATTTAGCCATTGAGTTGTTCGAGCCTTAATTACTTTTGAAAGATGAACGTAGTTTGAATACTTTAGGGGCGCAGATATTAAGCAAAGCGCTATTATATGACAAGCAATCCCTTACAGATTCGCAACATTCCTATTGCCGAGTCCAGCATTTGCCCTTTAACATACTGAAATCATTTAAAAAGGACAATCATGGCCACGCTTCAGATCTTAACTATAGTCATTCTTTTCATAATCGTACTGGTTTCAGTAGTGATTGGCTCTCGTGCACATCAAAAAGAACAGGAGCTAAAAGAGCGTCGACTAAAGTATCTACAGTTACAAAATCGCGCTGATCGTATGGAGCAGCACATCATTGGTTTACGCGGCATAAATACCGACATGATTGTCAGCGATGTATTCTATGACTTTTATTTGGAGAATTTAAGGGAACTAGTTTCCTACTCGGATGATCCTGAAAAAATAGAAGAGCGTATCGCTAAAGCTGAAGCAGAACGTGAAGACGCACCCACTGAGTTTAATCTTGAACCAGATGAGATGAGTTTCCACGAGAAAACCAAGTACAAAGAACGGTTAACGAAAGCAGCGAAAATGCTTCTTTACATGCGTCGTAAAGGTCGTATTAGCAACACACACTACAAACTTTGCTACACCTACTTACGCTGGCTTAACCTATGGATTCAGTTGAATCGTCAGATTGTACAGGCAAACAAGAATTTTCATTCTGGTGACATGCGTGTAGCGCAGACCCTATATAGTGTCATCTTGTCACATTTGAAATCTAATAATGTTGATCGACCAGAAAAGAAAGAATTAGAAAAGTTTGTCGATGAACGAATGAAAGAGATTTTTGCACCACAAATCATGGCGATTCAAGATGCTGAAAACCCCGAGGAAGTGCTCTCGGAGTTTATGCATTCTTTGGAAGATCAAAGTCAAGCCGAGGCTAACCAAGACGAAGCTGCAAAAGGTCCTCAATAAGCTCGTTAGCCTCATTCACGGTTTCTTCGTCACCTTTCTCTCGCCAGTACAAGCTTACTTTCGCTGCGCTTATTTCTATTGCCACAAAGACACCATGATGTTTTTCCAATATAGAAATAGCGCGCTCTGAAAGAGTAAATGATTGGCTTGCATACCAATTTTTACAAACTTCCGGGTGCTTCCAAACCTCATATGGGTATACATTGATATCGCTAAAGTCTTTAAGCGGTTTTTCACGATACTTGTGATAGGCACAGACACTTTCCTTTTCTGTTACCTTATCCCATTTATCGGGCAGTTCAATACTGGTTAATTGAACGGTGATATTGTGTTTTCGAGCTAGCATCCGAAGAGACATTTTTTCTCGCTCTCTCTTTGAAGGCATGATCCATAAAGCGGACCCCATCAAGGAAAGGGTAATAAACACTACAATTAAAGCTGTCATTGAATTACTCTTAAAGTGTTGAGAACAAATGGAACCCAAAATTGGAGGTATCCCATGCCCTACCAACGCATTGTTTTGGCGGTGGATTTAACGGACCAAAGTATTTTAGTTGCCAACAAGGCCGCTGCAATGTGCAAGGCGTTTGATGGTCAACTGACTATTATCCACGTTATTGAGTCTTTAAACTACGCTTACGGCGGCGATGTGCCGATTGATGTAAGCGACATTCAAGAACAACTGCAGACTACAGCAAAACAAAGAATGGAAGTCTTAGTTGATCAACTAGATGTTCCTGTACAAGCCACTGTCGTTACCCAGGGTGGTATTGAAACCGAAATCCATCGAGTAGCGGAAGAAAATAACGCTGACTTAATTGTGGTCGGCAGCCATGGCCGACATGGCTTGGCTTTGCTTCTAGGTTCAACAGCCAATGGCGTACTGCACGGCGCACCATGTGATGTATTAGCTGTTCGTGTTAAATCAGGTGACTGATCCGAGATAGAGACATCGATCTAAACAAAAGGGAGGCAAAGCCTCCCTTTTTAATACTCAGTCAATACGTAAAGACTTAACCACGTGTCCAGGTCGTGCCTTCACGTGTATCTAGCAGTGTAATCCCCTGCTCTAATAGCAAGTCGCGAATCTCATCACTGCGTGCAAAGTTTTTATCTTTACGTGCTTGTGCACGTTCAGCAATAAAACCTTCGATCTCTTCAGCAGACAAACCTTCGTTAACCGTACTGTTTTGCATAAAGTATTCTGGGTCTTGAGATAGCAAACCAACAAGATCCGCCAATGCTTTAAGTTCAGCTGCAAGCATTGCTGCCTGCTCGCTTCCCTCTGCACGTGCTTTGTTTAGCTCACGCACTAACTCGAACAGAACAGAAAGCGCTACAGGTGTATTGAAATCATCACGCATCGCATCTTCAAAGCGTTGAGTGTATTCCGTAGCAACATAGCTACTTGCGATTTCTTGACCACGAAGCGCTGTGTACAGTCGCTCAAGTGCTGTCTTGGCTTCTTTCAAGCTCGAGTCAGAGTAATCAATACTGCTGCGGTATTGGCTCGATACCATCAGGTAACGCACTACTTCTGGGTTGAACTTCTCAAGCACTTCACGAATCGTGAAAAAGTTGCCTAGTGACTTAGACATTTTCTCGTTATTTACGCGAACCGCTCCACAGTGCATCCAGTAATTAACATACTGCTCGCCTGTTGCCGCTTCAGATTGCGCAATTTCGTTTTCGTGGTGTGGAAACTTAAGATCCGGGCCGCCACCGTGGATATCAAAATGATTACCAAGGCAGTGAGTCGACATTGCTGAACACTCGATGTGCCAGCCTGGGCGACCTTTGCCCCAAGGAGAATCCCAAGAGACTTCACCAGCTTTCGCAGGCTTCCAAAGTACGAAATCCGCTGGGTGCTCTTTTGAAGCTTCCACTTCAATTCGAGCACCAGCTAGCATATCCTCAAGTTTACGGTTGTTTAACTTGCCGTACTCAGAGAACTTGCTTGCACGGTAAAATACATCGCCGCTTTCGCCTTGGTATGCAAAGCCTTTATCCACTAATACTTGGATCATGTCGATGATCTGCTGCATGAACTCAGTTGCTTTAGGCTCTTGGTCAGGCAGTTTATTACCTAGAGCCAATTCATCTTCGTGCATTGCCGCAATCATGCGTTCGGTAAGCTCAGATGGCTTTTCACCGTTTTCCTCTGCACGCTTAATGATCTTGTCATCAACGTCCGTGATGTTACGAACAAATGTCAAATCGTAGCCAATGTGACGCAAGAATCGCGTGATGACATCGAAAGAGATCATCGCCCGCGCGTGACCAATGTGGCAAAAGTCATAGACTGTGATGCCACATACGTACATTTTTACTTTACCTTCCTCGATCGGCTTGAACTCTTCTTTCTTGCCGGTCATGGTGTTAAACAGTTTTAACATGCTATGCCTTAGCCTTTCGCTTCGATTTTCGCCCAAGAATCACGTAGTGTCACAGTACGGTTAAACACCATACCTTCTTCTTTCAAGTCACGACAGAAGTAACCTTCACGTTCAAATTGGAAACCAACGCCCGCTTCTGCTTTCGCAAGAGACGGCTCAAGTTTCGCATTTTCTGCAACAGTCATTGACTCAGGGTTAATGAAGTCTAGGAACGTTTTGCCTTCGTGTTTCGCATCCGGGGCTTCGTCATTGAATAAACGGTCGTATAGACGAACTTTAGCGTCCACAGCGTGCTTAGCGCTTACCCAATGGATAACGCCTTTTGGTTTGTAACCTTCTGGGTTAACACCAAGCGTGTTTTCATCGTAAGAACATAGCAGCTCAACAACGTTACCATTTTCGTCTTTAATGGCTTCGTCACAGGTAATCACGTAGCCACCACGCAGACGCACAGCAGTACCCAGACTTAAACGCTTCCACTTACGCGGTGGTACTTCTTCGAAGTCCGCGGCATCAATGAAAAGCTCTTTGCTAAACGGCACTTCACGGGTACCTGCTTCTTCGTTTTTCGGGTGGTTGCCAACGGTGAAGATTTCTTCTTTATCTTCTGGGTAGTTGGTCAGTGTCACCTTAATTGGGTTCAGCACGGCCATCGCGCGGTTTGCATTAGCATCTAAATCTTCACGGATTGCGTGTTCAAGCATACCAAAGTCAACGATACTGTCTGACTTAGTCACACCGATACGTTCACAGAAGTTTCGAATAGAAGCTGGCGTGAAGCCGCGACGACGCATACCTGAAATAGTAGGCATACGTGGGTCATCCCATGCTTCCACGTGATTTTCATCGACCAATTGTTTTAGCTTACGCTTACTTGTCACCGTGTAGTTTAGGTTTAGACGCGCAAACTCAATCTGCTGTGGGTGCGCAGTACCAAGTGTTTCAAGCGTCCAGTCATATAGCGGGCGGTGATCTTGGAACTCAAGTGTACAAATAGAGTGAGTAATGCCTTCTAGTGCATCTGATAGGCAGTGGGTGAAGTCATACATTGGATATACGCACCACTTATCACCAGTTTGATGGTGATGGACGTGGCGAATACGGTAGATAATTGGATCACGCATATTGATGTTTGGGCTAGCCATATCAATTTTCGCACGTAATACTTTCTCACCGTCAGCGTATTTGCCATCACGCATTTCTAGAAATAGTGCTAAGTTTTCTTCTGGCGTGCGGTCGCGGTATGGACTGTTTTTACCTGGCTCTTTTAGTGTGCCACGGTATTCACGCATTTGCTCTGCGTTCAACTCACAAACATAAGCTTTGCCTTGTTTGATCAATTCGCAAGCTAGCTCAAAAAGCTTATCAAAGTAGTCTGATGCGTATTTAGGCTCACCCGCCCAATCAAAGCCAAGCCATTCAACGTCACGTTTTATTGACTCGATGTACTCAACGCTTTCTTTTTCAGGGTTGGTGTCGTCGAAGCGTAAGTTACATTGGCCTTGGTAACGTTGTGCTATGCCGAAGTTTAGGCAGATAGATTTAGCATGGCCGATGTGAAGATAACCGTTTGGCTCAGGCGGAAAGCGCGTTAGGACTTTGCCACCGTGTTTGCCAGTTTCGTTATCTTTATCAATAATTTGGGTAATGAAATTCCCAGTTTTAGACGCTTCTGACATGTTATGTTCGAATCCCGATTGGTGTTCATGTAACGTTTAGAAAAATTAGCGTTAGAGTATATCTGATTTTGTCGATTGATTGGTATGTTCAAAAGCGAAAACTACGCCACAACAAAGACTTTCATAACGAAAAATACCATCACGCCAACACATATCGTGAGTAACTGACGCTGAAAGAACAAGCCAACTACAAGACATGTTAGCGCCCCAACTAGCCAAGGGTTAGAGAGCGTAAGCAAAAGTCCACTGGCATTGGTTAAGGACATAGGTGCAATGATGGCGGTTAACACAGAAATCGGCACAAATTTCAGCGCTTTATTTAACCAGTCTGGGATGTGAGCTTTGTGCGCACTCGCAAACAGAACCGTCCGTACAGAATAAGTTACTAAAAACATACCGATGATAATCAGTGTTAGCTGTGCATTAGACATGTTTCGCCTCCTGTGAAGCATTCTGAGCATTGCCACGATCGAGTACATAACCCGTTGTTACCGCCATCAATGTGGCCATTATCAATCCTAGGTGGTTTGGCATCTCGCGCAATGCCACCGAAGCAACGATTGCAACAGCAAACGCCCCCCAATAAGGAACGCTTTTCAAATACGGAGTCACAATGCTGATAAACGTGGCAACCATGGCAAACTCTAAGCCCCATTGGCTGATACCTGGTATCAACTCACCAGCTAAAGCACCAATAATCGTTGTCACATTCCACATTAAATAAAAGCTAAAGAATGAGCCGATATAGACTTTGTGACCGGTATCTTTGTTGGCTGACCCCATGTCATACATTGGGCGAACCGCAGCATATGTTTCATCAATGAGCCCAAAACCCATAAATAACCTTAGTTTTAAAGGTAAATGTTTAACAAACTTTAGCATGTCGGCCGCATACAATATGTGCCTTAGGTTGACCACAAAAGTCGTTAATACAATTACCCATATTGGCGCACCTGCAGCAATTAATCCTAAAGCAACAAATTGTGCTGACCCAGCAAATACGATGCTCGACATAGCGATTGCGAACCAAATACTTAAGTCATTCGCGATGGCTAATGAGCCGAACAATAAACCGAATGGAATTCCCCCAATGATCATCGGTATTGAGGCAATAGCGCCTCTTTGCGCATGTCGTAGTGTTTTCATTTTATTCCACCAATTGTTTTATCATTCTTATGTTGGCTCGCGGCACGCTGAACCCATCAACGTCTAAATCTTCAATAAACCCTGCTTTACGATACAACCTAAGTGCTGGTGCCAGTGATGTGTGTGACTCAAGCATCAAACGCTGACCACCTAGTCGTTTTGCTTCATCCATCGCATCACTTAAAAGCGCCTCACCAATGCCCAGTCCTTGATAAGCTTCAGTCACTGCAAGCTTACCAAGCTCAATTTCATGAGCTGAATGAGGCAACACATAATAAGCACCTATGACCTCTCCCCCTACGCTGGCAACTTTTACAACACCTCCTAAGTCACCAATATATTTCTGAGGTTGGCTTAGTAATTGTCTGTCCTTGGTGTAGATTTCATTGCAAAAGTATTTTTCAAGCCATTCCAAGTTAAGTTGCTTAAATGCTTTAAAGTCTTTGTCGGTGTTACAGGTTTGGATAACTAATTGCTCAGGGTTAAGCCTGTAGATGACTCTCTTTGCATAAGGGCCGTTTAACAGTTCGCCCTCAAGCAGCTCTAATTGCTGAAGAAATGGACCAGAAACACGATCTAGATATCGCTGAAGCTCATCTCCGATCGCTTTTAAGATAGGTTCAGCCTTCAACATTTCCTGCTCGCTTAATGTAGAAAGGCTAATTGATGATCTGCGTTGGTCATCAGGATCTTGAACTTTTAAAAGCAAGCCTTCCTTTAGCATTTTTGTCACTTGCTTACTTACCGCTGGATGCGATAACCCCAATTGCTCTGAAATCTCAACCACTGACAACGGCCCCGACTGCTGCAATAAGCGCAAAATTGGAAAGTAGGTAGATGAGATTTTAAGAGACTGACTTGTATAGATTGACTGAACCTCACTGTATAGATAATCACTTAATCTTTTAAGGCGACTCCCTAGGGATAAAATTCCAAATTGCTCCACGACGAATTAACTCTCACATTATGTAACTGGTTACATACTTTATATGCGTAACCAGTTACGCACAAGTTAATTTGTTACTTCCTCGTTTTATGCGTTGCTATTTCATGGCTAGGACTAGTTAGAAATACGGTTTTTGCTATAATCCGCGCCCTTGAAACGAAGGGGAAATAATCCATGTCAAATAAAGCCGTTGTGGTCTATTCAGGAGGAATGGATTCTTACACTGTGTTGCACACAGCCTTAGCAGAAGGAAAAGAAGTGTATGCGCTGTCGTTTAACTACGGCCAACGCCATAGCAAAGAGCTTGATGTAGCCGCAGCAGTTTGTGCCAAGCACGGCATTCCGCATAAGGTGGTTGATATTTCGGCAATCAATAGCTTGATGGCTGGATCATCACTAACCAGCGAAATCGACATCCCAGAAGGCCATTACGCCGAAGAAAGCATGAAAAATACGGTCGTTCCTAACCGTAACATGGTGCTTCTATCTATGGCGATTGCCTACGCAGTATCGCTTGAAGCGCCAGAAGTTTATTATGGTGCACACTCTGGAGATCATCATATTTACCCAGATTGCCGTCCAGAATTTGTTCACGCCATGAATGCTGTGTCTAAAATTGCTAATTATGAGCCTGTAGAAATTGTTACGCCTTTCTTAAACAACTCTAAGGGTGAGATTTTAGCTGCCGGCTTAGCCATAAATTTGGATTACTCTGATACATGGACTTGTTACAACGGGCGTGAAAAAGCGTGTGGTAAATGTGGTGCCTGTAATGAGCGCCTTGAAGCGTTTACTGAACAAGGCGTCACTGACCCACTAAACTACGAAGCTTAACGATTCGTAAAAAACACGTAACCTGATTTAGCTTTTGCCAAGCAATTTGCTAATGACCGTTATCACTATCAACCCCGACTGTCTTCGGGTGATTGAAGGAATAACCATGTACTCAATTAAAGAAGCGTTCTATTCCCTACAAGGAGAAGGCGCTCATGCAGGTCGCCCTGCAATATTTTGTCGTTTTACTGGCTGTAACTTGTGGACTGGCAAAGAAAAACACCGAGCCAGTGCTAAATGTCAATTTTGCGATACCGACTTTATCGGTACCGATGGTCAAAATGGCGGCAAATTCAAAACTGCAGAAGCATTGATCGAGCACTTAGATACACTCTGGCCTGAACAAACAAGCCATAAATATTTAATCTTCACCGGTGGTGAGCCTGCTTTACAACTAGACGAAGCGTTAATAGCAGCTGCTAAAGCTTCACACTACACTTTGGCCATTGAAACCAACGGAACACTTCCCCTTCCCGATGGCATTGACTGGATCTGTGTTAGCCCTAAAACAGCAGAGCCTTTAGTTGTGAACCAAGGCAGTGAACTCAAGCTCATTTTTCCGCAGGATCATTTGCCACCTAATTTGTTCTCTGACCTTGAATTTGAGCACTTTTACCTCCAACCAATGGATCAGAGTGCCCTTCCAGAGGGTCATGAGCGCATCAATGACGCTCAAGCACAGACAATTCGCTATTGTTTACAGAATCCGCAGTGGCGTCTAAGTTTACAAACACATAAAATGCTCGGCATTGATTGATTTAAACCTAACTGAATAAAGGAAAGTTACATGATCGTTTTCCATACGAATTTTGGCGACATCACTATCGAACTTAACTACGAAAAAGCGCCAAAAACGGCTAAAAACTTCGAAGAATATGTAACATCAGGCTTTTACAACGGTGTTGTATTCCACCGTGTTATCAATGGCTTCATGATCCAGGGCGGTGGTTTTGAGCCAGGTATGAAGCAAAAAGAAACACGTGCTCCAATTGAAAACGAAGCAGACAATGGCCTTGAAAACGTTGCTGGTTCCCTAGCAATGGCGCGTACAATGGATCCACACTCAGCTTCTGCTCAGTTTTTCATCAACGTTGCTGACAACAGCTTCCTTAACCACCGCAGCAAAACACCTGACGGTTGGGGCTACGCAGTATTTGGTAAAGTAACCGCTGGCATGGACGTTGTGAACAAGATCAAAGAAGTTCAAACAACGATCAAAGCAGGTCACCAAGACGTTCCTGCTGAAGACGTGATCATCGAATCAGCTGAGCTAATCAAAGAATAAGCGCATGCTTCGATACTTCATCTCAGATTTGCATTTGAGTGACAAGCGCCTGGATCTAATCCAGGCGTTTGTGCATTTAACAGATGAAATTTGCCACTCAAAAGCACCTTGCGAACTCTATATCCTTGGTGATTTTTTTGAAGCTTACATCGGTGATGACTACCAACCTGATTGGGTTATACAGCTCGATCTTCAGTTACAGAAACTTCACCAACGCAAAGTAACAACTTACTTTATTGCTGGTAATCGTGATTTTTTAGTGGGCGACAGATGGTTCAAACGAAACCAAGTCATTGAGTTGCCAGAACAAAGCCCGCTTACGATTGATGGCATAAAGGTTGTACTCACTCATGGTGATGAGTTTTGTGTTGACGATAAAGCGTATCAAGAGTTTCGTGCCATGGTTAGACAGCCGGCTTGGCAACAGCAAGTGCTCGCCATGCCTCTTGAACAACGCTTAGCACTGGCCCAAAAGCTTAGGGACGATTCCAAAAGTAGCTCTGCTGACAAAAGCATGGCCATTATGGATGTAAACCTTGATGAAATCAGTCGTGTACTGCCATCAGATACGGATTTGCTGATTCACGGCCATACACATAGACCAGCCTTACATGACTCTGAAAACATTAAACGCTTAGTTCTAGGAGACTGGGACAGATCGATCTGGTGCGGTGTTCTAAAGGACAATTCCTTCAAGCATTACTCGATGGACACTCAAAGCTATCTCGATCAAGTAACACCAGTATCTGAGTGGCGGGCAATGCAGACTGTGAATTTATAATCCTCTAATTGTCATCGAAGTTTATAAAATATACATGCATAAAAAAGAGCAGCTAAGCTGCTCTTTTTTTATAAGTGGAGGAGTTCTCGAACCCAGTCAGTTTCAGAGCGATTTCTAGACCGTTTGTATTCTAGATTTCGGTCATGAAGCACTGCAATGGCTCTAAAAAAAGCATTGTTAACCGTCACAGGACTAAGCTCAATGCCGTACTTAGACCACCAGTGTTGCTGAGCTTTACTGGTTAGCACTTGATAAAGGTAATCTAGTTCAACAGTCCCTTGGTAAACTTGCTCGAGATCGATACCCGGATCACTTTTTGCAATTTGTAATGTTAGCCAGTAGGTCACGTCTGGCAATAAATCATTCATTTGAGTGCCCATCGCATGCCCTCCTCTTGTTAGAGCAGTTAATTCGAGTGTAGCACCACAAATGTGTTTGTGAAGAAGAATCTTTACAAACGTTTGTTTTAATTCAGTAAAGGAATGTATCTAAGCAGCTTTTGGCGGACCACTGTGAACTCGAAATTCTACATCTGGTTCTTCGATCAACTGACGCTCTACTTCACGGAAAAACGCCACGCGATCATCAATCGGATGTCCTGCATATTCTTCAGCCAAAGACAGATAATCTTCAAAATGACGTGCTTCAGATTTCAGTAGCGACTTATAGAACTTTGCAATCTCTGGTGGAAGATGTGGAATAAGCACAGCGAATCGTTCGCAAGAACGAGCTTCTACGTATGCACCAATAATTAAGGTATCAATCAATTTTGCTGGTTCATGAGTACGAATGTGCTGACGTAAACCACTTGCGTAGCGCGAAGCCTCAAGATGACGATACTCTATGCCACGATTCTTCATGATTTTAAGTACCTGTTCAAAATGCAGCAGTTCTTCACGGGCAAGTTGAGACATTTTGTGTAAAAGATTTTCCCGATCAACATAACGATACATTAAGTTCATCGCTGTTGACGCCGCCTTTTTTTCACAGTGAGCGTGATCAACTAATAGTAACTCTTCGTTTTCCAAAGCCCATTGCACCCATTCTTTTGGTGACTCACATGGCAAAAAAGCTACTAGCTCAGGATAATCAGTTAACATCAATGCTACCTTTTTTCTAAAAAAAAACGGATTATACTCTCATTGAGACGTTTAATCAGCACAAGCAAAACATTGATTTGGATATCAATTCAGCAATGAATCATTTTTATGACGTAAGTAAATTAAGCATCGGACAGCAAGTCGGCGTTGAAGTCGACCCATATGTGCTTAACTATCCACTAAGCGATGACCGAAGCGTTTGGGTAGCAGACCAAGGCGGCCAATCATTTGTGTTGCGATTTTATCGCTCAGACCGTGGCGATGTGAATCAGTTTCTATCCATTGCTCGACGCCATGCTAAATTGAAACACCCAGCCATCACACGCAGTTACCCACCCTTCTATTCAAATCTGTGGGTTTTTTCGATATATAGCCTATGCGGTGGTGAACGCCTTTTCAGTCATTTAGGAAAGTACCCTGATGGGGCGCCACTCAATATTGTTCTGAGTATTTTTGACCCAATTGCCAAAGCGCTCGATCAAGTACATCAGCATGGCTACATTCATGGTCACCTCGATTTAAGCAGTGTTCACGTGGTCAACGGTGCAGGCGTGTTAACAGGGTTTGGCACTCACAGCTGGCTTGATAAAATCACTGACCAAGATATGGACGAACGTTTTATCCCACCTGAGTACAAAAAACGCCGTCCGAGCATGTCGGTTGCATCCGATAACTACATGTTTATGCGGCTTTTGCTAGCGTCTCTTGTCGGAGAATCATGGCTTGATGATGGAAAACTGGATCACCTGCCTGATCACGTAGACACATTAAACCAAGAGACGTGGGATAAATTACGAAAATGGGCGCATCCATCAGAACGTAATCGCCCAAAATCGTTAGTCGAAGTTATGCGTTTTTTACGTGCCAACTTGTTTTTAAACAGTTCTAAATCGAGTGTAGAACCAGTCAAACGCGAGACAGTAAGAAAACGTAAGATCAACAAGAAATGGCTTTGGTCCGCCCTTGGCACCATTACTGCTTCAACATTTGCCGCAGTCATTTTATGGCCAGAGCCAGAATCTTCGGCTAATCCACCTCAAGTGACTGCTACGGTTTCTGCTGAAAGTCGATTTGATGCGCTACCACAAATTCTAGAAGAAGATCTAAAAGACGGTGGCAAAGCACCAAAAGTTGAAAAAATAGCGCCTGCAACCTTCCAAATGGGAGATATAAATGGCTCTGGCGATGATAACGAATCTCCTGTACACGAAGTTAATATCCCCACTGGTTTTTATTTCAGTAAAAATGAAGTGACGTTTGATCAATACGATCGCTTTGTCGCCGCCACTGGACGAATGCCACCACCTGATAATGGCTGGGGTAGAGCTAATCGCCCAGTCATAAACGTCAGCTGGTATGATGCAAAAGCTTACACGGCATGGTTATCTGAACAAACCGGCGCGGAGTATCGACTCCCCACCGAAATCGAATGGGAATACTCCGCCCGAGCAGGCTCAACCACGGCTTATTGGTATGGCAATGATGTTAAGCCAGGCTACAGTGTCTGTGACAGTTGTGGCAGTCAATGGGATGGCGTATCCACAGCGCCTGTCGCGTCTCAAGCAAGCAACCCACTAGGGATTTTCGATATGCATGGCAACGTAGCTGAATGGGTTGAAGATTGTTATCACGACAGCTATGAAGGTGCTCCAGCAACCAATCAAGTATGGTTATCAGACCAATGTACTGGGAGAGTCCTTCGCGGTGGGTCTTGGTTTGATGTCCCAACGGTAGGACGCAGTGCAACACGGTATCGAGCAGAACCAACCTTAAGAGCTAGCAACTGGGGATTTAGAGTTGTTAGAGTCGTGAAGCTTTAATCCTTCAATAAACAGCATAAATACCACCTATTTTCCATTCATATGCCAATCGGTGCTCTTGAGCACCGATTTTTCGTTAGAATGATATTTGATCTATTTGCCAGTGCCGAGCTCTGCTCTCATGAAAACTCTTATGTGAGCAGTGTAGCTTAGGCTTTAACAGCATCGATCAAAAATCGATGCCCAAAAGTAAGGGGATCTATCATGTTAGAAGCATATCGAAAACACGTCGAAGAACGTGCTACTCAAGGCATTCCCGCCGTACCACTTGATGCAGAACAAACCGCAGAATTAGTAGCCCTTCTAAAGAATCCGCCATCCGGTGAAGAAGAGTTTTTGCTCGATCTACTTAAAAATCGTATTCCTGCTGGCGTAGATGAGGCAGCCTACGTTAAAGCTGGTTTCCTCTCCGCTATTGTAAAAGGGGAAGCCTCCTCTCCTCTAATTGATAAAGTCTTTGCCACCGAGTTACTAGGAACTATGCTGGGTGGTTACAACATCCAACCGCTAATCGAATGTCTAGATGACGAAGAGGTTGCTGCAATCGCGGTGAAAGCACTGTCTCATACTCTACTCATATTTGATGCTTTCCACGATATAGAAGAAAAAGCTAAATCAGGCAATGTCTTCGCCAAGCAAATCATAGAATCTTGGGCTGAAGGCGAATGGTTCACAAGTAAACCTAAGTTAGCTGAGAAAATTACTGTCACAGTATTTAAAGTACCTGGCGAGACGAATACTGATGATCTATCGCCTGCGCCAGATGCTTGGTCACGCCCTGATATCCCGTTGCATGCTAATGCGATGCTCAAAATGGCCCGCGAGGGCATTACCCCAGATGTTGATGGTGAAGTTGGCCCTATCACAACAATCAACAAGCTGAAAGAGAAAGGCTTTCCATTAGCCTATGTTGGCGATGTTGTAGGCACAGGATCAAGTCGAAAGTCTGCAACCAACTCAGTACTTTGGCACATGGGTGAAGATATCCCATTTATTCCGAATAAACGGTCAGGTGGTATTTGTTTAGGAAGCAAAATTGCACCAATTTTCTTTAACACTATGGAAGATGCTGGTGCTCTGCCTATCGAACTCAATGTTGATGGGCTGGAAATGGGCGATGTAATCGATATTTATCCTTATGAAGGGGTCGTTAAAAAACACGAAACTGACGATGTCATCACAACTTTTGAGCTAAAAACTCAAGTATTGCTAGACGAAGTTCGTGCAGGTGGTCGCATCCCATTAATCATTGGGCGCGGTCTAACTAACAAAGCACGAGAATCTTTAGGTTTAGGTCACTCAGACCTGTTCTTAAAACCAGGTGACGTTAAGGATTCTGGCAAAGGTTATACCCTTGCTCAAAAAATGGTTGGCAAAGCGTGTGGTCTCGAAGGTGTTCGACCAAACACCTATTGTGAGCCTAAAATGACAACTGTTGGTTCACAAGATACAACTGGCCCAATGACTCGAGATGAGTTAAAAGACTTAGCCTGCATAGGCTTCACCGCTGATCTTGTGATGCAGTCATTTTGTCATACCGCAGCCTATCCCAAACCAGTAGATGTCACTACACACCATACACTCCCAGACTTTATTATGAATCGTGGCGGTGTTTCTCTGCGTCCAGGTGACGGCATCATTCATTCATGGTTAAACCGAATGCTGCTTCCGGACACAGTTGGCACCGGTGGCGACTCTCATACACGGTTTCCTTTAGGTATTTCGTTTCCAGCAGGCTCAGGTCTCGTTGCATTCGCTGCAGCAACAGGTGTGATGCCTCTCGATATGCCCGAGTCCGTACTTGTTCGTTTTAAGGGCAAAATGCAGCCTGGAATCACATTACGTGATTTAGTTCATGCCATTCCATATCAAGCAATTAAAGATGGTCACTTGACCGTTGAAAAAAAAGGTAAGAAGAACGTCTTTTCTGGCCGTATCCTTGAAATCGAAGGTCTTGAACACCTAACCGCGGAGCAGGCCTTTGAGCTTTCGGATGCATCTGCTGAACGTTCTGCAGCAGGCTGTACAATCAATCTATCGGAAGAGTCTGTAGCAGAGTATCTAAGGTCCAATATCGTGATGTTACGTTGGATGATAGCCGAAGGATACGGTGATCCACGGACTCTGGAACGTCGAGCGAAGTCTATGGAAGCTTGGCTGGATGATCCAAAACTAATGCGCGCAGATGCAGATGCGGAATATGCAGCCGTTATTGAAATTGACCTGGACAACTTAAAAGAACCGGTATTGTGTGCGCCAAATGACCCTGATGACGCTCGTTTACTCTCCGAGGTGCAAGGTGAAAAAATCGATGAAGTATTCATCGGATCATGCATGACCAATATTGGCCACTTTCGTGCTGCTGGCAAGCTCCTTGAGTCAGCTGGGCAAGTTGTTCCAACAAGACTTTGGGTGGTTCCACCAACGAAAATGGATCAACAACAGCTCACTGCAGAGGGTTACTACAGTATTTTCGGCAAAGCTGGTGCACGAGTTGAAATGCCGGGCTGCTCATTGTGTATGGGTAACCAAGCACGAGTCGCAGATAAAGCAACTGTTGTCTCTACCTCAACACGTAACTTCCCTAATCGCCTAGGGAATGGCGCGAATGTATATCTTGCATCTGCAGAATTAGCAGCAGTCTCATCTTTACTAGGCAAACTACCAACCCCAGAAGAATATTTCGAATACGCTAATAAGATTAACAGCATGTCTGCTGAGATCTACGACTATTTGAACTTTGATCAAATGGGTGAATACGTTAAGAAAGCATCATCTGTGATCGCAACAGATGCTGTTACTTAAAACAGCTAAACTAGTTAGCCACTAAAAAGGGCGCTTTAAAGCGCCCTTTTTTCTTCGTTTAGAAATCTAATTTCAAAACTTAGATCGCATCTCGACGATCTAGTTCATTAAACTCGTCTTGTTCTTCGCGCTCTTCTAAAGATTCAACATCGCGAGCATCTGGGTGGTGCTTACGGCCTTCATGCTTAGCCTTGTGCTTAAGAAGTTGTTTTTCAAGTTTTTCAACTAGGGTATCAACAGCAACACCTAGTTGTTTATCTGTTGTCACCGATGCAAATAGATCGTGACCAGGAATATGTACTCGAGCTTCTACAATTAGCTCGCTTTTATTGTGATGGTTTTCAGAATTAACAATGACTTTGATTGAAGTAATGTGGCTGTTGATGTCAGCAAGCTGGTCCATCCCCTCTTTGATTGTTGCCTGAACGTCTTCAGTAGTGTGAACATGGTGACCGCTGATATCTAATGTATACATAATAATAATTCCTTCTTCCTATCCCATTCATCTGGGACGTTTAGCGTTTCATTGTCACATCTATTAACCTAAGGGTGTTTTAATCCTTTTTCAACCAGTGCTGAGTAAAAAGACTGATAATTTTTTGAAGCAATTGATCAGAGCCAGAATAAGTGCTTTAAATTGAATATAAATCTATAATTATCAATGACCTACAATAATTAACATTTGATAACCATAACCTATCTTGATAAAAAAACGCTGCTATGTAGCAGCGTTTGATGTGCAAATTGCTAATTCAATAACACTTAAGTTTGATCCGCTAGGGAATTCACTTTTGCGAAAACTTCTAGGCTTCCATCCGACTTTAATAAGTATACAGCGTAAGGCATGAACTGATCGTTGTACTCCATTCCAGGGGAGCCAACCGGCATACCCGGCACCACCAACCCTTTTGTATCTGGGATCGGGTTGCTTAGAAATTGCTGAATAAATTTCGCAGGAATATGACCTTCAAAAACATAGCCTGATTCTGTGATTGCGGTATGACAGGATCTAGCGTTGGCGGGTATGCCTAAATCAGCTTTTAAGTCTGCTAAATTATCCGAATGCTGCACCTTGGTATGAGCGCCATGGGACGTCATATGATCAACCCAACCAGTGCAGCAACCACATGTAGGGCTTTTGTGAACTAAAAACTCTTTGTCAGCATTAAAGGTAATATTTTGCTGTGCTTGCACAGCAGTGCTTAGTGCAAAGGCTTGTAGGCTGATTACAGCAACCATAGCGATAGGTGTTAATCGTTTCATAGAATTCTCCAAAGTTTAAAAAAGTTAAGTGTTAGCTGGGTCTAACTAAACAAACTTTGGAGGACGATATAATTTGGCGGTATAGGTTAACGGCTTTCCAAAGGTGGGCCATAAATATTCAAGTGCTTCATGACTGTAGCTTATTTGATGAGCCAGATTAACTGCCCCTGCAACATAACAACCACATTCTTGTTGGTGGTTTAGCTCTTTGCAGCAGTCCTGTTGCGCGTGATTAGGCATATCAAAAGCCAGCATAGCATGTGTACCCATGCTATCCATTCCATTCACCAAAGCGTTATTCGAAAATACAGCGAAAGAAAGTATCAGCAATAGAATGGTGGTAAGGCTTCTTCGAGTCATATATAGATCACTAAATAAAGTGGCTCAAGCATATATTGACCGTTAGAAGCCTGTCTAGTTCCTGCTGCCTACCACTGTTTAATCATTATGATACAAATCAATCACCATTAAAGCGACTGATGCCTTCGAGTGAGCTTTAAAGCAACGAAGATACCCACCAAAGCAATAGAACCAATATGGATAGTGCGATAATAGCTTTCGTTTTGTACTTACGAATCAGACTTTCCGCTTGATTACCTGCAAAATAAACGACAAGAGCTAGACCAAAATAACGGATAGAACGAGCAATCGTTGTAGCCACGATAAACCCAATCAGTGAATACTTTGTGGCTCCTGCAGCAAGCATGGCGATTTGAAACGGCACGGGGACAATCCCCAAAGTTAAAACAAACCAAAAGCCTTGGCTTTCCATTTTACTGCTAACTTGTTCAAATTGCTCAGGGCTGGAAAAGGTTTGTATGACCCAGTCACCAATCAGGTCAAATAAGTAATAACCTAAGGCATAACCAACTAATGCCCCCACCATACAACCCAAGGTTGTCATCAAGGCAATCAGCCATATTTTTTCTCTACGAGCCTGAAGCAATGGGACTAATATAGCTTCTAAAGGAATGGGAACGATGATGGATTCTAAAAACGAAGCAAGAGTAATCCCCTTAAGCATGTGTTTCGAGTTAATCGCTCGCTTTGTCGTTTGTTCAATACTGTTTAAAATTCCCATCTCTTACCTTCGCTTCCAGCTTTTTGTTCATACTATGAAGCCTTTTAAAGATTAGATAGGTATTGAGTGGCTTTTGTGATTTATTGCCATCGAATGTACACAAAACAAAGGCCTCATATGAGGCCTTTTACAATAAATAATTCTATTTATTGAGTTACGTTCTGTTGTGCAGGTGCATGGTTGTAGATATGCAGATCCCGCTGCGGGAACGGAATCGTAAGCCCTGCTTCCTCTATACGAAGCTTGGCATTCTTCTGCATTGCCCAGAATGTTTCCCAATATTTGTCCGTTGGTGCCCAAGCACGCAACTGAAGGTTCACCGAGCTGTCAGCAAGCATATGAACAATCACCTGAGGTGCAGGATCTTTCAGAAGCACTTCCACCTCACTGGCTAAATCCAATAGCGCTTTCATGCCCACATCAATGGAATCATCGTAAGAAATCCCTACCGTGATATCCATTCGACGACGACTATTACGAGAAAAGTTTTTAATCGTCGAGGCCCACACAGCACTGTTTGGGCTAGAAATGTACAAGCCATCCGCCGTTTCAAAAATCGAAGTAAACAGGCCAATGTCTTTTACCGTTCCCATGGTGCCGCTAAATTCTACGAACTCGCCCTTTTTGATTGGCTTTAAAAACAAAATCATAATGCCTGCGGCGATGTTACTAAGCGTGTCCTTCAATGCCAAACCAATGGCTAAACCAGCGGCACCGACTAAAGCAACCAAACTTGCAGTGTTCACGCCGAACAAATCTAAAATAATGACCATTGCCACCAAATACACGGCATAGGCAGCTACTTTAGATAACAGAGCAGACACAATTTCATCGTTCTTACTCAGGCGTGAAACGCTAGCAAACACCCCTTTCTTAACCATTTTTGATAACAGAGACGCTATTACCAAGATCATCAACGTGAGTAACGTATTCTTACCCATGTTAAAAATCTGATTCTCATAAGTGTGATAAAACGCTAACAAAGTATCCATTTTTTAAACTCCTGGACAGTCATGATGCAAACCTAAAAACTAGAAGAAATTAAATATGCGTTATAGCCAACGTAGGTTAATAGCAACGCACCACCTTCATAACGGTTAATGGTACGTGATTTACGGATTTTAATAGACATCAGCAGTAAGAGAACAGTCAAAACAATCATCGCTATCCAGTCACGCCAGAAAATCTCTGCACCAATATTTGAAATAGGCTGAATCGCACCGGCAATACCGATCACAGCGAGAGTATTAAACATGTTAGATCCCACAACATTGCCTATGGCTAAGTCATGCTCACCTTTTCGTACTGCCGTGATGGATGCAGCCAGTTCTGGTAAGGAAGTGCCCAAAGCAACAATGGTCAGGCCAATAATTAGATCACTTACACCCAATGCAGCCGCAATTTCAACCGCGCCCCAAACCAATAATCGAGAACTTGCGACTAGTACGATAAGCCCAAGCGTCAGCATCAAAATGGATTTTGATAACGATGTATCAATAGGGCCGACATCCGCTTCGCAGTCAGCTTCTAGTGCATCGCCTTTCCCGGTTAGTCCAGCATAGATTTGCCACCCAAAGACACTAAAAAAAATGCCTAAAAGCACAATTGCTTCTATGGTGCTGATCTCAAAGTCCCACAGCATCACACCTAGAGCCAATGATATAAGCAACAGTATAGGAAGCTCTTTACGAACAATATTTGAATGTACAGCAATGGGTGCTAGAACAGCGGTAACACCAAGGATTAAGCTAATATTGACGATGTTTGAGCCAATTGCATTACCAAGCGCTAAAGCCGGGTTGCCATCCATCGCAGCCATGGCAGAGACAACCATTTCTGGTGCAGAAGTACCAAAGCCCACGACTAACATACCGATCAATAAAGGCGGCATACCACTATGATGCGCTACCGAAGACGCACCCTCAACAAATTTGTCAGCACTTTTGATAAGTAAGAAAAAGCCAACGATGATGGCGACAATAGGTAAAATCATGAATTACCTCCACTATAAAACTCAGTGTGTGTGAAGTAAGACATATTGATCATCTTAGAAAGGAAGGTTTTCACTGTACGTACTCTTGTTAGCGGACAGGCATTTACTCAAGCAACATCTACGCCCTGTCCGCACGCAAATATCGCTTAAGTCTTGCCAATACACTTAAGTACGTAAACACCACAAGCAGATGCTTGGAGACTGTTGATGTTTACTCTTCAATGAATGAAGAAGGCTACTCCCCTAAACAAGCCGAGTCTAACCAATCGCTCAGGCAAACACCATATCCTTATCAAAAACTTTACGTACAAAACAAAACTGTCATCTTAACTTTTGTATCGTTGTTGCTAAGCTCATATGACGATCTATTTTGAACTTATTGAATGATGGTCTATGTTATTAACGTAGCTTCAATTTTATCGGCAAGGTGTAGGGATAGCATGAGCGAATCAGAAACAACATTAACCAAAGTCGTCAATGTAGACAGTAAAGACTGGTTTTTACAAGATCTCATCGAGATCGTTAATAGCGGCAAAATGAGTTTTGATGTGACATTGACTGTGGGCGGGTTTCTTGTATCAGGGACTCTGGTAGGCGGTAAAGAATACTTTGAGGGTTTTGGCGAGGAGTTCTCTTTCGGTTTGTCTGGCGAAGCAGCTAAGAAAGTCAAAGCCGCTTTTGCCAAAAATGGCAACGTCTATACACAATCTGGCGGCCAACCAATGCAGCCAAATTACATACACCTTAAAAATGCTCACTTTTTTCATACCTCAGGTTCACCAGTACCCGAAAATCGAGGGGTATGGTGGCGTGGCAGAGTATCAGAAGTTTCAGGCTTTTCTTTAGGGGCGTTAGTGTCAGAAAACTAGATAGCCTGACACTAACGCGCCACGTTTTTAAATAATTGTTTTAAACAGCAACAACAAAGCACTTACAACAATCACTACGAAAGTCATAATCATGCCAATTTGACGATATTTTAAGACTTCATGTTTTTGGCTTACACCGTATGCATGAAGTAAGCGGCCGACCAAAAGCGCGCTCCCCAAAACATGAACCACAATCGGCCCACCACTCAATGTTTCGTACATCCACACTAATAACAGAGCGAATGGTACATATTCACCAAAATTGCCCTGTACTCGAATGGCACGGGTTAACAACGTTTGCTGCCCATCCCCTATGCCAACTTGATATTTCATACGTAACTTTATGACGCGAGCACTTAAATAAACATATAGCAATGCTAGTAAAGCAGCGTAAATAGGGGTAATCATTGGGGCATCCTTGTTTGTGTATATTCAGCCAGCTTACTCTGGGTAAACAAGTCAACTCAAGCCTTGAGTATTTATAACGTCGATTTTATTCAATTATTGCCCACCTATCGCCCTTAAAATGCCTCCAAACTAAACGGAGAAGCATTATGAAACGAGCTGATTATTTCAATACATCCCCTACTTTACTGAAGCACTTGATTGAGCAAGAAGAACTGATAAAGCAACAATCGGAAATCTCTTTTGGTTTAACTATTTGGGAATTAATCAAACTTCGCTCATCACAAATTAATCAGTGCGCTTACTGCATTGCCATGCACACTAAACAGGCTCAACAGTTGGGAGAAGATTATAAAAGGATCATAGGGCTAAGCGCTTGGCGAGATATGCCCTTCTATAATGCAAAAGAACGTTTAGCGCTTGAGCTGTGTGAGAAACTGACGCAATCTTACGAGATAGATGATCATTTCTACGGCAAACTAACCAGCGAATTTGACGACAAGGAATTGGTAATCTTGACCATAGCAATCAATGCCATCAATAGCTGGAACCGTGTCGTCAAAATGTTTAAGCCTGATGTGGAATTCAATGACTGAACCGCTCTCCCTTGAAATAGAGTCACCCCAGGGTGATGCAGGTTACTACGTGCAATCTCTATGGTTTGCGCGTAGTACAACTGACGGTGAGATTTGGCTGCCAAGTGATGCCGGATCAGGTATCGTATTTTTAAAGCGAGGCAACGCTAAAGTTGACGATAAACCGATCATGCAGCCTTACGATATTCAGAAGCATTCACTGCAATCGAAAAAATTCACTTATTCAAATGAAATGATGCTGTTTGGAATACGCTTTCAACCGGCGGGCTACTCACAGCTTGAAGCACTAAACCACCCGTTAACCCAAATAGACAATCTAAGTTGTATCTCTAAACAAGTCACACAGTGCAACAATTTATTAGACTTTAAAAAAGCCTTGGCACCATATTTTGATTTCACATTTTCGAGAGATCATATCGCTGATTTTACGCATGCATTTATTCAGCGACTTGCTGAACGACAAACCCTTATGGATGCGCTTGATGAAACCCCACTTAGCCAACGTCAATTGGAAAGACATATTAAACAGCAATGTGGCATCACACCGAAACATCTCGCACGTATTTATCGCGTAAGGCAAGCAATGACTGCCATCAAGATGGACACAAGCAAGAGCATGACTCAAATTGCTTTGGAGTGCGGCTACTGTGACCAATCACACTTCACTAGAGAGTTTCGCGGCATTATGAGAATTACCCCAGCTAAGTATCGCCGTTGCTTGGTTAGCCGTTGTTAACGGTAAGCAAATTAAGTATCTATGATAATTATATTACCTAATCTATCCATGGATTAGGTTTGACCTTCTCAATACTCCCCCTTTCTTTCCGCCTCACTTTATCCCTATTTCAATACAACCAAGAAAATAATTAGATCTCTAACTATATTTCGCTCACTTTAGTTGCCTTCACCCCTTCCATTTGTAAACTTTTAATAAAGGAGGATCGACCATGAATCAAATCAAAAAGGCAGGGGCGGGGGCAATGCTGTTACCAGTATTTGTTCCAACTGCTGTTATCACATTACTTCTAATTATTGGTACTCTAAGCAATCCTGAGCTTGCGGGAGAAGCTTTTCAGAGTGCCTTGGCTTGGATAACCAACACTTTTGGCTGGTTCTATATGCTCGCTACTGCAGTGTTTCTGGTTTTTCTTGTCTGCATTGGATTCAGCAGCTGGGGCAACATTCGACTAGGCTCCGATCACGGCGATCCTGATTACAGTTTCCCCGCTTGGTTCGCTATGCTGTTTTCTGCTGGTTACGGTATTGCCTTGCTGTTCTTTGGTGTGGCAGAACCTGTGCTACATTTTTCTCAACCGCCTAGCGCCACACCAGAAACCATCTCCGCCGCCCGTGAAGCGATGCAAATTGCCTACTTCCATTGGGGTCTACACATCTGGGGGATTTACGGTCTAATGGGGCTGGTATTAGCCTATTTTACCTTCCGTCATGGTTTACCATTATCCGTCCGCTCAGCTTTATACCCTTTAATCGGTGATCGTATCCACGGACCTATTGGTCATACGGTCGATGTATTTGCCATACTCGGCACTCTATTCGGCTTAGCCACAACACTTGGCCTATCCGTCACACAAATTAATGCGGGATTACACTATCTTTGGAGTGATATTCCTATCAGTACAACCGTTCAAATTACCGCTATTGGTTTAATTACATTAGCGGCAATCGGCTCAGTGGTCGCGGGTATGGATAAAGGCGTGAAAAACCTATCCATTCTAAATATGGGTTTAGCCGTATTTATTATGGCGATTGTGTTCTTTGTCGGGCCAAGCATCCATATCCTTGATGCATTTGTACAAAACACAGGGTCTTACTTGAGCAACATCGTTGAGCGTACTTTTAACTTACAAGCCTATACTCAAAGTGATTGGATCGGGAACTGGACTCTGTTTATCTTCGCATGGACGATCGCTTGGGCTCCTTTTGTCGGACTGTTTATTGCCAAAATCAGCCGAGGCAGAACGATCCGTCAATTCATTTTCGGTGTGCTAGCTGTGCCGACTGTTTTCACTTTCCTATGGTTCTCGATCTTTGGGGATACGGCCTTGCACTTGATCATGGAAGAAGGCAAAAACGTACTGATTGGCGAAGTTCAAGCGGATCACTCTGTTGCTCTCTTTCAATTCTATGACCTACTGCCAGGATCAACATTCCTGTCTGTTGTGACGGTGTTCTTAATCATCACCTTTTTCGTCACCTCCTCCGACTCTGGTTCGTTAGTTGTTGATTCCTTAGCATCTGGCGGTGCACTGGAAACTCCAATTTGGCAACGAGTATTTTGGGCCTCTCTTGAGGGCGTCATCGCCGCCACATTGCTACTAGCTGGTGGTTTGAGTGCATTACAAACCATGAGTATTTTAGCTGCGTTACCGTTCGCGATAATTATGTTGATCGCTGCAGCAGGCTTATGGCGAGCACTGGTAATCGAGGGGCATCGAGGCGCCGCTGTTGAAGCCGCTGCAACGCCTGCTCGCGCATTTAGCAACGAAGGAAACTGGCGAAAACGCCTAAGCACACTTTTTAAATTCCCAGGGGAAGCAAAGGTTACACATTTCATCAAAGAAGTGGTTGACCCGGCTATGGTTGAAGTACAGAAAGAGCTTGCTGCCCATGGCTGGAATGCCAACATCACTCGAGAAGAGAATGGCGTAACCTTTCAGCTAGAGCGCGATGACAAATTAGACTTTTATTACCAAGTCATCGCCACGGAACATGAGATACCAGAAGCACACAGTGAAAACTCAAAATACGATACTCACTGGCAGGCGGATGTCTACATTCGAAACGGTGCTCTAGGTTACGAGCTGTTTGGCTGTAGCCAAGATGAGGTAATCCGTGATCTGATTGATCAGTTAGAGCAATATTTTAATTTCGTGGATGCAGCGCCTGGGCATCTTCCTTGGAATACAGTTTCAGACTAAAGCGAAATAAAATGGGAGCTAAATTAGCTCCCATTTTTATAGCACCAAAACTTACTTAACAGATGTAGGGTTGAAAAATTCAAACCAAGCAAAAGGCTGATAACGCCCAAGGTAGTTAAAGATAGGGGCGAGAATATTAAGCAATTTTCCAGTAACAGTCGCCAGCAATGGCGTGCAACAAGCCCAGCTGAACGTCATCAAGCTAATGAACAGCCCTCCTACGAAATCATCTGTTCCCCAATGAGCACCAGCCACCAAACGAGGTAGCATAAAGACAACTGCTAATGCCCATATAACAGCGCAGCGCCAGCCCTTGGCAGCCAGACTAAGATTAAGCGCCCACAATAGAATCACTGATGCATGATCGCCAGGAAAGCTTTGCGAAGAAGAGTCTTTCAATCCAAGCGCCACCCACTCAGGAAATATTTCACTTAGGCGGACAGACTCAGGAAGCAACATCGTCGGACTGGCTCGCCCCCAGCCTACAAGCTCGCTGAATTCAGTAAATCCCACTCGAACCAGCAACATCATAATTAACAACACGATGAAGCCAATAAATGCGCTTCTAATTTGCTCACCGCGAAATAACAATCTTCCCCATAAAAGAAAGGACAGCATTACAAGTCCAACAGCTATGTCTGTTAACCTGACACTTCCAACGGCCCAAATAGTGGCCCAGATTTCACTGGTTTCAATGGGATCATTCAACAAGGTGAATAAGAAATAATCAAACCTGTCCCACAACAAACGTGTGGTAGGTAACAACCATGAAATCAGTAGTAAGAAAGCGATGGAATTTAAAGCGATTAGAGGCTTAATGCGCCACTCGGTGGAGTATAAAGAATTAGACATACCATTCCTTTTTACGGACATCCAAAAAGTGCGCAATGATAAGGCCAAAGCCGCAGTCGAACAATTTAACTAAGAAGCTTGCGAATTCTTATACGAATTCGTGCCTGAGTTCTTATTGCTTGCGTCTAAATGCTGAGTTGATATGAATAGCAACAAACCATACAAGTGTTTTTAATACGTTCTATTTCTCTGTAAAATTCGCATAGTTCATCTGATCAAATATTAATGCCTGTTATTCAAGGATTTACCATGCAAAAAACCACTCGAAAATGGGTGTATCGCTTTGGCCGCCGCTACGACAAGCTTAAGCACCGCCTAAAACGTTGGCGTGGTTACTCCCCTGTTATCGTGCAACCTTACATCACCTATGGAACGGCTGAGAACCTATGGATTGCGGGCAGGCTCTTAGAAGCGAAAAGAATTCAAGGTCACCTAGAAGATAGCCGCCTAAAAAATATGTTACATATGGTGCGCCGTTATCGTAGTGATGAAATCCCTTTTACCGACATCAACCTCATATTAGGCGATGAAGTGCGTACCGTAACAACGGATGCACATGGCTATTTTCACTATCGTTGGCACACAAAAGATAGCCAATACATACAAAATCCATGGACGCAATTTGTCCTTCAACCAACAGATCCCAAGTTACCAAAAGCCGAAGAGCACAGTGTTGCAGAGGTCTCTTTACTCAGTGAAAGCACCGAATTTGGCGTAGTAAGTGATGTCGATGACACCATCATGCATACCGGTGCCACAAACTTCTTTCGCCACACTCAAACTGTGCTCATGAACAATGCCCACACCCGCGAACTAATGCCAGGCACGTCTGAATTCTACAACGCGTTGCACAAAGGTCGCTCAGGCAAGGCAGAAAACCCGTTCTACTATGTATCAAGCAGCCCTTGGAATATTTATGACTTAATTGCCGAGTTCATCCATATTCATCAACTTCCCAAAGGCCCTGTACTCTTAAAAGATTTTGGTTTGCGTGAAGATCGTTGGTTTAAGAGCGGCCATGAAAGCTATAAAACAGACCGCATAGAGACGATTCTTAGAACGTACCCAAGCTTAAAACTTGTGTTGATCGGAGACTCTGGTCAAAAAGATGTCTACGCGTACTTAAAAGTAGCGAAAGATTACCCTGATAGAATCCTTGCGGTTTACATTCGTGATCTTAAACCTGATGCACGTTCTGAGAAAATGATATCAGCCGTAGCGGAGTTTTCTGATTGCAACGTCCCATTTGCATTCATACGTGACGCCGGAGATGCCGTAGAGCATGCAGTAACATTAAACTTAGTCACTGACGACGCTGCGAAGAAAGTTAAACAGGATGCAGCGGCTTGAATGCTAGGAACAACTTAAAAGATAGCGACTATTAGGTCGCTATCTATGTTTAAGATTAGCTTGAACCAAGTTCGATAACTTGATTATTACTAGCGCTGAGTAATGCAGCATCAAGTACTTTCAGCACCTGAATTGCTTCATCAACTTTAAGTTAGAACCTAGTGAGCACTTAAGTATTTACATCACTGGCGGCTTCTTTAGTGCTGGATTCAAACAAGCCTTCAAACCTCGTGTTGTAAGCCTCTAAAAATGCGTTGCTTAAAGTGTTTTTAATGGTCTGCCAAGTGCCAATTTCAGGGTTATCCAGTTGCCCAGAAAAATCTAATCTCGTTGCCACTTTGTCGCTATCGCTATTGGTCAGAATGCCAGCTACGCCACCACCGATCGCCTCCCATGCTATTTGAAAAGGGTTGTCGTGCTGCTCTTCGACATCTTGCTCCCAATCAAAAATGTCTACATCTTTAAAAAGAGGCTTAACATAGCCACTCAAAGCCCCGTCCCTTGCCTGTATTTCACTCACCAACTGGCCTGTACCACCTTTAAAATCAAGGCCCGCATAAGCCTTTGCTAGATCATTAAACATGGTCAGACTTAACTCTTCGCAACGTAAGGCGACAATAAAATCATCGTCCACAAATGGATCTAGTTCCGCATTAACAATCATTTTGGCATCATTTAATGCATTAGCCGTGACATCTAAGGTCGCTACCCTACCGTTGCCTTGATCGACATTCGTTAAATTATTCAGCGTCGCTTCGATATTGTTAATTTGAATGTTAACAGATGGGCTTGATTGAAAGTTGCGAAAAGCAATCGTGCCACCATGAACTTCTACTTTGTTAATAACGATAGGTGTTAGGTCGTTGACCACTTTACGCCAATCAGCACCTTGACCAGATTGACTTTGCTGCTCTGACTCACCATCAACAAAATTCACTTCTGGTTCGTAAAAAACGAAATCAGCCACTACAGCACCTTTAAATAACGCTCTCCAGCTCAATGAGATATCGATTTCATCCACCCGCACAAAAGGCACTTGCTTGTTGCCATCCACCTTAACGATGGATAGGTCATGAAGCTGGTATGCACCTCGGTATAATTGCAGTGAAACATGATCAATATGCCCCTTATAGCCCTCCAAATTCTCAAGACGTTTATTCAAAAATTTGGTCAACCAGTAAGGCAATGTCAGATGAATGACCAACAACAGTAGAGCAATCACACCTACCCAAATCAAAGTTCTATTTAATCTTTGCTTAGTCATAAAAAAATCCCTCTTTTGAAAACACATTAGAGGGATCAGGCGTAAGCAAGCAACCTAGAAAGGGAAAACCCTCAATTAAGATGCATTATTTGCACAGAGCGTAGTCAATCACCTTTCCAATTTAGAAAGGATATATCATTACTATTAGTGACCTAAAACGTATAACTGTATATTTATACAGTTATACGTTAAACTTACCCAAACACCTCAAGGATAGAGGATTTGAGTATGCCAAAACCAAGAAAACAACTGATCAGCATTGCTGATACCCCCTACTACCACTGCGTTTCCCGCTGCGTTCGTAGAGCATTTCTATGTGGGGAAGACCCTGTGACTGGCCAAAGCTATGAGCATCGAAGGGATTGGGTTGAGAAGCGACTGCTGTTTCTAGGCCGTATCTTTGCCATCAAAGTCTGCGCTTACGCTGTAATGAGTAATCACACCCATCTAGTGTTGTTTATCGATCATGAAACAGCGGAAAGCTGGACAACGGAAGAGATATTAACCCGCTGGCACGCCATTCATAAAGGCACCATGATCACCCAGCAATATATGTTACAAGGCCAAGTGCCTGACTACTTACAACCATTACTGGATGCAACCGTTGAAACCTACCGACAAAGGCTAATGGACATCAGCTGGTTCTTAAGAGAACTGAATGAAAATATCGCCAGGCAGGCTAATTACGAAGATAACTGCACAGGCCGTTTCTGGGAGGGACGCTTTAAATCTCAAGCTTTACTAGACGAAGCAGCATTGATGGCTTGCATGGCCTATGTTGATCTCAACCCAGTGCGCGCTAAGATGGCCGACACTCCCGAAACGTCAGATTACACCAGCATCAAAAAACGCATTCATAACGCAAAGCAAAACCAACAACCAAAAATACTGCATCCATTTGTTGGCAACCCACGAGCAGACCAACCCAAAGGCCTGCCCTTTAAACTGGAAGACTACCTAGAACTAGTCGATCTCAGTGGCCGTATTATTCGCCAAGATAAACGCGGTAGCATCGACTTATCCTTCGCACCGATTCTGCAACGCCTCAACATCCCATCGGAAAACTGGCTCACCATCGCCACCCAATTTGAACAACACACGTTAGCCGCTGTGGGTACTGAAACTATCCTCTCCAACTACTACCAAAACGCCGGTTACAAACGAAGGCCCAAGATCAGCAAAGCCAAACAGCTACTGGCTTAACTCAATCCTCCCCGCCCTTAAGCGATTGCCTAACTGGTAAGACACCCACTCGCCTTAAACCCTCTAAAACAGTTCAACTAAAGCCAATTTCCCAACTAACACACATAAAAAAGCCAGTTTCGACTGAAACTGGCTAGTTGATCGGTACTGGTTAGAATTGAGCTTCCAGTCACTTTTTAAGGTGGGTGTCTTAATTAAACCCGTTCAACTAAAGCAAATTTACCAACGAACACGCATAAAAAAGCCAGATTCAACTAAAACTGGCTAGTTGTTTGGTGCTGGTTAGAACTGAGTCACGAGTCACTTTTTAAGGTGGGTGTCTCAATTAGCATCAATTACTAGCGCTGAGTAATGCAGCATCAAGTACTTTCAGCACCTGAATTGCTTCATCAGCAGTGACTGGCAGCGGTCACCGCTTTGGCAAATCTTATTAGTTCTAAGCGCCATGGTAGCTAGCTTATTAAGTTAGAACCTAGTGAGCACTTAAGTATTTACATCACTGGCGGCTTCTTTAGTGCTGGATTCAAACAAGCCTTCAAACCTCGTGTTGTAAGCTTCTAAAAATGCGTTGCTTAAAGTGTTTTTAATGGTCTGCCAAGTGCCAATTTCAGGGTTATCCAGTTGCCCAAAAAAATCTAATCTCGTTGCCACTTTGTCGCTATCGCTATTGGTCAGAATGCCAGCCACGCCACCACCGATCGCCTCCCATGCCATTTGAAAAGGGTTGTCGTGCTGCTCTTCGACATCTTGCTCCCAATCAAAGATGTCTACATCTTTAAATAAAGGTTTAACATAACCACTTAGAGCTCCGTCCGTTGCCTGTATTTCACTCACCAACTGGCCTGTACCACCTTTAAAATCAAGGCCCGCATAAGCCTTTGCTAGATCATTAAACATGGGCAGACTTAACTCTTCGCAACGTAAGGCGACAATAAAATCATCGTCCACAAATGGATCTAGTTCCGCATTAACAATCATTTTCGCATCATTTAATGCATTGGCTTTCACATCTAATGTCGCCACCCTACCGTTGCCTTGATCGACATTCGTTAAATTATTCAGCGTCGCTTCAATGTTGTTTATTTGAATGTTAACAGGTGGTGTTGATTGAAAGTTGCGAAAAGCAATCGTGCCACCATGAACTTCTACTTTGTTAATAACGATAGGGGTTAGGTCGTTGACCACGTTACGCCAATCAGCACCTTGACCAGATTGACTTTGCTGCTCTGACTCACCATCAACAAAATTCACTTCTGGTTCATCAAAAACGAAATCAGCCACCACAGCACCTTTAAATAACGCTTTCCAGCTCAATGAGATATCGATTTCATCCACCCGCACAAAAGGCACTTGCTTGGTGCCATCCACCTTAACGATGGATAGGTCATGAAGCTGGTATGCCCCTCTGTATAATTGCAGTGATACATGATCAATATGCCCCTTATAGCCATCCATATTCTCTAGTCGTTTATTCAAAAACTTGGTCAACCAGTAAGGTAATGTCAGATGAATGACCAACAAAAGTAGAGCAATCACACCTACCCAAATTAGAGTTCTATTTAATCTTTGCTTAGTCATAAAAAAATCCCTCTTTTGAAAACACATTAGAGGGATCAGGCGTAAACAAGCAACCTAGAAAGGGAAAACCCTCAATTAAGATGCATTATTTGCACAGAGTTGATCTGCACAGTAAGTGGCAAGATAAATATCTAACTTGAAGCATTTGGCTGTTAGTCCAAAAAAGCCAAATGCTTGATGACTTAAAAGTTATTAGAAAGGTAGCAGCCCCTAAGAGGCGCGCTTTTTCTCTTCTGGCAAAGGGTCTATGTCTGAGTAACGTATAGAGTGACTTTGATTTTGGATCAGATGCACATGCTCACGTTTTAACTCGCGTGGCTCAGAGACGCCGCATGCATGTACGATCAGCCCAACACTATGTTTCATTTCACTAACATAATTTGCGACGCGGACAGCTTTTTCTTGTGGCACCAAGCCTTTTTGCAGCTTTTTATCATGGGTAGTAATGCCTGTAGGACAAGTGTTTTTATTACACTTAAGTGCCTGAATACAGCCGATAGAGAACAAAAAGCCCCGCGCGCTCACCACCGCATCAGCCCCCATCGCAAAGGCCCAAGCCACTTTGCCAGGTATCATCAATTTGCCTGTCGCAATAATCTTAATACGAGGCCTTAAGCCATAAGATGTCACACGGTTCACCACAGCTGGCAGACTTTCTCGAACAGTCATGCCCACGTAATCCATCAAGGTTTGAGGAGCAGCGCCGGTACCGCCATCCGCGCTGTCTAAGGTAATAAAGTCCGGGGCGTATTCAAGCCCGCGACGATGAATCTCACTGAACAAATCATCAAAGAACTGCAACTCACCTACCACCAACTTTATGCCAGTGGGTTTGCCTGTGAGTGTTCTTACCTTAACGATCATGTCTAATAACTCGTCGATATTGCCAATGTCTACGTGTCGATTAGGGCTAATCGAATCTTCGCCTTGCTTAATATTACGCACCTCAGCGATTTCCGCGGTGACTTTTTCTCCCGGCAACATACCACCTTTGCCTGGTTTTGCCCCTTGAGACATTTTTATTTCGATCATTTTAACCTGTTCATAAGAGGCTACTTTTTGCAGACGATCGGTATCCAAATGACCTTCACTGTCTTGCACACCATATTTCGCGGTACCGATCTGAAACACAATGTCACAGCCACCTTCTAGATGGTAAGGTGATAACCCACCTTCGCCAGTATTCATCCAAACACCCGCTTTGGCTGCACCAATCGACAACGCCTTTACCGCAGGCTCAGACAGCGCACCGAAACTCATGCCAGAAATATTGATGATGGAGTTAGTACTGTAAGGCTGTCGCGCTGTGTGTTCGCCGAAAACAACGGCTTTTGGCTCAACAGCTTCACTGGCCAACTTAGGAAAAGCACTACTAACGAAGAACACATCACCTTCTTGAGTGAGTGGCCGTGTCGAACCAAAACCTTGAGTGGTATCTTCATGCTTGGCAGCACGATACACCCAAGAGCGCTCAGCTCGATTAAAAGGTAGTTCATCGCGATCAAAGGCAAAAAAGTATTGCCGAAAAAACTCCCCTAAATGCTCGAGGGTGTAACGCATTCGCCCGATCAATGGGTAATTGCGTCGAATCGTGTGCTTAGTTTGACGCACGTCGATAAAATATAAAATGCTGAAGTAGACTATTACCGCCAGCAGTAGCGCGAACACAATGATCGCGCCCCATTGTATTATCCAATTTGAAATAGCCAGTATCTGATCCATAAGTATTCCAAGCAGTTGTTATTAAGGGGTTGTGATTAGCGAAGGAAATTATCTTTTAGCAAATCCACAACTTCATCCGCGCGCCCATTTAAGACCGCTTTAATACCAAACAAAGCCGTAGACGCTACCTGACCAGCTTCAATCTTCGGCGGCATTACCAATTCCATTGGACTGACCTTCACATCCAGCAATGCAGGTTTGTCAGATGCCAGCCATTTCGACATGGCATTTTCTAATTCATCTGGATTCTCAACTCGCCAAGCATCTAATCCCATGGCTTTAGCAACCTCTGAAAAATCAGGGTTCTGCAATTTAGTAAAGCTGTCTAACTGACCTTCAACACGCTGTTCCATCTCCACAAAGCCCAAGCTCTCATTATTGTAGATGAGCAATTTGACGGGGGTGTTTTCTTGTATCAGCGTAAGCAGATCACCCATTAACATCGTCATACCACCATCACCACACAAAGCTATTACTGGGCGCTCAGGATAAGCTTTGGCAATACCCATCGCCTGAGGATACGCATTAGCCATGGTGCCATGTGACAGACTGGTGAGAAAACGGCGTGAACCTTTTGCGTCTAAATGACGCAGCAACCAGACCATGGGCGAGCCACCATCGGCTGTGAAAATCGCATCATCGCCGGCTAGCTCATTCAAGCGGCGAGTCACGGTTTGCGGATGGATCAACGAGTGTTTAGATACCTCTTCTTTGCGATAGCCCTCTTGATCTTTCTGCCATTGCTTAAGCGCCTTATCCAGGTGTGCCTCGTCAGTACGTTGGTTTAGCTTGGGAAGTAGCTGCTCAATGGACGCTTTAACATCGCCCATCAAACCTAAGTCGATCGGGCAACGTTTACCCAAATGAGTTGGCTCAAGGTTGATTTGAGCAATCTTGGCATGGCTAGGATAAAACTGGCTGTAGGCAAAATCCGTCCCAAGACAAATCAGCAGATCACAATCTAATACAGACTCCATGCCGGCTTTGTTACCTAAAATGCCTGTCATGCCGACTTGATAGGGATTATTCGGCTCTACAAACTCTTTCGAGCGCGAGCTATGTACGATTGGCGCCTTCAAGCGGTCAGCCAACATTATCAATTCTTCATTAGCGCCCTTAGCACCGATACCCGCATACAAGGTAATTTTGTCAGCGTTGTTGATTAAACCTACCAACCCATCCAACTCGGCTGGGCTTGGGTGAATCACAGGCTGAGAACGATGTACTGACCAATGGGTATCACTGTTAACTTTCTCTTTAAACATATCACCATTGACCACTACAACCGCCACGCCTTGGTGTGTAAGTGCTGCTTGAGCCGCTTGGGTAAAAATACGTGCGGCTTGATCAGGATGAGAAATGCGTTCGCAAAAAACAGAGCACTGTTCATAAAGTTTGGTTTGATCGACTTCTTGCGGAAAGTCAAGGCCTTCTTCTTGGCGATCCACATTTGAAGCAATGAATACTAAAGGCGAGCCATTGCGGTGAGATTCAAAAATACCGTTGATAAAGTGTAAGCTGCCTGGGCCACATGTACCTGCACACAATGCAAGCTCTTGAGTCATATACGCCTCAGCACCAGCCGCAAACGCACCGACTTCCTCGTGACGCACATGCACCCAATCAATGTCTGAGGTACGAATCTTATCGGTTAAGTGATTGATGGTATCGCCGACCACACCGTAGCAACGTTTTGCACCTGCCTCAGCTAACGTTTCAACGATCACTTCTGCTACATCTTTGCTCATCTTGTGCCACTCCTTAGTTAGGTATCCCAACATAATGGCGTAAGCGCAGTACTATGTCTTAGCGAGAGAGACGGTTTCTTCGAATCTGCAAATAAGCATTAATAAAACACAATGTTCAAAAAAAACTACCACCACATGTAAGAACTGAATCCTATTAACATCGAATACCAGTCACTTTTTAAGGTAGGTGTCTTAATTAACTTGCATCAATGGCAAAGTAACAGCGGTTATCACTTTGTAGCAATTGGCCTTTGACGGTACGGGGTAACTTATAAAACAAAGAAAGTTCAATGGTTAATGGAAGCGCTTTCTAAATTCGCTAGGCGTTAAACCAATGATTTTGATAAACGTCTTGCGACAAGCACTCACATCATCATAGCCAACGCTTGTACTAATCGATTCAAAAGCTTGTTGCGAGGATTCCAGTAAATCACATGCACGCTGTATTCGGACTCGTTGTAAGTATTGGCTCGGGCTCAACCCTGTCGCTTTGATAAAGCGTCGTTGCAGTGTCCGCTCGGTTAAACTTGCGAGGTCTGCTAACCGAGACAAAGTCAAAGGATCTGCAAAGTGATCTTGTATAAAGTGCTGCAGCGCGACAATGTTATGATCACCGTGTTGCAAGCTTGGCGTAAAAGGCTGGTAATAACGCTGTTCACGTTTACCGGTATCAATAACCAATGTTTTGCCGACGCGTCTCATAATAGCCGGAGTGCCAAATTGTGCGATGACCTCTAGGCCAAGATCCAGCCATGACATCAAACCACCTGCCGTTATGATATCCCCTTGATTGATCAAAATCGCATCGGTCGACAACTCAATAGCGGGATAAAGTGACCTAAAGTATTCACTCAACCCCCAATGGGTGGTGACCTTTTTATTCTTCAATAATGGCGTTTTAGCGAGAATGAATACCCCGGCACAGGCAGAAGCTAAAACACTGCCCTGCTTATGTTGGTTTGAGAGCCAATTGACCAAGCTCTCATCTGGCGCTAAAACAAAACTGTGTTCTAGGCTCGGCGGTATGATGATAATGGAGAAATGCGAACAGGCGATTTGTGATTGGAAATCATCTGGCCAACGCACAATGTCGGTTATAAAACGATGCTCCAGTCCTAACTCAACACTTGCAGTGTTGGCTAATTGCAGCATCTCTTGCAGACCGAATACCGCAGACTGCAAACACCCTGGATATGCCAAGACAGCAATATTTACTGAATATAGTTGAGTTGTCATTTTGTCGTATTTAACCCTTAATATGTCATTTAAGACACTACTGAACTCTGCCCTTAAAATCCATAATTTCCCTATCAAATACACATAGAGATAGGAGAGTTAAATGAAAAAAGCATTAGTTGTGGTCGATGTACAAATGGAATATTTTCCAACTGGCTTATACCTTCAATGGGACGTTGAGCGTGCATTGGATAAGACCATAAAGGCAATTCAACATTTTCTTGAAAAGGGTGACTTGGTCATTGTGGTGCAACATATTGCTGGCCAAGAATCGCCCATATTTAATCCCAGTGGCACGGGCATTGACATTCACCCTGCGGTGCTAGCTGAGGCTGTTGACGCGCCCATTATCGTTAAAGCGCATGCGGACAGTTTCTTAAATACGAACTTAAACGATGTTCTTCAAGAACACGCCATTGATAGCATCGTTGTATGCGGCATAATGACGCAAAACTGTGTGACCCACACAGCTATATCCTCCAGCGCAGCCAACTACCAGGTACAAGTATTGGCCGAAGCGTGTACCGCACCAGATGAAATGGTTCATAACATTGCTTTGGCAGCATTGAATGACCGAGTTGAACTCATTAGCCTGAATCAACTTTAATCTCCTTAAAGGAACTTCAAAGCGGCAAATAGGCCGCTTTTTTCGCCTCAGCGTCATTCGAAGCGTTGACCCTTTCATTGCTAGGAGCTAGAGGCTAGCCTCTTCAGGCATACCATTTAGTCAGATACTGTATATGTGTACAGTTTTATATTAAACTTACCCAAATACCTCAAGGACAGAGGGTTTGAGTATGCCAAAACCTAGAAAACAACTGATCAGCATTGCTGATACACCTTACTACCACTGCGTTTCTCGCTGTGTTCGTCGAGCGTTTCTATGTGGGGAAGACCCTATGACTGGCCAAAGCTATGAGCATCGAAGAGATTGGGTCGAGAAGAGATTGCTGTTTCTAAGCCGCATTTTTGCTATCAAAGTCTGTGCTTACGCTGTAATGAGTAATCACACCCACCTAGTGTTGTTTATCGACCATGACACCGCGGAAAACTGGACAACCGAGGAAGTGTTATCCCGCTGGCATACAATCCATAAAGGCACCATGATTACCCAGCAATACATGTTACAAGGCCAAGTGCCCGACTACTTACAGCCATTACTGGACGCAACCGTTGAAACCTACCGACAAAGGCTAATGGACATCAGTTGGTTTTTACGTGAGCTGAACGAAAATATCGCCAGACAAGCTAATTATGAAGACAACTGCACGGGACGCTTTTGGGAAGGCAGATTCAAATCTCAAGCACTACTGGACGAAGCTGCGCTGATGGCTTGCATGGCCTATGTTGATCTCAACCCTGTTCGTGCCAAGATGGCCGACTCACCCGAAACGTCAGACTACACCAGCATCAAAAAACGCATTCATAACGCAAAGCAAAACCAACAACCAAAAGTACTGCATCCATTTGTTGGCAACCCACGAGCAGACCAGCCCAAAGGTCTGCCATTTAAGCTGGAAGACTACCTAGAACTTGTGGATCTCACTGGCCGCATTGTGCGAGAAGATAAACGCGGCAGCATCGACCTAAGCCTTGCTCCTATTCTACAACGCCTCAATATCCCATCGGAAAACTGGCTCACCATCTCCACTCAATTTGAACAACATACCTTCGCCGCTGTGGGTACTGAAACCATACTTTCCAACTACTACCAAAACGCCGGCTACAAACGAAGGCCCAAGATCAACAAAGCCAAACAACTACTGGCTTAACCCGATCATCTCCGACATGAACTAATTACCCTACTGGTAAGGCTCCCGCTCGCCTTAAACCCATCAAAACAGCAAAATTACAGCTATTTTCCCAACTAACATGCATAAAAAAGCCAGTTTCGGCTGAAACTGGCTAGTTGTTTAGTGCTGGTAAGAATTGAAGTACCAGTCATTTTTTAAGGTGGGTGTCTTAATTGAACTCCAAGGAGTGAGGTTTTGAGCACTTTTTAAGGTGGATGTCTCAATTAATTAGCTAATTTCCCAACAAACACGCATAGAAAAGCCAGTTTCGGATGAAACTGGCTAGTTATTTGGCGCTAGTAAGAACTGAGTTACAAGTCACTTTTTGGGGTGGGTGTCTTGATTAACCCCTGCCTTAAACCCTCTAAAACAGTTCAACTAAAGCCAATTTCCCAACTAACACACATAAAAAAGCCAGTTTCGACTGAAACTGGCTAGTTGATCGGTGCTGGTTAGAATTGAGCTACCAGTCACTTTTTAAGGTGGGTGTCTCAATTAAACTTACTCTCTCAATTTATTAGACTCCGGACTCAAGAAGTATATTTTTAATTCTAGCTGATAATTCACAATTAGGCGTTGAAACACTCAAACCTTGAGCTGAGTCAAAACTATCAATCTCAAACTCTTTTAGTTTGAAATATTCGTAAGTATATTTCCCTTTTCTTGATTCATTTAAAATCTTATACTTTACCAATCTATTAAAGTCAACATCTATATTCACCATAGAGATATGACTATTAATATCATCTAAATTTGGATGAACAATATTGTAAAAGTGAGATCTAAAATATTTTAACTTATCGCCACCATACAAGCGAAGCAAATCTACATTCAAAAAGCTTACATCATCCCTCTTTATCTTCATATTACATCTTTTACAAGACAAACTAAGGTTTACAATATCGAAAATACAGCTTCTATATTTTCTTTTTGGTAAGATATGCTCAATATCTATAACATAAGAAAATTCACCAAAAAAACTTTTTAAACAGTAGCAACATCTGTGACCACCTTTATGAAGAAGATGCTCTTTTAGTCTTTTTTTTATATCATAAATATGACTGGAGCCCCATATGTCATCCTGTTTCAAAGCTTTAAGAATCAATTTAATGTCAGCTATTGAGTAATTCATAATAGCCTCCCATTTTGAATTTCTGAAGCAATACTTCTAATTAGATTCTTTTGCTTATCATCATACGATATATCATAATAATGTTTAAGTTTAGAAAGAACATTCTCAGGACTCTGATGCCCACTATTCATTTCATTAATAAGCTCAATAATTAAATTCGACAAGTAATGATTTTCTGGGGTAAGAACATCAAATTTATCCAAGAAAATTTCCTCAAGGTTCGATGAGGCTTGTTTATAATTCAACTTGGAACCTTTTATTTCATAAATATCATATGTGAAATTATTATAATCAAAAAACGATTCATTATCTTTATTGAAATCGGAAATAAATAGAGGCGAGTGAGTCGCAAGTACTATTTGCGGTCTGTATATAAAAAATAAATCATTGAGGCGAGCAATGTATTCTTTTTGCCATTTTGGGTGAAGGCTATTTTCAGGCTCATCGATTAAAACAATACTATTTATTCTGATATTAGAAGCAATAAACAACAGTAATGAGAGCTGATGAAGCTCACCAGAGCTAGCCTTAGTAGAAGCAATACTCTTCCCATTCTTACTCAAGAAAAATGTTTTTTTTAATCTTACCCCAGATTTAATTAAATTATTTTCATAAGCAACAAAATCAAGATCATTAAGCTTCAGATTACTTTTAAACCAGTCTCCACCAAGGTCAATCCAATACACTTCATCAAATCCATTTTTAATTTTTTTATAAAAATAAAACATTTTTTTATCAAAAATTTCAATATCTTTGAAATCATCTTCATTTTCAATATGATATTTCAAGCCAATTTTAGCATCAAACCCAATGTACTCGAATATCGAAGCCAACTTAGATTTACTTATGTCTTCAGGGTTTTCCTTTCTATTAATTTTCAAATATCTATTTAAAAAAAAACTCAAATGATTTATGAGTCACATCACTTCCATATCTGTTACCCATAAAAGAAAAGTTATTTCTTTTTAATAACTCATCATCATACTTGTCATGAATTGTGTTTGAGATAGCTATTACATTTCGCCCCAATCGGACATACTTATCAGCTACTTCAGAAAGCAAAGTCGTTTTCCCCCCTCCGTTCTCGCCAATAAGAATTGTAAAGTCTTTTTTTATTTCCATAATCAAAGTTCCATTAAAATCCCAAAACAAAAAACCCGCTGCCTTCCGACAACGGGTCTTTCTAACTCAATCCAACCAAAGGCCAATTAACCTTCGATCAAAATACGCAACATACGACGTAGTGGCTCTGCCGCACCCCAAAGTAGCTGGTCACCTACTGAGAAAGCGCTGATGTACTCAGGGCCCATGTTCAGTTTACGGATACGACCTACTGGGATGTTTAGAGTACCAGTAGTAACAGTCGGAGTTAGACGCTCCATAGTTGCTTGTTTGTCGTTTGGTACTACATCAACCCATTGGTTGTGCTCAGCAAGCAAGCCTTCGATGTCCGCTACTGGGATATCTTTGTTTAGCTTGATCGTGTAAGCCTGGCTGTGACAACGCATCGCACCGATACGTACACATAGGCCGTCCACTGGGATTGGTTTACCGTCGATGCCTAGGATCTTGTTACACTCAGCCTGTGCTTTCCACTCTTCACGGCTTTGGCCGTTTTCAAGTTGGCTGTCGATGTAAGGAATCAAAGAACCCGCTAGAGGTACGCCGAACTGATCAGTCGGAAGCGTACCAGAGCGCATTTTCTCTGCCACTTTACGGTCGATGTCTAGGATTGCACTTGCTGGGTCAGCCAGTTCAGCACCTACTTCTGCGTTAAGCAGACCGAATTGGTTGAGTAGCTCGCGCATGTGACGTGCACCGCCACCAGACGCTGCTTGGTATGTCATAGATGTCATCCACTCGATGTGGCCTTTTTCGAAAAGACCACCTAGAGCTAGAAGCATCAAAGATACAGTACAGTTACCACCTACAAAGGTTTTCACGCCATCTTTTAGACCTTGCTTGATCACGTGTTGGTTAACTGGGTCTAGGACGATGATTGCATCTTTATCCATGCGTAGCGAAGACGCTGCGTCGATCCAGTAACCTTTCCAACCTGCCTCACGTAACTGTGGGTAGACCGCTTTAGTGTAGTCACCACCTTGACACGTAATAATGACATCCATCTTTTTCAATGACTCAATATCCATTGCGTCTTGTAGAAGTGGAATATCCTTACCAATATCTGGACCCGCTTGGCCCGTTTGGGACGTAGAGAAGAACACTGGATCAATATGATCGAAGTCGTTCTCATCACGCATACGCTTCATCAGCACAGAACCAACCATTCCGCGCCAGCCGACTAAACCTACAGTTTGTTTTGACATGTTTTCTTTACCTTTTTTAGTGTGGGTCTACTCATACCAAGAGCAGTATCCCGAGTTAATGCTTAATTATTATGAATTAAGCTTCTAGTGCAGCAAGCACCGCATCACCCATTTGTGATGTGCTTACTGTTTCGCTTCCTTGTGAAGCGATATCTGCTGTACGAAGACCTTGGTCAAGCACTGTGCTGACCGCCGCTTCGATCGCATCCGCCGCGTCTTTTGCGTCAAGCGAATAGCGCAACATCATAGCAACAGAAAGGATCGTAGCCAATGGGTTTGCAATGCCTTTGCCTGCAATATCCGGTGCTGAACCATGACATGGCTCGTACATACCACGACCTTCTGCGTTTAGAGAAGCAGAAGGTAACATACCGATAGAGCCTGTCAACATGGCTGCCGCATCTGACAAAATGTCACCGAACATGTTGCCGGTTACCATGACGTCAAATTGCTTAGGCGCGCGTACAAGTTGCATCGCTGCGTTGTCGACTAGCATGTGTGACAATTCAACATCTGGGTACTCTTTCGCTACTTCTTCCATGACTTCTTTCCATAGAACTGTAACTTCTAGTACGTTTGATTTGTCGATAGAACATACGCGTTTGCCACGCTGACGCGCCGCTTCAAAGGCAGAACGGGCGATACGGCGAATTTCAGACTCGCTGTAAACGTAAGTGTTGAAACCTTCACGCTCGCCATTTTCTAGGGTACGGATACCACGTGGCTGACCGAAGTAGATACCACCTGTTAGCTCACGTACGATTAGGATGTCTAGACCGGCAACGATTTCTGGCTTCAAGCTAGAAGCGTCAGCAAGTTGTGGGTAAAGAATCGCTGGGCGCAAATTGGCAAATAGTTCTAGGTTAGAACGTAGACCTAATAGGCCTTTTTCTGGGCGAACAGACATATCTAGGCCATCCCACTTAGGACCACCTACCGCACCTAGAAGGATCGCATCGGCAGCTTTCGCTTTGTCTAACGTTACTTCTGGTAGTGGAGAACCTGTTTCGTCGTAAGCAGAACCACCTACCAAGGCAGACTCGTGCTCGATGTCTAGGTTGAATTTAGCGTTTACTGCATCAAGGACGCGTACCGCTTGTTCTACGATCTCTGGACCAATGCCGTCGCCCGGCAATACTAATACTTTCTTAGACATGTTCTTTCCTTACAATGAGCGCGCTTCGAATAACCAAGGCGCTGTTTTAATTCGTTGTTCTTCGTAAGCTTTGATCGCATCCGACTCTTGTAGCGTCAAACCGATGTCATCTAGGCCATTTAATAGGCAGTGCTTACGGAACGCATCCACTTCGAAGCTGAACTCAGCACCAGAAGGCGCGATCACTTTTTGCGCTTCTAGATCGATGGTTAGTTCGTAACCTTCGTTCGCTTCTACTTCTTTGAAAAGCTGATCCACTTCTTCTTCTGTCAAAACGATCGGTAGTAGACCGTTTTTGAAACAGTTGTTGTAAAAGATGTCGGCAAAGCTTGGTGCGATCACAGAACGCATGCCGTAATCGTCTAGTGCCCAAGGCGCGTGCTCACGGCTTGAACCACAACCGAAGTTTTTACGTGCCAACAAGATGCTACTACCTTGGTAACGTGCTTGGTTTAGCACGAAGTCTTCACGTAACGGACGGCCAGTACAATCTTGGTCTGGCTGACCTTCGTCTTGGTAACGCAATTCGTCAAAAAGGTTTTTACCAAAGCCAGTACGCTTGATCGATTTCAAGAACTGTTTTGGGATGATCATGTCGGTATCAACGTTGGCCAAGTCTAATGGCGCTGCGATACCTGTGTGTTTTGTAAATGGACGCATCGCTAACTCCTACTGTTTAACCAAATCGTTTACGTCAACAAAGTGACCGGCAATCGCTGCAGCGGCTGCCATCGCTGGGCTAACCAAGTGCGTACGACCGCCAAAGCCTTGACGACCTTCAAAGTTACGGTTAGACGTAGAAGCACAGTGCTCGCCTTGACCTAGTTTGTCGGCGTTCATGGCTAGACACATTGAACAGCCTGGCTCGCGCCATTCAAGACCTGCCGCAGTAAAGATCTCATGTAGACCTTCTTCTTCCGCTTGCGCTTTCACTAGACCAGAACCTGGAACCACGATCGCTTGCTTCAACGTAGCAGCCACTTTGCGGCCTTTTACTACTTCTGCAGCAGAGCGTAAGTCTTCAATACGAGAGTTGGTACAAGAACCGATAAATACGCGGTCTAGAGTAATATCAGCAAGGGTCTTCTTGCCTTCTAGACCCATGTATTTCCATGCACGAGCGTAACCTTCACGTGCCACAGGGTCTGCTTGATCTTCTGGACGTGGGATGTCTTGGTCGATGGCGATAACCATTTCTGGAGACGTACCCCAAGTCACTTGTGGTTTAATGTCTGCGCCATTAAGTACAACCACTTCGTCAAACTGTGCGTCCGCATCAGAAACAAGGTCAGACCAAGCTTCTACCGCCATATCCCAATGATCACCTTTAGGTGCGTATGGACGGTTTGCAACGTAGTCGATAGTCGTTTGGTCAACAGCGATCAAGCCAACGCGTGCGCCCGCTTCGATTGCCATGTTACAAACGGTCATACGACCTTCCATTGATAGCGACTGGATTGCTTCACCACCGAATTCGATCGCAAAGCCAGTACCGCCGGCTGTGCCGATTTTACCGATGATCGCTAGGACCACGTCTTTCGCTGTGACGTATGGCGACAATTGGCCGTCTACGCGCACTAGCATGTTTTTCATTTTCTTTTGTACTAGACATTGAGTCGCAAGTACGTGTTCCACTTCTGACGTACCGATACCATGTGCTAATGCACCGAACGCACCGTGAGTAGAAGTGTGCGAGTCACCACATACGACTGTCATACCTGGTAGTGTTGCGCCCTGCTCCGGCCCAACAACGTGAACGATACCTTGGCGGATATCGGTCATTTTGAATTCTGTGATGCCGAATTCGTCACAGTTATCATCCAAAGTGGTTACTTGGATTTTTGATACTGGATCGGCGATACCGTTGACACCGCTCTTACGCTCTTCAACGGTTGTTGGAACGTTGTGATCCGGTGTTGCAAGGCTTGACGTCAAACGCCATGGCTTACGGCCATGCATGCGTAGACCTTCAAACGCCTGCGGAGACGTTACTTCGTGTAGTAGTTGTAAGTCGATGTAGATTAAGGCACTACCATCGTCGCGTTGTTGAACAAGGTGGCTGTCCCACAACTTGTCATAAAGTGTTTTACCTGCCATTGCTTTCTCTCCTACATAAGCATTGCTTTATAGTACTGGCTGAACTTAAATTACTCCAATTCATATTTTTCATGTTTTGGATAATTTTTTGGAATCATGGATATTCAAGAGCTATTAACCTTTATTAAGGTGGCGGAAACGCAATCGTTTTCCGAGGCAGCCGATGCCCTATTTGTGACACAACCGGCGGTAAGCAAACGTATTGCGGCACTGGAAAGCCACTTAAATGTGCGCTTATTTGACCGCATTGGCCGTCAAGTACACTTAACCGAAGCGGGTCGTCGATTACTACCCAAAGCTAAGAAAGTCGCTGAAGATGTGAATGACATCAAGCGCAGCATGTCATTGCAAATGGAAGATGTATCCGGTGAGCTTTTAATTGCCACGAGTCATCATATTGGTTTGCACCGTTTGCCCAATACTTTAAAAACCTTTCAACAGACTTACCCTTTAGCGGAAATCCACATTGACTTCACTCAGTCGGAAGATGCTCACAAGCAGGTTCTAAAAGGCGATGCAGAGCTGGGCATTATCACGCTGTCCGCTCATTCTGAAGCGATGCTAAACGCGATACCGATTTGGTCTGATCCATTAAAGTGTGTGGTGAGCCACGATCATCCTTTAGCCCAAATGGATGATGTGGATGTTGTCGAACTATCCAAATACCCTTGTGTTTTACCCCACGACAACACCTTTACCCGCCAAATCGCCGAGAAAGTGTTTGCCGTAAACGGTGTGCGGCCACAGGTGAAGATGAATACCAACAATCTAGAAACGTTGGCGATGCTGGCCAGTATCGGCTGGGGATGGTCGTTAGTGCCTTCTACTGTTGTGAACGAACAGTTGGTGGTGGTGAATTTGCCCGACCTGAACGTAGAGCGTAAATTAGGTGTTATCCATCATAAGCAGCGCACGCTTAGTCGTGCTGCCTCGGCGTTTATTGAATTATTACAAGAATCCGCAAATGAAACCTAATATACACGTTTAAATCACATGCGTTGTGATAAATAAATGCTAGGTTAAAGAGAGTCGTCTAGATAAAGGAGTCCAAGATGAGCAAGCAAGGGTCTGACTGGTGGCGTGGTGCCGTGATTTACCAAATTTATCCGCGCAGTTTTATGGATTCAAACGGAGACGGAATTGGCGACTTAAAAGGCGTCACTGAAAAAATGCCTTACATTGCCTCCCTTGGAGTGGATGCTATTTGGCTTTCGCCTTTCTTTACCTCGCCAATGAAAGATTTCGGCTACGACGTGTCGGATTATTGCGATGTGGATCCGATCTTTGGCCAACTAGAAGACTTTGATGAGCTTATTGAGCATGCTCACAAGCATAATATTAAGGTGATCATTGATCAGGTGCTGAACCATAGCTCTGACCAGCATCCTTGGTTTAAAGAGTCCCGCTCAAGCCGAGATAATGACAAAGCTGATTGGTATGTCTGGGCGGATGCGAAAACGGATGGCACAGTGCCAAATAACTGGCTATCGGTATTTGGCGGCCCAGCTTGGCATTGGGACAGTCGCCGTCGTCAGTATTACCTACATAACTTCCTCGATAGCCAGCCTGATTTGAACTTCCATAACCCTGATGTGGTGGATGCGTTATTAGACAGTGTGCGCTTTTGGCTAGAGCGCGGTGTAGACGGTTTCCGCTTGGATACCGCTAACTATTTCTTCCACGATTTAGAACTAAGAGACAATCCGCCAAAACAAGAGATAGTCGAAGGCAGTATTGGTGTGAGCTTGGACAACCCTTACGGATACCAATTGCACCTTTATGATAAATCACGCCCTGAAAACATTGCCTTTCTAAAACGTTTACGGGCATTGCTTGATGAGTACCCAGGTACTACTACAGTCGGTGAAGTGGGTTGTGACTTTTCGCTCAAGACCATGGCGGAATACACCCAAGGTACAGATAAGCTGCACATGTGCTATTCGTTTGATCTGTTAACCCACGATAGCACCATGACCCACATCCATAAAACCATGAGTACCATCGAAGAAGGTCTTGGCACCGGCTGGCCTTGCTGGTCCATGAGCAACCATGATGTGGAGCGCGTGGCTTCCCGTTGGAATCATGGCAAAGCAAATCCAGCGAAAAGTAAAGTGTTTATGGCAATGCTGTTATCGCTTCGCGGCAGCGTCTGTTTATACCAAGGAGAAGAACTTGGCTTACCAGAAGCCGAGCTAACCTTTGAGCAATTGGTCGATCCATTTGGTATCAACTTTTGGCCTGAGTTTAAAGGACGCGATGGTTGCCGTACACCGTTCCCTTGGACCAACGACAGCAAAGGCGGTTTTTCTACAATCGAAAACACTTGGCTACCAGTAAGTGAAGCGCATTTACCACTTGCCGTGAACGTTCAGCAAGGCGACCGCCATTCCGTGCTGCATGCTTACCGTGACTTCTTACACTTCCGTAAGCACCACCCTGCTTTGATCGATGGCGACATTGAGTTTTTATTCAGTGACGACGATGTGCTTGTCTTTACGCGAACGCACAAAGAAGAAAGTCTGATCGTTGGCATTAATAGCGGTGAGCAAGCTCATTTTACAGCACCACTGAGCTATGAGGTCCGCAATATCGTCATGCCTGAAGGGTTAAAGATCGGCGAATACGAGAACCATAAAATGATCCTTCCAGCCAACTCTGTGTACATTGGTAAAATTGTTTCTTAAACACAAATAAAAAGGTGAAGCCACGCTTCACCTTTTCATCAGCTGCTTATCGATTTGAGCTACAGCGCTTTCATATCAACAACGAAGCGATATTTCACATCCCCCTTTTCGAGGCGCTTAAAGGCTTCGTTAACTTGATCGGGCTGAACCATTTCTATGTCAGCAACGATGCCATGTTCAGCGCAAAACTCTAGCATTTCTTGCGTTTCAACAATGCCACCAATGTTCGAGCCTGAGAAACTGCGACGACCTTTAACAACGTTAAAAGCGCCTATTTCTATTGGTTCATTAGGAAGGCCAACCAGCACAACCGTTCCATCGATGGCTAATAAGTTAAGATAAGCGTTCACGTCATGGTTCGCTGAAACCGTATCGATCACTAGATCAATCTTGCTGGCATAACCTGCCATTTGTTCGGTATCACTGGTTAACACAGCGTCATCCGCACCCAAGCGTTTCGCATCTTCTACTTTTGCTGGAGAAGAGGTTAATACAACGACTTTCGCTCCCATTGATTTGGCGATGCGAATAGCAACGTGTCCTAATCCACCTATGCCTAAAACACCTACTACTTTACCAGGCCCAGCATTCCAATGTTTTAGAGGCGAATAAACGGTAATCCCTGCACACAGAAGAGGCGCACTGGCGGCTAGGTCAACATTTTCAGGCATGTGTAGCATGTAGTCTTCTTTGCATACATAGGTTTTCGAAAAACCACCGAAGGTAAAGCCGCCCATCTCTTTATCTGGGGTATTAAATGAAAGGCTTGTACCGCCCTCACAAAATTGTTGCATGTCACGTTCGCAGGCTGGACAAGTACCACAAGAATCAACAATACAGCCCACGGCAGCATAATCTCCGACGTTGAACTGAGTGACTGCGCTGCCGATTGATGTCACTCGCCCTACTATTTCGTGACCAGGAACCATCGGATAATGTGACGCACCAAAATCATTGTTAACTTGATGCAAATCTGAATGGCAAATCCCGCAGTATAGAATCTCCATTTCGACATCTGTTGGCTTTAAATCGCGGCGTTGAATTGACATAAATGTCATATCCGATTGCGCTGAATGTACTCCAATCGCATTGATAGTTTTGGGCATGAATTGCTCCTTAATCGTTGAGTCGTTGTGTGTACAACCATACTAAGGAGCAAGATTTATTCTGTGAACGGCAGAAAAGTGCATGGGCTCATGAGATATTTTAATAAATCACTCAACGTTGGTATCGAAGGGTCTCTATGAGTAATTTCAAAGCAGGCGATGACAATTGCCGGTTAGGGTAATATAAGTAATACCCATCGAATGGTGGACACCAGTCATCCAATGCCAACACCAATTCACCTGAGTCGAGATACTTTTTGATTTTATCTTCTGGCGAAAACATCACTCCAACACCACTTAATGCTGCGTCAATTTGCGCTTGCCCACTGGTTATCGTCAATTGACCTCGGACATTCACATTTAATGGCTTTCCGTCTTTTTCAAATTCCCATGCGTACAATTTTTGATGGGTAGGCAGACGAATATTGATGCAATTATGTTCCACTAAATCATGTGGTGTAAGGGGTTTTGGGTGACGTTGCCAATATAGGGGCGATGCTGCAACCACCATACGTAGCGGTGGTGAAATCGGCACTGCGATCATATCTTGATCAAGGCTTTCCCCTAGGCGAACGCCAGCGTCAAAACGATCCGCAACAATATCTACAAAACTATTGTTTAGACTTATTTCAATGTTGATATCAGGGTAATCCAAGAGCAACGCTTTAACTTTAGGCCAAAGGTAAGCATACATGGCGTGCTCGGCGGCAGTAATCCGTAACGTTCCTGCGGGCCTACTCTTAAATTCATTGACCATCTCTAGATGGTAGTCAATCTCAGCTAATCTTGGAGCAATGGACTCTAGTAGTTTTTGCCCTGCCGTCGTGGGAGACACACTACGAGTTGTTCTGTGTAATAAACGAACATCGAGTCGTTCCTCTAAGCCCCTGACCGTGTGACTTAAAGCCGATTGTGATACGCCAAGCAATCCAGCGGCTTTAGTGAAACTCCCCTCCTTAGCTACCGTGACAAAGGCAAGTAAATCATTGTAGTTACGATTCATGAGCGACCTAGATAAACCCTATCAATAAAACAATGCAATCACTTTAACAGCTTTTTAATATGCAATAATTCATTAGTTTAGCTAACAGATATGAATTTATCTCATTAATAAATAACTTATTCGAACTTCATTACCGCCAAAAAGTTTCATGAGTTTTATTCATTAGGGCAACTTATCTTAGACAATAAAGCTTTCCGGCTAAGGCTGTTAATGTGAAAAATTCATTCAACAATGAGCACATCAAATGAGCAACTTCACCATCAGTCAGCGTACCTGTATTAGCCTATTTTTTATCTTGTCAGCTGCATCATCCATCGCCGAACCAAATAGGGTTGAGTTTCCCAAGAACATTGACTCTCTCATTCACTACACAACCGTTAACCGCGGTGATATTACGGAGCACATGCTAACCAGCAAGGAAGCGCTGAATGCCATAGAACAAGGACAAGAAATGCCCAATGGCACCCAAGTCATATTGGCGGATTATCGTGACAATGAAATATATCGCTACTTTGTCATGCAAAAAGGCGCCAACTGGGGCGACGATTACCCAACTTATCGTCAAACAGCAGACTGGCAATTTCAATGGTATTGGCCAGATGGCAGCATCAATGTGAACGAAAACACTGAGCGCTGCCAGTCATGCCATCAAAGTCGCGATAACGCGAATTACATGTTCACCTATAGCGATCTAAAAGCTTACATTGAGCGTCGCAGGGAGGATTAGTGTCGATGAAGACACCTTTCTCAGTTAAGCTATTCTTAGATTGCTTTGGCCTAGCACTGCTTATTTCATCTTTAGCCTACTATTGGCAGACAAACGTTTTTCATGAGGTAGTTGGATTTACTTTCATGGCATTGGTTTTATGCCACAACATAATCAACAGAAAGTGGTATACATCCTCTGCTAAGCGCATGTCTAGCCAAAGATGGGGAAGCATTCGTTTGCTATCTCATGCGGTGCTAATCTTAATGGTTATTCTTCTATTAATAACCAGCACCCTACTGTCTCGATCTATTAATCCAATTGGCCCTTTCACTAATGACTTTAGTATCAAACAATGGCATCAAGCCTCAGCATACTGGCTATTGCTTATGATAGGCGTTCATATAGGTAAACACTTCCCCAAAATGAAAGGCTACCTTCGTTCGAAGATATGGAAAGGAAAGTTTGGTGAGACACCGAAATTTTTATCTTTGGGTTTATGGTTAACCATTGTTTATATTGGGGCTTATGCATTTGCACAACTTGATATCAAAAACAAAGCATTGATGGTTCAAACGATGAATTTCTGGGATTTCACAAATCAAAGCATGAGCTTCTTTGCTTTAGCTTTCTTACTGGTCTTGGCAATAATGAAAATGACAGCGTTAATCAGTCGTTACTTGAAATAAAAACTCAATGACAGATTCGATCCAAGGATGGATTAACTTATAAGAAAAGAGATGCAGAATTACAAAAACTAAATGATTAGCTTGAGTGGAAATCTTTGGGGAGATTAAGGTGGCATCTCCACCAGCCTCACCTCGGCACCCGAGTCCGCCGCTGTGGCTGCTTCCTTCCGGACCTGACCAGGTTAACGGTTTATCGTTGCGAGGGGACCAGCGGAGACACCATAAAGGAGGCCCGTTGACCTTGGAAGCGCATTATACGTAGCTTTTTTGAAAGTGCAACCAAGGATCTATATTTTTCAGTCACTTAGCGAATATTTTTTAATGTGGGTTTCTCGTTATGTGACACTTTCACCATTGGTATACGCTTTAGCATTTAGTACTATACCCCGCAATAATTGATTGAGGGCCGTTCGTTGAAGCTGTTTGTAAAAAACCTAACCCATGTTGATTTGTCTTACTTTTGCCCTACTCGCGGTGTGCTAGGTGAAAGTTGGCAAGCAGATATCGTGTTAACAGGGAAGCTAAACGATGAAAGCATGGTCTGCGATTTTAGTATTGTTAAAAAGATGATCAAGCAGTGGCTTGACGCACACTTAGATCACACATTGGCTGTTCCAGGTAAAAATTCTGCGACTCATCTAGAAGAGCTTAGCGACGACAGAGTTGCTTTTTCATTCCAACATGAAAATGGTCAGCGTTTTCAATGTAACGCACCAACGCAAGCCATTTCTGTTTTACCTGTTGAGCATATCACGCCAGAAAATGCTGCCCGTTGGGTAGAAGAGCAGATCTTAGACCTATTACCAGCAGAACTTGAAGCCGTATCTGTAAAGTTCCACCCAGAGAGCACTACTGAGGCTCAATACCAGTACAGTCATGGTCTAAAGAAGCACGATGGTAATTGCCAGCGTATTGCTCATGGCCATCGTTCCGTTATTGAGATTTACCGTAACGGGGAACGTGATCGTACGCTTGAACAAGATTGGTCAACTCGCTGGAACGACATTTATCTAGGTACTCAAGATGACCTTATTGGCATCATTGAAGAAGATCAAAATCGTTACCATCATTTCACTTACGTCGCCAAGCAAGGTTTATTTGAGCTGATTATTCGTAGTGAGCAGGTTTACATGTTGTCATGCGATACCACAGTAGAGTCTCTATCGGCACACATCGCTGAACAACTCGCTCAAGAAAACCCTAATGACATGATTGAAGTTCATGCATTTGAAGGCATTGGCAAAGGTGCTATCTCTGAATTTAAGGTAAGCAAATGAGTTTAAAAGAATTTGAAATGTCTCCGAAAGGGACCGAGCTTGATCTTGATTTGATCATGGCGAATTTAAAAACTGACAAAGACGGCTTGATTGCGGCGATTGCACAGCAGCATGATACAAAAGAAGTGCTGATGCTGGCTTACATGAACGAAAAATCGATTCGTGAATCTCTTGAAACAGGTCAAGTGTGCTATTGGTCCCGCTCTCGTCAAACCTATTGGCGTAAAGGCGAAAGCTCTGGCCACAGACAAAAGTTAGTTTCCATGGCATTCGATTGCGATGGGGACGCGATATTATTACAAGTCGATCAGCAAGGCCCAGCTTGCCACACTAATCGCCGAGATTGCTTCTTTTTTGAAGTGAGAGATGGCAAGGTGCATATTGATTCTGACCCTAAATAAATTGCACCATAATGGTTCACTTTTCGCGTTCGTCTGGTAAAAGTGAACCTCTCATCATTACAAATCTCTTCAATACTCCGCTTGCAACCATCCATTCTTGAACTAAATTGAAGTAACACAGTTCTCTCCTTCCCCTCTTAGCCACTCTCATAAGTAATCTTTATAACTAGTTAGCACTCTTCTAGCATCACCATTGGCGCTACCAGTTACATAAAGCAACACTTAGCTACAACTTACCATAGTTAACATATTGAAAATAAAAGAAAAGCTGGAATTAATATTGCTAGTATGGATAGATAAACACATCACAAAGGAACTGCGATGCCCAATTGTGAAGAGATTATAAAAATGATTATAAGGGTGACCCCATGAACAGCCTATCCGTACGAACCAAGATACTCTCTCTAGTATTTCTTTTTACCATTGCGATATTGGCAACAGCCGCCAATTCGTCCTTTACCAGCAAATCCGTTGCTCATGACCTGCAATCCGTATCGAGCAAAACTTTAGAGCTCGTTAAAAACCTTGAGAAAGCAAGACAGTTACTGTTACAGCAAACGGTTGAGTTTGAGCGTGGCTTTTTCCAAGTCTCCATCGCCAAATCAATGGGCGGCTACGGTGTCGAGTTGATTAAAGAATCATCTGATAACTTTCAGACCTACTCAGCCGATCTCAAAGCCAGCCTAGAAGCGGTGAAATCGACACTTAACTCGTTGCCTGCAAACGACCTACTACCGACGCTGAACGAGCAGATCAACACGTTAGAAACGTTACAAGTAGAATTCTTAGAAGCCAGCACCACAACTTACGATTGGTGGATGCAGCTTAAAACGATGCAAGCCAACAAAGCTCGCCGCAGTGCTGATGAGACATTAACGTCCATTAACACCAGCATGGAAGAAATCATTACCACCATTGATGCTTACAACCAGCAAGTATCGTCTTCTCAAGCAAGTAAACTGGATCAAAGCATCTACACCAATATCGGCCTTGCTGGTGTATTAGTGGCTATTGGCATTTTATTTAGCGTTATGATCATTAACGGTATCGCCCAACCGCTTCGCAATGCTGTTATTCGAGCTGAAGAAATTGCAGCCGGCACGCTTTCTCGTCGTCAATCCAATACTGGAAGAAAAGATGAAATTGGTGCACTAGAAAACGCCTTTGATCAGTTAGTTGATAAACTGAGTGACATCATCAAAGACGTAGCGGAATCCAGCAATGCATTGACCAATGCTGCCAACGATCTAAACCGAATTACTGACGAGTCAACTCAAATGGTTGGTGAGCAGCGTTCTGAAACAGGTCATATTTCCCATGCAATTCATGAAATCCAGAGCACCGCAGTGCATGTATCCGAGTCAACCACTGAAGCCAGTAATGCCGCCCACTCTGCTGAATCTGCTGCGGAAGACAGTATGCGCATTGTTAACTCAACCATTCAAACCATTGAATCCTTAGCGCAAGAAATTAGCTCTTCTTCGAACACTATCACGAACCTTAAACAGAGCACGGATGAAATTAATAACATCCTGAATGTAATTTTAGGCATTGCAGAACAAACGAACCTATTGGCTTTGAATGCTGCCATTGAGGCAGCACGCGCTGGCGAGCAAGGTCGAGGGTTTGCAGTGGTCGCAGATGAGGTTCGTCATCTAGCGCAAAATACTCAAAACGCGACTCAACAAATTGAAACCATGATCCAACAGCTTCAAGCAGGCACAACCAAAGCCGTTGAAGCCATGAAAAACAGTCATGAACGTTCAAGCAATGCAGTGAGTCAGGTTCGTGAGGAAGGCGCCACTCTATCTAATATCAGTCAGGCAATTTCTCAAATTAGAGCGATGAATGACTCGATCTCAACCACAGCGGAAGAACAAGCGGCCGTAACCACAGAAGTTCGTCGAAACGTGGATACTATTTCTGCGATCGCTGAACGTACTAACGAGTCTATTACCGCAATCAGTGAACGTTCTGACCAATTGGCATCGCTTGCTTCTCAATTAACCAGTAAAATCCGTTACTTTAAAGTTTAACCTTTCTGCATTGATCAGAGAGCGCCTGCTCTCTGATCGTTTCCAAATGGAGTGAATATGTGTCGTTGGATGGCTTACCAAGGAAGCCCCGTCTATTTAGAACAGTGGTTATTTGAGCCTGACCACTCTCTTATTCATCAAAGCCTAAGTGCGCGTAAATCTGAAGTGACCGTTAATGCGGACGGTTTTGGCCTAGGTTGGTACGATGAGCGTGAAGAACCTGGTCAATACCATGAAATACTGCCCGCATGGAGTGACTGCAATCTTAAAAGCTTGGCTCGGCATATCAAAAGCGGCCTCTTCTTTGCTCACGTCCGTGCCTCAACCGGTGCTTCAACCGCACGATCGAATTGTCACCCATTTGGTTATAAGAACTGGCTCTTTATGCACAATGGACAAATCGGTCAGTACGAGCAAGTGCGCTGGCAAATCGATCGTTGGATACCAGAAGAGCTTTATAATCATCGACGTGGCGGCACAGACTCCGAGGCGATTTTCATGCTGATGATTGCAAATGGGTTGGATGAAAACCCTGCGAATGCCATCAACAAGACGCTGCAGCAGATCTTAGATCTTATGCGCGAGAAAGGTATTACAGAACCATTTAGATTCACCAGTATGCTTTCAAATGGCAAAGACATGTGGGCGGTTCGCTTTTCAAGCGATGAACATGCTCCATCACTTTACTACAAGCAGTTTGGTGATCATGTCGTCGTGGGCTCAGAGCCTCTAGATCTTTCTGGTGAAGGTTGGCAACTCGTCGAACCGGGACACATCGTGAAAGTTGGTATAGAGCATTACAACAGCCAGTCATTAACCGTTGAGTAGTGCACTTCTGAGTAAATAACAGACATAAAAATTGGGTGCCATTTAGGCACCCAATATTCTGTTGAGAAAGACTATTTCTCGTTGTCTCGATATGCGTAAGTCGCATCAAAACGCGACTGAATCCAATCACCACTGTAAATTGGCTCATATTTCGCGGGTTTATCTTTGCTCATACAAGTTGGAACGCATTCCACTAGGGTTTCGTAATCCGGTTCAACAAAAAATGGGAACGAGTAACGATGCACGCCATTTTCAGACGCGCGTACACGGTGAGCTGTAGAAACATACTCATCGTTAGTCCAGCGCTGCATCAAGTCACCAATATTAACAACCAGCGCACCTTCCATAGGGGTCGCCTGTAACCATTCACCGTTACGATGCTTAACTTCTAAGCCACCGATCTGATCTTGTAGCAAAAGCGTGACACAGCCATAGTCTGTGTGTGCACCGGCGCCATTATCATGAGTTGACGTTGGGCGTGGTGGGTAATGAATCATACGCAATACGGTAACGTGGTCTTTGAAGCAACGAGTAAAGAAATCCTGCTCTAGATTCAATGCTTCCGCCATAGCTGCCAATACATGTTGAGATACATTGAACGCAGTAACATAGTAGTCATGGAGTGTTTCCAACACCACAGGATCAGTTGGGTTTTGGTTTGGCCCATACATTTTGGGGTATTTTGCTGCCAACGGATGATCCGCAGCAAGGTCTAGCGCCATATCAAAGGTTTCTTTCCAATCCGCCTTATGAACCTCATCTAGCTGTTCTTCCCCTACACCACCGTAGCCACGATGATTTAGGCTGTTCTTAATGTCGATTTTAAGCTTTTCATCTAATGGCTCATCAAAAAAGCGTTTCGCCGCTTTCATAATGCGAGAAATCAGAGCAGTATCAATGTCAGTGTTGATCAAGTAAAAAAAGCCAATTTCACGACACGCCTTGTCTAAACTCTGAATTTCCTGACTGCGTAATGTTTTGTCTGGACTTGTTAGCTTTGAAAAATCAATTAATGGAATACCCATTGTTGCTCCGATTATGCTTCATGATGACGATCGGCCAGACGAACCAGCCGTGTATGTTTGGGGTTAAAACGCTTTAATCCCCCTTCGGCAAAATCTACATAGATCATGTTTTTGCCGGATGTTTCTTGTCGCACAACGACACCCTGTCCATATTGCTCGTGACGAACCTTGTCACCTGCTTTCAAATCTCTTTTTGACTGTGTGTTAGATCGTTTAAAACTAACATTAGGGGCATTATCACCTGCCTCTCCTAAGTATCTAGACAAGCAGCCGTCCAGTTCAGATTGCACTTCTACTGATGCATCTGCACGCCACTGCTGGCTGATTTTCCGCACAGGTATAGGCTGTGCTTCATAGAGAAATCGACTTAAAGTGCCAGCTTTACTCGCCCCTGTTGACAACGTACCGTCACTTAAACGGCGCACCGCGTCACCATTAGGCGTTTCTAGGAAAACCAGACGCTTCCTCGCACGAGTCATCGCGACATAAAACAAGCGACGCTCCGCCTGCATTTCAGCAGCGGCTTGCTTGTCGATTGAGCTCAAATCGTCCTCATAATAAGGGAATCGCCCTTCTTGTAGACCAGACATCATCACCAAATCAAATTCTAACCCTTTTGATTTATGAATAGTCATCAAGTGTACGCCCTGCCCTGCTTGCAGCTCACGCTCGTTCAGGCCAATCAACTGTGCAATGATTGTTCCAGCATCAACGTTCATGCCACGAACGTAACTTAAAAACGCTTCACAGGTAGCGATCTTCTCTTGCACCTGAATGTCTTTGCTACTGGAATGCTCGAAATAGCGATAGATGCCTAGCTTATCTATGGTCTGCAATAGCCCCTGTGCTGGCTCTTTGTGATACAGCGTAAGACTTCTTAACCAGTCTGCTCGCTCAGCAATTTTCTTTGATTTCCAGCCCTCTGACTGCTCAGCAAGACGTTCTAATAGCTCTGGAATAAGGTGTGGACTCTGTCGCGCCTGCGTCAAAAGCCGCTGTCGATCTGCTGCGACCTGAGTGACGTTCGGTACAGTGACGAGGTATTCAACATCTGCTGGGGTATAAAATTTAGTCGTATCATTTAACCCTCCTGCCATCACTGATAAATACGCCATCAACATACGTATTTGACGGTTTTCAAGTAATGGTGAATCGCCGTGCAGTTGATACGGCACCCCTTTGTGCATGAGCGCTAACTGGATCGGCACCATATCGCTGTACAAACGCACTAATACGGCGCATTGATCTAGTGACTCGCCCTGTTCATGCCAACTCTTTAGCTCAGCTAGCAATGCTCGACCAGGCAGTTCTGAACGGGCAAAGTCCACTTCTGTATTCTGCCCCTGACCGATCACGATTTGCTGGGTATCATTTTGTGAAACAACACAGGAAGCCATCATCCCTATGCTGTGGCCAAAGCGAAAACTAAATGCTAACGGGTATGTATTCACTGCGCCAAAATCTTGATCGAATTGCTCTGCCATGATCCCAGGCGAGGCACCGCGCCATTCATAAATACATTGCTGAACATCGCCCACAATCATCCAGCTGGATTGCGTTTGATAAAGCAGTTTTAACAGCTCGTATTGGCAAGGGTTTATGTCTTGAAATTCATCAATTAACAAATGATCATATTGTGGTGCCAGGGTTCGGATACGATCCATCAAAGCGGCATCAGCCTCTTGCATTAGTGCATAGGGGTCAGCCAATAGATCTGAGAAAAAGCGTAGATTCGATTTTTTGCGTAAGCTTTCAAGTTGTTCATACAATGCGACAAAATGACGGCATTCTCTGGACCAATTACCTGCTTCGAAAACAATATCTGCACAGGTACTGGTAGCTTTCACTTGATCAATGAAGAGTAAGAAGTCTTCTAACCAATCGCGCTCATCATGCATTTCTACGTCTAGATTCATGCGCATCAATCTGTGACGTGCTTCTCGGATGAGTTTTACCAGAGAAAACTCATCTGTCACCAACTTTGCAGAAGGCAATAAACCGCGTTGCTCAAGCCTTTTACTTAAACGCATTCCGAACGCATGAAATGTCATGACATGAGGCGCACGGGCAGAATTACGCTCAGACATCGCCGTTTGCAAGCGTTGCAAGAATTCTTCCTGCGCGCTTTTGTTAAACATGAAAACGCCAATTTTCTCTGGCTGCACACCTTGATCTAGCAAGTACTGTATACGCCCAATCAGGGTGGTACTCTTGCCAGCACCAGCAACCGCGATGACCTTCGCATGCTTTGCACTATCGTGCTCGATAACCGCCGACTGTTCGGCCGTAAAGGCAATCTTTGAGTTGTTCATCACATCCAATCCGCGAGGTTAATCTTCAAACAAATGACCAATCTCGCGAAACGCTAAGTGTTCACGCCCCGCAATTTTCGCAATCGACTCGCCACAGACAACCAGTCGACGCTGGAAGCGGGCAAAAAATACACCATTGGCTCTTGCGATCAAAGGGTGCGCACTTTGTGTGACATCATCCGCCATCAAATCGATGACTTCGCCAATCACTTCTCCCGCCTCAACGGGCTCACCTAGTGATTTATGGAAGCACGCAATGCCTGCCACCGGCGCTTTGACCAGGTCCATGGCGTCAAGTGGGTAAAAGGTAACCTTCTGCTTTTTAAGCTTTGGTTTTTCCCCTGCTACCACATCTCGAAGAATTAGATATTTCATCAACGCCGAGGCATCTTTTTCCGCCAATTCATGAGAAATATCGTTCTCACCACGAAGCTCTAATGTCAACGATCGGCAACCCCAAGGCATCATGTGAGCGTAGTGTGTCTTTAAATGACGCCACACACTTACATTGGTTTCATCAAAAGAATGCGCGCCGGTTTCCAATTCTGATAAGGCTACCTCTGCTTCAAGTAAATCTAACAATGGCGTAAAGTGCTCTTCAAACTCTTGTGCCACATAGGCGTGCATACATGCTTCACCAGAACAGTGCAGGTCAATTACTTCATCCGCATCCATGGAAAGCGCTAATAGGGTTTTGCGTAGACCTTGTAGTTCGGTCAACTCAGGGAGCTGAGCTAGCTCTTTTTTAATGGCTTGGCGAACAATAGCAATGTTCTCTTCGACATCGCCCGAGATATTACCTTGGATTTGGTTTTCAACTTTTGAACCTAGCTGTGGCCAATTACGGTTGAAGTTACCGCCGCCATCTGAGAATGCAAAACGCCCAGGTATGTAGCCATGGAAGTTCTGGCCTAACCCAATAGGGTTTGCCACTGGCACAATGATTATCTCTCCCTTAATAAGCCCTTTTTCATCTGCTTCGATCAACTTTTTAATCAACGTATTGAGCACCAAAAAGCCAGGCCATTCATCCGCATGTAACCCTGCCTGAAAATAGATTTTAGGGTGTGCGCCCGCTTCACCGAAGTGATGAGCCTTGATAATACGATGCGTGCCTGGTGTCGCGCTGGGTAATGTATGCGAATACAGTTGATAGCTCATGAAAAACCAAATTCCTTAGAACAGAGGAAGATTACAAATTCCAACAATGATATCTCGGTGCAACATGGTACGCTAAAGCGCGAACGAATAAAAAATAAAACCATGTAATAAAACGCATTTCCGTACGTCTAATGGAATAATATCAACGCTTTAGGAGTCTTGGATGAAACCACTGTTTACATTACTGGCATCAAGTTTGGTCAGTGCTTCCCTCTTCAGCAGCCTATCCATTGCAGATGATGACGCATCGGCTTGGCAACACACAGTTGATCAAGCAGCTGGTCAAACCGTTTATTGGAATGCTTGGGGGGGTGCAGACAATATCAATGCATACATTGAGTGGGTAGCGGATCGGGTTGCAAAAGATTATCAAATTCAGCTAAAACATGTACGAATCCAAGATACCGCTAACACAGTAAGTCGAGTTCTCGCAGAGAAAACCGCTGGTAAAGATACCGATGGCTCTGTTGATCTCATTTGGATAAACGGTGAAAACTTCCGCGCCATGAAAGAAAACGGCCTACTGTATGGGCCATTCTCAGAAAGCCTTCCAAACTATAAAGCCTACGTCGATCCGAAAGCACGTTTAAGTTTAACCCAAGATTTTGGCACAGCAGTGGATGGTATGGAGTCCCCCTGGGGAATGGCTCAGGTGATATTCATGCATGACACTCAAACGCTATCTAAACCACCTAAATCTATGCGTGAACTGTTGGATTATGCAAAAAATCACCCTGGACGAATTACCTACCCAGAACCACCTCAGTTTCTTGGCTCTACATTTCTTAAGCAAGCATTGCATGAACTAACACCTGACCCTGAATTATTGTTAAAACCCGTCTCAGAAGTGAATTTCGAACGTGCCACTCAACCTCTATGGGCATTTTTGGATGAGTTACACCCTGTTGCGTGGCGTCGTGGCGCTGTTTTCCCATCAAGCAGTGAAGAAATGATGCGTTTACTCGATGATCGTGAAATCGACATTGCGTTGAGTTTTGACGTGTCAGCCGCTTCCGTTCAAATTGAACAAGGCAATTTACCTGACACGGTTCGCTCCTATGTTTTAAGCCAAGGAACAATTGGTAACACACACTTTGTAGCGATCCCATACAACAGCGACGCCAAAGAAGCAGCGCAAGTAGTGGCGAATTTCTTGTTATCTCCAGAAGCTCAAGCCTACAAACAGCATCCAACAGTTTGGGGTGATATGACGGTGTTAGATTACGCATCGTTAGATAATGAGCAGAAAGCGCGTTTTGACGATCTACCAAAAGGTATTGCGACACTGAGTGTAGACGAACTAGGTACGACGTTGCCTGAACCTCATAGCACTTGGATGGAAGCGCTCGAAAGCGCATGGCGTGAACGATACGCACAGTAACGCATGAGATACACCTTTTCCACATGCTTTTATTGGCCTATTACATTGATGTTTTGTTTGCTTCTTGTAATGGGCTTTTTAGGCGTTTTTCTACCCAGCTTTGGCATTGATCCAGCGGCCGGGTCTGATCAATTTACTTTAACGGCTTGGAAGCAGCTCTTTCATTCAGCTGAGTTCTGGTCAGGTTTGTCCCTTAGCCTGTTTATAGGCGTAGTTTCCACTGCTCTGTCTTATTGGATCGCAACCAGCTTAGTCATTGCGTGTTTTGGAAGCCACTGGTTTGACCGTTTAAATACTTTTATTGCACCCATTCTTTCGATTCCCCATGTAGCCATTAGTATTGGCTTAATCTTTTTGATTAGCCCCTCTGGTTGGCTGGTGCGCTGGTTTAGTCCTTGGTTGACCGGTTTTGAAAGACCTCCAAACTGGCTTATCGTTCAAGACCCTCAAGGGTGGTCAATGATTCTGGCGCTTGTTATTAAGGAAACGCCCTACCTTGTTTTTGCCATTATGGCTGCGTTATCACAACTTGATGCTAGGTCACGCATTCAAACTGCCAAAATATTAGGCCATACAACGATTTCTGCATGGCATGGCACCTTGTTAGGGCCGCTTTACCGATTAGTTAGACTCCCCATCATGATTGTTTTAGCGTTCAGCATAACAGTTGTTGATGTGGCGTTGATCATAGGACCTAATACCCCTTCAACCTTGGCTGTGACGTTACTTCGATGGTTTAACGATCCATCATTAATGCTGCGCGGCCAAGCCAGTGCAGCAGCAATCGTACTAGCTTGCGGTGTCGTTTGTATGATGCTGCTTTGGGAAGCTTGTTATTTTATCTACGACAAGCTTCGTAAGTACGTGACATTGTCGGGTGATGGCATAACGAATATCAGACCTCTTACTTGGTTTAGTGCATTGGTTGGTAGTGGTATATTTTTGCTGACTGCGCTCACCTTAATAGTTTTGCCTATCTGGGCCTTTGCCCATCGCTGGCGTTTTCCTGATACTTGGCCTTCTCAATTCTCTTTAAATACGATTAGCCGCCTAGGTCAGCGACTTTTCGAGCTAAGTATGTCTTCTCTTTCCCTTGCCTTAGTCAGCGGCTTTGTAGCTCTGCTAATTTCGTTAGTATTACTCGAAAGAGAGCGCCGTTTTTTACAATCTAAACTCGTTACAACGATGATGCTTTTCACGGTTTTGATGCCTCAGATCACACTTCTATTTGGCATTCAGGTGGGGTTACTTTGGACTGGTTGGAACGGTAACTGGTGGAGCGTTCTACTACTGCATCTGATTTACGTGCTTCCTTATGTGTATTTGACCTTAAAAGCTCCCTATCTCGCTTTTGATGAGCGCATACTTCAGCAAGCGAATTTACTTAAAGATTCACCGATAAAAAATTATCTACTCATTAAGCTTCCTTTGTTAAAAGTATCGCTCAGTGCAGCTTTCGCGCTCGGCTTTGCGGTCAGCATGGCTCAGTATTTACCGACTATAATGTCTGGAGAAGGAAGGATTAACACTTTGACAACTGAAGCGGTTGCCCGAGCGTCATCAGGTGACCGAAAGCTCGTCAGTTCACTTGCTCTGATTCAAGCATTCTTACCATTGATTTGTTTTTATCTCGCCACAGTGATGCCGAAACACTGGACAACTTGGCGTGTCGCTTTAAGGAGAAAGTTTTGCTAACTCTTAAAAATGTATACATCGCCCGAGATCATGCGCCAATCATCGCCCCCGTTTCTGAAACCATCAACGCAGGGGAAGTACTAGCATTAATGGGACCTAGTGGCGTCGGTAAATCAAGCTTACTAGCGTATTTGTCGGGAACGTTACCGAGCGGACTATCAGGGCATGGTGAGGTAACACTAGAGCACCTCGCTATCCAAGATCTTCCCATCGAAAAACGTCAATTAGGCCTGCTCCAACAAAGCCCTTTACTGTTTAACCACTTAACCGTAGAAGAGAATCTACTATTCGCTTATAAAAGCCCCGAATCTCGATTTTTACGAAAACAAGCCATACGCTCGAAGCTAGAGGAAATTGGCTTAGAAGGATTAGAGCATCAACTACCGCAACACTTATCTGGCGGGCAGCAGGCACGCTTAGCGTTATTGCGAACCCTTTTGGCAAAGCCTAAAGCCTTATTGTTGGATGAACCTTTTAGCAAATTAGATCACTCACTCAGAGCAGAAATGAGAGAACTTGTATTAGATGCTATTCAGAAAACGCAAGTGCCTACTATCTTAGTGACTCACGACCAAGAAGATGCCGACTTGATGGCAACTCGAGTATATAGTCTGAGATCGATTTGATTCATCAAAGTTAATAAAAATGATATAAGTATCAATACCTTTCCATAGAATAAGTCGAAAAGTATGATTTCACAAAAAGACATAATCGATCTTAATACAGCAACTGGCACCATGCGTTGCAATGTCTATCGCCCTACTCAAGAGGGTCAATTTCCGTGCGTTATTTTCTATTCTGAAATCTTCCAGATCACCGCACCTATCGAGCGTAGCGCTAGAATAATGGCTGGACATGGCTTCGTTGTGGTTGTGCCTGAAGTATTTCATGAGCTTAACGCGATCGGAACAGTTTTGGCTTATGATGATGCAGGCAAAGATAAAGGCAACCAAGACAAGTTCACCAAGCCATTAGAAGATCATGACAGTGATACTGTCGCAATGATTGAATATTTCGAACAACAGCCATACTGCTCGAAACGTTTTGGTGCAATGGGTGTCTGTATAGGCGGGCACTTAGCTTATCGTGCAGCATTGAATCCACGAATTGAATCCGCTTTTTGTTTGTATGCGACAGACATACATTCAAATACGCTTCCTTGCCAAGATGGCAATGACTCTTTTAGTCGAACAAAAGATATTCAAGGCGCGATCACTATGATTTGGGGGAAACAGGATCCTCATGTTTCGACTGAAGGACGCCAAAAAATTTATCAGCAGCTCATTGATACCGAAAGAAACTTTGTTTGGCATGAGTTCAACGGCCAACATGCATTTATGCGTGATGAAGGCGAGCGTTACGATGCTGAGCTAGCTTTGCACTGCTACAAACTCGCTGTTGACCAATTTAGACGCGATTTGTAATGTAAAGACCCTTTTAGATTAGCCCCTAGAAAGGGGCTTTTTTTATCTCTAATTTCCTCATCAAACCCGTGCGCCACATGGATCTTTACACTTCGGAATTAGTTTTCAAAAATTTTGAAAGAAGTTCCGAAAAAATAATGTTTACAATTTCCTGAATTGATAATCCCTCTCCCAAAAATAACAATATATCCATGCTTAAGGACACAGCAAACAGCTGTATATATTAAAAAACTGTCTTTGCTGATTGGTTTTTAATTATTAATACAAAAGCGCTCTATTACTGTTTATGGAAAAGCTGAATAGACACTTAATTAATTAAATCCACATAAATTTTGAGGGAAGTATTATGAAAAACATTAAGCCTATTTACATCGCTGGTTTTATGGCTGTTGCAGCGTTTACCACTGCTTGTAGTGAAAAAATGCCAACAGTAAACGAAGAGAACTGTACTCAGGAAAGCATTCAACAAATTGATGACCTGAAAATTCGCGAAGACTTTTCAGATCAATGCTTTGATTACCGTATTGAACAAGGAAAAGAGAAAGCTAAAGCTCTATACGAAGATGGCAAAGATGCTGTTGGTGAAGCGTATGATGAAACTGCTGAGGCAATGGAAAACGGTGCAGATGCAGTGGGTGATGCTTGGGAAGACGGTGTAGATGCCATTAAAGATGGTGCTAACGATGCCGAAACCGAAGTAGAGAATGCCACAAATTAATTTTGTGCATAGTTTGATCTTTTAAATAAAAATGCCAGCATTTACGCTGGCATTTTTATTAATCTATATAGTGAAAGAAGTATTACTCTTTTACTTCCATAAAGCGGCGAGCCCATTCACGGCTTTCATCCAAAGTCGAGTAACGTGTAGATAACTCCGATGCATTTAATTTACCTTCCGCAATACCTCTTTGTTCACGCAGACAATCATAAGTTGCCTTAATTGCCGCAAAGTATGCAGCATGCCCATTTACAACAATACGGACACCATTTTTAGCCAATCGTTCTCGATCATTAAGCTCTGGATTGCCATAAGCAACTAACATAAGAGGAACTGAAACATGCGCACTAATGGCTTCTAAATGATCAAAGTCCTTCACGCCAACCATACAAATACCGTCAGCACCTGCTGCTTGATAAGCTTTGGCACGCTCAATTGTTTCTTCTGTCGTTAATTGCCCTGCATTGGTTCGAGCAATGATCGACATAGTTGGATCGATTCGAGCTTCAAGTGCCGCTTCAATTTTACCAACCGCTTCGTCGAGAGGAATCAGGTCAGTAGATTTATGACCAAATTTTGCAGGTAAAAGAGTATCTTCGATTGTCAGAGCTGCTACACCTGCTCGTTCAAGTTCCGTAATAGTTCGCATCACATTTAGCGCATTACCGTAGCCATGATCGGCATCAGCAATAATCGGTAAACGTGCGACACGGCCAATTCGTGTCGCCTGCTCTACAAATTCACTTAAGGTAATCAGAGCAAAGTCCGGCGCTGCCAGCACTTGTAACGAAGCAACCGAACCACCTAAGATGCCGACTTCAAAACCCAAATCTTCCGCAATACGCGCTGACATTGGATCAAACGTCGAAGCAGTGTAATAACAGTTGTCGCTCTCTAGCAAAGCACGAAAGTCTTTACGTAGATCGTGTTGGGATGGGGTTGCCATGAAATTACTCCTGAAAACGGCCTTATTTCTGACATAAATTTCGAAATAGGCATTCATACGAAAAACGTCGAAATTCTAACTAAATTACGAGATTTCGTCAGTGCTTTGCTCTGAATCAAACTTCCAAAAGGCAAAAATGCGGCTTATGTTGGAAATTAACGAGATTTATATTCTTAACTCATTGTTCAAATTTACACGTAGAAAGAACAGATAGCATCTACTGGGATCAACCTTCAGATGGCGCTTTTCGATACTGGCAATCCGTATTTTTCAGCAAACTGTTCTATCGGAATAGGTTTTGAGTACAAAAAGCCTTGAGCTAAGTCCACACCATACTCTCGAAGAAGTGATACTTGATCATGGTCTTCAACTCCTTCAGCAACGACTTTCATATCAAGATTTTGAGCCATTGATACAATAGTTTTTACTAATACTTGGCTTGATTTAGATTGATTCATATCCATGATAAAAGACCGATCAATCTTTAATACATCAATAGGGTAACGAGATAAGTAGCTCAGTGAAGAGTAGCCCGTACCAAAGTCATCTAGTGCAAGGGTGAACCCCATAGCTTTAAGCTCGTTAATTTTCTCTTCTAGATGCTCGCAGTGGACAAGCAAAACACCTTCTGTAATTTCAAGTTCGAGATTAGCTGTATCGCAATGGTGCAACTGGACAATCTTATCAATAGAGCTGATTAAATCTTGCCGATTGAATTGCACCGCGGATAAATTGACAGCAAAACGTTGTCCATCGTCTAGGAGGCTACGCCAAGAAGATAAATATTCACATAATTGGTCTAAAACAAGCATGTCAATTTCGGAAATCAAGCCCATTTCCTCGGCAACGGGGATAAATGAATCCGGTGTTACCAGCCCTCTTCTTGGGTGATGCCATCTTACTAACGCTTCTGCCCCCATAAGTGAACCATCAAACAGACTAATTTTTGGCTGCAGATACACACAGAACTCTTTGTTTTTAATTCCCGAACGAATGGAATTTCTAAACTCCATTCTTTCAAGCGCCCTATCAGTTAGCTCTTGGGAATAGTATCGAATACTCCCACGTTGTGTAGCCTTTGCGGCAAATAAGGCAGAGTCTGCGTACCGTACGATATCATCCAGATCATCGGCATCATCTGGGAACAGACACGCCCCCATACTAACCGAGATAATTATTTCTGTTTCACCAATGCGAATTGGCTTTGAAATAGCGTTAGCAATCCGTTCAGCTTCATTATTGAAAACATGCCGGTTCAATACTGTTGGTAAAAAGACACCAAACTCGTCGGCCCCGATACGCGCAACATAACTTGAAGAAGAAATGACAGCTTGTAAGCGGGCTGTTAACGCCCTTAATACAAAGTCCCCATATTTATAGCCAAAACTATCATTAATGTTTTTAAAATGGTCGACACCAATTACCAACAAACCAATTTTATGGCTGTCCAAGGCTGCATTGATGACCTTTGAACTCACTTTTTCTAATAGGTTGGCCCGATTGGGTAGCCCCGTTAGTGAATCAAACTTAGATAAAAAGTCGACTCTCTCTTGATATTCTTTTAGTTCAGTAATGTCTCTGCCTATTACCAAAACAGAGCTCAATACCCCCTCAGCACTATATTCTGGAGTAAGACTTACATAGGAGTGAATCTGCCCCTTAACTGTTGGCCCCGAAATTTCACACTCAATGCTGTTTTGTGTTCGCAGTACATTCTTCAAATGATGATGCAGAATGGATTCTTCTTGTGGCACATCTACCCCAAACCGTTTATGCAGGAACTGATTCAACTCAGTTGGTGTTCTTCCTAGTAAATCACTGATTGGGCAGTCAAATAAGCGTGCCAACACTGGGTTCGAATAAAGTAGCTTGCAATCTAAATCATATCGGCAAATGTAATCAGGTGAGTTTTCAACCAAACTCCTAAACTGCGTTTCACTAGTTCTCGTTTGCTGAATCGCTTGCTCTTGCTGAGTGATATCACGGCCGATCAACAAAACCCCAGAGACAGCACCTAGCTTACTAAACTCGGGTAAAAATCTAATTTCAAACGTTGGGTTTGTTTCTGAGCCAGTATCCATGACCATACGCTCAGTTTTCGCCAAACCTGACTGGATCGTACTCATTACATGCCTTTGCAACAGGTTCGTACTCTCACCAATTCCAGTAAGCTCAGCGGGTAATTTACCTATCGCATCATCTCGCTTTAGTCCAGTGACCTTTTCAAACATATGATTAACATATGTCCGACGTCCCAAAACGTCGTAACGAATGATGACATCAGGGGCATTTTCAACCAGATTGAAAAAGTCTTGTCTCTTCTGAGTCTCGGCAACTTCCTTTTGGTATCGTTGGGTAACATTAAACCAAGTTGCCAAAAATTGTTTACTGCCAGCACGCTTTAACAAGTCAACAGGGTAAAATTGGATTTCACATGCCTGGTGATTGAACCTATCGCCGAGTAGAAAACTACAAGTAATGTCGCCATCACTAGTCTTCAAGGATTTTTCGAGTTCTCCCCAGCTGTATTGAATATTGTCCGGCAAGTAACTCTCAACTAACTCTCCTTTGACTGTTGTATGCGGTGCGACATATTTCATCGCCTTTTCATTAAGCCAGACGATTTCTAATTTTTCGTTTTGATTTAACTCAAATAATCCAATTGCTTGGTGCAAATTATCCAGTACGGAGTGATAAAAATCCCCAAGCTCCAAAGCACTGAGGATGGCATTTGGCTCAAAATTATTTAGCACTCTCGTGTCTGAGTTTATGATTACTGCAGCAATAAATAACTGCTCTTGCGCTTTAAACTGAATAAAACACAACTCTTGAGCAGAATTCTTATGGCGCAGCAGATGATCAGGAATGCGTTGATAGACCTTTGAGCTTTTTTCGAACTGAGCAGTGAACTTATCTAACCATGTATCTGGCTTGTCTCTCCCCCAACACTCTATAAACCATTGGTCACCACAATCATCTGAAAGCTGAAAGTATCGTTTAGCAGGTGGATTACTAAATATAACGCGACAATCACTTGATGGATCAAGAATGAAAAGCGGAGCGCCATCAGTAGATGAAAAGAAGGCTTCCGTTATGGATGCGATACTTGGAGAGGTAGCATCTACAAGATCTTTTGTTGAAGAGGTCATGTCAGTAGCGCTCCAAAGAAGTAACAGAATATATATTTGTTACCCTAAGAATCATGCATAACTGAATTAATTACACTGACAACCCTGTTAAAGAATGTATTGACTTGTAAAGCTAGACCAGCCTTATGTGGGCATTCTATTTAGGTATTTGTTGTACAAATTAGCTAATGTGAAAAGTTCATCACAGTACAAGCTTGGATTTGAAACCCAGATATCGTGATTGTGCTTTTCTTTGTGTTTACGCTGGAAGGAAACAATCATCCCAAGTGCAGCAGAATCTAAGTATTTAACTTGATCACATATCAGCTCAACACGCTGAGAACGATTCAATGCTTCCGTACACTGCCCCCTAAACCATTGATGGTGCTCAAATGAAAAAGTTTCAGGTAAAGCGATACGAGTAACGTCTGGCATCTTCACTCCTACAACTATGACTCAGTTTTTAATTAAACACTTATTTGACATTGTTAACCTTTGATTACATTTTAATCAAGACATTTCTTAATCAATATTTCTTGTAAAACAATAAGCTAATTAATTTATGTAATTATACGTAAACAAATTAACGGTTGGATCACAGTTTTTTTGTCAAAAACACTGAATAAATACATAGCGCAAAAAAGTCCTACTATCCGACAACGGTCGATTCCAAATCGATGTAATTTTATGACATAATCAGGTGATATTTTATTAGCTCAACCTTAAGTCATGTAATAAAATTACATAGATAGCTTGTGTTTGAGCTAACGGTAGATTTTTAACTTTTCTTTGATGAGAAACGGTAAACTTAGGACTTTTGTTCACATAGATAGATTCACCAAACTGACACCATGCAAAACACAACTGATCAAAGCCCTTTAAACACTTCTCGTACATTAGATAGACGCTTTTCTATAGCGCCCATGATGGATTGGACTACGTCTGACTACCGTGTTTTTGCACGCTGTTTAACAAAACACACGCTTCTTTACACTGAAATGGTAACAACAGGTGCTTTGCTTCAGGGTGACAACCCTGCCCGTTTTCTTAAGTATGATGGCTGCGAACACCCCATTGCATTGCAGCTGGGTGGCTCCAACGCTACAGATCTAGCGAAATGTGCCAAGATGGCCGAAGAATACGGTTACGATGAAGTGAATTTAAATGCAGGCTGTCCGAGTGATCGCGTTCAGAATAGTTTAATTGGAGCCATCTTGATGGCACATCCACAAACAGTGGTTGATGCGATGAAAGCCATGAAGGATGCCACGTCTATCCCAGTAACGATTAAGCACCGCATTGGATTAGATGATCAGCAAGACTACGCGGTTGTGCGTGATTTTGTTGGTATGATTGCTGACGAAGGGGTTGAAACATTTATTGTTCATGCCCGCAACGCTATTTTGCAAGGCTTAAGCCCTAAAGAAAACCGTGAAATCCCACCACTTAAATATGACTTTGTGTATCAATTGAAGAAAGACTTCCCTGACCTTGAAATCTTGATCAATGGTGGGATAAAAACAATAGAAGAAACAAAAGAACATTTACGTCACGTTGATGGCGTTATGATGGGGCGAGAAGCATATAACAACCCTTGGGTTCTCAGTGAAGTGGATCAATCTATTTTTGGGGCTACAAACGTAGTCAATGATCGCTTTGAAGCGTTAGAGCGTTTCATCCCATACGCAGAGAGTCAATTGGCAAAGGGCGAGCGCTTGATGCATTTAACTCGTCATTTACTGGGTATTTTCCAAGGTTTGCCAGGTGGCAAGCAGTTTAGACGCTACCTTTCAGAAAACGGTCATCGAAGTGACGCTACAATAGACGTATTAGTAGACGCCATTGAATTGGTTAAACAAAAGCTAGATAAAAGCAAAGGATAAGAGCAATGAGCAATAAGTTATCTCAATTAAAAGAGTTCACAACGATTGTTGCCGATACGGGTGATATCACTGCGATCAAGGATTTCCTACCTGAAGACGCAACGACTAACCCATCATTGATGCTGAAAGCTGCTCAGATTCCTGAATACGCCCCTTTCATTGACCAAGCTGTCGCTTGGGCGAAAGAGCAAAGCAATGACAAAGCGCAGCAGGTTATTGACGCTAGCGACAAGCTTGCAGTAATTGTTGGTACAGAAATCCTTAAATACATTCCAGGTCGTATCTCTACTGAAGTAGACGCTCGCCTTTCATACGATAAAGAAGCGACGATCGAGAAAGCGCGTCGCCTAATTAAACTTTATGAAGAAGCCGGTATTTCAAAAGATCGTGTTTTGATCAAAGCGGCCTCTACATGGGAAGGTATCAAAGCAGCTGAAGAGCTAGAGAAAGAGGGCATTAACTGTAACCTTACATTGCTGTTCTCATTCGCACAGGCTCAAGCATGTGCTGAGGCAGGTGTTTTCTTAATTTCACCATTTGTTGGTCGCATTTTAGATTGGTACAAAAAATCTACTGGCCAAGAATACACAGCTGAAACGGATCCAGGTGTTGTCTCAGTGACTGAGATCTACAACTACTACAAGCAGCACGGTTATAAAACGATTGTAATGGGTGCTAGTTTCCGAAATATCGGCGAAATCGAACAACTAGCTGGTTGTGATCGTTTAACTATTAGTCCGAACCTTCTTGAAGAACTTAAGAAAGACGAAGGCACACTTGAACGCAAACTGGTACCAGTTTCAGACGTTACACCTGCTGGCGAAGCAATTACTGAGCAAGCTTTCCGCTGGGCACTCAACGAAGATGCCATGGCAACAGAAAAACTGGCTGAAGGCATCCGTAATTTCGCAGTAGACCAACGTAAACTTGAGAAGATGATTGAAGAGAAGCTGTAAGGCTACAATCCACTCTCTAAAATTCAGCTAAGCTGAATCTTCCTCAAAACGCGACTTTATGTCGCGTTTTGTTATTTGAGCTGCTGATTTTATGATCAGTTGGCAAGTATTCCGCAATGAATATGAAACACAGCATTTCGCCGCATTTCTTATGCTTTTTGAACCTATACTCAAAGCTCTTGAATGAACTAGGTATCAATATGCTTCAACGTTTAAAAACTTTTAGTCTTAGTGTTCTTCTATCGTTCAGTACACTTAGCTATGCAGCGGAAGCAAATAAAACATTTCAAATTGATGAAGTGGCACAAGTGAATGGCATTCCATGGGGGATGGCACAACTAGACCAGCATACTCTTTTGGTTACCATCCTAGATGGTAAGCTTTTACGTATCAACTTGAACTCAGGTGATGCGGATGAAATACAAGGGCTGCCCGATATTGCGAGAATTGGGCAAGGCGGCCTATTAGATGTGGCGTTAGCACCAGATTATAGAGAATCTGGTTGGGTGTATTTTACTTACGCTCATCCTACTGAAGAAGGAGCGACCACTGCTCTTGCACGAGCGAAGTTGAAAGACCTATCCCTAATTGATTGGCAAGACCTTCTTATTACCGAGGCATCGTCTGACAAAGGGCAGCATTTTGGCAGTCGAATTGCGTTTGATGGTAATGGGCATGTGTTCTTCAGTGTAGGTGACAGAGGCAAACGCGCCAATGCACAGGATCTGAAGAATCATGCGGGTAGCATTTTAAGATTAAACATGGACGGCTCAGTTCCTGCAGACAACCCATACGTTCGTCATGGCAATATTAAACCTGAGATTTGGAGTTTTGGGCATAGAAACCCACAAGGCTTATTCTTTGACCAAAAAACAGGGTTTCTATGGTCAAACGAACACGGCCCACGGGGTGGAGATGAAATTAACCTAATTCGTGTCGGTGCAAACTATGGGTGGCCTATCGTTTCTCATGGTAAGGAATACTGGGCGCCGCTTTCTGTCGGTGAGGCCACCAGTAAAGAAGGCATGGAAGACCCTGCGAAAGTTTACATTCCTTCTATCGCACCGAGCTCTTTACTAATCTACCGTGGTCAATTATTTAAAGACTGGGAAGGTGATTTTCTATCAACTGCTCTTGCGCTACGCCATTTAAACAATGTTCGTTTGGAGTCTGGCGAAGTCTTCGAGACACGCTTTTTAGAAGACCTCAATGAACGTATGAGAGACGTCATTGAAATGCAAGACGGTAGCCTGATGATCAGCACCGACTCAGGACGTATTTTAAATATCAGACCTAAAGATACATCCAACTTACACTAATCTTCATTTGATAGCTTATATTGTCTATGCCATTGACGAAGTTCAGTAATCGTCATTGGCTGGGCAATTGAATAGCCTTGGAAATAGTCACATTTAGCATCTTTTAACAGTTCAAACTTATCCGCATTTTCAACCCCCTCCGCTGTCACTTTGATATTCTGCAAGTGACATAGCTCTACTGTAGGTTGCATTAACTGATGATGAGATTTATCCGTTAATCGATCGACCAATTCTTTATCAAATTTAACTTTATCGACTGGATAGTCGATCATTTGTAACAAGGGTGTATACCCTATTCCAAAGTCATCAATCGATATTCTAAAACCATGGTTTCGTAAATCTCGTAGAACACTTAACACTTGCTGAACGGCAAAGTATCCAAACGTTTCTGTAATCTCAAGCTCAACCGCAGAATCAGGGACTGAATACAGTTTCTTAAGTTCAATTATACGATCAACGAAACTCGCTTGACCTAATTCGCCAGCAGAAATATTGATCGCAATAACGATGTCTGCACCTAAGAATGACCTAAGCTTTTCAAGATGCTCAAAGGCGTTTCTAAATACCCAATCGTCAATCTTAGTGTAAGTTCCAGTCTGCTCAGCGATAGGCACAAACTCATCTGGCGTTATTTGACCAAGCTCAGGTGAATACCAACGAAGCAGCACTTCAAGACCTTTAATTTTTCGGTCTTTATCCACAAACGGCATAAACACTAGAGAAAATTCTTCGTCGCAGTTCACAAATTTAAGCGCATCTTCAATAAGCTTAACCCGACGTGCTTCTCTAGCTATGGTATGAGAATACGCAGCAAAACGGTTTTTACCAGTACGCTTAGCGTGATACATCGCCATATCCGCGTTTGCAATCAACTCGCGTAGATCCTCACCATCATTTGGATAGCTTGCAATCCCAACACTCGCAGATACCGGTGTTATGTAACGATCCGTTTTGAAGCCACCTTCGAACAGGTTCACAACACTGGATGCCAGATCCAAACGATCATCTAAAACATCATGAGCTAGAACAATGGCAAATTCATCTCCAGCTAACCGAGATACTAATGCCGCTTGTTCTTTAGGGACATGTTTAGTCAGTAGGTCTTGGAACGCTTGCGCAGTGTACTGTAGTAACTCATCCCCAGCTTCATGCCCAAGTCGGTCGTTCACAAATTTAAAGTTATCAAGATCTATGTAAATCAACGAAACATGGCTATGCCGATTCCAAGCACGAATCAATGCACGTTTTGCGAAATCTTGAAAGCGTGTGCGGTTAGGAAGTTTCGTAAGAGAATCTGTTACAGCTAATGTCTGAGATTCTTTAAGGTTAATATTAAGTTGGTCATAGAGCTCGTAGAACTTCACACCCAGGCGACTAACTTCATCGATTCCCTTGGGCTTCTCGATGTTAGACTGATGCTCATTCATAACTAATGACAGCTGATTATCCAAGGATTCAATCGGCAGAATAATAAAACGCCTAATTAAGAACAACAGTAACAGGGTGATGCCTAAGCCAAGCATAACTGACATTGCCAACAGCCAATCCACTAAGGCTGTTCGCTCTGAGCGAATATAATCCTGAGTAAGCTCCATTTCTAAAATAGTACCGGGAAACAGTTCTACTGTTCTGATATGACTGGTAGAAACTATTGGTGACGTTGGTGAGCGATTGACAATCAATGGAGTTACGCCATATTCCTGCTCTAGCTCAGAGTATAATCTATCAAACTCTGACATATACACGGTTACAACGATCGCTAGTGTATCTTCTAAGGACGCTCGAACTGGACTAGCTAGGGTGGCAGCATCAATACTACGACCGTATAAATAAGCATGATTTCCATTTTTAAGAAACATCAGCTTTTGCTCTTCCATCTCCTGCTTCATTAGCAAAGAGCGAGCAAAACCAGGTAAAAAGCTAGGAGTACTGGAGAAAGGGTTATCACTTCTCTCATAGTGATAAATGGAATCCCCTTTAGCATCCAAAACAGATATAGCGATTCGGATACTGCTATTCTCTACAACATTGCTGAGTAGATAATCCAACCTTTGTGTAACGATATACTCTCGAATATCATTGCCAGCAAAGCGAGCAAACTCAGTTAAAGTCTTTCCTTCCAGAAGCAACGCAAGAATACCGGAGCTGATATTAGCCTCTCTCTCAAACTCAACTTTTGCTTGCAGAAGTTTTAAGTCCAAGCGATTCTGCTCAACTTCCGTAAGCGTCGCCGTCTGAATTTTAAAAACTCCAATTGTGGCTACTAAAACGCCTACAAATAGAATAGGCAGCACAAGGAGTACTAAGCGCTTAGTGAGAGTCATAATATCGTAGTAAAGCGTCCTTTATACGCGTCCTTTGAAGAATATCGGTCCCTTTCATATCCTTGAAAGGGATGGCTTTCGCAAGAGAGTCCTTATCTAAATAGATGGTTTGATCTTCTCTAAGCTCTGCACTTACTAAAGAATTCACTTCTTTATAAGGGCTTGCCGTCCATAAATACTCGGAGTTTTGAGCACTGTTATCCAAGCGAGTTATAAAATCGATAAAAGCAAGCGCCTCGTCTTTTCTAATAGACGAAGCAGGAATAGTAAGGCAATCAACCCAGACAATTGCCCCCTCTTCGGGAACCACAAATCGCCACGCATCTATTCCCTGTATTTCATTCAACCCATACTGATCACCCGAATAAGCAGGCGCAACCCATAAGTCATTGTTTTCAGGGTCAGATAGTATGAAACTATATATGTAATCATACGTCGTAACATATTCAGATTGTAGTTTTAAAAGACTAAATGCCTGCCTCAAATACATTTCATCCGTTGAGTCTATTGGGTAGCCCATTCCAGCAAGCGCTGTCGTCATAAGCTCATCAGCCTGCCCTAGCATACCAATATGTCCCTTTAGGTAGGACTTGGGATTTAAGATATCTCTCCAGCTTGAAATATTGCTCTGCATTTTATCTTGACGATAAACAAGTCCGTAAACACCCCAAAGATATGGACGACCGAACCCAGTACAAGCATCAGGCCAGAACTGCTCATAACGAGCAGAAGGTATTTCTGAAAGATGACCCGCTTCTTGTAAAACATGCATCGTTGCATTATCAACGATAGCTACATCAATTTTAGCCGCCAGATCAGACCTAGATAGCACTAGATTTCTCAAACCTTCGTCATCGTAAAAAATGACTTTTACTGGGATTCCGGACTGCTCTTCCCACGCCTCTATAAGGCTTGGATCGATAAAATCTTCCCATGTGTAAAAAACCAAAGGCTCCCTTTGTTCTTGTGCTTCAATCGGCAAAGCTAACAGCAGCGCCAATGTCGCTATAGGATAAAAATGTTTCAATACAACCATGCTTATCCTCCTCTGTTAAAGGGAGCTAACAATCTAATTAATTACTTTCTCCCCAAGAGTCAGTGTCACCCCAGGAATCTTCACTTTCATCCCCCCAAGAGTCACCTTGAACCTCATCTGCATAAGGGTCTTGAGCAGAAAACTCATCGCCGCCTGAAAGACTTTCTATTTCCGCTCGACGTGACTGAAGGTAGACATCGCGGATGAACGTATAACGATCACCAAATACCATTTGCTCAGCAGAAAGATAGCGAGCACGCACCTGGATGACATTGATACCTCGTGCGATCCACTTCTGATCATCACTAAAATCATACAAATCCATGGCATCATAAATAGAATAGTCTACGACCATGCCACTTGCATCACGAACCGTAGAGGGACCAAAAAATGGCAACATCAAATAAGGCCCAGAATCGACTCCCCAATGACCTAGCGTTTGACCGAAGTCTTCTTTATAACGTTGCAAGCCCATTTCGCTCGCCACATCAAACAAACCAAAAATACCGAATGTGGTATTGATGATAAAACGAAAGGTCGATGATGCGGTTTCGTCAAACTTACCTTGAAACAGGTTGTTAAATGCATTGGGAACTTCCCCTAGATTGGAGAAAAAATTACTAATCCCTTTTTGCATAAAGTTTGGGGTTACCGCGTCATACCCCTGCGCTAGGGGCTTAAGCCCATACTCATCTACTGTCTCATTAAAGGTAAACATGGAACGGTTAAAACCCTCCCATGGATCCTCTGCAGTTTCAGCCACTGCAAAGAGTGAGGCAATCAGCAATCCAATGCTGGCTACTATACGTTTCATGTGTTTCTCCTTCCTTGCGTTTAAACAAGTTTTTTAACTTCTTGCCACTGTTTAGCTAAGCGTTTGTCAGAAATTGGCTCTAACGTTCCAACGGTTTGTGCAAACAATGAAATTCGATACTCTTCTAATAACCAGCGATAACGCGTCAGATTAGGGTCATAAATCCCCTTCTCATCATGAGCTTTTTTCTGACGCAGATATTGCTCCCAAAGGTTTTCCAACTCACCAACTGCGGCATTCTCTTTATTGAGGTGGTTCTGGAAACGTTCTAGCCTAACCTCAACACCCTTAAAGTAGCGAGGCAATTGACCTAACCAATAAAGTGGCGTAGCACCGATAAAACCTGGGTACACCAAATTTTCCAACTGATTCTTTATATCACCATAGACTCGAGTCCAAGGTAGAGGAATGGAGCCTTTCATTCGCTTAGCCACATGTTGATAAGCGGATAAAACGGCATGTAACTGTAACGCCATGTCATTAGCGATACTGATGAGCTGCTTTTTATGATCCATTAAGCGTTGCTCAAAACTTTCTTTGGTACGCGGCAATGGACGTTCATCGAGAAACACTTTTTCGACGATCGCATCCAGCAAATCTTGAAGTAATACTTCCTTCTTACCTATTGGTGAGAATAACAACATAGACTCTCGTAACTTAGGTAAGTTCTTTTCAAGGTATTTCATATCCTTATGAAGCGCTAACTTTAATAAAGCAATAACCCCTTTACGGTGAGCTTCAATGGCCGTATTTGGGTCATCGAACATTTTTAAAGAAACACTGCTCCCATCGCTCGCCACTAGGGCTGGGAAAGCAGTTACTTTAATGCCTGCTTGCTTTATTTCTTGACGCTCTGGCACATCCTGATCGGGCCATTCGGTCAACTCAACTTGTTCATGCTTCTTCGTGCCGAATTTTGCAAAGCTTTTTTCGACCATCTCTGCAAAGCGGGTTTGTAGCTCAGACAGATTTTTACCACTGCCTAACACCTTGCCGCGTTCGTCAATCACATCAATATTAAGCGTTAAATGCCCTTCTAATTTATCCGCATTCCACTCGGTTAATGGAATATCGATCAGAGTTTCTCGCTTAATTTGAAGTGAAAGCTGTTCTAATAGATCCCCTTTGTCCTTCGACAAATTTGGATAAATACGTTCAACAAACTGTGGTATGGGGACAAAGCGGCGACGTAATGCTTTGGGTAGCGCTCTGATCAAAGATTCGCAACGCTCCTTAACATAACCAGGTACAGCCCAACCAAGCTCATCTAGAGTGAGCTGTCTTAGCAATCCGACAGGCACTTTCAAAGTGGCCCCATCTTTCTGCTGGCCTGGGGCAAACTCGTAGTCTATAGGTAAGGCAACGCCATTTAACGAGTAATTATCAGGGAAGGCATACTCATCAACATTGACATCCTGATTAATCAGATCGTCACGCGTCATGATCAGTGCGTCGGGATTTCGCTTCGCAAAATACTCAATGCTCTTTTGATTACGCACATCAGCAGGCAAACGTTCGTTATAAAAAGCAAACACAGCTTCATCGTCAACCAAAATATCACGTGTACGGAGCTTTGCTTCTTGAGTCTCAACGCTTTTTATCAGTTCAGCATTTTGCCTATAAAAAGCGGCTTTGGATTTTAAGTCGCCCTCGACCAATGCTTGCCTAATAAAGACTTCGCGAGCATCTTCTGGATTCACATGCCCATAATCTATACGACGTTTGGCTACAAGAATCAGGCCGTACAATGACACTTGCTCAAAGGCAACAACACGACCTTGGTTTCGTTCGAAATGTGGGTCGAAATACTGTCGCTTCACAAATGGTGCGGCATAGTCTTCAACCCATTGAGGATCAATTTTCGCAACGATTCGCGCGTATAGCTTACTCGTCTCAATCAACTCAGCCGCCATCACCCACTGTGGCGGGCGCTTAAACAACATAGAGCCTGGAAAGATGGATAGCTTGCGCGAGCGACAACCTAGCATTTCTTTGCTTTCGTCCATTTTATTGGCCACTTGAGTAAACAAGCCAGCCAACAATGCACGATGGATTGAGTCGTACTGACGCTCTTCATGTTCAACTTCTTTAAAGCCCAGCTGTTTACAAGCAATCAATATTTGACGGTGAATATCACGCCATTCACGCATCCGCATAAAGTTCAAAAATTGCTTACGACAGTATTGGCGTAGTTGATTTTGGGACAATTCTTGGCGTTGTTCTTCATAACGTTGCCATAAGTTCAGCAATACCATGAAGTCAGAGTTTTCGTCTTTATCGACAGCGTGACATTGGTCTGACTGAGTTTTCTTGTCTTGTGGACGCTCACGAGGGTCTTGTACCGATAACGCACTGACAATGATGGCGACTTCTTTCAAGACATGGTGATCATTGGCAGCAATCAACATACGTCCAAGTTTGGGATCAATCGGAAGCTTTGCTAATTGTCGGCCGATAGTGGTTAGTCGATCCCCACGCAATACCCCCAATTCGGTCAATGCACGATAACCATCGTTAATCATGCGTTTTTCTGGCATTTCAACAAATGGGAATTTTTCAACCGCACCTAAACGCAAATTCGCCATTTGCAAAATAACAGAGGCTAAGTTGGTACGGAAAATTTCCGGATCGGTAAACTCTGGGCGCCCATTGAAATCTTCTTCGTCATAAAGGCGAATACAAACACCTTCCGCCACACGACCACATCGACCTGCCCTTTGATTTGCACTGGCCTGACTAATCTTCTCGATCGGTAACTGCTGGACCTTTGAGCGCACACTGTAACGACTAATACGCGCTAAGCCTGGATCAATAACATAACGAATGCCCGGTACCGTCAAAGATGTTTCCGCCACGTTGGTCGATAACACAATACGTCGACCGCCGTGGGGTTTGAAAATTCGTTGTTGCTCCGAACTGCTTAATCGCGCATAGAGTGGCAATACTTCAACCCCTTGAAGCGCTTCCCTACGCAGCAACTCAGCGGTTTCACGAATTTCACGCTCACCAGGCAAGAACACAAGAATATCGCCGGCACCGCGATACCCCGTCTCACGCTCTTCATCGATCAATAAGGTCACGGCATCAAGAATACCCTGCTCCATTGATTGATCTTCATCGAGCTCTTCAAAATCGGATTTACTTAATAACGGCTGATAACGAATTTCTACAGGATATGTACGCCCGGATACTTCGATAATTGGTGCATCATTAAAATGACGTGAAAAGCGCTCCACATCGATGGTTGCCGAAGTAACGATAACTTTCAGGTCAGGACGTTGCGTTGTAATACGCTTTAAGTACCCCAACAAAAAGTCGATATTCAGACTACGCTCATGGGCTTCGTCGATAATGATGGTGTCGTATTTTTGTAAGAACTTATCTTGCTGAATTTCAGCGAGCAATATACCGTCAGTCATCAACTTAATCAGGGTATCTTCTTGGCTTTCATCCGTAAAACGGACTTGGAAACCAACTGCTTCCCCCAACTTAACCTGTAGCTCATCACTGATTCGTTCCGCCACACTGCGTGCCGCAATTCGTCGTGGCTGGGTGTGGCCGATTTGGCCAGTCAAACCTCGACCAGCTTCCAAGCACATTTTAGGAAGTTGAGTCGTTTTACCAGAACCGGTTTCACCGGCAATGATTACGATTTGGTTTTCTTGTATCGCTTTAATAATTTCATCACGACGAGCAGAAACGGGTAACGAATCGTCGTAAGTAATGGTTGGCATGCGTTCTTGTCGGGCTTGATAGAGTGCTTTCGATGCCTCGACCAACTCTGCCAATTCAGCTTCAAGCTTAGATGTTGGCAGACCTTCTTTACGACGCTTATCAAGTACGTCTAGTTTGCGTTTTATCGCGAAGCGATCTTTTGCCATCAGCAGATCTTGCCCAGCAGTCATGGCAATGGATTCGGTGTGTTCTCGCATGAAATGGATGTGACCTTTCAATTGTGCAGTGCTAAATATCGAGCACTGACGATAACTATTTAATATAAATAGGATTCTACCACTAAATTGCTTCACGAGTATGGTATGAATACCAGCTGTTTTTCATACCATCAAATCTAACCATATAGTTCAAAGTTCTTACCTCCTCCTACTGGAAGCAGGTATAGTGAATGACTAGAATCCAATACGTTTAAAACGCTTGATGTAAAAGATAAGGATGACCCATGTCTGAAAAAGTATTTAATGATAACTCTTTGACGATTGGTAACACGCCATTAGTGCGACTTAATCAAATCGGTAACGGCAATATTTGGGCTAAAGTTGAAGCCCGTAACCCTGCATTTTCTGTTAAATGCCGTATTGGTGCGAACATGGTTTGGGACGCAGAGAAACGTGGCGTTCTTACCAAAGGTAAGTCACTGGTAGAACCATCGAGCGGTAACACTGGGATTGCATTATGTTTCGTTGCCGCAGCTCGTGGCTACCCGATCACCATCACTATGCCTTCAAGCATGAGTCTTGAGCGTCGCCAAGTCATGAAAGCATTGGGCGCTAACATTGTTCTAACTGAGCCAGCCAAAGGCATGAAAGGTGCGATCGAAAAAGCACAAGAGATTGCACAAGACCCTAACTTTGTCTTGCTACAGCAATTTGATAACCCTGCTAACCCTGAAATTCATGAGAAAACCACTGGCCCAGAAATTTGGAATGACACCAACGGTGAAATCGATGTGTTCGTAGCGGGTGTTGGTACAGGTGGCACCATCACAGGTGTAAGCCGCTACATTAAAAACACTCAGGGTAAAGCCATTACCTCGGTTGCAGTAGAACCAACGTCATCACCTGTTATTACACAAACCATTAACGGTGAAACGCCTACTCCAGCACCACATAAGATACAAGGTATTGGTGCAGGTTTTGTTCCTAAGAATCTTGACCTTTCAGTTGTTGACCGTGTTGAACAAGTTACCAACGAAAATGCAATTGCCATGGCAAAACGCCTAATGCGTGAAGAAGGTATCCTATGCGGTATCTCTTGTGGCGCGGCAGTGGTTGCAGCGGAAAAGCTAAGCAAAGATCCTGAATTTGCTGATAAGAAAATTGTGGTTGTGTTACCAGATTCTGGTGAGCGCTATCTATCAACAGCGCTTTTTGAAGGCGAGTTCAGCGAAAACGAAACCGTTCAATAATTTGAATTAATATCGTTTAAACGAAAAACAGGCTCATTGAGCCTGTTTTTTTTAGACTGTTCTATTGAAAAGTCTCTCGATGTCACCGAGATCACCAACGTATTCTGCGCCATAAAAAACTTTTGGAGTTTTATTGTTTTCCCCTTCGAAAACACGCATTAGTGATTCATTCGCGCAATTCGTATCAACACTTAACGTATCAAAAGCAATGTTATTTCGTGTTAATGTGTTCTTTGCAATGCTGCAAAACTCGTTATCAGCTGAGCAATATAAAGTGTAATGTTTCATCAGTTATTCCCCTTATTAAATAACGGCTACCTAATCCGTTGCTGAGCTTAATTGCTCTGTGTAGCTTTAATGTAGGGCAACTCAATCAAACAACAAAATCAATTAACTTTATTATACTGATAGCTTTTTTGCTTTATTCATTCTGCCGTCGCCCTTGATTCAATTCGAGCCACCAACTCACCCGCATCAAACACACACATCTCACCCACTTGCATTTGCTGCCATGTCTCATCATGAGTAAGAGGCTGTGTCGCGATCACAGTGACAACATCTTTGTCCGTGGTGACTTCTTTGAAATCAATGGTGACATCTTCATCAGAAAGTGTTGCTGGTTTAAACGGGGCACGACGGGTTATCCAGTGAAGCTTGGTTGTACAGTAGCAAAATAAATACTGCCCATTGGAGAGCATCATGTTGAACACACCCTTTTCCCTTAAGCGGTCACATTGCTCACCGAGAAATGCCGTTAGCTCTTCAAGCTCTGGCATTTGATCTCCGAACTTCGCCAGCAGCTGCTCAATCAACCAACAAAACGCGCGCTCAGAATCGGTTGTCCCCAAAGGATAATGGGTCAGCAATGTCAGACTTTGAGGGGTATCAAGCTGGCCGTTGTGAGCATAGCTCCATGTTGTATCCCACAAGAGACGACTGAAAGGATGAGTATTAGGTAAGCAAACATTGCCAACATTTGCTTGTCGAATATGGCTGATTACAATATGGCATTTTAGAGAAGTCTTGCTCATTACATCAGCCATATCGGAGTCAGCACTAGGTCTCGGGTCATGAATAGACCACACACTACTGTCACGATACATTGCCATGCCCCAACCATCTTTGTGGGGGCCTGTACGACCGCCACGAGCTCGTAGACCAGAAAAACTGAAGCAGATGTCCGTAGGGACATTGGCACTCATGCCAAGTAACTCACACATTGTTTAATCTTCTATTACTAGTTGTTTACGTTTTTTCCGAATACGTCGGAATAACCAATAGCCACCGATAAATAACAGTAAGCCTAGGCCATTTAGAGCACCATAAAGCAGCCAGTCTGTAGTGGATAGACTTGTTTCAGCTTCTTCAACTAATGATTCATCTGATGCTTCAGGCAAAGGCTCATCCGTTGAGCCTGCATCTTCTTCATTGCTCATTCCCTCAGGCTCATTGTCTAATTCGGACTCAGAGACGATAGCCACTTGTGGTGTTACAACCAAAGGAACGAGGTCTCTATTGATTGCTGCGGCCGCTGCAAGTGCTGTATCAGGCTCTTGTTGAGATCGACTGACCGTTACACTGCCCGCTCCATCACGGGTCAGATACCAAGAAGGTGTTGAGTACTCAAATCGAACGCCCGTTTGAGTGATACCGATTAATCGCACATGAGCGCTGACGGTACTATTTGGCGGCACTGGGTAAATCTTTTGCCAGAACCCTTCGCCAATCAATGGCAACTCTAAAGACTCCTCACCACCATCTGCTGACGTCAAAATAAGACGCGCGTTACTTCTTAAAACATTTAATCGAAGGTTTGTGGGCTTGGCAGAGAACGAGACCAGGTTTTCGCTTTGACGCTCTGCCTCAAAGGTGATCGGCGCAGCCACGGAAAAGAATTGACTCAATTTACGAACGAAAGTCTTACCGTCCACTTCAGAAATCAGCTCGTAGTTACCTACATCCGTTATTTGGTCAATCTTGTTCTTGAACTGATAGTTTGCAATATCAAGGGGACGCTTCATCAGCTCTTTACTACTCTCCCCGCTTAATAAGTTTAATCGCTGATGGACGTCAACTAACTCCAACATTTTAGCATCGTTAATCAGTTGATCATCTTGAAACAAGCCAACTGTTGAATAGATCGGCTCATTAACAAACAACACTGGCGCCACTTTGGTGGTTTGCGCACTCAGCTTTGTTATGACACGGATATTACTACGTTCTAAGTCAACGTCTTCCACTTGCCATGTCCCCACAGCTGGTTTCGTAATCGTTGCCAGCAGGTAATGATCTGCATCGACTGCAGAGACATTAGCTTCTGTCAAAACAAGCGGTTGACCATTGGGTTTGAAAATCTTTGGTTGAACACCTAAATCATGAAAGATGAGCAGTGTGGCTTCGTCAATTGCCTCATCAATGAAAAAAGTATTGCCTTCAAAAGGCACTTCTTCAGATGGTGAGGCCTGTGAAAAGATACGATCAAATGTATCAAGCAGCTCATCAGGTGTGGCTACTTCGGTGTGTGTTGCATTGGTCAACGTCGAAACCGATTGAAGCAGCTCTTTGTCGGTGTAGCCTGTCATCGAAACCGTGTGCAAGTGCACCCCACGTTCCGCCAACTGAGTAGCGAGCTCGTTAGTGATACGATTTCTAGAAGCTTGGTTAACTGCCTCATCTAAACTGACATCCACCATGCCATCGGTCACGAGTATCCAGTGTCGATCAAAGCCTGGCTCTAAACCACCTACATCAGGTGTTTGCAAAAGCAATTTGATAATAGATTCTAGGTCGGTTTGTAGGTCACCTGGCGTATAACTGTTTACTGCTTTATTTAGGCGAGCCTTGGTTGAAGCATTGATTTTAGATTCGGCCAGCAGTACGCGAGCGCGCTCACCAAAGAGCCATACTCCGAGGGTGGCTTCTTGTTCAGGTGCGAGGTCAGAGATTAATTTAAGAGATTCAGACGTTAACTTATCAGGATCACTGATCAACATACTGCCTGATGCATCGACGATTAATCGAAATTGGGTATCCGCACAGGCCCAAGGTACAAAGAAAAGAAACAGTGATAATACATAAGTTTGTAACTGTCTTCGTTTCACCATTTTGATACTCCTTGGGCGGCGAATTAAACCATGTTTAATGGTTTCAGTCTTGGGTCGGATCGTAGCACTCCGGCATGCCGTGAACCCATTTGATTATATGTTCTTGCCAGCGATCTTCGTCAACAGTATTTTCGTTAACCGCGTAATGACTTACGGTTAGACCTTGGCTAATCATTTCGCGATGACTCCCGACAACCAAAGGGTGCCAATTCGGAAGGTCACCTGTTTCATGTAATACTCGATAACTGCAAGTATCTGGAAGCCACTCAAACGCAGTCACATCTTGAGGTGTCAGAGAGAGACACCCTTCTACTTTCTCCAAACGCTTGTCATAAACTTTACAACGACAGCCTTTGATGTCCAGTTGATGACAGGCAAGATCAGTGTAATAAACCTCATCTGTATCGTCGTCCATCAACTTCTGCAGACAGCATTTCGCACAACCATCACAAATAGACTCCCACTCCGTAGGAGACATTTGTGCCAGTGGAGTCGTTTTCCAAAAGGGTTCATAACGCTTGGCGATCATTAGTACTTAGCTTCCGTTGGTGCTTTATATAAATCTAGCAGGTACTCGTCGCGAACAGGTGGCATTTGCAAATAAAAGCCTTGCTCACGAATCGCTTTCATCACATCTTCAGCGTTCGCACGGGCCAGTTTTTTCTCTGGCTTTAAAAGCATCGTCATTGCACTGATTGGTTTACCAAAGCGCTCCATCAGCATTTCAGGAACATCCTTTGTACCTTTTTGCTTCTCAACGTATAAATACATTTCATCACGTTTTGACGAACGAAAAATTTCAATAATCATTTGGCTCATAATGAGTCTCACAAGGTAACTGTTTACTTGGCGAATTTTTCTAACAAAGGCTTAATAACCTTATCTTGACGCCAACCATTAAAAGCTGGATTCGACCAGTCCATCGGTGAACCTTCATAAATATGACGCAATAACGGGTCGAGCAATTTGCGTTTCAATACCACTTCAGGAGCAATAGAAAATGTTTGTGCCAACTCTTTTAAGTAGCTGCGAATCGCTTTAGATAAGTCCCCAGCATCCGATGGCAATGGCGCCGGCAATGGATTTTGAAACTCATCAGCGCTTAGTTCATTCACACAAGCAACTTTCTCTAACACAACATCAGCGTATAGGCGCACTTGTTTTGGCGTTACGTCTTCCACTTTACCTAAGCTTCTTGCGCTGTCCGGCATGAATTTAGCGATTGCCCATAAAGAGCGATCTTTTAGAACTTGCCCTTTGGGCAAATCATCTTGACGAGCACGCTCATCACGCCATAAAAACAACATTCTAAGCAGTGTCAGCCCCTTTGGACTTAAACGCCATGCCGCTTTGACACCGTCCCAATTCTGCTCTGGGTCATTGTTCTGTTGATACTGCCATTTCAGGCTTTCGCAATCTTCCAATACCCAGTCCAACATGCCTTTGCTCTGTAGTCGCTGAACTTGCATTGGGTAAACTTCTGCCAAATAGATAACATCCAGCGCCGCATAACGTTTTTGCGCATCGGTTAGAGGTCGTAGTGTCCAATCTGAGCGCGTCTCATCTTTTGCCACGTCAATGTCTAGGTATGCCTTGACCAACTTAACATAGCTTAAAGACCACTCAGCACCGGCGAAAGCTTCACCAATTTGAGTGTCATAAAAAGGCACAGGCAGAACACCTAACAAGCGATCGAATACATCAAGATCTTCCGAGCAGGCATGAAAGACTTTCATAACGCTTTCATTCACCATTAAGTCCCGTAAAGCAGACCAATCTGAAATCGTTTGCGGATCAATAAGTACTGCTTTTTTGCCCTCAGAAATCTGAATCAACCCTGTGACTGGATAATAAGTTGTTCGACGAACAAACTCCGTATCCACTGCAACGAAAGGTAAAGTGCTCCAATAGTCACACCACTCTTTCAAGACAGCATCTGTATCCACCCAGACTATGTCTAAATTTTGATTTTGAGTATCCATGTTAGAGTTTCTTCCGACCTTCAAGTGCCAGAGCCAAGGTATTACCATCAACGTATTCCAACTCACCACCCATCGGCACACCTTGGGCTATGCGGCTTACGTCAATACCATTTGGCTTAAGGAGTTGAGCAATATAGTGGCATGTCGCCTCACCTTCGACCGTACTATTAGTCGCGATGATGACTTCTTCGACACCTTGCTCTTTACAAAGCATTTCAAGACGGTCCAAACCAAGTTCTTCTGGGCCAATCCCATCAATCGGAGACAGATGCCCTAGAAGAACAAAATATAAGCCGTCAAACTGCTTAGTACTTTCGATTGCAATAACATCTGCTGGCGTTTCCACAATGCAGAGTCGTTGCTGATTACGCTGGTCATCAGCGCAAATTGGACACAAGTTATCTTCCGTTAAAGTTCGACATTGTTGGCATCGCCCTACCTTGTCTAAAGCGGAACGAAGTGAAGCCGCTAAGCGGTCAGCGCCTTGAGAATCACGTTCCAAAAGGTACAACGCCATTTTCTGAGCAGACTTTGGACCTACACCTGGTAGGCATCGCAAAGATTCAATGAGTTCTTTAATTAACGGACTAAACAAGCACCTATCTCCAATTAGAATGGCATTTTGAAGCCAGGAGGAATTGGCATACCCGCCGTTGCTTCAGACATTTTGTCTTTAGAAGCTGTTTCGATGTTACGCACAGCATCATTAATCGCTGCTGCGATTAGGTCTTCAAGCATTTCTTTGTCATCTTCAAACAAAGAATCATCAATAGAAACGCGTTTTACATCATGACGACCTGTCATAGTCACTTTAACTAGGCCAGCACCTGCTTGGCCTTCTACTTCCATGTTGCCGATTTCTTCTTGGGCTTTTTGCATATTTTCTTGCATTTTCTGCGCTTGGCGCATCATGTTGCCCATACCACCTTTAAACATAACTCTCTCCAATATTCTAACTAGGCTTTCACTTTAACAGTGTCGTATATAACTTGCCCTCCCATCGTACTAGCCAAAGCTTGTACGATGGGATGATTATTCAAATGTGTAATGGCTGCCTGCAATGCTTCTGCACGCTTGCTTGCCGCAAATTCTTCCGCTGTAACACCTTGGACTTCCTCAAGTGTGTCAATGATCAGCGGTACATGTACCTCAAAGAAACCGGACAACTCACGTTGAATTTGTTCATAACGTGCCTGATTAAGCATGTGTCCGTATTCTAATGGCACCTGTAATCTAAGCCCCTGTTCCGATGCATCCATCAAACAAGAGTTCATAACTATATTTTGTACTAAGCCCGTTAATTTCAACCGAGGCGCTACTAACCACCATAAATTCATGGTCATATCTTTAAAATGTGCGATTTCTGGCAAAGGCATCGCTAGCGCAGGCTGTGCAACGGTATCTGGATGCTTATCAATTAGCGAAGGCTTTTCATTTACCGCCTCAACCAAATTAGCCGCCGTTGCATAAGGATCTTCCGTTTCTGCGATGGCGCGCTCATCGGCCTCTTCATCGCTTTCCTCATCGTCCATATCATTCGAATCATCATGCAACATTCTGGACAAGCGCTCAGCGGGGTCAATGCCAGATGCTTTAGTAGACGGTGCTGGCGTTTCAGCTGTCACATTGTCGACCGCATCAACAGATTGCATAGCTGTCGTATTTTGCGAGCTGTCTGGTAGTGACTCATCCCATGGCGGCACACCATCATATGAAGGCTCATCAATTACTGGGGGTGAAGCGTCCATTGTGTTTTCTTGCGGAGGCGTTGTTTCGATTTCTTCATCGACCACCGCAGCACCATTGATACTCTCAGCAGTTAGCGTATTCGGTTCCGATTCAGCTGCTCCCTGAGATTCAAGCGAGTCACTACTTGCCAATGAGCTTTGTTCATCAATGCTATCAGGCACATCGACAGTTTCTTTGGTCTTATGTTGTTCGACCATAGGCGCCGCTAATGGAGTGTTCTCTTGCGTCACATCAGCAGGTGAAGACGATGTGGCCAAGCGCTCAGGAGCTGGAGCTGGAGCTGGAGCTGGAGGCGCATCATAACGAACAGCCATTGCATTGGCAGGACGGAACGCGATCAACCTTAGCATAAGCATTTCAAAGCCAGACTTTATCGAATGCGAAAGCGGCAAATCTTTACGCCCAACCAACAAGCTTTGATACATCACTTGAACTTCTTCAGGTGAAACCGTTTGCGCAATATGCTTTATTCGAGCCAGATCGCCTATCTGATCTTGCAACACCCCTGGTACTTGCTGCTCAATCGCAACACGGTGCAGTGAATCCAACATAGCGCCACATATTGAAACAAAATCTGGCTGATAGTCAGCTAGTGCTTCAATTTTTTGAAGGGTTTGTGCGGCATCTTTCGCTGCCACTGACTCAAGCAGTGCAAGGATCTGGCTTTGATTCACCAAACCTAGCATAGAGGTAACACCAGTCTCGGTGATTTGACCATCACCAAAGGCGATTGCCTGATCGGTGAGACTCAAAGCATCACGCATACTGCCGTTGGCTGCTTGGCCTATTTGCCACAATGCAGGTTGATCAAAGCTCACTTGCTCTGTTGTTAATACCTTTTGCAGATAATCAACGACACGCTGTGCCGACATATTCTTCAAGTTGAACTGCAAACATCGAGACAAGATCGTCACGGGTAGTTTTTGTGGGTCAGTTGTCGCCAGCAAAAACTTAACGTGTTCTGGTGGTTCTTCTAACGTTTTTAATAAAGCGTTAAAAGAGTGTGTCGAAAGCATGTGCACTTCGTCTATCAGGTAGACTTTAAATCGACCACGAGTCGGTGCGTATTGAACATTCTCAAGTAGTTCGCGGGTGTCTTCCACCTTAGTTCGAGATGCCGCATCGACTTCGATCAAATCGACAAAGCGACCTTCAGCAATTTCGCGGCAACTATCACACTCACCACACGGCTCCGGTGAAATGCCATTGGTTTCACAATTCAGACATTTAGCAAAAATACGCGCAATGGTGGTTTTACCCACACCACGAGTTCCCGTGAACAAGTAAGCGTGATGCAAGCGCTGTTGGCGCAAAGCATTAACTAAGGCTTGTAATACGTGATCTTGACCTGCCATTTCTAGGAAGGTTTGCGGACGCCATTTTCGTGCGAGTACTTGATAGCTCATGCAATGTAATCTGGTGATGACTGGGGCTGCATTCAACAGCACAGTGGATAATTTACTGAATTTTAAGCTTTTTCAGCCCAAAAAGGAATGCGATTAGTACCAAAATGCAAAAAGGGCCAGCATTCGCTGACCCTTTTGAAATATCACATAAGCAATTAGTTTGCTTGTTGACCTGCTTGACGCTGACGCTCACGCTCAAGCTCTTTTTCACGACGGTGTTTTTCCACTGCATCGACAACTTCTGCGCCAATATGAGCTTCACCACGCTCTTTTGCAAGCTGAACTTGACGCTCACGCTCAACAAAACGACGGCGCTGCTCATCTGTGTACTTATCGAAGCAATGTGGACAGCTCACGCCCTGTTCAAAGCGCTCATCCTGCTTTTCTTCTTCAGTGATTGGCATACGGCAAGCATGGCACTGGTCGTATTCACCTTTCTCAAGCTTATGGTTTACCGATACACGGTTATCGAACACGAAACACTCACCTTTCCACATAGTGTCTTCTTCAGGCACTTCTTCTAGGTATTTAAGGATACCGCCTTCAAGGTGGTAAACTTCCTCAAAACCTTGCTCTTTCAAGTAAGCAGTGGATTTTTCACAACGAATACCACCTGTACAGAACATAGCAACTTTCTTGTTCTTCTCTGGATCAAGGTTTTCTTTAACGTACTGAGGGAACTCGCGGAAGGTATCAGTTTTAGGGTTAACCGCGTTCTCAAACGTACCGATTTGGAATTCGTAATCATTACGTGTATCAATCAATACTACATCAGGATCTGAAATCAGTGCGTTCCAATCTTTCGGCTTAACGTAGGTACCGACCACTTTACGTGGATCAATACCTTCAACACCCATGGTTACGATTTCTTTTTTCAGCTTAACTTTAGTTCGGTAAAACGGCATACCCTCATCGTATGACTCTTTGTATACGATGTTTTCAAGGCCCGGCTGCTGATCTAACCAAGCTAACATAGCATCAATGCCTTCACGGCTGCCCGCAACCGTACCATTGATACCCTCTTTCGCTAGCAGCAATGTACCGCGAATACCGTTATCTTCAAGGGTTTGACGAAGGGGTTCGCGCAACTCTTCATAGTTATCAAGCTGAACGAATTTATACAGGGCACATACAACAACTTTTGACACGTCTTTTTCTCCTAATGCGATCTGGAACGTAAAACCAGAGCCTTAAATTGAAGGCGCGCATTATAGGGAAAAGTCTTATAAATTGCGAATCTTATTGACCAGGATCAAGATTGTTTTGGATGTTGTTATTGACTCGAAACCACCCAGCAATACTGTGTCGCGTTCGCTTCGCCTTTAACACCTCATGAGGGAACTCTTCACTGAGGAACACAGCCAAACGCCCCTTTTTCGGGTGAAAGCGCCCCAGCTCTTTATGCTCATCATTTTCATCAAAGAGAACAAACTCACCGCCATCACCTTCTTCCCAATTCTCATTCAGATACAAGACAGTCGATAAGACACGGTTGCTTTTACCCTTGAATGCATCCAAGTGTTTCTCGTAGAAAGCGCCCTCTTCATAGCGTGCAAAGTGTGCTTCATAATCCCATAAACCAAGAAACAGACGACGGTTAAATTCTAGGCGCAGCTCCCCCATCGCATTAAGAAAAGCGCTACGGGCTGGATTGACTGGATCAATCCACCGAATGTAATCTCGACGGCGTTCCAGTGCCACTTGGTGATCCAATGAACGACCGACTCCAGCCTGCTTCATATAGCTATTGTCGAGATCAGAGATATCTGACATCAAAGCTTCAACCATTTCATCCGAAAAGAAATCATCCGTAATACTCCAGCCTTTCTCTCGTATATCCGCAAGCACTTTGTCAAACGGTGTCTCTGAAGTAAAAGGAACAATTGAACTCATGATGAAAACCTGTGTGGAACGTTGTAATGGGGCGAATGATACTGTAGCGTGCCCTGCGAAAACACCAACTTTTAACGATTTCTTAGCAAATGTATCAACTACGTGACTACCAGCAAGAAGCAGTCGACGCGACTCTAGATCACTTTCGAAAAAGCAATGAATCCGCCGTCATCGTACTGCCAACTGGTGCCGGAAAAAGTATAGTAATTGCTGAATTATGCAGACTTGCTCGCCAAAAGGTCATCTGCCTTACCCATGTAAAAGAATTAGTTGAGCAAAACCACCAAAAACTTATCGCACTGGGTGTAGACGCTGGCATATTCGCAGCAGGGCTAGGACGTAAAGACATCAAAAACAAAGTCACTTTCGCTAGCATTCAAAGCATCGCACGAGGCCTTGAGCAACACCAAGACGCTTTATCACTTCTAATCATTGATGAGTGCCACCGCATACCAAAAGATCAGCAAGGGCAATATCACCAAGTCATTGAACACTTTAAACAACTTAACCCGACACTCAAAGTATTAGGCCTTACTGCGACGCCATATCGTCTAGACAGCGGCTGGATTTATCACAAACATTGCTGGGGCTTTGCCCGTGACACTGAACAGTCTTTTTTCAGTCGATGCATCTATGAGCTGCCGTTAAGACGCCTTGTTAAAGATGGCTATTTAACGGAGCCAAAAGTCTACGATGCAGCTGTAGCACACTACGACTTTAACCAACTGCACAGCAACGAATACAATGACGATCAATCCCCAGTAGAGCAACAGCTCAACGAACTAGTCAGTAAACACCCTCGTGTCACGCAAGCTATCTGCGAACAAATCATCGAGCTATCCAAGCAACGCAATGGCGTGATGATTTTCGCCAGCACTGTTGAACACGCCAAGGAAATAATGGGCTATCTCCCTGAGCAAGAAGCTAAAATTGTCACAGGCAACACCCCCTTAAAAGAGCGTGACCAAATCATCACATCGTTTAAAGCCAAACAGATCAAATACCTCGTCAATGTATCGGTTTTGACGACTGGTTTTGATGCACCACACGTTGATGTCATTGCACTACTTCGCCCCACTGAATCCGTTAGTTTGTTTCAACAAATGGTTGGGCGTGGACTTAGACTCTCCCCTAATAAAACGGATTGCTTGATCCTTGACTACACCAACAGTGGTTACGATATCTTTCAGCCAGAAATCGGCACCAAGAAGCCCAATCCAAACTGCCAGCTTGTACAAATCGAGTGCCCCCAGTGCGCACATCAAAATCTATTTTGGGGAATCAAAGCAGCTGATGGCACCATTCGCGAGCATTACGGCCGTCGCTGCCAGGGGTTAGCTGAAACACTGCACGGAGAATTACAGTGTGATTATCGCTTTGTCTTTAAACGCTGCCCACACTGCAACGAAGAAAATGATATTGCCGCACGTCATTGCCAGCATTGTCATGAGCGCTTAATCGACCCAGACAACATTTTGAAGAAAGCTTTAAACCTCAAAGGGCATAAAGTGATTCGTTGCCAAGCAATATCATGCAAGATAGAAAGCAATAAAGTTCACATTACTTACCATGATGAGGATGGTGACGAGCTTAAACAGAGCTTTAATTTTGATTTCAAAAAAAGCAGGCAACGCTTTAATGATGAGTTCGGACGTCGACTTGGCGAAGGGAGCACTCCCTTGGAGTTCGATAGTGCAGAACAAATCACACCCTTCGCCAGTTACCTACCTAGCCCTGACTTCGTTATTGCAGAACAGGATAAAAAACACTGGCGCGTGACACAGCTACTGTTTGACTATCAAGGACCTTACCGAAAAGCCAATGCCTTAAGCTAGCGTTTAGCTTGTAAGGCATTTTCAAAAGAAATCTTGAATGGCAAATTTAAACCCTCTAATCGCTCTATTACTGAGCCATTAGAAAACTCGTTCTTTGGCAAACACTCCATGAATACCAACCAGTAGTTTGCCATCATGTTTTCTGCAAATAGTTGAGCCGTTTTGGTGTCAATACCGGCATCCGCAAAACGTTTTGACACACCTTGGCTGATGGATTGCATTTGCTGCGTATGGAAACCACCGTGGTTAATGCTATCTGCCACAATGTGACGAGTGGATTCGATGTAATCGGAGTAAAAAGGGAAGAGGATTTTTGCAATTTGAATAAGGTATTCTGCTGGAGATGATGTAGGAGCCAACTGCCCTACACTGGAAGACAAGGCCTCATCCATGTCGTCAAAATATATTTCTTTTACAAGCTCCAGCTTGTCAGCGTAATGTACAAAGAAAGTGCCCACCGCGACATTAGATAAACGACTTATCTCTCGTGTAGTTGTCGCTTCGATCCCAAATTCATGAAATGCTTTTCTTGCGGCGGTTTTTATTTTGGCTCGTGTATTGGCTTTCTGCTGCTCTCGACGATTCACTTTCGTCATCTCCCTGTTTTCATAAGGTGAGTCTAACCAAAAGAAGTGTCCGGGTGAACAACAAAAAATCAATTACGGAACGCAAATTCCTTTGGAACGGGCTTCAAGCGGGAGCCAAGCTCACCAAGAAAGCCAGAAATGCGCTCAGCATTATTACCATGATCAGATTTCCCAGCTCTTGAACAAGAGCGCATATCAACCACTACACTTTCTTGCTGTTGCGAAATCCTAATAACGATGTCATTTCGCATGCCAAAAATAGGCGTTCTCGCCGTTGCCTCAATAACACCAGCGCTAGGATATTGCGAAACCATTTCCCAACCACGCTCTTTAACAAGGGAGACTGCCTCAATGTAGGCTTCTTTAAAAGGTGTATTTACTACAAGCGGCTTAATCTCTGGATAGTACTTTTTCTGCAAAGGTACTGCAGAAAAATCATATGCCAGACCATGTTCAGACGCTTTACGAAGGTATGTGATATTGATAAAAACAGGAGGGTTATTTAGGTCAGTAGTGATGTCATACAAATCGGGGAGTTTGGACTTCTGCATATACAGGCCAACCCACATGACGCTATATATAAACGAGACAACACCTATGAGGATAAAGAATCGACGACCACCTGCGCTGCACTCTTTACGACAGATTAGTAAAGAAGCTGCTGTCAAAACAGTCAACACAATGGCTGCATATACGGTTTTACGCAGCATTTCAAAAGCCGTGATCGGCTCGATAAAGCCAACTCGCACTCCTGAAATAGAAACAAACGCCGCACACCCAATCAACATCATTAAAATGTACAACACGGGCGAAATATATCGACTCATAATTCACTCATAAAAAACATCATGACGTAACCTTAGCGTGTCGAATAAATACTAGATAGTCCGTTGCAAAGCGTTCTACAGTGATTCCACTAAATTTGCATATTTTGCGTAAAGAGCACTGATATGTAATAGAAAAATATTACAAAAAGAGTCAAAATTTATGTCAAATTACTCTTTATGATTATATCGATCTCATGATAGAAAAACCCAAGCGCAAACACCCTGCTCACTGCGTTGATCTACTTCGCACCAAACTAGAACTAGCAAGCCAAAGAGCATTTATTGCTCGTGGATCGAATACCGTTCGCTGCCCTTCTTGCCTCATGTCAGAGTCAGCCTGCTTTTGTTCTGAACGCACCAGCATGACAAGCCCAATCCAATTCACATTGCTCTATCACAATACAGAAATCCATAAACCTACTAATAGCGGTCGACTTTTGGCAGATTTATTCCCAAATCAGACTGAAGCGTATTTGTGGTCCAGAACAGAACCAGAAGAAGACCTATTAGAACGACTTAATGCCCTCAAGGGCAATACGGCAATCCTTTTTCCTGAAACAGAAAAAAGAAAAGCATCAGGAGATTATTTGAGTGCAGAAACCGCCGAAAACAAAATTGAGCACATCATTTTATTGGACGCCACATGGCGCTTAGCCAGCAAAATGCTGCATCAAAGCCGCTGGCTTGATGATATTCCAACTTACGGCATTAGTAGTGAAGCCATTCGCTCTTTTAAAACTCGACACGCAAAGCATGACCATCAATTTGCTACAGCAGAAGTCGCCTCGATGTGCCTAGAGTCCTTACATGCACCTGAAGAGGCTTTAGCTTTATTTAAGTATTACAACATTTTCAATGAGCGAAGCATGACGAGTAGGCGTCGATAGCAACCAGAAATTACACTTGAACACCTAGATTCACCAACAAACGACAGAATCGAACTGCACTTTAGTAAGAAACAACTAAACTAATCATAAATCCAAACTGATTTCCTTGGTGAGGTTTATGATCATTTGCTTAATTATGTTCTATGTGCACCTGTCTATTTCTCGTATCATGCCATCTTGGTATCAAAAGGACTTCCTTGATCCTTCATCAGAATCTAAGCACGCCCACTTCAGACGATTCAGTGGGCGCTATAAAGCTAAACGAAGACTTGTAAAAACACTGTGGACTGGAACTGGCTTTTTAATGCTAATTTTCCCTACACCCCCGATTTTGGTAGGAGGAATATTGTTTAGCACATGCTTATCGTTTGCGATCTTAGATGAAAGCGAATAAACACCCTTAACTTGGCCTCATCAAAAGCGTCAAGCGACCATCCTCACAGAACTGGATCGCTTGCTTTTTTTTCTTACCTACCAAGACAGCATCGCTTTCTAAAAACAAAAACGCTTTCCATGCTCGCTTAAACACAGCCCAAGTTGTCTCAAGAACTAAATCAGCATGGCAACAGAAGTACACCCTTGTATCATCACCCCAATTTTCAAGGTGCGAAAGCATCATATCGGGCACACTCTCCTCATCAGACTCCCAAGCTTGCTCCCACTCGCATGTGTCAACGATGTTCTTCTTAACCCATACGTCGCCCGAAAACAGATCAGGATATAGAAAAGAGTCGGAAACGTAATCCCGCCAAATGTTAGCGCCAGCAACTTCACCCAAAAGCTTAATTTGCTCTCGATCATCAGCCGACACAAAAGGCTCCTCCCTTTTAAACACCCACTCCTTACCAGAAAGCGAAAGGGAACGGTATTGAGACATATAACCACCTAATTGATGAAAAAAAATAACCTATTTAGTGAAAAAACAGCGTTTGCGACTCTCAAATGAAAGCACTAAGCTATCAATGTAGTAATAAAACTACATTTTATATTTTACGGAGATTTAAACATGTACACATCAGAAGACGTAAACACATCCGCTTTGTATAACCTGCACTACACTGGCGCAGCTAAGCAAACCAAAGATTCACAAGAACAGTATGAAGCTTTGTTATCCAAATGGGGCGTAACTCACTCACAATACCACAGCGAAAGCTTTACAACTAAAGTTGCTAAATCCTTCAAAAAGGGTGTTTTTGCGATAAAGTCACTGTTTAGTTTCGTTAAAGCCGCTCCTGTTTTAGGTAAACAGCACTCTGGTGCTCACCTATAAAAACATTAACTTTCAATAATACTTTGAATTCACAGAAATTAAGCAATTGGGGAGAAAAAGAATAACACCCCCTTTCCTTTCTATATTCAGACTCGCTACACTCCTGTAAGAAACTTACTTACACGCAAAGGAGTTGTAATGCGTCCAGATTATCAAGCCATTCTGTTCGATTGCGACGGCGTCATCGTCGATACCGAAACACTGTCCTCAAATATCCTTAAACAAATGCTTCATGAAATTGGGTTAAATGTAGACGATCACACACTTCATACTCAATTTGCAGGATTCACCACGCAAGAATGTCTCGAACTAGCAGAATCGATGCTTGGGAAACCACTTCCCGAAACCTTTCCAGAGCAATACCGACAAGCATTTAACAGCGCAATTCAAAATTCATTAACGCCGATAGAAGGCGTGGTTGAGCTTCTTAACTCAATCCGCTGCCCTATTGCCATGGCTACTAATGCAAAGCGTGCAGAGATGGAGCTAAAGCTTGAGCTTATCCAGTTAACACACTTTTTCAAAACACGCTTTGCCGTGGATGATGTCACTCAAGGCAAGCCTGCACCGGACTTATACCTAAAGGCTGCCGATGCACTAGGTGTTGCCCCAGAAGACTGCATTGTCATTGAAGATTCTCTTGCAGGCATTCAGGCCGGAAAAGCGGCTGGTGCAAGAGTTTATGCGTACAGCGCTGTTTTACCGGCGAGTCTTCAGAAAGAGGCTGGTGCTGATGCAACCTTCGCCTCCATGAAAGAGCTTCAGAGCCTCCTAGGGCTTACATCGTAAATTAAGACTCTAATGACATCAGTTGTTTAAGCAGACTACGCGGCAACTCTTTAATAGTGAGTTCGCCAGTGTCTGCATTGAACTCAATACTTTCACCAAGAAGATCTGTATCAAAGCTCAATGTCAGAGATCGGTTTGAACCAGAAGCGCGGGTTAGTTTCTTTAATGCAGCCTTTTCAACGAAAATCTCTTTTTCTACCTGAAAAGCATCTGACTCAGCAATCTCCAAAAACTTCGACGCCTGCTCTGCGGAAAAGCGTGACTCTATTTGTCTGGCAATATCAGTTAGCTCTAACGGCTCCCTTTCTTCAGCCTTCTCCAAACATTGTTCTGCTACAGCACGTTTAAATTCATTGGCTGCTTTAGATGGCAAAGACTGAGATTGGCAAAAAGCGGAAGCAGCCTCTACCAACTTACGTGTTTCTTTAGCTGCGACTTTAGGCTCATCACAGCCAATAAACTGAGTAAAATATTCACTTTCCCATTTTGGTGCTTTACCAAAACGAAACGCAATATACCGTGTATCATCACGATCATGATAAGCAGATAAATTGATTCGCAAAGCCATATGCAGCTTATCTGTTTCTAGAGGATTCACTTGGGCAAAGCTCAAATCATCTCCCAGCGTAATCCCTGTTTTGCGCTTCAATAGAACGATAAACAGAAAGTGTGAACCACCTAGCTCGTAATGGTTAAACCATAATAAACCACCTTCAGCCTCAGAAACGCTCTCAAGAAATCGGACGTACTCAGCAGCGCAGGCCTTACTGAACGCAGCAAAATCATCGAACTCAGAACCAGTAAAATGTTTGTGAAGCAGCGCAGGCAACTTACTCCCTTCTTCACTGCCTTCTGGGTTGGAAAATTGTCCAGTGTTCATACCAGAGCGGTTAAATAAGTGTGTAACCTTGTCGGCTAGTTGTTCCGCATCAGAATCAATTGGGTTTTCATTTGGGCGAGCGACCAGCATCGCCTTAGATTCACCCTCTTCTTTTTGAACTTCGTGAACAATTAAATTGACAATAGACACTAGTAACCTCTTACGATTAGTATGAATGGTTTGTAATATGCATTCGCCAACAGGAGCAACCTAAACAAGCGTAATGACTAAACCAGTTAAAACAAAGGCGCAAACTCGAAAAGAAATCGAATCACAAGTTGAGCGATTTATACGCCAGCAAGGCGAGATTAAGCAAGTTGAAATGGGCGCTTCCGGCTTACAAGATGGCAAGTATAACACGAGCCATATAGGATTTATTGAGCCTAAAAAAGATAGAACCCCTCTAAATCATGTTGTTGCCGCCATCCAGCAAAGAAAGTCGGATAAAAAAGCACCAACACCTCCTGCCAAGGAAAAATCAAAGCAACCTAAGAAGAAAATCATCTACGACGATTTCGGAGATCCAATCCGGTACGTCTGGGAAGATTAAGGAAAGTCTTTGTAAGCCTCACTGCATCTTTTGATAGCCTAGCTAAGTTACTCTACCATAAGGAAATTCATCCACTTGGAGAGAGAAAAGATGAGTATACGTTATTTACATGCAATGATTCGCACCGCTAACCCAGAGGCAAGCCACGAATTCTACACTAAAGGCCTAGGGCTAATTCAAACTCGCCGCTATGATAGTGAAAAAGGCCAGTTTTCACTGATTTACTACGCAACTGAACAAGGCGCACCAGAAGTCGAACTAACACACAACTGGGATGACAGAACTTATTCTGGTGGCGATCAATTTGGTCATCTTGCTTTCGAGGTCGAAAATATCTATCAAGTTTGCCAAAACTTACAAAGCATGGGCGTTACCATTCTTCGCCCACCACGCGATGGGCACATGGCATTCATTAAAGACCCTAATGGTATTTCCATTGAGCTATTACAAACAGGTGATGCCTTAGTCGCTCAAGAGCCATGGGCTTCGATGGAAAACACAGGCAGCTGGTAACATTTAATTACATAAAATTACATTGCAACACCATAAAAGCGCTATGCGTACAAATAGTGGCTAGAGTTATGTAACCCTAGCCAACTATAGTTACATAACTGTCTAGTTAATAATGGGATAAAGCAATGACCATATCAAAATTCGCGAAAAATGGATTACTGCTTGCGGGATTACTTAGTGCCCCTTTGTGTGTAGCCAGCGAGCCTCTCTATGACAGCGCTTCACTACCTCAAAACATTGCTGATGATGACAAAGATGGCGTCATTAATATCAGAGACTTCTGCCCTGAAACAGTAGCGGGAGCTAAAGTTGATAACGATGGTTGTCCGACAGTAAACACAGTTGAGCAGAAAATAAACCTACGAGTATTGTTTGATCCTGCAAGATACGATGTGAAACCTGAATATTACTCTGAGATTAGAAAAGTTGCTGATTTCATGATTGCCAACCCTACTTCTAGTGTGATTATTGAAGGTCACACAGACAACCTTGGTGATGCTAATAAGAACTTGACGCTGTCTCGCAATCGGGCCAACGAAATTGCATTAGTACTGATTCGCCAATTCGGCATAGACCGGGAGCGTATTCGTGGCATTGGATACGGCGAAACAAGACCGATAGCTTCGAATGAGACACCCGAAGGCCGCTTGCAAAATCGTCGGGTTGTCGCAAACCTTTATGCAAGCCAAACCAATCAAGAAAAACGCTGGAACATTTACAGTGTTGATAATATGGCCACTACTCCAAGTATGCCGACGCCCCCTGCTCTGCAATTCGACACAAGCAGTAATGGCATGCCACAAACTGATTTGCAGTTTGATACAAGTGGTGAAGCCACTGGCTGGTAAGAAAAAGCAGCGCTTCTTTTACTAGATTCTTATCAAACGAGGCCTAAATGGCCTCGTTTTTTATCATATTGCCAATAAAAAAACCCGATTAGGCTTCCCTAATCGGGTTTGAGATGCATACGTTTTAGTTAAATCACTATGTTTCAGGTAAATAATTAATAAGAGAATGACTTAGTGTTTTGGATGGACTAGATCCTCAACAACTCCCTGCTCTTCATGTAAATCGTTCGTTTGATCCGCTTTTGGTAAAATCAGGTTCAATATAATTGCAACCAGGCCACAAAGGCTAACGCCCTGTAGATGCCAGCCTGATCCGCCAAGAGTCATACCACCGATACCAAATACCAATGTAACGGCAACAATCACAAGGTTACGCTGTGCGCTAAGGTCGACTCGAGCCTTGATTAAGATATTCATACCAACGCCAGCAATGGAACCAAATAAAAGAATCATGATTCCCCCCATTACTGGAGTTGGAATGGTTTGTAAGAATGAACCGAATTTAGCAATAAACGCCAATGCCACTGCAAAAACTGCCGCCCAAGTCATCACAACAGGGTTAAAAGCTTTCGTTAACATCACAGCACCCGTTACCTCAGAATAGGTAGTGTTTGGTGGGCCACCAAACAAAGATGCTGCAGACGTCGCTAAGCCATCACCGAGCAAGGTTCTGTGTAGACCAGGCTTTTGAACATAGTCCTTGCCAGTCACACTACCAATTGCCAATACATCCCCGACATGCTCGATAGCAGGCGCAATGGCTACAGGTAGCATGAAAAGAATAGCTGCTAACTTGAATTCAGGCATCACAAACGCAGGCACACTTACCCAAGCACTGGTTTGGATCGCAGTAAAGTCAACAAGCCCCATGATCATAGCGACTATGTAGCCAACACACACGCCAGCAATGATAGGGACTAACCGGAATACGCCTTTTGCATAAGTAGCAACAAGCAAAGTCGTTAACAAAGCAGGCATTGATACTAAAATTGCATCAGCATAAGGGAATAGCTGCGCAGAGCCATCTCCCGTTTTACCTAGCGCCATATTGACGGCGACAGGTGCCAAGCCTAAGCCAATGACCATAATAATCGGACCAGTTACGACAGGTGGTAATAGTCGATGTAAGAAGCCAGGGCCTCTTAAAGCCACCAAAATTGATAGCAACACATAGACTAAACCCGCGCAGAAAAGCGCCCCCATGGTTGCCGCCTGCCCCCACGTTTCCACCGCAAAAATGATCGGTGCAATAAAAGCAAACGAAGAACCTAGAAATACAGGAATAGATCGTTTTGTGCAAAGCTGGAAAATTAACGTACCCAAACCCGCTGTAAACAATGCAACACTAGGATCGAGACCTGTTATTAAAGGAACAAGCACTAATGAGCCAAATGCCACAAACAGCATTTGTGCACCCGCAAGAAGCAATCGCCACCCAGCTAGATAGTGGCTAGATATTTGAGAAGCCATGTGAAGGGAACCGTCCTGTTATTTAGTACCAAAGATTTTATCGCCTGCGTCACCTAAACCAGGAACAATATAACCATGCTCGTTTAAGTGACTATCAATTGACGCAGTGTAAATATCTACATCAGGGTGAGCTTCTTGAACTTTCTTGATGCCTTCTGGTGCAGCCACTAGAACAAGTGCTCTAATCGTCTCACAGCCATGCTTTTTAAGAAGATCAATGGTCGCAATTAATGAGCCACCGGTCGCCAGCATTGGGTCTACAACCAATGACATACGCTGATCAATGTCGCTTGCAAGCTTATCAAAGTAACTCACTGGTTCTAGCGTCTCTTCGTCACGGTAGATACCGACAACACTGATTTTCGCACTAGGAATCAGCTCCAACACACCGTCCAGCATCCCTAGGCCAGCACGTAGAATCGGTACCACCGTAATTTTCTTGCCGCGAATACGCTGGCATGTCGTCGGACCGCACCAACCATCTTGTTGATAATCTTCTAGCTCTAAATCCTTTGTTGCTTCATATGTCAGTAAGTTACCAACCTCAGATGCTAGAAGACGAAACCCGCGGGTACTCATTTTCTGATTTCGCATCAAGCCAATTTTATGTTGTACAAGGGGGTGACGAATTTCATAAACGCTCATGGAAACCTCTTTAATAATGGCATTGATCTTGACTAAATGGTCATTTTCGCACATTACTGGAAACTAGGCGATATAAAGTGGCCCAGTTTTTGCGTTATAGCATGAAAGATTTGTGCCACAACACGTTGTTTTACATTGTTTATTAGCCTCATGATGCATTCGTAGAGTGCACTGTACAAACATTACACTATTTGAATATTTGTACTTACATTGTTTTGCCATAGTGAAAACACCTTTCAACAATGATAATAATGAAGGCATATCACTATGATAAAAACAAAACTAGCGCTTGCGATTACAACAGCAAGCCTTTCAGCACACTCACTCGCCGTTGACTTAGGTGAATTCAACGGTACTAACTTCAGCGTTGGTGGTTATTTGAAAGCGGAGACTGTTTTCGACCAACCAGACGTTGGCGAAAACTCTGTCGAGGGGAGCGTTCGACAATCACGCTTTAATTTAAGTACATCAAGCATGGTTGAAGATCATAAAATCCGCGGATTCATTGAAGGCGACTTTTGGGACAACAACACCTCCTCTGACAGTAGCTACGCTTGGCGCTTGCGTCATGCTTACATTAATATTGACAATGTAACTGTTGGCCAAACTTGGAATGGTCAATTTTTTGCTAACGCACCATTCGATACTGAAACATTAAACTTTTGGGGGCTTGGAATTGGTACCATCGCAGGAAATGGTGCACCAATCAGACCTAATCTAGTCATACATTACGTAAAAGACGGTTGGCGTTTTACCGCCCAAGATCCTCTATATAGTAACGCAGATACTCCAGATGCCGTTTTAGCATATACACATCGAACCTCGTCAGGCCATGCATTTAACCTTGCTTTAACTGGCCGTGAAGTAGATACAACCCCAAGTATTACTTCTGATGACGAATCAAAGTATGGTGCTGCGATTTCCCTGGCAAGTAAGTTGAAGTTTGGCGATACCACAGTGAGCATTAGCGGTTTTACAGGTAAAGGAGCAGCAATCTATTCGGGCTGGGGTTATAACGGAGCACGAGGATTAGACGCGCAAATGGAAGTAGACAATAACGGCAGCCTTATCACGACAACTGGTTTTAGTGCTGGAATTGGACATAAAATATCAGACAAATTGCGTGCAAACCTGCGTTATGGCCAAGTAAGTACGGACAAATCTAGCCTGAGTGACGATACACTTAAGCAAACTGCCATCAACATGGTGTATGCATACCTGCCTAATGTAGATCTGGGCATAGAAGTTAGAGAGCAAAATGCCGGAAACCGTCCACCTACCTCACAAGGAACATCTGTTCGCCCTGCAGGAAAACAGCTTGAATTAATGGCTATGTACAAATTCTAATAACCCATACTGTAAAGACATTCTAGCCCAGGCTACCCCTTTGCTTGGGCTAGAGTGTTCACGGAGCTAATCAAAATACTCCTTTTCGGAATGTTTGTGATGGCAATTCACCTATGTACTCTTTGTATTGGGCAGAAAACCTGCCTAAATTAGTGAATCCATATTTTAAAGCGACTTCCGTTACATTACGGACGCGATCATCTTGTTTTAGCTCAGAGTACACACTATCAAGCTTTAAACAACGAATATACGACAATGGTGTCATACCCAATTCTCTGCGACATAAGTTGTATATTGACTTACGACTTAAACGACACACCTTAGATAAATCTTCAATGCTAATATCTTGCACGATATTCCTAAGTACATGTTGACGAATACGCTCTATCAAACGATGTTCACTCATTGGCAACTGACGATAGCGTTCTAAATTACAAGAGAATTCTCCGATCACCATATGCGCAAGTAATTTGTTGTAATACATAAAGCCTCGATCATTGGAATTATCTTTAGTCTGTTGCAGTATAGCTTCCAATAAACAGATAAAAGAGCTGGAATGAGGTAAACGTTTTTTTTCAAACGAGAATTCAATAGTGCCTTTGTGCACTCGATACCCGAATTCAAATGCCGTTTGCTCTATAAACGATGCAGGTATGCAAATTATTAACTTTCGACAGTCTGCGCTGTAAGTGCTGGTAAACGATGAATGAGGAGCAAGCATCATACTATCACCATGTCGTAGTCGCTGAATCAAACCACGACTTTGAACCACACTTTCACCGCTTAGAACCACTTGCAAATGAAAATTTTCAGATGATCCAAGAGCATTAAGTTTCGCTTCACAGCCAAAACAATGCTCTGAAATAGATAAAACGCCAAAGCGTTTAAATTTTATTTCAGCCAATCTATCGTTTGGTGAGCCTTCGATAAGCTCATGCTTGCCGAAATGCTCACTCATTAGAAAGTCGGATACGGACTTAGCAGAGACGCCAACCGCCTCTCGATCACACACTTTGAGATGCATGAATACCCTCCTAGAATCATTTTTATTTTAAAGGAGCCACACGAATTTTGTTTAATGCATAAACAGTTTCATGTTAATCATTTATCAACTTGATATCTCATCCAAAATACGACTCTATGATCACTATTAGATATAGGGCAAAACCACTTGCTAAAATTTTTAAGTTGCTCAAAACCATCAAATCTATATTGATTTGAACACAACCAATTGATTTTATTGAAGATATTTATCTTAAGGTTTCAGTCAACACCCATCAGATAACAAATCATTACATTACTTATAAATAGAAATGAAAGTTTACAAATTGCACCAAACAAGATGTTCACGCTTGACTAGTATTTGGTTGTTATAACCCGTTCAAAGGATGTGAATAGATGACAAGTAGCTCCTACAAGAAAACCCAGTTACGGCTTGCCGAGCTAGTTGATGAGACACTTTACCCATGTGGTGCTGTTTGGACAGAAATTGCCAATTATGTTCGGAATCATCCTAACAAAACTTATTATACGCTAGATGAGTTAGAGGCATTAATTGGGGCAAGTGGGTTTAGCGTGTTGACTGCAGTATTCAGGCTTTCAATGCCGCCCTATGCTTTGTTTGAAACCACTGTAGAAGTTTTCGAAACTGACAATTCAACAACCAAATTAAGCGTGAAGGAATATCAACAATGTATCTTAAATGGTGGAGTACAAAGTGATAATGGAGGTTTCATCAACATTCAAGAAATTAGCGAACGCGCAACCATACACTTACGCGTCCATCATCATTAAACAGTCCACCTAAGTTAGCATCACAAGTACTCTTGCAGTGAGAGCCAAATTAGACGAAACGCTAAAACAGTTAAAACCCAATTAAATAGTGTTTGATAATTTTTATCGAGCACCTTCATTGTGTTCAATTTGGTCGTTAGCTAATCCCCGATTACGCCGAATAAGTGCTCGACAGCGCACTTCTAATTCTTCAAATCGAAACGGCTTAGTTAGGTAATCATCAGCACCGTGATTAAAAAGCTTCAACTTGTCGTCTAACGCACCTCGTGCCGTTAAAACTAAAGTTGGCGTATTATTACCTCCTCGACGCAGCGCACACAGTACCTCGTTGCCATCACGTTTAGGCATATTAAGATCTAGGATCAGCAAATCGTATGGCTGTTCCTTCATTAATATTTCTGCCTGGACACCATCGAACGCCACGTCTGTTACAAAACCCAGCTTCTCGAATTGGCTGGATACAGACTTTGACAAGACCGGATCGTCTTCTGCTATAAGAATACGCATATGAGTTAACTTGGTTTTTATTGTTAGTGAGTTCGAAGAATTCGCTTTTTATGTAGCGTTGTAAATATTCAAGTTGAGAAACAGGGATTCATAATTTTGAGGCTGTATTGAAAAATACTATAACTTGCTACCACCTAGTTAGCAGCCAACAATCAATTTAAAAGGGACATTTCTGACCGATCCATTATTTTTTTACCTTGTATTTAAGCAGGTAAAACTGGCATCCTTTTTTCATTACAAGGCCTTACTACAATAATAATAGGATACTTGCATGAGTATTAATTTACGCGGTTGGATTCGTCATATCGGTATTGGTGGGCGTCTTTTTTTAGCATTCGTTTTGATCTCGTCCATTACAATTGTTGCCAGTACCCTCGCTACAAACACTTATATCCAATTGCGAGGCAAGCTAGAACTACTTCAACACCAAGACATACCAGGATTAGATGCTGCAGCAAAACTTAACGATAAAAGCCGCCTCATTGTCTCTACGGCTCCTCTATTGGTAAGCAGCGAATCAAATGCCTCAAGATTACAAGCTATGGCCGAGCTTAATGTTGCCATTGATGAAATGGACCTGTTGATGCGCAACCTGCCCGATTACAACCGCTACTTCGTCGAACTGATCACACAGATTCATAATAGCCTGACCTTACTTAATCAAAACGTTGAACAAAGAGAACTCGTTCATCGAGACTTGGTACTGACTTTAAGCTTGATATTTCCTCGCATCGAGCAATTAATTGATCAATTTAAACAATCTCCACCAGCAGACGTCTTATCTGTTATTAGCCACCTTTATTATTTTTCTGGTATGGCCGAGAAAATCAGAAATGACGCATCTTTTAACGATTTAGACTATACGTTTTTACATTTAGAACGACTTGGAGAAGAACTCCAAGTAAATGCCAGCAAGTTGGATATAGCGCCCGACACACACTATGAGTTACAAAGTCTTATTAAGATGGGGTCACGTAAGGGGGAACTATTTTTACTTAAAAATCAGGAACTTGATCTACTTTACCAACAGTCTTTTTACCTTCAAAACAGCCAAAACCATATTCAACAGTTGGCCGCTCAGATCAACCAATACACCAATCAAACTAACACTAGTATTGGCACGTCACTAGACAACGCTATCAAGTCAATCAACATCAGCATCCGTAGCGTGCTGCTGCTGTCATTAGCAAGCCTTATCGTAGCCGGGGCAATATCCTGGTTTTATGTGCAAAGAAATGTGCTCCAACGGATTCAAGAGCTTCAGAAAAACATGCGTGCCATCGCCAGTTCAAAACTGGATACACAAATTCGTATTCTTGGTGACGATGAAGTATCAAGCATGGCTATGGACCTTAAACACTTTCAAAATACAGCCATCCAGGTGGAGCAAACAAATCACAAGCTTGCGGCCGAAATAGAAGAACGTATCGCCGCCGAAGCACAACTAAAAGCTACACAAAATGAGCTGGTGCAAGCAGGTAAACTGGCAGCACTTGGTCAACTTAGTGTTGGTATTACCCACGAAATCAATCAGCCCCTAACCGCCATAGCAAGCCAGCTGCATATTTTAGGACGCCGTTTAGAAAAAAATGAACCAGAAAAAGCCCGCGAGACGATGATTAAAATATCACATTTACTCGATAAAACGGCCTCAATCACCCGTCACCTAAAAACGTTTGCAAGGGTTGCTGAAACCGAGCTATCCCCGGTGTCAGTTAATCAAGTCATTCAAGACACTGTTGACCTTATGTCAAATCGTTTGAAAGAACACCCATGTCAGTTTGACTATCAAGCACCTTCCAAAACGATTACCGTACTTGCTGAGCCAATACGCTTAGAGCAAGTGCTGGTGAACTTGTTGAGTAATGCTTTGGATGCTCTAGAACAAAATGACAGTCAAGTAACCGATGCGAAGATTAGCATCCAAGTTACTGACCTTGGGTCTGTAATTGAGATTCAAGTGGAAGATACAGGCATTGGCATTGAGCCAGACAAACTTGAACTGATCTTTGACCCCTTTTACACGCAAAAGGAAGTAGGGCAAGGACTCGGGCTCGGTTTGTCTATCAGTTACAACATTATTCAAGACTTTGGAGGGCGCATTCGCGTTTGCTCCACTTTGGGTAAAGGTAGCTGTTTTACTCTGATATTAAATAAGGCAGAGCAATAAAATGAATCAGGATATTAAAATAATAATCATAGATGATGATCAGTCCATCGTTGAAGCCCTGACAGAAATGCTGGAGCTGGAAGGCTTTAAAATCCAAAGCTTTTTTGACGCCGAAGGAGCTTTAGCTTCACTGGACACTGACAGTCCAGCAGTGATTCTAAGCGATGTAAGAATGCCAAAAATGAATGGTCTAGCACTGCTTACACGGCTGCAAAAGCTTGATTGTGAACTTCCCGTACTCCTAATGAGTGGCCATGGGGATATTCCGATGGCGATCGAAGCAGTGAGAGATGGTGCATATGACTTTCTAGAAAAGCCACTTAAGCCCGATCAACTCGTCAATCAGCTTTCAAGAGCGGTTGAAAAACGTCTGCTAGTATTGGAAAACCGTTCATTAAAGCAAAACTTAGAACAGCAAAGTGGGCTGAACGAGTTCATTATCGGCGATTCGGTTGCGATTAAAAACATACGCCGACATATTTTAGCTCTGGCGCAAGCCAATGTAGACACCATTATTTATGGTGAAACAGGATCAGGAAAAGACGTTGTCGCACGAGCATTACACCGATTTAGCCAGCGATCTGACAAGCGGTTTATCGCAATAAACTGTGGCGGTATCAGCGAAAGTTTGATTGAAAGCGAATTATTCGGCCATGAAGCGGGCTCTTTTACAGGGGCTAATAAACGACACATCGGCAAGATCGAAGCCGCTAACGGCGGAACATTATTTCTAGACGAAATAGAAACGATGCCAATTTCTGTACAAATTAAACTACTCAGGGTTTTACAAGATCGAACCATCGAGCGTGTTGGCAGTACAACTCCTATCCCAGTCTCTCTAACAGTTATTGCCGCAAGTAAAGATGATCTTGCTCAGCTTAGCGAGGATGGTCGCTTTCGCAAAGACTTGTTCTATCGCCTCAATGTAGCCAGCTTGACTATTCCCCCTCTAAAAGACAGACCTGAAGACATACTGCCTCTTTTCCATCATTATGTTCGTAAAGCCGCAGAACACTTTGTAAGGCCCCTTCCAGAAATACAGCCAACGACCTTGACTCATTTACTACAACACAATTGGCCAGGTAACGTCCGCGAACTCAAAAATGCAGCCGACAGATTTGTGCTCGGCATCAGTGAAACCTCTTTAGCCTCATTACAACATGAAGATAGTCCCACCGGTGCTAGTTACGAAGAACGCATGGAACAGTATGAACGTCAAATCTTAGAACAGGGTCTAAGAGCCACCCAAGGACAGTTACATGAAGCAGCTGACTTGTTGGATCTTTCACGTAAAACCTTATATCGCAAAATGAAAAAGCACCATCTTGATAAACAAGTCTTCCGTAGCAATTTGGAAAAAGGACAGTTATGACCCGTTTGTTATTTTTAGGATGGACATGTCTGTCCCATAAGTTAACTTCCCATCGACAAGAGTCCCCTAACCTCATGTTTTTATTATGAATAATCATGTTGGTATTTGATTTGCTATCTAAATGCTGCCTCTGCTTTATAACGCAGAGTCAGCCATCTCCGGCAACGGCTCCTCCCGCCCGGCGATAACAATAAAAACAATGTTTAAAGAGGTACACATAATGTCAAAAAAACTGCTTACAAGCTTGATTGTTTCGGGTTCCTTGCTTTTTGTAGCAAGCCCTGTATTAGCAGATGACTGCTCACATCGTGGTGTTCTTGACGATAAATTCTGTGATGAGAATCACGATCTTGTTGCTGACAGCCCTAAAGACTCTTCTCAATGGCGCAACCCAAGCACTTTAGTATTCACTTATACTCCAGTAGAGGATCCTGCAGTATACAAGGATGCATTCCATGACTTTCAAGAGTATTTAAGTGAAGCCACTGGCAAAAAAGTGATTTACTACACTGTGCATTCAAATGCTGCCGAAGTTGAAGCGATTCGATCAGGTCGGCTTCATATCGCAGGCTTTTCAACCGGCCCAACGGGCTACGCAGTGAATCTTGGCGGTTATGTACCAATTGCAGTAAAAGGCACAGCAGATGGATTTCAAGGTTATAACCTAATTACCATTACTCGTGCAGACAGTGATATCCACTCAATGGAAGATCTAAAAGGTAAAGTAGTTGCCCATACTTCCGCGTCTTCCAACTCAGGTAATTTAGCCCCAAGAGCTCTATTCCCGTACGTGGGCGTTACGCCAGATAAAGACTACCAAGTAAAATATTCAGGTAAACATGACCAATCAATCATGGGTGTTTTAGCAGGCGACTACGATGCAGCCCCTGTTGCTTCGGACGTATTCCACCGTATGGTCGATGGTGGTCGTATTGAAGAAAAGGACTTCCGTATCATCTACAAGAGTCCTAAGTTCCCAACCTCTGCGTTTGGCTATGCCCACGACTTACACCCTGATCTTGTTGCCAAAATCAAGCAAGCCTTTGATAGCTTCCGCTTCTCGGAAGACATGCAAAAAACCTTTGGTGGTGCAGACCGTTTCTACCCAGTCACCTATAAAGAAGATTGGAAAGTCATCCGTGATATTGCTCATGCTTCCGGTACAGCTTACACCAAAACTGGCCTAAAACAGCTGGCTGAAGCCGATGCAGCGAAAGCTGCGAAAGCCGCAGCGAAAAAACAAGCGATGCAGAGCACTAATTAAGCTCTGCTACCCAACTTAGGGAGTACCAACTCCCTTCTGTCTTACGATACCCCTCTACCGCTGTGCTCATATATGCGGTAAGGGGCCCTTTTACCCAAAGGAACTTGCTATGACAACCGCCTCAGATTTTCCAGTCTCACCCAATGCACTATACATTCGAGGTTTAAAGAAAGAATACACCCCTGGAAACCCCATTTTGAAAGGCATTGACATTGAAATCAATTCGCCTGGCATCATTGCCATTATCGGCCCTTCTGGCACAGGGAAAAGCACATTACTACGTTGCATTAATCGGCTTATTGACCCAACAGCCGGTGAAATCATTTTCCATCAATCGAATCTTTGTTTGGCTAAAGGTAGCCAGTTACGCAAGCTTCGCCGTCACGTGGGCATGGTGTTTCAAGAGTACAACTTAGTAGAACGTCTATCGGTGATTGAGAATGTACTCACAGGCCGACTTGGCTATATGTCTGCGTGGAGCGCATGGCGCCGTAAATTCAGTCAAGCGGATATCGATATGGCCTTTCAGTTATTAGATGCTGTTGGGTTGACAGAACATGCAAACAAACGCGCAGACAGCCTGTCTGGTGGACAACGCCAGCGAGTCGGCATCGCCCGGGCGGTCATGCAAGATCCTCACATTCTGTTGGCGGACGAGCCGACTTCCTCTCTTGACCCAAAAACAGCCGTTGAAATCATGGAGCTATTAGAAAAATTCGCTGAAGAAAAAAACATCCCCACTTTGGTTAACATTCACGATGTGAACTTAGCACGCCGCTTTGCCACCAGAATGATAGGTATGAGTGAGGGTGTCGTGGTTTATGATGGTGCTCCTGAAGGCATCACAGATGATCACCTAAAACAAATCTATGGAGGTGAGTCATGGCTGGTATAACTCCGTCTACTCATCGTGATAACCCCTTCAAACGTAACTGGTTCGTTACTGGGCTTTGGGCATTATTGATAACTTATCTACTCTATTCTGTGCAAGCAATGGGGCTTAATTGGACGCGTTTCTCGGAAGGCTTAGGTCATGCGGGTCAACTTTTCGAACGCATGTTTCCACCCAACTTCGCTCGTTGGGAACTGCTTCTAAGCGGACTAGCAGAAAGTCTGGAAATAGCCATCATTGCCAGCGTTACAGGGATTATATTATCACTGTTTTTGGGGTTATTTGCTGCGAGGAACCTGATGCCGAATTGGGTGACGGTTCCCATGCGTGGTCTAATTGCTTTATGTCGAACGTTTCATCCTGTCATCATAGCTATATTGTTTGTTAAAAGCGTTGGTTTTGGTGCGCTAGCAGGGATTCTCACGTTAGTGGTTGCATCGATTGGTTTTATTGCAAAATTATTTGCTGAGGCCATCGAAGAAATTTCTTTGAAACAAGTGGAAGCTATACGCGCGACTGGAGCAGGCTTTGTAAGCCTGATTCTGTTTTCAGTCATGCCTCAAGTTTTCTCACGTTTCATCGGCTTTTCGACCTATCAGTTAGACTCGAATTTACGTAACTCAACTATGGTCGGAATTGTCGGCGCAGGCGGGCTTGGTGGTACTCTTTTTTCAGCTTTCCAACGTTTTGACTACGACTTTGTTGCCGCTATTTTAATCACCATCATTGCACTGATCATGTTCGGCGAGTTTCTTTCCAACATTGTTCGTCGCATTTTCAGATAACCCAATGAGGACATCAAAATGACCACTATGCACTCTCATTGGCAACGTTTTACTTTAAAACAAAAGTTGTCGCGCTACTCAGTCTATCTCATCTTATTACTGGCGTTAGTACAGTCCATTCGAACAGTCGAAGTGATTCCAGAGTTTTTCTATGATGCACCAGAGCAAATGGCTGACATGTTTACACGGATGTGGCCAATTGACTTTGCTTTTTATTCAATCTCTGTTCACGATGCCATGATCGAGACTCTAAACATCGCGACTCTTGGCACACTAGTCACATTACTATTCGCCATCCCATTTGCCTTAATGAACGCTAACAATATTGTGGCTTCACCAATTAGTCATTGGGTCGCACGATTTTTTCTAGTGTCATCCCGTTCAGTGAACTCGTTAGTTTGGGCACTATTGTTTGTCGCAATCTTTGGGCCAGGAGTGCTGGCAGGCGTATTAGCTATTGCATTTCGTTCGGTAGGCTTTGTCGGTAAGCTCCTAGCAGAAGCTATCGAGGAGATAAACATGGGGCCTATCGAGGCACTGCGCGCCACAGGTGCTTCTTGGGCGTCCGTACTTTTGAAGGGTTATTGGCCTCAAGTGCTACCTGCATTTTTCAGTATTGTTCTGTTCCGCTGGGATATTAATGTTCGGGAATCGGCAGTATTGGGGTTAGTCGGAGCTGGTGGCATTGGCGTTGTTTTGAGCGATGCCATGAACCTATTTGAATGGCAGCGAGTAGCGATGGCATTACTTGCAATATTCGCAGTGGTAATTGTTGCAGAGATTATCGTCGTACAAATTCGTAAAAAACTACTCTAATCATAGATTTAAAACCATGGGTTAGAGCTTTTAAGAAGAGTTCTAACCCCCTTTCGAATTATCACCCAGAGCTATAAGAAAATGACTCTCAGCAATCAGTATTACTTAATGAGACACGGCCAGAGTGAAGCCAATGTTGCAGGCATCATTGTCAGCGCCCCCAAACTAGGGTGCACTCATTTTGGCCTAACTTGCGAAGGTAAGAAGCAAGTAATAAATAGCTTACCCACATGTAAAGAACTAAAGATACAAAGCGTTTACTGCTCCGACTTCCTCAGAACAAAACAAACCGCTCAATTACTGACCGACAACCTTTCATTATCTGAACCCGTAATTGAGCCATTATTACGGGAACGCTTCTTTGGCGAATGGGACGGCCTGAGTGATCGTTACTACGATACGGTATGGCAACATGATGCATTGGGTACAAGCGGATCTACTCATCGAGTAGAAACGACCGATCAGGTATTTAAAAGAGCTATGCTTGTCATAGCAAGGCTAGAAGAGACCCACCGAAATGAAAACATTCTGCTGGTTGCACATGGCGATGTTTTGCAGATACTGCGAACAGCTTGGTTCAAACTTGCTCCTTACCAGCACAGACAGCTACCAAATATAAACACTGGTGAGGTTATCCCATTAATACATGCTTAATAAAGCTAAGAGCCAGTATCACACTTTGTTGAAACTGGCTCTTTATATAGACTGCTTAATGATCATGCGTTGACTTAATTACCCATTGACACGATTCGCATCGAAAATCTCGATCCAATAACCATCAGGGTCTTTAATAAATGCAATATAATTCATCTTACCGTCAGACAGCTTTTTCTGAAACGTCACACCTAAATCCTCAAAGCGTTGGCACGCCCCTTCTAAGTCGGGTACATGAAAACCAATGTGACCGAAACCGCGTGGATCACTATTACCATTGTGATATTCCACCGTATCTGCCGTGTCCCCCCAGTTATGAGTCAACTCCAACACTGCTGGACGACCAAACGTTTGCGCCGTTCGCTTACCTTCATCGGCACTGATATCAGAAAAATCTTCGCCATAGGTCAAAAAGTACAAACTGAACTCCATTTCTGGGAAGTCGAGCTTTCTTAGCAATGTCATGCCCATCACTCGAGTGTAAAAGTCCAGCGACCGAACAGGATCTGCAATGCGCAACATTGTTTGGTTAAACACAAACCCATTGGTAGCGGGATCTTTTTCTTCGCATAAACCTTCGGCTTTCTCAAAATGACGACTCATCATTATAACCTCCTTTCATTGTATCTAATGAAGTTGGGGGTAAAGAATTGAAAATCAATGCCTTGCTAGCTACATGTCATAGCTTGCTAAACTGACCTCGTTGCTCAAGCAGAAAATCGATCAAGGCTCGAATCTTCGCTGGCATATTCTCTCTTGAGGACACATATAGATAAAATCCAGGAAAAGACTGACACCAATCTTCAAGTACTTTTACCAAGCGGCCTTCATTGAGATGCGGTTCGATACACAAATCCAAATGCTTCATCAATCCAACACCATTTAATGCGGCTTTAATCATATTCTCATCATCGTTGAAGATAGCATTTCCTACAGGCTCAAATTCAAGCGTTCGCTCTCGATCACTACTATGCTGGAACTTCCATCTGTCGATGGCGCCACTAGATGAGAAGCGGTAGGCCAGACAATTATGATCCACCAAGTCTTCAGGAGTGTTAGGGTATCCATAAATGTCTAAGTAACTTGGCGAAGCAGCAATGGTAGGAGTGATCGCGGGAGAAATAGGGATCGCAACCATGCCTTCATCCAAGCTTTCTCCTAGACGAATCCCCGCATCCATGCCATCAGAAATGATGCTAGAGAACCCATCATTGATAGACACCTCCACGCGCACCTTGGGAAACTTTTCAAGAAACTGATCTAACACAGGTATCAACAGAAGGTTGGCAGCCACACGAGATGTATTAATACGGATCATACCACTCGGTTCATCATGGGCTTCTCTAAGTTCGGTCACTACACGCTCTATAGAATCAAACGAAGGTGTTAACACATCCATTAGCTTTTGACCTTCCTCTGTCAGCGACATGCTACGAGTGGTTCTATTAAGCAAACGAACCCCTAGCTGTTCTTCTAAGGATTTAACGTGCTGAGATAGCGCCGCGCGTGTCACCCCCAAGTGATCTGCTGCTTTCGTGAAACCTCCATGTTGCGCAACATGAGAAAACCAAATCATTGAGGAATATAAAGAAGAATCGAGAGCCATATTGTTAAGTCCTGCTAAATTATGATGATAGTTTTAGCATATTTTTCTATACGGTAACCCCATCTAAACTGCTTTCTATCGGTTGAACGAACCAACGCTACCAAACCTTTAGGAGTGCAGAACATGAAAAACGTGACTTTTAAAAACATCAGCGGTGCAGGTATCACTATGTCTGCAAACATTTATTTTCCATCCACCTTTGTTGAATCAAACAAATACCCTGCCATTGTCGTTACACATCCTGGCGGTGGTGTTAAAGAACAAGCGGCTGGGTTATACGCCAAACATATGGCGGCGAATGGCTTCATTGCGATTGCATTTGATGCCTCCTATCAAGGGGAAAGCACTGGCGAGCCTCGACAGCTGGAAAACCCATACACCCGCACTGAAGATATTAGCGCTGTAATTGATTACTTAACCACTTTAGGTTACGTAGACGCTGATCGCATCGGCGCTCTAGGAGTCTGTGCAGGCGGCGGATACTCCGCTAATGCTGCGATTAATGATCGCAGAATAAAGTCCGTTGCAACAGTCAGCGCAGTTAACATTGGGCAGATGTTTCGAAATGGATGGGACGGCTCAGTCGCTGATACAGATGCCATGGGATATTTAGACTTTGGTTCAAACGCCAGAACTAATGATGTAAGCGGAGCCGATTTGATGCAAATCCCTTTGGCCCCAATGCGTAGGGAAGATGCGCCAAATGAAGAGTTGGCGGAAGCTTGGGAGTATTACCACACGCCTCGTTGTGCGCACCCAAATGCACCCGGTTATACATTGACGCGCAACCTAAACCAGTTGGTAACTTATGATGCCTATTACCTTGCAGAGGCATTTTTGACACAACCATTATTGATGGTCGCAGGCAGTCAAGCAGGCAGTCGTTGGATGAGCGAAAACCTAATTGAACGTGCAGCTTCAAACGACAAACAACTCGAGATCATCGAAGGTGGCAACCATATGTCATTTTACGACCTGCCAAATTATGTTGATCAAGCTGTGTCTAAACTTGCGCCATTTTTCCAACGCACTCTTTAACAAATAAAGTTCTAAGGCGAGTCCATACACTCGCCTTAGATAATACCGACAGAATCTGAGGTTTTCCCAATGTGTACATTGAAACAGGTTTCTTACCAGAATTTAGGCTGGGCATCAGCCGCACACTTATATCTACCTAGCGACTTTGATGAAAGTAAAACCTATCCGGCAATCGTTAGCACACACCCTATCGGAAGCTGTAAAGAACAAACATCAGGAAGCATATACGCTCGCGCACTAGCCGATGCAGGATTTATTGCACTTGCTTTCGATGCCAGCTTTCAGGGTGAAAGTGGTGGATCTCCACGTTTTATCGAAGACCCATCTATTCGCACATCAGATATCCGCTTCGCAATCGATTACTTAATGTCCTTATCCTTTGTAGATGAAAATAAAATTGGAGCTATTGGCATCTGTGGCGGTGGTGCTTATTCCATCCATGCTGCTATCACTGACCATCGTATTAAAGCGGTAGCATCGATTACTGGTGTGAATTTTGGTCGGCTACTACGAGAAGGTTTTAGTCAGTTCGACCCTGTATCGGCACTAGAAGCCATTGCCAAACAACGCACCGCTGAAGCCAAAGGCGAGCAAGCTTACATCTTGGATTATTTACCCAACTCTGTTGAAGACGCCAAAACAGCAGGGATATCAGATATCGACGTTTTAGAAGCAACGGATTACTACAAAACCCCAAGAGGCCAAAGATCAAACGGGAAAACCAGCGGTCTGTTCTCATTTAACGGAGCGGCATTGGGTTGGGATGCGTTTCTCAATGCCGAGACACTGCTTACTCAACCACTTCTAGTCGTCGTAGGAGACAAAGTGGGAGGGTTTGGAGCATACCGAGATGGCATGGAGATCTATGGACGCGCAGCCTCGAACGACAAACACATTATCGTAGCTGAGGGTATTTCTCACTACGAGCTATATGATCAACCAGAAGCTGTTAATTTAGCGCTGTCTTCAGTCATTCCATTTTTTAAAGATCGCCTTTAAAAACATCAAGCCTTATCTAGGGCGTCTCCACCTGATAAGGCTGACCCTTACATAAAATTGCCCACCCGCTTTTTTAGACAAACTGAAACGAATAACTTTCACTGATATCAAGTCACCTAGCCAAGTCATTGCAGTACAAGGGGGTGGAGTGTATGTTAGCGCCCCATGTTTAAGCTTTGAAAGAAGATAAGATGAATTCCCCCGCCGACATTTATCAGCGCTTATGTGCCTCTGAGGAATTAAAGACTGATCACGCTCAACAAGAGGCAATCACTGAGCTGAACGCCATTTACACGGCCCTAGTTAGCACTACTGAGCAATATGCTAAGCAAGGTATTTACCTGTGGGGAGACGTGGGACGCGGTAAAACGAAACTGATGGATATCTTTTATGGAGCCTTACCAAGCGGGATGGCGCAGCGAGTTCATTTTCATCACTTTATGGCGAGACTACATAGGGAACTTAACCTAACCTTTGGACAAGCCAACCCTTTGTTGACCATCGCTGATCGCTTGGCATCTGAGTATCAAGTACTGTGTTTTGATGAGTTCTTTGTCAGCGATATCGGCGATGCCATGCTGCTCGGTGGTATAGTTAGTGCATTGCTTGACCGAGGTGTCATCATCGTAGCCACTTCAAACATTGCCATTACTGGGTTGTTTCAGTCTCAGCTGCAAAAAGAGCGCTTTCAACCCACCATCGATAGAATGTCACAAGCGTTTACAAGCATTCATCTAACTGGAGATGTTGATCATCGCTTTCAGCCCCGCCCTACTCGACCTATTTACTTTACAACTGAAACAGAATTTACCGCCTACTTGAATGCCTCGATACTCTCCCCGATCGATACGATAAAAATCAATCATCGCCCGATAACAGCTCAAGGACGTAATGAAAACCAAATATGGTTCCGGTTTGAAGACCTATGTATTGGCCCACGCGCCGCTGCAGACTATATGGAACTCGCTTCCCAATTCGACGAAATCATCGTCAGTCAAATTCCGTGCTTGAGTGGTGAAGCCTTTGAACATATCAAAGCCCGCGGCACCGAAGACAGTGCACTAGGTTCAGGAAAAACGGGGGATCGTGTGGTATCTCTCGCCATTAACGACGATGCAGTGAGACGATTTATCAGCCTTGTCGACGAGTGTTACGACCAACGAGTACGCTTAATCCTTCAAGCTGAAGTCCCGCTTGAACAGCTATACCAAGCAGGCACCCTATTATTTGAGTTTCGACGCACCCAAAGCCGCCTAACTGAAATGGCCCAAATTGGATTTGGGAGACTGTAGTGCCTAGTTGATAGGCCTAGAAAATTAACGGCAAATTCTTTGAGACCAAGCAACTATGTATCAACGGGATTAAACTGTAAAACGAAAAAAGTTATGTATTTTTACAAGCTAGATGCTATATCAAAATCAATTTCTTCTCGTAACGTAGCAATCAATTCTCGTAACCCCTGCGGTACCTGTCGGTGACCCGGGTAATACAAAAACATAGGCGGCTCAAATGTACACCAGTCCGGTAGTACCAATACCAGCTCGCCGCTCTTGAGATAGGGTTTGATCAACTCTTCCAAGCAGTAAGTAATACCTGTCCCGGCGAGTGATAGCTCGATTGATAAGGCTGTTTCATTGACGCAGATGTTGCTTCTGGGATCGATAATACGTTGCTCTCCATTCCGTTCAAAATCCCATTTGAAGACTTCACCACGTCCATTTCTCAAGCGAATGCAGACGTGCTGATATAGGTCTTCTGGCGTGTCTGGCGCTGGATGCTCAAACAAATATTTAGGCGAGGCGACAGTGACCCATTTTAGCTCTGTACCGAGTTTTGCCGCCACAAAGTCCTCAGGAACGGTACCACCGAAGCGAATACCCGCATCGTACCCTTCACCTACAATATCCATCATATGGTCATCAACAGAGACTTCCAACTCAACATCTGGATACTCTGAGAGAAATCTTGGAAGATACTTTCCGAGTATTAATCTCGCACTGTCAGTCAGCACACTTAAACGAAGCTTTCCAAAAGGTCTGTCTCTGTACTGGTTTACATCATTTAGAGCTAATCCAATCTCTTTGAAGCCTATCTCTAACCTTCGCGCAAGGTTCGCTCCTGCGTCTGTCGGAGCAACGGTTCGACTCGTGCGATTCAGCAGTTTAACACCTAACCTCTGCTCTAGATTTTTTATGGAATGACTTAACGCAGAAGTCGTAATACCTAATTCATTAGCAGCTTGCGTAAAGCTTCTCAAACGCTCAACGCTACAAAAAGCATTTAGATTAGATAGATCTTTCTTTGATAGTTTCGTGCTCACAGCACCAACCGCCCCATAAAAACATTTAATTTTATTCATCTTACAATGAAAAAGACGACTAACTAAACTGCAAATCTGTTATTAAATCAACTATAGAAGATCATGGCACAAACCTATTGTTGAATTATATTCAAAGAAGCATGCATCAAAGCCGCAAGATCAAACTCACTCGAACTATTAAAGTAAAGTCATCTCAATAGTAATCTCGGGAGAACGAGTTGTTCCATTTCTACATTTTCCTTGGCTTCTTACTACTGGCATGGCGGCTAATTTATCCCCTTTCAATATCTAGTACAAAAAAATGGGGGCTTACCGTACTGCTTTTAATTATCTCTCAATACCACCTGTTACTGACTGCCATTTTTGGAAATATGTTTTCACCAGAACTTCCAAGGTGGCAGGTCATTCTTTTAGGTTGGGCGTTTTGTACCTTTGTATTAATGGTGCCTGTCACCTTAGTAAAGGACCTTATCCAAATCATGTGGAACATATCTCATAAAATGAACACTCTTCCGTTATGGCGATCCATCTCTGCGCTACTGATCGTCGTCATAGCGAGCTCCTTGTCCGCCATGGGGGTATATAACGCCCTTCAGATACCTAAGGTTAAGCAAGTAACGCTAGAGTTTGAGACGTGGCCAAAAGCATTAAATGGACTAAAAGTGGTACAGATTACTGACCTGCACATCAGTACTCTGTACCCAAAGCAATGGACACAGCAAATCGTTCAGGAAGTGAACGCACTAAATCCTGACATCATTCTTATCACTGGAGATTTCATTGACGGAACAGTCAATAACCGTTCCAAAGATATTCAACCGCTAAGTAATTTACGGTCTAAATACGGTACTTACGGGGTTTTAGGAAACCATGAGTACTACTTTGATGCAAAAGACTGGGCACATCACATTGAGTCACTAGGTATTAATATTCTGGAAAATGAACATATTGTTCTAAATGTCAACGGCGAACAACTCACTATCGCAGGCGTAACGGATGAGTCTGCTGCACAATTTGATTTGCCCCAACCCGACGTCTCGCTGGCGCTTAAAAATGCACCTCACGACAGCCCAATTATCTTACTAAAACACCAACCAATTAATGCTGAAATAGCAGGTCAAAATGGCACCGACCTGCAACTATCAGGACACACCCATGGAGGGATGATTTGGGGCTTTAATCAGATGGCTAGATATGCCAACCAAGGACTCATATCAGGCCTGTATCAGCTTTCTTCCATGTATGTCTATGTCAGCAACGGTACAGCACTGTGGAACGGCTTCCCTATCCGCTTAGGCGTACCATCGGAAATCACTGAAATAACACTTCACCAACCTGACTAAGACAAGGACATTAATATGAATCTTACAGCTATTAGAAACAATGCGGTCGCCGTTATCACAGGGGCCGCTGTAGGGATTGGTTATGCCATTGCGGAGCGTTTGGCTAAGGAAGGTATGAAGCTCGTTCTTTTTGATCGTGATCAACACAAATTGAACAATGCTAAGACTCAACTGGTACAAGCATACCCAGGCCTTGAGGTCTCTATTGTTTATGGCGATGTCACATCTCGATAGTCTTTAGCAGACCTTTTCCAAGCAGCCACCAAACTAGGTGATATTGCACTCCTAATCAACAATGCAGCCATCCTAAAAGGTGCTGGCCCTTGGCATGATCTAACTCAGTGGCGCCAAACAATGGATGTTAACTTCTGGAGCATCTTAGAGATTCAGTCGCTTTTCGTTGAGCACCTAATTACACAAAGCAAGCCTGCTGCCATAGTCAATCTTGGTTCTAAGGAGGGTATCACAACACCGCCAGGCAATGCCGCATACTCTGTCTCAAAGGCTGGTGTGAAAGTACTGACAGAACAGCTCGCCCATGAATTAAGACAACTATCAGGTAATACAATCACCGCACATCTCTTGGTGCCCGGCTATACCTTTACTCCAATGAACTTCCCTGAGATGAAAGACCAAACTCAAAAGCCAAACGCCCCATGGACTGCGGCACAAGTGGCCGATCGCCTAGTAGAAGGGTTGAACAAGCAGGATTTCTACATTTTTTGCCAAGACAATGAAGTCACTGAACAGCTTGATCATATGCGTATGCAATGGGCAGCAGATGACATGATCAAAAATCGTCCGGCTTTGTCCCGCTGGCACTCAGATTATAAAGAAGCCTTTCAACGTTACATTGAAGAAGGCTGCAAGTAATGCACTCATACCAATCTACAAACCAGCAAGAGTCAATCTATCACATCTTCCTAGTTTTTATTGCACTGGCCAGTGGTGGCTTGTTTATCGGGACGGGCGAGTTTGTTTCGATGAGTTTACTCCCAGACTTAGCGAGGGCAATGAACATTTCTGTACCAAATGCTGGTGCCTATATCAGTGCCTACGCAGTCGGAGTTGTGATAGGCGCACCGACCATTGCTATTTTAGGGGCGAGACTGCCTCGTAAAACATTGCTAATCGGTTTAATAGGGCTATTTGCAGTTGGATACGGTTTAAGCGCTAGTGCATGGAACCATAGCTCATTACTGGCTGGACGTTTTATTGGCGGCCTACCCCACGGCGCATATTATGGCGTTGCTTGCTTATTTGCAGCAGCCTTAGTTCCAAAAAATAAAAAGGCTCAAGCAGCAGGCTTTGTGATGATAGGCCTTGCTGCGGCAAACGTTGTTGGCGTGCCTATTGCCACTTGGATAGGACAACAGTTCGGCTGGCGGGCAACCTTTTGGGCATTAGGGGCAGCAGGGGTCATCACGATGGGATTGTTTGCAGTTTGCTTGCCTAACTTATCACGCACTAAAGACGCCAAGCCTCTATCCGAATTGAAAGGCCTAGCAAAACCTCTAGTGTGGCTGACCCTCGCCACGGCTGCCATTGGGTTTGGAGGGATGTTTGCGGTTTACAGTTACATCACACCCACACTGACTGAAATCACAGGGCTCAAAGCACAACATGTTCCATTGGTGCTCGCGCTTTGGGGATTAGGTATGGTCGTTGGTAATTTAGTTGGCGGAAAGATGGCCGATATTAACCTAACAAAAACTATTCTAGCAACCATGCTCTGGAACGTGATTAGCCTTGCGCTCTTTGCAGTGTATGCCCACAGCCCAATAGGTGCCCTCGCGACGCTCTTTATGATTGGATGTGGCTTTGCGCTAGTGCCGGCACTACAGGTTCGACTGATGGATGTTTCAGGTGACGCACAGACCATGGCGGCCTCGCTGAATCACAGTGCGTTCAATATCTCTAATGCTATCGGCGCGAGTTTAGGTGGGCTATCAATTGCGTATGGATTTGGTTGGTCCTCAACAGGCTGGGTAGGCAGCGCCCTCGCATTGTTTGGCATTATCCTGATGATGCTCTCACTTATTTATCAACGCAAAACAAACCAATAACACACTCAAAATCAATTGATCACCAATAACATTTAGAAGGCAATGTAGCGATCCCTAAATTGGTAATCCCAGAGTGAATTGAAAACAGTTTGGCCGTATTCGACTTTGAATTATCAAAGGCTGACATAGCAGAAATCAGTCACCTTGATCAGAATTACCGCATGGGGCCCACCCCTTTGGAACTCAATTAAACATTTATTGAATTAGACAGGCTGTCTAGTGGCGACTAAAACTGAATCGACCAGATTTTACTAGACAGTTTTTACGCTAATCATCAAACCCTTCTTCAAAATCTAGAGCACCATATCAGAGCAAAACCAAAAGTTAACACTCTAATTCCATTTTTGGCGGGATTTTGCTCGAAAAACACTGAAAGCCCCAGTGCATCTAGCATTGAGGCTATTTGATGAGGATTTTAGCTGAAAAGTTAACGGTCTAATTTAATGGAAACCAGAGAAAGTTAACGGTGCAATTAAATAGTTAACGGTTTAATTTATTGAACCCAACTCATTGCACATACTGACCCGCTGCATACCCGCTACTCCATGCCCATTGGAAGTTGTAGCCCCCAAGCCAGCCAGTGATGTCTAGCACTTCACCAATAAAGTACAAGCCTTTTACAGTGTTACATTCAAAGGTTTTAGAGCTTACTTGGTCTGTATCAATACCGCCTAAGGTGACTTCGGCTGTTCGATAGCCTTCTGTGCCATTCGGTTGGACATCGAAGTGGGTTAAGTATTGGGTAATTTCAGCTAGCTGATCGTTAGATAACTCCGCCATAGGTTTACTTAGCCATGAGAAATCTTGCTTCATCAGTTCGACAAATCGTTTTGGCAGTAAACTGGTAAGTTCGGTTTCAAGTGCCCTTTTCGGTCTATCTTGGCGTACTTGCTTGAAATGAAGCTCAGGATCGATCTCTGGCAATAAATTAAGTTGTAAGTCATCACCCGGTTGCCAGAAATTGCTTATTTGAAGAATTGCAGGGCCACTGATGCCTCGATGGGTAAAAAGCATCGGCTCTTTAAAGCTAACACCATTGGCAGTCGCTTCAATATCCACACTGACACCAGAGAGTGTGGATAACTTTTCTTTCATAGCTGGTTGAATTGTGATCGGAACCAAGCTTGCACGCCTTGGCAGTACGCTTAAACCAAACTGTTCAGCGATCTGATAACCAAAACCAGACGCACCTAAAGTAGGTATAGACAGGCCACCAGTAGCAACCACTAAGGAGTTACATTTAATGCTTCCAGCATTCGTGAGCAGCGTGAATGACTCTTCATTTTTTGTAATCTGCTGAACAGAAGTATTAAGACGGATTTCTGATCCAGACCATTCGCATTCTGTTAAAAGGATTTGTAGCAGATCTTTTGCAGAATGTTCGCAGAAAAATTGACCGGGGGCCTTTTCAACATAATCAAGCGCGTGACGATCTACCAGCTCAACGAAATCAGAAGAGGTATAACGCTTCAATGCCGAAATGCAAAAATAAGGGTTGTTCGATAAGTAGTGTTTAGGGGCAGCATCAAGGTTTGTGAAATTACAACGTCCGCCACCAGACATCAGGATTTTTTTACCGGCTTTATTTGCGTGGTCAATCACCAACACTTTACGACCACGGTAACCAGCTTGCGCTGCACAGAATAAGCCTGATGCACCTGCACCGATAATTACTACGTCAAAACTTTCCATTGATACCCCTATTTTCGAGTCGGGCATTATACCGAAAACAGCGAAATAGTCTTGCGCTAGTTCATTTGTTTACAGCAAATTGCATTCCATTTTATTTCCACAGAAAAGGTGAAAAAGACTGTGGGAATATCAATTTTTCCCTTATAAATCAGTGCAGTTTTTTAAATCAAGCACTTTTTTATATTTTATTTACATACTTCGCTCTGAATCAATAACCATCAGTGTTCAAGAAACCGTCAAGAAAAAGCTTGCATCAATTATCTGTTTTTTTATACAGTACTGTATATCGATACAGTACAGGTGAGTTTATGAACACTTTGATCCACTTCTTACGCGGTAAATCCTCTTACGTAATTTTAGCGATGATGTTGATGGCTATGTACGCTCCAGCAAAAGATCTGTTGAATTTTGCAAGTCAGAAAGTCGCTAAGGCCAATATCGAACTTGCCAGTATTTCGTACGGTGCAACCAGTCCGTGGCAACGTTCTACTGACCAAACAGGTTTTGTCAAAGCCAGTCAGTCTTTAAGCCAGCCTCAGCAAATATTTACAAAGTTCACCCTATCCAACCCAAGCAGTGAATCGGTGACTTATCGCAAAATTTGGCTTTACTTTGAACATGAGAACGGCAACAGAGAATATACAACCGATTACACTTTGTACGATCCTGCCACTCGTCAAAGGTTAATAGGTCACTCAATTGAGCTTGGCCCAAAGAGTGATATAGAAGTGTTGGCGTCCTACCGTTTCATCCCAAGCTACAAACAAAGCTCGCCAACAACGGTCTCCATCTCTTGGGAGAGCGAAGATCATTACCGCGACGCAAGTTGCTCATATAAATTACCCACAAAATCTCTTAGTCAATTCGGTGTAACCTGTGAATAACTTGCTGTAACCCCGACTAGATATGGCCACTTAATTGCTCTTACTAAGAATAAGAATTGATTGATCTAGATAAAGTTTTGACTATTGATAATCATTTTCATTTTTCCTAGAATGTTTGCACATTTTGCATAAGGAGCAATTAAGCAATGAAAAAAGTGTTGACCCCTATCGCAGCAATCGTTGCTGCCGGCATGTTGACTGCTTGTGGTACACAATCGGTTAAAACAGACAGTGTTGCCGTAACACCAGAATCAGTTGTTACGCATTACGCTGACATTGCAGAAGCCGCATACGGAGATTCGTACACCACAGCATTGACGCTACAAGATAAGATCAATGCTTTCTTAGCTCAACCTACTGAGCACAACCTTCAAGCAGCTAAAGATGCTTGGATTGCTGCCCGTGCACCTTACCAACAAACAGAAGTTTACCGCTTTGGTAACGCGATTGTTGATGATTGGGAAGGCAAAGTTAACGCTTGGCCTCTAGATGAAGGCTTGATCGACTACGTATCAGCAACATCTTACGGCTCAGAATCTGACATCAACCCTCTATACACTGCAAACGTCATCGCTAATCCAAAGCTAATGATCGGTGGTCAAGCAGTTGATGCGAGCACAATCACTCCTGAACTTATTGCTGACTACCTTCAAGAGGCTGATGGCGTTGAAGCGAACGTAGCAAGCGGCTACCACGCTATTGAGTTCCTTCTATGGGGCCAAGATCTAAATGGCACGAAACCTGGTGCGGGTGAACGTCCAGCAACAGACTTCGATGTTGAGAACTGTACTAACGGTAACTGTGACCGTCGTCGTCAATACTTAGCTGCTGCGACTGACTTGCTAGTATCGGATCTTGAGTTCATGGCAAATGCTTGGAAACAAGGCGGTGAAGCGCGTACTGCTTTGACTGATCAAACTGCTGAAGAAGGCCTAAGCACTATCCTTACAGGTATGGGTAGCCTTGCTTACGGTGAACTTGGTGGTGAGCGTACCAAACTTGGCCTAATGCTTCATGACCCAGAAGAAGAGCATGATTGTTTTTCTGATAACACGCACTGGTCTCATTACTACGATGCGAAAGGTATCGAAAACGTTTACCTAGGCGAATACAAGCGTGTTGATGGCAGCTGGGTTAAAGGTCCATCACTGTCTGCATTGATTGCTAAACAAGATCCTGCGCTAGACCTAGAGATGAAAGCGGACCTTAAGAAAACAGATGCTGCGGGTCTTGCTATGGTGGAAGCCGCTAAAAAAGGTCAAACGTTTGACGTCTTGATTGCGATGAACAACACAGCAGGTAATGCTCTAGTACAAACATTTGTTGATTCTCTAGTTGATCAGACTCGTACAACGGAAGACTTAATCCGTACTCTAGACCTACAAGATATCACTCTTGAAGGATCTGACAGTTTGGATAACCCAAGCGCAGTCTTCGAATAATCGAACAGTGTTTTACAAAGGGGGGACAGTGTCACCCCTTTTGTCGTTTGAGAAACAATGTAATGATGATCTTGTCGAGATACTATGTCGCCGCGCTAACGTTTATCAGTGTTAGTGCATTAGCCGACGGTCTTAGTGATGCTTATAAACAACCTTTTGCAAATCTGTCTGCAGAGGAAAAACAGTCGTTCTATCTTGGGGAAAGTGTATTTGAGCGCTTTTGGGTCCCCTCCCCGTCCTCTACGACGGCAAGCGATGGCTTAGGACCGCTTTTTAACGCTCGCTCTTGTCACAGTTGCCATATCAATAGTGGTCGAGGGCATGCACCAACCGCCGATCAATTGGGCAGCGAAGTTCCTTCATTTTTTATCCGCTTAGGCAGCAAGACACAACTTTCTAGTACAGGTGTCGTTGGCGACTATATTTATGGACGCCAATTCCATCCACTTAGCTCTACCAATATTCAGCCAGAGGGTGACTACCGAATCACTTGGCATGAAAAAACGGAAACATTCCCAGATGGTCATCAAGTACAAATGCGCTTTCCAAGCCTACATTGGACCTCTTTAAATTATGGCCCTATGTCAAAAGAAACCGGTGTCTCGCTGCGTGTTACGCCACCGCTTGTGGGCATGGGATTACTTGATGCAGTCGATCCGCAAACCATTCTAGAATTCGCAGATCCAGATGATGATAACAACGACGGCATCTCTGGCAAGGCTAATTGGCTTGAAGTAGAAGGCACAAAACGGCTAGGAAAATTTGGCCATAAAGCCAGTGTGACATCACTTACAGCGCAAAACCAATCCGCATTTAATGGTGATTTAGGTCTTTCTACACCGTTATTCCCAGCACCAAGTGGTGACTGTACTACTGAACAACTAGACTGCTTATCTGCACCAAACGGTAATAGCCAGCACATTGATGACTTGGAAGTTGGCGTGGAACAAAGCCGACTGTTAGATACTTATGTCGCCCTAAGCCGACCTCCTGCCATGAGGAACCTTAATGAGCCTTGGTTTAGACCCGCTAAGAAAATCTTTGATGATTTAAATTGCGGTAGTTGCCATCGCCCCAAATTAACTACAGGCTCCTCAGAATTTGCTGCGTTGGCGCATAGAGATTTTTATCCGTTTACTGATATGCTTTTGCATGACATGGGTCCTGATCTAGCCAACGAGTTTCCGGTCCTCAACGCTGCGCCTCAAGAATGGCGTACCGCGCCACTTTGGGGAATTGGTTTATCTGAAAAAGTATCTGGACGAAACGGTTTCTTACACGATGGCCGTGCACGAACGATTGAAGAAGCCATTCTTTGGCACGGTGGCGAAGCTCAAGCCAGTAAAATGGCTTACAAAAATTTAAATGCGAAACAACGCGATTTATTTATCCGATTCTTGGAGTCACTTTAATGTTATTCAGTAAAAAAGCGCTTTTTTCCGCTCTCGCAATCATTACAGCAGGCCAAGCTACCGCTGATAGCCTGGATGTCACTCTAGAACAAATCCAAAGCCAGTTTATCGTTCCTAAATACTCTCAATTTAGTCAAAGTGCTGAGGCTTTAGCAACTTCCACTCAGGCATTATGTAGCGCACCGAGTGAACAAACGCTCCTCGACGCAAAGCAGGCTTTTATCAACAATGTTGAAGATTGGCAGCAATTGCAGTGGCTTAATTTCGGACCTGTTACCTACTTCATGCGTTACTACGCATACGAATACTGGCCGGATAAAAAAGGGGTGACTCAACGACAACTACGCAGCCTCAGTGCTGATCCACAGACCATGCAGGCACCCAAGTTCTGGACCTCAGCGAGTATTGCTGTTCGTGGTATGACTGCAATTGAGTCGCTGCTATATCATGGTGATTTCAATGTTGTGGCTCGCCCAAGCGATTGTGAAGTTCTCCAAGCAGTCAGTCAGCATCATGCCAGCACAACACAAGACGTGCTTAATCAATGGCAACAAAGCAAAGCCACTGACTGGATCTTTCCTGAAGAAGGCGCCACCGCTTCTGCGGAGCACCTTGTTTTAGAACAAATGGTCCAGCAGTGGTTGGAACATATGTCAGTGGTGAAAGACGCTAAGCTTGAAGTTCCAATTGGATATAAAGAGCGCGCCAATCTAAAACTGGCAGAGTTTTATCGTAGCGAGCAATCGCTAGAGGCGATCAAAACTAATCTAAAATCCTACCGCACTCTTTATCATGTAGGTTCGCCTTCACTGTATGACGCGGCTAAGGCTCAACAGCCTGAGTTAGCACAGAGTCTCGAAAATGCTCTAGCTGACAACCTGAAGATTGCAATGCAATTACCATCGGACTACTTCACTGGGTCTTATACTCAAGAACAACGAGTTGAGATGGCAAAACCTCTAGTTAGTGCTATTTCAAATAGCCAACAAACACTCACTAACTTAGTGACTTCGATGGGGTTCCAAATCGGCTTCAATAGCCGTGATGGAGATTGATTATGAATTTGAGCCGACGTCAATTCTTAGCGTCATCATTGGCTGCGTGGACGATCCCTACTTGGGCATCGTCTCTCCCGGTGAAGTCAAACCAAGAGCTGTTCATATCTGCTTTTTCCAAAAGCAAAACAGAGCATTTTATCGGTGCTTTCTTAACGAATGGCGAGCTACTTTGGTCCATGGCGTTACCTGATAGGGCCCATGCGCCAGTCGTTCACCCCACCCATTCGGTGGTCGGTGCGGTAGCGCGTCGTCCTGGTTTCTATATCGATTTTTTCAATCCCATAACAGGTAAGTTGTTTTCTCGTATCGAGCCATTAAAAGACCATCATTTTTATGGACATGCCGTATTTACCGAAGATGGTCAAACGTTAATCACACAAGAAAACCACTACCCGACTGGCGAAGGGAAAATCGTTTTGCGCCAGTGGCCAACTGGCGATGTTCTGCATGAATATTCAAGTGGTGGAATCGGCCCTCATGAATCGGTGTTAATGAACCAGTCCACCTTAGTCATTGCGAATGGCGGCTTAAAAACTCACCCAGACAACGATCGTGATATTCTGAATTTGGATACGATGCAGCCTAATGTCACTTATTTGTCATTAAAAGATGGTTCGATACTCAACCATGTTAGCCATGCGCCAGAGCTTCATAAGTTAAGTATTCGACACTTAGACGTAAATGCTAAAGGAGAAGTAGCTCTGGGCTTCCAATACCAAGGTGAATTATGGGAGCAAGTACCATTGGTTGCGATTTCTACTAAGGAATCAAAAGACTTGGAATACTTGCCTATCCCTGAACACGTTAGAGCACGATTTAAACAATATTGTGGCAGTGTTTGTTTTGACCAATCAGGTGAAACCTTGGCTATCAGCACTCCTCGAGGAGGCTTTGTCGCATATTGGGATGTGCCATCACGAACATTTTTAAAAGTGGACAACTGCCGTGATGTATGCGGCCTGGTCGCGACAGACAAAATAAATGAGTTTGTATTGACCAGCGGCACAGGTAAGCAGTTGCTATCTGCGCCCCGTAATAGTCAAATTAGTCAAATAAATCAGTTGGTTGGGGTGCACTGGGATAACCATCTACGCCGAATTGAACTAAACATATAACTTTTTCGTAAATTGCATCAATCTCAGGATGGTCAGAGGCAGTTTTTTTAGGTAGTGTTGATAGGCTGTCTTGCACATTGTGTAAGACAGCTGCCTTAAATCTGATTGTAGTAGTTTGATGTTATTAAACTTTTTTAAACAGTATTTTGTACTTGATGACACTGACAATGATTCTCACCACTCGAGCCGCTTTCGTATCAGCGCTCTGAGAATTCTTTTATCCGTTAGTTTACTTGCCATTCTGGGCTTTACTTCCAGCAGCCTGATCGAATTTGACGCCTCTGATGAGAGTGTTTTATTTGTTTCCTTAGGCATACTTTACACTCTAATTGTTGCTCTCCTTTTAATTGTTTCTCGACGTTTCCATGAGTTTGCAGCCATTGCTTTGGCCAGTCTTATTGCTGTCACCGGTGCACTTTTTATTGGATTCTCTAATACCAATGATGGCGTCGAATTTGGTGTCATAGCACTCTATTCGTTGCCGTTGATAGTGAGGCTGTTTTACAGTTTTAAAGCTTCGTTGTGCTTTAGTATCGCCAACATTGCTACCCTTGGCATTGACTTGTATTTGGCACAAAGCCAAGACTTCAAGACTGGCAGCGGTACCCTATACATGCAGCTGATGCTATTTGCACTGCTGAACTTTGGCTTACCTCTCTCTGTGTCTAGACTGCTTAAAACACTGCAAATGAGCATAGATAGCCATAAAGAGTTAGCAGAGAACATCAATCACCAATCAGAGCTATACGAAGAAATTTTCGAACATACGGGTACACCAACACTTTTGTGTGACAAACGAGGCGTCGTACTCAAGCTAAACCAGAAAGCACTCGACCTCTTTCCAAATGTTTCTGCTGATACGATTGAAGGCACTAAAATCAACGACTGGATCGCTTCAACTTCTGACGCATCAAGCCGTTTTTTCTGGCAAAAGAATGTATCCGAATGTGTACTCAAGTCTAATTCTAAAAACTTCTTGGAAGTACATCGGTCCAGTCTGACGACACATGGCCACTACGTTCTACACTTGCAAGACATTACTCACCTTAGAGCGTTGACAGAAGAGCTTGAGACCACTCAGCAAACCAACTCACGTCTGGCGCACTTTGACTCCTTGACCCGATTACCAAATCACCAAAACTTCTGTAATCAAGTCAATCACCGCATCCGAAACGTATCAGATTATTATACTGGTGCGATGTTTATCATCCGTATTAGCCAGTTTAAATTACTAAATAAACAGTACGGTCGTGAGCAATCCAACAAAGTCATTTTAAACTTTTCTCGTACCTTACAAGCTCGCCTTTCAGATAAAACTATCTCCGGTCGCTTGCGCGGTGTGAAGTTCGCTTGTTTTATGCCAGTGGGCCAAACCTATCTAATACAGCGTAACCTCAGAACCTTGATCAAATCTGTACTGCCTGAACAAATCCGTATTGGAGAAGATATACTCAATATTGATTACCAAATTGGTGTTGCCTATTACCAAAATGAAGGTGAGACAGCAGAAGAGCTCCTAGAACGTTGTGAAATGGCATTGGAATACTCAACCTCAGCTGAGCGTATTGCATTCTTTGATCAACAACTTGAAGCGAAACTTATCCAAGAGCACAAACTTGGTTTGGCCTTGGGTGATGCCATTAAAAATAAGCAAATCCAGATTTGGCTACAGCCACAAGTTGTATCATCTGGCGAGATACGTTCATTTGAAGCCCTAGCGCGTTGGCGTTTAGACGATGGCTCATACGTATCGCCTATCGTATTCATTCGACTTGCAGAAGAATTAGGATTACTACCTAAACTTGCTGAAAACCTCTTAAAACAATTGGTGTCCGTGTTAGAAGCGTGGCATCAAGAAAGCATCAAAACCCCAATCGCATTTAACCTAGCAGGGCAAGAACTCATGAACGATGTGTTCTTTGCTCTGTTAATGTCGATGACATCAGAGCGCCCATGGCTGAGTGAAATGCTTGAGCTAGAAATCACTGAAACCAGCCCTGTTATGACCAATCCTTTGATTCATAAACGTTTACGCGCTTTATCTCAGTACGGTTACTCCATTGCAATTGACGACTTTGGTACAGGTCAAGCTTCTATGGGCCAGCTTATTGATATACCTGCAAACATTCTAAAAATTGACCGACGCTTCGTTGCACCTCTTCCGGATGACAAACGCCACCTAGATATCGTTAAATCCACCATCCAACTTGCTAGATCTCTAAATATGAGTGTCATTGCAGAAGGCATAGAAACCCGTGAACAAGCTAATTTATTAATTAGCTTGGGCTGTGATACGTTGCAAGGCTACTACTTCGGCAAGCCCTCCCCCATCTCTGATTGGACAGAGAATAACAACGAAAAAGCAAAACAACTCAGAATGGTTTACTAATAAAAAAGCTGGCTCATAAAGCCAGCTTTTTTATTACGTCGAGATTGGAATTAGAACAGTAACTTATCGAACACGGCACAATCCGTATAAGTGTATTCTGTGTTAGCGCGCAGTCTCGCAGCCTTATCAATCAATTTCTGTGAGGCTTCTTTTTGTCTAGGTGAAATGTAATCCGAGGCAACATTTTTACGCAGCGTGTCCAAATATTTTTCTAGCTTCGCAGTGCAATCGTCAGAAGTTTCGGCCATAGCAAAATTGGCACTGAAAGCAACCGTTAGTATGGAAAACCCTTTTACAATTCGGGAAGTTAAAACTCGTGTCATACATACCTCAAGACTCATCATTCATGAGGTCATTAAACCACAGATTGAATACTTAGGGCATGAACAGATCTTAAGTTTCACGCCCTATTCACTTTTCAAGCAGTCGTTCCTTTAACTGCTCAGTTGTTCCACAAAACGAATAACTTGAGATTCTTCTGTCGCCCAAGACGTTACCAAGCGCACCAAAGATTTTTTATCATCCACAGGTTGCCAGACGAAGAACTCAAATGACTGCTTAAGTGTTTCAATTAATGTATTTGGTAGAATCGCAAACACTTGGTTAGCATCCGGTTCATCCTGTAGATCGTAACCAGCCGCTTTAATGCCTTGTGCCAATTGTGCGGCCATCGCATTTGCGTGCCTTGCGATGTCAACGTATAGCAACTCATCATTAAATAAGGTTTGGAACTGCACGCCCAGCAGACGACCCTTTGCTAGCAAACCACCTTTTTGCTTAATACAGATATCAAAGCCTTCTACTAAGTCTGGGTTACTGACAACAATCGCTTCTCCTAGTAACGCTCCAACTTTAGTACCACCGATCCAAAAGACGTCACACAGTTCAGCAATATCAGCTAAGGTCATGTCATTCTTATTAGACGCCAGCGCCATCCCCATACGAGCACCGTCCATGAACAACAATAGTCCATGTTCCTTGGCGATCGCTGATAGCGCGCTAAGCTCAGCGTGAGTATAAACGGTACCCATTTCAGTGACATTGGAGATATAAATCAGCCCTGGTTTTGCCATATGTGGGAAGAAAGAGTTTTTAGCGATGGCTTCTTTCAGATTGACTGGCGTTAGCTTGCCTTCTACACCAGGGACGGTAATCAGTTTATGCCCCGTGGCCTCAATCGCACCCGCTTCATGTGACACAATATGTCCCGATTGTACGGTGATAACCGCCTCATAGGGCTTCAGCACACTGCTGATCGATACGAGATTTGCTAAGGTTCCACTAGCAACAAAATGCACACTACCGGAAAAAGACGCCCCGAGATGCTTGCGGATACGTTGCTTTGCATCCACTGAAAACACATCGTCTCCATAGGGCGTTTGTTGAATCATGTTGGACTCAACCAAAGCATTAAGAATACTTGGATGAGCGCCCTCACTGTAATCATTTAGAAAGCTGTAACGCATGTAAACTCCTATCATTACGTTTGCGTAGACAATATTTATCTACCCAAGCGTATCAGGGTAATGCATTGTTCACTTGTAAAAAACCAACAGTGATGACTTATTCATACTAATTAGATAACAAGCTTATCGGACGTAGTCAGCACCTGTGATATCGATGGTCGATCCAGTCGCGTGACGGCAGCGCCCACTGGCTAAGAAGCTCACCATGGCCGCCACATCTTCAGGTGGCGTTACTTCTCTAAGCGGTAAGTTTTTCGTCACTTCCTCTTCCCCAACACGCGCGATAAAATCCTCAGCCATATCTGTTCGTACCCAACCTGGTGCTAATGCGTAAGCCAGTACACCTTGTCCACCGTACCCACGAGCAATGCCTTTGGTTAACGCGAGCAAACCGCCTTTAGCTGCGCCGTATGCCAAGTGTTCTGCGTCATCGCCACGATGTGATGAGCGGCTAGCCATATTTATAATGATGCCTTGGCTCTGATCTTTGAACGCCAGCAACGCTAAACGACATAGATCCGCAGCCGCGACTAAATTGATTTGCAAGTTATCCCCCCACCCTGCACGCCAATGCAGTTCATCCGCTAAGGGTGATCCAATGTAAACCCCTGCATTGTTCACTAGAACATCGATTCGCTGTTGCCATGAGAACGCTTCCTGCCAAAAGCTTTGAATAGACGCACTGTCCATCAAATCCCCAGCAACAAACTTTAGCCGATCAGGATGTTGAGTCATTAGCTCTTTCAGAGCGTCTGAACAGCTGCGTCCTTGGGCAATGACTAACGCACCTTCACTTAATAGTGCTTTGGCGATACACAAACCAATGCCTCGGGTTGCACCAGTGACCAGTACCACTTTCTTTTCAACTAATTGAGTCATACCTTGCTCCTATGCAACCGCTTGCGCGCCGGTGATTTCTACTAATGAACCGCACATAAATGCCGCCTCATCTGACAATAAAAATGCCACGAGGTTAGCGATTTCCTCAGGTTTCCCAATTCGACCAAATGGCACCAAAGCATCCAAATCAGAGATGTTTTTTCCTGCGCGTTTTACTCCAGCTTCGAGCATTGGAGTATGGACCTCGCCAGGGCAAATACCATTCACACGTACATTGTGTGGTGCATAGTCTCGCGCTAGGTTTTGCGTAAAGGCAGCCACCGCAGCCTTTGTGGTGTTGTAAGCAATGTGGTTAGGAGCAGGATATAACCCCCACTGCGATGCAGTATTGACGATGGCTCCAGAACCTTGCTCAACCATATGCGGCAACGCTGCTTTGGTTAAGTAATACATAGAATGTAGATTCACATCGAAAGAAGTAAGCCAATCCTCATCCGTTAAGGACAACAGATTTCCGCGGCGGTTAATACCCGCGTTATTGGCAAGCAAGTCAACCGAACCAAAGGCCTGTAACGTCAGTTCTACTACTCGCTCACACTCTGTTTTTTGTGAAATATCAGCTGCCACCGCAATAGCTTGATGTCCTTTATCGATCAGCTCTTGTGCAACTTTTTCGGCTGTTTCAAGCTGGATATCACACACCACGATGGCTGCGCCATCTTCTGCAAGTTTTTGACAAATGGCCTGACCAATGCCTCCCGCGCCCCCCGTTACAATCGCACTTTTCCCTGAAAATCTACTGCACATAAACCACCTCTTATCAGCAATCCAAACAGACAATTAAAATGTACTTTGTGTATACATGAATTCACTTATATCACATTAAAAAAATAAAAAACGAGTATTAATCACTTCGTTAAAGCACGATTAATTTGCATAACATCATTCTAAAAATATCTTATCTATCTGTTTTTATTGAATTAAAAACCAGTTTATTGCCAGTAACTAAAGTTAGTTTTGTATTTACTTAATCTAAGTTTATTAAAAAAAAATGACGAGCCATAAAAATTTATTGACCGATCTTTTTCTTGTATGCAAAGTGTATATTAGCTTTCGAGAACTGGTTACGAGAAAGCAAATACGGCAATAACACTTCTAACAAAACGTAGAGAAAGGAACCAAAACATGAACAAGCAATTTGGCATTTCCCTCAAGAAGACCTTTGCAGCAGGCATGTTGTTAGCAACAACTATGGTGTCAGGCTTATCTCAAGCTGCTGATTCCGAGCCACTTTGGCAAGACGCACAAGATCGCGGCAGCCTTCGTTGTGGCGCAGCCGTTGCGCCGCCATATGTCATCCGTGATCCTAAAACTGGTGAATACAGCGGTATCTATGTGGACCTATGTCGTGAATTTGCAGAACAACACTTAGGTGTTAAAGCAGAGTTTATGGATACAACATGGGATAACATCATTGCAGGCCTACAAGCAGGAAAATGGGATATCTCACTCGCATTGAACCGTAAGCCAAAGCGCGCCATGGCGGTTGCTTTCTCTATTTCGCCAATGTACGGCGAAGTATCATTCGTCTTTAACAAAGACAACAGCAAACTTCCTGAAGACTCCAGCAAACTGGCAGACTTCGATAAGAAAGGTATTACCTTAGCAGTGATGTCAGGAACCGTTCAGGATCAAGCTGTTACCGATGTGATCAAAAACGCAAAAATCCTACGTCTTCCAGCTAACGATGAAACACGTCTAGCACTGATGTCTCGTCGTGCAGATGTACTTGTCGACATGGCTGATACCAACCGAATTTTTGCAGCGACCAATAAAGACTGGTCAGAAACCGTTTACCCAGAACCAGCTCTATTGAAACAAGGTATTGCCAACGGTCTACGTAAAAACGTGGCGTGGTCAGATATCGAAGCGTTCAACATTTTCCTAGAAGAAAAAATTGCCAAAGGCGACATCGTACGCATGACTGAGTTCTACACAGAACAGTCCATCGCAAACGCTAAGAAGTAACGTCAAATAACAATTAGGCAAGCTCTAGATGGAGCTTGCCCTTCTATAGAGGAACGCCCCATGCAAACAACAACTCAAGACACCCCAGCTTTTATTAAGGTCCGAGGTTTAAAGAAAAGTTACAGCGAAACTATACAGGTGTTGAAAGGCCTGGATTTGGACATGTATCCTGGTGACCGCATCGTCGTCATCGGCCCCAGTGGCGGTGGTAAAAGTACCCTACTGCGCTGCGTAATGGGACTTGAAAACATCGATGAAGGAACGATCGAAGTGGACGGCAAGCCGTATATTAAAGGGCAAGGCCGCACAGAAAAAAATGCCATTGATCACACCATTCAAAAGCAAGTGGGCATGGTATTTCAGCACTACACGTTGTTTCCACACCTCACTATTTTGCAAAACCTGACCCTTGCACCAGTGAAATCCCGTGGTATCCCACGTTCTCAGGCCGAAGAAAAAGCTCGCGGTCTACTTAAACGCCTAGGGCTAGCAGACAAAGCGGACGCGCAACCTAGTCAACTATCGGGCGGCCAAAAACAACGTGTTGCCATTGCTCGTGCGTTGATGCTTTCCCCAGAATTGATGTTGTTTGATGAAGTCACTTCAGCGCTTGATCCAGAATTGGTCAACGAGGTCGAGTCTGTGATGATGCAGTTAGCCGATCAGCACATGCCGATGATGATTGTGACCCATGATATGTGGTTCGCCAAAAACATCGCCACACGTGTGGTGTTCTGTGCCGGCGGTGTCGTTGTGGAAGACGGTACACCTGAACAGATCTTCAGTAACCCTAAAGAACAACGTACCCGTGACTTCCTTGAGAAAATCCTGCACACGGAGAACGCGGCATGAGTTATGACATTGATTTTTTCTATACCTTAAAAGGCATAGATACATTGATGGAGGGTTTGCTAGTCACCTTACAACTCAGCCTTACCTCCATCGTGATCGGCGTCTCATTGGGTTTTGTTGTGGCTTTGATGGTAATGAGTCCAAGCAAATTGCTGAGCTGGCCAGCCACCAGCTTCATTGAGATCTTTCGCTGCACTCCAGCATTGATACAGATTGTATGGATTTTCTACTGTGTCCCCATGCTTTTTAACGTGTTCTTAGATCCGATTGTAATGGGCGTTTTAGCACTGTCTTTAAACCTAATTGCTTTCAATGCAGAAGCGTATCGTGCCGCAATTCAGGCTATCCCTAAGGCGCAATTGGATGCATCCGTGGCGCTTGGTCTGAACAAAATTCAAACCAATGTCTACGTGGTTCTGCCTCAGGCCATTCGTTTGGCACTGCCGGTATTGGTCACTAATGGCATCAGTATTTTTCAACAAAGCGCCTTGGTGGCAATCGTTGCCATCGAAGACTTAATGTACATGGGCAAAATGCTTTCCACGGAAACCTATCGCCCGATTGAAACCTTTACTGTGGTTGCTCTGATTTACTTTGCCATTGCATTGCCTGCGATGTACATCAGCAGTCAACTCGAAAAACGTCTAAAAGTGGCTTAAGGAGTTCCCATGTCGTACAACGTTAATTTCCTATTTCTTTTGGACTACTGGGATGCCTTGTTAGAAGGATTAATGACAACCCTTGGCATTACTGGGCTTTGTCTGATCTTAGGTTTGGGTCTGGGTTTTGTCGTCGCTCTGCTTCGTTTATCCAGCAATCCCGTTGTGAAAGCCGTGACCACACTTTATGTAGAGTTCTTTCGTGGCACACCGGTACTGATACAGTTGTTCTGGATCTTCTTCTGCTTGCCATTAATCTTAGGCTTTGAGATCAGCAACTTTGTTTCAGCGGTCATCGCCCTCACCTTATACATGGGCGCCATCGTATCCGAGACCTTTCGCTCCTCGCTTCGTGCCATCGAGAAGGATCAAATGGATGCCTGTGTCGCACTAGGTATTGGTGGCTTTACCAAAATCTTCTACGTCATTTTGCCTCAGGCCATCCTTCGCGCAATCCCTACCTTGCTCTCTAACTCAGTGAGCCTGTTCAAGGAAAGTGCTTTGGTCTCTGCTGTCGGTATGTCTGACCTAATGTACATCGGTCAAAACATCTCCAGCGTGACCTTTAAACCGGTTGAAATGCTCACTGCTGTGGCCGTGATCTATTTCCTAATCGCCTTCCCGCTCACTCGCTCAGTGAGTTGGGTAGAACGAAAACTGATTCATAAAATTGCGCTTTAGCCCCGTTTGCGAGTAATACGTATATGAACACCACGCATTTAGAAACTTCAATCAAACCAAGCGTTGCCGTCATTGGTGGCGGCATTATTGGGGTAACTTCGGCGATCAACCTGCTAAAAAGAGGATTCGACGTCACTCTGATTGAAAAAGAAGCCATTGCCGCCGGAGCCTCCACGGGCAACTGTGGACTGATGGCTGTTGGTGAGATCGTGCCCATTTCGAAACCAGGAGTGTTATCTCAGGTGCCAGGATGGCTCACAGATCCGACCAGGCCGATTAGCGTTCGACCGCTCCATGCGATCACCATGACTAGCTGGTTCATGCAATTTTTAAAAGCGGGACGTCCTGAAAATGTTCAACACATTGCCAAGGGCTTAACGCAGTTGTCTGCCGCTGCAGCGCAAGCGTATCAACCGCTGTTGAAATCAGCTGGGATTGAAGACCTACTACAACCCTATGAAGTGCTGTATCTCTTCGACGAGCAAAAGGAAATCGCTGAAGGGCAATATGATTGGGACTTACGTTTAAAGTACGGCTTTAACAGTGAGTTTTTGGATCATAAAGCACTACACGATTTAGAGCCTGAAATCAGCCAAGACATTGCTTGCGCCATGCTAATGAAAGGCTGGGACTACTTTGCTGATCCAGCACGCTTAACCAAAGACCTCGCTCGCCATTTCGTGGAGCAAGGTGGGCGTATCCGCATTGATAAAGTAGCTCAGTTTGATAAACAACCTAACCACGTGACTGACCTGACACTTGAGAGCGGTGATGTATTGAGTGCTGATTATTACGTCATCGCTGCGGGAGCTTGGACGCCATTACTGTCTAACAAACTGGGCGATTATATTCCGCTAGAAGCCATGGCGGGTTACAACACCACGATTGCTAAGCCGAATGTGCAAATCAAACATCCCCTGCTTCACCACCATGGAGGCTTTGTCATCACACCGATGGAAATGGGCATTCGTGTCGGCGGTACATTAGAGTTGGGAGGCTTAAACAGCAAACCTAACTTCAAACGCGCCCAAGCCATTGTTGAGAAAGCACAGAAAATCCTGCCAAACCTCCAAAATGAAGACGCAAAAGAATGGGTTGGCTATCGACCAATGATGCCAGACACCTTACCCGTGATTGACCGTTCACCGCGTTTTAATAATGTCATTTATGCTTGTGGTCACGGACAGCTAGGTATTACCTATGGTGCTATTTCTGGTGAGTTAGTCGCAGATATGATAACCAGTGAAGCCTCCATGCAAATGGACATGTCTTTTTATCGTGCGGACCGTTTTTAGGAAGCCTTATGAATACGTCTAAGTATATTCAAGTCGTTAATGCACACTGTGAAGGAGAAAACGGCAGCGTGGTCGTGGGTGGCGTGTTGCAGATCCCTGGCGCCACCATGCAGGAGAAATTCGACTACCTCAACAATGAAGGCCGTGACCTACAAAGGTTCTTATGCTTTGAGCCAAGAGGCGTACCCCATGGATCAGTGAATATTGTCACAGCACCAACCCGTCCGGACGCTGACGCAGGCTTTGTCATTCTGCAACCTGACGGTGCACACCCAATGTCAGGCTCTAATGCGATTTGTGTCACCACTGTATTACTTGAAACAGGCATGGTTCCAATGACCGAGCCAGAGACAATTGTTCGATTGGATACCGCGGCGGGATTAGTCACAGCAACGGCACGCTGCGAGGGTGGTAAGTGTATCGACGTCACCTTGTCTATGGTGCCATCTTTTGTAGAAGCGCTAGACGTTGAGATCCCGTACATGGATCAAACGATCAAAGCGGATATTGCTTTTGGTGGTGATTATTACGGTATCGTCGATGTGCAGCAGCTAGGTATGGAAATCGCGCCGCAAAATGCACATCTTTTGTTTGATATCGGCGTAGATTTGGTCACTCGCTTGAACCAACAATATTCTGTACAGCACCCAATGTATGCTTCGTTAAATAAAATCTCTTATGTGATGTTCCGCAACATAGATGGTGCATTGGTACAAACCTGTACCACGCTAAAACCTGGCCGTTGTGATCGCTCTCCTTGCGGCACAGGAAGCTCTGCAAACCTCGCCACTATGTACGCTCGCAACCTCGTGGAAGTTGGAGACTCACTGACCTCACAGTCCATCATTGGTAGTCAATTTGGTGTGCTGCTAGAGGATACCACGACGATTGCAGACAAAACGGCAGTCTTGCCAAAGGTAACTGGTCGCGCTTGGATCTATGGCACACAGCAGTTAATGGTCGATCCAACCGATCCTTTTAAACAGGGCTTTACGCTTTCGGACACTTGGGGACGTTTTATCAACGAAATAACTCAAGCTTAGTTTCTGTCATTGGCAGGACCCAATTCTGGGCCTGTCTTTTTTTGACGCCAAAATCATTGCATACACAATGTATTCAGTGTGGATTTTTAAAATAGAACATTATGTTCGCAATTATGCTTAATCAATAGGAGCAGTTATGAAACTTAAAGGTATTCTTCCAGCACTTATCACGCCATTTGATAAAGATGAAAACATCGACTTCGATGCGTTAGCAAAAGTGATCGAAAAGCAACTTGCAGACGGCGTTCATGGCTTCGCTGTATTAGGAACATCTGGTGAATACTACGCCATGAGCCATGCGGAACGCGCACAAGTGCTTAAGTTTGTTAAAGAGCAAGTAAATGGTCGTGTGCCACTTATCGCTGGTACAAACGCGCCTTCTACTCGTGAAGTCATCGAGCTGACCAAAGCAGCGAAAGAAATCGGTTATGACACAGTACTCTTGTCAGCGCCTTTCTACGCTTTGCCTTCAAACGAAGAGCTAATCGAGCATTTCAACAAAGTGCTGGCAGCAGTCGATGTTGAGCTTGTGCTTTACAACTACCCAATCCGCTCTGGCGTGGATGTGGGCTTAGAAATCATGGAAGCCTTCCAAGACAACGATCGTGTTATTGCGATCAAAGAAAGCAGCGGCAACCTGCTTCGTGCACTGGACATCAACAACAAGTTCAAAGGCAAAATCGACCTGTCTTGTGGCAGTGATGACCAGGCGTTGGACTTCTTCCTATGGGGCGCGACTAGCTGGATTTGTGGTCCTGCAAACTTCCTTGCACCACAAGTCGTACGTTTCTACAACGCGTTTGAAGCTGGCGACATTCTAGAAGCGAAACGCATTATCGAAGGTCTGTTCCCGGTAATGGCTTGTCTAGAAGAATCTAAATTCATCCAAAAACTGAAGTACGGCGCTGAACTAGCAGGCGTACCGGGTGGTGAGTGTCGCGCACCACTGCTACCGCTAACAGAGGACGAAAAAGCTGCAATGCGTGCTGCTTACGAGTTGGCACAAGCAGTATAACGACGCTTGGAGGGTGCTCCCCCACCCTCCAAACTGATCCACTTTCGAGTAAAAGGAACACCTATGCAAACTAAGCTATACATCAATGGCGAATTTGTCGATGCAGAGCACGGCGCAACGTTAGACATCATCAATCCCGCGGACGAATCCATCATTGCCACCATTGCCAATTCGAGTAGCCAAGATGCGGCCAACGCAGTACAGGCAGCTCGTCATGCCTTTGACTCAGGTGAATGGTCAGGACTTACAGGCAAAGAGCGTGCTCGCTACCTATATGCAATGGGTGATGCGATCCGTAATAACCTGCAAGCAATCAGTGAGATGGAAACCCTAGATAACGGTAAGCCCTACCCAGAAGCAGAATGGGACATCACCGATGCGGCAGACTGCTTTTCATTTTATGCCCAACTGGCTGAAGAGCTGGATGAAAACCCTGAAGAAGAAATTAAACTTGGGGATGATCGTTTCACAAGCAAAGCCATTCGTCAGCCAATCGGCGTGGCAGGTCTAATCGTCCCGTTTAACTTCCCATTACTGATGGCAGCCTGGAAAGTTGCACCAGCGCTGGCAGCAGGCTGCACAGCGGTATTGAAGCCCTCCACTCAGACTCCTATGACGGCATTATGGTTAGCACAGATCGCCCATGAAGTTGGTTTACCTAAAGGTGTACTGAACATTGTCACCGGTGGTGGTTCCGGCATTACGTCTAGCCCACTCGTAGACAAACTGGCATTCACTGGCAGCGTTGAAACAGGCAGCACGGTCATGAAAGCGGCAGCCGCTGGTATCAAACCAGTGACGTTAGAATTGGGGGGTAAATCAGCCCTTCTCATTTTTGACGACACCGATATCGATGCCGCGGTGGAATGGACCATGTTCGGTATTTTCTGGAACAAAGGCGAGGTCTGCTCCGCTACCTCACGCGTGTTAGTACATGAGAACATCTACGATGCCTTTATGGAAAAACTGATTGCTGAAACACGCAAGATCAAGATTGGCCATGGTCTTGAAGAAGGCATCAAAATGGGACCTGCCGTCAGTGAAAAACAATACAACGACGTCCTTAACTACATTCAGATTGGTATTGATGAGGGCTGTAACCTTGTGTCGGGCGGTAAGCGTCCTGACGGTTTTGACAAAGGTTACTTTATCAAGCCAACGATTTTTGCTGACGTAGATCCTCAAGCACGTATTTGGAAAGAAGAAATCTTCGGTCCAGTGGTGTGTATTCGTTCTTTTGCTACAGAAGAGGAAGCCGTGAAACTGGCGAACGATTCTGAGTTTGGTCTGGCAGCTGCGGTGATGTCTAAAGACAAATCTCGCCTTGATCGTGTCTCGCGTAATTTGGATGCCGGTATTATCTGGACCAATTGCTCACAACCAACCTTCGTCGAAGCGCCATGGGGTGGACGCAAGAAAAGCGGTATTGGCCGTGAGTTAGGCCACTGGGGATTGTCAAACTACCTAACTACCAAACAAATTACCGATTTCCACAGCGAAGAGCCGTGGGGCTGGTATCTTGAGAACTAGTCATGCTTGGTACGGTATCTAGGATATCGTATACTGAGCCACTGCACATGGAGGCTTCGGCCTCCAATTTTTGCTTTCTTCTGGAGTACTTTACATGTCTAGCGTTCATGCAAAAGATAAAGAAACCGCACCGCGTAAGCTCGCTAAAGGCTCTGGTGCACAACAAATTTATACCGTGCTTCGTCGAGAAATTTTAACGCTAGAACTGCCACCTGGGAAATTTCTAGATGAAAGCCAACTGGCTGAACGTTTCAACCTGTCACGCTCCCCCGTTCGTGAAGCATTAATTCGCCTATCTGGCGATGGTTTGGTGATCGGCACTTCAAATCGCACCAACCAAGTGGCGCCTTTAGACATTGCTCAATTTCCAAAATACATTGAGTCCCTTGATGTTGCCCAACGCATGGTGTGTAGGCTTGCCGCGCAATTGCGCAGTGACGCGGATGTAGAAATGATCTTAGCGGCTCAAAAAGCCTACGAGAAATCGGTAAAGCCAAAGAACTATTTGGCCATGTCTGAAGCCAATAAGGCGTACCATAACGCCATCGGTCAAGCCAGCAAGAACCCCTACGTGAGTGACTTTTACCGTCGCCTACTGGATGAGGGGCAGCGAATGTTGCATCTACATTATGAGTTCATCATGGAAGACGAACACAGTAAATTAAACCATTCCGAACACAGTGGCTTAACACAAGCCATTATTGATCAAGATGCCGATTTAGCAGAACAAATGGCACACGAGCATACGGAACTGTTTCGTGATCGATTCATTAATTTCTTACAAAAAGGCTACCTGTTTAACTTTTCGATCAATGTAAATCGATAGCGTTAACAGTGAGCGAGTAGCTCTCCCAATTCCCGTTTTGCTTTTAAGAAATCAATCAAGGCGCGAACTCGTCTTGGTTGCTGTCCCTGATAAGGATAAATCAGTTGGACCGCTATAGGTGAAGACTGGTAGTGGCTTAATACTTTTATTAAGTCAGTCTCCGCGGCAAGGTACTCAGGTAATCGTGCGATCCCTAAGCCCATTTGCGCTGCTTGCATACATGCTTCCGCACTGTTGAACGAGCAGCTTACCTTCGGCTCAATCACAATCGTTTGCTCAGATGAAGTCAACTGCCATGTCTTTGTCGCGTCTACTTCACTGTGTAACACCGCATCATAGTGAGCAAGTTCACCGATGTTTTTCGGCTCCCCTTTCTCCATTAAAAACTGCTTAGATGCATACAGTGCATAGTGAAAACTCGCTAAATGCACTGCAACATAATCCAGATTAGAAACATCGTTTGCCGCACGAATAGCCAAATCAAAGTCACTGTTTTCGAGGTCAAATGGGGTATTGGATAAGCTAACCGACAACATCACGTTTGGATAAAGCTGCTTAAACTCTGAAATCCAGGTTTGAATGGCAAAATGCCCAAAAGACATGGGAATGGTGAGACGAATCTCCCCTGACATTTGCTCATGACTCTCACTCATGGTGTGTTTCGCAAGATCCAAACGTTCAACCAAGGCTTCGCAATGGGGTAACAACAATGCGCCCGCTTTGGTTAGTGCGATCTTACGGGTAGAACGAAACAGCAGTTTGGTCTCCATAAAAGACTCTAGACGTGCAATGTGTGTGCTGACATAACCTTTTGATTTACCTAATGCGTGAGCGGCAGCCGTTAGGCTGCCCTCTCGATTGACCACCGCAAAGGTAATCATTTCTTGAACCACTTCCTGCATACTGTTTCCTATTCTTCAGGATTGGTCACATCAGCAGAATACTCAGACAATTCTGAATGTTTGACCAGTTTGCTTGCTTTCCACACTCATGGCATAGCCTAACGCGGCACGACTTGCGGGCACAGGCTGATGCCCACGAAAGAACGCGCCGTATTTGTCCATCGCCTCTTCAATCACCCCAGGGCTCACCAAGTTAAGGCGAATACCACGAGGCAATTCCGTCGCAGCAGACATAACAAATCCACTTAATGCACACGCCACCATGGATGCAGACGATCCCATTGGCACAGGAACATGGTCTGTTACCCCAGATGTTAAGGTAAACGAACCACCATCATTGAGATAATCAATGCCTTCCAGTACGAGATTAACTTGACCCATTAGCTTATCTTCTAAGCCAAACTGGTAATCTTCAGCGGTCATGTCTGTGACAAGTGCCCACTTAGAATGCCCTGTACACGCAATGACGGCATCTACCTTACCCACCTTCTGATACATCGCGCGGATGGAGTCTACATCGGTTAAGTCCACGGTCACATCACCACTGGTACGCCCAGCGGTAATCATTTCATGGCGATCTGCTAATTCATTGATAACACCAGAACCAATCGTGCCGTGTGCACCTACGACTAATATTTTCATCTGTTTCTCCAAGCTTTCTGTTTTAAAGTAAGCTCATCATAGGAGAATTCATTGAACATAATAATAGCCCAATAGATAACAGTCTGTTCAAATTTATGAACAATCTATCGTTTTCTTTAGAATTACGTTAGTCTGCTGAAAAATTTCTATAGACAGTTGGAGTTACCCATTCCATGTTCAACATTGAAGTCGATAACAACCTGCCAAAAGCAGAGTTGTACCAAGATCTAAACCAACAACTGCAAGCCTTGCTAACGGGTGAAACAGACCTGATTTGTAATGCCGCACAATTTTCCGCTTTTATCATGCAATCACTGCCTGAACTAAACTGGGCGGGATTCTATTTTGCTCGTCAAGAGGAGCTAGTGCTAGGTCCTTATGTTGGCAAAGTGGCCTGCACGCGTATCCCGTTTCAACGCGTGTTTGTGGTGCTGCGGCTCGAAGCCTAACAACACAGCGTGTCGACGATGTACATGCGGTTCCTGACCACATTGCATGTGATGCGGCGTCTAATTCGGAATTGGTGATTCCAGTGATCGTCAATGGCGAATTAAAAGCCGTGTTTGATATAGATAGCCCCGTGACCCATCGTTTCACTCAAGATGATCAACAAGGCATCGAGACACTTGTCGCAAGCTTTGTTGAGGCAAGTGACTGGAACTGGAAAGTTTAAGAGATAAAAAAAGAAGCATGATTGGATGACCAATGCATGCTTCCCAAAAGGGTGATGTATTGAAAGGGTCAAGAACCCTACAAATCATCTACGTAGAGAGTGTGTAAACAGATCTAAATAAAACCCACCGAGTTACAAGTAACCGAACAGTTTTGGTAGGTACAGCGCCAATGGCGGCCAGTATGTTGTCACCAGCATGACAGGTAATGCGGCAAAGAACATAAAGAACAGCGCTGGTTTCATAACCTGACTCATACCCACTTTACCTATTCGACAGGTCATAAAGAGAATCGGGGCCATCGGCGGGCTATTACAGCCAATAACCACACTGGTACCCACGATCGCTGCAAACTGAATTGGGTCCACACCGATATTAACCATCACTGGCAGTAGCAGTGGACTGATGATTGCCACAACACTGACATCATCCATAATCATGCCAAGCAGAATCAGAAAGATGTTTACCACAAGCAAAATAAGAATCTTGTTTTGGAACGTTTCCATCAACAGTTCGGTTAGCTCTTGTGGCACACGTTCAAACGTAAAAATACGGCTCGAAACAAATGAGAACACAAGGATCACCATGATCACGCCCGTTGTTGCTGCAGCACTGACAAGGCAACGCGCTAGATCTTTAAAGCTTAATTCACGGTACACAAACAGACCGACAGGGATTGCGTACACCACGGCAATCGCTGCTGCTTCAGTCGGTGTAAATACGCCACCGTAAATGCCACCTAAGATAATCACTGGTAACATCAGGGCAGGCATCGCCTTCCAAAAGTTTTTGCTGATAAGGTCTGTGCGCTCTTTAAAGGTCATTTTGACCACTTCACCTGGCGCATTACGCATCTTGATCCAGTTCAAAAGACACAACATGATGATCAACAGGATACCGGGACCGATCGTCGCCAAGAAACACGCCGCCACCGATTGACGAGTCACCACAGCATATAAAATCATTGTCAAACTGGGTGGGATTAACAGCCCTAATAGAGATGAAATACCCAATAGCGCACTGGTATATTCTCGCTTGTAGCCATGCTTTTCCATGGGACCAATCATAATCGTACCGATTGATGCCACCGCTGCAGAAGCTGTGCCTGAAATCGCACCAAACACACCACAGGCCATAACCATTGATGAGCCCATACCAGTACGAGATTTACCCACTAACGATTCAACGAAATGAACCAATCGACTTGCCATGCCCCCTGCTTGCATCAGGTAGCCTGTCATCACAAACAGTGGCAAAGCCAGCAGGATGATCGAGTTAACCGACCAAAACCCTGTGGTCATTAAAGAAGATACATCGACGTCGTAAACGATCGATAACACTAATGTCATGGCGGCAAATGAATAGACAACTGGCACACCGACCATCATCAATACAATTACTGCCCCTATGGCTAATAACGCGCCCATAATATTCCCCAACCGTCACTAAACGTTAATAAATTTCTGGCAATCTTTAATAAAATCTCGAATTAAGTAGAAAACCAGCGCTAGGCTTCCTACAAACAAACTGCTTTGAGAGATGTACCATGGCAGTTTGAAAACAGGCGTTATCTGAGCTTTCTTTAGTGACCAAGCCATAAGCTCATAACTCCAGGAAACGAAATACAGCGCCATGACTATAGAAATAGTCGTCGCTAGAATCGCAAAGCCAGCGATCAGCTTTTCGTTTTTAAAAATGACCGATACAAAATCAGCGGTTAAGTGAGAACGATCCTTCGCAGCTAACACTGCGCCTAGCATGTACAGCCACATTGCAGAGATCAGAACCAATTCTTCTAGACCGAAGACGGGTGCGTTTAATAAAGAACGACTAAAAATCCCCCAAGCCAGCATAGAGGCAATGGCTATACTTAGGACCACAACAACGGGGATGACGATCATCGTCAATATCTTATCGATTAAGCCGATAAGGCTGTTGAGAGAGAACATAAAAAACCTCGAATACAGCGAGCGAAGGACAGGTAGCAGTTACCTGCCCCACGCATAGAGAGTGGCAATCTTATTTTGGAACAGAAGCGTTCGCGCGGATTTCATCCATGATTTCTTTGCCTAGCGATTCTTCAGCAATCGGCCAGACTTCTTCACGTACTTTCTTCACCCAAACTTGCATGTCTTCAGCACTTGGCTCGATGTATTGCATACCGGCTTCTTGTGCTTTTTTGATCCATTTCTCATCTTCGATCTTGGCATCAACAAACTGCTTGTTAATCACTTGTTGTGCTGCGTCTTCGATAATTGCTTGATCAAATGCATCCAACTCTTCCCATGTGTCGTCGTTCATTAGTAGCGCGTAAGAAGAGAAGTTGTGTTTAGTGTGAACGTAGTAGTCAAGTTGATCACGGAAGTATTCGTAATCCCAGTAAATAACGTTACTAGAATCGCCATCCACTACGCCTGTTTGAATAGAGGTGTACACTTCGTTCCAATCGATAGGAACAGCTTGGAAGCCCATCGCTTGAACAGTTTGTGGCAGTGGGAAAACTGGCGCTGAACGCACTTTCAAGCCTTGTTCAACGGCTTGATCGTAGCTCGTCGCGTATTTGCCTTTGGTTGCTACACCACCAAAACCTTCTGGGTATGGACCGAAGTATTTAAGGCCGATATCTTTGTATAGAGGACCGAAGATTTCTTTCAACCAACCACCTTCGCCATACGCTTTCAGAGCGTCATCCCAACCAAGAGTCAGGTATGGAATGTAGTTCACACCTAAACGCTCGTCGTAAGACGTTTGCGGCCACGTCAACATCATATCGATGTTGCCTTTTACTAGCTGGTCGAATAGCTCTTGCTGACCACCTAGCTCACCTTGATAGAAGATATTGACCTTCATACGGCCATCCGATTTTTCACGAATTAAATCTGCCCACATTTGCATCGATTTACCTGATGCAGAATCGCGATCGCCTGATTCTAGAGCCAAATTGAATTTGTGATTATCATCGCTCGCCAATGCTGAACCCATTCCAGCTACCGCCAGCGTGGTGGTCATCGCGATCAATTTCGTGTATTTCAAACCTGTATTGAAAACATTATTCATATCATCCAGTTCCTTTATTTTTAGCCATAAAACAGTGCTTTACGACTTACTTGTTAAACTTATTCTGGGATTTACAGAATAAGTTTTGCGCTCAGGAACCGTCCAATAATATATTCACTCATCAAACCATAACCTAAAGTCATCGTTTATTGCGCCAACCAGAAATAACAACGTAACCCATAACGAAAAAAGCCGCCTCTAACATAGAGGCGGCTAAAGATGGCTTACACAAAAGGGTCGTGTAAGCACTGGAGGAAACATTACTGAAACGCATGAATGCAGCCTCATGGACATGAGACTGTAGACATTGCTAACGCTCTTAAAAAAGAGACGTACTAGAGCTCAATTCCTGACAACCATTCTTTCCATCTTAAGGTGGCATTCGCCCCCACAGACAAAAAAGGCTCAGGAGGAAGTCGCTTAGGCTGCTGATGCTTTAAGAACTCCGATAGCAATTCGGATTGACCAAGCACCGCTTGTTCAACCGCCATCATCCCCGACAGCATCCCCTTGACGGTTCCTAAACCATTTTGACAACAGGCCGACCAAACCCGCTTTTCGATTTCTCCAAATGCGGGTACTGAGTTATAGGTTAGGCACAAGCGCCCTCCCCAGCGATACTCCATTTCCACACCATCGAGCATTGGAAAACGCCTTACAAAAGACCTATCTTGCAACCTTGCAGCGTCTTTAAGGTTGCCATCTGACGCCTCCATGCTTTGATTCAAGGTCGCATGGTTGCGCACAATCACGCGATGACCTGATCCGGCATGATCAGAAATCTTACGTATGGTACTACCCATGGGGTCTGCTGGCAGAACGCCCCAATTATCAATACCACCTAGAGCTTTCAATTCATGAGGCTTTAGAGCCCGAGTCATGGATGAGTAGGTAAATATGTGCAATAACGACTGTTTGAAAAAGCCAAAAGATTGGATGTGGCCGTTAACTGCCATGATCACATTCTTAGCTCTAATGTTGCCGTTCGCGCATTTCAATGTATGAACACTGTCGCCCAATAGCATTTCTTGAACTGGAGAACATTCGTACACCTGAACACCTTCAGACACCAACCCTTGATAAGCGGAGTGAACATACCCTGCTGGTTGTATCATCGCCGTTTTATCCGTTCGCAGCCCTTGAGTATAGAAATCAATGCCAAGTAGATCTTTTAGCTCTGAAGCACCCAACAGTTCAAATGGCTCATTTAGAGCCGTCAGGTGTTTGGCGTAAGTTTCAATACTTCGATAACCCCGCTGGGTGGCTGACGCGGTGATTTTCCCTGAGCGACTAAACAGGGCCTTATCCATACCGTATTGGGTGGCAATACTTTCGGCCAGGTTAATGGCTTCTCGATTTAAACGAATCTGACGCAAGTCCTGCTCTTTAGAGCCAGCATAGGTATCAGAGTTTAATTCGTGTGGAAGATCCAGCATAAAGCCACTGTTTCGCCCTGCTGGGCCTTGGGCGATCCCTCGGGCTTCAACCACTGCAATACGTTCTTTGCTACCTAAAAGTTGTAGCAAACGCTTTGCTGCACCAAGCCCTGCAAAACCACCTCCCACGATAACCCAATCCACTTCGATATCTTTATCTAACGCTGGAAAGGACGACTTATCACGATAAATTTCGTTCCAACCCGCTGGCCCAGGGTCTTTAGGAAGGCGTTTTGTCTTTATTGTTTTGACCATATGATTACCACATTACAACAAGCCATAGGCCGCACAGAAATGCGGCCAGAATCGGTTAGGCATTACCCTATGTAATGCCTATAGCAATGCACTGCGTCTAATGCACTATGCTGAATGATCAGATAGATCTACCCAGATAGTTTTTAGCTCTGTGTATTGATCGTGTGCGTGGATAGAGTTATCACGACCACCAAAGCCTGACAGCTTGTAGCCGCCGAATGGTGTTGTGATGTCCCCTTCTCCAAAGCAGTTCACCGTGACAGTTCCCGCTTTGATCGCACGTGCCGCCTTGATAGCGCGCTTTGAGTTCGCAGTGAAAACAGAGGCGGCTAAGCCGTATTCCGTATCGTTTGCTATTTCCATCGCTTCTTCGAAGCTAGACACCGTAATAACTGAAAGGATTGGGCCGAAGATTTCTTCTTGCGCCATGCGGTCACTGTTTTTCACGCCTGCGAAAATAGTAGGCTCAATAAAGCGACCATCGCGGGCATTACCACCGATCACAACTTCATAGCCTTCTTGCTTACCAAGCTCTAGGTATTCGCAAACTTTATTGAAGTGACCAGTATCGATCATCGCACCCAAATTGTTTTGTGGATCCAGTGGATCACCCAGCTGCCATTGAGAAGAGTACTTTTTAACCAGTTCAAGCAACTTGTCTTGAATCGCTTCATGAACAATCAAGCGAGAACCTGCTGAACAGTTTTCACCCATGTTCCAGAACGCCGCAGCACATACTTGTTGAGCGACGTAATCTAGATCTTCTGCATCGTCTAGAACAACACATGGGTTTTTGCCACCTAGCTCAAGTACCACTTTCTTCAGGTTAGAGTCAGATGAGTACTGTAGGAAACGACGACCAGTGACCGTAGAGCCTGTAAACGTCACCATATCAACGTCCATATGACGACCAATGGCTTCGCCCACTGCTGCTCCGCCACCTGTGATGATGTTCAGTACACCTTTTGGTAGGCCTGCCTCAGCGGCTAACTCAGCAATACGGATCGCAGTCAAAGACGTCTGTTTCGCAGGCTTGATCACCATTGAACAACCGGCTGCCAAGGCAGGAGCGATTTTCCAAGCCAACATAAGTAGAGGAAAGTTCCATGGCAGAACCGCACCCACAACACCAACAGGTTCACGCACGATCATCGACATAGCATCCGAGCCTACTGGAGCCGTCTGATCGTAGATTTTATCCATCAACTCAGCGTGCCAACGAACCGTATGAACGAACTCTGGGATATCAATGGATTCACAGTCACAGATAGGTTTACCTGAATCTAGGCTCTCCATCACAGCAAGTTCGTGTTGGTGCTTTTCAACTAGGTCACACAAAGCCAATAGCGTCGCTTTACGCTCATTTGGGTGAAGTTCACTCCAAACACCGCTATCGAATGCTCCTTTAGCGCATGACACAGCGTAATCTACGTCGTCTGCTTGGCAGGCCGTAATTTCAGCTAGCACTTCACCTGTTGCAGGGTTCGTTGATGTAAACGACTCACCGCTCATAGCACGGTATGCTTCACCATTGATAAAGCTAGTAGTTGGCAGCACCAACGATTTAGCAATGTCTTTGTATTCTGAAGTGGTTAAAAATTCTGACATGTTCCTTTCCTATTTCTTATGATGACAAGGTCGTATCAATTAGATGCGTGATTACTCGGCAACGATGCTTGCAATGTTTTTCTGCAGCGCAACAATCACTTGCTCTAGTTCATTTTTCTCAGCTTCGTCTAGGCCCATCAGTGGTGAACGAACGATGCCCGCATCGCGTCCATCAAAGGTAACACCGTGCTTAACGCTCTGAATAAACTTGCCGCCCTGCTCAAGAACACTCATCAGCGGCATCATCGCTGCCATGATTTTGCGGCCTTTGTTAAAGTCGTTTTCAACAACACAAGCTTGGTAAAGCGCTACGTGCTCTTTTGGCAGGAAGTTAGAGCCTGCACACACCCAACCTTTTGCACCCCAAGCGAAGAACTCAAGTGCTTGGTCGTCCATACCACAAGTGACTTGGATGTGAGGGAATTCGTTCATTAGCATGTGTAGACGGTTGATATCGCCTGAACTTTCTTTGATGCCACAGATGTTGGTTGCACCTTTCACTAGCTCAAAGAATTCTGCTTCCATGTTCACACCCATACGATCTGGGTAGTTGTAAAGCATGACTGGTAGGTCCGCGACGCGATCAATCTCAAGGGCAAGGGTTGCCAATTCTTTCTGAGTTGGCAGAGAGTAAGGAGGTGTGGCTAATAGAATGCAGTCAGCGCCTGCGCCTTTGGCACGCTCAGACAACCAAATGGAATCGTTTGGATTAACAGAGCCAGTCCCGAAAATGATCGTTAAATCAGAACCCACAGCTTTACGCGCAGTGGATAGCAGCTCTAAGCGCTCTTCTAGGGTTTCAACATAATACTCACCTGTAGTGCCACCGATCATTAGACCGTGCACACCAGACTCTTTTAGGTACGCTACGTGTTGTGAAAACGCATCATAATTGATCGAGCCGTCTTCAAAGAAAGGGGTTATAACAGGAGTGTAGATCCCTTCAAATTTCATTCTAATTGCCTTCTATCAAATACGCTGTGATGAGGGTGAACAAGCCACCTAACCTAAATTGATATTACCCAGCGTATTCAAACTGTCACAATCAACCATTTTTCCAATCTATTGATGACATTAAGTTATGGATAAAAGGTAAATCGATAGACAGCGAGACAAAAAAAAGCGGCCTGATGAGCCGCTTAAAACCTTAAAATAAATTTGATAAATTATTTTTCAAATCTTCCAAAAACCATTTCCTAAAGGACTGTAACGCTTCATTCCCTTCATTACGTTCGGCGTAAGACAAATAGTGTCGCTTTTCCCGATACACCATTTCTTTTTCACCTACCTTCACCAGCGCACCCTGTTCGATTAATGGTGCGACTAAGTGATGCCAACCGAGACAGACACCTTGATTCGACACTGCCAACTGGATCAGCATGTTGTAATCGTTCGTATTGAAATAATGTGCCTCGCCAATGGCTTCTGATCCTAAGCTCAGGCTATTTAACCAAACATCCCAATCCACATGCTCCGCTACTTGTGAGCGCCCATAAGGAGTTAGGTTCAAAAGTGTCACGCCATCCAAATTCACAAACTCATCTAACTCAGGGTGCTCTTCTAAATAGAATGGCGAACATACTGGGTAAATAAGATCATGAAACAACTCTTCTGAATGATAGCCCTCTCGCGGATCACTCAGCTTGCTAATAAAAATATCTGGATACACCCCAGGCTCTGTATTCAACATACTGCTGGTGGAGATCACATTGATGTCTATATCCGGATATTGCTGCACAAAATCAGGCAAGCGGCTAGTTAGCCAAAATGATGAGAAAGCCGGCGTACAACAAATGCTTAGCTCTTTTTTCTTCTTCGCAGAGGTTTGAATTCTCTGAGCCGCTTGAGCAATGTTTACAAAGGATAAGTAGGCCGCATCATAAAATATTTGCCCAGCCTCGGTCAGCTCCACAGCACGCCCAGTACGTTTGAAAAGAGGCACCTCTAAAGCCACCTCCAATTCTCTAATTTGACGACTTATCGCCGCTTGAGTCACACAAAGCGACTCTGCCGCACGCGTAAAGTTGAGATATTTTGCTGCCGCCACAAAGGACTTCACCGCCCTTAGCGATGGCATTTTTAGCAAGATTTGATCCGGCTCAATTGGCTTTGCCATGGTGTACTCTTTTTGGTCATTATCTATATCAACCGCCTCGCGCAATCTTCCCTAATGATCGGCGGCTACTGCTTTAAGACAGATTAAAACGATGAGTCAGCTCCTCTAATTCCTCACCTAGTTTAGATAACTTTTTGGTATGCGTCTCTAACTCAATCTATGTAGCAGCAAACATCACTGTCACCAAACTTTCCCTCTCTTCTTTCCAACTTATTGATAGTAACCAGTGCCAACAAACTGTCACAAACAACATTTGCATCGCAGAAACAATAACTTGAAGTAATAGACATATCGTATAACACAAGGATTAAATGTTTATGATAACCATTCCCATTCTCAATTATTTGTTGTATAACTCTGTCTCCTTTGTGCAAACGTGCAACACGTGAATTAGAGAAAGGTATATGAGACAAATCAAAAATCGCTTCCCCCTATCCGTCATTGCCAGCGCTGTTTTACTGGCTGGACACTCTTCAGCATGGGCTGAAACTCACCAAACATCCGTCGCTTTAGAGAGCATTACCGTTGAATCTGAGGCTTTGGATAACAACTCAACCGTTGGTAGTAGCACTAGTACGGTAACGAATGCAGAACTTGAGACGAATCTAGTCCGTGATTTAGATGATGCTGTGCGCTATGAGCCTGGTGTCAGCACGACTCAAGATGCTCGTTTCGGTATCAGTGGCATTACGATCCGTGGTCTAGATGAAAACCGAGTTAAATTAAGCGTTGATGGCATGGATCAAGCCGATGCTTATGGCCCGACTTCAACGTATTTACGTACGGGTCGTAATGCACTGGACGTAGATTCCCTAGAGAAAATCACCATTGAGAAAGGCGGTAATGTCGTTGCCGGTAGCGGTGCGTTTGGTGGCAGTGTTCGCTACCAAACTAAATCGCCAGCCTCTTACCTTAATCCAGAAGGGAATGATACTTTCGGCAGCGTAAAGCTAGGCTACAAGAGTGCATCAAATGAGTTGAGTGAAACCGTTACTGTGGCCAATCGCCAAGGCAAACTTGAGTCATTAGTTGTTTATACGCACAGAGATGGTGAAGAAACGGAAAACTATTACGGAGATAGCAACGGTGACGTTACGATGGGAAGCGATCGTCAGTCAGTTGACCCTCAAGATAATGGTTCAGACAACCTATTACTGAAAGGCATATACCACCTATCCGAGCACAATAAGATTGGCCTCATCGCTGAACACTATGAAAGTGAGATGACGTCGGATCTCTATTCGGAAAGCACAAACAGTCAACTTCGTGATGCTGATGATGACCAGACTCGCCAGAGAATTGGTATTTTCCAAGAATATCAGCGCAAAACGCCTGCATTTGATAGTGCAGCATGGCAGTTAGATTATCAAAATACTAAGACCACGAACCGTACTAATATTGCCAGCACACCGGTGCGAAATATTGAACGATTCTATGAAGAAGAAGCCATTGCCTTCAAGGCCGATGCCAACAAGCAGCTAGGCCAACATCAATTGAGATACGGCATAAATGCTGAGCAGAAATCGTTAGAGAACTACAACCAAGATACCTTGTACAGTAACTCTCGTTTCTCTCCTCTTGCCGATGCGGATATCGCAGGTATTTATCTTGAAGATGCTTGGCAAGTCAACGATCGCTGGCTATTGACCCCAGCTATTCGCTTTGACAGCTACCGCTATAGCACATCAGGTGATGAGTACGTTTCTGCCTATGACGATAGCAACAACGAAGCCTTCACGGCTCAACTTGCTAGCGAATTTACCATCACAGAGACAACGTCTGTGTTTGGTAAAGTAGGTTCAGGGTTCCGTGCACCTAAACTAGACGAGCTGTATTACTACTACAGCAGTGGTCGAGGCTACGCAATTGTGCCAAACCCTGATCTAGAGCCTGAAGAAAGTTTGTTCGCTGAAGCGGGCGTGCGCTATGAAACCAACCGCGGTTTCGCTGAAGTGGTCGCCTTCTACAATGATTACAATAACTTCATTGAAAGCAATTACCGCCTCGGCGCAACAGCAGAAAACCCTTACGGCGAATACACAACGATTAACCTAAACGATGTTGTCATCAAAGGGGTTGAAGCCAAAGGCGCATGGTCTTTAGATCAAGTAATTGGTGAAGGATGGAGTATTGCTGGAGCCATTGCATATGCTGATGGTGAAGACAAAAACAGCAACGAGGCGCTGAACAGCATCTCACCTCTTACATTGGTCACAGGTCTTGGCTATGACGCACCGAGTGAACAATGGGGCTCAAAACTAAACCTAACTTGGGTAGCTAGTAAAAGCGCCAGCGACCTTGCAGAGTCAGACAGCTGGCTAGCCACTCCGTCCCATACGCTGGTTGATCTAACTGCGTACTACAAACCAACCGACTACGTAACGATCAATGCCGGTGTATTTAACGCGTTCGATGAAGAGTACTGGGTATGGAATGACATTCGCAGTCTTTCCAATAACAGCGTCAATCTAGCTCGATACACTCGTGCAGGCCGAAATGTCGGTGTTGATGTAACGGTTTCATTCTAACGCCACCCACAAGGCAGTGTTCATCAACACTGCCTATTTTTTTGTAGCTGAGAGTTAACTTATGACAGTTTCTGACGTTATGCCTGAACCAACGCTATTTCAACGTTTTCAGGCTGAAATACAAGAACAACCTAAACGCCGCGCACGTGAGCTTGCCGCTGCGTTAAACGTCAGCGAAGGACAGCTGGTAGCATGCCGCCAAGGAAATCAAGTATGGCAATTACAATTCCCATTCACTGAACTGCTGACCGAGTTAGTAAAGATCGGTGAGATCATGACCATCACTCGTAACGATGAAGCCGTTCACGAGCATCATGGAATCTATCGAAAACTAAGCATTTATGGTGAAGGCAAAATGGGGCTGGTCTTATCAGAGGATTTAGACCTAAGACTATTTTTAAGCCAATGGCGCAGTGGTTTTCATGTGATTGAAAACGGGCGAGAAAGCCTGCAGTTTTTCGATCAATATGGCATTGCTGTACACAAAGTTTATAAAACAGACGCCTCGGATGAGAACGAGTGGCAGCGAATCACACAGCAATTTCGTGACGACGCTCCTAAAAACATTGAATTCGAGCCAAGCCGTCAGAAAATCAGCCCAGCTCAGAGCACACCAGAAAACTTTGATGCCCAACAATTCGACCGCGACTGGGCGGACTTGAAAGACGTGCATGAATATCACGGAATGTTGAAGAAGCATCAGCTGAGCCGCACGCAGGCGCTACGAAATATTGGTCCAAATTGGGCGCAGAAACTGAACCCTAATGCTGTCGTTGATGCCCTAGAGCGGGCCCAGCAACAACAATGTCCGATCATGATATTTGTTGGCAACCCAGGCTGTATCCAAATATTCAGCGGCACCATCGAAAAACTGATGCCTTATGGGCCTTGGTTCAATATCTTGGACCCTGAATTTAACCTTCACCTCAGACCGGACCTCATCACTGAAACGTGGATCATCCGTCGCCCAAGTAAAGACGGCATCATCACGTCTATCGAAGCCTTTAACCAATACGGCGATTCAGTGATCACTTTGTTTGGTAAACGTAAGCCAGGTGAAGTGGAACTCCCTACTTGGCAAGAGCTTGCTGAATCTGTTGAAAAAGAGGAGCCTAGCCATGTCTTGTAAAGCGCTCTTAGCACTTGTTATCGCAAGTACCAGTTTTGTTTCTTCTACAGCTTGGGCTGAACGTGTCGTCAGTATCGGTGGCACAGTCACCGAAATTGTCTACTTGCTAGGGGAATCTGATCAATTAGTCGCTACTGATACTAGTAGCGTCTATCCAGAAGCGGCCAATCAAACGCCAAAGGTGGGTTATCAGAGAACCCTTTCAGCAGAAGGCGTATTAAGTGTTCGTCCTGACATGCTATTACTGACGACCACCGCTGGACCGCAATCTGTACTGCGTCAGCTGGAAGATACCGGTATTCAGAGCAAGGTTATTGATACACCGCGGACTAAACAAGGCATCCTCGATGCTATTCAAACCGTTGCTGATGCCCTACAGGTTCCAGCAAAAGGACAAAATGCAGTGGCAGATGTCGAGGCCGCGTTTGATAAATTAGAACGCCCCCAGAATTGGACTAAAGCGCCAAGGCTATTGTTTATTATGCAAATGGGTGGATCACCGATGATTGCTGGTCGGGATACTGGGCCAGACGGTCTATTTAACCTTGCAGGAGCGATTAATGCCGCAGGTGACGTTCAAGGATATAAAAACCTCACGCCCGAAGCCCTGATGCAAGCTCAGCCTGATGCCATTGTCGTAACGTCACATGGTAGTCATGGTTCGAAAGCGGATACTATTTGGCGTATACCTGGCATTAAAAGCACGCCAGCGGCGCAAGCAAAGCGCTTAATCGAACTTGATACCCTACTCGCTCTTGGCTTCGGACCTAGAACCCCACAAGCTATTGAAGCTATTTATCAGCAAATGGGTGATTGGACACCATGAGCGAACTTGTCCAATCACTGACTAAGGTACGCCAATCGATTAGCCCATACTTGTATCTCTTTATTTTATTAGGAGGGATCAGCGTATGGGCATTAACTCAAGGTGCTTATCAGATCTCGTGGTTTAGCGTGTTGCAAACAACTGGCTATTCATTAGATCAAGACATCATTATGGACGTGCGTTTACCTAGGCTGCTCATGGCAATGCTAGTAGGTACGACACTGGCTGTGTCAGGTGCGTTGATGCAAGCACTATTTCGCAACCCATTGGCCGACCCAGGCTTGCTGGGTATTGCAGCCGGTGCTTCGGTGGCGGTAGGACTTCTGATCGTTTTTGGAGAACACTGGCAGTTTCTGCAACAGGTAGAGTGGCTGAAACCATATACCTCAAGCTTTGCGGCTTTTATCGGAGCGACAATTACCTGTAGCGTCATTTTTCGCTTATCCAAGAACCAAGGAAAAGTATCGGTCTTGCATCTATTGTTGGCGGGGATTGCCATCAATGCGATTGCTGGCTCTGCTACAGGTTTACTCACCTACATCAGCAGTGATGAGCAATTACGCGCCCTAACCTTCTGGGCCATGGGCAATCTTGGCGGAGCCCGCTGGGAACATGTGTTTACACTTGCATCGTTACTCAGCCCAATGCTGATCTTTTTGGTGATTAAATCTCAACAGCTTAACTTGCTACTATTAGGTGAAGAAGAGGCCCGTTATTTAGGCTTAGATGTTGAGCGTTTTAAAGGGCAAATAGTGCTTGTTGTTGCATTGCTAGTGGGCGTTGCCGTGGCTTTCTCTGGCTTAATAGGGTTTATCGGCCTGATGGTTCCGCACTTGGTACGCATGATGTTCGGCTCTGATAACCGCCTCGTGGTACCCTGCTCCGCCATTCTTGGAGCAGCCCTGCTAACCAGTGCAGACACTGTTGCTAGAATTCTGGTCATCCCTGCAGAATTGCCCGTTGGCTTGGTGACTAGCTTACTTGGTGGACCATTTTTCCTCTGGCTACTAATGCGTAATATCAAGGGAGGACAGTAATGCTAAAAGTAACTCAACTGTCTTATCAACATCAGCGTGACACGCTGCTAAGTGACATAACCTTTGACCTATTGGCTGGTGAATTACTTGTGGTACTTGGCCCTAATGGAGCGGGTAAATCGACGTTACTTAAATGTTGTGCGGGAACACTCAAGCCATCACAAGGAAGTATCCATTTAAATAACACGACTTTGGAACAGTGGCCTTTAAATGAACTTGCTCAGTCTAGGGCGGTGTTAACTCAACAGTTATCCATACCATTTGCTTTGCGTGTGCACGAAGTGGTGAGTTTAGGACTGAGCCCATGGTCGCTGACCATCAAAGAGCAAGACAAGGCGATTACTGATGTCTTGAATATGGTTGGCATGGCGCATTTCTCAGACCGTGTCTTTAACAGCCTTTCTGGTGGTGAACAGCAGCGTGTTCAACTTGCTCGAGTACTCGTGCAATTACTCGCTCATGGCGAGCAAGATTTGACAGGCAAACTACTCTTCCTAGATGAACCGATTTCTGCTCTAGATCTACAACAACAGCAAATCGTTATGCGGCTGTTAAAAACGATGACAGAGAGAGGCATGAGTATCTTCTGTGTGTTGCACGATTTGAACTTGGCAACACTCTATGCAGATACATTGCTCATCATCGAGCGGGGGGAAACCGTTTACTACGCCACTCCTAGCAAGATGCACCATACTTCTGTGGTTGAAAACACATACAAAGCAGATCTGATACAGATTGACCATTCGGAGAAGCCTTTGCCACAATGGCAATTTAGGCACTAATCCAAAAAGCAACTAACTAAGCGGTAAAGCCACAAGGCCTACCGCTTTTTTGCTTTAAACAATGTGACCTGCAGAGTTAGAAACAATATAGGTAATGATCATAAAGCACTCCTGCGTGACGTTAGGTACGCAAGTAAGGCTGCTATCAGTAATACAATTGCGCTAAACATGAAGGTACTTCGATAGCTGCCTAAGTCGAACAACAAACCACCTATGGTCGAACCAAGAGCAATGGCCAGTTGGATCACAGCAACCATCAAACCACCACCGGCCTCAGCGTTTTGCGGCATCGCTTTGGCAACCCAACTCCACCAACCTACCGGAGCAGCTGTCGCCAGCAGGCCCCATAAACCCAAAAGCACGGTTACGGCAGCAAGCCAAGCGCCAAAAGGAATCAACACCAAGGCGATAACTGCCATCAGTATTGGAATGGTCATCAGCGTTAGGTATAAGCCCTGTCGAAGCACTGAACCGATAATCACTGTCCCAACAAAGCCAGCCACACCAATCACCAACAAAATCAGCGAAAGACTGGAGACATTTACCAAAGTCACTGTCTCCAGAAATGGCCGAACATAGGTAAACAAGGCGAATTGACCCATAAAAAATGCGCCACAGGCAGCCATGCCCAAGACTACAAGTCGACTCTTAAATAACGTAAATACATTGCCTGATTCGCGACTGCGCTGAGCAGGCTTCATGCTGGGTAAGCTAATCCATTGCCAAATCAAGGCCACAACAGCCACAGGCACAATACAAAAGAAGGCCCCTTGCCAGCCCATAACAGATCCTAAGAAACTGCCTAATGGTGCGGCTATCACCGTCGCAATAGCGTTGCCTCCGTTAAATATTGCCAATGCCCGCGGCACCTGATCTGTTGGGACTAGCCGCATGGCAGTGGCTGCAGACATAGACCAAAAGCCGCCAATCACGACACCTAGAAGCGCACGCCCCACCATATAAGTTAAATAATTCGGCGCTAATGCCACAATTGCGCCAGAGGCAGCCATCAATGCTGTCAATGTCAGCAGTAGTGTCTTGCGGTTCATATCACCGGCCAGCCACGCAATTGACAAACTGGTTAACACGGCAAAAACACCGGAAATGGCAATCCCTTGCCCGACCATACCTTCACTAACATTGAGGTCCGACGCTATCGGAGTCAGCAAACTTACTGGCATAAACTCCGATGCAATCAATGCAAAAACGCACAATGACATGGCGAATACACCACTCCAATTTGCAGATTGGAAAGAGCCATCATGATGATTAGAAAGCGTTCCATCTATTTGAGCGGTCATACAATATCAATCCCTTATTAATGATTTATCTACCTTTAGGAGCATTCAGTTATGACTTACTTAAGATGCTCGCCAAAAAACGCCGTGATACGGTCGAATGGAATTTTATCGATACGATCATACAAATCGACATGGTTAGCCCCTTTGATAATCATAAGTTCCTTAGGTTGTGCCGCTGCGGCATAAGCGGTTTCGGAGAAGTAGCGTGAGTGAGCGTTCTCACCGTGAATGAACAACACAGGACGTGGAGAAATCTCTTTGATATAAGTCAGAATTGGCATGTTCATGAACGAAATATTATTCGTTATAGTCCAAGCGTTACCTGAATTGACAGCACGTTTATGATAACCGCGTGGTGTCATGTAGTAATCGTGGTAATCCACCATGAACTGTGGCTCATCACCTTTAAGCCCACTGTTGTAGGCTGGTTGGTATGCGGGCTTACCATTCTCTGCATCTTTCCAGCGTTGTTGGCTTAATTGCTCCAGAACTTGAGTACGTTGTTCTGACGTCATGCTATCGTTGTAGCCTTTTGACATAACGCGAGTCATGTCATACATGGTGCTAGCAACGACTGCTTTGACGCGCTTATCGGCCGCGACAGCGTTCAATGCCATGCCGCCCCAACCACAAATACCAATGACGCCGATGCGCTCACGATCAACACTAGGAAGCATACCAATAAAGTCTACCGCTGCACTGAAGTCTTCTGTGTTGATGTCTGGAGAGGCAACATCACGATGTTCTCCACCACTTTCCCCTGTGTAGGATGGATCAAAAGCAAGTGTAATAAATCCTCGTTCAGCCATGGTTTGCGCATAGAGCCCCGACGACTGCTCTTTTACCGCGCCAAATGGACCGCTTATCACAAGTGCTGCGATCTTACCTGTAACATTTTTGGGGTGATACAGGTCTGCCGCTAGCGTGATCCCATATCGGTTTTTAAACGTTACTTTCTGATGATCAACTTTGTCACTTTTCTCGAATGTCTTATCCCACTCTGTTGCAAGTGCCAATGTTGGTGCGCAATTAGCCGCTGCATAAGCCCCTCCCGTCACGGTTAACGCGCCTAACGCCGCAGCACACGCACCGGATTGTTTTAAAAAAGTACGTCGAGCTGGAACGTCATTAGTTGATTCCTGGTTAGTTTTTTGTGAAGTCATTTGCGTGTCCCCTTAATCATTTTTGATTGAGCCATGATTGAACTGTTTGATAATTCATTAAATATTGACACAGTAGCTCTAGCATGATTAGTAGGAGGTAATTTGATGTACTTGTGAGAAATACTCAGCAATGAATATTACAAAAATCGATGATATACAGGCCTTCCTAGCAGTGGCAGAAGACCAGAGCTTCACCAAAGCTGCAGCAAGACTTGGCATCACACCATCAGCATTGAGTCACAGAATGAAAAGCCTAGAGGAACGGCTAGGGATTAGACTACTGACTAGAACAACGCGTAATGTCTCTCCTACGGAAGCAGGAGAACGCTTAATCAACTCATTATCACCACTATTTGAAATGATATCTCAAGAAGTAGAAGCGCTTGGTGAGTTGAGAGATAAGCCATCAGGCACGATTCGAATTTCCTGTACGGATGACCAAATTGAGCTCTGCTTGAGACCCAAAATCGCTAAATTTCTAGAGGACTTCCCTGATGTAACCGTAGAGATTTATGTGGACTATGGCTTTACCAATGTCGTAACTGAAAGATTTGATGCAGGCATTCGCTTAGGCGAATCCATCAGCCAAGATATGATTGCCATTCCAGTGGGTCCAGATATACGCCTTGTAGTCGTTGGATCTCCTGAATATTTTGAAAAATACGGAGAACCTAAAACACCTTACGAATTACCCCAACATAAGTGTGTTGATATTCGTCATCGACCAGACGGCTCTATCTACGCATGGGAGTTTGAGAAAGATGGTAAAGAATTCACCGTCAAAGGTAAGGGAAATATTGTATTCAATAGTATTATGCACGTACTAAACGCTGCTGTAGACGGGGTTGGTTTAGGCTTTGTTCCAGAAGAGTTGGCAAGACCTTATCTGGATGATGGTCGTTTGAAAACGGTTCTAATCGACTGGACACCGTATTTCCCTGGATTTCATCTTTACTACCCAAACCGAAGACAATCATCGCCTGCATTTTTGGCGTTCTTGGAGGCATTCAAATATAGATAGAAAGGTAGGACGCAACGGCCCTACCTTGTAATGCATTAAGCAAAGCGTGCTGCCACAGCCGCCACACGCTCACCGTATTGACGCGCTGTTTCCAAATCGCCTGAAGGGATAGCTTCTGCACCCGCATCAGAAGGAGACTGAACCAAAAGGCCTACAGAACCACCTAGATTGTTTACGTCTTCGCGAGAAGCGACCAAAGTGTTGGATGGTGCTAAACCTAGACTTACCCAGATACCGCCGTGTTGTGACGCAAGTGTCTGTAATGCAATCAGAGTGACTTGCTTGTCACCGTTCAAGCTGGCACTGTTTGTGAAACCACCAAACACTTTGTCTTGCCAGCCACGAGTGAACCAAACTTTTGACGTAGCATCGGCGAACTTCTTAAACTGCCAAGGGTAAGATCCCATGTAAGTTGGCGCACCGAAGATAATCGCATCGGCACTGTTAAGTGTGTCCCATGCAGACTCGGCGATATCACCGTTTTCATCAATAGCAATTAGCTCTGCTTGAGCGCCCTCTGCAACAAACTCTGCAACGCGCTTGGTGTGACCGTAACCTGAAAAATATACAACAGCTGTTTTACTCATTTCTGACTCCATATCTAGGTCATGTGAATTAGATATGGGTATAGTATCCTTAAGAAACTTACTTAACAATTAGTTACCTTGAAGTGCGCTAGTTACCCAGAAGTAACTGGCTAGGATGCTAGGCATTCGCCAAATCATATTCACGCTGCGCTTCCAACATCTGCATAACATTTCCTTCCGCCCAAACTTTCATCTCATCAATGATGCCAGTGAACGAAACACCTAGTGGGGTCAAACTGTATTTCACCGTCACCGGCACCGTCGCCTGTACCTCACGATGCACCAATCCATCACGCTCAAGTTGCTTTAGTTTTTGTGATAAAACTTTTTGTGAGATGCCTTCCACTTCACGCTTAAGCTGATTAAAGCGCTTGGTTTCCTGCACCAACAAACCAATGATCAACATGCTCCACTTGTCAGATAATCGTTCAAAGAACACTCGGGAGGGGCAATCTTTCGCGTAAATATTGAAGGGAAATTCTTGGGACATGAGGCTTACCGAAATCGTTACAAACTAGTGTTATCTTATCAAAGTTCTACTACAAGCAGATGCTTCTTGTTAAAGATAATTCGACACTTCGATTAAGTTGCCGTCAGGATCGCGGAAGTAAAACGATAGAATCGGGCCTTGGGCACCCGTTCGTTTTACTGGGCCTTCTAATAATTCAATGCCCTGCTCTCGGACATGGGTCATGGCGCCTTCTAATGGTGTTTGTGTGATAAAGCACAGGTCAGCACTGCCTTCACGGACATTTTGAGCCTTGGGCTCAAATTCATTGCCTAGCTCATGCAGGTTGATTTTTTGTTGGCCGTATTCCAAGGCAATACGCCCTTCGCCAAAACGCACTTCTTTCATCCCCATCACTTGAGTGTAAAAGGCTACGGTTTTTTGCAGATCTTTTACGGTTAACACGAAGTGATCTAGTCGAGTTATTTCCATTGTGTCCTCTTTATTAGTATTCAGTCTCCATGGAGGGGACATTATACCGTCAAGTTCACATCCTTGTGAGACTTAATCAAGTATCACTGTAATAGTAAAAAACTGCCCCCACTGGGTGGAGGCTCCTCGATTACTTGATGAATTTGACCTGTTCATGAATACGCTCAAGGATGGCCCCTTTGCGCTCGTTGAACGTTTTCTTGTTCTGTTCAAAGATATTATTTCCCTTGGTATCGATGGAAATAATCAATGGACCAAACTCTTTGACGCGGTTCACCCATAGGGTTTCTGGCATACCCAGATCACGCCATTCTGCCGCTTCAATGGCTTCCACTTTGGTGGCTGCGACCACAGCACAACCGCCAGGAAAAACCGCGTGAACTGCCTTGTTCTCAAGGCAGCCCGCGGCCGTTTCCTCACCCATACCACCTTTACCAATGATCATTTTCACACCCGTTTCGGCGATAAACTGGCGTTCAAATTTCTCCATTCGCATACTGGTCGTAGGGCCGATGGAAACCATTTCAAAAGAGCCATCGTCTTTTTCTCGAACAATTGGACCTGCGTGGAAAATAGCCCCACCACGCACGTCCACTGGCAATTTTTGCTTAAGTTCGATAAGACGACGATGTGCCACGTCACGACAGGTCACTAAGTGTCCGGTCAGATAAACAATGTCGCCCACGTTAAGGTCGGCCAATGCTTCATCTGAAATAGGGGTCGTTAGGATTTTTTTCATAGTGTGACGTCCTCGTGAGAGATGATTTCGTAGCTTAAATCCGAGTTGAACTTAATCGTGCCGCGACGGTGAGCCCAGCAGCCAGTGGATACCGCAACACCAATGGTCGATGGATGACGAGCAGAGGATTCAATATTCACCCCCATCACCGTGTTATCACCGGTTAAGCCCTGAGGCCCAATCCCTACTTCGTTTAGCCCCTCTTCCAATAACTGCTCCATCAAGGCGGCATTCGCATTCGGGTTAGAGGTGTCCACTGGACGCAAAATGGCTTTCTTCGACAAACGTGCAGCGGTTTCCACCGACGTCGATACTCCAACACCTACTAACAATGGCGGACATGCGTTAATGCCGCGAGAGGTGATTACATCAAAGACAAAGTCAGCAACACCTTCATAGCCTTGCCCTGGCATCAAGACTTTAGCGTGGCCTGGTAAGGTACAACCGCCTCCGGCCATGTAGACTTCGATCGTCGCCGTATCATCGTTCGGTACGATGTCCCAATCCAACCATGGGATTTTCGAGCCAGTGTTTGTGCCGGTATTTTTTTCGTCAAACGTTTCCACTGCGTTGTGACGTAACGGGCCTTTTTTAGTCGCTTCAAGGGTGGCGGTACGAAGGATATCTTCCAGCTCACCGATCAAAGGGAATTTGGCACCGACCGTTAGAAAGTATTGAATAACACCCGTGTCCTGACAGCTCGGACGGTCTAATTTATCCGCCGCTTCTTGGTTTTCGGCCATGGTGTCGTAAATCTCGATGGCCATCGGATTCTTTTCTTTTTTTCTCAAATCCGCTTGTTTTTGCTTAACGTCTTTCGGTAAACGTTTACCAATGTAGCTGGTAAACTTGGTCATCACGTCAGACATGTACTCCACAGAGTTTTCGCTGCTCATATCTCCCCCTTTATTGGTTTTTATCATGAGGCTGGTGATATGATTTTAGGGATATCAGACGTCATCAGTTAAAAATAAAAGACAGACACTTTTTCCCTAGAGGCAATAATGGACGCAAACTCTGAGTTCGAATTTTTCATTTCACTGGCCAAAAATGGCGCGTTATCCGCCACCGCCCGTGAGCTCAATCTAACACCCTCAGCGGTAACGAAACGCTTGAACAATTTGGAGTCTCGTCTTGGGGTTCGTCTCGTCAATCGCACCACTCGTCGTATCAGTCTGACCAATGAAGGGGAAATCTATCTAGAACACGCTAAAGACATCAAAACGCAAATCGAAGAAATGGAAGCAGCGGTCACCAACCGACGCTCAACCCCGCGAGGCTTATTGCGAGTTAACGCGCCTTTAGGGTTTGGTAGGAATTACATTGCGCCGATTTTGTCGGAGTTTTTAACCGAAAACCCAGAAGTTGAAATTCAGCTGATGCTCACCGACCGCCCTATCACCCTACCGGACGAGTCCGTAGATGTGTGCATCCGTTTTGGCCAAGCACCTGACTCACGAGTTATTGCCCGTAAAATAGCCCCCAATCGCCGTTTGGTCTGCGCCTCCCCTACGTACTTTAAGCGCTTTGGCAAACCAGAGACGCCTGCGGAGTTAATGTCGCACAACTGCATTATCATCAAACAAAACCAGCAAGTGGCCAGCGCTTGGCGCTTTTACAAAGACAATCAAGAAGAAGTAGTCAAAGTGAAGGCCAACATGCTCACCAACGACGGCGAAATCGCCTTACGCTGGGCCTTAGATGGTCATGGCATTGTGATGCGCGCGGAATGGGATTTGGCGAAATACATGCGCCAAGGAAAGTTGGAAGCGATTTTTACCGACTACGAAACACCTGAAGCAGATATTTATGCCGTATACATGGAGCGTTTGAATCAATCCGCTAAGGTCACTCGCTTTTTGGATTACTTACAGGATTCATTTTTAAACAATGAAAACAAAGAAAGGTCCTTTTGGTAGGACCTTTCTGGTAGGAATGTTAAGGAATAACTTGAGTAAAGCGATTGCCGTTATACTTTAAAACAAGATCCCTGCAGGCATCCTCAGCAACAATACTTCTTTCATTAATAAGTAAAATGCCGCCACAATCACTACCGATACCGACACGTTACGCAACATTGGTACCAGCTTCGGTTTATCAAAGTTCGCTATCAGCATGATGCTGGTAAACGCTAACAAAGAAGACAGAGCAAAGCCCAAAGTCGACATAAACAGCGTCCATAAACCGATCGTCACGACAACCGCTGACTGACGTGCAGTGGGCAAAACACCCAACTGTAGAAACGGCGTTGAATGCTTCGTTCTCAACAGTCGAATCAGCAACAAACCTGATAGAACCAATACCGCATACAAAATATAGCTTGGGAATACAGCGCCTAATTTTGACATGCCATCCATTTGTGAAAGCAGTACCCCACTTCCAGCCATGATCAGCAGCGTTACCATCAAGGTGGCAGGTTTATTATCTAGCGCCACGGTTTGTTCTTGGCTCTTCTTACGACGCGCCATCCACAATGGATAAATCAAGGCAAACACCGCACAGATAATAATGCCAATCGAAATCGGGCGACCAAAGAACATCTCCATCACTCGATCTTGCGCAGAGCCAATCAAGTAGGTTTGCACGAAACCTTGCTCGGCGATTTTCCCAAGCACTAAGCCTAATACAATCGGTGAGGCACTGAAGCCAAATTTCGACAATACCCAAGCCAAAACACCCAAGGCAAACATCACAAAGGTATCATGTGGGTTGCTGTGGATCGCGTAGCTACCAATCACGGTCAAGAACGCCACCGTTGGCACCAACAACTGCTTTGGCGTTTTAGCAATCGATTTGTAAGCGTACTTACCTAGCACCAGTCCAACTGGCAACATCAGCAATGTTGCAATCAATAAGCCGTAGATAAAGGTGTAAACAATACTGCCTTGCTCAGTAAAGAGCGTAGGACCGGTTTTGATGCCTTGAACTAACAAAGCGCCTAGAATGATTGCATCAGGTGGTGTGCCCGGAATACCCAATACCAAGGTCGGAATAAAGCCCCCACCCACGGTAGCATTGTTGGCAGATTCAGTAGCAATGATGCCATCCGGTGCGCCTTTACCAAACTTGTCCGATTCCTTAGAACTACGACGTGCCTCGGTGTAAGCTACCAAGCCTGCAATAGAGCCGCCTGCACCTGGTAAGATACCCACCACAGTACCGATAATGGAACTTCGCAGAAGGTTGAACTTACGCTTTGCAGCGAGAGTAAAAGCCGTTTTAAGAGAAGATTCTCCCTCAACTTTGGCGAAGTTTAAATGCGGCGTTTTCGACGCCACCAGATCAATGATCACCGGCATACAATAAAGACCAATGATGGCCGAGGTGATGTCGATGCCACCTAGTAGAGACACTTGATCAAAGGTAAAACGTACATCGCCGCCCACCACTGCCACACCCACGGTCGAGAGGATCAAACCGATACAGGCACCAATCAAGCCTTTTACAGTGTTGCCAATAGACAGTGCGGAAATCAACGTAAGACCAAATACCGCCATCCAAAAGTACTCGGCTGGACCAAATGCCAACGCCACTTCCGCTAGCGGAGGTGCAAGCAATAACAAAGCAATGCCACCCACTACACCACCGCCGACGGAGGCGAGAGTGGCTAAGGAAATAGCCAATGCACCTTTGCCTTGTTTTGCCATCGGATAACCATCAAACGTGGTCGCAATGGCAGAAGGTGTTCCTGGTGTATTGACCAAGATGGCCGCAAACGCGCCACCATAAATGGCACCCGTATAAATCGCCCCCAGTACGATGAGGCCAGAAGCTGGCCCCATCACATAGGTAAATGGCACTAATACAGCGACAGCCATTGTCGCTGACAGCCCAGGCATGGCGCCGATAACCGTCCCAGCAATCACGCCAATCAATGCAAGCATCAGGTTTAAAGGCGTGAGGGCTTCAACTAAATAGCTCAGTAGTTCCATTTTGATTACCTACTTTTTTATTTGCTCAAGCCCAGTAACTCTGCAACGCCTTCATATTCCTTTTGATTGGCTTCCATAAATGCATCCATTTGTTCATATGGAATGTCCGTTAGCACAAAGCCATTATCTTCCATCTTTTTAACGAACTCTGGATCGCTATTAATATCACCGATGATCTTAGATAGCTTCTGGCGAACTTCTTCAGGGGTCGACTTTGGCACAGCCAAACCGCGGTAAGCGCCACCGACTAGATCAATGCCTAGCTCTTTAAACGTCGGCACATCAGGGAACGCCTTCAAACGTTTCTCAGCAGATACAGCCAACATACGCAGTTTATCCCCTGCGTTAGCGCCAGATGTGGCGTAGTTAAATCCAGCAGTCAGCTGATTTCCCATCAATGCCGTCATTGCAGGACCGATACCACTGAAAGGTACATACGTTGTGGTGACACCTGTCATTTTATCGAACAAGGTTTGACCAATGTGGTTGGCGGAATTAGAGCCAGAACCAGCGAACGTCACCATACCTGGATTCTTTTTCGCATAATCGACCAAGTCGGATAATTGTTCGAACTTACTGTTTGCCGGAACGAAAATCGCATTCGGTGTGTAATGGAAGTAGTAAATAGGAGTCAGTTCTTCGGTTTTGTAACCCGAATCTTTCACGATTGGTTGCATGATGGTGTGCGGAATATTAATCCCCATAATAGTGTAACCATCACCTTCCATACCGTTTAGCTGCGACCACGCAACCGCCCCACCAGCACCTGGCATGTACTGGATTACCGTTTTAACACCGGCGTGCTTTTCAAATACGGTTTGTTGGAAACGAGCAGATAAGTCAGACTCACCGCCGGCATTGAATGTCAAAATGTAATTAATGGGCTTTGACGGAAAGTCTTCAGCCGCCATTGACGACATTGACATAGACAAAGCCCCTACTGTCATCGCAGTAAGGAGAGGTTTTGTAAAACGAGCAATTTTATTTTTATTCATTATGTAACCCTTTATTGTGATTAACTAGCTTGATCACTATAACCACATGCGTATTTCCTTACGCTTTCTGAGGGTTAAATCTTTATTCACTTTTTTTCAATAATAGACCTGTCACTTACGGACAAAAACGCCAACTGCATATGAATTGTGCAAAAACAGCTTCTTTAATTGACTTTTAACTGTTCTATATATAGAACGTTCGATATATGGAACAATTTATGAAACGCTCAAATAAGAAGCCAACTCTATGGAAAAACCAAATCTCGACATTTTAGGCAGGAATCTACAAACCCTGCGCCTTAAGAAGGGCTTGTCTTTGTCACAGCTTGCACAAGATGCAGGCATCGCCAAATCCAATCTGTCTAGGATTGAACAAGGGGATGGTAACCCGACCATCGAAACGATCTGGCGCTTAGCGGTACAGCTGAATGTGCCTTTTAGTGACTTAATCGCCAGAGTACCCGCCTCATTGGGTGAAAATGGCATTCAAGTAAAGCTGATCGATCAAGGCACAGATAACCCAAGGGTTGATGTCTACTGGATGTCGTGTGCGCCTCATACAACCAAACTGTCGGAGCCTCATATCACAGGCTCCACTGAATCGATCACTATTATTAGTGGCGAATTGTTTGCTGGTGAGGAGCAGGACCTACAAAAGCTTAGTGCTGGCGATACGTTTACCTTCTCAGCCGATAAATCTCACTGTTACCGGACAGGGGATTTATGGACGACTTTGATCATGGTGATCACCTACCCTAAACAGGAGCAGTCAATATGAGTAGCATTACACAACCCTTATCTATGACGCCTTGGAAGCAAGGTATTAAAGATGCGATTCCGCTTCTAGGTGGCTATATTCCTGTGGCGATTTCGTTTGGTCTGATTTCTGTTCAATCTGGTTTCAGTGTGCTTGAAACCATCTTGATCTCGACCTTTATCTACGCTGGTGCATCACAGTTTTTATTTGTCGCTATGGTGGCCTCTGGCGCTCCACTTTGGCTGGTGATTATTATGACGTTGCTGATCAACGCACGACATGTTGTGTATGGCCCAAACTTAGCGCCCTACTTAACCAAGGATGCCCGTTGGGGACCACTCATGCATGGTCTAACGGATCAGATCTTCGCCATCGCCCACACACGCTTACCACAAATGCCCAGTGAAACACGTATTAGCTGGTACACCGGAGCGGCAACCTTGGCTTGGTTGAGTTGGATTGGGGGCTCGGCTTTGGGGGCCATTGCCGGGGATGAGTTAATGCAGCGCTGGCCGTTAATCAATGACGTCCTTCCGTTTGCCTTACCTGCTTTGTTCTTTGTACTCATCGTGCCCCGTTGCAATAACCTACAGTGGACAGTGACTATTGCAGGTGCCGCTGCATGTGCCATGCTGCTGAAAGTCTTTGGTTTTCCAAATATCGCTATCCCGGCGGCAGCCTTATGCGGTGCTCTAGCGTTCTATGCACTTAAGTACACAGGCAAACAAGGAGCACACTCATGAGCCATACGATTTGGATCACCCTACTTACCATCGCTATCGGTACGTATTTGATTCGACTGTTGCCATATCTATGGATGGCGCGAAAACTAGAAAGAGAGAACACTCAAGAAGGCATTGCCAATATGCCAAGTTGGTTGACGATTTTGGGACCAACGATGATCGCGGCTATGTTTGGTACCTCTTTAGTTCCTGGGCACCCTTCCGTGACAACGTGGTTTGCAACCTTTGTGGGAGTCATGATGACTTACTTAGTCTGGCGTCGAACCCGTTCGATGGGCTGGCCTATCTTTTCCGGCGTTGCGGTATTTGGCGTAGTTGTGGTGCTTTTAGGTTAATTCACTTTTATAAAAACGAGGCCAGCTATCTCAGCTGGCCTCGTTTTAATTGCCAAATTATGCGGTCGCAAGTCGCTGCACGGGCTGCTCCTTAATTGGCCAATGAAGGATACTTGCAATCAAAGCCAATACAACACTTAACCACCATACTACATCGTAGCTTCCGTTCATTTCATACAGAACACCACCCAGCAATACACCACAGAAACTACCAATTTGATGACTTAAGAAAACCACGCCGTATAACAGCGCCATATAACGGGTGCCAAATAGTACGGCAATCAGTCCCGATGTTGGTGGAACTGTTGCCAGCCAGAATAAGCCTAGCAATACACTGAAGCCTAATACACTAAAGGTGCTGGTAGGTAGCAGCATAAAGACAACGATCGATAAAGCACGGACAAAGTAAATAATCCCTAATACCAGCGACTTTGAGTATTTTCCTGACACAATCCCTGCAACATAAGAACCAATCACGTTACATAGCCCGATCACCGCAATGCTCCACGCACCTAGCCAAGGGTCGAAGCCTAAGTCTCGTAGGTATGCAGGCATGTGTACCGTCACAAACGCTAATTGGAAACCACAGACGTAAAACCCTGCCGTTAATAATAGAAATGAGCGGTTATTGAGTGCTTCCCATAGCGCCTCGAAAACTCCTTGAGAAGGTCCATTATTTGAAGAAGTGGCATTAGCACCTGAATATGGTGCGAGTGGCATGGCAAAAATCGCCATGGACAAGGCACTTGCCCCCAGTACTAACATGGCCATTTCCCAGCCTAAAGAACCCAATAATTGTTGGGCTATTGGTACCACCAGAAACTGCCCCATCGAGCCAGCCGCTGTACCGACGCCTAGTGCCCATTGACGGCGCTCTTCTCCCACAGCGCGTGCCATCGCAGGCAGCACAATGCCAAAAGCGGTTCCGGCAATCCCCGAGCCAATTAATAATCCCATGGTGGCATTTAGTAAAAGCGGCGAGTCGGAAACCGTAATCAGCATCATGCCGCCACCGTACATTATAGCTCCGGCAATGATCACTTTGGCATTGCCATAGCGGTCAGCAAGACCACCCGCAAACACCGCCACCACACCCCAGATCAGGTTCTGCAACGCCAGGGCAAAGGAAATCGTATCTCGCCCCCACCCCTTGGCATCAGAAATGGGTTCCATAAATAGGCCAAAGCCAGACCGATATCCAAAGGAAAGGATCAGCAAGCAACAGGCAGAAAAGATTAGAAACTTAGTACTGGTCAATTTATAGTTCATAGCATACTCTCGATAAACTAATGTATCGATGTATGGTCTCCTTCAAAGAGGCTGAAAACAAACCAATTTAATTTTCATATAAAGTAGTTTTTCTAATGCATAAGCCACAAACCTCCAATAGCAAAGCCCCCATTAGAGCATTGTGGGCATTCGAAGCAACGGCAAGACTTGGCAGCTTCAAAGTTGCGGCAGAAGAATTAAACGTAACGCCAGGAGCCGTCTCCCAGCAGATCAAGAAGCTAGAAGAATGGTTGGGCTATGCCTTATTTGAGAGAAGAACACGTAAGCTGGTGATCACAGAAGCCGCGCAGGCTCTTTACCAAGAGCTGTCCGACTCACTCAGCAATTTAGATCAGATTTGCCAGCGCTACAGAGCCGGAGCAAGCACCGATGTTTCAGTGTCGATGTCCACATCCATGGCAGCAAAATGGCTGGCACCACGACTTGCTGACTTTATGATCTTGCACCCAGAGATTAACGTGCGCATTAATGCGACTAACGATGTGGTGGATTTTCGCAAAGACAAAGTCGATATGGCGATACGCTACTTTGACGGTCAAGCAAAAGACCTGAACTGCCAATTATTGTGCGAAGACGAAGTCATGGTGGTGTGCTCCCCTAGTTATCAGGCCAAGGCTCAGTTAGGGCAAATTGAGCAGCTCAATCAAACCACGCTCATTGAAATAAGCCTCTACCCTGACTGGAATTTCTGGTTGAGCAAAGCTGGCGCGTCTGTCCATTGTCGTGGGCCTAAGCTGTACTTCGATCAATCCCTATTAGCGATTGAAGCAGCCAAACGTGGTCAAGGGGTCACATTAAGCAACAAAGTACTCTCTGCCGAAGAACTGAGTAATGGAACATTAATTGAGCCTTTACCAATCCGCATCCCTTCCGGTAAAGGCTACTACCTTGTATCGCCCCAAAACCGCCGATTATCCCCCAGCGCAAAACTTTTCTCAGATTGGCTTATAACGTCTTTTTCGAAAATCTAACGCGCTGAAATACCATAAGTTTTCTGTCTACAAAAACTCACTCAGTTAACAATAACTACACAAACTTATACGTTTACGGCATCACAAGAGCTGTTTGTTTGATTTACTATTAAAGAATAAATTGATCTATATCAGGATTTTGCCATGACAGTTAAAGTTTTATTGGTTGACGACAGCCGCGTAAGTCGAATGGGATTAAAAAAAGCGATTAAGGGTGTATCGCAAGAGTTTGAAATTTCCGAGGCTGAAAACGCGGATGTCGCCGAAGCTTACCTGCAAGACAATACTGCTGATATCGCATTGATTGATTTCAACATGCCTGGACGCAATGGTTTAGAGTTGGTTGAAGCCATCATTGGTCAGCATCCCGATATGAAATACGTGCTTGTCACGGCAAACATTCAAACGTCCATTCAAGAAAAGGCAAAGGGATTAGGAGTAGAGTTTGTCGGCAAACCTGTCAACGCAAGCCAACTGGCTGAAGTGATAGGAGGCTTCTGTGATTAATTACCTTAACCCTGATGAACATGATTTAGTCGTTGAGCTCATGAACATCGGTGTTGGGAAAGCAGCCGCTTCGCTTTCTCAAATTGCCGATGATGAAGTGACATTATGCGTGCCAAAACTTGAGTTTCTGTCTTATGAAGAAGCGGAAAGTGCTTTCAATGAGCGCCTTTCTGTTGCTTTAAGTGGCGTAAGCCAGGAGTTTAAAGGTTTTATTGGCGGTACCGCTACACTACTTTTTCCCGAAGCTCGCAGTCTAGATCTGGTCACGGCAATGCTTGGGGAAGAATTAGACGATGACATTGAGTTGGACGCGGAACTTGAACAAGAAGTTCTATCAGAGCTTGGCAATATTTTGCTAAACAACTGCCTATCGACCATTGCCAACATTCTTGGCGAAAGTCTGCATACAGATCTCCCTACGACCTTCCATATTGAATCAGACAGTTTGCTCAAACACTTAAGCAAAGGGGAAGAACCCAAGTCTGTTGTAGTCATGCTTTTGACCATCGACTTTAGCCTAAAACACAAAGACTTGTCTGGACATTTAGTTTTCACCATTGATTTTTCAATCGTAGATACTTTTAAAGAAGCGCTACAAAACTACCTTAACGAGCTTGGGGAATAAGCCATGATCGACCGAACAATTCCTATTGATATTGTGATGTCTTCGCTGGATTCAATTGAAGGTGGCATCATCATTCTCGATAAAAATGGTAAGGTCGCGCATGTCAACGATTGGATCCTAAAACACTGTCAGTTAAATAGAGATGCATTGATAAAGCGTAAATTAGAGTACGTTTTTGAAGGGATATCACCAGCTTTATTAAGTGCGCTTGAGCAAGCGAGATCCAGCACACTAAGCCGTATGCTTTCTCATAAAATGCATAAGCAACTACTACCTCTGCATGTGAGTAATCAATCAGGTCAACATAAACTCGACATTTCAGTGCTCGTCACACCTCTAAGTGAGGTGGGTGGAGTCCTGCTTAGAGTCATTGATTACACAGCACTAGTAAGACGGGAAACGCAAATTCGTTTTAATGAAAAACTTTTGACTCTTGAGAAAGACTTTTTATCCCGTGCTCCCAATCTGTCTGAGTCGTTAGCTGAATACATTGAAGCTTTTACTGATCGTGTTAACCGTTTACCGCACTCATTCCACGCTCAAGTCGCTGTCATTATTAATGACCACTTTTTGCGGTTTATCGATCCTAGCCACCCAGCCTCTTACAAGTCGGTTGAATCCATTATATTGTCTAGATCAGCAAATGATGCCATCCATGAAATTAGCCAGATTAAAGATAGCAGCGGTGCTATTTTTCACGCCATTCATGACGTCAACAAAGAGAAAGTAAAAGGTTACATTGTTTTCACATCCACAAATGATGAAGGCAATAGCCATCTGGCTCACAAAAATCTGCTGAAAATAACAGATCTGGTCAACAACCTCATTGAATGGAAGACCAACTACGAAAAACTACACTTTTTAGCCAATAACGATATTCTCACTGGCTTATTAAATCGTGGAGCCTTAACAACAGCATTTAATAATGCGCTCAAAGAAAGCGATAAACTGTCTCTTCTATTCATCGACTTGAACAAGTTTAAGCAAGTCAACGATGTTCATGGCCATCATATCGGCGATAAAGTACTCCAAAAAATGGCCAGTAAAATTAATAGCGTGCTAGCGCCTGACGATTTGGCATTCCGCATAGGCGGTGACGAATTTGTCATCCTTAGAAAGCACGCTAACAACATCAAAGAACTAGAGGCATCACTGTTAGAAACTATCTCAAAATCTTTCTTATGTGAGTCGATTCCAATTTCAATGAGCGCATCAGTAGGATACGCCTCTTACCCAGAACATGGGCAATCCTTAAATGAACTACTATTAGTTTCTGACAAGCACATGTATCACCACAAAAACTCCAAACAAGGCACGTTAGAACTTTAGTAATAGACAGATCTATTCCCTTAAGAACAAGCTAAATATAAGCCCGATCATAGCGATCACTGTCGTGAGCACCACCACCCCGCTCCAATCGCCTAGATGCCAAAACCAACCACCTAGGGTGCCAGTCACGCTGTTGCCTAGATAGTAAAACAGTAAATACAGTGATGTAGCATGCCCCTTCGCTTGGGGAGCTATACGACCGACCGCGCCGCTGGCGGCGCTATGGCCGATAAAAAAGCCTATAGCCACCAAAGATATACCGCTGGCCAGTAACCAAAGTGGCTGCCAAATCGTCGTCGCACTGCCTAGCAAAAGACAAACAAAGCCTAGCTGGATCATAGGTATTCGGCCAAACCGATCGGCAAGCGCTCCAGACAGTGTGGAAGACACCATGCCAAATGCAAAGGCGAGGAATAGCAAACTACTTTGAAATGGCGAGAGCTGATAGATAGGCCCCGCTAGATGAAACGTGGCGTAGTTAAACAAGGTGGTAAAGACACTGGGTAGTAAAAACGCCACCCCATACAAAGCCAGCAGTTTCATGTTGGCAAGGTGCTTGCCCCAATAACGCAAATGAATACTTAGACTGAAACCAGATTGGCGTACAAAGTTTCGAGAAGGCGGCAATAACCAACAAAACCCTAATGTGGTCAACAAACAGAGAACACCCAAAGTTCCCATAGCCATGCGCCAAGAGACAAACTCGGTGAGCACGCCCCCCCCCACTCGGCCCATCATGGCTCCAAATGCCGTGCCCCCCACATAAAGCCCCATACTTTTACCTAAATGTGCAGGATCAATCTCTTCTGCTAACCACGCCATGGCAACTGCAGGCACGCCACCTAATAACAACCCCATCAAAGCTCTTAGGATTAAAAAGGCATTCCAATCTGTCATTAGAGAAAACGCAACACATAAGCCTGCCGTCAATAACATCGAAACGCACATCAACCCTTTACGACCTAGGGATTGGGAAAAGGCGCCCGCCAGTACAATGGCAAACGCTAGTACTCCAGTTGTGTAAGACAAGGCCAAGGAACTCTGAGCAGCGGAGACAGCAAACTCCTTGGCAAAAATAGGTAGCAACGGCTGAACACAATAAATAAGGGAAAAACTGGAAAACCCTGCGAGAAATAATGCCCAGCCCGCACGGCGATAGGCAGCCGTCCCCCGCTCGATAAAAACAAGCGAGGCATTGCCGTCATTACTGTTAGGCTGGGTGGAAGGTTGGGAAAGATAGGATTGCGATGTACTCACTTTAAGGTCTCCTTTTTAAAGTGAGACTATTTTAGTGAGTTGTTTATAAGCGCTCTAATATATGGCGCTATCACATTCCATACATAAAAAGTATCAAAAGAGATAACTCAACTCATTACCAACCAAAAACTCACGCCTACCATCAAGGCGCCTGAGATTCGATTCATGGTGCGAATATTGTCTGAATGACTGAGCATGTGCTTTAGGCTTTTGCCACCAATTGAGTAAATGCTCATGCAAACAAACTCAATGATTAAAATCACTGCGACTAAGCTGGCTAACTGTGTCGCTAACGATTGGCTACTATCGATAAAAGGCGGTAATAAAGAAATCATAAACGCCCAGCCCTTAGGGTTCGCCACTGCAGTCACAAATCCTTGCAGCATTAGCTGTACATTGCTGCCACTTTTTTGTTCATCGTTATGAGCTGACAAGGCTAGACTGCCCTTCGAGCGCCACATAGAAATGCCCAAATACAGCAGATACGCACCACCTGCGTATTTAAGCATGACAAACAGCCATGGGTAGCTGTCGATGATCGACGCGACCCCTAATGCAGCGGCAAGTGACACTAACCCAATGCCGATTAATTCACCCAGCATCATCCAAAGTGTGCGCAGATAACCGACTCTTAAGCCAAGACTCAAGGCCAACGTCATACACATTCCGGGGGTGATAGAGACAAAAAAGAAGGTCGGAATAAACACACTGAGTAAGACTAAATTCATTTCAATTTCTCACGAGCTGGTAAGGGGATAAGGACTAAAAATGTATCCCAAAACCTACGCCACTATCTCAGCGAAATTGGCTTGACCCAAAACCCATAATGCATGAATAATTTCATTAATCTTAAATTTGAGACATTAATCATGCACCACCCTGCCCTTGATCGATATGACATCAGCATTCTTAACTTACTTCAGCAAAACAGCCAAATACCCCGTATTGAGCTTGCTGAACAAATTGGATTGTCTTCGTCACAGTGTTTTCGTCGAATTAAGCGGCTAGAAGAGGAAGGCGTAATCGACCACTATGTCGCAGTCGTGAACAAGAAAAAAGTCGGCATTGATGTGTCTGCCGTGATCATGGTGCAGTACCGGAAAAGCGAAGTCGATGCACGCAAAAGAACCATCGAACTGATTCAGAATCACCCCTTAATTCATGAGTGTCATTCCATAACAGGAGAAGACGACTTTATGCTGCACGTCTACTGTAAAACCATGGAAGAGTTTAACCACCTGATAAACGACACCTTACAAGCCAGCTTTATCTCCGGTTTACACACCTACATGCTACTGTCGTCGATTAAAAGCAAACAGGCCTTGCAGGTGTAATTAGTAAGCAAGCCCCTTAAGAGCTTGCTTACTCTGTGTATCTTTAATCGCCCATCACAATGCCTTCACGACGTGGGTCAGCACCGCCATAAAGTTTGCCGTTCTCAATCACTATGCCTTGTAAACCGGAATTTAAATCTTTCACCGAGACGTCAAAGCCCATCGACTCAAGCTCTGGTGCAAGAGATTCTGCTGAAGTCCCCTTTTCAATATCATAGATGCCAAAACGGTTTAACATATTTGGCATAGAGATGGCGGATTGCATATCCATGCCCCATTCTAGATGTGCGATCAAGGCTTTGGACACATATCCAATGATTCGAGAGCCACCTGGTGAGCCCACTACCATGTATGGCTTGTCATCCTTCAATACGATTGTTGGGGCCATGGAAGATCTAGGACGCTTTCCGGGTTCTAAGCGGTTAGCAATCGGATAACCCTCACTGTAAGACGCAAATGAGAAGTCTGTTAGTTCATTGTTTAGTAAGAAGCCATTACTCATTACTCGTGAGCCGAAGCCATTTTCAATCGTAGTCGTGATCGATAAGGCATTACCTTCCGCATCGACGATGGAAATATGACTCGTACTTGGAAACTCAATGGATTGGTCATCCGCTTGAACCACGGCTTTCTGCCAACGAGGTTCGCCTGCCGCTACCGAAGACAATGCTTTTCCTGGAGTGATTAATTGTGCTCTGGTGGCTAAATAACTTTTGTCTAACAAGCCTTCGGGCATCGGCACGAAATCCGTGTCAGCCATGTATCGGCCACGGTCAGCAAACGCTAAACGCGAAGCATCCCCTATAATTTGCCATGCCTGAGCGGATTCAGGCCCCATAGAAGCCAAATCAAAGTGCTGTGTAATCCCTAAAATCTGACCAACGGTTAGAGCACCCGAACTTGGTGGCCCCATACCACAAATATCAAATGCTTCGTAAGGTAGACAGGTCGCAGGTCGCTCTTTTACTTTGTAAGTTTGAAAATCGGCTAAGGAAAGTACACCGGGATTGTCTGAGATAGAACGGACGGTATTTACGATATCTTCAGCGATTTGACCATGGTAAAAGCCTTCTGCACCCGTCGAAGCAATATGCTTAAGTGTATTAGCGTATTTTGGATTCTTTAAAAGCGTTCCTTCTGCCAAAGGTTGGCCACTTTTATCTAGGAAGTATTCAGCCGTTTCAGGAAACTTAGCTAGAGATTCATGAGTTTGAGAAATCGCACCAGCCAAACGTGGGGACACTGCAAAGCCATCTGTTGCAAGCTTAATGGCAGGTTCGAACAGTGAGTTCCAAGGCAGCTTACCATGAACATTGTGCAGTTTTTGCATCAACGCTACCGTTCCGGGTGTGCCAACTGAACGCCCTCCTATAACCGCATCATAGAACTTATAAGTTGTGCCGTCTTCATGTTGAAACAGCTCTGGCGTCGCTTCTAATGGGGCCGTTTCTCGGGCATCGAAAGTGGTTACTTTTTGCTTAGCGGCATCGTAGTATACGGCAAACGCTCCACCACCGATCCCTGATGATTGCGGCTCTACAAGCCCCAAAACTGCTTGAACAGCAACATACGCATCCATAGCAGAACCACCATTCTTAAGCACAGCATAGCCAGCTTCCACAGCTTTAGGGTTAGCTGCGGCCACCATAAAATTGTGTGCCTCAACTAACTTTTTCTGCTCAATGGCTCCGGCGGCCTCGGGTGAAAAAGCATCAGCTGCTTGTCCAGCAGCCATGAGACCAGAGCTACTCAACAAAGAAACTGAAAGGGCCAGCGTTTTGATTGCAAATCGCATTGATACATTCCTTATATTATTATCGTTTGACAGAAAGACTAATGTCTCTCTGAAACCATCTTATGGAATCCGACCAATCAATAGAAGTGCTTAATATGCAGGACAACCTGCAGGGAATGCAGAATGAATTTACGCAACATTGATCTTAATCTTATGCTTATTTTTGATGCTTTAATGGAGACAAAGTCTGTCAAAAAAGCTGCCGCCAAGGTTGCGCTAAGCGAGTCCGCTTTCAGTCATGCGCTGGCTCGTTTAAGGGAAAACCTAGGAGATGTCTTGTTTATCCGCCGAGATAATCAGATGCAACCAACCGCATTGGCCTACTTGATTGCTCCGAGAATCACAGAATCCTTGTTGTTGCTTCAACAAGCACTGGATGCAAGCAAAGGGTTCGATCCAACTAAAGATGAGAAGACATTCACCATTGTAGCGAATGACTATGCTCAGCTGACATTAATTCCTCCACTTATGACACAATGGCAGCATCTTTCTCGAGGCATCAAGCTGCATGTTGAAAAGATGGACAAGCAGGCTTTAACAGCCATTGCTAACCAAGAGATCGACTTTGTTATTGCAACACCCTTTTCTGGTGAGGTTCCGTCTATCGTCGAGTCTCAGATACTTCTCGAAGAGCCATTTTTAATGATTGCACGGAGCAATCATCCTGGGATCAGTAGTGACCAAACGAAACCGATCAGCCTAGATAGCTACATTCATTATCCGCATATTTTAGTGGTTCATTGGGATGGCAAGCCTGGGACAATTGATGAGAAGTTAAATGAGATGGGGCTAAAACGTGATGTTATGCTAACGCTCTCTTCACCATTGGTTATTGCGGAAACCGTCGCAAAAAGCGACTTTTTTGCCATCCTGCCACGCTCATTAGCGCTCCAACTAAGTAAAGAGTTTGCGATCACCACTCGACCATTACCGCTACCAGCGCCAACCCATCAGTCTTGTCTCTACTTCCATAAAACAAGAACACAAGAAAGATCATATCAGTGGCTAAAACAACATTTTGTAGACATTAGCGGCCTTGTTGAAAGGTAGTTAGCTCCAAATTGAGACTTTTAATAGTGAACAAATAGAAAGTCGTATAAAGTATTAAGACTTTCTCTTCAATACTATTTGCATATCCCTATGGAACTTAGACATATTCGCTACTTTTTAGCGGTAGCCGATGAAAAAAACATGACCCGCGCTGCAGCTAATCTAGGTATTAATCAACCGCCGTTAAGTCAGCAAATAAAGGATTTAGAACGGGAGGTTGGCGCGGCTCTATTTCATCGCATCCCGCAAGGGGTGGAGCTAACAGAAGCCGGCGAAGTGTTCTATCAAGCCGTTAAAGATCTACCCGCCACAGCTCAGCATGCGTTGCACATGAGCCAAAGAGCGGCAAAAGGGCTATCCGGTAGTTTACACCTCGGCTTCACTGGTACCGCAGCGCTGAACCCAAAGATTCCAGCCACCATCAAAGCCTTTCAAGCAGCGTATCCAGAGGTCGAGTTGGTGATCAAGGAGGCCACGGCATTAAAACTGGTTGAGTTATTGCTACAAGAAAAGTTGGATATTGCCATTATTCGACCATCGAGCTCCGATGACCCAAGTTTGTATATCCGCGAGATCATCGAGGAAGAACTGATCGCCGTACTCCCTATCGATCACCCTTTGGCCGCAACAGCAGAAAGCGAAACCCTTGCCTTGCAGGAACTGGCTGCTTCCCCCTTTATCATGACCGCAAGAGAAGACGCCATCAGCCTGCATGATGCGGTGCTGGAAAACTGTCGAGCAGCAGGGTTTGAGCCCAAATTGGGGCCAGCCGCACCACAAATCGCCTCCATACTCTCCCTCGTCGCGGCCAATCTAGGCGTGTCTCTATTGCCTGATTCCATGCGACAGCTGTCCATTGCAGGCGTTACCTTCCGCTCCATTACCGCCCCGACACCAAAGGTTAGTCTTGCTTTGGCTTATCGACAACGTCTCCCCTCACCAACGACCTTAAATTTTGCGTCGATCCTTCGGGAGCTCAGCTTAGATTAATGATTAAAGAGCTGCTCTAGCTGTCGAAGTAACCACTGTCCGGCTTCACCAAAATGCTGATCCCGTCGTTTTATCACGCCCACTTCGACTAGGGTGGACTGCGGGATGTTTTGCGTGGACAAGCTAATTAGTGAATCGCGATACCAAGGGGAACGCGCTATGTGTTCAGGCACAAGCGCCCAGCCTAGCCCCATGGCCACCATTTCAGAGATTTGATAATAGCTATCAATGTGCCAGTAGTTAGACGTCAGCGGTGCCGCTCGGTTTTCTCCTAAACGGTCACAAATCACCAACTGGCGAAAAGCTTGTAGCTGGGACAAATTAGGTTCAGCGCTGCTGCAAAGTGGGTGATCTTTGGCAACAATTAGGGTTTGTTTAAAATGCCCAACTGAATGAAATTCTATGTCATCGTCTAACTGACTTGATCGGAACAAGACCCCCATAGTAGCTCTACCGGATAGCACAGCGGCGGCAATATCATTTCTAGATCCATGTGTGAGAGTTAGCTTTAAATTTGGAAACTGCTCAGCCAATCGCGCAAAAATGGTTTGAAAGCCAACGAGCGGGACCGCCTCATCTCCAGCAATAACCAGCTCAATATCTTGACCTGCTACGGCAGCCATGGCTCTGGCATTTAGTCTATCTCGCTGAGCCAATACAAACCGAGCCTCAGTTAGCATTTCTTGGCCAAAGGACGTTAATGTCGGCGTATGCAAAGAACGGTCGAATAGTTCAGCCCCAAGATCTAACTCTAAATCAGCAATCGCAGTACTCACTCGGGATTGGGCTTTACCAAGTTTACGTGCTGCTGCTGAAAATGAACCTTCTGTTGCGGCCATTTCAAAGATCTTTAGTTGATCAATTGTCCAATTCAAACTCTCTTACTCCTGCGCCACTCCATCTCTTTTTAAGATGAATGCTAATTTTGGTTCATCTTATTTTCATTTAATAATATATAGACATCAACTTCAGGTGACATCATGGAACACGCATCTCTTTCCCTCACAGGCTCTGTTCAGCGAACTTTTTGGCGGTTTGCCATCCCATCGGTGGCGGGCATGCTGGTCAATGGGCTTTATCAAGTCATTGATGGCTTGTTTGTTGGACACTATGTCGGAGCAAATGGACTTGCAGCCATGAACTTGGCTTGGCCAATCCTGGGTCTAATCATTGGCTTTGGGATTTTAGTGGGCATGGGTGGCGGTGCCATCATGTCCCAACAGCGTGGCGCAGGTGATGAAGCAAAAGCGTCCAGTAGTCTAACTGCTTCTTTATGGCTGATTCTATTACTTTCCATCGTCTCCAGTGGCTACTTAGCATTGAGTGGTAGCCAGCTGCTTACACTACAAGGCGCTGAAGCAACAGCTTATCAATGGGCCCTTGATTACATCAGTGTTTTTCAATGGGGAGCGATCATGACGATTGCATCAGGCGCTTTGCCCATGTTGGTTCGCAATGATGATCGCCCTAACCTAGCTACGTTATTGTTAGGGATAGGTGCACTGCTCAATATCGTTTTAGATTATTTAATGCTCGGGCATTGGAATCTAGGTTTAAAAGGTGCGGCGATAGCTACGGTAATCTCTCAAGCCACTGTTGCTGTGTTTGCTTTGCTTTATTTTTGTTCGAACAAAGCCAGCATCCGCTTAGCACTGGAATTTATTAACCTCAAACAACTTATGCAGGTACTGAAAACAGGCAGCTCTGGCTTAGTGATGTTTTTATACTTTAGTTTTATTGTTGCTGCGCACAATACCTTATTACTTAAATACGGCTCCGTTGAGTATGTGAGTGCCTTCGCGATTATTAATTACATTGCCCTGCTCTATTACTTGATTGCAGAGGGGTTAGCGAATGGCATTCAGCCTCCTGTCAGTTATTACTATGGGGCCAAGCAGCCTAAGCACATAAAGACCACCATGATATTGGCTTTAAAAATCGTCTTAGGCCTTGGCTTATGCACCACGCTGATCGCCAACATCTTTTCGGAGCAGTTAATCGGATTATTTACGACTGAACAAACTGGACTGGTTCAAATTACAATTGAAGGCATGCGACTGCATTTGTTTGCTTTATGCTTGGATGGTTTTTTATTTGTCGCATCGGTGTATTTCTTATCTGTTGGACAAAACCGTGAAGCCATGCTCGTCGCACTGGGAAATATCGTGATTCAAATCCCATTCCTGTTGGCCTTTCCTGCAGTGCTGGGGACACAAGGAATATGGCTGGCGCTGCCACTATCCAATGTAGTGCTTAGTATTATTGTCGCACCAATATTGATACGGTCTTTAAGTCACCGTTCGGAGCCAGTCGTCGAAATGAAAACCAAACAGGGGCTGCCCTTCTTTTAAACATCATGACTCAGCAAAATCCAAGTGAAGCTGTCGAGCTTCTTCTTCGGATTTTAGCATGACACTTAAGCCTAATAGGCGGATTTCACGTCCATTCTGGCGTTTTAGAACCTGCTCTAATAAATCTCTGAAGTAATCAAGATCCAACTTCTGGTGAACATGCTCAATAGTTGTAAGCTGGAAATCCGCAAACTTAACTTTAATACCCTGCTTAGTGATGCTTTTATCTTTAGTATGACGTCCAAGGCGCTGCTGTAACTCAGGGTATAAGCGCTGCTCGATCACCTGCCAACACTCATCATAACTTGATATATTGGTGGCAAAGGTTCTTTCAACACCAACAGATTTGCGTTGACGATGGGGTGTGACTTCTCGCGGATCAATCCCATGACTTCTATTCCAAAGAGAATCACCTAATCGCCCAAAGCGCCTTACGAGCGCTAAGTAATCGGCATTACGAATATCGGAACAGACATAAAACCCAGCATGATTAAGCTTCTCAAGGCTGACTTTACCGACACCTGGGATTTTGCCAAGTGGCAACTGGTCAATCACAGATTGCACTTGATTAGGCGTAATCACAAATTGCCCATCAGGTTTATTCATATCAGAGGCAATTTTGGCCAAGAACTTGATCGGGGCGACGCCCGCTGAGGCTGTTAGATTTAATTCTGTTCGGATCTCATCTCGTATGGCCTCAGCAATAAGGGTCGCTGAACCATGATGTTGCTGGCAGTGTGTGACATCTAAATAAGCTTCGTCCAAAGATAACGGCTCGATCAAATCCGTATAGCGAGCAAAGATCGCCCGAATTTTAGCTGAGGTATCTTTGTAAACCTGCATCCTACCCGGAATCACCGTTAAATGTGGACACAGCTTCTTCGCAATCGCCGTCGACATAGCCGAACGAACACCGTATTTACGTGCTTCGTAGTTGCAAGTACTAATAACCCCACGCTGCTTTTCATTCCCCCCAACTGCCAACGGAATATGGCGATACTGAGGGAAATCACGCATTTCTACCGACGCAAAGAAGGCATCCATATCAATATGGATAATCTTTTTTTGGTAGTTAGAAGGATTCTGCATGGAAACACGATACTGTTTAAATAAACAGTATTAAGACATATCTCATCGTGGGCTGTCCAGCAGAACTTTTGACTCTACCTTAGCCCCCTAAAAACAAAAAAACGCACATTGAGACCACTCAAGGTGCGTTTTATTTATCAACTAACCACTACTTAGCAAACAGTTGACCCATATCTTTAAAGGCTTTGAATTCTAACGCGTTGCCACATGGATCGAGCAAGAACATAGTCGCCTGTTCGCCAACTTGGCCTTTAAAGCGGATGTAAGGCTCGATGACGAATTGGGTATCGAATGATTTTAAGCGCTCGGCTAAATCTTCCCATTGTTGCCATTCCAATACGACACCAAAATGCGGGACTGGCACATCGTGACCATCCACTGGGTTGGTCGTGGCATTTTCTTGAGAAGGTGTTTTTGGATGGCTATGAATCACTAGCTGATGGCCGAAAAAGTTAAAATCGACCCAAGCTTCCGCTGAACGCCCTTCCTCAAGACCAAAGACATCACGGTAAAAAGCGCGGGCTAAAGGTACATCGTAAACAGGGATGGCTAGGTGAAATGGTTGTAGGCTCATTTTGGCTTCCTTTTGTTGGCTAGCTAACGTTAAAACAACGTTTTATTTTGTTGTGAATTCATTCTAATGCTGGAAATGCAGTAAAAAAATCAATATATTTTTTACAGAAACATAAAGGAATTTTATGAATGATTCGAGAATTGAAAACGCTTCTTGTCGTGGCAAAAGAAGGCACTTTCGCTGCCGCTGGTAATAAAATTGGCCTAACTCAAGCTGCGGTCAGCGCTCAGATGCAGCGACTAGAACAAGAGCTTGGATTAAAACTGTTTGATAAGGTCGGACGTAGTGCTGAGTTGAATAGCACCGGTCGCCAGATTCTCGATCAAGCCAAAGACATCATCGATCGCTATAACAGTTTAGGTACTTCCACTGAAACGACTGTTAACGCGTTAACCTTAAAAATCGGCGCCATCTCCTCTGCGCAAAGGCATGCGCTGCCGCATATTTTACAGCAATACTTTCAATCGCAACCCAATGTGCGCATTAAGATCCTGCCAGGGGTTTCGATCAATCTTGTGGATCAAGTGGACAGCAGCGAGCTAAGCTTGGCTGTGACTATCATGCCACCCTTTCCATTGCATGCGGATTTGATCTGGCGTCCTTTGGTCAGTGAGCCTTATGTTTGTGTCACCCCTAAGGATTGGGATTGCCTAGACTGGCGTGAAGCACTCATCACCAAACCTTTTATTCGTTACGACCGAACCTCATTCGGTGGACGACAAGTCGACCGATTTCTTCAACGTGCGGCGGTTGATGTAGATGAGAAGTGTGAAGCCGATGAACTTGAAGCCTTGATTGGATTAGTCGCTGCGGGGGCTGGCGTGGCCTTAATCCCAAAAGCGTTTGATTTTTCACCTTGGCAATCCTCCATCACCGAATTGCCCCTTGGCAAACAAACCTTTTTTCGGGAAGTCGGCTTAGTTTACCCAAGGAGCCAACAGCACAACACCGCCATCGCAGAGCTAATACAAACAATTGAAGATTATTATCAAGACTTAGACTAACGCCTTTCTTCTGTCATTAGGGTTCTACAAATGCCAATTTCGCCTGAGCTTGATTTACAAAGACTTTGGTTAGGTTTTGAAGTGTGGTTGAACGGATAGAAGCATGTTGCCAGTACAGTGGCACATCAATCGTGACACTTGGATGGATCAAAACTACTTTGCCATCGGCTAGCGCCTGCTGAATCATACATTCAGGCACCATACACCAACCAAGATGCAGCGAAGCGGCTTCAACAAAGCCTGTTGAGGTGGGGATGTAGTGCGTTGGTGGGTACAAATCATGCCCCACTACCTGATGAATAAAGCGATTTTGTAGCTCATCTTTACGGCTAAACACCAACATTGGCGCCTTGGTTAAACTCTCAAGGTTTAAGCCTTCGGAAAAGAAGCGCTGCTTAAATTCAGGGGATGCAATGGCGTGATAACGCATGGTGCCTAGTGCATGGATATCGCATCCTTGAATTGCTTTGGTTTCGGATGTTACAGCGCCTACTGCACTGCCATTTCGCAATAAGCTGAGTGAGTGGTCTTGATCATCTACGATGACATCAAATAAGTAACCAAACTCCTGATTTAAGGTGGCCAGTGCTGGTAATACCCAAGTTTCTAACGAATCATCATTGACTGCGATGGCCAGTCGTCGATTCACTGCGTTGGGCTGTTCAAGCTCAAAGTCTTCGTAGGCTTCCGCTTCTAATGCCAGCATGGGCTTCACTTTTCGCAGTAATTTCTCCCCTGCTTCTGTCGGCCGACACGGTAATTGTCGAACGATGAGCACCTGCCCTAAACGGTCTTCTAATGCTTTGACACGTTGTGAAATGGCCGATGGCGTCACTGATAAACGTTGCGCCGCCCCATCAAAACTCGCTTCTTCAATCACTGCTGCGAACGCCGCTAGTTGGGGATGTATTAAGCTCATGAGAATAGCCTTCAGATAAGTTTTTCTTAACTATACATAGAATTATTAATTTTACTAACTTTCAGTTTTCTCAGATCATGGGCCCATTCAATCTCTAACCATTCACTGGATTATCAAATGTTACTGACAGCTTTAATTGCAGGTTTTACTACAGGCGCGGGACTTATCATCGCCATCGGCTCTCAAAACGCTTTTGTTCTTAGGCAAGGCTTGATGCGCAACCACATTGGCATCATTGTCGCGATTACTTCCCTAAGCGATATTTTACTGATCACACTGGGCGTAGCAGGCATTGGTTTACTGGTTAAAGAGTGGCCTGAACTGATGCAAGTGCTGCAATTTGGTGGGGCTGCATTCCTTGCGTTTTATGGTTTACAAGCCGCTAAGCGTGCTTGGTCGGGTGCCGGTGCTCTCAATGCCGACGACGCGGCCAACCATAATTCTTTGAAAAAAGCGGTGCTAACCTGCTTGGCGTTTACCTTCCTAAACCCCCATGTGTACCTTGATACCATGGTTTTACTGGGCAGTATTTCCACCCATTATCCAGGACTGGGGCAACTGGCATTTGGCATCGGTGCCTGCCTAGCCAGCGTGGCTTGGTTTATGTCTCTAGGCTATGGATCACAACTTCTAATCCCCGTATTTAACAACCCAAATGCGTGGCGTGTACTGGACGCCATCATCGCAGTGTTTATGCTGACACTAAGTTCTTTGATGCTGATGGGGCCGTTATAAACAAACTTAAAAAGGCTCAGACAAATATGTTGTCATTTGGTAGGCTTTAATCAGTTTGTTTTAGAGACTCGCCAATGAGCAACAATAAGCCAGAAACACGCCAACGTTTAGTCTCCTCCGCTGCGGATATGATCAGCCGCCGAGGACTTGATGCGACCAGTATTCGTGAACTCGCTAAGTACGCGAAGGTGCCTTTAGGCTCTACCTATCACTACTTTCCCGGTGGTAAACAGCAAGTGGCGGTTGAGGCGATTCAATATGCTGGTGATAATGTCGCGCATTTACTTCAACAAGCACTAGAAGCTGGACCAATTGCAGGATTACACAGTTTTCTGGATCTTTGGCGTTCAAGAGTAAAGCAAAGTCATTTCCAAGCAGGCTGTCCGGTTCTTGCTGTGGCAACAGAAGAGCCAACAGACGAAGTCGGTTTAGCTACTTTAGAAGCTGCCTCAGAAGTCTTTTCCAAATGGCGCTCTCTACTCGCTGAGTCGCTCATCAAACATGGGGCTGAAAAAGCTCAAGCGAATAGTATTGCAACACTGGCCGTTGCCTCGGTTGAAGGCTCTGTCGCCTTATGCCGCGCCCACCGTAGCTTGCAACCATTAGATGAAATCGAACAGCTGTTAGACGAGCTAATGCGCCAAGCCATATCCCAGCATTAAGTCATTTCTTATCATAAAAATTTGTCACACCCTCTTTTTATAACAGTCGTTATAGGCTACATTTCTATAACAGTCGTTATAACCGTTCAATTTAGCAACGAAACGAGGGACCTATGTCGGCAACAAATCAATCTATTAGCCTCATAACAGAGGATAGTTACACGCTCCAAGGTTTTATATTTCCTGCCAAAAAGCCCGTTAAAGCGAAGTTGATTGTCGCGGGGGCCACCGCAGTTCCACAAGGTTTCTATCGACGCTTCGCTCAATATTGCGCTGATCAAGGTTATGAGACGTTAACTTTTGACTACCGTGGCATTGGCCTGTCACGCCCAGAGCAGTTAAAGGGATTTCGAATGAGTTTGCTCGACTGGGGGCAAAAAGATCTGGCAGCGGCCGTATCGTATATGCATTCAGAAGATGTCCCTTTGTTTTTAGTCGGACACTCATATGGCGGACACGCTCTTGGTTTATTGCCAAATCATGACTTAATCAACGGCTTCTATGTGTTTGGTACCAGCGCTGGCTGGCATGGATACATGCCAAAGTTAGAGCGACTCAAAGTTCAAATTATGTGGCGAACGTTGCTACCAGCACTCACTCTTTGGAAAGGTTATTGTCCTTGGAAGATGTTAGGGCTCGGGGAAGACCTACCTCTCGATGTATTTCGTCAGTGGCGTCATTGGTGCCAATTTCCCCGTTACTTTTTCGACGACCCAGCTATGCAAGGGATTGAACAAAGTTATGCTGCGGTTACAACGCCGATCTATGCTGTCAATGCGCTCGATGATTTATGGGCCATGCCTGCATCGAGGGATGCTTTTCTACAAGCCTATACGAATGCAACCATTGAGCGAGAAGACTTAGACCCCAAAAATTACCAAGGCAAAGTCGGTCATATGGGATACTTTAGAGAACACGCCTCCCCGATGTGGGACGACGCACTCACTTGGTTTGAGCAGCTAAAGGGGCAATATCCAACAATTGACAGGTGTCATAAATAAGCGCTCTGAGCCACTTAAAAGCCGCTTGATGATGGGTACGTTCATGCCAAACCAGTACTTTGGTAAAACCTTCCACTTGAAATGGCAATGCCACTTGTTTCAACAAGGGCTGGCCTTCTGCCAGCCTTTTCGGGACCACTGCGCAAAAGTCAGTGCTTCGAATCAGTTCTGCCAAGGACAGAAAGCTAGGCATTGATACCATTACATTTCGCTGTCGGTTTAGCGTTTTGAGAGCCTGATCCGTCGCCCCAGAAAATGCCCCACCACTATAAGACACTAGCGCATGATCAAGCCGGCAAAAGGTGTCTAAATCCATCGCATCACCCTGCACTGTTGGGTGTTCTTGACGTACTACGCAAACATAGTCTTCTTGGAACAATGTTTTGGCACGAAGCATTGGTGGTGCCGTATTAGGTGTCATCAAAGCGAAGTCGATCAAGCCTCGTTCCATTTGTTCTTGGACGGTGCTGTCTTGAATCATTCGCACATCGACCTTGATGTGCGGTGCCTGCAGCGATAGCTGTTTTAGGAAGGGCGTCAGTATGACTTGTAAAGCGTAATCCGTTGCTGCGATGGTCACTGTGAAATGTGCTTCTTGTGGAATGAACTCAACAGGTGTGACGATCTGATCTATGTCTTGCAATACTTTTTTGATGGGATCGGCAAGCTCCAAGGCGCGCTCCGTAGGAATCATGCCATGTTGACCACGAATAAAGAGTGGATCGTCCAAGCTATCTCTCAACCGAGTCAACATACCACTCACAGCAGGCTGACTAACCGACAAACGCTCTGCCGCACGAGACACATTGCGCTCGTCCATCAGAATGTCAAAAACTCTTAATAAATTCAGATCTAGATGTTTTAAGTTCGCCATCGTCTTGTCGTGAAGCGTTAAGATAATGAGATTAAGCCATAATTTAAGGCCAATAAAAAAGGCCGTACTCAAGATAAGTACAGCCTTTGCAATGCTTATAGCAATATAAACCTAGCCTTTACGGGCTTTTGCCGCCGCAACCAAGCCATCTAACCAAGCCTGATGACCATTAATCATGGGATTAGGAACCGTCTTCGCAAGCTCTTTGGCAGGCTCACCGACTTGAGTTTCTTGAGTCAGAATGCGTACACGGCCACCCGATAAATCTTCGACCAACCATGCGTGGTGCACATCCAAACGAGTCTCACCTTCGCCAGCCCAACCATGCCAAGCCACTCGCCCTGCTTCGCCTTCGATCGGTGCGATGTATTCAACACACTGAGATTCCACAGGAAAACCAAATGTCTCGAAGTAAAAACGCACGCCCTTAGAAAGTTCAGGTCCTTTATCGTCATAAAAGCGAGGATTTGCTGAATTTTCGTAATAGCTCGGCCATTGCTCTGGTTGAGCTAGCAATGGCCATACTTCTGCTGCACTCAATCCCGCCACAATCACCTCATTTGAACAGTAGTTGTCTGTAAAACCTGGTACAAAGCCTTTCGGCCAAATAATATCGCTCATGTTAAATCCTCATCTAGCACCGTCCCATACGGTGCGTTTCGATGAGGCCATCATGATGGATACTCAGTTATAAGACCAATCACCAAGTAAAATCAGGCCTATCATAAAATCTTATATCTAAGAAACCTTGAAACGTTAGATAAACCAAACGATGTGGATCACAGCTCGAACCAACAGCCCAAACAACGCCCCCATCAGCGCATAACGGAAGATTTTACCGATACGAGGACCGATGGCTGAAAATAATGCTAAACCCACTAAATCCACAGGGTTACTGGCCAAACCGACAATAATATTCAGATCCCTTGCTGTCAGTGTGCCCTGCTCCACCTGATCAATAATCACCCCTAAATAGGCCGTTCCGCCAGCGATGTATTTAGTAATAATTGGCAGTACCGCAGCACCTGGCAAACCTAGCGAACTAAAGATCGGCTCCAGCCACTTAGTTAGCACGTCGATAACATGCAAATCTTTTAGAATGGTTAGAATAAAAATCGTGATGATCAACATTGGGATCATGTTGATGGCGATTTTCATACCTTCCATGCCCCCATCAGACAGAGATTGCACGATGGTTTTTTTAACCTTAGGGCCTTCTTCGATGGCTTCTGTGCCGTTTGCGTAGGCGGATTGATTACGCATTAAAACATAGTAGGTAAAAGCCGAAGCGAGGACGCCACCGATAATTGAAGAGGCCAATAGCACCCAAATATTGACGCCGTAAGCAATCATCGGAAAGGAAATGTTGCCTTGGGTTAAAGTCAGGACTAAAGCCATGGACGCAGCCAACTTGCGCTGATCTTGCTCCATCAAATCAATTTTTGCCAACGTTGGAAAAGGCGCAACAGAGCTCACAAATAGCATTTTGGTGGAGGCGATCACACTCAAGCCAGATGCCCCAAAAGTATGAGTAACAGCGGACAGTTTGACGGATAACCAAGCCAATATCCTTTTGTTTTCGATCACCTTCATAAGTCCCCCCATCACGACGGTAATGGGAAGCATCAAATATAAAACAAGGTCAATGGCAAGCCTGCCGGAGTTTTGGATGTTTTCGATAAAGTCCATTCTGTTCTTCTTATCAAGCTAGAGGCAAACGTTTTGTTTACACTTTACGTATCCAAAATACAACTCACCCAATCCGACTAACTGAGTCATAGCTTTCGAGGTTTTATCGAGAAGAATCAAATCACTTATCTTAACTTACTGATTATCTTGAATTTATTTAATCTATCGTTTTGTCTCATAACCTATTGTTATCAAAACCCATGAAAATAACTCGCATCAAAAACAGTAGTTTTATAAGACCAAGTGAGCATCACCATCAGCGATATCCTATGTTATAAATACACCCACTTATGCATGTCTGTTGTTAGGAACTATCTTGAAGCACAATCATTTACAGCAAAAAATTCTACGGGAATTACTCCAGTGGATCCGTGTGGAGCGATTGGAAGCTGGGCATAAATTAGTGACATCTCAGATCGCTAAACAGTTTGGCGTGTCTCGTACCCCCGTGTTAGCTGCATTAGATGTGTTGGTGAAAGACGATGTGGTTCATTACGACAAAAACAAAGGCTATCTGCTTGCTTGTCATTACGATGCGCTCGACGAGCAACTTGAGACGCTACCCGAGTCGGGTCTAGAAAAGCTCTATCAAAGTATTTGCGACAATCATTTTGCTGATCCATTGGGAGAATTAAGCGAATCGGAAATGATGCGTCGCTTTGATACCTCTCGAGCCCTGCTGCTGAAGTGTTTGTCAAAAATCCTGCAAGAAGGCTGGGTCGTACGAAATGAAGGCCATGGCTGGCAGTTTATCGAAGTGGTTAATGACGAAACCGCTTACCGTGAAAGCTATGAGTTTCGTTTACTCAACGAACCCGCTGCACTTCTGGCTGAATCCTTCCAACCTGACCCAAACGAGTTGGCAAGCTTAATCGAAGAGCAACAATTCATCCAAAACCATGGTTTTGAAAAACTCAGCGCTAAAGAACTTTATGACGCCAATATCCGTTTTCACGAAACGATCATCAGCTGGGCTAACAATCGTTTTACACTGCAGGCCATCCAACGCCTAAACCAGTTGAGACGTCTTGTGGAATACCGACAAATAGAAACCGCCATGTCGCGTAACATCCAATCTAACGAACACTTAGATATTCTCTATGCGATCCAAGCGAATGAAATGAGCTTAGCCTCAACACTGCTTAAACAACATATTGAGCGCGCTCGCTCAACCAAAGCACCAAGCCGTTAGCCATTTATTGTTGCGGTAATGCCTGTATACAGTAATCTCAGCGCCAAAACGGTAATCAGTATCTTGATCGCGGTGCCAAAGCCCTGATTGGACATTCTATTCAATAGGTTGCGACCAAGTAATGTGCCGATAAATCCTGAGGCAATCATCAAAACAATCAGCCAGCCCCAATCACTAAAGGAAAAACCTAGTACGAAAAACACCACGCACTTACTCAGGTGTTGAAACATCATCATGGCCGCCATGGTGCCGATTAATTCACGGCGGTCTTCGATGATATGTTTAAGAGTTGAAATCACAAAAATGCCTGTCACTCCGACAAACATCGCCAAGAAAGATGTGACGCTACCTAACAAGAAGCTGGATCGATCTCGGATCGCTTTAATTTTAAAAGGCTCCCAACACATCACTAAGATAAAGCTACCTAAGATCACTTGTAGCCAGTTTTTAGGGATGGACACAGCAATTTGGCCGCCGATCAAACTCCCCACTGCACAACCCCCGATAAACCACAAGGTCATACGCCAATGTATAAACTTGCGCATCGTCAGCAAACGTCCAGTATTTGAGCCTAACTGAACCACTCCATGAACAGGGATCACCGCGTTAGCGGGCAAGATATTCGCCATTAGCGCCAATAACGTTGCGCCACCGCCAACACCAAACGCCGCGGTGATCGCGGATGTAAAAATGCTGACGATGATTAACAAAATGAAATCAAATGAACTGAGGGCTTCAGGAAGTAATGATTGCCATAGGTCTACCACGCTTTTTTCTCCAACATGAGGTAATCGTCCTAGAAAGCATTATTATTGATTTTTATTTATATAAAGAACAATATTCGAGATTGGATAAGCACTATTCAAAATAATGATACGTGCAGAGCAAAACAGGAACCTTCGTAGCATGATCTACGATGGATAAGTTAAGATGCTTTGCAGTAAAGTCATTTCATCCCAGTAGAAATGGGACAATTCGCAAGGCAACTATTGAATGATTACTTGGCAACTCAAATCGTTTTCCCAGTTAACGACCATGCAGCTTTATCAACTGCTAAAACTCAGAATGGACGTGTTTGTGATAGAGCAAGAGTGTCTTTATCAAGAGCTCGATGACAAAGACCATATGCATGCGGTAAACCATTTATTAGGCTATGACGGCGACCATCTGGTGGCTTGCGCCCGCCTACTACCGAAAGGTATTAGCTACCCATCGGTAAGCATAGGCCGTGTGGCTATCGCAGAAAGCCACCGTGGCAGTGGTACTGGCCACCAACTCATACAGCAAGCTCTGAATTCATGTGAGGCACTTTGGCCTAATGAGCCAATAGAAATCGGCGCTCAAGAATACCTATCTACCTTCTATCAAAAACATGGCTTTGTTCCGACATCGACTATGTACATAGAAGATGGGATTCCGCATATTGATATGAAATTAGAACGATAAAGTCGCTTCTTTTCCTCAAGCCTCACGTCATAGTTTCTCACTAAATTAGCGTTTACCTTTCGGCAAACGCTTTACGACCTAGTGAAGACAAGTCCTGCCATTGAAAGCGATCCTGCCACGAGGCTTCATAATGCTCTTCTGGGAAATCATCCGGCGAACGACCAGCTTTGAAATCCTCAGCACACTGTTTGGCATACTGGCGATTTTTCTCACACCCAGGTGCCGCCGGAATGTACATCACATTGCCCCAACCTTGCTGATTTTCAACGGGGTTCACACCATGAATCAAATCACAGTGCCACCACACGGAATCCCCTGCGTTAAGATCTGGGATCAAGGCTTTGGCCCTTAATAACAAGCTGTGCCATTGCTCATCAATCGGCAGGACTTTACGAGGCGACACACCACACAACGCTTCGTTAGCGACATCATCAAGCAAAGGGCGAATCAAGAGATAAGCCATGGCCGCTGGCAAAGGAATCGTGAACAATACCCCTTGATCACGTTTTATATCACACAGTGCCGTCCAACCTTGGAAGGTTCTAAACGCCGAACATTTGGTGGTGCCTCCCACGTACTCATCCACATCAGGACGATAAGCGGCATCCCAAGGATCGTATCGATGAAAATCACCACTCAAGATATGGCGAAAGACTTTCTGGTAGGCGGGCAATAACCAACGCTCCAAGGCACCTGAGTCCGTATGCGGGCCTAAGCCATTTGAAGTGGTACCCGGTGGGCGTCGGCGCACACGATCGGGATAAATATAATTGATGTTCGGATCAAACCACTGCTTGCCTTCGGACTCTACTTTCCAAAAGCTGTTGAGAAAGCACTGCACATGATGCATGCGCTCACTTTGGCGCGCTTCCATCTGGGGTTTTGACCAATAAATAGGAAAAATTTCAGGTCGAGAAGCGCTTAACGTACCAAAGAAGTCATCACCTGGGCCGCGGTACTGGTTGTCAAAGTCGTTGCGTTCCACATATTCCACCAGCTCTCTATCCCATTGCTTTGCTTGCTCTGAAGGAAAGTGTTCTCTGACCACCACACAGCCACGGCGCTTAATCAACGCCATTGTGTCAGCTGAGACACCCCCATTGGCGATGTCATGATAAGACACTTCAGGCCAGGCGCTTTTGCCCGCTTTTTGGGTGGCTTCGATGTCTTGTATGTCTTTTTCTAACTCCGAAACAATCTGCGCCATCAATGCAGGGACATCACCGATCGATGCACGCCACTGTGTTTTCATTTCAATAATGGCCTGAGAAACATCCTCTGGCAGGGTGTGTTTTGAAAGGTGTTTTGTTGTTGTCATTGTGACCTCTAAATTAAATAAGTAAAGTTTCCTAACTTTTTAATTCAGATTAATCTCAGAGCACCATCTTGTAAAGTCATTTATTGAAAGGAAATCTTCCGTGCCGAAACACTCAGCTCATAAACCCAGTAGTTTGGCGGTCAATACGGATCGTGCGTTTGTGGCATGTTTGCGTGAGCACAGGACTTTATCCAGAGCGGCAATAGCTACACAAACAGGCATTTCTAAGCCCACTGTCTCAGAGTCTGCTCAACGTCTATTAACTCGTGAATTGATTTCTGAATGCGCAGTGAAAGATACGCAGACCTCAAAACGTCCCGCTGTTCTTTATGAGATCAATAAAGATCGTGGCATCTCCATTGCTATTGTTCTAGAGGAAAACCGCAGCCAACTCTGTGCAACAGACTTGCAAGGCAATGTTCGTCAACTTGAAAGTAAGGAATTCCCCAGAGGGCGCACTGTTAAGCAATTCGAGGATGACTTAGTGGATTTCATCCGTTGCACAGTTGAGCAAATCAGCCTGCCTCTGTTATCGATAGGAGTGTCCATTGCTGATCCGGTTCACCCCAAAACGGGACGTGTTGTTCCGATGCCACACTCCCCTTTCCCAACGGCCCAACAAATCAACTTTGTTGAGCTGCTGACAACAGAGTTTCAATGCTCTTTGACCATTGATAACGATGTGAATTGGGCGACATTACACGAGCAACAAACGACTGATTTCAATAACTTCCTCTACGTCTTTTTAGGCCTAGGCATTGGCTGTGGCTTGTATTTTGATCAAACCTTGATACGAGGCCACAACGGCATGGCTGGGGAAATAGGCTATCTAACCCTTAACAACGAAAAGAATTTACTCGAAAGTGTCTACACTGAAGCCTTCTATGAATCCGCTAAAAGTCAGCCTGAGCGTGTTCATAAAAATAACTTTGAGGACATTGCTAAAGCGCTACGCTCTGTCTGTGAGGTCACTGCGCCACAGTCGATTATTTTAGGGGGTGAACTGACGCAAAATGAACGCTTTAGCGAGACGCTCATAACACAAGCGAAATCGCTATTGCCCAATACGACTATCAAAACAAGCCATAGCCCAGAAGCAGCATCACTCCATGGCGCAGCTCATGCGGCCCATGAGTTGGCGTTGATCTCACTCGGATTATTAGATGAACAGTCAACTTCATCATATTTAGGTTTCTACAGCATGAGCTTCATTGAGGAGTCTGCGTAGTATGATTCAACCATCCATCTCACTGGGCAATCTATTTAGTGAAACCTACTTTGGCTATGTGAAATACCCAGCTGGCAGCACATTGGGACCACGTATTCAGCGTGGCATTGAGTTCGTTTATTTGATTTCAGGTCAGATCGACATCACGGTCGATGGGGCGAAACAGCGCTTGCTACCAGGCCATATGGCACTGATGCTACCTGGGCGGCAAGAGCATTATCAATTTCACAAAGAACAGCCGACGGTTCATGCCTGGTGCCAATTGGACTTTGATCAGTGTCCAAATGACATCGTTGAGGGATTTGCCAAACTGCCCGCGACGCTGCCCATGCCCAAAGATGTGGAAGAGTTAATGAATGTAGGGCTTGGTATTACCAACTCCCAATCCTTCGCCAATCAATCGGTGCTCTTACGACTGGCGGAAAGCTTGGCGCAATATTATGTCGACATGGCCGAACTGCCCGATCAGCGTCGACCACAACCCACCTCGCGTATTGTCCGTAATGCCATTCACTGTATGCAGGCTCACCTTTCAGACAACTTACAATTAGAAGACTTAGCCGCCGCCAGTCACTGCTCGGTAAACCACCTCATCAATCAATTTAAAGCGACGGTGGGTACGACCCCAATGCGTTATCTATGGCGCCTCAGACTTGACCGTGCTGAAAGCCTACTGCGCCACACCCCGCTCTCCATCACCCTCATTTCAGAGCAATGTGGTTTCGCTTCACCGTTCCATTTTTCACGACTGTTCAAACAGACCCACGACCTCTCCCCACGTCAATATCGCGACAACCTTTCGAAATAGAGTGTGATCTCAGATAGGTTTTGATCCATATCAGGCATGTACCGTTAAGCCTGTTTCTTAGGACAATCTCCCCATGAGATTCGTTGCTGCTAGCTCTGCAGTGAACGTCTCAAAATAAAAATAACAAGCACAACAGTGCCATGCACAAACCTAATGGCACTGTGTGTCACTCATGGGAGACTTCTATGACTCTGCGCGATTACAGTTTAACTGGCGCTTCCAGCCGTCTTGCTCAAGAGCAAGGACTAGCGTCGGCCACCTGGTATCAAACCGATATTCCCCGCAAAACGATGAAGACGCTAATGAAGCGCTCTGATGGCCCCGCTATTCGTGATACGGCGATTTGGCTGCTCTGCCTCGTCTCGTTCGCTACGGCGTTGTATGTGTCTTGGGGGACCTTGTGGGCAGCACTGGTCTTTTTCTGTTATGCGCTGTTATACGGCACTGCGTCAGATTCTCGCTGGCATGAATGCAGTCATGGAACAGCGTTTAAAACCCCTTGGATGAACAACGCCGTATATTACCTCGCCAGCTTTATGGTGATACGCGAGCCCAAGGTATGGAAGTGGAGTCATGCTCGCCATCACACCGATACCATTGTCGTTGGACGGGACTATGAAATTATGGGGCACCGCCCAACACGAGTTCTGCGCCATATGCTAGCCATGGTTGGCGTGCCGCAAACGTGGGGCACTTTGAAAAGTCTAGTGCGTCATGCTGGCGGCCGCTTATCCGCCGACGAACAAAGCTTTATTCCATCTATGGAGCTGACTTCTGTGTTTCGCACCGCCCGCGTCATGTTGGCTCTTTATGCCTTGTGCATTGGCTTGGCCGTAGGTTTTCAGTCATGGTATCTAGCATTGATAATCGGTCCCCTACCAGCCATGGGCGGTGTTTGGTTAGCCTATGTCTTTGGCCTGACCCAGCATGCTGGCCTCGCGGAAAATGTGCTCGATCATCGCCAAAACTGCCGAACTATTTACATGAATCCCGTGTTCCGTTTCTTGTACTGGAATATGAATTACCACATCGAGCATCACATGTTTCCGATGGTGCCTTATCACCAGCTTCCAGCGTTGCATCAATTAATGAAGCACGATTGCCCTCCAGTGTATCGCAGCACTTGGTCGGCCTTTAAAGAAGTGGTGACGGCCATGTGGCGACAGCGAAAAGACCCTGAACACTATGTGCGTCGCGAGCCACCTCAGAATCCAGCAGAAGATATCGCAACCACCACCATGGCGGCTCAAACCGCTTAGCACTTACTACTCAAGAGACACGCACCATTACAATAATAAAGGAGACTGTTATGTCGAATTGGATCGAAGTTTGCGCCCTAGATGAAATTGACGAAGAAGATGTGGTGCCGTTTGATCACGCAGGTCACACCTACGCCATTTACCGTTGTCCCGAAGGGGATGTATTTGCCACCAGCGGACTGTGCACCCATGAACGCATTCACCTTGCCGATGGCTTAGTGATGGATGACATCATTGAATGCCCGAAACACAATGGCCGCTTTAACTATAAAAATGGCCAAGCCCAAGGTGCGCCAGTATGCGAGCATTTAAAAACCTTCGCGACCAAAATAGAAAACGACACCATCTACATTGAGGTAGCGCCATGAGTCAGACAATGGTGATCATTGGCGCAGGCGAAGCGGGCGTAAGGGCCGCTCGCACCCTGCGTCAGCATAGCCCAGACATCGAGATTCATCTGTTTGAGCGCGAGAATGGCCTGCCTTATGAACGCCCGCCCCTTTCCAAAAGTGCCTTATTGGACGAAGCGTTTACGCGCCAGCTCATTATCTCTGAAGAAGAGTTAACGCAGTTGTCGATTCACTATCATAGTGACACCTATGTGGACGAGTTATTGCCTGCGTCTAAGCAAGTTCATCTATCCAATGGGCAATATCTGGCTTTTGACAAACTGCTCATCGCCACTGGCGCCAAAGCACGGGCATTGCCTTTGCTGCAACAAAAAGGCTTGGATTCACACCCTTTACTGTTTTCATTGCGAAGCGCTGCTGATTGTCAGCGTATTCGTGCCCACGCCTTAGCGGGGCAACATGTGGTCTTGGTCGGTGCAGGGTTTATTGGTTTGGAGCTTGCGGCCAGTCTTCGCAGTAAAGGCTTAAAGGTGACCGTGCTTGAGTCTCAAGCACGTATTCTACAACGTGCCGTGCCTGCCCCTATCGCAGAGGTGTTGGCACAGGCCCATGCCGATCAGGGTGTTGATATCCGCTTAAACTGTCAGATTGAGGATATTCGACTCGATCATGTGGTTGAAGTCGATCTTGTTGGACAAACCCGCCTTACCGCCGACTGGCTTGTGGTGGGCATTGGTGCAGAGCCAAATATTCACTTAGCCAACCAAGCTGGCTTGGCCCTTGAAAATGGCATTAAAGTGACTGCCGCGATGAAAACCTCCCACCCTGATATCTATGCTGCTGGCGATGTCTGTAACTTTCCCCTCTCCCGTTATGGCACTCAAGTGCGACTGGAATCCTGGCGTTGTGCGCAGGAGCAAGCGGAAATCGCTGCGCTCAATATGCTCGGTCATAGGGCTCAATATGAGCAAGCCCCTTGGTTCTGGTCCGATCAATACGATTTAGGACTGCAATCTGTTGGTTTGTCGATCAATCCGGTAACTAGGCTAGAGCGACGTTACGATGAGCGAACACGCCTTTATGTGGAACTCAATGAACAACAGCAAATTTTATGCGCTTGCGCTATTGGACCAGGCAACAGTGTCGCCAAGGATATTAAGGTCATCGAGCGCCTTATTAACCAAAACAGCACAGTCGATATCACCACTTTGGGGGATGTAAACGTGCCACTTAAAAGCTTATTAAAGCGAGCTAAGGAGTGCGCATGAGTTTAGTAATATTGCAGTCCATGTGGGCAATGGAAAATATCCTGCCCAACAGTGAAACACTGCCTATGCCTGACGCCATTGCACAGATTAAAGCGCACGGCTTTCAGGGTGTCACAGATCATATGATGCAACGACAGCAGGTACTGCCACTGATACGAGAATTAAAAGCCCATGGGCTAACGATGGAGGGGCAATGTTTCCCTACCAGTGTGGACGCGTTACAACCCACGCTGGAGCTGGCGGCAGAATTTCGTCCCCACCATGTGACCATTCAACCGAATGTGCGCACCCATGACCTCAAACAAGCAATGGCATTACTAGAAGGCTGGCAACGGTTAGTGGAGCAAATTGATGTGCCAGTTTATATTGAAACCCACCGTTACCGCTTAACCAATGATCTGCTGTTTACCCTAGAGATCCTGAAAGAACTGCCAAATTTACAGCTGCTCGGGGATCTCTCCCATTATGTGGTCGGCCATGAAATCCCCTTTGATGAAGGTGCCGATGAGGAAATCAAGCAACTGCAACACATCATGCGTCATTGTCATGCCTACCATGGTCGTGTTGCCAGCCGCGAGCAAGTGCAAATCCCGCTTGGCTTCCCACAGCACCAAGTATGGGTTGAGGCGTTTCGCTCCCTGTGGCGTTGGGGCTTTCAAAACTGGCTTGAACGTGCGAACAAGAATGACACTCTGTCCTTTACCTGTGAACTGGGCACACGTCCCTACGCCATCACCGGAGCAGACGGCCACGATATCAACGATCGCTGGCAAGACTCATTGCGCCTCAAGCAGATGGCGGAAGAGATCTGGCAGGAAGTCAGCTCATAAAAAAACGCCCGATTTCTCGGGCGCTTGCTTAACGAAGGAGCGGAATAACTTCGTTAGAAAATCATTAAACCTAGACCGATGATGACGCCTGAACCAAGTAGAGCAAGTAGGCAGTACCCCATCACATCTTTTGCTCCAAGCCCTGCGATAGCCAAGGCAGGTAGTGCCCAGAAAGGTTGGATCATGTTGGTCCAAGCATCCCCCCATGCGATTGCCATGGCGGTTTTCGCAGCGTCCACACCCAACTCAGCGCCAGCCGGCATCATGACCGGAGCTTGCACTGCCCATTGTCCGCCACCCGATGGTACAAAGAAGTTCACTATGCCAGCACTTAGGAAGGTAAATAGTGGGAAAGTGGTTTCATTGGAAATCGCCACAAAGCCTTGAGAAATAAGACTTGCCAAGCTGTCACCAGAGCTACCCACTGCTGTCATCATCCCCATAATCCCTGCATAGAACGGGAATTGAAGTAAGATACCTGAGCAGTTTTTCGCGCCATCGGATACAGCGTTTAGTAAGCTTTTCGGTGTGCCGTGTAACAAGATGGCGGTGAACAAAAAGGTGAAGTTCACGATATTAAGATTCAGTGCAAAGCCGTTCTGAACAAAGTAGTACACGACAAATACGTAGCCCATTAGACCGATTAAACCAGAAAGCACACGGCTATTTTCCATGCGTTCTGCAGGTGTCATGGACGCTTTATCGATCGACTCAGCGGCATTCGACTCTAATAATTCTGAGGTATCGAATTCGATCGTATCTTGCGGCGCTGGATGCATTAAGCGATTTAATAGGGGAATGGTCACCAGCATCACCAACAATATAGTGATGTTCATCGGTGAAAAAATCGTCTCCGACGTGGGGATCGCTGCGGTCACTGCACCATTCGTTACAGTCTCAATGTTCGCACCACCTGCGATTGCCAATGGGATCGAGCCAGACAAACCCGCGTGCCAAAACAAGAAACCACTGTAAGCAGAGGCGATTAATAGACGGTAATCCACTCCGCGTATTTTAGCGGCAAGTTCACGAGCAAAAATGGCACCAACAACTAAGCCAAAGCCCCAGTTGACCCAGCAGGCAATGGCACTGACAACTGTCACCAATACGATGGCTTGGCCTGGTGTTTTGGCAATGCCTGCCATAATGGCAAGTTTACGTTTGAACGCAGGCGCACTGGCCATGGCATGACCTGTCACTACAACCATGGCCATTTGCATGGAGAAACTGAGCAGCTTCCAAAAGCCACCTGCCCAAGCTTCAACCACTTGAACAGGGCCTTGCCCAGTACTGGGCATCACCAATGCGAACACCACTAGTGTTAGGACAATCGCAAAAATGAATGGATCCGGTAAGTAACGTTGTAATAGCGTTACGAAGAAGTAGCTTATCCGTTGTAAAGCGGTTTTCTGAGTCATTGAATGAGACATATGTTTTCCCGATTTTATAGTTATTTTAGGTAGGGCTTGTGGCCCTATTTTTACCACTTGCTTTTACTGAACGAACTCAGTGTGATTGACTGATCAACATGGCAACGCCCATGCCTCCGCCGATACACAAAGTCGCCAATCCTTTTTCAGCTTTTTGTTTTTGCATTTCATGAATAAGTGACACCAATACACGGCATCCAGAGGCACCGATCGGATGGCCTAAGGCAATCGCACCGCCATTGACGTTGACTCGTTCAGGGTTGAGCCCAAGCTCTTGCCCCACGCACAGTGCTTGCACAGCGAAGGCTTCGTTAGCTTCAACCAAATCTAAATCCGCAACCTGCCACTGGGCTTTTTGCATCGCTTTTTGGGTGGCAGTAATCGGGCCTGTTCCCATGATTTTCGGATCTACACCCGAGGTTGCAGACGATTCAATGGTGGCTAGCACAGGCAGGCCTAGGCGCTTCGCTTCTGCATCTGTGGTCACCACAACCATGGCAGCGCCATCGTTTAAAGTGGAGGCATTGCCCGCAGTAACACTGCCTTCTTTAGTAAAGGCTGGACGCAATTTCGCGAGAGACTCAGCCGTGGTGTAAGGACGAATCTGCTCATCTTCTGCCACAACGATGGGTGAGCTCTTACGCTGTGGAATGGTGATAGGGATGATCTCATCCTGAAAACGCCCTGCTTCTTGTGCCTTGGCCGCTTTTTGCTGTGAAGCTGCTGCGAAGTCATCTTGTTGAGCACGGCTGATTTGCCATTGATCTGCAATGTTCTCCGCAGTCTGTCCCATATGGTAATCGTGGAACGCATCCCATAAGCCATCAGTGATCATCGTATCCAGCATTGACCAATGGCCCATTTTTTTGCCCGTGCGACTTTGTGGCAATACATGAGGCGCTTGGCTCATGCTTTCTTGTCCACCTGCTACCACTACTTTGGCATCACCATTCAGAACGGCTTGAGCCGCGAGCTGAACGGCTTTCAAGCCTGAACCACAGACCATATTGATGGTCATCGCTGAAACATGATTGCCAAGTCCAGCGTTTAAAGTCGTTTGACGTGCAGGGTTTTGGCCACAGCCTGCGGTTAACACTTGACCAAGTATCACCTCATCAATGTGTTCTGCTAACGAAGGCTGCTTGTCTAATAATCCTTGTAATACTTGAGTGCCAATGTCTACCGCACTGAGTGGTGATAGCGCCCCTTGGTATGCCCCGATTGCACTTCGTCCTGCTGCCACGATTACCGCTTTCATAATGTATTCCTCTTGTCTTAAACCATGATCATAAGAAAAATAAAGCCGTGAATGTCTCCCGTACCAAACGAGATTTCAAGCCTTATGCGAACGTCATTTCCGGCACATGATCAGGAACGATCAACTCACCGGCCGTTTTCTCTTTGATCTCTTCAATAGAAACCCCTGGCGCACGTTCTTTAAGAACGAAGCAACCATTTTCGATTTCTAACCAAGCCAGATCGGTTAAGACTTTCTTGATGCAGCCTTTACCCGTCAATGGTAAAGAGCAGTTAGATAGCAGCTTTGATTCGCCACTTTTAGAAGCATGTGTCATGGTGACAATGATGTTGTCTGCGCCAGCCACAAGATCCATGGCGCCGCCCATTCCTTTTACCAGTTTATTAGGGATCATCCATGAAGCGATGTTTCCATTTACATCCACTTCAAAAGCCCCCAACACGGTTAAGTCCACGTGACCACCGCGAATCATGGCAAAGGATTCTGCGGATGAGAAAATGGATGCGCCAGCGACTGCGGTAACCGTTTGTTTGCCTGCATTGATCATGTCAGCGTCTAAGGTTTCTTCTGTCGGGAACGCTCCCATGCCTAGCAAACCATTTTCTGACTGCAACATGACATCCATACCTTCAGGGACGTAGTTCGCCACTAAGGTTGGAATGCCGATACCCAAATTTACGTAAAACCCGTCGCGCAGTTCTTGTGCCACGCGCTGTGCCATTTGTTCTCGTGAAAGAGCCATAGCAACCTCTTATTATTGTTGGATTAGGAGAAACCGTTAAGAACGAACGGTGACTTTTTCAATGCGTTTCTCAAATGAGCCTTGGATGACACGATCCACATAAATACCTGGTGTGTGGATTTGAGACGGCTCAAGTTCGCCCACTTCGACGATCTCTTCAACTTCAACCACGGTGATTTTGCCTGCTGTTGCAGCCAGCGGATTAAAGTTTTGAGCTGTATGACGGTAGATCACGTTGCCAAAGCGGTCGGCTTTCCAGCCCTTCACGATGGCAAAGTCTCCGGTAATGGACTCTTCTAAAAGGTATTCTCGATCATGAAAGCTGCGTGTTTCTTTGCCTTCGGCGACGGGTGTACCAACACCTGTAGCCGTGTAAAAAGCAGGGATACCAGCCCCACCTGCACGCATCTTTTCCGCTAAGGTGCCTTGAGGGGTGAGATCAACTTCCAACTCACCGTTCAGCAGTTGCTGCTCGAACAATGCGTTCTCGCCCACATAAGAGGCAATCATTTTCTTGATCTGCTTATCTTCTAATAAGATGCCTAAACCAAAACCGTCGACACCACAGTTGTTCGACACAACGGTGAGGCCCTTGGTTTGGCGGCGCTTGATTTCTGCGATGAGATTTTCTGGAATGCCACAGAGGCCAAAGCCACCGGCAATGATGGTCATACCATCTTCTAGACCTGACATGGCCTCTTCGTAGGATACGACTACTTTGTCAAAACCCGCCATCACGCCACTCCTAATTATTATTGTGTGATTAATGCTGTCTGGGATGTATGGCAAACAGTTTGACTTATTGGTAAAAATTAATTAATTTTATTTTTCATATTTATTAATAAGAAAAACAAATGAATATCAAGCAAGTGAAGGCCTTTTTGTCCGTCGCAGAGTCGTTAAGCTTTGCTCAAGCCGCTAATCAACTGCACTTATCTCAACCGGCCCTAAGCCTTGCTATCAAAGGGCTTGAAGAAGCTTTGGGCGGGAAACTGCTAACCCGTACGACTCGAACCATTGCGCTAACGCCCGAAGGGGATGCCCTCGTTCCGATTGCCAAACGTTTGTTAGCACAGTGGCAAGATGCGGAAGACGAAATGAAGCAACGCTTCGCTCTGCAACTGGGGAAGATCTCTATTGCAGCCATGCCTTCATTCGCTGGATCATTGCTCCCTAAAGCGATTCAACAATACCATCAGCGCTTTCCAAATATTCAAGTTGCCATAGACGATGTGCTCTCTGATATCGTGGTAGAACGAGTTGCCAACAACAGTGTTGAACTGGGTGTCACCTTTGAGCCTCAACATTCGGAAGGTCTGACGTTTTATCCTCTGTATAACGATGAATTTATTGCCATTCTACCGAAACAACATCCACTAGCATCCCAACAAGAAGTCACTTGGACGACTTTGTTACAACACAATTTCATCACCCTACAGCGCCCCTCCAGTGTCCGAAAGATGATAGAAAATACGCTCAAGGACGCCAATATTGATTTGACCGTTGCCTTTGATGCTCACCAATTAACTACTGTGATTCGCATGGTCAGTGAAGGCATGGGGGTGGCGGTGGTTCCAGCCACCTGCCGACAACAAATTCGCGAACAGAACGTGGTTGAACGAACCATTACCTCCCCTTCTATAGAAAGGACGGTCGGCGTCATTTGTAAGCCACGATCCATGTTATCTATAGCCGCAGCCGCTATGCTCGACACCTTAATGGATGCCTTTGCTCAACCGATTAAACAAAGTGAGTCAGACTCATGAAAACATCATCGACATCGAAACTACGCCAAGCGGCGGATACCTATCGCACCATTTTAGATGCCCTTGAAGAATGGGTGGTCGTGGTGGACCACAACGCGCGGATCTTCTTCTTGAACCGTCCATACGCACGCTTTTTAGGGGTTAATGCGGATGATGTAAAAGGCAAGAAAGTCACTGATGTCATCGAAAACACACGAATGCATATCACCATTGAAAAAGGTGTAGCCGAGCGCTTATCCATCCAGAAAATTCGCGGTAGCAATATGATCGCCAGCCGCTTTCCGATTACGGATCAAGGCAAAGTCATCGGTGCTGTGGGTACGGTTATTTTCCACGATACCTATGAGTGGAAGCGAATTAACAGCCATATTAAAGCCCTACTTGCAGAGCATGAATTTCGCGCACAAGACAAAAACACCCCAGAATTACCTACCAGCAGTCATTATCGCTTAGCCGATATCGTCGGCGACAGCAAAGCCATTAAAGAGCTGAATCAAACCATTACGCAAGTCGCATCGGGCGATGTCACCGTCCTATTAAGAGGTGAGTCAGGGACAGGGAAAGAGCTTTATGCTCATGCCATTCACCAACTTTCAGAGCGAGCCGATGCACCGTTTATTAAAGTAAACTGCGCTGCTATTCCTGAGAATCTTTTAGAAAGTGAACTGTTCGGCTATGAAGAAGGCGCGTTTACTGGGGCCAAAAAAGGCGGTAAAGCCGGTAAGTTTCAGTTGGCCCATGGTGGCACCTTGTTCTTGGACGAGATTGGCGACTTGCCCTTATCTATGCAGGCGAAGTTACTGCGCGTTCTTCAAGAGCGAGAAGTTGAGGCTGTGGGCAGCACATCACCCAGTCCCGTCAATATCCGCTTGATTACCGCTACGCATCGCCCTTTAGAGACTCTGATCAAAGAAGGGAAATTTCGCGAAGACCTTTATTACCGCATTAATGTCGTCAATGTCTCACTGCCACCACTTCGTGAAAGACAAGAAGACATTGCCAAGCTGGCTGAGCACTTCTTACAAGCCTTGTCACGTCGAACTGGCCGTCGCGCCCCTAAGCTAACAGCGCAGGCAATGACCGCACTACTGGAATACCATTGGCCTGGTAACATACGTGAGCTAGAAAATATCATGGAAGCAGCATTTTTCACGGCACAAGATCGTAAGATCCCCTTGTCACTGTTACCTTCGAATGTTCGTAATCATACCCAGTTAGAAACGTCCGTTGAACAAAGTAACGAAAGCGCGACAACATCAGTCTACACAACAACAGGTACTCTCAAAGAACAAATGGATCGGGCTGAAAAAACAGCTATCAAACAAGCACTTAGTCAAGCGTTTGGCAACAGAACACTGGCAGCAAAACAGTTAGGCATTAGCAAATCCACCCTCTATGAAAAGCTGAGCAAGCATCAGATAGCCTAAAATATCATGCATTTTGTCCGAATAATCGAACGCCGTCCGATTATTCGGACACCTCAATTATCATTTTTGATTAACAAACCATCACAAAGCGTTCGATTTCTCGGACTATATCTGTGAAAAAAATCTAAACCAAACACCATAAAAACCATAAGCAATTGTTTTTAAATGATTTTTACCAATTGGCATCTTTATTGATATAGAAACTTCCGCTAGATAATTGCCTCTGCATTGGAATGCATTCAGGCACTAAAACAACAATAACTACAGGATCTCATTATGAAGAAAACTCTTGTCGCACTGTCATGCGCGTCAGCGCTTGCCCTATCTGCTCCAACTTATGCAGACTTCGATAAGATTCGCTGGCAAGTACCGATGTCCTTCTCTTCTACTCTCACGGCTCTTGGCGACACTATGCCAGAAGTCTCTAAAATGCTAAGTGATGCCAGTGACGGTCGAGTCAAACTGCAAGTCTTTGAGCCCAATACCGTCATTCCAGCCTTGGGCGTTTTTGAAAACGTCAGTAGCGGTACCATTGACGCTGGCTATTCTTGGATGGGTTATGAATGGGGACAAGTACCAGCCTCTGCCCTATTTGGCGCAACCCCCTTTGGCTTAGAGTCTAGCGAATTCACCGCATGGATGTATTTCCATGGCGGCAATGAAATGCTTAAAGACCTTTTCAAACCACATAATGTTTACCCTATTCTCTGTGGAACAATCAGCCCAGAAGCAGCGGGCTGGTACCGAAATGAAATTAATACCCCTGAAGACATGAAAGGGCTTAAGTTCCGTGCCGCTGGTGTGGGTGGTGAAATCATGTCAGAACTAGGTATGTCGGTAACGGTTCTACCTGGCGGTGAACTGTATCAAGCGCTTGAAACAGGCGTCCTAGATGGTACTGAGTTCTCGATCCCAACCGTGGATCAGCAACTTGGATTCTATCAAGTGGCCAAACACTACTACCTGCCAGGCTGGCACCAACCTAGTACGAACCAATTTTTATACATCAATCTAGATAGCTGGAATGGTCTAAACAAGCAGACTCAATCACTGATTGAGAACACCTGTATGGCCGCAAACACTTTGTCTATCGCCAAAGCAGAAGCCATGCAAGGCGCTGTGTTATCTGACTTTGAAGAGAAAGGTGTTCAACTGCACCAGTACTCACCAGAAATCCTAATGGCGTTTGAAGAAGCGACGCAAAAAGTAATGGCTCGCCGCTCAGCAAGCGATAAAGCTTTTGGTGATATTTACGCTTCCATGAAAGCATTCCAAAAAGAGCACAGCTCATGGAAGAAATTCGGCTACTTACCACGTGATTGGGGCAATAACTAAGCCACACAACACTGTGTAACGTCGTTGTAAGAGGCCAGCCTACGCTGGCCTTGTTCGCTCATTTCTGATTTGGAATTCTAGTATGTCGAATCATGATAACCGCCTTGATCTGGAAGAGATCGAAGCAAAATTATCAGACACTACTTGGTCTGCCCTACCACACACAACATTAAGCCGACGCATTGAACAGGTTATCGAAACCATTGGACGTAATATTTCGTTTGTTTGGATTCTATTAATGTTGTTAATCGTGGCTAACGCTCTGATGCGCTATTTTTTCAGCGTCAATTTCATCGCATTAGAAGAATTGCAATGGCACCTTTACGCTGTGGGATTCATGATTGGCCTTTCTTATTGCTTAATCCACGACGGTCATGTGCGTGTCGATGCCTTAGTTGAGCACAGTCAGTTACGCACACGGGCCATCATCGAGCTGATTGGCTTAACTCTGCTGCTATTCCCGTTTTGCTTTATCGTCATTGATTACGCCATCCCTTTTATTTCTCGGGCGTATCAACTAAATGAAGTGTCCTCTGCCCCCGGCGGATTACCCATGCGTTGGTTGATCAAATCGACCATTGTCGTGGCATTTGTACTGCTGGCATTAGCGGCATTTTCTCGTTGGCTGCGCTGTCTTGCCTTCCTACGTCAATCTCACTCACGAACGTCTGCGTAGGAGCCAAACATGTTTGAAACGTATGAAATTCTTGTTATGGCAATGCTAGGAAGCTTCATTGCCCTAATCTTCACCGGTTTTCCTGTTGCCTGGATTTTGGCTGGGTTAGCCGTGGTCTTTAGTTGTGTAGGCATTATTGGCTACGAATACCTTGATTGGGACACTTACTACATGACCAATTGGCGTATATACGGCACCTTTGTTCAACGTATCTACGCACAAATGAGTAATTGGGTACTGGTGGCACTCCCCATGTTTATCTTTATGGGACTGATGCTGGAACGCTCCGGTGTTGCCGAAAAGTTAATGGTCAACTTTGTTCGACTGTTTGGCCGTTTTCGTGGTGGTTTAGGCGTTTCCGTTATCTTGATTGGCATTCTTTTCGCCGCTTCCACTGGCATCGTAGGTGCATCCGTGGTGCTGCTTGCGATGCTGTCTATGCCTGTCATGCTGCAACAGAACTATTCTAAATCCTTTGCCAGTGGCATTGTCGCCTCTTCCGGCACGCTGGGGATTTTGATCCCCCCTAGTATTATGTTGATTATTATGGCGGATCAACTGTCGCTTTCCGTTGGCAACCTCTTTATGGGAGCCTTGATGCCAGGATTGATGCTGGGCTTTTTGTACATTGCTTACGTCATTTCTAGCGCATTTCTGAACCCTAAATCTTGTGAGTTACCCACGGATTTACCGCCTGTTACTTGGGGGCTTATTAAAGAAACCTTGCTTGCGGTATTACCACCTTTAGGTTTGATCTTAGCGGTGCTTGGCTCCATTTTCCTTGGCATTGTCTCTCCTACCGAAGCGGCAGGCGTTGGTGCTTTGGGGGCCACTCTTCTCGCGATCGTGAATAAGCGTTTTTCGTTTGAAATGTTGGCCGATGTTTGTCGTCGAACCACAGTCACTACGGCGTTTGTATTCGGTATCTTCCTAGGGGCAACCGCCTTTGCTGTGGTGCTACGTACCCTTGGTGGTGATGAGTTCATCAGTGAAATGCTACAAAGTATCCCGTTGTCAGCGGCGGGGATTGTGATCGTGATTTTGCTAATCACGTTCGTGGCAGGCTTCTTCTTAGATTGGTTAGAAATCAGTTTAATTTTACTGCCATTAGTAGGCCCTGTTGTGGTCGAGTTGGGCTTTGACTTGGTCTGGTTTGTGATTTTGTTTGCGCTGGCACTACAGACCTCTTTCTTAACGCCTCCGGTCGGTTTCTCACTGTTTTATCTGAAAGGTGTCGCACCGCCAAATGTCACCACCCTTGATATTTATAAAGGCGTCATCCCATTTATTTTAATTCAGCTTTTAGCGGTCAGTTTGGTGTTTTACTTCCCTGATATTGTGCTGTGGCTGCCTCAATCGATGTATGGGAATTAATTTAAGAGAATCGTTATGAAACATAAAACCGTTTTAATTACTGGCGCAGCCAGCGGAATTGGCCTTGAAATCGCACTAGCGTTTCTTAAACAAGGCGCCAATGTTGCCATTATCGACTTTAACCAAACTGCTTTGGATCAAGTCGCTAAAGACCTGACCCGTTTCTCCACACAGCTTTGTTTATTGCAGAGTGATGTCACGGATGAAGTGCATTTTGAAAATGCGATGGATCGAGCAATTGAGCATTTTGGCAAAGTAGATATTTTGATCAATAACGCAGGTATTCAACATGTGGCACCGATCGAAGAGTTCCCTACTGAGCGTTATCGCCAGTTAATCGATATCATGCTAATTGCCCCTTTCGTGGCCATTAAGAAACTGATGCCATTAATGAAGGAACAAGGCTTTGGCCGTATTATCAATATGGCGTCAATCAACGGTCTAATCGGTTTCGCTGGAAAAGCGGGCTACAACTCGGCAAAACATGGGGTCATTGGTTTGACTAAAGTTGCGGCTTTAGAAGCAGCCCCTTATGGTGTGACCGTCAATGCTCTTTGTCCAGGGTACGTTGACACTCCTTTGGTTCGTAATCAGCTTAAAGACTTAGCCAGTACCCGCGGTGTCGCTCTAGAGGAAGTTTTAGAAGAGGTCATCTGGCCTTTGGTACCGCAAAAACGATTACTGGAGGTGGAAGAGATCTCGGACTACTGCTTGTATTTGACCAGCGCCTCCGCGAAAGGCATCACTGGTCAAGCCGTTGTGATTGATGGCGGCTATACCTGCCAATAATAACCCATAACTAACGCCTCTTAGCTTTGATTGGTTAAGGGGCGTTACATCATTACTTAATGTAAGAATCCAATACTTTTAGGATGACTTGCATATCCTGTTCGCGTTTTTGAGCGTCTTCTTGCTCAGCGATGTGTTCCACCAAATGCCCTTTGATCAGCTCACGCATCACGCCATTCACCGCACCTTTTACTGCGGCCACTTGTTGTAATACGGCTTCACATTCGCCGTCTTCCTCTAGCATTTTTTTCAAACCATTCATTTGGCCTTGGATCTTACTAACACGTGCAAGCAACTTCTTTTTGTCTTTTATCGTATGCGACATAGCCAAACCTATTGATGAATGAACAGTGCCTATTGTACTGGCAAAGATAGCAGGATAATTATACTCCCCCATAGTATTTTATACTAAGGGGGGGTATAGTTTTCTCAACATTTACTTTAAAAGACTTTTCTATGGACTTTGTTTCACTTCTACAAAATGGCAATGCATGGCTCTATATCCCTAGCGCGATCCTGTTGGGGGCTTTGCATGGCTTAGAGCCTGGTCACTCAAAAACTATGATGGCGGCATTTATTGTGGCGATTCACGGCACCGTCAAACAAGCCATTATGCTCGGATTGGCGGCGACGATTTCACATACATTGGTGGTTTGGTTGATTGCTTTAGGCGGTTTATATGTCAGTAATCAACTCACCGCCACCCATGTTGAACCATGGATTCAGTTGCTCTCAGGAGGGATTGTTTTGATCATGGGTAGCTGGATGATTTGGCGAACTCAGCGCAGCCAAGCACATCATCACCATCATTCACATGACCATGACCATGACCATGACCACCACGATCATAGTCATGTGCCAGAGGAAATCTACTTTGATGACCATGAGCGTGCCCATGCAATGGAAATCAAACAGCGTTTTGAAAACAAACCTGCGACTAACCTGCAGATTCTTATTTTCGGCCTGACGGGTGGGCTTATTCCATGCCCTGCCGCAGTAACAGTGCTTTTGATCTGTCTTCAATTGAAAGAAGTTGCCCTTGGTTCAACCATGGTTTTGTCTTTCAGCATAGGACTGGCTCTGACATTAGTATCGGTCGGAGTCATTGCGGCGATTGGCGCTCGTAAAGCCCAACAACGCTGGTCAGGGCTTAATCGCATTGCGACCCGCGCGCCCTATCTATCAGGCGCACTGATCTGTGTTGTCGGCGTTTACATGTGTTGGCACGGTGCCAGCGTACTATTTTTCTAATGCGTCGTTGACTTGCTCTGCTGGGGTTTCGATCAAGGCTTTTTTACGCTTTGGTCGAAGCTCGCTAAGCAATAGTCCAATCACTACCAATACACCGCCTAGTAATGCCATCGCAGGTAGTCGCTCTCCCGCTATACGTCCAATGATGCCAGCCCAAACCGGTTCGCCCGCATAAATAATGGCAGCAGTAGAAGAATCCACACTGCGTTGTGCCCAGTTCATGGTGAGCTGAATAATGGCGCTGGCCATACTCAATCCGCCAATGATGCCCACTAACGCCCAAGAGAACTCAGGAAGCTCTGTTTCACCGACGATTGGCATGCTGATAAAGGCAAACACCGCTGCAAAGAACAATTGTAAGATCGTGACGTTTTTAAGGTTCACGTTGGGTGCAAAGTGACTAATTAAAATAATCTCAATCGCCAGCGCGATGGTGCTGAGCGCCGTGATGATGTGACCAAAATTCATAGTTTGAGAACTGGAACCGCCGCCAGATAACACTACCAATCCCATAAAGGCGACCAAGGCACCGATACAGGTCATGTAATGAGGGACTTTCTTGAACACCAGAAACAAGATAAATGGCACCAAAGGAACATATAGAGCCGTAATAAACGCCGACTCACTACTGGTGATGTACTGCATACCCACGGTCTGTGCGCCGTAGCCACCTGTAATAGACAAACCAATGGCCATGGCCGCTATTAAGTCGGCTTTGGTGGTGCGTTTTAGCGACTGATAGGACAACAGTCCAATCGCCAAAGCGGCTACAAGAAACCGGCACGCCACAAAAAACATGGGAGAGCTCAAAGTCAGGCCAAATTTCACCACCACAAACGTCCCCCCCCAGACCACTGTCACCATAAGCAAAGCGGTTTTAGGGCCTATCCAACGGGCCAACCATGGCAATACTGTGTTTTGAAACATAGCTGTTAACTCTTATTGATTTGTGTAATATAGTGCACAAATTAACACTCATTTGCATATTGTGCAATATACTGCACATGCAATTTTTATGGAGTTTGCTTTGTCCGACTCAAACCCTGCCGAAACTCCTGCTGTCTTGGAGTTCGTGGCTGAAAATGTAAAGCGCCTTCGTAACGAGCGCCAATTGACCCAGCAACAACTGGCCGACCAATCTGAGGTTAGCCGCAGAATGGTGGCGTCCATTGAAAATGGTCAAGCCAACATCAGCCTCGCAAAATTAAACCAACTGGCCATGGTGCTTGGCGTGACGTTCTCTGAAATTGTTCGTCCTGCTATCGACAACACGACCCAGCCAGAGCAGATTTTGACTTGGAAAGGTGCGAAAGCTGGCAGTGAAGCCTATTTAGGCTGCTCAGTCATCTCGCAAAATGAAGTGGAACTGTGGTCATGGAAACTTGCTGCAGGCGACTGTTACCAGGCAGAGCCAGACCCACAAGGCTTCTATGAAATGCTTTACATCATCGAAGGTGTCTTACATCTAGAACTTAGCGATCAAACCCATGTCCTTCAGGCTGGCCAATCTATCAGCTACCCGAGTGATCAACGCTATCGCTATGTTAATCAACAAACCTCCCCTGCTCGCTTTATTCGTAATGCGGTTGTAGTGAGATCAAATTAAAAAGCCACTGACCGTCTAGATCAGTGGCTTAAATGATGAACTTGTGTTCGTAAAGTTTATTGTTTCGGCTTTAATGCCTTGTAGATAAAAGGCCCTGTCGCAGCAACTAGGGTCGCCACCGCAAGCGAAATAGAGATCGGTCCATTAAACAGAATGCTCCATTCGCCGCCACTGATAGACAAAGCTCGACGAAGGTTTTCTTCTAACACCTCACCCAGTACCAGACCTAAAATCACTGGCGCTAAAGAAAAACCTAGTTTACGCAAGATGAATGCAAAGACGCCTAACAAAACCATGAAGTACAGATCAAAGCTATCACCGTGGATCGAATAGATACCGATAAAGGTCAGCATCACGATAATAGGCACTAGATAAGACTGCTTAATCGAAAGCAATCGCACAAACATACCGATCAAAGGCAAGTTCATAACCAGTAAAGCGATGTTGCCGACAAACATGGATGCTATCAGACCCCACGCGATTTCTGGCTGCTGTTCAAACAAAAGCGGTCCAGGTGTGATGTTAAACATCAGCAACGCACCCAATAAAATCGCTGTTGTACCGCTACCAGGAATGCCCAGAGTTAACATAGGCAACATGGAGCCTGCGGCTGATGCATTGTTGGCCGCTTCAGGAGCCGCTAAACCACGGATATCTCCTTTTCCAAATTGATCATCGTTACCTTCAGCAAAACGCTTTTCCGTGCCGTACGCCACCGCACTACCAATTGACGCCCCAGTACCTGGTAAAACACCGATGACAAAACCAATCAAAGTAGAGCGAAGCACAACCCATTTCACCGCAATCAAGTCGCTCATTGAGACAAAGCTTTTGCCAACGGGCGTGAGCTTCATGTCATTTTTCAGCCAGTTTTCCAGCAAAATCAGCACTTCACTGATCGCAAACATGCCGATGACAACCACCAAGAAATCCACACCATCATAGAAATTCGGAATATCCATGGTGAAGCGCAACACGCCGGTGCCTGAATCCACACCCACAGTGGCCAACAATAAACCGATGACAACCCCAACGGTTGTTTTTAAAGGGCGGCTACCAACCATGGTAGCAAGACAGGTAAAGGCAAACGCCATCAACCAAACAAATTCACTCGGGCCAAACTTAAGTGCGAGTTCGCTTAGCAAAGGCGCAAACAGCACGATCAGGATCAATGCGCCCATGCTTCCGATAAAGGAGGCAACCGCAGATAGCGCCAACGCTCTTCCACCTTCCCCTTTTTGCGACAAAGGATAGCCATCTAAGGTAGTCATAATGGCCCCTGCATCACCTGGGACATTAAGCAGGATACTAGAGATACGACCACCGTACTCAGCACCGTAATAGACCCCTGCTAATAGAATTAGCGCCGATTCTGGAGGAAAGCCCATGGCATAAGCCAATGGTAATAGAATGGCCACACCATTAATTGGGCCGATACCCGGTAACGAACCAATCAGTGTGCCGACAAAACAGCCGATCAGCACCAAGGCAAGGTTCATAGGAGCGAGAGCCACAGAAAAACCCGTCGCTAAAAAGTCGAGTGTTTCCATACTAACCTCCGAATAACATACCGGTCGGTACGTTTAACTGTAAAACATGTTTCAGAACAAAATAGCTCACAACACTTAACGTCACTGAGTACAGCACCGCGCGTTTGGTTTGCTCACCGAACAGCACGCAAAAAACCGTACCCACAATGGCTGTCGAGATAATGAATCCGGCTTTCTCAAACAGAAATGCGTAACCAGTCATCAACAAAACACCGCTGATTAACTTGACCAGCACAGCACCCGTGGGTGCCCACTTGTTTGCACTCGGCTTAATGATTAACCAAACAGAACACACTGCTAAGACAGCAGATAAAATTAGAGGGAAGGCCTTTGGCCCAAGGGGTTCATACTGAAACGCTACCTCAAAGTGATAAGCTGTCCAGGCAATAAGCCCGGACAAACCTAACAGAGCGCCAGCAAATAGGCGGTCAAACATAAAAAGCCTCATTACTTGATCAAACCAGCTGCTTTAGCAAGCTCACGCATGTCCTGAACTCGAACTTTTACGTATTCATCTAACGCCGCACCGTGCATGTAAAATGGCATTAGCCCTTTTTCCGCCACGATTTGTTTGAATGCATCCGTTTTGTAGGCTTCTGCAAACTTGTTTGACCAGTATTGATACGCTTCATCGGACACTTTTGGCCCTAGGTAGTAACCACGCATGATGGTCCATTCCGCATCAAAGCCTTGCTCATGGGCAGTTGGGATCGAGGCAAACTCGCCTTCTAAACGTTCTGGAGACATCACTGCTAGCACACGAACTTTGCCGGCATCCAGTTGACCTTTCATTTCACCGATATCACCTGGGTAAACCTTGATATGTCCCCCCATCAGCGCGGCTACCGCCTCACCGCCACCTTCGTAGGCTACGTAGCGCATTTTCTTCGGATCAATAGAAGAGGCTTTCATCAGAATTGCTGCTTTCATCCAATCTTGGCTACCAACACCACCGCCAGCGCCCAATACGAAAGCCGATGGGTCTTTGCGCATGTCTTCCACCAACTCACCTAAGGTCTGCCAAGGAGCATCAGACTTGACCATAATGGCACCGTAATCCACACCGGCTGTGCCCACCCAACGGGCATCGTTCTCATCTAGGCCTTTGCCAAACTTACCTTGCGCTAGGTTAAGCAGTGAGCCAGAGCTAAAAGCAACCAACGCATCGCCATCATCTGGATTCACTTTGTTGATGTGGTTGTAAGCAACTGCGCCAACACCACCCGGCATAAATGTTACCGCCATTGGCTTTTGCAACAATTCAGCACGCTCGAACCCCGTTGATACCACACGACAAGTTAAGTCAAAACCGCCACCCGGTTTCGCTGGGGCGATACACGTCGGTTTGGAAGGTTCGTAGGCGAACGCCGTTGACGTTAGACCAATGATTGAAATAGCAAGTAAGGATTTTTTGAAAGTCTTCATTAACAAAGCTCCACTTTTGTTGTTATTGTTCTGCGCCCAAAAACGCAGTAGCGTAAAAGTAAGCGTTGAAACTGACATCAAACTGACACCGAATAAAAAAACAAAAAAGAGTAGCGAATATGCGAGTGTTGCTCACTGAAGATAACCAAGGACTAGCACAATCCATTGTCCAGTATTTTTCTGAAATGGGACATGCCATTGATTGGGTAGACAGTGCTGAAAAAGCGGAATCCATCTTGGCTCATGACACCATCGAAGTATTGATTCTTGACGTGAACTTGCCAGGAAAAAGTGGCTTTGAGCTGCTAACGTCACTTAGATCAAGAAAAAACTCGATTCCTGTTTTAATTCTAACCGCCCGTGCCGAAGTCGATGATCGGGTCAGTGCGCTAGACTTAGGCGCCGATGATTATTTGGTCAAACCGTTTGATTTAAGAGAGCTGGCGGCGCGCTGTCGAGCACTGGTTCGTCGGGAGCGAGGCAAGTCCGATAATGAAATTCATTGCGGTAATTTAAGCTTTAACAGTGCGACCAAAGTCGTCAAGGTCAACCAAGAGATCATTGAGCTTCGCCCTAGAGAAGTACAAATGCTTGAGCTGTTTTTAACCCATCTTGATCGCATGCTGACCAAAGATGACATCGCAAATCGGCTCTACAATTTCGATGAAGCTTACACCCCTAACGCGGTTGAACAGACACTGACGAGGTTACGAAAACAACTTCAAGGCTCCACATTAATCATTAAGACTGTCCGTGGTCTGGGGTATTTAGCGCATGTCCACGATTGAAAAAATACTCGCTCTGATTTCATCCTCTGAGGAGTATTCCTTACGCCAGCGAATGTTGACAAGAACGGCGCTGTTTATGTGTACCGTTCTAGCCATACTGAGTGTGGGCGTTTGGCATTACGCGAATACCAGCGCAGACTATTCCTATGATCGACTGTTATCCAGTGCAAGCGTCACCATGCTAGACGGCATTAATGTGGCCAAAAATCAGGTTCATATCGACTTACCCTATTCCGCGTTCGAAATTTTACAACTGGCCCCAGACGATAAGGTCTACTACGCCATTTACGGGCCTAACGCTGATTTTCTCAGTGGATATTTTGACCTGCCCGTAAAGCTAACTGACCAACAAGCGGATCTAATCGAACCTCATTACGCCTTGCACACCTATAAAGGGAAGAAAGTGCGTTTTATCGTTCGCCAAAAACGCCTGAGTGAGCGTTCAGTGGCAGGCAATGTCACTATTATTTTGGGCCAAACAACCCTAGCAAGAGACGCTCAGATGCGGGACACACTTTACGCCGCTCTAACAACGCTAATGGTGGTAATGGGCACGGCTTTGTTAGTGATGTGGATCGCCATCAATCGCGCATTGTCCCCTTTGAATTGGCTGTCTTCCCAGCTCAAAACTCAATCGCCAATGGATAAGCAAAACCTACCGACAACCCAGATGCTTGAAGTTGCGCCCTTAACTCAAGCCATCAACGACTATCGTCAACAATGGCTGAGTGCATTGGCGGCTATGCGTGATTTTATTGCCGATGCCTCTCATCAAATCCGAACCGCACAAGCCACCACGAAAGCACAGCTAGAAATTGCTCTCACCTCAGATAACGAGCAAATTGATAAAAATACCATTAACGAGATTTATAAAGACCATACCAAGCTTACCCGATTAACCAATCAGCTGTTGGCCCATGCCACCATCGTTCATCGCGGTGATCGTCAAACATTTTCTGTATTGACCATGCAAAAGATCCTGCAAGACGTCATCACTCAGGCCGTGCGGGACTACGCCCATACGGATATAGAGTTCGAATACGTTCCGCCGCACAACGATGTGCAGATATTAGGTGACGAGTTAGTGTTAAAAGAAGCCTTGCGAAACGTCATTGATAACGCTGTCCAGCATGGCTCCCATACTTCAAACACGACAGCGATCATCCGCATCAGTCTCCATTATAGGCAGGAAAATCATCAAGTATGGGTGGAAGACAATGGTCCTGGTATACCGGAAAGTATGATGAGCCAAGCGTTAGAGCGTTTCGTTAAAGTAGGCCGTAACACTCAGGGATCTGGTCTTGGGCTTGCTATCGCACAAAGTGCTGCGTTAACCCATCGAGGCCAACTCTTGCTATCTAAAAGCGAACTAGGTGGACTCGCTGTGTGTTTTTCATTCCCTCATATAATGGACGCTAACGATGCTTAGAATCGCCTTTGTATGCTATTTATTCTTCTCTTCGTTGCCGCTGATGGCACAAGAATCGAATCTACGAATCTACAGTGCCACGGACATCAGTGCGATTCGCCCATTGCTGCATGAGTTTGAAACCTTAAACCCTGAGGCCACCATTCTGTATCGGGAGTTTAATACCCAAGAACTCTATGATGAATTGCTCGATCCGATATTGCCGCCCCCTGATGTGGTGATCAGCTCGGCTTCAGATCTACAAGTAAAACTAGTCAATGATGGCTTTGCACAACCTATTTACGACGTGCCGAATGTTTCCAGCCACCAACCTTGGGCACAATGGAGCAACGAACTGTTTGGCTTTACCTATGAACCAATTGTATTCGTTTACAATAAAGAGTCGTTTCAAAACAGATCCATTCCCCATACCCATGAAGCATTAGCTGAGCAGCTAAGGGAACAGGCGAAATTTTACCAAGGACGCATTGGAACTTATGACGCCGCCAGTTCAGGGTTAGGTTATTTGGTTGCCTCTCAAGATGAGGTCACGTTTAGCCTTACAGGGCGTCTACAGGAAAGCTTAGGTCGAGCACGGGCGGATATTCATTGCTGTACGTCTTTATTACTAACTCGACTGACAACCGGTGATTTGGTATTTGGCTACAACTTGCTGGGCTCTTATGCCATGGCAAAAGCCATGAACAATGAACACATTGGCGTGATTGTTCCTGAGGACTACGCTTTGGTGATTGTGCGCTCTGCCTTTGTGCATCGTGACGCTAAGGCGGCAGAACTGGGTGCGGACTTTATTGCTTACTTAAGATCCCCAGCAGGCCAGCAAACCATCGCCAACAACACGGCTTTAATGCCATTAGATCGGACGCTAGGCTCTCATAACGATCCCGAAAATCAGCTCAACAGCAGCACCAACTTTCACCCCATTCGCCTAGCTCCCGAGCTTTTGTTGTATTTAGATCAACACAAAAAAACGCAGTTTCTAAACAGCTGGTCTCAAGCCTTAGGTGATTGATGTATTTTTTAATAAGGTAAAGTTAAACTCCATGCTCACTGTATAGAGAACAGTCCTAAACATCTCACTGAAAGGATGCATTTGTGAATCAAGCAACGTTTATTGGTGTACTTGCTATCGTGTTATGGAGCGTGGTTGTCGGGCTCATTCGCAGCATTACCGATCAAGTGGGAGCAACCGCTGGCGCCGCTCTGATTTATTCCTTCGCCGCTGTGCTGTTGATGATTCATGGCAGAGGGCTAGGCCTTAGAAAAATCACACCGCGTTACTTTATTATCGGCGGGACGCTGTTTGTCAGCTATGAAGTCTGCTTGGCATTAGCCATTGGCCAATCAAGCAGTCCGACACAAGCCATTGAGGTCAGTATTTTAAATTACCTATGGCCACCACTGACGGCGGTTTTAGCGGTGTTTGTGCTGAAAAAGCCTGCCAAATGGTTACTTTGGCCCGGGCTATTTTGCTCATTGTGGGGTGTTTATACCGTATTGTCAGGCACGGCGGCACCTGACCTCAGCGCGGTAACAGAACGCATTGCCAGTCATCCAACGGTGTATTTATTGGCTTTTCTAGGTGCTATTTTCTGGTCACTTTACTGTGTAGCAACACCAACACTGACCCAAGGAAAATCCTCAAGCGTGACGGCTTTCTTTGCCGCAACGGCCATCGTTTTATGGACAAAATACTTTCTTGAGGATGCGCCCGCCTTTTCAGTAAGCCTTGGTGTTCTTATTGAAATTACCTGTGCCTCATTGGCGATTGGATTGGGGTACGCCTTTTGGAATATTGGCTTACAACGAGGAAATGTCACGCTGCTAGCGGGGCTTTCGTACTTTACGCCTGTGCTTTCCTCGGTCTTCGCATCCATCTATCTCAGCACACAACTGAACCAAAGCTTTTGGATGGGGGCTTTGATGGTTAGCTTTGGTTCTATTCTTGGCTGGGTTGCTACCCGGAATCCTAATCGCCAGTAACATAGTAGAGTAACTATAGTGTCTACAGTAATGCTACTATGCGACTGGCGATTAAATATGAGCTTTAATCCTATGAGCTATAAAACATTTTAAACATCCGACACTTTTAATGTTCTCGCCGTCACTGCGGCGATAATCAGTCCACCACCGATCAAAACGCTTACGGTTGGCACAGTACCTAATAGCGCCGCAAATAGAATCGCCCAAACTGGCTCAAGAGTAATCACAACAGCGGCTTTGGACGATGGCACAGATTGCAGTGCTTTGGTGAGTACTGTGTAAGCAACACCCGTGCACAAAAAGCCAATTACGATCAGTGCAACAACATCGTCGGCATTGATGGCAGGCAAAGAGCTGACTCCAAATGGCAATGCGAATAATCCACAACTGACAAACTGTATCCACGATGATTGTATCGCTGAACCCTTTACTGACACTCTTTGGTTGTAAACCAGTATGACCGCATAGGAAGCCCCTGAAGCGATCGCCCAAGCCAGTGCCAGCAGGCTGTCGGAATCTAAGAAGCTATCAAGCGATAAGATGGATAAGCCGACAATAATCACGCTGATACAGAGCCATTCGTATTTAGAAATGATGGGCCCGTAGAGTGTTTTATTGATTAGTGCGACAAACACTGGGAAACAAGCAAAGCCCAATGTCCCTACAGCGATCCCGGCTTCTATAACGCCGATGAAAAAGCACAGCCAGTGCAACGCCAAAAGCCCACCGAGCGTAATTAAATGGCCCCACTCCTTTACATTCAGTCTGCGCCACTGATTCTTCTTGAAGAAAGCCAACACCAGACCCAACGCTAACGCCGCCAGCAGAGCTCTCATGGAAACAATATTGGTTACAGAAACCTCCATGTTTTTCGCAAATACGGCCGATAACGCAAATAACGCTGTGCTCAAATGAACCAGTAAAACTGCGTGATTTTTCGTTGTTGTCATTTAGCACTCCCTAAAAAAAGTGACAATAGCAGCGTTTTTTCGTCCCGTAAAATGCATAATACAACCATACTCTACCCGAAAATCGAATAGATAAATGGACCATCATTGTGAATGTTGAACGAGACTTAGAAATCCAGTGGTTACGAACCTTCAAATCGGTGGCCCAAACAGGTTCCATGACCAAGTCCAGCACCTTGCTGAATCGGTCCCAGTCTGCCATCAGCATGCACATAAAAAACTTAGAATCCGTTCTAGATGGCGAGTTATTTCATCGAGAAGTCAGACGCCTTACATTGACCACGTTGGGACAAGAGTTTCTGATCCATGCTGACAATATTTTAAAAGCCCATCGCTCTGCCCTTGTCATGGCGAAAGAACAAGACCTAACTGGGAAAATCAGCTTGGGCATTCCAGACGACTATGCGGTGAGTTTCTTTCCGGCCATATTAAGAGCTATAAATGAGGCCTACCCTCAAATCGAAATTAGTTTTGTCTGCGAGCCTTCTTCTACCCTAGTGCCACGGATCGAAAAAGGTGAAATAGACATAGGCATTATCACCCAAGACAGAACTGACAGAGGCGTAAAAATAGCGACCGTACCACTTGTCTGGGCTGGCTATATTCCTTACCAATGGGATGAATCCAAGCCTCTTCCTGTCGCTATGTATGAATTTGGCAGCGAAGCACGCAAGAAAATCACCGGAGTTCTCGATCAATTAAAAGGCGGCTATAAAATCATTTACAGTAGCGCCTACATTGCAGGTCAGATCGCCGCCGCACAAAGCGGCATAGCACTATCCATGTTGACCAAATGCTCTGTACCTGAACGCTTACCCCTGGTGAACCATAAGGCACTGCCAACACTACCCGCTCTGGAGATAGCTGTATTCAAAAGCCCAGCAGAAGATAAACGCTCCGCCCTGGTCGATTTAATCGAAGAGCTGATAATAAAAACACCGTTTAATGGTGACTACTCTTTTAATGCTCAGACCTAATAAGGGTTTGAGCGTTGCCTAATATTAACCGTCTTCACGGCTTAACCTCAGATACGCACCAAGCCCTGCTAACAAACCAACTCCTGAAAGCAGCATCCAGACGCCAAATTGAATATTCTGCACGTTCGCACTCAACACCGATTTAAACATCAACAATAGAGCTTCGATGGTTACCGCGATAATGATCGCGGACATAAACCTCATAATGGTTCTACGTGAAGACTGATAGTGGTTAATGTCCTTACTCGACAATACTTCTTCTTCGAGGATGGTTTTACCAAGATCAAATATCGCTAATGACAAGGTCAACATGACCACAATGCCAAAGGAAATATCCGGCGCGCTGCGTTGTTCATCAAACACATTTAAGAAGCTATAGAACGATGCACCAAGCAACCAGATGGCAACCCCAATAAGCGAGGCACCAATCAAAGCATATATGCTCTGAAAGAAGGGATGTAATGCATTTTGACGCACGTTACCTAACAAGTAAGCTACTAACTTAGGCAGATTAAAGTTAATCACCAAGTAGCCTTGATCATTGCCCTCTTCGTCCACCAAATGCTGCACTGACGATAATGAAAGCGTGTGCGTCGCTGACGATAAATATGGCGCAGTCACCACAGTTGAATTGGAACTGTTTTGTGCTTCTAAAAAATAAGGTCGATGACTGCGATCCGTGCCTTTACTGAAGTGACGCTTCTTGGCCGCCGTCACGCCTTTACTTAAAGCCGTCTCAAACTGCTGAATTCCATGTTGATCGAGGCTATACATCAGTTCGATAAACGGATAGGAACGACTCAAATCATTGATTGTCGCAATCTGCTGTTGCTCACTTTTAAGCAATGCCATGGAATCTAAACTGGTAGTGATCGAAGCCAACAGATCTCGTATGGTGCGCTCGTGTTTTCGGTATTTATCGAGTAAAAGGAAGTGATTATGCATTGAAATGTATTCGCTAACTTAATGATTTTATTTTTTTATAATTTTAAATTATTTTCACAATTCATTGAATGAATGCATTGATTTAATTTAAAAAAAAGCGGTGCCACCTAAAGCAGCACCGCTTGCATAAGCTCTATTATTTTAGACTTCACTTCTGTTTATGGTTCGGCCATGTGTCGCTTAGACGGTAACCTTCTGGCCAAGGATCTGATGGGTCTAACATGTGTTGGTGAGTACCTGTTATCCAGCCTCTTCCTGAGATTTCAGGCACAATGGCATCAAGTTCGCCTACTTTACAGGTACGAAGAATCTTGCCTGTAAAAGTTGAACCGATTAATGAGACAGCCTTAAACGTGTCCCCTACCGCCATTTGTCCACGCTGGTGAAGGATAGCCATACGTGCACTAACGGACGTCCCCGTCGGGGAGCGGTCAATTTTGCCTGGTTTAATCGATACTGCCGACAGCGCTTCGTAACCTGTTTCTGTTTTGGCTAAAGCCCCTGCAAACAAGCAAAAAGAGAAGTGTTTCCAATCTTTTTCGGGATGGTTAAACACCAATTGGTCGTTAGCCGCGTCAGTGATTTCCGCCCCTATTTTGGCCAATTTATCCGCGTTGATGGCATCCAATTCAATGCATAGTTGTTCTGGGTTAACCACTACAAAGCTGTCACCACCGTAGGCAATATCGACCGTTAAAGTACCTACTTCTGGCACTTCTAGCTTTTGATCCAATTCGCATGCAAATGACGGTACGTTTTCAACGAAGATTCGTTGTGCCTTGCCGTCAGAACACTCCGCACGGACATTCACCAAGCCACCTGGCGCTTCTAGCGTCATTGTCGTGACAGGTTCCACCATTGGCACTAAGCCAGTATCCAACAGCACGGTTGAAACACAGATACTGTTTGAGCCTGACATGGGGGGAGTATCTTCTGGCTCCATAATAATCCACGCGTAACTGGCTTCAGGATGCTTAGAAGGCAACAGCAAATTTACATGACGAAAGACACCGCCACGGGGCTCGTTTAAAACGAAGTTACGCAGTGTCTGATCCTGATGAATCCATTCACGCTGCTCCCAAAGTGTCTCACCTGGAGGAGGTTGAACACCGCCGACGATCACATCACCGACTTCGCCTTCTGCGTGGCAAGACACAACATGCACGACTTTTGTGGTTCTCATTGAAGTTTCCTTTTGTGAAATAAGTTGATTTGTTGTTGTGACAAACACAATAAAGCGAAACCTAACAATATTGGATCCAATCTACAATAACCAATTTTCATTTATATACATTGCCTTTCTGGTTCAATAAAATGCTTTCTTTGATTTCACGAGCTAAAGCATTGATTCATGGCCAAATCCGATTCCCTTCACCACTTCCAAGGCATTGATGTCTCTCAAGCAGGCTCAGCCTCGAGTATTGTGTTTGAAACGCTTAAACAAGCGATCATTACTGGAGAACTGAAAGACGGTACGCCATTGAAACAAGAGGAGTTGGCGAAGAAATTCAGTACTAGTCGTATCCCCATTCGTGAGTCGATCAACCGCCTCGAACAAGAAGGTTTAGTCAAAACCATTCGCTATAAAGGCGCTGTGGTTGCTAGCATTTCTCTAAAAGAAGTAGAGGAAATGTTCGATCTGCGAGCGTTAATGGAGCGTGAGGTGATGTTAAAAGCGGTGCCAAACCTCACCGATGATCAGATCGATGAGGCGGAGAAATACTGTCTTGAGTTTGCTAGCGCAAAAACGTCTGGAGATTGGACGGACACGAATCGAAAGTTACACCATGCCCTATTCCAGGCTTCAGATATGACTTTCCATTTGAGTGTATTGAACACCATCTATGACCGAACAGAGCGATATTTACGCGCCCAGCTGTCTTTTTCCAATGGAGCGGATCGCGCAGTAGATGAACACCACACCTTAATTGAACTGTGCCGTGCAAAGGATGCCGCGGGAGCAGCCGAGCTAATGTTCCAACATGTGAAACATGCAAAACGCTCTTTGTTAGAGTTTTTGCCCCCAGACTCTAAGTAAAGATATATGGCCGCTACTCAAGCAATCTGTTTTGAGCAAACCGGAAGAAATTCCCTTCCAACATTGGAAGGAAGCAATCGACCTTTATTATCAAAGTAACCGTCAGCGTAAGCCTGTTCTTGTTTTTTAGCATCGTTGAAACGAGCTATTGATTTCCTTCCGTCATAGTAGCTGCAAAAGTCTTGTGAAAGAAATCAATGCCCCGGAGGTCCTATAAATGTAGATAAGTAGGCTGTTAAAAGGAAAATTATCAGACAGACTGCAAGCTCTACATATATTGAAATTCTCATTTTCACTAAGGTGCTCAGATTTTTTATAGCTGGTACTCGATGTATTTTGTGATGAAACGCTAGCAGTAGCAGCATCAATACAATAGTCACTTTTACCAATAGAAATTGACCGTATTCGAAGCGAAACCATGAATTGCCTTGCATATAAATTATGGCCATTAGGGTTCCACAAACCAACAACAAAATGACGGGGGCCGCAGCAACTTTCCCAAATTGATCAAGTGCTGATTTGGTGTTAACCATTGATTCGCCCTTACATAACCATATCAGTGGAAGCAAGCTTCCAACCCACCAAGAGGCAACAAGAATATGAAGCACCAGAGTTAAAGAAATAAGCCAATGCTGTGATACTGAATGACCAATTTGGGCAAAACCTAATACTATCCATACGCTCAAAAAGACCAGGCTGATGATGCCTAAATAAGATCGCCAAAGCGAAATACTCGTTGGGTAAGTTCTGCTTAAGCTGAGCAGAATAAAGATCCCTCCATAGCCTAACGCACCATACTTAAAAAAGCTGCCCACTGGAGTGCTCAAGAGAAACGTCGCCATTTCACTATCAAATGATTGCTGAAATGATGCATCAAGCGCTCCACCGATAAATGCCCAGAAATACAGCAAATTTAAAACGAATCCTGCTGCGCTACTTAGCCAAACATAACGCTCAATTTTGGTGGTTAATTCGGTGGCACATTGTCGTAGCAAGAGCATGGAGCCAATGCCGCCAACCGTACCTGATATTGATAAGTACAGTCCCCAGCGGCTTATAAACTGCAACACCTCCCACGACGATAACATGCCACCTCCTTAATTAATGCTGCATAAAGCCGTATGAACCGCTCATCATATGCCCATCAGTCCCCATGGCTTTCCAATGGACCGTATAGTTATTTGGTGTTAGCTGTGGAAGTTTCACCATAATATGCTCGGTTGCTGGCGCAGAGCGGTCAATTGATAGAGGCAATGGTGCGCCACCTTCAGGAACAACCTTCAAACTTACTAATTTAACAGGTGCTTTGAAGTGCATTTCTACACGTTCAGCTTGGCTCATCATCATTGCCCCATCTTCTGGGTACATCATACTCATCATGCCATGGGAAAAAGCATTCGCTGATGCCACAAGTGCAAAAGAGCCTAATAGGAAAGATTGTTTTTTCATGTTTCACCTCATTCATTCAATATAAGGTGCTCACCTCAATGGTTGGCGAGCACCGATCTCAGCTTATTCAGCTAATTCTTTCGTGCTCGCCGTCTTGGCAAGGGTGGAGCGTTTCCATAAGAAATACACAACGGGTAATACCAATAATGTCAGCACTACGGCGCTAATCATGCCACCAACCATAGGTGCGGCGATCCGACTCATTACTTCTGAACCCGCACCGGAGCCATATAAAATAGGCAGTAAACCCACAATCACTGCCGCTGCAGTCATCATGACGGGCCTAACACGCATTCCTGCTCCATGCAGCACTGCATGCTTAAGCGTCTCTTCTCTAGGCTCAACACCTTTCTCGGCACACGTTTGCTGAGTATCACGCCATGACTGGTTTAAATAGACCAACATGATGACGCCAATTTCTACCGCAACACCAGCAAGAGCAATAAAACCGACTCCTACCGCCACAGAAAAGTTAAAGCCGTGGAGATACATTAACCACACACTACCGACCATTGCCAAAGGCAAAGTACCCATGATGATGGCAACTTCGGCGATGTTCTTGAAGTTTAGGTACAGCAACACAATGATGATCAGCAGGGTTAGAGGCACTACATAGGTCAGTTTCTCCTTGGCCCGCTCCATATACTCATATTGTCCAGACCAGGTAACAGAATATCCCGCAGGAATATCCACTTGTTGTGCAACCACCTCTTTGGCATTAGCGACATAGCGGCCTATGTCCATGCCTTCGATATCAACAAACGTCCAACCATTTAAGCGAGCGTTTTCACTCTTTAGGCCTGGAGGACCGTCCTCAACATAGACATTAGCAATGTCACCCAAAGCAATACTTTGGCCAGTTGGCGTCACAATAGGTAAAAGTGCCAGTTGTTCAGGGGAATCACGGTACTCTTGCGGATAACGAATATTAATCGGGTAGCGCTCAAGGCCTTCAACAGATGTTGAAACATTGACACCACCGACCACTGAGGCGATCAGTTCCTGAATATCTCGAATATTCAAACCGTATCGAGCTGCTTTTTGTCGTTGGATATCGACTTTAATGTAGCGCCCACCCGCTACCCTTTCAGAATAAACCGATGCCGTCCCTGGAACTGGCCCTAGTACTTTCTCCAAGCGTTGACCTATGTTTTGAATGACATTCAAATCTGGTCCAGCAATCTTTATCCCGACAGGCGTTTTAATACCTGTTGCCAGCATATCAATACGAGTTTTAATGGGCATAACCCAAGCATTCGTGATGCCGGGGATTTGTACCAAGCCATCCAACTCTTGTTTCAGCTTATCGGTCGTCATACCTGGACGCCATTCAGAATGGTCTTTAAGCTGAATAAACGTTTCAATCATGGTTAGTGGTGCTGGATCCGTGGCGGTTTCAGCTCGCCCTACCTTACCGAACACAGATTCCACTTCTGGCACCGTCGCAATCAACTTGTTGGTTTGCTGTAAAACCCGACGAGCTTCACCAATGGAGATTCCTGGGTAAGCCGTTGGCATGTACATGAGATCACCTTCGTCCAAGCTTGGAATGAACTCACTGCCCAGCTTATCCAATGGCCACATCCCAACCGCCAATACAACTAACGCCAGTAATAGCGTTGTTTTGGGGTATTTCAAAACGCTTTTTAGTAAAGGCATGTAGCCAGCAATTAACAGTCTGTTTACTGGATTTTTATGCTCTGGTAGTACCTTGCCTCGTACAAAGTATCCCATCAGAACAGGAACCAATGTAATCGCTAGCGCTGCAGACGCCGCCATGGCGTAGGTTTTGGTGTAAGCCAGAGGCCCAAACATTCGGCCTTCTTGGGACTCTAAGGTAAACACAGGCACAAAACTTACCGTGATGATCAGCAAGCTGAAAAACAATGCAGGGCCTACTTCGGATGCCGAACGAGCCACCACCTGCCATCGATTGTCACGAGTCAGAGGTTCCCGTTCCATATGCTTGTGGAGGTTTTCGATCATCACAATGGCCCCATCAATCATGGCACCAATGGCAATCGCGATACCGCCAAGTGACATAATGTTGGCGTTGATCCCCTGCCAATGCATGACAATGAATGCGGTTAAAATCCCCACTGGCAAGCTGATGATCGCCACCAAAGACGAGCGCACATGAAAAAGAAAGACAATGCAGACCAAAGCAACGACTACGAACTCTTCTAAAAGCTTGGTCCATAAGTTGTTCACCGCACGATCAATCAGACCTGATCGATCATAAGCAGTAACGACTTCGACACCTTCAGGTAGACCTTTTTTCAGCTCTTCTAGCTTTGCCTTCACGCCATCAATGGTCCGTTGGGCATTTTCTCCAAAGCGCATAACCACTACACCACCAACCGCTTCGCCCTCGCCATTGAGTTCAGCGACACCACGGCGCATCTGTGGGCCGATGCCTATGTCAGCAACATCTTTTAGTGTGATGGGAATCCCTTTGTCATTGACACCAAGTGGAATGCTTTCAATGTCCTCAACGCTTTGGATGTAGCCCGTAGCCCGGACCATGTACTCAGCTTCTGCCATTTCGATCACAGACGCACCAACTTCTTGGTTCCCTCGACGTATGGCGTTCTGAATATGCGTCAAAGGCATGTTGAGTGCCCGCAACTTATCTGGGTTCACTCGTACTTGATATTGCTTGACCATACCGCCAATGGGAGCCACTTCCGACACACCGGGTACTGTTTGCAATTCATACTTTAAAAACCAGTCTTGCAGGGAGCGTAATTGACTTAAATCGTGTTGTCCCGTCCGATCCACTAAAGCATATAAATATACCCAACCAACCCCTGTCGCATCGGGGCCTAGCTGCGCTCTTGCATTATCAGGTAATGAAGGGGCAACTTGACTCAAGTACTCAAGCACTCGACTTCTAGCCCAATACATGTCTGTGTTTTCATCGAAAATCACGTAGACGTATGAGTCACCAAAAAAAGAATAACCGCGTACTGTCTGCGCTCCGGGTACTGACAACATGGCCGTGGTCAGCGGATATGTCACTTGATCCTCTACCACTTGCGGTGCCTGACCGGGATAGCTTGTTTTTATGATGACCTGCACGTCAGATAAGTCAGGAATCGCATCCACAGGCGTTTCTTTCAAGGAAAATAGACCTATACCAACTAGCATGGCACTGGCTAGCAACACCATAAACCGATTATGGATGGACCATCGAATCACAGCTTCAATCATAATGTCACCTTACTGCGCATCCGCATCATAGAAATCGGTCACTGAGAATTTCGTTGAACTCTCTTTGGTGATTTCTAATTGAATGTTTTTGCCAATCGGAAGTTCTGACATCTCAACCCATTCTGCTACGGTAAAATCCATCGTCATTTTTGGCCATTTCCAATCTGGGATAGCACTGTGGTCAACGTTTACCTTACGGGCTGGTAAATCCACGCGATTGATTCGAGCGGCAACCCAAACGTTTTTTGCAGGTTCTAATGCTTTGCTATCGGACATTTCTGTCTCGGCCGACATGGGGCTGTGAGCAGAGTGGTCCATGTCAGCAGAGTCATCTGATAAAGGCGCCATTCGCATAAAGTCTGAAGATTTACTGGATTCAGAATCCAATAAGAACTGAGCCGACGTAACAACCAGATCACCGCGCTTGAGCCCAGAAAGAATTTCAACGTCATCATCACCATAGCGGCCAGTCGTCACAGCAATCGATTTAAACTTACCCTCCCCTAGTGCAAGTACAACACGGTCTTGTTTAGCACCGCGGATTAAGGCTTGTTTTGGGATCACCAGCGTCGATTGGTGTTCTTTTGCATCAATCGTTAGATGGGCGAACATGTTCGGTTTAAGACGTAAATCATGATTGTCTAAACGGACTCTGACTCGAACGGTACGCGTCTTTTCATCGATAGTTGGGTAAATAAAGCTTACTTCGCTTTGCAGTACTTCTCCGGGTAGAAAGTCCGTCCTCGCTTCCACTTTTTGACCAACATCTAGTAGGTGTGCCTGACGTTCAAATACTTCCGCTTCCAGCCAAATCTCGTTTAGATCAGCAATCGACATCAACGTCATACCAGGAGTGATATAGAAGCCTTCACGAACCCCAAGGTTATCGACTACACCATTCTGTGGAGCAAAAAATCGTACGGTTTGCGACACTTTTCGCTGACGTTTTAACTGACTGATAAAGGTTTCCGGGACTTGTAGTGAACGAAGACGCTCTTCTGCTGCTGAGATCAGTCCCATGTCTTTCTGATTTAAAGCAAAGATCAATTCCTCTTGCGCATTCACTAATTCTGGGGAGTAAACGTCATACAGTGGGTCACCTTTTGCGACCGCATCACCATTCGCCGTAATGAAGCTTTTCTCGACCCAACCATTTACTCGCGCATGGATGTGAATTAAACGATCTGAGTTGTACTGCAGATAACCCACTGTGCTGATGGTTTGTTGAAGAACACTGTCTTTTACAAGGGTAGTACTCACTCCCAAGTTGTTGACCACCTCAGGTGAAATGGCAACCGTGCCTGGCGAGTTTTGCTGAGCATCATCACCATAGAATGGAATCAAATCCATGCCCATGGGCGATTTTCCGGGTTTATCTCGGCGGTAGTTAGGATCCATCGGGGCAACCCAATACAACGGTTCCTGTGTTGTCGATGAGGTGTCACTGACACCAGCGGAAACATCATGATTCAATACAGGAAAGAAGTTCAGTGCCCCATAGGTTGCTACACCGCCAACGATCATCGCTAAAGCATAACGACTAACACTCATGATTGAGCTCCTTCTAAAGATTGAGTGGCTAAATATTGAAGATCAGTGAGTCGTTTGAACTGGTCTGATTGCAGCTGAATGAGCTCAATACGAGCATTCATTTCCATAATTTTGGACAACATAACATCACGGTAACTTGACTCGCTTGAGCGGTAAGCATTCAAAGCCACTTCATAACTTTTGCGGTAACCTGGCAGCAAAGTGTTTTGATAAAGCTTGACCCGCTGCTCTAGTAGCATTAGGTCTGATTGTACGGACTGTAACTGAGCACTAAGCTCGTTGAGTTTTAGATCTCGTTCATGGCCTGCTGAAGATTGAGATGAAATGGCTGCTTTAGTATCAGCATCCAAGCGCTGGCGGGAGAAAAAAGGTAGATTCATGCTGACTGAGACAGACGCTAAATCTGCTCTTTCACGCCCAGAAAGATCGCTTCCTCGGTATCCATACCCCAAGTTTAGTGTCCACTGAGGCTTAAATTGTTGCTCTACCAAAGATTGATCAATTTCATAGATATCCTGCTGAAGATTCCACCACTGTACGGCAGGATGCTGAGCAAGAGAGTCAGGACTAACATCAAGCTCTTTAACCGCTTGTAACTCTGTCGTCAGAGCAACAAATTGAAGCTGCTCAACGTTTTGGAAAGCGGTGGAATATTGACTCAGCTTTGCTTTTGCTTGTTGAAGGGATTGCTGAATTTGAATAGCTCGTTCATCGATCTTTGCGATTTCCAGCTCGTTGTTGACTAGAGCCTGTTGGTTCACGCGATTCAATCTTGCGCTGTAACTACTCGATAAAGATTCTTTTAAGCTTTCTAAAAGCGTTTTGTTTACGGAGAGAACACTAAGGGTATGCTCGTAACGATACATCTCAACCCAAATTTGAGAGATGGCTTGACGAAGCTGCGCGACTCGATTCTCTCTCGCATAAAAAGTTTGATCGGCTTTGGTTGATAGCTTTTCGCTACCCAGCTCTAATGTTTTGCCTGCTGGGAATGACTGACTGACTCCCAGAACAGCCTGCGTCATAGCTTCTTGATGAAAGTCAAAGCTGTCGGTCGGTAAATTCGCCAACCCAAGCGTTAGTTTAGGATCAGGCAGTTGATTAGCCGAGACAGCGCTCGCCCGAAAACCTTGCTCTTGAAACAGGTTTGATTTAAGCCAAGGGTCATTCTGTATAGCCAACTCAATGGCACTTTCTAAGGTCAAAGCTTGCGCATGTAAAATTGGCGCATTCAGGCCTATTAGCAAAAGGCTGACCGCCCCACTCGTTGACATCACCGAGCGGCCGTTTACCCCACGTGACGATACACGTAGAGATCCAATTTTTAAAAAAGTCATAAAAATCGCTCAAAAAATAACAAATGAAACGCCCTACAAAGGGCACATTAGACGTTATTTAATCGCGACTATTGGAGGCATATAGGGCGATGCCTTTGGAACTGAGGAATAGATCGACGAAACAGACATGATCACATGACTGGATGGGGGAAAAATATCTTGCAACGCGGTGGAGACTGGGTATGAAACACTACTGCAGTGCAATTCACTGCATTGCGCATGATCATGTTGATCAGGACTTGATTCACAATGCGAAGCACTAGTTGTTTCAACACAATGGGAGCTATGAGACGAGTCATGCTCATCAGAGCTGTGTTGTGAAGCAGCAGAGAACGTCATATCCAAAGACATGATCGCAGCATTAACCGAATTAATTGAAGACAATAATACAGCAAACAGCACGAATGCCATCGCTACCAATTGTTTTCTATTAATACTTAATTCAATCATTAAATAAAAGCTGCTTCGGGATCAATAATTTGGCTACTATAAACAAACAGCGCACATAATTTCAATTGCTGCTAACTACTTAGTAGTATTTTATACTGAAAAGTTCACCACTCTTGAGTAAGAAATGTCCGTGACAGTGTATTTTGACCTAGTAACTCAGCCATCATGAATGCATATGATCAGTTCAACATTCTGGAACTAACCTGCCATGCTGAGTAAAATGCCATCGTTTTTCCATTACGATGCCCATATGAGACAACGATGTCGGATGCTTTAAACACAGCTTCAGCCCAACCTTGCGAATCGCTAGCGCCTTTTGTTGAGAGCTTTTGGATGATGAAAAATCCAACGGATCTTGATGAGCAGGTAATTACATTCCCTGATGGCGGTATTGATCTGTATTTCTTTCGCAATGCTGAGGTTCCGATCCACACATCGTTGGTGGGCTTGGAGACTCACTCGCAATCGGCTTATATGCCTAAGCAGTCGGTTCTGTTTGGTGTGCGTTTAAAGTTGCTGGCGGCGGAGTTTCTTTTAAAACAGCCCGTAGCCGAATTACTAAATGATCGCATCACCTTAGATCGGGGCTTTGCAGATATATCATCCAGTGATCTAGAGGATTTCCCATCGTTTGTCGAAAAGCTGGAGTCCTATTTTCTAGCACTATTAGACGAGCGTGTGGATCCACGTAAACGCATCATGTCGGATATGATCTATGAAACGAACGGCGCCATCACGGTGAGCAATATTGCAGAAGCTGCGAACTGGAGCAGTCGACAAATCAATCGCTATTTTAATAAATGGCTAGGATTACCCTTAAAAAGCTACTGCGATATCCTCAGATTCCGTCACAGTTTTGATTCTCTAAAAGAAGGCGAACTGTTTCCAGAGGATGGATTCAACGACCAATCTCACTACATTAAGCTCATCAAAAAATACTCTAGCTTGACCCCAAAGCAGTTGGCTCACGATAAAAGTGACCGATTTATACAATTATCTTCAAAAAAATAGTCCTATGATAGCTCGGTCTTTTTGACCCTATCTGAGCGTTACAACGCCTTTAACTCAGTGCTTACACGATTTTAAGAACTTAAAGTTTCAGGGATTATTTTAAATTGAACAAATCATTGATAATCATTTTCACCAGCATTATCTATAGCGTAATGCCAGCCTTAACTTGGGCAGACAGTACCCATTACCCAATCAAGATTGAACATGCGTTTGGCACAACCATTATTACTAAAAAGCCTGAACGCGTTGCAACGGTTGCTTGGGCCAACCATGAAGTCCCTCTTGCCCTTGGGGTTGTGCCAGTTGGCTTCGCTGCAGCGTCATTCGGTGATGATGACCAAGACGGGGTGTTGCCTTGGGTCTCTGAAAAATTAGACAGTTTAAACGCTCAAACACCAGTTCTTTTTGATGAAGGTGATGGCATTGATTTCGAAGCCGTCGCGGCGACCAGACCCGACGTCATCTTGGCGGCTTACTCAGGGTTAAGCCAATCCGACTACAATACTCTTAGCCTAATTGCTCCAGTGGTCGCGTACCCAAGCACACCTTGGTCTACCAGCTGGAGAGACATGATTCGCCTTAACAGCTTGGGCCTAGGCATGGCCAAAGAAGGCGAAGCGCTGATCCAGCGTCTAGAGAACGAAATCGCTGAAAAAGCCGCTCATTTCCCCGAACTTAAGGGAAAAACAGCCATGTTTATTACCCATCTTGACCCAACAGATTTGAGTGTTATTCGTTTTTATACTGCCAATGATACCCGAGTGAGTTTCTTCGAAGACCTAGGTATGCATTCGCCCGATAGCGTTAAGCGTATTAGCCAAAGCGGGCAATTTTCCGGTGAAAGCAGTGTAGAGCAAATAGATGATTTCAATGATGTCGATATTTTCGTTACCTACGGCAATAAAACACTACTTGATCCTGTGAACGCTAATCCCTTGCTATCGAAAATGCGCGCCATAAAAAACGGAGCTATTGTCATGCTTGGTAACCAGCAGATCGCTACTGCTGCCAACCCAACGCCGTTATCGATCTCTTGGGTACTGGATAGCTATTTAGAAGCGTTAGCAGAAGCGGCGCGTAAGTCAAAATGAAGTTTCTTTGTACCTATTTCTCTGCCAATCGCTTTCCACCGATGATGTTAATCGGTTGTAGTGCGGTGCTATTGATCATCATGTGTACTTTGTCGATTTCCATCGGTACACGGGTTGTTGCTTGGCAGGACATTATTAATGGACTGATGGGGAGCGTTGCAACCATGGAAGAGGCCTCTGTGGCTATGCGACTCCCTAGAACGTTGCTTGCACTGCTTGCTGGTAGTGCGCTGGGGATTTCAGGTGCCATCATGCAAAGCGTTACTCGAAATCCTTTAGCGGATCCAGGTCTATTGGGGGTCAACATTGGCGCGTCGTTCTTCGTAGTAATCGGCTTAGTTTGGTTTGGCCTGTCCCAAATGTCGCATTATGTTTGGTTAGCCATTTTTGGCGCTGCAACGACCGCTCTATTTGTTCATGTGATTAGCGCTATCGGACACGACGGTGCTACACCTTTAAAGTTCGCCCTAGCGGGTGCTGCCACCTCTATCGCTATATCCTCTTTCATTATGGCCGTTGTACTACCACGCAACGATATCGCTGGCAGCGTCCAGTCTTGGCAGATTGGCGGTGTCGGCGGGGCGACCTATGGCAGTATTACCTTGATTCTGCCCTTCTTGCTCATTGGTGGTTTGTTAAGCCTAACCGTAGCGCGAAAGCTTAATACGATTGCACTTGGCGATGATGTTGCTATGGGATTAGGTGAAAGCGTTACTCGCATACGCATTCACGCTTGGCTTGCTGCGGTTCTGTTAGCTGGGGCAACAACAGCGGCTTGCGGTCCTATAGGATTTGTTGGCTTGGTCGTACCGCACCTTTGCCGTCTATTAGTCGGTATCGATAATCGTTGGTTGATGACGTTGTCCGCATTATGCGGCGCGAACTTGCTGCTAGCAGCAGATGTTTTAGGACGTATATTGGCTCGCCCCAGCGAATTGTCGGTGGGAATTGTCACCGCGTTTATTGGTGCGCCATTCTTTATCTGGATTGTCAGACGTCAGAAGGTCAAAGCACTATGACGACAGCAATCAATCCCATCGAACAACGCCTAAAACAGGCCAGAAAGCAACGTGCATGGCGTTGGTATCGTGTTGTCGGCTTCCTTTTGATCCTAGTAATTGCCTTGCTCCTACTGACGCTCAGTGTCGGGCAATCTATTACGCCTCTGTCAGAGGTTGTCGCAGTCATACTCGGAGAGCAAGTGCCTGGTGCTTCTTTCGTGGTGGGACAATTACGTTTACCAAGAGTACTGGTCGCGTTGTTGGTAGGGACGAGCTTTGGTTTGGCGGGAGCCGCCTTTCAGATCATGCTTCGCAACCCATTAGCCAGCCCTGACATCATTGGCGTTAGCTCTGGGGCCAGCGCTGCCGCCGTTTTTGCCATCATTATGCTGAACATGTCAGGTGGAAGTGTTGCCGTATTCTCTATTTTCGCTGGACTGATGGTGACGCTAACAGTCTTTGGTCTGTCGTTTAAACATGGGTCTGCAGGCACTCGTTTGATACTGGTCGGTATTGGTATGGCCGCCATGCTGGAAAGTGTTATCGCGTATTTGCTTTCCCAAGCCCAATCTTGGGACCTACAAGAAGCCATGCGCTGGCTAACAGGCAGCGTTAACTCAGCACAACTTACGCAAGTACCACTTTTATGCATATCGGTAGCCGTTTTCGGCAGTCTATTGTTATCTCGAAGCAAAGACTTAGAAGTGCTTAGAACTGGTGATGAAACCGCTCAAGCTCTGGGAGTCAGGGTCAATCAAACTCGCTTAGTCGTCATGTTAAGCGCGGTTGGCCTGATTGCTGTGGGAGTCGCCACCACAGGGCCCATTGCATTTGTGGCCTTTCTTTCGGGACCTATCGCCGTTCGTTTAATTAGTAATACTGGCTCTGCCCTTTTGCCTGCTGGACTGATCGGAGCCTGCTTAGTGATGGGGGGCGACTACATTGGTCAATTCCTACTTCCCAATCGCTATCCAGTAGGTGTTGTTACCGGTGCTCTCGGCGCCCCTTACTTAATCTATCTTATGATCCGAACTAACCGTAAAGGAGGCTCACTGTGACCGCACGGCACACACTTTCGACTAGGCAACTCAGTGCTGGCTATGGTGATACCTCCATTCTCAATGGTATTGATATCACAATTCCAACCGGCCAAATCACATCTATTATCGGTGCGAACGCCTGTGGTAAATCGACCTTGCTAAGAACTATGTCTCGCCTGCTCACACCGCATCAAGGGCAAGTGCTGTTGGATGGCCGCTCAATTCATAAGATGGCGACAAAAGACTTAGCTCAGCTCCTAGGGCTACTGCCCCAATCACCGATTGCCCCTGAAGGCATTACGGTCGGCGACTTAGTAAGCCGCGGACGACACCCTTATCACAAGCTCTTCTCCCAGTGGAGTTCGACGGACGATGTGGCCATTACCAGTGCATTAAAAGCCACCAACACAGCAGAATTAATCGATCGAGATGTTGACGAGCTATCTGGTGGCCAGCGCCAGCGTGTCTGGATTGCCATGGCCTTAGCACAAGAAACAGACATCTTACTCTTGGATGAGCCAACCACTTATTTAGATGTTGCCCATCAGATCGAAATCCTAGATTTGATGGTGGAGCTGAATCAGGACCGCGGCACTACGATCATTTTAGTGTTACACGACCTGAACTTGGCCGCCCGTTATTCTGATCATTTGATCGCCATGAAATCAGGGCGCGTATTCGACCAAGGCTCGCCACAGCATGTGATGACTGAGCCAACCGTTCATTCGGTGTTCGGCCTCAATAACAAAGTCATCAGTGACCCAATATCCAAAACGCCCATGGTGCTGCCAATTGGGCGCTATAAACAAGCCTAATTCACCCGACTAGGCAACCAAAAAAAATTTATTCCAATATCAATAATCATTAACAACTTTACTAACATCACTAAAATCAAAAGGTAGAACAGTAATGAAGAAACGCATGAAGCTCTCCGCTAAACAGAGCCAATACGCTACAGCAACACTATTTTGCTACGCAGTAATCACGCCGATTAGTGCCTTCGCAGACACGGATACAGAAGCATTTCGTCTTTCTCCTATCCTAGTCAATGACTCATACGAATCTGAAGACAATGATTCTGAGTCGGTTGTTGCCAAAGAGTTATGGGTAGGCGGTAAAGTAGCCACGAGCATTCAAGATACCCCTGCTTCCGTTTCTGTTATTACTGAAAAAGAGATCAAGCAACGTGGCGCCTCCACGACGGAAGAAGTACTGGAATACACTCCGGGCACCCTGACTGGCTACTACGCTACTGACGATCGCAACGATTATTTCAACATCCGTGGTTTCAGTGCTACCACATACCGTGATGGCCTAACACTGGGTTCTATGCGTGGCATTCGAGAAGACGCGTACGCATACGAGCGAGTAGAAGTGATTCGTGGCGCGAACTCGACACTATTTGGCCCTGCAGACCCTGGTGGTTCTATTAACTTCGTTACCAAGCGACCTAAGTTTGAACAATTCGGTAATGCACACATTACCTATGGCGCAAATGACCATAAAGAAGTTGGCATTGACGTGGGCGATGTACTTAATGAAGACGAAACACTTGCTTATCGCTTAACGGGTAAAGTGCAAGACGCTGACCGTGAATACGACTACTCAAAAGACGACTCTCAATTCTTGATGGCTGGCTTAACTTGGGAACCAAACGATGACACCAGCGCAAGCTTAGTCGTGGATTATTTAAAAACTGACAGCAGCCCGAACAGCGGCGGTTACCCAGCTGGCAAAGATTACGATGCGAGCATTTTCTATGGCGAACCAGACTACAATTTCCATGACGTTGAGCGAACTAACATCAGCGCCCAAGTTACCCACTATGTAAATGACAACTTTAAAGTACTGTCTAACCTTCGTTACAGCGAAGCAGAAGATGGCTTTGGCTACATTTACCTAAGCAAATACTCTGCTGATACCTCTGGTAGCACAATGGGTCGTGATTACTACGGCCAAAGCTCTGAGGTTGAGCAATTCAACGGTAATTTATTGGGTCAATATGACTTCTCTGCTGGTCGCCTAGACAGCAGCACAGTGTTTGGCGTGGAGTACCAAAACTCAACGACGGATTCCGCGTCTTATTACGGCAATAGTACTAGTATCGATATTAACAACCCGGTTTATTCTGGTGTCACAGGTAGCTTCCCGCTGTACGGAAACACCAAAAATGACTACCAAACTAAGGCAGCGTTAATTCAGCAGAACTTCGCATGGGACGATAAGTACATCTTGACCATCGGTGCACGTCACGATGACATCAATGTGGACCAATTTAACTATGTAACCAGCACCAGCTCATCTAACGATTTCTCTGAAAATACGTTCCGCTCAGCGTTTACGTATAAGTTTAACGAAGAAGTGTCGGCCTACATTAGCCAAGTTGAGTCGGTATCACCACCATCGACTAGTACGAAAATCGTACGTGGTGAACAGATTGAAGTGGGCGCTAAATACGCACCAAGTAACATGAATGCCCTATTCGCCGTAGCGGTTTACGATCTACAAAAGAGCAACGTTGAAACAGCCTCTTTCCAACAAAATGGCAGCATTCTTCGTGAAACGATCGGTAAAAACCGCGTTAAAGGTGTCGACCTAGAAGCACGTGCAGAGATTACTGACAGCTTGACTATTTCTGGTGGCTACTCGTACATGGAACCAAAAATCACAGAAGACGATAACTACGAAGGCAACACCATCGCGTATGTGCCTGAGCACTCGGCTTCTGTATGGGGACACTACACCTTGCCACGCCAAGACATGTCAGTGGGTCTTGGTGCTCGCTACATAGGTTCTTACTACTTCGCAAACACCAACACAGCGAAAAGCGAATCTGCCATCATCGTCGATGCATCATTTGGTTATGACATTTCTAAACAAACACAACTGACAATGAATGTTAGTAACCTACTGGATAAAGAATATGTCGCGGGCTCTGGTTCTGCGGACTTCTACAACCCTGGTCGTGACATCAAATTGACGCTTAACCACAACTGGTAAAATCTATCAGTTCTAACGGTTCCCTTTTTAGCCAGAATGCTTTGCATTCTGGCTTTTTTATTATCGCGTCGCCAATGCTTGCGCCAACCTCGACACCGCCTCTTGCAACATATCCGGCGTTGCATTGGTAAAGTTTAAACGCAGCGCCGATACGCCTTTCTCAGCAGAATAAAACACGTCACTAGGCACCGTCGCAACACCTTGCTCAATCAAGTATTTTGCGAATGCAAAGCTGTCACAATCAGGCAAAGTCAGCCAGACAAACATCCCCCCAGCAACAGGTTGTGCCTGACATCCAAACGGTTCTAGTTGCTCCAAAGCCTTCAGCAAAACTTGATAACGGCCATGGTATAAGTCACACACTTTGGCGATGTGCTGTTCAAATTCTGGATGTTCCAACAGCCCTAACAACATGGCTTGTGCTGGAACATTAGAATGTAGATCCGCGCCTTGTTTTACCTTGATCAAAGGTTCAATCCATTGCGCTGGACCGGACACAACCCCAATGCGAAGGCCTGGCGAGGCAATTTTTGAAAACGAGCGCAACACCAACGCCTGATCAGGGCAGAAGCTCGATACCATAGGTAATGCCTCACCAGAAAAGCGCAGCGGTCGATAAGGCGCATCTTCCAAAAGCGTGACGTCATATTCAATACAAAGCTTGGCCACCGCCTGTCGTGTCGCTAAAGACCAGCACACGCCTGTTGGGTTATGGAAATCTGGCACGGCATAAAAGAGCTTTGGCTTGTCGTTTGCAAAGCATCGTTCCAATGCCTCTAAGTCAGGGCCATCCGCTAACTGCGCAATAGGTAGAATCGAGGCTTGCACAAAATCAAATACCTGCATCGCGCCCAAATAGCTGGGTGCTTCCATCGCCACCCCATCACCAGGGTTCATGTAAGCCCGTGCAATTAAGTCCAATCCTTGTTGAGAGCCTGTGGTCACCAGTAGTTTGTGGTGTTCAGGTAACTGGTACAACTGATTCAAATGCTTAACCAGCGGTGCATACCCTTGAGTGGGACCATATTGAAACAACGATATGTCGTTGTGTAACTGCGCAATCGTTGGTTTTAGCAATTCAATAGGAAACGTCTTTTCATCGGGCAGACCACCAGCCAACGAGATCATATCTGGGTCACTGGCAGCGGCAAGGATTTCACGGATAAAAGAAGACTTCATACGATCAAGAGAAGCAGCGGTTTGCATGGTTAGGCATCCATTTGTATTGTTTTTGGAAACACTATCCTACAAATTCAAATACAATATTAATTGTCCATTTATGCGATAGCTTTTGTCCATTTATGCTATTTTAAGTCTTTCAAACTTGGTGAATTGACTATGTCTTCGCTCTCTATGCAGCAACATCAGAACCGTATTAATGAAGTCTTGTTCTACATTCACCAAGACATCAGTCGGACTTTGGGGGCGAAAGAGCTAGCAGAGGTCGCGGCCTACTCTGAGCAGCATTTCCATCGCTTATTCAAAAGTGTTGTGGGAGAGTCTATTCATCAATACATTCGTCGTGTTCGCATGGAATACGCCGCCAATCAACTTATGTTCGATAACCACTCCTCTATTATCGATATCGCCAATCGCTGTGGTTTTAGCTCGGCTTCTTCTTTTAACAAAGCGTTTAAAAGCACCTTCCACTGTGCGCCATCGGCTTGGCGACAACAAGAAAGTCCAACGTTGAAAAAGCCCTACCTAAAAGATCCCGATGTGGCGCGTGGTTATGAGTCCGTCGCCATTTGCCCGCTTCCCACACCATGCATTCAAGAGTGCCCTGCTCGATTGGTCGCCTACAAGCGCCATCAAGGTTATAACCGTTCAATCAAAGAAGCGTGGATGACATTGATGGCTTGGGCCAATACAGAACAGCGAGATACGGATAAACAATTTGGTTTGCATCATTCTAATCCGGCGTGGGTAGAGCTTAATCGGTGTCGCTATGTGGCGTGTTTAGAAATCGATAGGCCTGTGGCGAGACATTCCGTAGTCAGCCAACTGGTGATACCTGCAGGTTTGCATGCGGTGTTTCACTTACAGGGAAAATACGGGGAACTGCTACCTAAAATCAGCCAAGTTCTGGAAACTTGGTTGCCCAGCTCGAAGTTTAAACTGCGCTCTACTCCAGGCTACGTGCAGTATTATCATAACCAATTCTTAACGGAAGACGAAAGCTTCGATTTGGAGTTTTACCTGCCAATTAGCTTCTTTTAAGGAAGGTTTATTACCTGAGCGCAATTCCCTTTGCGCTCGGGTAAAAGCTTACTTAGACGCCTCAGCGTGCTTCTTTGCACGGTATGCGTGTAGCTTTTTATAGCTATCGATCAGTTTCAAGTGACGATCTAGCCCTTCAAGTTTCATATTCGTTGGTGCCAGGCCGTAGAACTTGACCGTACCATTCACGGAACCCACGACGTTTTCCATGACTTCTTTGCCAAACATACGCGATAGGTTGGGTAGGAAATCCTCGAGTTCAAGCTCATCATCCAAAGCGATTTCCAACACGGCGCTGACTGCTTGGTAGAACAAACCACGCTCTACGGTATTGTTGTTGTAGCTTAGGAATTCCTGCACTTGATCCTTCGCTTCTTCGTGCATTTGCAGCGCGAGGAACAATAAGAGTTTGAGCTCACCTACATCCAACTGGCCCCATGGGGTGTTTTCATCGAACTCAACACCGATCAAGGTACGAATATCGTTGTAGTTATCCAGCTCGCTTTCTTCTAAACGCTCAAGCAATGCTTCTAGCGCTTCGTCGTCTAGAGAGTGAATGTTGAGAATGTCTTCACGGAAAAGCAAAGCTTTGTTGGTGTTGTCCCAAATCAAATCGTCTGCAGGATACACTTCTGAGTAATCTGGCACCAAAATTCGACAAGCGTTAGCACCTAGCTCATCGAATACCGCCATGTAGACTTCTTTGCCCATGTCTTCGAGGATGCCCATTAGGCCATCACGCTCTTCTTCTGTGGTGCCTGAGAAATCCCATTCGCAGAATTCGTAATCTGCTTTGGCGCTAAAGAACTTCCAAGAAATCACACCGGTCGAGTCGATAAAGTGTTCAACAAAGTTATTCGGCTCTTGTACCGCAAACGAGTTAAACGTTGGCAGCGGCACATCGTTTAGACCTTCGAAGCTACGACCTTGCAGCAGCTCAGTTAGGCTTCGCTCTAACGCCACTTCAAAGCTTGGATGCGCGCCAAAGGAGGCAAACACACCACCGGTACGCGGGTTCATCAGCGTCACGTTCATCACAGGGAATTGACCGCCCAAAGACGCGTCTTTCACTACCACAGGGAAACCGTTTTCTTCTAGGCTTTTAATGCCTTCCAAAATACCTGGGTATTTTTCCAAGACCGACATAGGCACATCAGGCAAGACAATTTCTTGCTCGATGATTTGTTTCTTCACAGCACGCTCAAAGATCTCAGACAAACACTGCACCATGGCTTCTGGTAGCGTGTTGCCTGCGCTCATGCCGTTACTTAAGAACAAGTTTTCGATCAGGTTTGATGGGAAGTAGACCGTTTCTTGGTCAGATTGACGCACGTAAGGGATCGCACAAATACCGCGCTCGATATTGCCAGAGTTGGTATCGATCAGGTGTGAGCCTTGAAGCTCTTGCTCAGGGTCAAAAATATCCAAGCAGTAATCGTCAAGCAGACCTTGTGGAAGAGAATCGTCTTCGGTCAGCGGGAACCATTTCTCTGTTGGGTAGTGCACGAACTCCGCGTTCGCTAATTCTTCACCAAAATACTGATCGTTGTAGAAGAAGTTACAGCTAGCGCGCTCAATGAACTCACCTAGCGCAGAACACAACGCACTTTCTTTGGTTGCCCCTTTACCGTTGGTGAAACACATGTGCGACGCGGCATCACGCAGGTGAAGAGACCAAACACCTGGCACGATGTTACGCCAAGACGCCACTTCGATCTTCATACCAAGATCTGCCAACAAACCAGACATATTGGCGATGGTATCTTCTAGCGGTAGATCTTTACCCAAGATTACCGTTTTCTCAGCACCGTCAGGCTGCGCCATCGCCATAAGCGACGCGCCTGCGTCTAAGTCCTCAACCGTTTCGATCTTAAATTCAGGGCCTTCTTGTACCACCTTTTTAACGGTACAACGGTCAATAGAACGTAAAATGCCTTGGCGATCTTTATCGCTGATGTACTCAGGCAACTCTACTTGAATTTGGAAAATCTGGTTGTAACGGTTTTCAGGATCGACAATGTTATTTTGCGATAGGCGAATATCCTCTGTAGGGATATCACGGGCCTTACAGTAAACCTTTACGAAATAGGCAGCACAGAGCGCAGACGAAGCCAAGAAGTAGTCAAATGGGCTTGGCGCAGAACCATCCCCTTTGTAACGAATGGGTTGATCCGCTACGACCGTGAAGTCGTCGAACTTGGCTTCTAAGCGAAGATTGTCTAAAAAATTTACCTTGATTTCCATGCTGGACCTCTAACTCAATATGGCGCGAAGTCTAACATTATTTACTGCGCGTATCGTCCAACTTGCACTGCAAAACCAAGATATTTTTGCGGATCTCACTAAACCATTATTTCAAACAGTACCTCGCACCGTGAAGCTCAACCAACTCTTGATAAAACAGATGATTAAGTGCTTTTATAACCTGTTACTAATGCATAAAGGATAAAGCATTAGATCCTTCTAATTCAGTCACTTAAATGAAATCCACGCAATAGCTAACTTGATATTAATCAGATGTGTTACACATGGTTTAAAATAGCCCCTAAAGAATGACAAGCATTACAAATGCTAGTTGCAAAATAGCTAGCTACTCATTTTTTTGCTTCTTCAGCAGCTTTTTCATATCCCTAAGCTCTGCTTTTAGAGTATGCACCTCTTCTAGAATCTGAATTTCCATCTTTCGCTCGTCAGAGACATCCATAATCCATGAGGCCAAAACTGCGGTAAAACTCCCAAACATGCCAACGCCAGTTGTAATCAATATTATGGCAACAATGCGACCTTCCAATGTCACTGGGAAGAAGTCACCGTAGCCAACCGTTGTGATAGTGACGAATGTCCACCAAAATGCATCGCCAGCGTTGTGAATATTAGCTCCCGGCATATCCTTCTCGAGATAGAGAATGTAAATAGAGCCAAACAGCATCATCATTAGTGCGGTCACTACCATGAAGTGCAGTGACGTTGAAACCTTGTTTTCATTAAGTGCATGAGAAATCATTGAGATCGACTTGATCGCACGGACCAGACGAAAAACTCGAATTAAACGTGCAAATTGATTCATCTCCATTAATGGAATACAAGAAATAAGGTCAAGCCAGCCCCATTTCATATACTCAAGCTTAGACGGCGCAGCTCGGTACTGCTGAACAAAATCAATAAAGAAGATTGTGCAAATAAATGTATCTACATAGATCAGAATCTGCAGGACGTCAGGTGGCAAGTTAAAGACAAGTTCAATTACCAGAGAGAAAACAACAAATACGGATAGTACTAATACTGCCAGTTGAAAGCTCGTAATGTGTTCCGTTACTTTGGGTCGATACATAGTGGCAAACCATTAGAAGTTCAACAGAGCTAACGTATAAATTAAAACGGCTTAGTCGAGCGCTTGATTCGCTTCTCGAGTCAGAGTTTTGAATGCGGTTCTTACAGGAACCAAAATCTGAGAGAACAATGCTGCCCCCCACACCATATTAGCCACGATTGAAGGAACAAAAGGAACGATAATTAGGGTCACGAAACAAAGCATGATCCCCATATAACGAACGTTCGCAGTGGCAAAGCGATGGGCGGTACGACGCTCGATAACATGTTGAATCTTAAGTAGGCAATACAGGTATGCCGCTAAGCCCAAACAGCCAATCAATGCATATTTGAACGGATATTGATCTATAAATCCTATTTTGACCTCTGCTGACAATGCAACGCCTATCGTGACAGCAGATAACATCAGCAGAAGGTGAGCAATCGTCCACTTGACGAATGTGGCAGGCTCATTGTCTCGCGGCTTGCCGTTGCCAACAAAATCAAAATATATCCAGCACAAAACGAAAACTGATAGGCCGCCAAACGCGTAGTTTACTAGTACGTCGCCAACCACATTATCAATGCCTTTTTCTGCTAAAGTGATAACCAGCTTAAAGAAGCCTTCACCTGCAACGATCAATAAAAGCAGCGCAAAGCGCTCAGACATATGCCCAAATCGTGGTAAGAAGCGCTGTTGAAAGACAGCACCAACTTTCGGGGCGACATACAAAGCTGCTAAAACTACCATACCTCCAGCGAACACCATATAACTATATGGAGCAGGCAGAAACGCGCTGATTAAGAAAATGACAGCTGCAATCGCAAAGCATCGAAACATATGACTTGGTAAGCATGTTTTACTTTCTTCTACCGTTTTAGCCCTAAAATAGAGCAACGAGATTATCGCTCGATTTAATGCATAACCTATAGCAAAGTACATCCATCCAGCACCACCAATGTGAACGATAGCGGATGACATAATCATAATGGTGACAATCTGAGCCGCCATAATGTAGCGATGTTGTACATCCGTGCTGACATAAATCGAGTTAAAAAGGCTTATATCAAACCAAGCGAACCAAATCACGATAAATAGCAGCGCGAAAACGGTGAATCCAGTAAAGCCTAGGTGATAACTCAAGTAATTTCCCAGCACGAAAATTGATACAACATGAGCCAAGTCGTAAAAAAGTTCTATCCAGTGCACATGATCATTGCTGGTCTCCACATCTAGATGATGCTTGGGCTTGCGCCACAATGGATGTTTCTTGGCTAAATCCATATCGTTATGTCCTTTACATAATCACTGCGCTAAGCCGCATGTTTTGTTCAGTATGCTAACTCCAGCAATAATTTCAATTAGTATACTTTTGGTAACTTTAAGCACCTGCCTCTTCGTATAAACACTTCAATGTAAAAAATAAAATTCATAATAAACATAGTTTTATCTCCATCTCATTCAACTCTCATGGTGGTTACTAAAAGTTAACTAATTGAACTAGAAATGCAGGTAACCATAATAAACCGCAAGACGGCGAAATCATTATTCGCTCTGTAAAACAACCAATTATTGAAAGGTTAATATCATGAGTAACGTTCTAATCATTAACGCGCACGAACCATCTCCTTTTTCAGAGGGAAAATTAAATGCGACTTTAGTTGAGAAAGCTCGCACCCAGTTAGAATCAAAGGGCCACGAAGTTCGTGTAGTTACAATGCAAGATGACATCGTAGTTGATGAGCAGCTGGCGAATTTCGAATGGGCAGAGAGAGTGATTCTTCAGTCGCCTGTCAACTGGATGACTATCCCATGGTCTTTCAAAAAATACATGGATGAAGTCTTCACTGCAGGAATGGGGGGTGCGCTTTGTGCTTTTGATGGCCGAACGGCAGAAGAACCAAAGAAAAATTATGGAACAGGCGGTACTCGTACAAATACTAAATACATGCTTTCGCTCACACTTAATGCACCAGAAGAATCATTTAATGATGATAGAGAATACCTATTCCAAGGCCGCAGTGTAGATGATTTGATGTTTCACATGCACGTCAATTTCCGCTTCTTTGGCATGTCAGCACTACCAACATTTGCGTGCTACGACGTTATGAAGAACGCAAACATTGAAAACGACTTTGTTCGCTTTGAAACACACCTAGACACACACTTCTAAGGAGGTATCTATGAGCACTGAATTTACTTACTACGATGCAGAAACGGCTCCTGAAGAGTCTAAAGAACTGGTAGCTCAGTCAATAAAAGGCTTCGGTATGCTACCAAACTTGCACGCGGTTCTTGCTGAAGCACCGGCTACCTACGAAGCATACAACACGGTCTTTGACCTGTTTATGAAAAACACAACGTTCAGTCCATTGGAGCAACAAGTGGTCTTTATGACCGCTAACTTTGAGAATAACTGTCACTACTGTGTTCCTGGTCATACATGGATGATGAAGGCGGGCAAAATGCCAGATGAGGTGATTGAAGCATTACGTGAAGGTACTGCCATTCCTGATGCGAAGCTACAAGTACTGCATGATTTTACCAAGGCACTGCTTGATAACCGTGGTCATATCGGTGATGAAAAACTGCAAGCATTCCTAGACGCTGGTTTTACCAAACGTCAAGCGCTGGAAGTGCTGACTGGCTTGTCTGCTAAGCTTATCTCAAACTTCACGAATGCACTGGCACATACTGAAACCGATGCGCCATTCCAGAAGTTTGCGTGGACGCATCCTAGCGAGCGTTAAACTCAGTCAAGAACAAGCAAACACAACTTAAAGCACTGTTTGCCGCATTAGAACAGTGCTTTCTATAAGGAACCGAGATGACATATTCACAAAAACTCAAAGCGGGTGACGCTTTTCCTATATTAGAAGTAACAAAGCTTGATGGAACCAAAGTCAAGCTAGGTAAACCTGAAGGTGATACAACATGGCAAGCAGTGTTTGTTTATCGTGGTAAACATTGCCCACTCTGCACCAAATATCTAAATGAAATTGAGACATATAAACAAGCATTTGCCGAAGCAGGCGTAGACATTCTGGCTGTCTCTGCTGACTCGAAGCAACAGTTGGAGCAACACCTAGAAAATCTCGATATCAGCTTTACTATCGCCTATGGTCTTACCGAGCAACAGATGAAAACTCTGGGACTTTATATATCGCTACCACGCTCTGAAGCAGAAACCGACCATAACTTTGCAGAGCCTGGGTTGTTTGTCGTCAATGAACACGGCAACTTACACGTGGTTGACCTATCCAATAATCCGTTTGTAAGACCTGAGCTCGGTGCTCTGACCCGAGGTTTTGCATGGATTCGTAACCCAGCTAACGATTACCCAATCCGTGGCAAATTAGACTATTGAAACAGTCGATTGAACCAAAACAAGGCAACCTATTGGTTGCCTTGTTTTGTTAAAGAAGGACTTAGATGAATGTTGCTCACACTATTTAAGCTGCACATTGTTGCTTTCAGACCATTTTCTCAACTCTTCAAGAATTTTTAGCGCACTGCGCCCAAACTCAGTGAGTTCGTAGCTGACCGCCAATGGTTTTTCATTGAGCACTCGACGCATTACCATGTTTTCACTTTCTAATTCTTTTAGGCGCTGGTCAACCATCTTCTTGCTTGCACCACCCAACATTCTCGAAAGGTCATTGAACCTCACTGGGCCATCTTTCAGATGATAGATAATTGAACCTTTCCACTTTGAACCCAAAATCCTCATGCCTTTTTCGATTGCACAAGGCTCGGTACAAGCATCAATAACGCTCTTACGCCCTTTTTGGTCAACTTTAACTTTAGCTTTCATACAGCCCCTCGTCATTTAAAGAAGCTAAGTAACGTAGTTTATCGTCATTGATAATAAAAACGTCACTCATAGTTATTGAATATGCGTAGTTACCTAATGGCGAGCGTCTTACGGTATATTTTAGTTCCCTAGAGACTGAATGCAATAAGTATACTTTTAGTAACCTAGTTCATACCTAGCTGAAACAACTAACATGAAAGTCTCTATTAATAGACCGTACTATTAATTTTTCTTCGGCCCATTCGACTAACTTTTCTCGTCACCGGTATTTAATTTCACTTAACATGTCGTTAGGCATAGTTAAGATGATACTTCATAAAAAAACTCTAGATTTAATTCTGGGCCTGAAGCCATTTCTTCAATCTGCTTCCATAACAAAGGCAAATGAGCCTTAACGACTCCAGCCTTATATTTTTGGTACTCATCTGCATAATCTCCATCAGCTGCTTTAAGCCAATCTGAGCGTGTTAAGATCACTAGCCCTTGATGGAATAACAGTCATAGGATGTCTACTGAACGAGGTCCACTCCAATTAATGTCAGAATTACATTAAGATTGAATCCACAGATATTTCTTTGATTTTTCAGACAAGACTTTGATCGCCGATGTAATCCCTTAATTAGCAGTCTTATCAGGCAAGCTCTATACCTAAGATGAAGGCCTATTTGATCTACCATTACATTAAGTCATAGCAGATTGTTTTTTAGTGCGTTGTTCAATCCTAGCATCCCCCGAATAATAAACCTCATTCGATTGTAGTCCACCGGATACGTAGTTCTTCAGCGTTCAACAGGTGCTGGCTTATCACAATAAACACAACAAAAATATGAGGTTAGCTTAATGAACTGGTCCCCTTTTTCAATTGCAAGTTCAAACCGAAAAATCGACCCAACGCGTCGACGCGGCGCTTTTAAACCCGATGGTTCTCCCAATGAAAATGACCGAGTGGAAATAGGTCCAACGGATCTGGCCTTTAACGAGTGGGAAGCCCTGGGGCTGATAGCCCCAGACCTCGCACGTATGCGTGAGTACCGTTTACAACGCATTGTAAATGAACTGCGAAAGCGTGACCTAGGTGGTATTCTTCTGTTTGATCCGCTGAATATTCGTTACGCCACGGACTCTACCAATATGCAGCTGTGGATAACCCACAACTCTGCTCGCGCCTGCTTTGTTTCTGCCTCTGGCCATATCATTTTGTGGGATTTCCATAACTGTGATCACCTCACCGCTCACCTACCGCTAGTTAAGGAGCTGCGTGGTGGAGCTTCTTTCTTCTACTTTGAAACAGGTGATCGCACTACAGAACATGCCCGTCACTTTGCTCAAGAGATCGAGTCCATTCTAAAAGAGCATAGCGGCAATAACCGCCGCTTGGCGTTAGACAAGATCGAAATCGTAGGTCTGCGTGAGCTGGATCGTCTGAATATCGAAACCTTCGATGGTCAGGAAGTGATGGAACTGGCCCGCGCTATCAAAAACGAGGATGAGATTAACGCCATGCGTTGCTCACTGGCTTCCACTGAAATTGCCATGGCTAAGATGCAGCAGGCTTCTGTACCAGGAGCTACCGAAAATGATATCTGGGCAGTATTGCATGCTGAAAATATTAAGCGTGGCGGCGAATGGATTGAATGCCGCTTATTGTCTTCCGGCCCACGCACAAACCCCTGGTTCCAGGAGTCGGGCCCGCGTGTTGTGCAAAACGGTGAACTGCTGGCTTTCGATACCGATCTGGTCGGCCCTTATGGTATCTGTGCCGATATCTCCCGTACCTGGATGATTGGTGATGCCGAGCCCACGGCAGAACAAAGACGCCTGTATCGAGTGGCTTATGACCATATCCAACACAATATGGAAATTCTGCGCCCAGGCATGACTTTTGAAGAGGTCACTCGTGCCGGTGTGCGCTTACCGGAAGAGTTCCGCGCGCAGCGCTATGGCGTGATGATGCACGGTGTGGGTCTATGTGATGAATACCCATCCATCCGTTACCCTGAAGATCTGGAAGGTCACGGTTACAGCGGCGTACTGGAACCCGGCATGGCATTATGTGTAGAAGCCTACGTTGGCGCTGTTGACGGCAAAGAGGGTGTTAAGCTTGAAGATCAGGTCATCATCACTGAAAACGGTTTTGAAAACCTGACCACCTACCCGTTTGAAGAGGCCCTGCTGAAATAATCACTGTTTTCAGGCTTGTAACACTGTTTCAGATTTGTCTAAGCAGTTTACAGTCTTGAAACCTTGAGCGCTGGATGCCATCCAGCGCCTTTCAACCACGGGATAGCAAGAAGCTACATGATCCTATCTCAGTGGTACTTCCCACAAACATAAAAGAAGTAACCTAATATGATCACTACAGAGAACAACTATAAGAAACGGGTCGCTGCAGTCTCCTGCGCTGTCCTGAGTATTCTGATCCTATTTGTCCTGGTCACCCCGGACAGTGCTACAGCCCTGGTTAAACAGGCGCAGCATCTGATCGCAGTAAAGTTTGGCTGGTTTTACATGCTCAGTGTTGCAGGTTTTATGCTGGTGCTGGCCTATTGTGGTATGAGTACTAAAATCGGTAACCTGCGTCTGGGGCAGGATCATGAACGTCCCGAGTTCAGTACCTTTGCCTGGGGGGCTATGCTGTTCTCCACCGGCATGGGCATTGGCCTGGTCTTTTTTGGTGTTGCCGAGCCTGTGATGCATTATCTGTCACCACCGGTGGCCGAAGCTAAAACGGCCCAGGCGATGGAGCAGGCCATGACCATTACTTTTTTTCACTGGGGTTTTAATGCCTGGGCAATCTACGCTATTGTGGCTTTAGTGATCTCTTATGCGGCTTATCGTAAAAACCTACCTATTGAGATGCGCTCTGCTCTCTACCCACTGATTGGCAAAAAAATCTACGGCCCTATCGGCGATTTTGTCGATTCCTTTGCCGTATTAGCAACTGTGATTGGTATTGTGACACCGCTGGGTTTCGGTGTTATGCAGATCAACTCCGGCCTGAATTACCTGTTTGACGTGCCTAAAGGTGTCGGTGTACAGGTCGCTTTGATTATCGGTATTGGTATTGTGACCTGCTTGTCTCTGCTATTGGGTCTTAAAAAGGGCATCAAGCAGCTGTCGGTACTGAATATCAATGTGGCTATCGGCCTGATGATTTTTGTCCTGTTTGCAGGTAATACCTCAGATGTGCTTAACGCGACAGTCAATAGCGTTGGAGATTACCTGAGCAATCTGGTACCTCTGACCTTTGAAACCTACTCGCAAACCAACCCTTCCTGGTTTGAAGGCTGGACTCTACTGTACTGGGCCTGGTGGATCGCCTTCGCTGCACCAACCGGTGTCTTTATTGCTCGTATCTCCCGTGGCAGAACCATTCGTGAGTTTGTCTTTGGCGTGCTGATTATCCCTGTCGCTTTCTCACTGGTTTGGTTATCCATCTTCGGTATTACCGCTCTGGATATGATTCATAATCAAGGGATCACTGAGCTGGCAACAGCCGTATCTGCAGACTCATCTACCGCTCTGTTTAAATTCTTTGAGCTGTTTGCAGGCGTTGAATTTATTAGCTACCTAGTACTGTTCTCAATCTTTGTCTTTTTTATCACCACAGCAGATTCGGGTACTCTGGTGATTAATATTCTGACGTCTCAGGATGGTGATCTGGCCCCCGTTTGGCAACGCATTTTCTGGGTGGTATCCGTATCTACCGTGACCATCCTGTTGCTGATGGTAGGTGGTATGGGTGCGATTCAGGCGGTCCTGATCATCCTGGGCTTCCCATTTGCGATTATCGTATCTGTGATGTGTGCTGGCTTTATCAAGGCGCTGATAGCGGAGAAACAGGATATGGATACCGATTCAGATAGTGACTCTGAGCCGATGCAACAGGAAGTATCGCCAGCACCTTAGCCCTCCCTCTAAAGTTCAGGCCTTAAACCGTTCTCAAAAACGCAACCGTGTTCTGCTGGAAAGCAGAACACGGTCTGCCATCAAGCCAACTGCTCGTGCAGCCACTCTCTAAAAAAGACCACCTTGGATAATCCCTGCCGCTCCGGTGGAATATCCAGCCAGTAGCCGTAAGGGCCGCTCACCTCGATATCACTGAACTGAGCCAGTCGACCCTCTTCCAGTTCCCTGCTAATCATATGCTTCTCAATCACCGCAAAACCCGTGCCCGCTTTTAATGCACTGATGGCCTGATCCAGTGTACTAAACGACAGGCCTCGATCTGCGTCTACTTGTTGATGGAGCCCTGCTGCCTCCAGCCAGTCTCGCCATACCGGCAACCTTTCTCCTTCGTGCAATATGTGTAGCAAATTGCCTGCTTCCAGCGTCAGGTTTTGTGCCCTGTCGATCATATCCGGTAAACAAACAGGTACATGCTGCTCCAGAAAAAGCATCTCACTAAAGTGCTTGGGTTTCGCCATACGACCAAAGCGAATTTCACAGTCAAATAATACATGCTCACTAGGATGATCATAAACAGACACTTCCAGCTCAGGGAAGCGCTTATGGAACTCTGTTAAGCGCCTTGCTAACCAGCGAGTGGCCAGGGTGGGGGGGACCAGAATATTCAGCTTTTGCCGTAACTTGGGATCACGAATTTCAGTAACGGCAGTTTCGATTAAATCAAAGGACTGCTCAATCTTCTGCAGCAGCTGTCGACCTGAATCGGTCAGTTCCAGTTTGTGATGCATACGCACAAACAGGGGAACCCCCAGATAATCCTCCAGCTGCTTGATCTGTCGGCTAACGGCACCCTGCGTCACATACAGCTGCTTGGCTGCCATTGTAAAGCTGAGCTGTTTACCAGCCACCTCAAAGACTCTTAACGCGGTTAAAGAAGGTAGTTGTCGCATATTTTTTAAACCTGGAATGCCCTGAACATCACAAAATATTTTTATTCTACTTTCGCCCAAAAGCTTTATCTTACATAATCTTAAATCAACCAATTTTGAGCAATTGTGTGTTTTGAGTATAAGACGAACAGGTACAAAAAAAAGCGCCCTAGAGCGCTTTTTTCTGCTTGATTCAAAGGATACAGGTAACGTATTAGTCCCCGTAGTACACCCAAACGCCTTTGGTTTTGGTGTAGGAGGCTAGGGAGTGAATCGCCATCTCTTTGCCCCAGCCACTCTGTTTAAAGCCACCAAAAGGTGCGGCCAGGCCGTAACAGCCATAACGATTGATAAACAGCATACCGGCATCCAGTTGCTCAGCCACTTTGTGAGCACGGGAAACATCAGCAGTATACAGACCTGCAGCCAGACCGTACTCCGTTGAGTTCGCGATCTGTACCGCTTCTTCGGTGCTGTGGAAACGGATACAACTCAATACCGGGCCAAAGATCTCTTCCTGGGCGATCCGGGCATCCGCCGGCACATCAGAGAAGATCGTTGGGCGGATATAGTACCCCTTGGCATTGTCGCCTTCGATATCGGCATAACCACCAGCAACCAGTTTGGCTTCGGTTTTACCAATCTCGATATACTCCATGATCTTATCGAACTGAACCTTATTACACTGCGGGCCCTGATCCACACCTTCAGTCAGTGGATCACCACACTTGATCGCTTCCGCTTTCTCAACCAGCTTTTCCACTACCGTATCGTAGATACTGTCGTGAATTAGGAAACGGGTTGGCTCAGAGCATTTCTCACCTTTGTGGGAGAACATCACGGTAAAGGCACGATCAACCGCACCGTCCAGATCCGGCGTATCTTCAAAGAAGATACAAGGTGACTTACCACCCAGCTCCAGGGTGGCCGCTTTCAGGTTAGAGGCGCCAGAATTCTGTACAATCTTACGACCCACACCTGTACTACCGGTGAACGAGATCTTGTGTACATTGTTGCTGATGGTCAGTTGATTGGCGTTAACACCGTCGGTCAGCAGCATATTCAGCACACCAGCAGGCAGATCCAGTTCGCTGTCGATCAGCTCCATCAGGTAGATCATGGTCAGCGGGGTATATTCAGACGGTTTGATAATCACCGTATTGCCCATGGCCAGAGCCGGAGCGATCTTCAGGCTAGCTTGATACAACGGGAAGTTCCACGGTGCGATCAGACCACAGACACCCACGGGCTCTTTCAGGGTGTAGTTCAGGAAACCGTCATCAACCGGAGAGGTTTCACCGTAAAACTTATCGGTCCAACCAGCATAATAATCAAAGATATCGGCACAGGTTGGGATATCATCAGCCATGGATTCTGCAAACAGCTTACCGTTTGGTAGGGTTTCCAACAGCGCCAGCTTTTCGACATTATTGCGGATCAGGTCAGCGATTTGACGCAGAGCATTAGCACGCTCGGTGCGGCTCATTTTCGACCAGGTACCCGCTTCGTGGTTCTGATTGGCAATCACAGCAGTTTGTTCAACCTGATCTGTATCCGCCATGGCAAAACGGCACAGTTCTTCACCATTGGCCGGATTACTGACCACCCAATCATCACTGTTACCGTCAACCCATTGACCATTGATGTACTGTTGTTTTGGTTGTTGCAGCCAGTCACGAGCCCAAGCCAGAGGAATATTATTTGTTGTCATGATGATTTCCTGTAGTCATAGATAAAAGGCAGAATGACTACTTAATTCAGGGTAGTGAATCGACTGCCACTCTGCCAAAAATGAACACAAGCATGTTATAAAGAGGTGCCCTCAGGCACAATTGACATTACTGAATGCCAACCCTGCAAAAAACTCATCCTATAAATTCAAGCGCCTATTTTAAGAGTAATGTGGCCTGTTCCGTATATGACTGGATTGCTATGGACTAGTCCAGATAAGCTAGAATCTGCTCCAAATCCCCTCCCGTTTCTTTATAAATACGTGAAGCAAACGAGTAACCCTTTTTCTGTTTCAAACGAATCAAGACGGGTATCAGAGTATTAATATTCTCTTGGTTGCGTTCCAGATTTGGACGTAAACCACTGACGCAATACTCGGTAAAAGCGCGAATACCGTTTTCCAAACAACTCATCGCATCCAGCAGATTGTGGATCACTACCGCCTGCCAAACATTCAGATCCAGCTCACCATGATCCTGGGTCATTTGCACGGAGTAACAGCGGCCACACACCTGCATACAACATTGCACCAGATACTCAGGAATGGTTGGATTGACCTTACCTGGCATGGCAGAGGAACCTGGTTGCACCGCAGGCAAATGCAGCTCGCCAAAACCGGTCGCAGGGCCTGATGACATCAAACGGAAATCCTTAGCGATCTTCAATAGACCACGGGCAAACAGATCCAGGCGATTGGCAACAGCAATCAGATCATCGTGGTTTTGTGACGCATCAAACAGGTTAGGATTATGCTCGTATTTTTCATTACCCATCACCTGTTGCACCATCGGCATTACCTGAGCAAAAAACGCCTCTGAGCAGTCACCTTTACGGCCAATAATATTGCCCCCCAGATTAATGCGATAAAGCGCTTCAACATCTTGATCCAACCGCTTTTGGTTACGCTCAATCAGACTGATATAACCACTAAAAAGATCGGCAAAACTGATCTCAACCGCATCCTGTAGACAGGTACGGGAAATTTTTTGTACGTGCTGCCACTGCTCAGCCTGTAGTAAAAATTCAGCTGACAAATCTTTAATTGCTACCTGTAAACCCTGCCACTGCTCAATTATTGCAAAGTGGCATGCTGTGGTGAGTGCATCGCTGGTGGAGTTATTCAGATTGATATCATCATTGGGATGAACCGGGCGGTAACTACCCAACGGTTGCTGGAAGAAATCACGGTTAACCAGATTTGCCAGCACCTCATTAACATTCATATTGGTAGAGATACCACCGCCACCGTGACAAGCATGTACCGGGAATTGATCCAACGGAAGATTAGCCTCCAGAGACTCAATACTGGCAATAATGGCATTCGCAACTTCAGAGGGGAGTTCATCGGTCTGTCGATTAGTGAGTGCCGCAATTTTTTTAACTGCCAGTATACCTCGAATCAGCTGAGGGTAATCCGATAACGGCTTTTCACCATTTAAGGGATAGAGATTAAGTGCCCGCTGAGTCTGACCTCCATAAAGTGCATTAGAGGGTACAAGAACAGGGCCAATAAGATCAATTTCTGTTCGCTCCCTGATGGTTTCAGCGGGTATCGATGTCACTACTTCAGTCATTCCGGTGTCCTTGATTAGAGGGGCAAAAACTCTATAAAAAAGATTTCATTAGTTTTGGACAAGAGATAAAAAGACAAAGGAGTATGCAAAAAAGTCATAAGAGTTTTTGAGAGGTCATCCACTGTTCATTTACCACCTAAAATGGTGTCCGGGTTTATTAGACCACTATATATATAAGAAAATAGATATAAAAAAGCCCCGCTCTGGCAGGGCTAAAGTACTGTCTTACAGCTTAGCAATCTGTAAGAGCAGTGAACACAAAAGGCTTAACAAGTAAGGTAAACTTCCAAACTCTTGCACGAGAGGGCTGAAAACAGAGATTTAACTGCCTTCACCTGGAATTTACCTAGCTAATCACCATCAAAGGTTATAGCAAAAAATAACGCAGGGGTTGATCAGGCAAAATCTCCTTTAGCCGGACGGGCAGTCCGCGGAATACGCTTACCTGCGGTGTAGTCGTTAATCAGATCACATGGCGTGTAGTTGCGCTCCAGCTCATAAATTTCCTCTTCGGTCAGCTTGGTTTCCACCGCAGCCAGGGCACTATCAACCTGCTCTTTCGTATCAGCACCAACCAGCATAGAACTGATTTCCGGCTTGTTTAGCACCCAGGCCTGAGCGATCTGAGCAGGCAGTACACCACGGGCATCAGCCACCTTAGCAACAGAGTAAGAGATATCTTTTGACGCCTGATCGTTGTACATCTCTGCTGTGAAGAAATCGGTCTGATTACGGTTTGACTGCAGATCATTAGTCAGAATACCGCGCGCCAGCGGGCTGAAGACAGATACTCCGATGCCCTGATCCATACAGAACGGAATCATCTCACGCTCTTCTTCACGGTAAGCACAGTTCAGCTGCAGCTGCATATTGATCGGACGCTGCCAGCCGTTTTTGTCGCACACCATCAGAATCTTCGCCAGCTGACCAGTGGTCATGGTCGAGATACCGATATAACGGGCTTTACCTGCCAGTACAATATCGTTCAGAGCACCCATGGTCTCTTCTACCGGCGTCTCGGTATCAAAATAATGCAGCATATAGATATCAACATAATCCATGCCCATACGGGTCAGAGAAGCATCGATCGCATCAAAAATATGCTTGCGGGAATGTCCCTGAGCGTTGATATCATCGCTCATGGCATAACCCACTTTTGTCGTGATAACCATCTCATCACGACGACCAATACGGCGCAGTACGTTACACACCACTTCTTCACCGGCACCTGTGGAATAAAAATCGGCCAGATCGATAAAGTTAACGCCGTTATCCAGAGCGTGACGGATAATCGGTTCGCTCTCCTTTTCGTCAAAGATCCAGGGCTTCCACTCTTTAGAGCCCATATTCATGGTTCCCAGACACAGACGGGATACTTTCAGGCCGGATTGGCCTAGACGTACGTATTGCATAGCGTTAATCCTGATTCTTGATTTTTGTTGTTACCGGTATAGCTACCTATTTAGTTACCGGCTCAAGCTAGCTTGGTTGAAAAAGCTTGTGTTTAAGCTCTGAAAGCAAGATTGACGCAGAGGGAAAAAAAAGAGAAACCAATAAAAATCACTGGGTCATTACATCAGGTAATGCCTGATATTGTTATGGAGAAACCTAGCCTCTAACCCCCATGTTAAGGCCCATAAATAAATCAGGGATGAGTTTTTGTCTGACCTGGCATTCCTATAAATCAATTGTCCGTTAATCAGGCTGTGTCAGCATTAAAGTGAGGTTTGGCCAGCTATCGCTACGGCCTTTCCCTGTCGCTAAAAGCCACGCTAAGTACAGTAAAAGAAATAATCTGAGATAAAGGCTAGTCATGTCGATCAAAGCCCGACTTATCACATCACTATTCTGTGCGGTAATCATTCCTCTGTTAATGATCACCGTTCTGATAACACTGCAAATACGAGAAAACGCGCTTGGACAGTATCAGCAACAAGCACAAGCTGAGATCAAGCATATTGATAACGCTTTCAGCTTGTACCTGAATGGTTTAGCAGAAGACGCCCGCTACCTGACAGAGAGTCCCGCGATTAAACGCCTTACTGCTGATACCAACCACTATGTTGCAGAAGAAAAGCCCACATTTTCTCAGCTGGAAGGCAATATTGAAGCGGAAGCTTTTGCTCTGATGAACGCCTTTGGTGAGGCCCGACCAGATCTTGCCTATGTTTTCCTGGGGCTTGAAACCGGGGGTTATATTCAATGGCCTAAAGGCAAATTAGGCAATTACAACCCCAGAAAACGTCCTTGGTATCAAGCGACTATCAGCAAGCCCGGTGAAATTGTTCGCCCGCCGGTGTATTAAGACCTGACGACCAAAGCACCGTTAATTGATTACCTGCATACCTTTACGACTCAAAGTGGTCTTGAAGGCGTGATAGGACTGGACGTTAGTCTGAACAAACTGACCGAAGTGGTACAGAAGGTGCACTTTGGTCAGGATGGCTATTTGATATTGATAGAGGACACTGGTGTTATTCTGGCCGATAGCAATAATCTCGATAATAACTTCAAACCGGTACAGAAATTAGCAGGAAGCTATCAAACACTGTTTACCGCATTAGAACAGTGCTTTCTATAAGGAACCGAGATGACATATTCACAAAAACTCAAAGCGGGTGACGCTTTTCCTATATTAGAAGCAACAAAGCTTGATGGAACCAAAGTCAAGCTAGGCAAACCTGAAGGTGATACGACATGGCAAGCAGTGTTTGTTTATCGTGGTAAACATTGCCCGCTCTGCACCAAATATCTAAATGAAATTGAGACATATAAACAAGCATTTGCCGAAGCAGGCGTAGACATTCTGGCTGTCTCTGCTGACTCGAAGCAACAGTTGGAGCAACACCTAGAAAATCTCGATATCAGCTTTACTTCT
>NZ_SNZA01000001.1:0-150806 GCF_004363305.1 Marinomonas communis | reverse complement strand
CGCATTTGCCGAAGCAGGCGTAGACATTCTGGCTGTCTCTGCTGACTCGAAGCAACAGTTGGAGCAACACCTAGAAAATCTCGATATCAGCTTTACTTCTTGCTTGCACCACCCAACATTCTTGAAAGGTCATTGAACCTCACTGGGCCATCTTTCAGATGATAGATAATTGAACCTTTCCACTTTGAACCCAAAATCCTCATGCCTTTTTCGATCGCACAAGGCTCGGTACAAGCATCAATAACGCTCTTACGCCCTTTTTGGTCAACTTTAACTTTAGCTTTCATACAACCCTGCAACATTATTTACTACGCGTATCGTCCAACTTGCACTGCAAAACCAAGATATTTTTGCGGAACTCGCTATACCATTATTTCAAAAAGTAACGCGCACCGTGAAGCTCAACCAAACCTCGATACAACAGGTGATCGAGGGCATTGATCACCTCCTGAGGCGGTCTAACAAGCTTCTGCGCTAAGGCGCCAGATGTTTGTCCCTCTTCTAACGCTAACAGCAACAACAGCTTTTGTTGTAATGCATCATCAGATGAATGGTTTATTTTGAAAGCGATGGCTGACATGACGTTTCTCCCTGAATGTCTCTCGATGGCGTGTGACGACTTTGCAATCGCTCAGTTGCCCAAAGCAATGACAAAGCAAGTGCCAGTAAGATAAAAGGCAACGTAGCAAACGAACTGTATTTCAGAACCACACCCAGAGTCGGCGGTACCAATGTATTGCCCACATAGGCAGTAGCCATCGATAAGCCAATAATGGCTTGAGAAGCTTTCTTACCAAATCGTATCGGTGTCAAATGCAGGGTATTAGGGAACACTGGCGCACAGCCAAAGCCGATCAACAACAAACCTAGGTTGGCCAACCCATTCTGCACCGGCAGTGCTAATAAAATCGCACCGAACACCATTAAGAAAGCCCCCATTCGAATCATGCTGGACTCACTAAATCGCTGGGCAATGGCTCCACAAACAAAACGCCCGATGGTAATGCCGCCGTAATAGATCGCTACCCAAAACGCTGCTTCTGACGCCAATGTGCCCTTTTCAGAGATCAAAAAGCTCGCCGCCCAAAGCCCCGTTCCCAGCTCAATGGAGCAATAACAGAAGAACACCAGTAACTGCAATGACACGCCATGAATCTTGAGTGCTGCACGATTTGTCACTAAGGTGTCGTGATCTTCTTCTACTTGGTTGTTCGACTGCGCGGCTTTGCGCCACAGGGGAATAGCACACAGTAGTAGAACAACTAAAGCTAATTGAGCAAGACCAATGACCCAATAACCGTCTCGCCAGCCTTCGCTCAACGTAATGTAGTTGGCCATGATCAAAGGGCCCGCGGTCGCCCCCACTCCCCAGAATGAATGGAGATAATTCATGTGCTTGGCTTTATAGTGCAATGCCACGAAATTATTTAACGCCGAGTCTACCGCCCCTGCCCCAAGTCCAAGGGGAATCGCGAGACACAAAAGCATCCATGCGATTTGACTCATAGCAAAGCCGACTAAGGCCAAAGCCGTCAAAAGCACACTGACAGACACCACAATACCAATGCCAAAGCGTCGTATCAGCCGAACGGAGAGTAAGCTAGACATTACTGTGCCAGAGCTAATGATCAGCGCAATTAATCCGGCGTATTCAACCGATGCCTCTAAGTCACGATGCATGACAGGCCAAGACGATCCCAATACCGCATCAGGCAAACCTAAACTTATAAATGCCACATAAATAATGACTAATAACAGCAACATCACTACACTCATATCCAAACGTAAGAACGCAAACGATACTGTCATTTACATCTTTTAAATAACGCAATACTGCCAAAAACTATAACAATCCTACTTTTAGCCCATGCAACATATTAAAATCGAAACCGATGCACAGGGACGAGAGCTGGCTCAACATGGTAGCCTAGACTTTCCTTGTGGCACCTACGATGAATACTTTTCACAGTTTTTTAATGAAGAAGTGCCTTGGCATTGGCATGAAGAAATAGAAGTCGTGCTCGTTGTTGAAGGCGCAACGTTAGTACAATGCGTCAATCAAGAGCGTGTGATCAGCCGAGGTGAAATGGTGTTTATTAATGCCAATGCGTTGCATCGCTTAACCCGCCACAGCGAGGAAGAGTGCCATATTTTAAATGTGGTATTCAGTCCGAAACTTCTCACCGGCCACCTCTTAGGCACCATCTACCAGAAGCACATCTTACCGATCTTACAAAGCAGTGAACTGCAAATGGTAACATTCGCACCTGATATATCCTGGCAACACCAATGCATTCAGACCATGCAAGAGGCGTTTGAGCATTGGCATCAGGAGCATTCGGACAAAGAATTTGTCTTACAAATGGCTCTAATGAAGCTCTGGCACCTGCTAGCCAGCAACATTAAACTGCCAAATTCCCATAGTAAAAACACCACTCAACAAGAAAGGCGCATTCAAGCAGCGCTTGAGTTCATCCAGCAGCATTACCGCAATGGAATTTCAGTTTATGACATCTGTAACGCCGCAAACATCAGTGAAAGCGAGGGGTATAGACTGTTTCGAAACCTACTGAACAGTACACCTACTGCTTATCTGACAGAATATCGACTACGCATGGCAGCTCAAACACTGGTTCAAACCAAACAGCCTATTTCACAAATAGCTTATGACACTGGCTTCAACTGCCCTGCTTACTTTGCCAAAAAATTCCGCCAACAATATGGCTCAACGCCGAAAGCGTTTAGACAACAGCCGCTTAAGCCGCAGCTGTAAGAATAGACATCCCCATCCGGCCGATCAGGAACACTAGCAGTACTAAAAACAGTTTGCGTATTAGGCCACTGCCATATTTCAGTGCAACGAAGGTGCCGACGATGGCGCCCATAACGTTACAGGCAGCAATGTAGAAACCTAGCTGCCACAACATATGGCCAGATGGCACGAAGAACGACAAAGCGGCGATAAAGGTACCAATATTTAATAGCTTGGAAGAAGCCGCGGCATTGAGAAAGTCGAAACCAAACAGACGTACAAACATGAAAATGAAAAAGCTGCCGCTACCTGGGCCAAATGCACCGTCATAAAAACCAATCATGCCCCCCAGAAAACAGCCTTGCAGGATTTGAAACGTGCCTAACGTTTTTTCTTGTTGGACTTGCCCTAGTTCCTTGCGCATAAAGGTATAGACCGCCATTGCAACAAGCAGGACAAACACAAGGTATTTCATGATGTGCGTTGGAATACTGGCAACGGAATAAGCGCCCACATAGGCGCACGCAAACGCGCTTAATAAACAGGGGATGATCAAACGCCATTTGATCTTTACTCGTTTTAAGAAGGTTAATGCCGAAGAGCCTGTGCCAAACAATACGGCCAGCTTATTGGTCCCTAGTACCGTTGCGACGGCGTGTTGAGGCAAGGCATGCAATAAAGCTGGGATTAATATGAGTCCGCCACCTCCTACCGCAGCATCGATTAACCCACCTAAAAACGAAAAGACTCCCAACATCAATAAATCCACTGTCACGACCGGCTACTCCTCTGATCAACGCAAGATTTAAGTTGCAAAGTACGCCACAGAAAAGATAAGTTAAAGTGACTTATAAAGACTTAATAAATCATTTAAAGTGAGCATTTAATGGAGCTGTCACAGCTAAGAATGTTTAAGACTATTGCTGATCTAGGAAGCATTGCTCGGGCTGCAGAAGAACTGCACTGTGTGCCTTCAAACATCACAACACGTATCCGTAAATTAGAAGAAGAGCTGGGGCAAGACTTGTTCGTAAGGCAAGGTCGAGGATTACGGCTTAGCCAGAATGGTCAGGTATTTCTTGAGCATGTTAATAAAATATTGATTCAGTGCGATGCTGCCAAACAAAGCATGCAGCAAGACATCCGCCCTACTGGACTATTCAAACTCGGCGCTATTGAATCCTCTGCCATGAGTCGTTTGCCAAGTTTGCTGGCCGCTTTTCATCAGGAATACCCCGATGTTCAAATCCAATTTCAGACTGACCGTTGGCCTGTGCTGCAACAAGAAGTACTGAATTTTCGATTGGATGCTGCAGTCATTGCCGCAAAGCCTACTCATCCCAATATAGGCTTTGCAGCATTGTACCAAGAACCACTCATACTCATTGCACCGGCGACACATCCCGTTATTAAATCACCGCAGGATTTAGCTGGACTCGGCTTTTTCATGTGGCCAGCGGGGTGTCCTTATCGACAAATACTAGAAGCTTGGACTCAGTCATTAGACATTCCTATCCACATCACTGATATGGCCAGTAATGGCGCTATTTTAGGCTGTGTCAGCGCTGGCGCAGGCCTTGCCATGGTGCCAAAAAGCATCTTTGACCGCTTTATTCAAAAGTCTGAAATCCAGCACTATCAGTTTGACGCGCTTACACCAGTGACAAATTACTTTATTTGGAATAAAAACGTCACCAAACATCCAGCGAAAGAAGCCTTTCTATCGCTGGCGAATCACTTGGATTTTTGAATATTTCGAAGGTAGCCGCTTAGAGCTGCTCAACTACTGCTGGTGTCAGTTTCATATAGCCTTCACCATATTGAATGTTTCGCTTGGCCGTGATTCCTATGTTGCGCTTCGCTTGCACACCTCGCTGAAGCGCAACCCGCGTGTAGTATTCCCATAGGTGTTCTTGACCAGCCATGCATTGAATAGCGCGCAGTTTAGTGTCCCAAACATCCGTGATGTCTAAAAAGGTATTCGGCTCCCAACCACATTGTTCTGTTTGGTGAGGCTCAAATGAATACACAGGGGGCGCTCCAACTATTTTCTGGCCTGGGTTATGGCCCTCTGCTTGGGCAATAATGCGTGCTTCTTGCGCAGCATGCATGGCTAACGGGTGATCGAAGTTATAAGGGTCGCGCTCTGAATGGCTCAACACAAATTTAGGCTGTAATTCACGATATACATCCACTAATTTAAATAAGATCTCATCTGAAATTCGCATGGGATAGTCGCCAATATCCCAAAACTCAATGTCCGCCCCAAGAATTTCCGCAGCAGCACGTGCTTCTTGCTCTCGAACATACTTCACTTTTTCCAACGTCATATTCGGCTGACGCCACAGCTTTGCCGATTCGCCACGCTCGCCATAGGACAGACAAATCACTTTGACTTTCCAACCCTGTTTCACATGGCTCGCAATTGCGCCGCCTGCTCGCCAAACAAAATCAGCTGAATGTGCGCTAACAACTAAGGCTGTTTTTTGACTAGACATAAATATATCGATCCTTTGTGTTTTGGTTAATTTCAAAATGTTATAACATAACAATTCAGTTTCTCATCATTAGAAATGATGTAAACCTCATCGCTTTTTGTGTAAGGCATGTTTTACAAAGGATGGCTAGTTACAGCATGAACCCAACTTCCCTACTGCCCGATGTCGCCAGTTTAAACGTCTCAGATATCGCCATTGATCAAGTCGGTATGTCAGATATCTCGCTCCCGATTCCATTCGAAATCGATCAACAAACCATCACGGCACCCACCAAAGTCAGCATTAGAGCAAATGTTAAAAACCATCAAAAAGGTCTGCATATGTCTCGAATGTACCAATCTTTGCAGGCATTAACGCAATATTCTCTGACACCAGTCACACTCAAAGAGAGTCTTCAATCGGCGTTAGAACAACAAAGAGAAGTCAACTCGGACTGTATTTTTTGTGACATAGAAACGGAGGTATTGCGTAAGCGCTCTGCGCTACATACTCAACAATATGGTTGGAATCGCTATCCAGTTAGAGTATCCGCGCGTTTTGATCATCAGACTGGGATAACTGTTTCACTGCGAGTGACCGTCACTTATTCATCAAGTTGTCCAGCATCCGCTGCGCTGTCTAGGAAAGCATTAAAAGAAGTGTTTTTGGATCAATTCCACTACGAACCAAGCAAAGTAGATAAACAGCAAATCGCACAGTGGTTGGAGCAACAAGGGACTTACGCCATCCCTCATAGCCAGCGCAGTGAAGCTGACATTACTGTAGACGTAACGGGTACGGAGTTCTCAATAGAAAATCTCATAGACCTTTGTGAGGGAGCCTTAGGAACGCCAGTTCAAACCTTCGTAAAGCGTCAAGACGAGCAACAATTTGCCATCAATAATGGTCAAAACCCAATGTTCGTTGAAGATGCAAGCAGACGCCTGATGCGAGCGTTAACTAACAACGGTTACTCGGGGCACTTAGCCATTTCACACTATGAAAGCCTGCATGGGCATAATGCTGTTGCGCAGTCTAGTTTCGGTTATAAGGACGCTTAAAAATGATAGACGTTGATTTAGTAATAAACTTAGAGCTGATTAATATTGATGTTCAGTCAAAGCAGAGTTCCATAGTCAAATCAAAATTACCCTAATGTCACAAGTCTCTCTCTCCATTGGCATCTATACAGATTCAGCAATGGCTTAAGAGTTGGCTCACACTGGGCGAGACTCAATCGCCCTTTGTGTTTCAAGCTTTTGTTGGACAAGAGTGCCGCCCCACCAGCTGTTCCAGTTACATCACGGGATGCGTAGATTTCGCTATTTGCTTTCAAACTGGACAGTAAGGTTAGAAAATTCAAGTTATTACTAAAAGCTCCTTCCACCACAGTCATATCACTTTCACCCAATAGATCAATACAATAATCAGTCATCAGCGCCACATAGACATCTGCCAACGCTGATTGCTGGCCAGGTGTTAGGCTTAAGCCTCTCGTGTCAATACGCCCTTGATACTGAGCAAAGGGACCGCCCCCAGTAGCAAAGGAAGGCAACGCAAAAACACCATTTTCCAGAATAAAGCTAATGTCATCCATGGTGCCTTCTTTATCCGAACGCAAAGCTTCCCACTCTCTCCCCCCCATAAAACGAATGGTAGGCGTGGCACGGCCAAAAGCGTCCACATTGGCAAGCATGTCTTTGTGCTCATCCAAGGAATCTAAGTCACCGTTTATCGTGGCAATCACTGTCCAGGTACCGCTGGATATCACAGTAAGCGAATCCAATGGCTTACTAATGTAAGGTACTAAGGACGCATTGGAATCATGAATACCATTAAAAATTGCGCAGCTTTTGGGCAGCCCGGTTTCTTCTGCAAGGGCAGGTAAAATGTTCCCCAACTTGGCACCTGTCTCAACCAATTGAGGGAAAAGCTTGTCCCAACCTTGCTGCTGAGAAAAATGAGAAAACTGGCAAGCGGATGGATTCCATAGATCCGTATGACATCCAAGAGAGGTCACTTCCGATACCTTTTGTCCCGACAAAAGAAAGCCCCAATATTGTGGATACAAGAGTATATCGGTCACATTGCTAAACGCTTCTGGGAACTTAGATTGCTGCCAATAAAGCTGCTTACCTAGGTTTAAACCTTGAGGCAGTAAAGGACTGAAGGTTTCAGAAAATGGCGAGCGCCACTTCTCATACTCTGTTCGGCATTGATCGATATCATCGTACTCATAATCCAACACTGGCAGCGCCAATACATCACCTGCCATACAAGCGGCGGTTGCGCCATGGGTAGTGATTGCGATACTGCCGATAAAATAAGTCGATGTAAGGCCAGCAAGGGTCTCTTTGATCCATTGCCAGATAGTCTCTACATCAACATGCGGATATATGCCCTCCTCCACAACGCCATTTGTGCGCTTTATCACCTCTTTTAAGACGCCCGTCTGAGCATCCATAAGACAGATTTTGATGTTCGTCTTGCCGATGTCCAATACCGCGACAACGCGCACTAATTGGGCATCTTGGACGTTAAACCGAAACACTTCTTGCAATGCCGTCGAAGCAGGTTCAAACGATTCAGACTTGGTCTCCATGATGTCCGCCATATATTTCCACCAGCGTTGCATCACAGGCTCTTTTGCGAGCGCGCCGGAGTCTAAGTTCTCCGCATCAAATGTTGCGTAAAGGCGACTTTCGGACTCATCCAAATAAATGTAGTAGTTCTTAATGCCATAGGATTTAAGTAGCTCTGCCAAATCTGGCCACAGCTCGTCATGACGTTTTTTGTATTCTGCTTCACATCCTTTGTGAAGGTACATTACGGATGAGTACTTCATACTTGCCTCTGACGTTTTGCTTTATACATCGAAATTAAAACCGGCAAACTCACCACAAACATCAGCATCAGACCGACAATAATCGTCATCACGATGCCTGGAATATTCACTAGCCCCATTCCAAACGTCACCATACCCATAAGTATGACCGCCAGTACCACACCACCAATCGTGCCACTGCCACCCAAGATACTGACGCCGCCTAAGACCACCATAGTAATAATGCTAAGCTCCCAGCCCATCGCAATACTGGGCCGCGTGCTGCCCAGTCGAGATGTCAGTAGTACCGCTGCTACACCAGACATAAGCCCCACCAGAACAAACAAAATCAGTTTATGACGATTTACGTTAATACCAGAATAGTAGGCTGCGTCTGGATTATTACCGATTGCAAAAGTACGGCGCCCAAAGATGGACTTATGTAGCAACCAATAGAACACCAGCGCGAAAATAATGAAGGTAACAAACTCAAAGGACACCACCCAGTACACATAGCCTTGACCAAAGAAATCAAAGCCATCTGGATAGTTTTTCAACACTTCATCGCCTAGGATAATGTAGCTAATACCGCGAAATAAGCTCATCGTACCGATCGTCACCACGATCGACGGGATCGCAAACTTTGTCACCAATAAGCCATTACACAAACCACATAAGCCACCGACCGCGATGCCTGTCACAACGACCGCATAAAGTGGCGCGCCTAGCTCAGAAACCAACCCCATGACGGTACTGCTGAGAGCAATGATTGCAGCAACGGAAATATCAATCTCACGTGCAATGATCAGCAACGCCATTGGCAGCGCGATCAAGGCTTTCTCAGTGAAATTGAACGTTGCGTCGGATAGATTCCAAGGATCTAAAAAATAAGGTGATAAAAATGAATTCAGCACACACACGCCAAATAAAATAATCACCAAAAAAGATTCCCAACGCACAAACTTATTCAGCTTACCTACAGGCAAAAAGTCAGGAACACTATTCTTTTTTGTTATTGTATTCGTAGTCATAATAACCTCTTACTTCACGGCTACAGCGGCTTGAGACGCTTCTCTATCACGCAGAATGATGCGCCCCTTAGACTTACCTGAACGAGAGTTAGCAATCACAGCAGCGATGATCACTGCACCAGAAATGGCCATCTGCCAAAACGGCGATACACCAATGACAGGTAATGCATTGTTCACGACACCGATAAACAAGGCGCCCATTACCACGCCAAAGACGCTGCCTAAACCTCCCATAATGCTGACGCCACCGATCACACAAGCGGCTACAACTTGAAGCTCAAAGCCGTTTGCGACATCCACATAAGCCACCGCAAATCGAGACACCCACAAGTAGCCGCACAAACCAGACAAGGTACCCGACACAAGAAACGCATAGAACTGCACCTTGCCAACATTCACGCCCGAGTAAAACGCCGCTGTCGGATTGCCACCAGCAGAGTAGAAATTGCGCCCCCATTCGGTGAATCGCAACAACACAAAGGCTGCGAGGATAAACAGGATGGCAAGCCAACCAAGTACCGGAATACCAAGGATCACAGCACGTGGTAAATCAATAAAGGCTGCACTCATTTGATGGGAATTGATCCAGTTACCGTCAGAGATCAGAAATGTCATGCCTCGATAAACACTCATGGTCCCCAGCGTAATCACGATAGACGGCACTTTAAGTAACCAAACAAACACACCATTAATCGCCCCTAGCAATGCGCCAACCGCCAAAGCCAGAGCAATCAGTAACGCGACAGGCAGCTCTGGATACATATTATTGGTCATTGCTACTAACATACCCGTAAATGCGACATTGGCCGCCACAGACAAATCAATACAGCGGGTCACGATCACCAACATTTGCCCTAACGCGAGAATCATAAGAATGGACGTATCATTAAAAATACTCACGATATTGCTTATGGAGACAAAGTCCTGAGCGATCAAACCAATCGCAAAAAACATCACCACCACAACGAGTGCTAGAAAGCCTTCTCGTGAATTGGCTAAAAACGGCTTCATGCTGCTACGCCTCCTGTCGCTAGGGTAACCACTTGTTCAGGTGTTGCCTCAGACCGATCCAACTCACCGACTAAACGCCCTTCACTCATCACCAATATTCGGTCAGACATGCCTAAAATTTCAGGCAGCTCAGAAGACACCATAATCACGGACAAACCTAGTTGGACTAATTCGGACATAAAGGCATGCACCGCTGCTTTAGAGCCGATATCAATACCTTTGGTCGGCTCATCAAGAATGATGACTTTAGGGTTTGTTGCCAGCCATTTAGCGATGACGACCTTTTGCTGGTTCCCGCCCGATAAATTACCAACCTGCTCATTCCAGCTCGACGTTTTTACACGCAAACGCTCCCCAAACTGGCGCGCTAAATTCATTTCATCATCTAGGTCAACACAGGCATTTTTTGACAAAGCAGAGAGCTGCGGCAAACTGATATTTTGGTAAATTGGCAACTCAAGCACGATGCCTTGCTTTTGACGCTCCTCAGGAACGTACACAATACCTTGGTTAATGGCTTCCGCCGGCGAGTTAATTGTCACGGTTTCACCATCAATGCGGATCTGCCCCGAAACACTATGATTCGCCCCAAACAGCGCTTGCATTGCTTCGGTTCGACCGGAACCGACCAAACCATATACACCTAAAATCTCGCCTTTACGTAGCGTTAAGTTAATATCGTCAAATTCAGTAGGATGGCTTAGAGACGTGACATCCAGTACCACGTCACCGATGTCCGCGTCTTGTTTGGGATAGGTGTCTTCGATACGACGCGCCACCATCATCTCGACTAAAGACTCTTCATTGGTATCGCAAATGCGCCCTTCACCGATGTAACGTCCATCACGGAAGACAGTGTAGTAGTCTGCGATACGGAAGATCTCATCAAATTTATGGGTGATAAAAAGAATGGCTTTACCGTCTGCTTTAAGTTGTTCAACTAAATCGTAAAGCTCTTGAATTTCATGGTGTGACAAGGCTGCGGTTGGCTCATCAAGTACGACGACTTTAGCGTCAATTGACAATGCCCGAGCAATCGCCACCATGTGTTTTTGACCGATACTTAAACCGCCTAAGTTGGCTTTTGGGTCGATCTCAGCATTAATCGAAGTCAGAATCTGTTGGGTGTTATCAAACATGGCTTGCCAATCCACAAAAAGGCCATGCTTACGTGGATAGTTACCTAGAAAGACGTTCTCAGCCACACTCAAGTTGTCAAAAAGCACCGTTTCTTGGTGAATCGCTGTAATACCAAGCTGGTGGGAATCCTGCGGCGAAGAAAATTGTATTGGCTTGTCATCAAAAACAATCTGACCTTCGTCAGGTTGATAGATACCCGTCATGGTTTTTACAAGGGTAGATTTTCCAGCGCCGTTCTCTCCGATTAGAGCCGTCACCTTGCCTGGATAGAGGTTTAAATTGACTTGATCAAGCGCCTTAACCCCAGGAAACAGCTTGCTGACCCCTTCAAGACGAAATATTGGGCTACCTTCACTCATAAGCTTTGCTCTTATTTTTTTAGCTAATTAAAGGATTTTGTTTTCTGATATAGCTGGGAGATATCGGCTCAGGAAACATCATCCCTGAGCCGCACCCATTAAAAGATCGACGAGAAATCATCTACATTAGACGCGTCGTACACAAATGGATCTGCCATTGCACCATTTCCCGCATTGTCTAACGATAAGCTTCCCATGCGTCCCATTGGGATTTCTGTCGCAGTGGCTTCACCTTTCACGAGGTTGTAAGCAACCGTTGTTGCTGCATATCCTAGATCGATCGGGTTCCAAATTGCGAAGTTATGAACGGCACCGCTGTGAACGTGACCCGCTAACTCTGATGGTAAGCCAAGGCCTGTTACATACACCTTACCAATCAGGCCAAGGTCAGTAATCGCTTGCGCCGCAGCCAAAATCCCGACCGTGGTGGGTGCTACGATGACATCAAGGTCTGGATGGTTTTTAATCAGGGCTTGGGCTTCACGGAAACTTTTATCTGCTAAGTCATCCCCATAAACCGTATCAACAAGCTCTAGGTTAGGAAACTCTCCTAGCGATTTTTTCATCTCGTCGATCCAAATATTTTGGTTCGTAGATGTTGGCGTTGCACTCAAGATAGCGAACTTACCTGACTGCTTACCTTTCTCCGCAATAGCATCCGCTGCCAATTTGACATTCATGCGGCCAATGAGGCTGTTGCTAGACGGATTAATATGAGCGATACGACCTTTTTCACCCACGCCTGAGTCCCAAGAAATGACTTTGATACCGCGACGCTGGGCTTTTTCCAAAGAGGGAACCAGAGCATCCGTATCGTTAGCAGAGACAGCGATCGCGTCGACGCGCTGCGCAATAAGAGAGTTGATAATTTCGATCTGACCTTCAGCGGTCGTCGTGGTAGGACCAGTGTAAATGACTTCTACGTTGCCAAGTTCCTCGCTGGCTTCTTGAGCACCTTTATACGCCGCTTCAAAAAAGCCAATACCTAGCGCTTTCACTAATAGCGCAATACGAACATCGTCTGCTGCCAACGTGTGGCTCGCGGTGAAAGTAGAACACGCCAATACAACTGATGTGATGAGTTTCTTATTCATTATTAACTCCAAGAGTGCGTTCATCACCTACCGTTCAACATGACGATATACGGTTCAGAGACGCAGTTTATTGTTTTTGTTTTGCAACCGTGATCAAGCGACACCCTGCCGACTCGATCATCTCTTTACTCTTGTTATCAATACCGTCATCGGTGATGACAATATCTATGTGTGACAGTGGACAAACGATCATACTTGAGCGACTTTGAAACTTTGCGCTATCAACCAACAGCACCCGCTGATTCGCTCGGTTAATAAGCTTCATTACCGCCTGTACAATCTGTGGATCCGTTTCCATCACACCATGAGAATTAACACCATAAGCACTGATAAATAGGTAATCAGCGTAGATATGCGCAGAAATGTCCGTCGGGAATGGACTCAAAATAATGTTCTGCTCCCGATGAATCTTGCCGCTAGGCACTGTCACACTGCATTTACTTTTCTTTATCAGCTGGTCCGCAATCACAAATGAGTTGGTGAACACCTGCAACTTTAAGTTGCGCATATGTTCTGCCATCGCGCTGGTAGTCGTACCGCCACTGATCATTATCGACATATTGTCTGACAACAGCTCTGCAGCGGCCTTTCCAATCAGTCGCTTTACATCGGCATTAATCGTTTGATTCACCGAGTAAGGACGCCCAACTAGACTCGCATCAGAAGGTGGATTAAGAGACTCAGCTCCGCCTCGCACTCGCTTCAACAAGCCCCTCTTGTCTAATAAGGTGATGTCTCTTCGAACTGTCGCTTCCGATGCCCCGAGCATTTCTACCAGCTCTGTTACCGTGACCACAGGACGATTACCCACCTCTGACAAGATCACTCTATGCCTTTCAACTTCGTGCATAAATTAACCCTCGCCATTCAATATAATTAATTTTCAATCATATTCAAGCAAAAATTGATCGAAAAATATTGAAAATGATTTATTTTGTCTTATTATAGACCCATCAATCATTCTAACCCGCTGATTGCTTATAACAAATATAAAAAAATTCTTTTGCCCAAAATTCCTAATAAAACTGGGCCAGAGAGCATTTAGAGGTCTACTATGTCCAATTCTACATCTCTTCCTAATCTTTGGGTCGACGCCACAGCGGCATCGATGTCCGAACCAGAAAAGTTGCAATATCGCTCAAACCTGCTCGGTTCTGACATGCGTGTGACCAATTACGGTGGCGGCAATACCTCAGCCAAGATCGAAATGACTGACCCTCTCACTGGCGAGACAACCGAAGTACTTTGGGTAAAAGGCTCTGGCGGTGACATTGGCTCGATGGGCCTAGATGGCTTCGCCACTCTCTATATGGACAAACTAAATCGCTTACCTGACTTATATCGCGGCTTAGAACATGAAGATGAGATGGTGGCATACCTCCCCCACTGTACATTCAACCTAAATAGCCGTGCGGCAAGCATTGATACGCCGCTACATAGCTACTTACCCTATAAACATGTAGATCACCTACACCCGGACTCCGTTATTGCCATCGCAGCAAGCAAAAACAGCCGAGCACTCACTGAAGAGATATTTGGTAGCGACATTGGCTGGTTACCATGGCGCAAGCCTGGCTTTCAGTTAGGGATGGATCTTCATAAGATCGCTACAGAGAATCCACATTTAAAAGGTGTGGTACTAGAGAGCCATGGTCTATTCACTTGGGCGGATGATTGCAAAGAGTGTTACCTTCTGTCGCTTGAAATCATCAACAAAGCACAAACATGGCTAGAGCAACGCAGTGAAGGAAAAGCGGTATTTGGCGGAGCGAAATTCTCAACCTTAGATACCGACAAGCGTGAGCAAGTCGCAGCAACCTTGATGCCAATTATTCGCGGTAAAACCAGTGCGATTCAGCGCCAACTGGGTCACTTCAATCAATCAGCCGAAGTCTTAGAGTTCGTAAATTCTAATGATCTAGAGCGCTTAGCAAAACTCGGCACGTCGTGCCCTGACCATTTCTTGCGTACCAAGATTCGTCCATTTGTTGTGAAATACAATCCAGAACAAGACAACCTAGATGAAGTCATTGCTAATCTAGACACGGAACTTGAGGCCTACCGCGAAGACTACGCAGCCTACTACAACCGTTGTAAGCGCGCTGACAGTCCAGCTATGCGTGATCCAAATGCAGTAATTTACCTCATCCCTGGTGTTGGCATGCTCTCGTTTGCTAAAGACAAAGCAACAGCACGTATTGCCGGCGAATTCTATGTTAATGCCATTAATGTCATGCGTGGTGCGGATACCGTCAGTGAATACGTTGGCTTGCCAGAACAAGAAGCCTTTGATATCGAATACTGGCTACTTGAAGAAGCGAAACTACAGCGTATGCCAAAACCGAAAGCCATGGCTGGCCGCATTGCACTGGTAACAGGTGGTGCAGGCGGTATTGGTTTAGCAACCGCTAAGCGTATGGCTAAAGAAGGTGCCAACATCGTCCTGTTGGATATCGATGCGGAAGCGCTCACAAACGCGCAAAGTGAAATGGAAGCTCAGTTTGGCAAAGATGCGGTATCCAGTGTCACCATGGATGTGACCCGTGAGGAGCAGGTTAAAAATGCGATTCATCACTGCGCCTTAGCTTTTGGTGGATTAGATACCGTGGTATCCAACGCAGGCATCGCATCTTCTGCACCACTTGATGAAACAAGCCTAGCGCTTTGGAATAAAAACCAAGACATTCTTTCTACAGGCTACTTTTTAGTCGCACGTGAAGCCTTCACTTTGCTGAAAGCACAAAACATAGGCGGCAATATGGTATTCGTTGCCAGCAAAAATGGATTGGTTGCATCGGCAAACGCGAGCGCCTATTGTGTTGCTAAAGCGGCTGAAATCCAATTATCACGATGTATTGCCTTAGAGGGGGCGCCACTTGGCATTCGTGCAAACGTAGTGAATCCAGATGCAGTATTGCGCGGCTCTAAAATCTGGACCGGTAAGTGGAAAGAAGAACGAGCCAGTGCTTACAACATGTCGACTGACGATTTAGAAGAACACTACCGCCAACGCAGCATGCTGAAGCTAAATGTTTTCCCAGAGGATATCGCAGAGGCAATCTACTTCTTCGCGTCAGATGCGTCGGCTAAATCAACTGGTAACATTCTGAACGTCGATGCTGGGCACGCTCCATCGTTCACCCGCTAACAATAAAAATAGGGACAATTTATGACTCAGTTAATTAATAATGACCTGCTAGGCAACCACAACCAAAACCTAGAAAGCGGGCTTAAAAGTGACTACTCCGCACTGGGTGAAAAACTAGCACGCTCAGACGTCAACATTGAAGCCATTCTCCAACAAGCCATGGCTTTTTCGATCGCCGTACCCTCTTGGGGTGTGGGCACGGGTGGTACACGTTTCGCGCGTTTCCCAGGACAAGGCGAGCCGCGCAACATTTATGAAAAACTTGATGACTGCTCCGTCATTCAGCAGCTTTCTCAAGCTACTCCGGCCGTATCTCTGCACATTCCTTGGGATCGTCCATCTGACCCGAATGAGCTACGTCAGTACGCAGAGCAATATGGCTTGATGTTTGATGCGATGAACTCCAATACGTTCCAAGATCAAGCAAATCAAGAGAACTCTTATAAGTACGGCAGCCTGACTCACACCTCTCAAGCAGTCCGTGATCAAGCGATTGCGCACAATATTGACGTCGTTGAGCTGGGCCAAAAGCTTGGTTCAAAAGCGTTGACGATCTGGGTGGGAGACGGCTCTAACTTCCCAGGACAACAGCATTTTAAAAACAGCTTTGCGCAATACATTGAAAGCATCAAGCAAGTCTATGCAGCGCTGCCGGATGATTGGAACATGCTGCTCGAGCACAAAATCTTTGAGCCGGCTTTCTACTCAACTGTGATCCAAGATTGGGGTTCAAGCTATTTAGCCGCCAAAGAAACAGGCGAGCGCTGTCTATCATTGGTCGACCTGGGCCATCACGCACCAAACGTCAACATCGAAATGATCGTAAGTCGCCTTGCGCAGTTTGGAAAACTGGGCGGGTTCCACTTCAATGACAGCAAATACGGTGACGACGATCTGGATAGTGGCTCTATCAACCCATACCAGCTGTTCCTTGTCTTCAATGAGCTGACAGACATCCAGCTTGCAAACCCAAGCTACAGCCCGTTTTACATGCTGGACCAGTCTCATAACGTGACCGATCCTATTGAAAGCTTGATGTACAGCGCTGCTGAAGTACAACGCGCTTACGTGAAAAGTCTGCTTGTAGACCGCAAAGCATTGGCTCATTACCAGCAAACGAATGACCCGATGATGGCGCAAGCAACACTTAAACAAGCGTACAACTTGGACGTTGAGCCTATTTTGCAGATGGCTCGTTTCCAAAGCAACGGTGCTATAGATCCTATCGCCTGCTACCGTGAAAGCGGTTATCGTCAGCAGTGTGCTCAAGCACGCCCTGCAGATCCAAACAAAATTGGGTCAGGAATCATATAATCTCGTGAGGTTATCAGGCATTAGAAAGCCAAACAAAATCTGGGCTTTTTAATGTCTTACTCCGATTGTAATTTTCGTAAAACTTCAAAAGTAATCGTATTTAACTTTTATGTTTTTTTTACGCGCTCTGGAAGTTCGCCTTTGTTAAAGTGTTCAGCAAGTTTCAAACAACGGTTTCGACACTATGACAAAGCTGTTTTCTTGGGAGCATGTGCGCACTTCCAGCGCCGTATTACTGGGCGTTTTGCTGTGTTCTTTTGCAATAGATTCGATGATCAACTCCCCCATCGCAGTCTTGTTGTTGTTACAACTAGGCATTGTGATGGTGGCCTTTAAATGCTCACCGGCGTTCAGCTATCTCACAGCCTGTCTTGGTGCTATATGCTTTAACTACTTTTTTACTGCGCCCCGCTACAGTTTTCACATGTTAAATCAAGATGACATTTTAAATCTGTTAGTGTTCTTGATTGTCGCTCTAGTAACTAGCCAATTTGCCGTACGTTATCGCCAACAACAAACTTTGATCGATCAAGTTCGCCTTAGAAATCAGATCTTACTCTCCGTTTCCCATGACTTACGTACACCTTTAGCGGGTATTATTGGCAATTTGTCGACTTTTAAAGAATATCAGGCGCTGTTAACGGAGTCTGAAAAAGACGAATTACTAAATAGCGCAACAGCCGAGAGTCATCGTTTGCATCAATACATAGAAAACCTTTTGCAAGCGACAAAGATGGTTCATGGCAGTGTTCGCTTAGGCAAAGAGTACGGTTCGCTTGCCTCGATTTTGGAAGGATTAGCGACGAAAGTGAACGCAAACGGTTTACGAATGGCATTGTCCGTCGATGCACTTGATAACATTGCGATCAATAGAGAGCTTATTGAACAGGCACTTTTTAACGTTATCGATAATGCACTCACCTATTCGGTGAAAGACTGGCCCATTACGGTAAAAGCTTCCCATCACCAGACCTGTATCCGAATTGATATTTTTAATACTGGTATTACCCCTTCGGCGGAGGATCGCATCCATATGTTTGATTTGTTCTACTCTCGACGCCAAAACATTTCTACCGATAAGGGCACTGGACTTGGATTAAGTGTTGCAAAGGGCATCATTACGGCACATGGCGGCTCCATTGAATGTGTCAAAGTAGATGCTGGATGTTTGATGCGTATCGAACTACCAAAGGATAATGCAGCTGAGGTTCGCACATGACTTATAAAATATTGTTGGTGGATGACGAACCTGAAATCCATACCTTCATTCGCATTTCTTTAACGGCTGAAGGCTTCCAGTATATTGGTGCGAGTTCTCTGGAAGACGCCAGAGAACAATGGTTACAGCATAAGCCTCATCTAGTGATTTTAGATCTAGGTTTACCAGACGGAGATGGTAGCGATCTACTTCTTGAAATTCGTTCTCAGGCAAAAACACCCGTTCTAATACTTACAGCCCGAGATCAGGAAGACGAAAAAATTCGATTACTCGAAGCTGGTGCCAATGACTATTTAACAAAGCCATTTGGCATTCGAGAACTGATTACACGCATTAAAGTGCTTGCTCGAGACTTATTAACAGAACCACAAGTTCAAGATCGCATTTGTTTCGGGCCTCTCACATTGCAACACAGCACTCATCAGTTCTGGGTATCCGACAATGAAATTTCACTGACCAAAAAAGAATTTGCTTTTATGGCTCTATTACTTGAAACACCAGAGCTTTTGGTCAAGCAATCCGAACTACTGCAACGTATTTGGGGTCGCACACATGTGGACGACACGCACTACCTGCGAATACTGATCAGTCAATTACGTAAGAAACTAAACGACTGTAAAGACGGGCAGCATATTATCAAAACCGAACCAGGTGTTGGCTATCGACTTACCTTATCAGAGCATATAGATAACTCCTCTTAATACATTTCTTAATCATCCTTAGATCTGATTTTTAAAACTCTATTTAAAGTTTAAAGAAGGTTTTTAATGGCACATTTTACTGTCATTGGGCTCGGGCGTTTTGGTATCGCTGCGAGTCTCGAACTCGTTCATCTCGGACATACGGTTACAGGAATAGACTGTGATGCCAAAGTAGTAGATCAAATAGTCGATCAACTGACTCAAGTCGCTATTTGTGATGGGACGGATGAAAACACGTTACGCGAGCTGGAACTGACACAAAGCGAAGCTGTGTTAGTGGCTATTGGTGAGGATATGCAGTCTAGCCTGTTATGTACTCTGGCATTGAAGAATCTCGGGGTTAAGGAGATATGGGTAAAAGCCACAACCAAGGCTCACCATACTATTCTCTCAAAACTCGGTGTTCAGCGTATCATTCATCCTGAGGAGGATATGGGAATCAGAGTCGCGCAAGCACTCAACTACCCCATGGTAAATAATTACCTATCTCTTGGGCATGGTCTCTATGTGGTTGAGATCAACATCAAAACAGCGTTAGATGGTGTGGCGATGGGGCGCTTACTAGGTAAATTGAAATCAACGGTTCGAGCGCTGTTGGTTAAGAGAGGCGATCAGTTAGTCGAAGATATTAACTTAGCTTTTACTCTGAAAAAGAACGATACCTTACTCTTATGTGGCACAAGATCCGAACTCAAGTATCTCGCACCTAGGTTGGTGTAAGATGATTCAATGGCACCCTAAGCACATTCCTATTGAACGCAGCTGTTCATCTGCAAAAAAGATACAGTACGCCCCCTACACAATTTTAAGCGGCGGCTTTTTATTGTTAATCATCATCGGTGCAGCCCTACTTAAATTGCCGGTTGCCACTTATGAACCCATTTCATGGGTTCAAAGTTTCTTTACCGCCACATCCGCTGTCACAGTTACGGGACTGGTCGTGGTCGATACTGGCTCCGCATTCACTTTATTCGGTCAATTGGTGATTGCGCTATTGATTCAGTTGGGGGGCTTGGGACTTATGACGTTTGCCATTGTGACCTTGATTGCCCTTGGGGGACGTATCGGATTTCTAGAAAAAGTGGTCGCAAAGGAGGCTTTTAATCAGACGGACTCTTCAACACTCATCGCTACGGCCAAGTCTGTCATCATCTTTGCCTTAACGGTAGAGTTGGTGGGCATGCTGATTTTAGCAATGTATTGGAGTGATGAATTAGGCTGGCAAACCAGTCTGTTTCATGGCTTTTTCTATACCATTAGCGCTTTTAACAATGCTGGATTTGCTCTCAGTGCCGACAGTCTCATTCCCTATGTCAGTGATCCTGTTGTAAACATCACCATAACTGCATTGTTCATCATCGGAGGACTAGGTTTCTCGGTTTGGATTGATATTAAGCGTAAGAAACGCTGGTCGAAGCTCACTGTATACAGTCGCTTAATGATTCTCGGCACGATTGCACTGAACAGTGTTGCATTAATCGCTATCTACTTGATTGAGCAAGATAACCCAAACACACTCGCTAACTTAAGTGAATCCGGCAAATGGCTTGCGGCTTGGTTTCAGGCTGTGACACCCAGAACTGCTGGTTTTAATACCTTACCGATTGATCAATTAGAAGACTCATCCACTCTCATGATGTTAATGCTAATGTTTATTGGCGGAGGCTCTATGAGCACGGCAAGCGGCATCAAGGTTGTTACCTTTATCGTCCTACTACTGGCGACCTACTCCTTCCTAAGAAGAGATGAACAGGTACTGGCGTTCAACCGGGAAATTTCCAAAGAGAGCATTAAAAAAGCCTTAGCAATCACCATGATCTCTGCCGGAGTGACATGGTTAGCGGTTTTCTTGCTACTGCTTACTGAGCATGCTCCTATGCTAGACATTCTCTTCGAAGCGGTATCAGCACTCGGTACGGTAGGCTTGTCTCGTGGGCTCACTAGTCAACTCACATCACAAGGTGAATTCATTATCATCGTTCTAATGTTTATAGGTCGTGTGGGACCGTTGACCCTCGCTTATATTTTGGCAGCACCGCGCCAAAAGAAGCTTCGCTTTGCGGAAACAAAAATAGCAATTGGGTAAGAGTGGTGATGAAAACGCCTCAGTCAGATGAGAATTATTTTTTATAGCAGAGCATATGGATAGCCTTTAAAATAGCGCGCTTTGATCAGTCATATTGGTAACGGAGTTCCAATGAAGTCAGTTTTTTCCATGTCGCTTATCGCGGTGACCTTGTTTAGTTCAACGGCCACCTTAGCAACGGAATATCCTTTAACCATTGAAAACTGTGGTTTTACGCACACCTATCAACAAGCCCCCCAAAGCACTGTGACAATTGGCCAAGCGGCTACAGAGATTTTGTACACATTAGGTCTTAGCGATAAAGTTAAGGGCACCTCAGTTTGGTTTAACGAAGTCCTGCCTGAGTTTAAAGAAGTCAACGCTGGCATTCCGCGTTTGGCTGACAATGACCCAAGTTTCGAGTCAGTTTTGGAGAAGCGACCTGAGCTAGTGGCCGTTCAATATGAGTGGCATGTGGGTGATCAAGGTATCGTGGCGACGCGAGACATGTTCCATGATGTAAAGGTTCCAACTTATATCCTTCCGACCGACTGTGACAACAAAGACAATTCGGTGGGCCTTGATGGCACTCGTCTAGACCAATTCTCAACCGCTGCACTGTATAAGTCGATCGATCAATTATCAGATATCTTTGATGTGTCTGATCGAGGTGATCAATTAGTGGCGTCTTTAAAACAACGTGAAAGCACCGCCATCGAACGCGCTAAAGCGGCAGGTAGCCAAGGTAAAACGGCTGTCTTCTGGTACTCAAGTGCGGCAATGGACATTGATCCATACGTTGCTGGTCAAAAAGGCGCAGCGGGCTATTTAATGAAAACCTTGGGCATTGAAAACGTAGTTCAGTCAGATGAAGAATGGCCAACTGTTGGTTGGGAAACGCTCGCTAAAGCTAACCCAGATATTATCGTGATCGCGAAAATGAACCGTCGTCGCTTCCCTGCCGATGATTTTGAGAAAAAGCTAGAATTCATCAAAAACGATCCTGTAACGAAAGAGATGGATGCAGTGAAACAAGGCAATATTGTTATCATGGACGCCTTGGAAATGGACGCGACCATTCGTCTCATCAATGGCCTTGAGAAACTGACTGACGCAGTGGAACAACTCTAATCCATGCCTTTTCAGTTATTAAATGGGGTGATGTCACGTCACCCTTTTTTATTTGTTTTGCTCACAGTGTTGGTGTTGCTGGCCGCGATCACGACTGGTGTCGCGGTGGGGGAAACCAATATCGATTTCACCACCGTTGTTCAGGCCATTGCGAATGGTGCATTTGGCGCTGACTACCCTATCCATCCCATTGATCAAGGCGTTATTTGGAATTATCGCCTCACGCGCACATTAGTGGCGGCATGTTGCGGTGCGGCCTTAGCGGTTACGGGGCTGGTGCTTCAATCGCTGTTACGCAATGCGTTGGCTGACCCTTATTTGCTAGGGATCTCTGCGGGGGCTTCCACAGGTGCTGTCATGGTTACCATTGCGGGAGTGGGTATTGGTGTCTTAAGCATGTCTTTTGGCGCTTTGCTTGGTGCGATTCTGGCATTTGGTTTCGTTATGCTACTGTCGGCTCTTGCTTCAAAGCGCCGTAGTGGCAATATCTCTACTCAGATTATCTTAGCCGGTATTGCTGGCTCGCAGCTGTTTAATGCCTTGACGGCGTTTGTGATCGCTAAATCTGCCAATGCTGAGCAAGCCAGAGGGATTATGTTCTGGCTATTGGGCAACTTATCAGGTGCTCGCTGGCAAGAAGTAAGCGTGGCTGTACCTGTTCTTATCGCAGGGTTGGCTTTGGTTATTTGGCATGCTCGTTCATTGGATGCTTTCTTGTTCGGCTCGGATGCGGCAGCGTCTATTGGGATTTCCGTTCGCCGTGTGCAAGTGTTTCTGATTTTTGGAACCGCGATGATGACAGCCGTTATGGTGTCGATGGTGGGTGCCATTGGTTTTGTGGGCCTCGTTATCCCCCACGCTGCTCGGTTTATCTTTGGTAGCTCCCATTTAATCCTAGCACCAGCATGTGCCGTGATTGGCGCTCTGTTTTTAATCTTTTGCGACATTGGTTCGCGCATCGTTATCCCCGGCCAAGTATTGCCTATTGGCGTGGTCACCGCCTTAATTGGTGCGCCTTGCTTTGCGCTGGTATTGATCAGAGGACAGAAGCAGTGAATCTAACGGTCTCTAACGTTCATTACCAACTGGGTAAAAAAACACTGCTACGAGATATTTCCTTTGCCTTAGAAAAGGGAGAGCGCGTTGCTTTAATTGGCCCTAACGGGTGCGGTAAATCGACGCTGCTGCGTTTGATTTGCGGTCTTAATAAGCCAACTTCTGGTCATATTGCATTGGATGATATCACTGTTCAGCACTATCCTAGGCGAACGCTTGCCCAGCACCTTTCGTTTGTTCAGCAAAAAGCCACCACCGAAGAATTGGTCAAAGCAGAAGACGCCGTTGCCCTAGGTCGCACTCCTTGGATTAAAGCCTTTGAAAGATGGGGCACAGCCCACCAATCCCATGTCGATCACGCACTGGAAAAAGTCAGCATGACACACAAGCGCCACCAACATTGGCACACGCTGTCTGGTGGGGAGCAACAACGCCTTCATATTGCGCGAGCACTGGCGCAGAACACTCCTTTTATCGTCATGGATGAGCCCACCAATCACCTCGATATTAAACAGCAAATGGTGGTGCTCTCTTTGATTGAAAACATTCAACGTACCATGCTGGTTGCCGTCCACGACTTAAACCATGCATTGCGCTTTGATCGCATCATTGCCATGAAAGACGGTCGTGTAATTGCCCAAGGTAAACCAGCAGAACTCATCAGCGAGGCGTTTATCCTTGATGTATTCGATGTACATTCGCGAATCATCCATTCATCTGATCACCCTCCTCACATACAACTTTTGAATTAACAAGGAACGATATTATGTTCAAATCTTTACTGACTATATTAGGCACTAGCCTTATTGCCAGCACGCTTTACGCCGCACAATATGAAGTAAAAATGGTCAACCGTAATCAGCTCGGTGCCATGTCTTACGAGCCAAGTTACTTAAATATCCAGCCTGGTGATACGGTCAAATTCCTTCGTACTGCGCCAGGGCATAATGCCGCGACGATCGCTAACATGTGGCCAGAAGGTGCAACGACCTTTCGCGGTAATATCAATGAAGAAATCGTCATGTCTTTTGATCAGGAAGGCATTTATGGCATTGAATGCACACCCCACATGGCGATGGGCATGGTAATGGTTATCCAAGTGGGTGACAAAAACCTAAGTACTGTATCCGCGCCTGAAAACTTGCCACAGCGGGCGCAGAAGCGTATTGCAGATATTAAAGAGTTCTATGCAAATTGATTTGCGATATGTTCAAACAATAACATTAGTGAAATTCATCACAATCTGAAAACAACAAATTTTACTCATAATAAATTTCCAACTACTGTATTCCTCCACATCACAGCAACTGACTTCTGGAGAATTGAACAGATCAAAGAAGGCAGGAAGTCTAACTGGGTGCGATCCCCATAAGATAGGAAGAGTTGAGCATGAGCCAAGCATTTGAGTTTTCAGTAAGTACTATTCGGTTTGATGAGCACTATCAGCCGTCAGAAAACACACGTATCACAACAAATTTCGCCAATCTAGCGCGTGGCAAACGTCGCGAGGCCAATCTTCGTGATACGCTACGAATGATCAATAATCGCTTTAATGCTCTGGCCAACTGGGACAACCCGACGGGTGATCGTTACTCTGTAGAGCTTGACATTGTGTCGGTGGACATTGATGTAACTGGAAATGGCCAGACCTTTCCCACCATTGAGATTCTTAAAACGGAAATCGTTGATCAAAGAACAAACGAGCGCATTCCTGGTTTAGTGGGCAATAATTTCTCATCTTATGTACGCGACTACGATTTCAGCGTATTGCTGCAAGAACACAATAAAGATAAACAGGGTTTTAGCATTCCCAATAATTTTGGTGCGCTACACGGCAAGATTTTTCAGAGTTTTGTTCAATCTTCAACTTTCAAAGAACATTTCAGCAAGCTGCCGGTGATTTGTTTAAGCGTTTCTGAAACCAAAATCTATCAGCGAACCGAAAATAAACACCCTATTCTTGGCTTTGAATACGTCCCAAATGAGTCCTCGCTCACTGAAACCTATTTCAAACAAATGGGGCTACAGGTGCGCTATTTCATGCCTGCCAACAGTTCCGCACCGCTGGCGTTCTACTTCTTTGGTGATCTTCTTAATGATTACACCAACTTAGAACTTATTGGCACGATCAGCACGATGGAAACCTTCCAAAAGATCTATCGTCCGGAGATTTACAATGCCAACGCTGCCGCTGGCGAGCGATTCAAGCCCAGCCTAAAACATCTTGATCATTCGCTCACTCAGATCGAATACGACCGAGAAGAACGAAGCCAGTTGGCAGTCAAACAAGGAAAGTTTACTGAGGAGCATTTTATTAAGCCTTATCAAACGATTCTGAACCAATGGTCGGCCAACTTTGGCCTGTAACGTACAACTAAGAAATTCACACTGATAAGAGCAACGGAATATGAAAACACTATTACCAACATCTACCGCAGGTAGCCTGCCAAAACCAGAATGGTTAGCGGAGCCTGAAACGCTTTGGTCCCCTTGGAAACTCGAAGGCAAGCAACTGATTGCTGGGAAACAAGATGCTCTTCGTGTCGCACTTCAAGAGCAGCTTTTAGCGGGCACAGACATCGTGAGTGACGGCGAGCAGACACGTCAACATTTTGTGACAACCTTTATTGAGCACTTAAATGGAGTGGACTTTGAAAACCGCAAAACGGTCAAAATTCGCGACCGTTACGATGCCAGTGTTCCTGTGGTTGTTGGCCCAGTGTCTAGACAAAAACCTGTGTTTGTCGACGATGCAACGTTTCTACGTCAACAAACCAAACAACCTATCAAGTGGGCTTTACCTGGTCCGATGACCATGGTTGATACCCTATACGATGATCACTACCACAGTCGTGAAAAGCTGGCATGGGAATTTGCCAAAATACTTAACCAAGAGGCAAAAGAGCTGGAAGCCGCGGGTGTCGACATTATCCAATTTGACGAGCCTGCGTTTAATGTCTTTTTTGATGAAGTGAACGCTTGGGGCATTGCCTGCCTTGAACGGGCAATCGAAGGGCTTAAGTGTGAAACCGCTGTTCATATCTGTTATGGCTATGGAATCAAAGCCAATACAGATTGGAAAAAGACATTAGGTACCGAATGGCGTCAGTACGAAGAGATATTTCCGAAATTACAAGCCTCAAACATCGATATCATTTCGCTGGAATGCCATAACTCACATGTCCCTATGGAGCTTATGGAGCTGGTTCGAGGCAAGAAAGTCATGGTGGGGGCAATTGACGTGGCTAACCACACAATAGAAACACCAGAAGATGTGGCCGCAACACTTCGCGAAGCGTTGAAGTATGTCGATGCAGATAAGCTATATCCGTGCACTAACTGCGGCATGGCTCCGCTTCCACGCGAAGTAGCACGAGGCAAACTGCAAGCCTTGGCAGCTGGTGCAGACATTATTCGTAAAGAAATCGCTTGATAGAAGCGGATTGTCCTGTCACTGAACTTAATGCCCACATCGTATTCCAATTAAGAGGATGGCATTCAGCAGAGCTGATATGAATTGATCGCCTGTTTTATTCCATACAATTATTGGTAAAAAGACAGCCAAACTAAGCCTAATCAGCAAAGGGTTGGTTTGGCTGGCAAATGACTAAAAGGCATTCGTGATGATAAAAACGCTAGCGCTCTTTTCAAGTGTAGACGGTCAGACTAGAAAAATTTGCCAGCGTATTGGCGAACATATCAAGACCAATCACGATGTGACCATAATCGATATTCATGGGGTGACATCTGTTGATTTAGCAGACTATGAAAAGGTTATTTTGGGCGGGAGCGTTCGCTATGGTAAACATCGACCAGATTTTGAGCGCTTTTTAATCGAACAGTCGATCTCACTGAGCACAAAGAAGACGTTGTTATTTAGCGTTAATGCCACCGCCAGAAAAGCCAACAAATGCTCACCTTCAAACAATCTATATTTTATTAAACTTAAGCATAAAACGGGGATTCATGCAGACATCGAAGCCGTTTTTGCAGGCAAACTACATTTAGCAAACAATAGCTTCTTCGACCGTTTGATGATCAAACTGATCTTTAAAATGAGTGGCGAACAGATTGGTGATAGCGAAATTGAATTCACTGATTGGGATCAGGTTGATCGTATCGCGGATGCATTCCAGCAACTCTAATCTGAACTAATACATCTAATCGTAAAGCCCTGCTAGCATTGTCATAGCCCAGCTCCGGCTGTCTAGGTAATAGGTATTAAGTTTATCGACGGTATTACCGTTGGCCGAGTGTAAGCCTGCTTTCTCAAACGTTTTTACGAGCGTTAAAATGCTGCCCAACTTGCCGTTCTGTCGAATGAGTGCATCGACGCTCTCTTGTTGCAGTGGCATATGTTCACACACCTTTTGAATCGGCTGACCTAACATTAAGTCAGCCATGGATAGCATGCCAACCATGAAGGCTTCGTCCGCATTGGCTTTAAACTCATTTTCAGCAAGTGCTTTACACATCGCGGCACGAGTCAGGACTTTAGATAGTAGCAACATTTTGCAAGGATCATCATTCGCGAGGACTAATGTACTCACCAGAGTTCTCAGCTTCTCAATCCCCAGCAAGGTTAACGCTTGGTGCAAACTGCTGATGGTATTAGCTCGTTTATACTGCGCCGAGTTAATCATCTTTAACAAACGCAGGACCAGTTGAGGTTCCATTACCAATAATTTTTCGACTTTATCAAGGTCGACTTGATCACTGTACAACTCATTTAGTATTTCGAGTCTGGCGTTTGCATTACCACTGCGATCCACTTCAGTCGCGCTTTTGATTTCAGGCTTTGCGTAGAAATACCCTTGAAAAAGCGTAAACCCCATACCCTTACAACGCTCGAATGTATCAATATCTTCAACCTTCTCAGCCAAGAGCGTTATGCCTTTATCTAAGTAGAGCTCAATATTGTTATTTTGCTGATCATCTAGCATATCGAGCTTAATGATGTCGGCCACCTCCAGTAAGGGACGTGTTTGATCATTAAGAACGAAGTCATCTAATGCGATTTGATAACCCAACGCCTTTACATGTTGAAGGGCCACAATAATGTCGGCATCCCCTTCAACACTCTCTAACACTTCAATAACAACTTGTTCGGGATACGGAGGCAGAAGCTCAGGTTTTAGCAACCATTCTCTGGGGGCGTTAAAAAATAACTTGCCACTGCCACAGAGGTTTTCAATACCGGTTTCATAGAAGGCTGCATTACAAGCTCTTGCCGTTGCGACAAGTTCATCATCGATCACTGCTTTCGACATAGATGACGTAGACCGGTAAAGCAGCTCATCCGCTACATGAACCATGTCTGAATCACATATTGGCTGCAAAGCTATGCAATAAGATTGCGATTTAGGCATAAGAGTTCACTTCAAAGAAATATCTATAAAAATATATAAGAAACAAAGTTTGCTGTCATTTATTACATGTTCATCGGTTTTTTCTCCCACTAAAAATGAAAAAGGTGCGATGAGCAATTTAAGGCCATTTTTTTGATATCAATTATCATTTACATAATAAATGTTATGATATAACATAATTAAAACATTCAAGGAGGCACCCTATGCGTTCAAACATTCACCCGGAATACCGTACAGTCGTATTTCATGACACTAGTGTAGACACCTATTTCCTAATCAAAACGACACTAAAAACTTCACAGACAATTGAGTGGAAAGACGGGAACACCTATCCCTACCACACCATTGATATTTCCTCGGCTTCTCATCCGGTCTACACCGGTGAGCAACGTGCCACACAGTTGGAAGGACGTGTTCAAAACTTCAAACGTCGCTTTGGTTCTCATCAGTTAAAAGGAGCACGTTAATGCAAGTCTTGTCATCACTGAAAACTGCTAAAAAGCGCCACCCAGACTGTCAAGTGGTAAAACGCCGTGGTCGACTATTCGTGATTTGTAAATCAAATCCACGATTTAAAGCCGTACAAGGCAAAGGTGGGAAGAAACGGTAGTTTCTAGAATAGAAAAAGGGGCTAACCGATTTGGTAGTCCCTTTGAACAATGGCTTAAATATCTGTTAATGCTGCGTTCTCAAGACGCAGTTCACGGGTAGATAATTGGTCAACTAAATCCGCGTCATGGGACACTATGACCATGGCTTGAGGCAAGCTAAGAAGCGTATCGATCAAACGTTGACGCGCTTTTACATCCAATGCATTACTCGGCTCGTCTAGCAATAGTACATCAGGTTCCATTGCTAAGACGGCGGCCAGCGTTATCATGCGCTTTTCACCGCCTGAAAGTTGGTGAGTGATCCTTTCTTCAAACCCAGCCATACCAAGTGAGGCCAATGTATCTTTAGCAATCTGCAAAGCTTCGGTCCGAGACTTACCCAAGTTCAAGGGGCCAAATGCCACATCTTCTAACACCGTCGGACAAAATAATTGGTCATCTGGATCTTGAAACAAAAAACCTGCCCTTGCGCGCACCTCCACAAACTCTTTTTCGTCATTACGCGTTTGACCAAACGCCCAAATCTGGCCTGTTTTAGGCTTCTTTAAGCCAACCAACAAGTGTAAAAAAGTCGTCTTACCCGCACCATTTGGACCTGTGAGCGCTACTCGCTCTCCTCTTTTCAATTCAAAATCCACCTGATCCAACACCACGCCCCGTCTCGGGTAGCGATAGCTTAAACCAGTTACCTTGAAAAAAGATTCATCGCTGCTCATAGAAAATTTAATCCGATCAATAGACACAAAACAGGTGTAAAAATAAGGCTGAAAGTCAGGTCTTTCTGGCTCAAGCGCATATCGTCAAATAAATAGAACTTGCCTTGATATCCGCGGCACTTCATAGCATCCATGATACGTTCTGAACGCTCTAATGAGTGGACCAATAGCATACCGATTAAGTAGCCAATCGAGCGCCAAGTATGTCGGTCAGTACGCAATACAAAGGCTCTGGCTTTCATAGCACGTCGCATACGTTTGTACTCTTGCCCAATGACTTCTAAATAGCGCACTGTGAAAAGCATCAAGTGCACCAACTTATCAGGGATGCGTAAGCGTGCCAAAGCATGGCCGAGCACCGTAGCGCTAAGCGTACCAATCAACGCTAACAGTGCTAGTACCACAGCATGCGCTTTCAATAGGATCACGACAGCATGGAGAAAACCTTCCTTGCTGGCTGAAAGACCTAAGATGCTGAACCAAGTCTCTCCAGGTGTAGTAAAAGGCAACAATATGATCAGAAAAATCATAAACATATCCATCGCCAGCACTCGACGTAAGGTGCGTTTTAGGTTCAATCTAGCGAGAACTGCTAACAGTAAACCTACACCCACAGCGACACACAAGCTTAAATAGCTCTGTGATAACACAGTGATCAGGGCAAACAAGGAAGCCATCACCACCCGCGAGCGAGGATCTATATGATCCACGATTGAACGTTGGTGTTTGACTTTTTGACCTTGCCAAGAGGTGCCGCTGTGCTCTAGAAACTCAGGCATTTGCCTTTTCCTGTTTCTCTTTTTGACGCTGGCGCCACCAAATCCCTAAGCCACATAGGCCAAAGATGTAACCAATACCGCCTAAGATATCTTGCATCCCAGCTTTCGCTTGATACTGCATCAATTCTTGGCGTAACGGTTTCACTTGCTTCGCCACAGCTTTTTCAATCATGGCCTCAAGCTCCGCTTGATCCATCCCTGAGGTAGACAATGAAGCCGTTTTAGATGCCTGCTTCGAATCGCCATTGTCAGTTTTAACAGCGTCTCCCGACAAAGACTCCGGTAGTTGGTCTGCGGGGAGCATTTCCTCCATCACATGCCCGGAACTCAGGTTGGCATAGAAAAAGTGATCAATACGCTTGTTCGCCTCAAAGGCAAACAATCCTTCCGCATCGGTTTTCACACGCCCTAACTCATTACCCAATGAATCGAACACAATCACTTCCGTGCCTTCAGCCGCCATGTCACCATTTGAAAAACCGATCTCGCCTTCTATGGTTGAGCCTATTGCATACACACCGCTGATCACATTGTGTGCTTGAACCATAAAAGGCGAGCACATGCACAAGACCGTCAGAATGAATCGCCATCTAGCCATAGACACGTTCCTCATCCAATCCAAGGAAAGTAGGCTTCACTTTACGGATCAACAGCACCGCAGATGCCGTCACAAAACCTTCGATGATCATCACCGGTATATGTGCGATAAACGTCGCTTTGGCAGCCAACGCAAACCCTTCTCCCGATAGCATCAAAGACACGGCGACCATTAAGGTCGTCAGGATAATGCTTCCAGCTCCGCCGATTGCCCCCCATATGGCAGCCACTTTCGGGGAACTGGACTGAATACCATAGCGGCAACCGTAGTAAACCAGAACGGCAGGTAACGCGATATTCAACGTGTTGACGCCCAACACGACAAAACCGCCAAAGCCAAAGAAAACGGCTTGCAGGAATAACGCAATCAATAACGCAGGGAACGCAGCCCACCCAAGTGCCAATCCGATTAAACCGTTAAGAATCAAATGCACGCTCGAAAAACCAATCGGTAAATGGATGTAAGAGGCAATAAAAAACGCAGCGGACAATACGCCCACCTGCGGAAGGTGGTCATAATCCATCTTCTTTAAGCCTAAAGCCACACCGGCCGCCGTTAACACGGCGCCGGTGGCTAAGACAGGAACAGATAACGCTCCGTCTACTATATGCATATCTTAATCCTATTATTTGATGGCGTGAGCTTGCACCCAAATGACAGCATCTTGAGACAGCTCCTTACCTTTGTATTCGGTTTCAGAACCCACACCTAAGGCCGCAAATCCCCACTGGCCCGCTTTAGGAATCCCAAAGGTAAAAGTACCATTGGCATCTGCGAAAATGGTCATTGTAATGAAGGCATCAGCGGGTGGCTCAATATTCCCCTCGCTGGCAAAGGCATTCGTGTCAGAATTAGGTTCATAGTTGACGTATTCCACTTCAATTTCAGCGAATGGCACAGGCTGCCCTTCACTTCGCACAACGCCAGTAAACGTGCCACCTTCATAAATCGCATAAGGTTTGGTCAGTGGTACGATTTCAGCTTTTAGGCCAAAGTCCTCATTCCAGTCGGTTGGCAAGCTACCAACGTTAACAATCGATTTGCTAATCTGCTGAATATAGATGTCTTCTGATGCTTCGTAGTAAGGCGCCATCTCATAGATAAAGACATAATCCCCTAAACCACGTAATGAATACTGTGCTTCATAAGAGGAGCCTGTGTTGCTTGCACTGGTCCATTGACTGGGTTTAACCGTATCGAGAAGGTCTGTTTTTTTGCCTTTTTTAACCACGTAAAACGCTTCAGGCTCATCGACCGCCATCACATGGCCACTTTCAGAAGGGTGAGTAAAAGGCAATTTCAATGAAATGGGGCCGCCAGCTTCTCGCAACAATTCAGGCGTGTACACCATTTGAAAGTGTGCCGAAGCAACAGAAGAATAAAGCGCAGCACTCGCTGCTGCCGTTAGGGCGATTTTTTTAAACACGAAAATTTCTCCAACAAAATAAATAGTCGGAGTTGGGAGGAAAAGTATTGTCAGCTAATGCATCATTACTCGGTGAAGCCCTCCGCAACACCATGGTAAACCACTATTAGGCTGGTATCCGGACTCATTAGCGTGATCTTTGTATCACAGTCGATTTACCTTCCCATGTGAAATACACACAGTGGCATTTAAAATCGACGTTACCAATTTACCGTTGCGGGGGCAGTGTTGGGATTGCACAGCGGCTCACCAACTTCCCAAGTCAAAAAACGACTTGTACCTAGGTACGACCTAATAGAGCGTACAACTTACGTAGGATCAGCAAGAAAAGCAACTGCGCAATGTTCTTATGAGTATGAATAAAACGAGGATAGCCTTCCTAGCGAGGCGCAAAGAACGTCGTTGGTTTAACTAATGATCGATCAGCAGCTGTAAACAGCATCTTAATATCGGATTTACCTGGTGTAGGTTGTTCAGTGCAAAGTCTGACCGCACGCCAATAGACATCCCCTGATGTGAGTTCAATATCCGTTTTGCCATACACTTTGTAATGAGATGGCTGTACTGCGACATGCATGCTTGATGCGTCTAAGTTAAACACTTCCGCCTTCACTTTGTAGAAGTTACAGATTTCGCCATTACCCTGAACGGTATACATCACATCTCGCTCGCGATTGAACTCCACCAGCAAATCAGTGGTTTGTGTAAAGCCATAGGCCACCACGGATAAAGCAATCAGCATGACCGTTAAGTAACCGATGAGTCGTGGACGAACGAGCTGGTAGGTCTCTCCCGCTAGTTCTGATTCGCTGGCGAAGCGAATTAAGCCCAGTGGTTTCGACAGCTTTTTCATTACCGAATCGCAGGCGTCAATACAGGCACCGCAGTTGATACAAGGGGCTTGTAAGCCTTGGCGAATATCAATACCCACTGGGCAAACTTGAATGCAGAGCGTGCAATCCACACAATCCCCTTTTTCAGATTGATGAGCACTCTGCTTTATTGAGCGCGGTTCACCTCGATTGAGGTCATACGAAACCACTTTACTGTGCTGGTCTAACATCACCGATTGGAACCGTGAATAAGGACAAGCATGGAGACAAATTTGCTCGCGCATCAACCCTGCATTGAGGTAGGTAAAACCGATGACGGTTAACAACCAGACCACTACATAGATCGGCAATTCAAACTGCATAGCCTCATCAAGCAGTTCGTAAACATCGATAAAGTAGCCAGTAAATGAAACCGCCGTCAGCACAGAGACCAATAGCCATAAGCCGTGTTTAACTAAGCGTCTAAAAAGTACGCTGGTTTGTAAGGGCTGCTTATCTTGCTTGGCCCGTCGATTGGCTTTGCCTTCTACCCAGTCTTCGATGCGAATAAAGATCCAAGTCCAGACACTTTGCGGGCAAGCAAACCCACACCACACCCGCCCCGCCAACATGGAGAGAAAAAATAAAAAGGTCGCCCCTGCAATCAAGAGCCCGCCTAATAGCTGCAAGTCGTACCAAGATAGTTCCAAGCCAAAAATCAAAATGCGATGGTTAGAAAAGGAAAACATCAACAATGGCTCGCCATCGATACGTAGCCAAGCCATCAGAAAAAAAGCCGTCAACATGGGCCAACTAATGATGCGACGCAGAGTTTGAAAACGACCACTCATCAATCGTACATAAATCTTGCCTTCGTTATAAGTAGTATCTTTTAAGGGGATCTTTTGCATAAACAGGACCTCAACGAAATATTGAGGCCACTCTAAAGGGATAAAATTTGAGAATTAGACACAGATAGAGCGCAAATAAATGGGCACAGTGATTGTTCAGTCTTAGCTTGATTTAACTCATGCTTTCAAGACAGTTTTTCTATGTAAGCCCTGCATAAAAAGGGCGACACAGATTAGTAAAATGCAAAAAAAATACGCTAAACTAGACCCAGATAAAAAATTAAGAAGGTATCGCAGTGGGCACATTTCGTTATGAAGCTCTAGAAGTGTTGTTACGCCAACAGATTCAAACTGGCCGTTACAAGATAGGGGAAAAACTGCCTTCCGTTCGAACTCTGTGTAAGCAGCACGAGCTATCCAAAGCAACGGTCATTCACGCTCTGCATAAGCTCGAAGCGGATCAACTGGTCTATGCCGTCCCTAAGAGTGGCTATTTTGTGGCAGAAAGCGGTGCGGATTTCAACACTCCGCAAAAAGTGTCAACGCCCTCAATCCCCGCACAAGTAAACGTACCGGACATTTTCCGTGACATTATGTCCCGCAGCGCTGCATTTGATATCTTGCCCAGTGACGGCTCGACTCCGGCGGCGCAGCATTTGATTAACTTGAATCGAATGATCGGCAAAGCGTCTCGCTCTCATCCAGAACAAAAAGCTCATTATTATGATGAACCAAAGGGACATGTAGGCTTGCGTAGCGCTATCGTTGACCTATACCGTCAACGTGAAACAAGTCTAAGCGTTGATGATTTATGCATCACTTCAGGATGTCAGCACGCCCTATTTCTTGCTTTGATGGCGACTTGTCAGAAAGGCGACACTGTAGCCATTGAATCTCCAGCATTTTACGGCGCACTGCAACAACTTGAGCAGCTCGGGCTGCACGTAATCGAAATCTCATCCGACACCAATAAAGGATTAGATCTACAGGAGCTTGCCGAGAAAATTCAAGACTGGCCGATCAAAGCCTGTATTGTCACACCAAACTTCCATACGCCAACCGGTTCCAAAATGCCGCTTGCGAATATGAAAGCCTTGGTAAAACTCGCCAATCAGCATGATTTCTATATTATCGAAGACGATATTTACGGCGAATTACGCTTTCGTAGTGAGTTATGTCCACCGATTAAAAGCGTCTGTGATGAAGGTCGTGTGATTCTGTGCGGATCCTTCTCGAAATGCCTATCGAGAGAATTACGTATTGGCTGGATTGCTGGCGGATTACTGCATCACAAAATCGTTCAACTTAAGCTAATCACGCAACTGGCCAGCCCCCAAGCCGTGCAAGAGGGGCTCGCAGAATTCATCAGCCAAGGGCACTTCAAGCGATATGTGAACCAACATCGTCAACAGCTAAAAGAGCAACGGGATCAATTGTTAGCGGAGCTTAAGAGGAACTGGGGCACTCAAATCAAATTCACCAAGCCTAATGGTGGATTGAGCTGTTGGGTCGAACTACCCGACCATATCGATACCAAGCAAAGCTATAAGGTCCTTTTGGAAAAAGGCATCGTACTGACTCCAGGAGTATTATTCTCAGCCCATGGTTTGTACAAAAACCACATGCGCCTTAGCTTCTCGCAACCGCTAACTGAGCGCCGCCGAGCAGCGCTTCACTTATTGTTTCAGACGTTACTGACAAATCAGTAACGCCTCACTCGTTTAAACAATGGGGCAGGATTACTGACACTTCCAGAGTAGGTCACCGACAGTCCTTTGATGCCCTTTAGGGCGTCAAACGGGTCCTTGCCCTCTTTGATTACAAAGCTGGTAAAACCACATTGACGCATCAGACTCAGCTGGTCTCGCATCACGTCCCCAACTGCACGTAAGTCGCCTTTAAAATGAAAGCGTGTTCTTAGTAGATAAGCCAAACTGTATGCACGGCCATCTTTAAAGTCTTTAAACGTTAAGGCAATCATGGTGATGTTGGCTAAGTGTGGAGCGATTAATTCAAGCTCTTCTTCTTTCTGAATCAACACACCATGACTGCGATTTGAAGCTGAATGCTCAAGCCAGGTAGCGACCTCGTCAACTCGAGCTGAGCACTCTACCTGTTCGCTTTCTTGTCCGAACTGCCACGGATCATTGAGGTCTACCCTTGCCTCTCCATCGCTGATGACTATGACATTTTTCATCCTTGAGCCTCCGGATAAAGTGCTTCTTTAAAAGGTGCTAGACCCAAACGATCAACCGCTTGGATAAAGGTTTCATCCACTTCTCGGTATTTTCGATAGACGTCCATTAGGGTACGGATTGCTTGGGGCAAATCTGACTCAGCAATGGCTGGTCCAAGCACTTTACCTAAGCGACTGTCTGTTCCTTGGCGTCCGCCCAAAGTAATTTGGTAATGATCCGTTTTGCTTTTGTTCAACCCCAACATACCTATGTTGGCGATATGGTGATGAGCACATGAGTTGATACAGCCAGACAAGTTCATGCTAACCGGGCCAATGTCCTGTTGCTCTTCAAGGGTAAATGCGTTGACCACCTGCTCGGCTACGGGGAAGGAATGAGCCGTTGCCAAGTTACAGTAACTGGCTCCCGGACACACGATCATGTCAGACAATAGAGCGTGATTCGCCAGCCCCAGACCGATGCGATTAAGCTCTACCCATACTTGAAAGAGGGATGACTTTGGAATGTCAGGTAATACCAAGTTTTGTTCATGAGTCACTCGAATTTCGCCGAAACCAAAGCGCTCAGCGATGTCTGCAATACCACGCATTTGTGCGCTGGTTACATCACCAGGGATGTTGTTGGGAAACTTGGTGGAGATGACGACAGAGCGATAACCAGACACTTTATGGGAACGTACATTCAAATCGTACCAATCTGAAAATGCCTCATTGTTTTGCAAATGCGTGGCAAACTCTAAATCCGTTTCACCTAAGGTTTCATAGACCGCCGGTAAAAATTGCGACGCGATTCGACTTAACTCACTCTCTGTCAGTCCATTAATGTCTTTAGGAATTTGCTGAAACTCTTGCTCAACTTCGGCCTTGAACGCATCTAAACCCAGTGTATTCACCAGAATCTTAATACGCGCTTTATATTTGCTGTCGCGACGACCGTAGCGATTAAATACTCGTAAAACTGCTTCTAGGTAGGTCAGCAAATCGCGCCACGGCAGCTTCTCATTCAGGACTTGGCTGATAAACGGTGTACGACCTAAACCGCCGCCAACCATGACTTTAAAGTAAAGCTCACCTTCGCTATCGCGAAATAAATACAGCCCCACATCGTGAATACGGACCGCGGCACGATCTTCCTCAGATGCGCTTACGGCAATTTTGAATTTTCGTGGCAGGAACAAAAACTCTGGATTAATCGTCGACCACTGGCGAATGATCTCAGCAAATATCCTTGGATCATACACCTCATCTGCCGCCACGCCCGCAAAGGCTTCCGTGGTGACATTGCGAACCACATTGCCCGAAGTCTGAATGGCGTGCATATCATGTTCAGCAAGGTAGGCCAGCAAGTCTGGGACTTCCGGTAACTTCACCCAGTTAAATTGAATGTTTTGACGTGTCGTAAAATGACCATAGCCTTTATCAAAACGATCACTTACCTGAGCCAAGGCACGTAACTGGTTTGCAGATAACACGCCGTAAGGAATGGCAACGCGTAGCATATAAGCGTGTTTTTGTAGATATAAACCATTTTGTAGACGCAGTGGTAAAAACTCGTCTTCGCTTAGCTGACCTGCTTGGTAACGCTCAACCTGATCACGAAACTGTGCGACGCGCTCCGTCACCAGAGCACGGTCATAATCATCATACTGATACATAGTTTGTCCTAAGAAATGGGGTACAGAAACCTAACCAAAGGTTAGGAAAATCAGTCCTTTTAAGGCGTAACCCGCTCCGGTCACTGTGGCGAAGCCCAGTACCCAAAGCAAAATTAGCCATTTCAAATTTTGCCAAGTACTCATTTAGTGATACCCCTCCGTGTCGCGAACTTTGCCGCGAAACACATGGTAGGACCAGTAGGTATAGCCCAAGATGACCGGCACGATGATCACCACACCCCACAATGCAAAGCGTAAACTGGACTCTGGAGCAGCGGCTTCATGAGTGGTGATATACGGTGGAATAATGTTTGGCCATAAACTGGTTATCAGTGTGAAATAAGCAGTGCCAAGCATGGTTAAGGTGATGGCAAAAGGCCATTTTTCCCAATCAGAGAAGCGAATGACGTAGTACACCCAGGTGTACAGCATGAGCCCCAACATCGGTACAAAGCCCATGTAAAAGAAGTTAGGCAAGGTTAACCAGCGCTCTCTCAGGGCATCGTTTAAAAATGGCGTGATCAGCAGAATCGCTGTCATGGCATAGCCCAACCACACCAATAAATGATGGGAATAATGGCGCATCTTTTTGTATAGATCGCCTTCTGTCTTAATCAAGAGCCAAGTCGATCCGAGTAGCGCGTAAGCTGGTAGTAAACTAAAGCCAGTTAAAATACTGAACCAGTTCAGCCAATCCCAAGTACCACCCTCATATTGACTATTCTCAACAGCAAAACCTTGAATCACAGCACCCATGGACGCGCCTTGGAAAAAGGTCGCTAACAAAGAGCCGACACAGAACAAGATATCCCAAACGCCTTGATGCTTTGGAATGGCTTTAAAGCGGAATTCAAACGCCACACCTCGAAGAATTAAGCCAAACAGCATGGCTAGCAAAGGAATATACAGGGCCTCCAATATAACCGAGTACGCCAGAGGAAACGCGGCCATTAGACCAGCGCCCCCAAGTACTAACCACGTTTCATTGCCATCCCAAACCGGTGCTACCGAATTCACCATGATGTCACGGTCGTGTTTATTACGAACGCCTAAGAACAACAACCCAATGCCCAAATCAAACCCATCTAATAGGACATACATCATCAGGCCAAAGCCTATGACGAGCGTCCAAACAGTGACTAAATCTAATCCCATTTGTGTTTCCTCTTAATTAATCAAATCGTTTACGGCAGATAACGGTCTCGCGGGACGCTGTGCGGAAAGCGGTGCATCACTGGTCAGCTGAGGCCCTTTACGAAGCAGTTGAATCAAATAGAAAATGCCGAGGCCAAAGATCGCTAAATAGCCGATGACAAAACTGGCCAGTGACAAGGTCATGGTCTGTACACTGTGTGCAGACGATGCCTCCACCGTACGTAACACGCCGTACACTACCCATGGCTGACGCCCCACTTCGGTTACAAACCAACCCGCTAACAGTGCCACCAAACCACTCGGCCCCATGCAGACCAAAACCTGTAAAAAACGAGTTCTTTGAAAGAGTGATTGCTTTCGATTGAGCCACAATCCCGCCCAAGCCAAGACGATCATGGCGATACCCAGCGCCACCATGATGCGAAAACTCCAAAAAACCAAAGCAACGTTTGGGCGATCCTCTTTGGCTACAGACGTCAGTGCAGGTATGTCTCCGTCCAAAGAGTGTGTGAGAATTAAGCTTGCGAGATGCGGGATCTCTAAACTAAAGTGGTTGGTTTCGGACTCATTATCAGGCCATGCAAACAACACTAATGGCACGCCCTCACCTTCTTCCGCTGGGTGCCAATGACCTTCCATAGCGGCGACTTTAATAGGCTGATGTTCGAGCGTGTTTAAACCGTGTTGATCCCCTACCAATGCTTGCAATGGTGCCACGATGGCGAGCATCCAAAGCGCCATCATGACCATCTTGCGAGACTCAACTTCGTATTGATGTTTCAGCAAGTGATAAGCGCCCGTTGCTGCCACCAGCAACGCTGTGCATAGAAAAGCCGCAAGCCCCATATGTACCAAGCGATACGGGAAAGAAGGATTGAAAATAATTTCAAACCAATCTACGGGCACCACTATGCCATCAACGATTTCGTGACCTTGTGGTGTTTGCATCCAACTGTTGGATGCCAAAATCCAAGTCATGGACACCAATGTGCCCAATGCCACCAAGCAGGTCGCGATAAAGTGCGTGCGTTCGGTGACTTTATTCCAACCAAACAACATCACACCTAAAAAGCCTGCCTCAAGGAAAAAAGCTGTCAGCACTTCATAGGTTAAAAGTGGCCCCGTGACACTCCCCGCCACGGTTGAAAAGCCACTCCAATTGGTACCAAATTGATAGGCCATGACAATGCCAGAGACAACGCCCATGGCGAAATTCACTGCAAAAGCCTTCATCCAAAACTTGCACAGCGTGAGATATACCTGATTACGAGTACGCAGCCAAAGCCCTTCTAACACCGCTAAGTAACTGGCTAAACCAATGGTGATGGCTGGAAAAATAATGTGAAAAGAAACCGTGAACGCAAATTGTATTCGCGCCAAATCTATAGCAGAAAGATCGATCATTGTGAGACCTCATCGTCTTATGATGAAGTCCATATTAGTTAAGCTTATAAAACCGACACAGGCACAAAAAACCAAATAATTAGTAGGGACAGATTTACTAATTATGCTAAATCTATGGCCAATCAGAAAAGTCGGCCAGTTTGGAGGCTGTCGAAAGTTGATGACTTTCTTTTTGCTGCTGTCGATATTGCTTAGGAGAGCACCCCACCTTCTTTTTAAAAAAGTGACTAAACTGGCTGGAATCGGAAAAGCCAAGATCGTTTGAAATTGTCTGTATCGAATCCGGTAATTTTTTAAGTCGGTAAATGGCGTCCATGAGGGTCCGTTCACTCAGTAATTCTTTCGGTGTTTTGCCGAGTGCGCGTCGACACACATCATGCAACCTATCGTAGGTGAGATTCATCTGCTCACAGTAATAAGTTAGCGGCACTCTTTGTTTAAAACATACTTCGATCAATTGCTGAAACTGTTGTACCAGTATTTCATCATTGGATTCAGAAGTTACACTCGAATGATCTTGTAAAACCCTATGACTTTGTAGCAATAGAACCCTCAACAAAGAGGATAAGATAACCAAAGAACGTTTCTTGTCTTCTTTAATCTCGCTTTCAAACAACTGAATAAGTGGAATAAAAGTCCTCTCAAGCTCATTCGCACTTAATGACAAGAGACTAGGTTGCTGCAGTAATTGTTTGATTTTAGGCCCGTCGACTTCATTGCCGATGATCATAGAGCGCAATGCCTCATCAAACCCAATCAGCCATAACTGACTACCACCGCGCATGTCTAATTTAGCTGAGCTATTCAGTGAAATGACCGCCACACTAGCGCTCTGCAGTGTGTGGGATTGCTCATCACAGCGAATAACAGAATGCCCCTCCTGCTGCACCACTAAATAGTAAAACGCTCTCTTATCTGCGCTATTCAGAGAGTGGCTACGGGGCTGCAGCCCTGCAACGAAACTTTCGAAGTGAATTCTGGTACCGACAATCTCTTGTATCAATCCAACCTCCAAAATACCCAATAAAAATCATAATTAACCCATAATTTAACAATTTTTAAAGAGTATAAGTTGTTAATCTGGTTATTAATCATCACCCAATAAAAAAATTAATAAGGTAAAGGTGGTTCCATGGCGCATTCAGCGACGGCTAACAAGCAGCAAAACAAAGTGGTGAATCTGTTCATTGATGGCGAATTTAGACCCGCCCTGGATGGTCATTTTTTTGAGCGATTAAACCCCTCAACTCAGTTACCGGCTTGTTATGTTGCAGATGGCAATAAACGAGATGCGCAACAGATGGTCTTTGCCGCCACGCGCAGTTTTGAATCTTGGGCGAGCCTGTCTTTAGAGGCACGTATCCACATTTTCCAACAAGCGAAACAGCTCTTACCAAGCTTTAGTGAACGGATCGCCAACGCTATGCGTAACGAAATTGGCGCGACTAATGACTGGATCCATTTCAATCTAAAAGTCTGCATCGACGTCATCGATGCTGCTATCGACTTAGCCCATAAACACCCTATTAACGTGCCTTCGAAAATGTCCAGTGACGGCTATCAGTTACGACAACCTGCTGGCATTTGTTTAGCCATCGCACCGTGGAATGCCCCCATTGCACTGGGCATGAGAGCGATTATTTTCCCGCTGATCTTTGGTAACACCGTGATATTCAAAGCATCGGATATGTCACCAGAGACGCACATTCTAATCGCGGAGCTGCTTCATGCAGCGGGCCTTCCAGCAGGGGTTTTGAATGTGATCAATAATGCTCCCGAGCAATCGGAAGATGTGATTCGCTTTCTGATTTCCAGTCCGGCCATTCGACGTATTAACTTTACTGGATCCACGCGTGTCGGGCGAATTATTGCAGGTATGGCGGCGCAAAACCTCAAGCGCTGCTTGTTGGAGCTCGGCGGTAAGTCCCCCGCGATCATTTTACAGGACGCTGATTTAGAGCAAGCCTGTGACGCTGTTATTCACGGTGCCTTTTTAAATCAAGGCCAGATATGCATGGCCACTGACCGTATCATTGTTGAACAAGCGATTGCGGATGACTTCACCACTCTGTTGGTTGAGAAAGCGAAAAAACTACAAGCACAGTCCCCTAATCACGAGGACTGTAAGCTTGGCCCCGTTGCTAGCCCATCCATCGCCCAACGACTTTCTGAACTAATTGAAGATGCGTTAAATCAAGGGGCTCGTCTGCTAACTGGAACCGCCATCCAAGGTCAATTTATCGATGCGACATTAATCGACCGCATCACTCCTATGATGCGGATGTATTCCGAAGAATGCTTTGGTCCTATTGCTGGCATCTATCCAGTCGATTCCGTTGACGAAGCCATTAGTTTGGCTAACGACTGCGAATACGGCTTAGCCGCCGCCATTTTTAGTCGAGATCATGCCCTAGCTCAAAGCATTGCCCAAAGGCTTGAATCAGGTGTTTGCCACATCAATTCGTCCACCGTAAGAGACAATCCCAAACAACCTTTTGGTGGTCTAAAGGCCAGCGGCTATGGACGCTTTGGTGGCGATGCAAGCATCGATGAATTCACTGAACTACGTTGGATAACCCTCTAATAAACATCCCATCGTGGAGTTAGTTAGCACAATAAATATAAGTAAGGAGATATAAAATGACAGTGTTGTTACACATTGGTGGTAAAGACCAAACAGCAAACGAAAATAAAACGTTTGATCGTATTGATCCTGTGACCGGTGAAGTTGCTTCCCGAGCCGCCGCCACGTCAAAACAAGATGCCCTAGAGGCAGTTACTGCAGCACACATTGCGTTTGCGTCTTGGAGCACCACCACACCTGCCGAACGACGTGCGTTACTGAATAAAGCTGCAGACATCATGGACAGCAAAAGCGATGAGTTTGTTGCCGCCATGATTACCGAAACCGGGGCGACAGGCCCTTGGGCAGGTTTTAACGTTTCGCTTGCCGCAGGTCATATTCGAGAAGCCGCAGCGCTGACTACTCACATCAATGGCGAAGTGATCCCGTCCAACAAGCCAGGCACACTAGCCATGTCTGTCTATAAGCCTAAGGGCGTTTGTTTAGCGATGGCTCCTTGGAACGCTCCCGTTATTCTGGGTGCTCGCGCTATTGCAACGCCACTGGCCTGCGGTAATACCGTGATTTTAAAAAGCTCTGAGTTTTGCCCACTAACTCACCGACTGATCGTGGACTGCTTTATCGAAGCAGGCTTTCCAGCGGGTACGGTGAACGTACTTTCAAACGCCCCAGAAGATGCGGCTGAAGTGGTTAAAACCCTGATCGAAGCACCGCAAGTGCGCCATGTTAACTTTACTGGATCTAGTCCAGTAGGCCGAATTATTGGTCGATTAGCGGGAGAAAACTTGAAGCCAGCCTTGTTGGAACTGGGTGGTAAAGCGCCGTTACTTGTCCTCTCCGATGCAGACATCGATGGCGCTGTTAATGCCGCCATTTTTGGTGCTTTCATGAACCAAGGACAAATCTGTATGTCCACTGAGCGCCTGATCGTAGATGACGCCATTGCTGATGTCTTTGTTGAAAAACTCGCCGCTAAAGCATCCCAATTGCCATGGGGCAATCCTCGTGATCACGTTGTCTTAGGCTCGTTGGTGAATCCAAATGTGTCTGAAAAAATGCATGAACTCATTGACGATGCCACCAGCAAAGGCGCATCTGTGGTGTGCGGCGGGGAGTCTAATGGCTCCATGTTCTCCGCGACCCTATTGGATTATGTTAGCCCAGAGATGCGTATCTTCTCAGAAGAGAGCTTTGGTCCTGTGAAATCCATTATTCGAGTCAATGGTGATCAAGAGGCCATCCAAGTCGCCAATCAATCTGAATACGGTCTATCGGCGGCGGTGTTTTCGCAAGATATTAATCGCGCACTGGCATGCGCCAACGCCATTCAAAGTGGTATTTGTCACATCAATGGCCCAACCGTCGCGGATGAACCGCACATGCCTTTTGGCGGCGTCGGTGATTCGGGATACGGACGATTTGGTGGTAAAGCAGCGATAGCAGAATTCACCGACCTGCGTTGGATTACGATTGAAGACCCGAACCAACACTACCCGTTCTAAGCACTACTGTTTATTTCAGCATTTGCAGTTATGAACAAAGGCTTCTTTTCAGTTAAAAACGTAGAAGAAGCCTTCATAACGCTGATAAGTAATGCTATCGACCAAACCTTATAGTCGCTAGATATTTAATTTCTTTTTATCTAGAGACAAAAACCAATTATTACCTATACCAAAGAATGAACTACAGTAAAGGCATCGAGACAATCAGAACAATAAAGGAGTCGTACGATGCAGTATCACGTCAATGGTTTTCACCCTGGAGACCCTCGCTTTAGTGACCCACAAGATGCAGTGGTTGCGCCACCTATCAAGCGCCCAATGCCTAGTGAGGTGGATGTTTTAATCATTGGCTGTGGCCCAGCGGGATTAAACCTTGCGGCGCAGTTGTCTCAGTTTGGTCAAATCAAAACTGCAATCGTCGATATCAAAGATGATCGTTTGCTCGTTGGGCAAGCGGATGGCATTGCTTGTCGCACAGTCGAAATGTTCCAAGCCTACGGCTTTGCTGATCAGATCATTCAAGAAGGTTACCAAGTCAATGAAGCAGCCTTTTGGAAACCTGATGCAGAAAACCCTGAGCACATTTCCCGCACAGGTAAGGTCGAAGACGTTGAGGAAGACCTATCGGAAATGCCTCATATGATCATCAATCAAGCTCGGGTACACGATGAGTTTCTTCGCGTCATGCGACAAGGACCGGGTAAGGTAGAACCTCACTATCAACGCAAATTTCTAGGGCTTGAAGTTAATGAACAGGACTGTGAGTACCCTGTTACAGTCAAGCTCGAAAGAATGGTCAACTACTCCCAGTTCAATCAAGAAATTGAAACTGTAAAAGCTAAGTACGTCGTTGGCTGTGATGGTGCACGATCTGGAGTCCGAACTGCTATTGGCCATAAATTGGTAGGAGATGCCCTAAACCAAGCGTGGGGGGTAATGGACGTTCTTTTAAATACGGATTTCCCAGATATCCGCTTGAAGTCACTGATTCAATCGAACAAAGAAGGCAATATGTTGATCATTCCCCGCGAAGGGGGCTACATGGCTCGTATCTATGTGGAGCTCGACAAACTCAAAGAGAATGAGCGTGTTGCCAGAGACCAAATGACGCCAGACATTCTGATCGCCGCCGCCAATCGCATCATTGCCCCTTTTACAATGGATGTGAAAGATGTGGCGTGGTGGAGTGTCTATGAAATCGGCCAGCGCATCACTACAGCCTTTGACGATGCTACCGCTGAGCGCTCCGCTCGTGTGTTCTTGGCGGGAGATGCTTGTCATACCCATAGCCCCAAAGCAGGCCAAGGCCTTAATACATCGGTGATGGATACCTGGAACTTAGGTTGGAAACTGGCTCATGTTCTGACAGGATTAGCACCTGAAAGTCTGTTGGCCACCTACTCACTAGAGCGCCATGAATACGGCCAAGCTTTGATCGACTTTGACCGTGAATGGTCGGCGATGTTTAGTGCAAAGCCTAAATCTGCAGAACACCCCGAGGGAATCGATCCCGCAGAGTTCCAACGCTACTTTAAGCTATTTGGTCGCTATACCGCAGGTGTTTCCATCCAATATCGCCCTTCCCAAGCCATGGGGTCGGACAAATACGATGAATTAGCCACGGGTCTGAAAGCTGGATTGCGCTTCCATTCTGCCAAAGTCATACGTCACGGAGACGCCAAACCAGTGCAATTAGGCCATTGCCATACTGCCAATGGCGCCTATCGCATGTATCTGTTTGCCGGCCAGCAAGCACCTATGTCGAATGACTGTCATGTAAGAAAGCTGGCTGACTACCTGATGAAGGACCCGTCTTCTCCTGTTCATCGCTTTACGCCAGATGGTGCTGACATTGATTCTGTGATCGATATCAGAGCGATTTTCCAATGTCATCACCACGCCTTGGAAAGATCGCAACTCGATCCCCTACTGACACCTCAGAAAGGAAAGTTTGGCTTAAAAGACTATGAAAAGGTGTACTGCGCTCCATTGAAAAAAGGCAAGGATATCTACGATATGCGTGGTATTGATCGCAATAAGGGCTGCGTCATTATTGTTCGACCGGATCAATACGTTGCCAAAGTCCTTCCTCTAGATGATATCCAAGGTATCAATGCATTTTTTGAGCAGGTTTTAATCGCTCAATAAACATAAACCAGCACATTGCACACTGCGATGTGCTGGCATCCTCTGCCAACTAAACAGAAGCCATCTTGCGTTGCCTCATGTTCGAGTTCAATGCACTAGCCAGTAGAATCAGTAATCCTACGATTAGCATAACCACGCACCCTAAGTAGCCAACGGAAATCTGTCCAGCCCACGCTGACGTGGGATCTAACGAAGGGTCTTTTGCTGAAGCAAAGATGACCACGAGCACGCTCAGTCCAATAGTGCCACTTAATTGGTGTGCTGTGTTCACAACACCTGATGCAGCCCCTGCATCCTTGGCCGCGACACCTTTTACACCAGAAACCGTTAACGGCCCGAGAGCGGCACCGTTCCCAAGACCGATGATCATCATAGGCAACAATAAATCAGCAAAATACTCGGCTCCTGCATTCAAGTTACTGAGCAACCAAAGGCCTAGGATCAAGAGCGCAAACGCCCCCATCACCACCCATTTATTACCTATGATGCGAGTGACTTTAGGCACCCACATGGCAGAAATGAAGGTAAAAGCTGTCATTGGCACAAAACCTAGCCCCGCCTCCACAGGAGAGTAGTTAAGAACATGTTGCATAAACTGAGTGGAGAAAAAGAAGAAACTCACCATGGCACCAACAAATGTCATGCGCGCGAGATAGGCACTGGTTCGCTCAAAATCACTAAACAGACGAAGAGGCATAAGAGGTGCTTGATGACGCGCTTCGTTCGCCACAAAGATCATCAACGACAACAAAGCCATACCTAGGAATCCCCAAGGAATCGTCTGCTGCCAGCCTAATTCCCCACCCTCAATAATGCCGTATATTAAACAAGCCATGCCAAACGTTGAGTATATCGCGCCCATAACATCCAGTTTTCCAGACTCCGGCTCAGACTCTTCCAATAAAAATCTAGCAGCGAAAAACAAGACAACGCACACAGGAATGTTCACAAAGAATCCGACGCGCCAAGACAACCAACCGGCAAATATGCCGCCTAAAACCAATCCCAATGTGGCGCCAATGCCAGCCGTCGCACCGTATAAGGACAACGCTCTTACTCTCTCCTCTCCTTCTGAAAAGTAAGTCGATAACAGCGATAACGTAGCAGGTGCCAGCACCGCAGCACTCGCACCTTGGGCCGCTCGCGCAGCAATCATCACGGATGTCGACTGGGTTAAGCCAATAACAAACGAAGCCAAAGCAAAGCAGGCTATCGCCCACATAAACACGTTCTTTCGACCAAATAGATCCCCTGCGCGCGCACCCAGCAGTAACAAACTACCGAAAGCAAGTGTGTAGGCGTTCTGCACCCAAGACAAACCAACTTGTGAAAACCCTAGCGATGCTTGGATTTCAGGCAAACCGGTAATCACGATGGAGGTGTCTAACAAGATTAATAAATAACTGGCTAAGATAATCGCCAGCGCATTTCGCTGACGCGATGAAAATTGCGACATTTCAGATCCCCATAAAACGGTATGACTCTATTTTATGGGGAATGAATTGATTAAATTAGTTAGGAAATAGCGAATGCTTCTATGAGAAAATTACATGAATAGACGACATAATCATGCTACTGCGCGATCAAAGCAGGCCAATTACGGTCAGCTTGCTCAATGTGTTGCAATGGCATCTGGTCCCATCTCGACTTCACTTTTTCATTGTAATTGAGGTACAGCTTCCCATCGACAATGGCCCACTGTGTGGCATCAGATGGCGCAAAATCATTTTTTGTCGAAACACCCCAGGCACAATAACCGCCATACTGTGGCGCGTATTTCTCTGGTGCTTTCAAAAACATCTGCAAATGTTCAACCTTAGAAAAGTGCCACTCAGCACCCTTGTAGTTGGTTGACCACTCAGGGTTTCCTTTGATTGCCTTACCTTCGGTAAAGTAAGCCACTGTGTCGTAACCGTCTAATGCTTTATTACTAAAAAAACCGGTAGAAATAGGCGCTTGCGCCAGCGCGATCATGCTAAAGCATGCCAAACAAATACTTACTAGCCATTTCATATACCTGCCCTCTTTTTTATCTTCTCTCTCGACTCGTGTTTGCTGCCCAAGCTAAGGCGATCTTTATCGATCCACACTATTGAGCCCCCAGTCATAGCGCAGAAATGACAGTTTCAAATCCCCACGCATAAGACTTTGCACACTACTTTCCGGTAATGACAGGGCCTCTTTGTAATGGACTAAAAAGGATTCAAGGGAGTCATAGCCTTGCCAACCTTTTTCAAAGTCTTCTTTGTACCATTTGAAAATCGATGAGAGTTTCAGCGTTTTGCCGTCCAGTCGATTTCTAGAACGGTCGGCTAAAAACAATCGAGTTTGCTGTTCTAAAAGCTGTTCAAGGCTGTCTCCTTGATAGGCGACATTTGCCAACGCAGGACAACCGATACTGGCGCAATTCACCGCAAAGTGAATGCGAGGATCTTGGTAACGGTCTGAGCCTCGAATTAATTCATGCTCAATCTCATCAAGTGAACGAACTTGTCCCAAAAGAGGAATAAACTCTTTGCGCCACGGTGAGCGAAACAGTCCGCCAAGATCTTTAATGGAGTCTAAATTAGGCCACTTGGTTAAAATTAATTGTACCGTCCAAGCGTTATAGGCATTGATCAAGAAAGCCAGTTGATCATTCCTGTGCCAACTATCAAATGTTTGCTGATTCACACTTTCTAGCTGTTTTAAGTACTGCACAAGAGCGCCTTTACTCTCTAGAAAGCCCTGATAGTCCACTTGGCTGGCTTTACCCTCATCGATCAGTCGCACATGTTTTTGCAGTAGTTGATCCCAACCACCGTGATTAAAGGCATTATTTGCCAACACATTGCTGGAAACGCCAAGACTGAACAAGAGCACAACAAGCCATACTTTCATTCGCCTAACCTCGACGCCACGCGTGATATTTTTCCAACCAGTTCAATACTTTCTCTGGAGCGTGAGCACGTTTCCACTCCCCGGCAGCGTATTTATTGGACTCTGCCCAAGTTGGATAAGTATGAATGGTCCCTAATATCTTGTTCAGACCTAAACCGTGTTTCATGGCTAAAACGAATTCAGGTAGGATCTCGCCCGCATGTTGTCCGACAATGGTGACACCAAGTATTTTGTCCTTACCTGGGACGGTTAGCACTTTTACAAAACCAACTTCAGCACTCTCAGCGATTGCACGATCTAAATCATCAATACCATAGCGCACCACCTCGTAGTCAATGCCTTGGGCTTTGGCGTCTTGCTCATTTAACCCCACACGCGCCACTTCTGGATCCACGAAGGTTGCCCATGGAATCACTCGATAATCCGCACGAAATTTTTTGAAAGAGCCAAATAAAGCATTTACCGCAGCGTACCACGCTTGGTGCGCAGCCACATGGGTAAATTGATAAGGCCCTGCCACATCACCCGCCGCATAGATATTTGGATAAAGTGTTTCTAAGTAATCATTCGTGACAATGGTTCTTCGGGTCTCGATGCCTAGATTTTCCAGTCCATAACCTTCTAAGCGCGCCTCGCGCCCGACGGCACAAATCAGTGCGTCGAATTCGATACGACTTTCCTGCCCGCCCTGTTCAACGATCAAGTATTGACTAGCCCCCTCTTTCTCGCAGCGCACAGCTTGGTGGGAGGTTAAGATATTGACGCCATCTTCGCGTAAACTTTGCTGAACCAGTTCAGAAACGTCTCGATCTTCACGAATCATAATGCGTTCTGAACGCTCAACTTGCGTAACACTTGAACCTAAACGAGCAAAAGTCTGTGACAACTCAGTACCAATGGGACCGCCTCCGAGCACTACTAAACGCTTTGGTGGCTCGTCAAATTTGGCAAACTCAGACCACAAGGTATCGCTGGTGTAATAGCCAACCTCTTCTAAACCTGGAATGGCAGGCACCACTGGACGAGCCCCTGTCGCCAATACAATACTTTGTGCCGTTAAGCGTTGGCTACCGCCTTCATTTAGTTGGATTTCAACGGTCCAAGGGTCAATGATCTTGGCGTAGCCCTGCACCACGTCGACGCCTAATTTGGTGTAACGCTCAACGCTGTCATGGGGCTCTACTTTCGCAATGACCTCATGCACTCGTGCCATGACTTGTTTGAATGAAAAGCGAGGTGTACCTGCTTCCAAACCATACTGATCAGCATGACGAATCTGTTTGGCGACTTTGGCACTCTTGATAATGGCCTTGCTGGGTACACAACCGTAATTTAGGCAGTCTCCTCCCATTTTATGGGCTTCCACTAAGGTCACTTTTGCCTTCACCGCTGCCGCGATGTAGGCACTGACCAAGCCACCGGCCCCCGCACCAATGACAATCATGTTGCGGTCAAACTTTTTAGGTTTTTGATAGCCACTGTAGACACGCTTTGCTTTTACGACCGCCAGTACTTTTTTGGCGATCAAAGGAAACACACCTAATAGCACAAAGGAGAACAACAACGAAGGCGACAAAATACCAGAAAGGCTTTCCAACTGAGCCAACTGCGTACCCGCATTGACATAAACCAATGTGCCAACAAACATGCCCACTTGGCTAACCCAATAGAAGGTGATCGCACGGATATTGGTTAAGCCCATCAGTAGGTTAATCAAAAAGAATGGAAAAACTGGCACTAAGCGAAGGGTGAAAAGATAGAATGCCCCATCTTTCTCGATCCCTTCATTAAAGGCTTTTAAGCGGTCACCAAAACGTTTTTGTACGGTTTCTTGAAGAAGGTAACGAGACACTAAAAAAGCCAGCGTTGCGCCAATGCTGCTTGCAAAAGACACCAGTAATGTACCGACACCTAACCCAAACAGCGCTCCCGCCGCCAACGTCATAATCGCCGCCCCAGGAAGTGACAGCGCAGTGACCAATACATACGACACGAGGAAAACGCCCATCACCAGCACAGGTGACTCAGAACGCAAAGATTCAAACTGGTCCAAACCTGCTTTCAGGCCTTCGAGCGTCAGTAAATGGTGTATATCAAAATAGAAAAACAGCGCCACCAGAGCAGCAATTAACACCAATAAGATTGCCTTCTTCATTAATATCTCCACACAAGCTCGATTTAGTGAGCAAAATAACAAAGGGTATAGAGTAGACGCTTGAAAACAAAAAATCTTACAGGTTGCAGAATTAAATTTTTAATACTTAAGCTCTGTCAGGCCATCGTTTTATTGGTGCTTTTTTATCATCCTAATTTTCTTGAGTTAAATTAGATTTATCGCCACATAGTAAGAATAGCCACATTAGTTACACGTCATTTACTGGATAACGACATCATTCCTCGATAGCCTCTAGCGTTTACATAAATGATCACAATTACGTATATCAAGTGATAACTCATACCTTCTGGAGATCACAGGACTTAATCATTATGTCGGCAATGCTACTCTCTTTATTGGCTTTATTCGTCAGCGGCTTTTTCATTTACATCAGCCATGGCCTAATAAATGTTCTGCTTCCGTTACGTTTGAACTTCGAGCAAGTGAATACCGGCAACATTGGTTTGATTATGTCGATGTTTTCTGTGGGGTTGCTTTTAGGTGGCGTGTTCACGCGACGAATCATGTCACGAGTAGGACATATTCGCATGTACACCGCCTCTGCGGCCCTTGCTGCGATCAGTATTCTAGTGTGCTTTCTTTGGTTCAACGAATGGGTGTGGGCAATCATGCGCATTTTGATGGGCTTTTGTATTGCTGCGACCAACATTGTCTCCGATGGATGGTTAAGTGAGCGCTCCACTTCAGAGACGCGTTCAAGAATTTTGGCGACCAACCAAATTGTTGTTCTGCTATCTATGTTTTTAGGTTCATTCGTCGTCAACCTTGCAGATGTCACCCATGCAACCCTCTATATTATTGCTGGCCTACTGCTGTGCGGTGGTGTGGTTCCTATTGCGATTAGTAAGGCGACGGCACCACAGGTGGAGGATACCGTTCCTATGCCATTACTACAGCTTGTTCGCACGTCTCCAGTCGGTGCAACGGCGGTATTAGTATGCGGCTTTATTTTAAGCTCACTATTTAGCATGTTGTCGGTATACGCGGACTCCAAAGGCATTTCAGGCATCAACCTATCACTATTGGTAGGTGCCGCCATCATCGGTGGTGTTGCACTGCAATTTCCGATTGGCTACTTTGCGGACCGATTTGAGCGCCGCAAAGTCATTCTATACACCGCATTATTTTCAATCGTCTGCACCTTAGCCATTCCAGCCATTCTGGAGTTGGACTTTTTTATCCCTGCATTGGTTTTGATCAGTATTAGTAGCGGCATTGTGTCAAGCCTATACCCTCTTGGTATTTCAGAAACTTTCGACCGTCTACAACAAAATCAAATGAGTGGTGCCATCGGAGCGATCATTATCATTTACGCGGCGGGGGGGATCATAGGGCCTTATATCATCGGTCTGATCATGGAATATGTTGGCATCGACTTTTTCTTTATTGCACTAGGCTTAATCCAATTAGCGTTTGCTCTGTTTGTTATTTACCGCAGTAAAGTGCGCGAATCGATCCCTGTTGAAGAACAAGAAGCCTTCGTTGCTCAAGGTGCTGCCATGGGTTGGGTCAGTAGTGAGTTGGACCCTCGTACAGAATACGTGGACCACTCAACCCTGAGTCATGAAGTGGAAATTGCCGTCGATATTGCCCAGTTACAACCTCAATTAGCGTTGAAAATGGTCAGTATCTTAGCCCGTTCGTACCCTGAACAAATTTTAGATTTCGCCAAAGCGTTAGCCAATATCGAAGGCATTGATATTTCAGAGCTTTATCAGCGATTGCTTAAATTTCACCCAAACCATAAGCATGAATTGATCGAGACAATTATTACTAATGCTTCTGGATCAACCACCGAGTTTGTCGCACAGGTATTTGATGAGGCAGATTACGAAGACCTACCAGAACTGACAGCTATGATTACCAATGCTGATCCTGAGCACAGCTTAGAAATTTTCGAAGCAGCTGCAGAGACAGTCGTTGAAGAACACCCTGAAACCGTCATGGACATCGTTGAGGCCTATGTCACCACAGCAACCACAAACCTAGAAGAGATGCGTTACGCAGATCGCTTGGCAGAAGAAGGTGAATTAGAGCAAACCATTCACAGCGTAGTGGATTACATTTCAGAAAAAACGCCAGAACACGCTGAAGACATTGAATCAGTCATTCCTGATACCTTATGGAATAAAGACGACGAGGTTGAGGAAAGCGAAACTGATCGGGAGAAAAAAGACTGAGCAAGCCTACCTACAACAGACTTATGCCTACGCTAAAGGCTGTTGTAGGATCTCTCGGCTCATGTTGTTAATGCTATCGGTCGCCACTCTCAACTTCCTTGATCAGCCAATCCACCACCTTTTTGATAGCGTAGGTATCGTAATAATCCGTACAGATTAAGTAGCCCCTGCTTTTTGACTTCAAGGACGGCCCCAGCTCAACGAGCTTACCTTCTTTTATATAGGGGTCCACTAATCCTCTCCAAGCTAGACAGAAGCCTTCTCCTCTTATGGCTGCTTCTAAAACAAGTGGGTAATTGTTGTAACAAAAAATGACGCCTTCTTCCGGAGGCTGAACGCCTAAAACTTTGCACCAATTGATCCAGTTAAACCATCTAGCGTCATCTTTATCTTTGTGTAGTAAAGGTAGAGATCTCAGGTCAGATAAAGGCTTGTCGACATTGATTTCATATTTTTCGAGCAACTCAGGTGAGCAGACAGGAAAAACCTCTTCCCTGATAAACATCTCTTCGAACTTATAGCGGCCCAAACTGTTCGAGAAATGAAAAACGATATCGGAACTCGAAACCATCATATCGCTTAAGCTGTTGGTAGGAGTCATCTCAAAAACATAATCCGGAAAGGCTTCTTGCAGTTTATTTAGTCTTGGCATCAACCAGTAAAATGCAAAGCCAAAATACACATTTATCGACACTCTGGTCTTTTTGTCGTTTCTTTCATTCTTTACAAAATCGCAAGCCTTAAAAAGCAGCTGAATCGGCTCTTTAATTCGGCCGTAGAATTTTTCACCAATGATTGTTGGCTTGAGCGGCTTACGCGATCTATCCAATAGAACACTACCAAGTTCCTCTTCCAAAGAGCGGATTCTTTGTGACACCAACGGTTGAGTTATTCCAAGCTCATCGGCCGCAGCAGTCATCGACCCATGTCGGACAGTTGCTTCGAATGCCAGCAAGCTGTTTGAAGTAGGTAATTCAGATTCGTTCATCATTAGTTATTTGCATCTTATGTATTAGCTTTTGACTCTGTTACGACAATCTCAACCTGTCAATATGCTCAAGGTCAATACAGGAGTATAAAGAACATGCAACAAGTAGAGTTTTTCGTCAATGAAGAAGCGGTTTCGGTTACAGCGCGTTTGAATGACCAGTCTTTCGAGCTACCGGCACTATGGTTGAGAGAACGTTGCCAAGATGAACAAAACTTGGATCAAATCACTCAACAGAGGCTTTTTGATCCCCACCAGCTGGATGCAAATGTGTCGTTAGACAGCATTAGAAAAATAAGTGATGGCATCTATCAATTGATGTTTAGTGATGGCTACCAAGGCGATTACGACTTTAACGAATTTCGAGCTGATTTCGACACATATGACGGCGCCCCAACGCCACAGCCTTGGACAGCAAATTTTGACAAATCAAAGTTCTACGTCGACTACGTTGAACTAAATGATGAGCAAGGCTTATTAAAGGCACTTGAGAAATTCCTGACCTATGGGGTTTTGATCGTTAACGAGATCCCCAATGAAGCAAACATGGTGTTAGATGTGGCTGAAAAGTTCGGTCATGTGCGCGAAACGAACTTTGGCAGAAGCTTCGAAGTCTACACTCGCCCTGATTACATCGACCTTTCTAGCAAATCCGTGCCACTTGGGCCTCACACTGATAACCCATACCGAGACCCGATGCCAGGCATTCAGTTACTGCATTGTATTAAGAATGAGACTTCTGGTGGGTTATCAACCTTAGTCGACAGCCTTTCCGTACTAGCTCAACTTAAAAGTGAAAATCCCGAGGGCTACCAGCTTTTAAATACCGTACCGATCCGTTACCGACACATTGATAAAAGCATCGAGTTGATTGAAAGAAGAACCATGATCGAGTCCGATGTTTCAGGGCGAGTGACAGGCATTTCCTATAGTCCTCGCTTAGATTATTTGCCTCTACTTCCTCAGCACCAGCTAGCAGTCTTCCATAGAGCCAGGCAAAGACTCGGTGAACTACTGAACTCTTCTGACTACGAGTGGAAATTCAAACTGGAGCCAGGGCAACTCCAGATGTTCCACAACACTCGTGTCTTGCACGGTAGAACTGGGTTTGATGCCAGTGAGGGGCTTCGTCACCTCCAAGGAGCTTATATCGATTTAGACGCTCCCAAAGGCCGCTATAAAGCGATTAAACGACAACTAGGACTATAAGGAGTAACCATGAAAACGGTTCAGTTCAAACAAATGAAAGATGGTACGCAAGAGGAATATAAGTTTCTTCACGCTTATGAGGATCAATACGCCAAAGGGTTACCTGACAGAATTTTAGAGGCTCTAAAAAATCTAGAAAACACCTTATCTGGCTACCTAGTCACACGATTAGAACACTCTCTTCAATCTGCAACACGGGCGGAAGCCGATGGCGCTGACATTGAAATGATTGTCGCGGCCTTGGTTCACGATATTGGTGATGATCTAGCACCCTACAACCACTCACAATATGCCGCCTCTATTTTACGACCTTATGTTCGCCCTGAGGTCACCTGGGTAATCAATCAGCATGGCTTATTTCAGAATTACTACTACGCCCATTTCTTGGGAGGAAACAGAAATGAGCGTGACTATTTAATCGACCACCCATGGTATCAAAGCTGCGTAGATTTCTGTGAAAAGTGGGATCAAGCCTCCTTTGATCCAGACTATCCAACCAAACCTCTTAGCTATTTTGAGCCGTTAGTCCGAGAGGTCTTCAGTAGAGAGCCCTTTGATTCACACTATGTGGGGAATCAAACAATGGGGAAAAGCGCCGTGGATATTGCTTTATCTGGACAAGTTTAGACTTTCTAAAAAATAGCTACGTTCAAGTAGCTATTTTATTTAACAGGAGAGAATAATGAGAGAACAGGATAATACATATAATAACTCGATATCTAACGATGACTATCGTACTGATTACAAAGCCGGCCAGGATAATGTCCAATTCTTAGGGTTTGATGTTCATAACTCGGTTTTCGGCGTTAGTGCGATTCTGATCATCATGTTTATCGTACTTACGCTTATATTTCCGGAGTACTCAGGGGAAGCACTCAATCAAACTAAGTCATGGATCATTAATCAGTTTGACTGGCTGTTCATGATGGCCATCAACTTCATGATTATTCTGTGTATAGTGATTGTGCTGTCGCCACTGGGTAAGATTAGATTGGGTGGAAAATCCGCTAAGACGGAATACAGTTTAATTTCTTGGCTGTGTATGCTGTTCGCATCTGGCGTTGGCATAGGTCTGCTATTTTGGGGGGTTGCCGAACCTGTCGCATACTTTACGGATTGGTATGGAACACCATTAAATGTAACGGCTAGGACACCAGAAGCCGAAACGTTGGCTCTCTCCGCATCACTCTATCACTGGGGCGTTCACGGCTGGGCGACGTACGGTATCGTGGGCTTAGCACTTGCATTTTTTAGTTATAACAAAGGGCTTCCCTTTACGTTACGATCTGCATTTTATCCGGTGTTTGGCGAAAAATGCTGGGGCCCAATTGGCAATGTCGTTGATATACTGGCCGCCATTGCAACAGTTTTCGGGATCGCTACGTCACTAGGACTAGGAGCGCAACAAATTGCGTCTGGTTTAGATTATGTCTTTGGTATTCAAAATACCGTCGTGACACAAATTTCTGTGATTATTTTAATAACGGGTGTCACGTATTTTTCAGTCGTTAGAGGAATGCAAAACGGCGTAAAACTTTTAAGTAATATCAACATTGTCCTATCTATTTTATTACTTGCAACGATTCTAGTTCTGGCCTCCAGCAGCTCTATCATTGAAAAGTCGCTTGCGATTTTTCCATCCTATGTAAGCAATATCATTCCTTTATCTAACTGGTATGAGCGCGAAGATGAAGTGTGGTATCACGGTTGGACGATCTTCTATTGGGCGTGGTGGGTTAGCTGGTCACCTTTTGTGGGTATTTTCATGGCGAAAATATCCAAAGGCAGAACCGTAAGAGAATTCTTCTTGGCCGTGTTTATTGCTCCAATCATTTTTATAGGCATTTGGTTCTCCGTTATGGGTGGCGCAGCATTGGATATGATAGCAAACAACCAAGGAGTCTTGGTTAATGGGATTACTGATGCGTCATTAGCCCTATATGAAATGTACGCTGAACTGCCATTTGCATCTGTCATCGCAATCACTTCTTTAATCTTAACGGTCATTTTCTTTGTTACATCCGCAGATTCTGGCGCTATTGTTGTCGACACGATAACCAGTGGTGGCAAAGCAACTTCGCCAACGAAGCAAAAAGTGTTTTGGGTTACATCTAGCTCAATGATTGCTATCTGTCTGTTACTAGGTGGTGGAGCAGAAGCTCTATCGACCATTCAAGCTGGCGTTGTAGCAACTGGATTACCTTTCCTGATCGTGCTTTTACTACTGAGCTACAGTCTGGTCAAAGGCTTGAGAACAGAAGTCAGTCAATACTAAAGAGATTTGACTAAACCTTCCCACACCTAGTCTTAAGCATGAATTGCTTAAGTGTTTAGCCACTATATTCTCTGTAGTGGCTTTTTTTGATTACATTAAATCGATATGAATGAATTAGAGCATTATAGAAAACTCATTAAGGAAATCGTCTTCGATTCCACATCTCAAGAAAACATCGTCTCAACCAGTGTATCTGGACTTACATTTATAAGGTTCGATGAACCAACTAAAGAAGAGAGCTATATATTATCGCCTAATATTTGCATCATTCTACAAGGTAGAAAAACAGCGTTTTTGGGCAAGGAAAGCTATGTTTACGATAGTAGCTCCATGTTAGTTTCTGCTTTCAATGCCCCTATCGTCTCAAGGGTGCACGATATTGAGCCAGCAGCCCCTTACTTGGGCTTAACCGTAGCTCTAGACCTAGAACTCTTAGCCGAAATAACAGCTGAGGAAAGCTTCAACTACCATGATGCTGATGTGAGAAATGAGTTTGTTACTGTAGTCAGCATATCAAGTGAAATATTAAGTTCCGTTTACCGATTATCCAAACTTTCTCAAAATAGAGAAAACTCTACATTCCTTCAAAGCAATATTAAGAAAGAGCTTTACTACCACTTACTCTGCAGCGAACAAGGCCATCACTTAAGAAGAATTGTTACTAGAGGGAGTAACTTATATAAAGTTTCCAAAGCAGCCAAATGGATCAAGGATAATCATGCGATGTCCTTTAAAATGGAAGACCTAGCCCTTCAAGCCAGTATGAGCCTCTCTTCCTTCAATAAATGCTTTAAGTCCATAACATGCATGAGTGCCTTACAGTACCAAAAAAGGATAAGGCTAAATGAGGCAAGGAAATTAATTTTAAGTGGGCTAAAAGACGCTCAAAATGCTGCGTTTTCAGTAGGCTATGAGAGTCCTTCTCAATTCAGTCGGGAGTACTCAAGAGAGTTCGGGTTGCCTCCTCTAAAAGATTTCAAAGAGCTTGCTAAGAAAATGCCCGACTAAAGTCGGGCATAAGCCATTACAAGTTATCAGTAAAGAAACCTGACAGCTTCTCAAATGGGATTAAACCAACTCGATCGTATAAATCAACATGCCCGGCATTCGGCACAATTACTAGCTCTTTCGGCTCTTGTGCTTTTTCGTAAGCATCTTCGCTAAACTCTCTAGAATGGGCAATATCACCCGTTATGAATAGCATCGGTCTTGGTGAGATAGTTTCAATATCGTTAAAAGGATAGAAATTCATAAACTTGACCAAGCTGCTTAGAAGAGGCTTTGTCGTCAATTCAGAGCGCTCTCCTTCTGGAGTGTAGGCACCTCGTGGCGTGCGATAAAAGTCATAGAACTCTTTCTGAATAGGATGAGTATTCTCATCAATCTCATTTACCGTACCTGGAATGTAGACTTTATCCCCACCCTTGAACTCCACTAAGCGTTGCTGAGTAGCCAAGGCAATCAACTCTTTTCGCTGCTCAAGCGAAGTAGATCCATTAAGACCACTTCTGGCAGCAACTCCCATATCATACATGCTGACAGTCGCCACGGCTTTCATTCTGCTATCAATCTTCGCCGCGCTAATAACAAAACTACCGCTGCCACAAATCCCCAATACACCAATCCTATTTGGGTCAACTGAACTATGGGTACTCAGATAATCCACAGCAGCACTAAAGTCATCCGAGTAAATTTCAGGAGAAACTAAATGACCCGGCTCACCTTCACTTTCGCCCCAGAATGAAAGGTCGATAGCTAGAGTAATAAAACCTTTCTCAGCCAGCTTTGCAGCATACAAGTTAGAACTTTGCTCTTTAACCGCTCCCATAGGATGCCCAACAACTATTGCAGGGTAGTTTTTTTTCAGAGTCGACATTCTTTGGCACAAAAAGATTACCAACTACTTCCATCTGATAAAGATTTTTAAAGCGTACTTTTTCAACGTTAACGCTATCACTCACATAAAAATTGTCTGCGCCATTTGACATGTCCTGCGCTAAGGTCATTGCAGAGCTTGTAGCGATCGCTAATAACACAACCACCTGTTTCAGCAACTTCATACTTCACTTCCTCCGATAAGGTCTAAATACGCGCTTATTTTGTCGCTGTATCAGCTCCACCAGGTAGTCAATATGAGTTTAATTCTTGCCTATTCTGTTAAATTGAATGAATTGATAGCTTTCACTTCTAAATACTGAAATGGCATATTTCTAAAAACTCTAAATCGTGCGTCTAACGAATAAAATAGATTTTACTTACAGCGCTTCCCATCTTGCTAACTGATTAGTGAACTTTAACTTGAATTGTTTAGTGTAGGAGTCTTAGAAGAAAGGAGATAACGCACCAGACGAGATATATAAGACAGGGATGAAGAAGTGGTTTACTAAATAAAAAAGAGAATTAGCTACGAGAGAATAACTAGTTTGATGTGATCATAGGAATCAATATGGACTATAAGTGGTGGGTGTGGAGAGGTTCGAACTCCCGACATTCGCCTTGTAAGGGCGACGCTCTCCCAACTGAGCTACACACCCATCATAGAGATGGCGGAACGGACGGGACTCGAACCCGCGACCCCCTGCGTGACAGGCAGGTATTCTAACCAACTGAACTACCGCTCCATATTGTCATAAGTTTTTTAACCACTGACTTATAAGTGGTGGGTGTGGAGAGGTTCGAACTCCCGACATTCGCCTTGTAAGGGCGACGCTCTCCCAACTGAGCTACACACCCATTTAACATGAAGTGATGGTGCCGCCACCAAGAGTCGAACTCGGGACCCCCTGATTACAAGTCAGGTGCTCTACCAACTGAGCTATAGCGGCATATAATCTTTTGCTACATCATTAGGATGGTGCCGCCACCAAGAGTCGAACTCGGGACCCCCTGATTACAAGTCAGGTGCTCTACCAACTGAGCTATAGCGGCGCAAAAGAAACGCTTCAAATTGTAAATGGTGCCGCCACCAAGAGTCGAACTCGGGACCCCCTGATTACAAGTCAGGTGCTCTACCAACTGAGCTATAGCGGCATATATCGAGAAGTGTTTAAGTGGTGCCGCCACCAAGAGTCGAACTCGGGACCCCCTGATTACAAGTCAGGTGCTCTACCAACTGAGCTATAGCGGCTTAAACGCTTAACGAATTGTACAACCAAACTTTAGATGGTGCCGCCACCAAGAGTCGAACTCGGGACCCCCTGATTACAAGTCAGGTGCTCTACCAACTGAGCTATAGCGGCATTTCTAATTTTTGGTCGGGACGGCAGGATTTGAACCTGCGACCACTAGCACCCCATGCTAGTGCGCTACCAGGCTGCGCTACGCCCCGTTGCTAACCAGAGCGCTGCCCCTGTCAGCGGGTGCGTATATTACTATAACGAATTCAAAAGGAAAGATTTTTTTTAGATTTTTTTCAGTTTATTTTTCTTGCTCAAAAAACATACCTTCCCGCTAACTTATTTATATATAAGGAAAACCTCGCCCCCCTCCTGAAAATGCTCTATCAGAATCTCACCGACTTAACGTCTTTGATCAATTTACAATCAGATACCAACTGTTCACAAATTGATCACAGTCTCTCAACAGGACTCCACTATTACCTGGAATAAATTTCTCTATCTTTAAACGACTAATGCAGTTCAGCACTCTTCACTGCGGAACTAGAGACTAATGTGTTTGGAGATTGAGTTATGGCCCTAAAAAAGTCCACTGTTGCAGCCCCTTCGTCATCCCTCACTGATAACGCAGCTGCTTCGGCAAAGCGCGCAGAAGCCCAACGTAAACAAGCAAGAACTGTTGCTAAGCAACAGCAAGCTGCTGAACGGATAGCCTCCTCAACTGCTGAACTGGCCAGCGCCATCACCGAAGCCAGTAGCGCACGAGAGCAATTGTCCAAAGCTTCGGCAAGTATTGCTGCTGGCGCAGAACAAAGCAGCAGCTCTTGCCAAGAAAGCTTGGCAGCCATTAACCAAGTTAACCAATCTCTAAAAACTCAACAAGAAGTCATTACCGAATCAAAAGAACGATCAGATGTTCTACAAACTCTCATCGAACATGTTTCTAATGAGATTTCAAACCTTGTCGACAACATCGGTACCGCCAGTGACAAGCAAACAGCTTCGGTTGCCATGATGTCTGAACTAGAACAACTCGCAAGCAACATCGGCGAAACAGTGAAACAAGTCACTCGCATCGCGGATCAAACCAACCTTCTTGCTCTTAACGCCGCTATCGAAGCTGGTCGAGCGGGTCAACACGGTAAAGGGTTTGCGGTGGTAGCAGACACAGTTAGATCCCTTGCAGAAGTGTCTGAAAAAAGCGCGCTTGATATTGCAGCTCAAATCGAACGCATCCAGCAACAGTCTCGTCAAGTGAGTGACTCAGTTCAAGAATCAGCGACGACAGCTCTTGAGGAAGTTGAAAAAGGTCGCATGGTCACTTCTCAATTACAACAAATCCTCATTGATATCAGTGATATTAGCGCCTCATCCGATGAGCTTCTTGGGAGTGCAGATCAGATGTTTGCCGCCAGCCGAGATATCTTAAAAGGTTCAGAAGAAATCGCCTCGGCAGCAGAAGAGCAATCCGCCGCAGCAGAACAAGTCGTAAAAACCATTGAACAGCAAGGCATTGCTTTAACAGCCGCAGAAGAATCCTCACAAGATTTAGAAAGTGTCGCTGATGACCTCAAAAACAGTTCTGATATCAGTAAAAGTGCAGAAGACGTAGCTTCTGCATCAGAAGAGCTTTCCAGCTCTATAGAAGAAATCAACAGAGCAGCCAGCGAAATTAGTGCTGCGATTTCAGAAATCAGCCGCGGTGCCGAAACAGCGGCGGCAGCTGCAGAAGAATCTGCTGCAGCTTTGAAACAACTTGAGACGGGCTCAGAACTTGCTTCCACACGCTCCAAAAATACCCTTGAACTGGTATCGAAGATCCAAGAATTACTCACCACTAACAAAACTAGTGTTGATGAAATGATCACAGGAATCAGCACATCATTAGAAGCAGCTCGCAGCAACGTTGATGCGATCACATCAATGGAGCAAATGGTCAGCGCCATTGATAAAGTCATCGACACCATCACAACTGTTTCCATCAAAACCAGTATGTTGGCAGTCAATGGTGCTGTAGAAGCAGCTCGTGCGGGTGAATACGGTAAAGGCTTTGCAGTGGTTTCTGGCGACATTCAAAACTTAGCTGACGAAGCTGCCGAGAACGTCGACCAAATTAAAGATTTGGTCAAAGCCATTCGCGATCAAACTGTGCGTGTGCGCATCGACCTAACCGAAACATCAGAAAGTGCCAAACGCGAAGTAGATAAAGCTGCTCAGTCCACCCAAGACCTTAATAAGATCGAGCAAGATATCATTTCAGTGCGAGATAACAGTACTCAAGTAGAGCGAACCGCGATAGAGATTTCCTCTGCAGTTAGCCAAGCCGTTAAAGGTATGGAACAGATTGCAGCGGCAGCGGAACAAGCGAGCACAGCAGCAGAAGAGTGTGCCACTGCGGCCCAGCAGCAGTCTCGTAGTACCGAAGAACTGTCCATGTCAATCGAAGAGATTGCTTCCGTTGCTGACGAATTGCAAAACGTCTAAGCGATTCATTTATACGAATGTATAGGAGATTCTTATGACCAATGCCATGGTAGCGGAACTCAATCACGAAGAGTTCGAAGAATCATTAAACCAGTACGTGACATTTTTCATTGGCAAAGAGCGTTATGCATTCCCAATGACCGATGTTGTCGAGATTATTCGCATCCCAAGTATGGTGGATGTGCCTCTTACCTCCTCCTCATTACTTGGGTTGGCTAACTTAAGGGGACACGTTTTACCGGTATTGGACTTACGTACCATTTTATCTTTTAACAGTGTTGAACAAACTGAAAGCTCGCGCATATTGGTCGTCAATGTCGGCACCAACATTGGGCTTATGGTTGACCGTGTATCACGCGTCATTGATGTCACTGAAAGTGATATACAAGACGCTCAAGGCATCAAAAGCAGTATCAATGCCGAACTATTACAGGGTGTGATCAATGGTGGTGACGATCAGGGCTTTATACAAATTCTGTTACCAAAACAGTGCGTAGAAACCCAATTTCAGAACATCATTTCTGATGCAGTCCAATCAAATAGCATGGCTGATGGCTCCACAACATCAATAACTATTGAAGAAGAGGAAGCGGATGAAGACGTCGATATGCTCGTCAGCTTCAACGTTGATGAACAAGAATACGCTTTTCACTTAGGGTCTGTTCAGGAAATCGTACGCCTCCCCGATGATATTTCACAGGTTCCTCATGTGGATTCCCATGTGCTTGGACTGATCAATCTTCGCGGTCGCGTGCTACCTCTGATCAGTTTGCGCTCCTTGTTTGGCATGTATGAAGGTGAAGCCAATGAAGACCATCGCATTCTGGTGGTGGATCTCAACGAGAAACCTTCGCAAAGCAGCTGTGTTGGTTTAGTTGTTGACGGTGTTAAAGAAGTGTTGCGAGTTTCTCCAAATGAGCAAGGAGAAGTACCGAAATTACTTAACACGTTTAACAGCGACGACATTGAAAAAATTTGTCGTTTAGACAATGGAAAACGGCTGGTGTCAGTGCTAAAGCCTAGCAGCTTGCTGCAATACCCTAGCGTTCAGAAAGCGTTTGACGAAGCCCATCAAGAGGATCAGACCATGGAGCAACAACAAGATAATGATCTAGACCTTGATAGTGATAACGAGCAAATGGTGGTGTTTAAACTTGCCGATCAGGAATACGGTATCAGTATCGAAGATGTTCAAGAAATTACACGCGTCCCAGAAAAACTCGACAAGGTACCTAAAACCGCCAGCTTTATTGATGGCATGGTGAACCTTAGAGGAACGATTTTACCGGTCGTCGATATGCGTACACGTTTTGACATGAATCGTATAGAAGCAAGTGATCGACAACGCATTTTGGTGGTCACTATCGATTCTGTAAAAACGGGCTTCGTGGTGGACTCTGTTGCTGAAGTACTGCGTCTTTCAAAACGTCAAATAGAAGATGCTCCTCCACTATCTGACGACCAAAATCGTATGCTCGGCAAGGTAGTCAATCTCTCTCAACGTAACCGAATTATTCAGATTCTGTCTGCAAGAGAACTACTAAGCGCCAATGAGCAAACTATCGTTGCTGATCAATTAGGGTAATTATTCATGAATGAGCTGATACTTGTAGTAGACGATTCAGCCCTCATGCGTAAGCACATCGGTGAGTTTTTACGCCAACAGGGCTATCGTGTAGAAATTGCTCGTAACGGCGAGGAGTGTCTGGAAAAGGTTCAGCACTTCCAGCCTGACGCGATCACTTTGGATATCAACATGCCGGTAATGGACGGGCTAACTTGCCTAAGCCATATAATGGAACGCAATCCCTGCCCTACCGTCATGCTCTCCTCTTTAACCAAACGTGGAGCCATGTCGACCATTGAAGCGATTCAGCTGGGTGCAGTCGACTATGTTTGCAAACCAGGAGGCACGGTTTCGTTAAACATCAATGAAGCGTTCCCTGATCTCCTTAGCAAAATTCGCATTGCTTTGAGAGCGCGAGTAAAACGCCCTAGAACCGTTAGTGAACCAACCGCACCCAATACAAAAACAGCAGAGCGACGCTCAAGACAACACACTGTTAGACCGGTGCAAGAGGCTCGAACCGCAGTGCAAGAGAAGGTGATCAACATAGAACCTTCCGCAGACATTGACCTAATCGTCGTCGGTGTCTCAACAGGTGGCCCGAGCACACTGGAGGAATTACTCAGAGGCCTACCCGCAAATTTCAAGGCGCCAGTGGTGATTGCTCAACATATGCCAGCCACCTTCACTCATAACCTTGCTAAACGCTTAAATGGGCTCGTAAGCATTCAAGTGGAGCATGTTGAAAGAATGACGTCTTTGGAGCCCGGCAAAGTGTACATTGCCAGAGGTGATGCAGACATTTTGATTCAGCGCCGTAACGGTAAGTTAGTCGCTCAACCAGCGCCCAGTTCAGAGAACCATCTATGGCACCCCAGCGTGTCGAGGATGGTGGAGTCGGCAGGCAAAGCTACACAAGCAAAGCGCATTGTATGTGTCCAGCTTACAGGCATGGGTAACGATGGCGCACAAGAAATGGCTCACCTGAAACAACAAGGTGCACTAACCATTGCAGAGTCTGAAGAGACTGCTGTGGTATTTGGTATGCCCCAAGAATTAATAAAAAAGAATGGTGCGAGCTGCGTCTTGCCCTCCCACAAAGTCGCTAATCAATTAGTGAAATGGGTAATGCGTACAGCCTAGGAGACATGACTCATGGTTCTGAAAAAAGCATCGGCGATTGCCAGCAACCCAAACACCGCGCCAGCTGTTCGCGGTTTACAAGAATGGCTTACGTTGTTGGACAGCCAAGACACAGATGAACGGCGTTTAGCGGCTCGTGCCCTTGGCGAGTATTCTGTCGCAACACCCGCCCTATTGAACGCACTTGCACGAGAGAAAAGCATCCGCGTCAAAGGGGCTATCTTGGTGAGTTTGCAATGTATTGGCGGTCACCGAGTGCTAGAGGGATTACTACCCTTCTTGCGTTCAGAAAATGCAGCCCTTAGAAATGGCGTCATTGAAATTCTTCAGGGCATGCCAGAAGAGATTGGCGAATACATCAAAGACCTACTTCATGACCATGACTCTGATGTAAGAATTTTTGCCATCGATATATTGCAAACCCTTGCTCACCCTGATTCACCTAACTGGCTGATTGATGTGATTTTACACGATAAGCACATTAACGTTGTTGCTACTGCCATTGACCGGCTGACAGAGATCGGCACACCAGAAATGCTACCTGCAATCAGCGCTGTTAAAGCACGCTTTCCAGGTGAGCCATATATCGAATTTGTAGTGAACCTTGCAGTTAAACGCTTAACTGAGGAGTAGTTCATGACCCTTACTAACAAAGATCTAGATATTAAAATCACTAATGCGGAGTTCGAGCGCTTTCGTGACTTTTTTTATCGCAAAACAGGGATTCGCTTCGAAGACAGTAAACGCTACTTCGTCGATAAGCGCTTGGTTGACCGCGTTAAAAAAACGGGGGCGCATTCCTTCAGAGACTATTTCACTGCCATGCGTTTCCAAGCCTCAGGGGCGGAATTGCAAGAATTGATCAACATTATGACAGTCAATGAGACTTACTTCTTTAGAGAAGCCCACCAATTTGACTGCATGGTAGAAGAGTTACTCGATGAAATCGTCACGACTCAGCAGAAGAAGGAATTAAAAATATGGTCAATTCCTTCGAGCACTGGCGAAGAACCTTATTCCATTGCCATTTATTTGATGGAGCGCTGGCCTTCTATAGAGCGCGTTGACATCGAGTTAATGTCATCAGACATAGATTCCTCTGTTTTGGAAAAAGCAAAAGCCGGAATATTCAACGAGCGCTCGGTGCAAAATTTAGGGCCAAGCTTAAAGAAAAAATACTTTACCAAAACAGAACACGGTCTTTACCAAGCAACAGACGATTTACGTAGCTGCGTTCATTTTTCAAAAGTAAACCTAAATGAACAAAAAGACATGCAAAAGTATCGCGACATTGACCTAATATTTTGTCGAAATGTACTGATCTATTTTGATGATGTGTCGCGCAGAAACGCTGCTGAAGCACTCTATGACGCTCTAGCACCAGGTGGTTTTATCTTCCTTGGCCATTCAGAGTCTATGAGTCGAATCTCTTCATTATTCAAGGTACGCAAGTTCAAAGAAGCGCTGGCCTACCAAAAGCCGATTGCATAGGAGACGTTAGTCATGAAAAAAATATTAATCGTTGACGACGCCACAACTGTTCGAATGTATCACCGTCAATTGATGGAGAGCATAGGCTATCAGGTAGAGGAAGCTGGCAATGGACTTGAAGCACTAGAACGCATTAATCAAGAAAGTTTTGATTTGCTTCTAGTAGATATCAATATGCCAAAGATGGATGGCTACACTTTTATTGAAGAAGTGAGGAAAACACCTGACGTACGTGCCACCCCTGCCATCATGATTAGTACCGAAGAAACTGAGCAGGACCAAGATAAAGCTTACGCAGCAGGAGCCAATTTCTATTTAGTGAAGCCCGTTCGAATTGAGGCCTTACAAACCTACGCAGAGCTTCTAACAGGAGGTGTACAATGAATCCAATGCTGGAATCCTTTATTTCCGAGTCACGCGACAACTTAGAAGAAGCCAGCCAATGTTTCCTTGCATTGGAGCAGTCACCAGATGATGCCAGTATCATGCAAAACTTATTCAGAGCGATGCACACGATTAAAGGATCATCAGGACTCTTTGATATTGGCCCTTTCACACGCTTGATGCATGTGGCAGAAGACATCCTTGATTTGGCCAGAGCAGGAGATTTAAGCCTCAGCTCGGAACACATTGACGTGTTACTCAACGCAATGGACCAAATAACAGTTTGGATTGACGAACTCGAAGAACTTGGGGAATTAGGTAGTGACGCTGAGCAACAAGGAGCGCCACACATGTCTGAGTTGTTGGCCATCATTCCCAAAGAGGCCGGTGACACACTTGATTCAGTCGGTACAACAAGCCATCAAAGTGAAAATCAAGCAAGCGATCATAGCCGAGAAGACCTCAAGCATGTGCTAGAGACACTTCCCATAGCAACTCGATTGCGTATTTTCACTCAGCACGATCTGGCAACCTATATTCATTACACACCTCAGACAGACTGTTTCTTCACTGGTGATGATCCGATCCATACTGTTCGTTTGACTCCAGATTGTGTGGTTACCCAAATAGCCTCTATTGCACCTTGGCCAGCCATAACAGAGCTCGATCCTTATGCATGCAACCTTAGCTTCGATCTGATCTCTTGTGCGGACATCGAATCCCTTTTAGATCACTTCAAATATGTAGAAGACGATACCAAGATCTTAGACATTGAATTGCCTTGGCTAGTATTCCCAAGCGGAGAATGGAGCGATGATCAAAGTTTGTTCCAAGATGTCCTAGCGCCATTGTCAGAGCACATTAAAAACCAGACTTGGCATGCCATTCCTAACTTACTGCAACCTGTTATTGAGTTAGCCAACCCTGACTTTTATCAGGTTAGTTGCTTGCAATGGATCAAAGCGCTCGCCGAGAAAGACGCAGCTGAACCGACGCTTATGAGCGCACTACTTAATGCTTTAGAAAACGGCGCATTCGAATATGATTACGACGAACAGATTTCTGAAACGGTAACCTTATCCGAAGCAAACAGCAGTGAACATGACACAGAGAACGCACCGGAAGAAGCTTCCTGCCATGCATTAAGTGATGCTCAAAGAACTCTCCTCGCCACCCAAATGCAGATGCTTGAATTCAGTACCGAATCAGATATTGAAGGCAGAGTCGCATCGGCTCAATTGGTAATAGAGCGAATCTTAGGTGATGCACTTACACCTTCTAACTTAGGGGCTGTCGTTCACGAATGCCTAGAAAGCAGTTCTACTATCGGGTTGATATCACTGATTCAAAATGTACTTGAATTAAATCATGCAGATCAGACTCAAGTCACCGCCGTTACTGAAGACAAATGCGTTAATAGTGTTTCAATGACCGATGAAAATAGTAGCGATGAAGGGGATGAAATGGATATCGCATCCCTCGTTAGACAAGAGCAGCAGCTTCGCCAAGCACCTGATCAAGAGGAAGCGACAGATAGTACAGCTGTTGTGACACCTCATGCTCTTTCTAACGATGCGGACACACCCATAACACCTGCAACCAAACCGGCTTCAAGTAATACCACACATGAACCGAGTCACAACCAAAAACCACAGGTTTTAAAGGTCGACCAGCACCGTATCGATCTTTTGATGGATTTGGTGGGGGAATTAGTAGTCGCTAAGAACAGCCTCCCCTATCTCGCTAAAAAGGCAGAAGATGACTACCAAGTCAGAGCCTTAGCTAAAGAGATTAAAAGCCAATACGCCGTGATTAACCGCCTAGCAGAGTCCATGCAAAGCACAATGATGCAAATCCGCATGGTACCAGTGTCAACGATCTTTCAACGCTTTCCGCGCCTTGTCAGAGATTTGTCACGCAAATTGAATAAGGATGTGCGCCTAATTTTAGAAGGGGAAGAATCAGAAGCGGATAAGAACGTGGTTGAAAATCTGGCCGACCCATTGATTCACTTGGTTCGCAATAGCTTAGACCATGGTTTTGAAACGGAGCAAGAACGCGTTGACCAAGGCAAGTCTGCTCAAGGTACGCTTTACTTAAGGGCCATACCGAAAGACGATCAAGTCATTATTGAGGTAGTAGACGATGGCCGCGGAATGGACCCTGAAAAGCTTAAGCAAAGTGCGTATCGCAAAGGCATCATCAATGAACAAAAACTTGAATCCATCACCGACCAAGAAGCACTGTACCTGATCTTCGCGCCTGGCTTCTCTACGGCAGAGCAAGTGTCCGACTTATCCGGTCGTGGGGTCGGTATGGACGTTGTCAATGGCTTGGTGCAACAGGCTGGTGGCAAGGTCACCATCGATAGTGAATTGGGTAAAGGCACCACCATTCGTCTATTCTTACCACTTACCATGGCTGTGAGTCGCGTCATGATGGTGGAGGTACAGCATCAATGCTTTGGTATCTCCATGGAAAATATTGTTGAGACAGTAAAAGTGCCTCACGATCGCTTACTGCGCATCAAGCAGGGAGAAGCCATTGTCTTACGGGATAAAGTCATTCCTGTTTTGTCCCTGCACTCTTTATTGTCTATGCCCGAAACGGAGTACGAAGAGGAAGTGCCACTTCTCATCATGAGCCTCAATGGAGAAGACATCGCGCTGAAAATTGACCAGTTCCATGAAGGAATCGACATTGTCCAAAAACCGCTTGCGGGATTGATGTCTCAATACAACTACTATTCAGGATCCGCACTATTAGGCGATGGTCGAGTATTACTGATCCTCAACATTAAGGAGTTGCTATCATGCCAATAACCTACAAAACCAACGTAGCCGTATTCGATGGCGTTTGCGGCATTGAAGAAGGCGATGACTTACTGCAATGGTTTAGTGAACATCCCAAAGGCAAAATCAATTTGAAACAGTCCACGCATATTCACACAGCACTGATTCAAATCATCATGTGTCAGCAGCCTACAGTGTCTGTTACGCCAGAAGATCCTGAATTTGAAATATTCTGGCGTGAGTCAATCGCAACAGTGATGTCAGCGGAGACGGAGACGACTTAATGAACGTGATCACGGTATGCAATCGCAAAGGAGGTATGGGGAAATCCACCACCGTAGTTAACTTAGCCAGACAATGGGCTCTACAGGGCAAGAAAGTGCTCGTGATAGATTTAGACTCGCAAGGTCACGCTACCCTTGGTTTACTGGGCACAAAGTACCTGACGAGCCCTCAACTGGGGATTCATTCGATACTGAGTAGGGCTAATTCGGTCATTGAGCCACATATATTAGCAACTGATTTTGAGCAGTTGAGTGTACTGCCAGCAGACTTGAATTTTAACGAGTCAGATTTGACTGCGGACATTACAAGATTGCGAGAGTTGTTACGCGGTCTACCTCAATACGATTTTGATCTGGTTGTCATCGACACTCCCCCTTCCCTCAGTAATGCCCTGTTATCCGCTTTAGTCTGTTCGCAATGGGTGTTAATTCCCTTTATTCCTCACGCATTATCCTTGAACGGCATCATGCAACTTAGCGAGTTGTTCAAAGATATCGCGACCAAACACAATCCGACACTAAAGCTCATGGGACTGTTACCTGTGATGGAAGACCGTCACATTAGATTACAAAATCGTGTAATAAACACACTGTCAAATCGGTTTGGATCGCACAAACTGTTAAGAGGAATCAGAACAAATATACGGTTGGCTGAAGCATTCGAACAAGGATCACCGATCCAAGATTATTCTCCCAACTGCCGTGGAGCGATGGATTATCACATGCTCGCTCATGATCTAGATTTAGTGATTCATTAGGAGAACGCAATGAAAAAGATACTTCTCGTAGATGACTCTATGACCATGTTGATGAGCATGGAGGGTGTTTTAAAACGCGCTGGCTTTGATGTCAAAACAGCGACTGACGGTAACCAAGCCCTTGGGCTCATTGATAGCTACGCGCCTGATTTAGTAATCACCGATTTGAACATGCCTGGCATGGATGGGATTGAGCTGATCAAAAAGATTAAACAAAACGCCAGCATGCGCTTCAAACCCATATTAATGCTCACCACAGAGTCGCAAGAATCGAAAAAAGTTGAGGCCAAAGCAGCTGGCGCAACAGGTTGGCTCGTGAAACCTGTGTCACCAACAGATCTAACTGGCGTCATCAAAAAAGTTCTCCCTGGTGCCTAGATTTTAACTGAATTCAAGGGGGCCCTCATGTCTGAGATGAAGCCGCAGAACACTGAACAGCGCTCTTCAAAGAAAGAAGTGCTCAAACTGACAACCTTTACCGCATTAATAACGGCCTCGCTTTTGATTGCCTTTGAGACCGTTGTAAATTGGTATGAGTTTAATTTAGGACTAACACAAGAAATCCTTCTTATTTTGGTTACTGCATGCATCGCGGCATATGCTTGTGGCATGAGTTATAAGTCTTATCTTCAAAAGCAAAAAATTAAAATTGCATTTGTGGACCTTGGCTGTATGCATTTAATGGAGTCCGACTTACTTGATCAGGAACATATGTTGGACTGCATCAGTCGCTACAAAGAGTCCAATATAACCGTCAAACAATGCAATAAGATTTTAGATGAGCAGTTAACCGGGATCATTGAGCTGACAGACGATGCCGCTATCAATCTCATGACAAAAATACGCACCGCAGAAGACGAAGCCACTCAGGCGTTGAACGATATTTTTGATGCGGTATCAAGTACCTCTAAGACTACTGACCTCTACCGCGAGAAACTCGCAGAAAATAGAACCAGTGCCCACGAGCTTAGTGAATTCTTAAAAACCCAAGTGAGTGCCAATCATGAACGTGCGGAATCGGTTAAAAATGCTTTAGGGCAATTAGACAAGCTTTCTGAACTAACAGATCTGGTTAAAAATATTGCCGAGCAAACGAATTTACTGGCGCTAAACGCTGCTATAGAGGCCGCTCGCGCTGGCGATGCTGGTCGAGGTTTTGCAGTGGTCGCCAATGAAGTGCGAACTCTGTCGAACCAATCACTTGAAGTTGCCTCAAGAATTGATGGCGAGATCAGTGGTGTTATTGAAAAAGTGCATGAGAGCCTAAAAGGTTTCTTTAATAATGATTCAGGTGGGGATACCCATGACTCGCTGCATGAATTTGCAGATGCTTTTCTGGAAGCCATCAAAGAGTTAGAGCATCTTAGTGAGTTACAAGATTCTGTCAGAACCAAGGTGGACGTAACCTCTGCTAACTTGATCAATACCATTGCAGAGATCTTTGCAGGAGCTCAGTTCCAAGACATCACCAGACAACGTCTAGAACAGGTCATTACTGCTCATAAGACCATTGATGACTATTTCTCGGAGCTTGATGAGTCAGCCTTGGACAAAATTGAGTTGCGAAAGCTTGAACCTCTAGATTTAGAGTTACTACACAAAGAATATAAAATGGAAGACCAACGTAAACGACATCAAGCCGCAATAGATGGATCAGGGGCAACACAAGAAGCAACAAGTGTCTTTACTGAATCAAAAGCGGGCAGCTCAAATATAGAGCTTTTCTAACAGGATTGATTTAGTTCAATCACGAACCATAAAAAAAACCGCTTTAAGCGTAACTTAAAGCGGTTTTTTGATAACTGAAAGATTACTCTTCCATGTAACTTTCAACCTTGGATTTTAACTTTTGACCAGGTTTGAACGTCACGACGGTTCTAGCCGTAATAGGAATTTCCTCTCCCGTTTTCGGGTTACGCCCTGGACGTTGGCTCTTTTCACGCACTTCGAAATTCCCGAAGCCAGACAGTTTTACTTGCTCTCTTTCTACCAAGGTTTCTCTAACGGTATCAAAAAAGCTCTCAACAAGGTCTTTCGCATCTTTTTTGCTTAAGCCAAGTGAGTCTACTAAGTTTTCTGCAATATCTGCTTTCGTCAAGGACGCCATATCATTACCCCCGAATAACTGCTCCGAGTTTCTCAGCCAATGCTGCAGTGACAGTTTCCACCGCACTGTTCACTTCTTCATCACTAAGAGTGTGTGAAGGATGCTGCCACGTCAAGCCCAAAGCGACACTTTTTTTAGATTCATCAATGCCTTGGCCTTGATAAACATCGAAAACAGCGACTTTTTGGAACGCTTCACCAGCATTATCAGCAATGACTTTTTCAAGTTCGTTAACCGGTGTTGCACGATCAACTAGTAGAGCAAGGTCACGACGTACTTCTGGGAATTTCGATACACGCTGGTACTCAGGAAGCTTCGCGCCCAGCACAGTGTTCAAATCCATTTCAAACACATAAACCGCTTGGTTTGTACCTAGCTGCTTCGCTAGTTGTGGATGAAGCTCACCAATCACACCAACGCGTTCACCGTTTACTAATACATAAGCTGAACGGCCTGGGTGCAAGTACACCTCATCTGCACGTTCGAACTCTGGCTTAGGACCCTGGTTTAGTGCGAACAGTGCTTCTACATGCGCTTTAAGGTCGTAGAAGTCCACTTTTTCGTTGTTGTGATACCAACCTTCAGGGTAACGAGAACCTGCAATTAGACCGGCTACTTGATGCTTCTGATCCAGTTCATCTAGTTTGTTCACATCCCCTACGAAGCGGCTACCCGTTTCGAAAATACGAACGCGAGACTGCTGACGGTTTTGGTTATGAAGGTAAACCTTCACAAGACCAGGAAGCAGACTTGGACGCATCACACCCATGTCACCAGAAATTGGGTTTTCTAGTGGTACTGGATCGATCGCAGGGAAGAACTGCTTGCTCATCACAGGATCAATAAAGCTGTAGGTCACCGCTTCTTGGTAACCTTGAGAAACCAAAGTCGCACGTAGCGATTGAATCGGCGTTTTGCTTTCAGACGCTGGAGTAAAGTTCACTGCTGCCGTAGGCATTGAAGAAGGCAGATTGTCGTAGCCGTAGATACGTGCCACTTCTTCAATCAAATCGGCTTCAATTTCGATATCAAAGCGGTGTGACGGCGCAACCGTTACCCACTGCTCATCCGTCACTTCAACCATTTCAAGGTCAAGACGTGTCAAAATATCCGTCACTAGATCTTTGTCTAGAGAGGTCGCCAAGTATTGGTCAAGCTTCTTGCGACGCAATGTTACTTGGTTCGCTTTCGGCAAGTTTGCTTCTGTCACAACTTCATTGACAGGGCCCACTTCGCCGCCTGCAATCTCAAGGATTAACTGAGTCGCACGCTCAATTGCTTTTGGCGCTAGGCTCGCGTCTACACCACGCTCAAAACGGTGAGATGAATCGGTATGCAATCCGTATGAACGCGCTTTACCCGCTAGAGCCAGTGGCGCAAAGAAAGCACTTTCTAGGAAGATGGTTTGCGTTTGATCGTTTACGCCAGAGTGCTCACCACCCATGATACCCGCCATCGCCAATGGTTTTTGCTCATCCGCAATCACCATTGTATCAGCGCGTAGCGCGATCTCTTGACCGTCCAGTAGCAATAGCTTTTCACCCTCTTCGGCCATACGTACAACGATAGAGCCAGAAAGGTTGTTCAGATCAAAAGCGTGCATTGGCTGACCAAGTTCGATCATTACGTAGTTTGTAATGTCGACTATCGGGTCAATAGAACGGATACCGCTGCGACGTAACTTTTCAACCATCCAAAGCGGTGTTTCTGCTTTGACGTTAACACCTTTGATCACACGACCAAGGTAACGTGGACAGCCTTCTGTTGCATCCACTCGGATTGGGAAGGTATCGTCGATGGAAACAGCTTGTTCAGTAATCGCAACAGGCGTTAGATCGACCTTATTGATAACACCCACTTCACGAGCAAGACCAGCAATACTCAAGCAGTCAGCACGGTTTGGCGTTAGATCAACGTCAATGATGCTGTCATTTAAGTTTAGGTATTCACGGATGTCTGCACCGACCGGCGCGTCCGCAGCAAGCTCCATAATGCCATCGTTATCATCGCTGATTTCAAGTTCAGACGCTGAACACAGCATACCAAACGACTCAACTTGGCGTAGCTTCGCTTTTTTGATTTTGAAATCGCCACCAAGCACCGCGCCGATTTTCGCAAACGGAATCTTAATGCCTGGACGAGCATTTGGCGCACCACATACGACTTGGAACTGCTCTGTACCATCAGAAACAGTACATACTTGCAGCTTGTCAGCATTAGGGTGTTGCTCGGCTGCTAGGATTTCACCAACAACAACGCCTGTGAACACACCCGCAGCGGCTTCCACTTCATCCACTTCTAGACCAGCCAATGTCACTTGAGCCACAAGCTCATCTGTCGTGACTTCTGGATTGACCCACTCTCTTAGCCAATTTTCACTGAATTTCATAGTTAGCCTTGGTCCTTACTTGAATTGCGTTAGGAAACGAAGATCGTTTTCGAAGAACATACGTAGGTCGTCTACTTTGTAACGCAACATCGCGAAACGCTCGACACCCATACCAAAGGCAAAACCAGTGTACTTCTCTGGATCAATACCAGACATTTCCAATACTTTTGGATGCACCATGCCACAACCCAATACCTCCAACCAAGACTCTTCACCTTTGCTATTAGTACGCATAATGTCGACTTCAATCGAAGGCTCTGTGAATGGGAAATAACTTGGGCGAAAACGTACTTTTAGATCATCTTCAAAGAATACGTTTAGGAACTGCTGCAAAATACCCTTTAGATCAGCGAATGAAATATTTTCGTCGATCAGTAGACCTTCCACTTGGTGGAACATCGGCGTATGGGTTTGATCCGAGTCGCTACGGTAAACGCGACCTGGACAGATAATACGAATCGGCGGCTGGTTGTTTTCCATGGTACGCACTTGCACAGGAGAAGTGTGAGTACGAAGAACCGTATTCGGATTAAAGTAGAATGTGTCTTGCATCGCACGAGCTGGGTGGTGCGCAGGAATATTTAGCGCTTCGAAGTTGTGGTAGTCATCTTCGATTTCAGGGCCAGAGGCGACATCAAAACCAATACCACGGAAGAAGTTTTCAATTCGTTCCATAGTACGAGTAACTGGGTGTAAACCACCGATTTCTTGACCTTTACCAGACAAAGAAATATCGATTGTTTCCGTGGCAAGCTTTGCGTTCAATGCGGCAGCTGCTAGAGCAGTCTTACGCTCATTCATTTTCTCTTGAACTTGCTGTTTTGCTTCGTTTACCAATTGACCGAACTTAGGTCGATCTTCCGGCGCAACGTTACCTAGTTGCTTAAGAAGCGATGTCAGAGCACCTTTCTTACCTAAGTACTGAACACGTACCTCGTCAAGACCGGCCTCATTTTCAGATGCAGCTACCGCAGCTAAGGCGTCAGCAAGAATCTGGTTTAGGTTCTCCATTTCATACTCCAAAAAATAAAATAGGGGAAGAGCGTTGGCTCTTCCCCTATCAAAGACTGCTTGAGTGACAACACATCAAATGCATGTTCACCCTAGGCACTACGTCTCAATTAAGCCAAGCTTGCTTTCGCTTTTTCAACGATCGCAGCAAAAACTTCTTTTTCGTAAACTGCCAAGTCAGCCAATACTTTACGGTCGATTTCAATAGAAGCTTTCTTAAGACCAGCAATGAAGCGGCTGTAAGATAGACCGTTTAGACGAGACGCCGCGTTGATACGAGCAATCCATAGAGCACGGAATTGACGTTTACGTTGACGACGGTCACGGTAAGCGTATTGACCTGCTTTGATAACCGCTTGTTTCGCTACACGAAACACACGGCTACGAGCACCGTAGTAACCTTTAGCTTGCTTTAAAATCTTTTTGTGACGGCGACGAGCCTGAACACCACGTTTTACGCGAGGCATAATATAAACCCTTTAACTAGTTGTTGACTGAAAATATCGATTAAGCGTATGGAAGCATGCGAACGATCAATGGCTTGTCGCAAGATTTAACTTGCTGCATTGAACGAAGTTGACGCTTACGCTTAGTAGACTTTTTAGTCAGGATGTGACTAGTGAAAGACTGCTTATGCTTAAAACCGTTAGCGGTACGTTTGAAGCGCTTAAGAGCACTACTGTTAGATTTAATTTTTGGCATGGTAAAACCACTCTCGCATTCGTTAATGTTAAATGTAATAACAAGGGCTAAGCTCAAGACTTAGCCGCTTTTATTACTTCTTCTTTTTAGGGGCCAGCACCATAGTCAATTGACGACCTTCCATTTTCGCAGCTTGTTCTACTACACCGTACTCTTCCAAGTCTTGAGCGACTCGGTTCATAAGTTGCATGCCAAGCTCCTGATGGGCCATTTCACGACCGCGGTAACGTAGAGAAACCTTAGCCTTATCCCCTCCTTCAAGGAAACGTATCAGGTTGCGGAGTTTTACCTGATAATCCCCTTCCTCCGTCCCTGGACGGAATTTCATTTCTTTTACTTGGATTTGCTTCGCATTCTTCTTCTGAGCAGCTTTAGCTTTCTTCTGCTCAAAGATATGCTTACCGTAGTCCATGATTTTGCAAACAATCGGATCTGAATCAGCAATCTGCACTAGATCTAGTCCTGCTTCTTCAGCAGCGGCCAGTGCTTCTTCAATCGAAACAACACCAATTTGATCACCTTCAGCACCGATAAGGCGCACTTCGGTAGCTCGAATGTTTTCGTTGATTTGAGGACGTTGCTTAGCTGCAGCACGTCCACGATTCATATTACCTTTTATAGCTCTATCTCCATTTGTTATTTACGACTACGGCGTGAGATATCTTTTTGAAGCAAATCTTCAAATTCTTGAATACTCATCACACCTAGATCTTCACCGGTACGAGTACGAACAGCAACTTGCTGGTTCTCAACCTCTTTGTCACCGATAACGATCAAGTAAGGCACTCGTTGTAAAGTATGCTCGCGGATTTTAAACCCGATCTTCTCGTTTCTCAAGTCAAGTTTTGCACGGAAGCCCTTAGAATTTAGAGATTTCTCTAAATTCGCACAGTAATCGGCTTGGCGATCAGTGATATTCATCACAACAACCTGCTCTGGCGCTAGCCAAACAGGGAACGCACCTTCCGTCTCTTCGATCAAAATACCGATAAATCGCTCTAGAGAACCAACGATTGCACGGTGCAACATTACAGGAGTTTGGCGAGAGCCATCTTCTGAAACGTATTGAGCACCCAATCGAGTTGGCATCGAGAAGTCTACTTGAATTGTACCACATTGCCACACACGGCCAATGGCATCTTTCAAAGAGAACTCGATCTTAGGACCGTAGAAAGCACCTTCACCAGGTAACTCTTCCCAATCTAGTTGAGCTGAGTCCAGTGCATCAGACAACGCTTTCTCTGCCTTATCCCACACTTCATCAGAGCCTACACGCTGCTCTGGGCGAGTCGATAAACGGTAAATAATTTGATCAAAACCAAAATCTGCATACACTTCGTGTAGCAAGCCGATGAACTCAGACACTTCATTTTGAATCTGATCTTCTGTCACAAAAATGTGACCATCGTCTTGTACGAAGTTACGCACACGCATAATACCATGTAATGCACCTGATGGTTCATTACGGTGACATGATCCGAATTCCGCCATACGGAAAGGAAGGTCACGGTAACTCTTCAGCCCTTGGTTATACACTTGAATGTGGCAAGGGCAGTTCATCGGCTTCACAGCATAGTCGCGGTTTTCTGAATGAGTAGTAAACATGTTTTCATGATACTTACCCCAGTGACCAGACTTCTCCCACAAAACTCGGTCAACAATTTGAGGTGTTTTCACCTCTTGATAACCATTATCAAGTTGTTTCTGGCGCATGTACTGCTCAACTGTTTGGTACAGTTTCCAACCTTTCGGATGCCAGAACACCATGCCTGGTGCTTCTTCTTGAACGTGGAATAGATCCAGTTTTTTACCTAGTTTACGGTGATCGCGCTTTTCAGCTTCTTCAATACGAGTAAGGTATGCTTTTAGATCTTTCTTATCATTCCAAGCGGTACCATAAATACGCTGGAGCTGCTCGTTATTTGAATCACCGCGCCAGTACGCACCAGCCAACTTCATCAGTTTAAAGTGGCGTAGAACACGTGTATTGGCAACGTGCGGCCCACGACACATGTCCATGTATTCTTCATGATGGTACAAACCAACTGCCTTAACAGACTCGTCCATATCATCAATCAACTGAACTTTGTAATCTTCGCCACGTTCAACAAACTGAGCTCGAGCTTGATCAATTGGCGTCATCTTTTTGATAACGTCATAATCTTTCTTAACAAGCTCACCGATACGCTTTTCAATTGCCGCCATATCATCAGGCGTGAATGGACGCTCATAAGCGATATCGTAATAAAAACCTTCATCAATTACTGGACCAATCGCCATTTTCGCGGTTGGAAATAATTGCTTAACAGCGTGACCTACCAGGTGGGCAAATGAGTGGCGAATGATTTCTAGGCCTTCCTCATCACGTCCCGTTACTAAGCTCACATCAGAGTCTTCGGTGATCAATTCACAGGCATCAACCAATTGACCATTGATTTTTCCTGCAACGGTGGCTTTCGCTAGACCAGGACCAATGTCCTCGGCAACTTGCATTAATGTAACGGGCTCAGCAAAAGAGCGCTGGCTACCATCTGGCAAAGTAATTACTGGCATTTGTTTCCCCTATCGGAGTCAGTGGTGCTCCATACGTAAGAGCACATGTAAATTTAAGCGCATTAACCTAACATTAATTGGGATATTATGCGACCCAGAAAAAGATACATTCCCACTAAAATCAAAAGACACATCCGCTGTCACAAAAATCAACCTTTTTTTGTGCTTTTCAACCGTAGACATTCCATCTCAGGCGAGTAAAATGGCGCTCGTTTCACAACAACCGCTCCAAATTATTTTTTAGGCCCTATGGATTACGAAGCAATTGACAAGTACTGCGTTGAGACAACTCAACCAGAGCCAGACCTTTTGTTGGAATTAGTTGAAAAAACTTATACCGACATGGGCTACCCGAACAAGTTATCGGGACGCACAATCGGTCGCACACTTAAGTTGCTGGCAAAAATCCACCAACCTAAAAAAGCACTAGAGATCGGTATGTTCACTGGCTACTCAGCTCTTTCAATTGCAGAAGGCATGCCTGAGGACGGCCAGCTTATTTGTTGCGAAACCAACCCCCGTGCAATTGAGTTTGCGCAAAAGTTTTTTGATCGCAGCCCTTTTGGCAGCAAGATCACCCCTATCTTTGGCCCAGCTTTGGATACCATCCAAACACTCGAAGGCCCACTAGATTTTGTTTTTATCGATGCCGATAAACGCAACTATCTAAATTATTATGAAGCCGTTGTACCACTTGTTCGGAGCGGCGGCCTCATCGTAATTGACAATTCTATTTGGCAAGGACGAGTACTCTCTCCCGAAGAGAACAGCGATATCGCAGTGGACGCAATGAACCAACGTATCGCTCAAGACCCGAGAGTGGAAAATGTTCACCTCCACGTGCGAGACGGTTTAAATCTCGTTTTCAAGCTTTAAAACCCATTAATTTATTGCAAGCGCCCAGACATCGTCTCTCATAGGCGAGGTTGGGCATGCTTTTGCATTTGACTGTAAGAAATTCAAGAGGCAGGGATTTTGGTTGTTTTTAAAATCACAAATAATGTCACCGGAAAGCACTATGTCGGCACATCCTTCAATAGTGGCTTTCAGCGCTTTGAGCAGTACGTTGAAGCGTCAAGTGAAGATCTAGACTACCCACTTTATGAAGACATCCGCACACATGGTGTTGATGCTTTTTCAGTAGAAGAACTATTTGAAACCAGCGACAAAGAAGAACTATACGAGCTTGAGCAAGACTACATTGTCATCTATAACGCTGAAAGCCTTCGCGGATACAAGATTGGCCAAACTACATCAAAAGCAAAAACTTTTGATTTTGGTAAAAAGGCCATGTTTGACACCAATGGCAACTCAACAGCTGAGCCAGTAAAAAAACCTACTGCACGCAAAGCAGCAGCCACTAAAAAAACCGCTGAAATGCCAAAAGTTGAGCTTCCAAAGAAAGATACACCAAAACCAACGGTCGCTTCTTTTTTTGGTGAGCTAATCGGCGAAGATCGTCTAGACACGCCTGCAACAGGACAGATCGAAGACCCGACCAAGCCATCAACTATCAAACGCAGTGCAAGCTCAGCCACCAGCGCCAAAAAGCCAACGACACGCAGCGCTAGCAACATCCAAAAAATGCTGCGCGAAGCTGAGAAGCAAGCAAAAGCAGAACGAGCTGAACAACTTCGTAAGCAGCAAGCAGAGCAAGCTGACGAAATGGCAATGATCATGGCCAAACTAGATATAACAGCGAAGTCTGCAAACTCAGCTTTCCGTCGCCGCAAAGGCTAAGACTGAAGCGCTTTAGTTAGCACTTAAACCAAAAAAAACCTTGGCAACTTCGTTACCAAGGTTTTTTTATAAACCAAATTTACGCTTAACCACGCGCCTTTTTAAGAGTTTCAGCGATCATAAACGCCAACTCTAAAGACTGATCTGCATTTAGACGCGGATCACAATGGGTGTGATAACGATTAGCCAGATCAGCCTCCGTTACCTGAAAAGCGCCACCGACACACTCAGTCACATTTTGCCCCGTCATTTCAAAGTGCACACCACCTGGGTAAGTCCCTTCAGCTTTATGCACTTCAAAGAACTGCTGTACCTCACGCAACACATCATCGACTTTGCGAGTCTTGTATCCCGTGCTTGCTTTGACTGTATTGCCGTGCATTGGATCACTACTCCAAACCACCTTCTTACCTTCACGCTCGATCGCACGAATTAGGTTTGGCATACCATCAGCAACTTTGTCAGCCCCCATACGAACAATGACATTTAAGCGCCCTTCTTCGTTATTTGGGTTCAAAATATCGCAAAGACGAATTAGATCTTCAGGATCCATTGATGGTCCAGCTTTCACGCCGATTGGATTATGAACACCACGTAGGAACTCCACATGAGCGCCATCAATTTGACGTGTTCGATCACCAATCCATAGCATGTGAGCAGAACAGTCATACCATTTACCAGTCAAACTATCCTGACGCGTCAGCGCCTGTTCATATGGCAACAGCAATGCCTCATGAGAAGTATAGAAAGAAGTCTCTCGGAATTGAGAAGTTCCCGCACCCAACCCACACGCTTCCATAAATTGCAACGCATCATCGATCTTATCTGCAATTGTTTTGTAACGCTCACCTGCAGGGCTCGCACTAATAAAGTCCAAGTTCCATTGATGCACTTGATGCAAGTCTGCAAACCCACCTTGAGAGAAGGCACGCAGTAAGTTCATGGTCGCAGCACTTTGGTTATAAACTTTCACCAAACGCTCAGGATCCGGGATACGAGCAGCCTCATCAAACTCAATACCATTGATGATGTCACCACGATAACTTGGCAATTCCACACCATTCACAGTCTCAGAGCCTGAAGATCTTGGCTTAGCAAACTGACCAGCCATTCGCCCAACTTTAACAACAGGACACTTCCCTGCATAAGTCATCACAACAGCCATTTGCAACAACACCTTAAAGGTATCGCGAATATTATTAGCTGCAAACTCAGCAAAGCTCTCCGCGCAGTCGCCACCCTGAAGCAAAAAGGCTTTACCTTGTGCCACTTGAGCGAGATCAGCACGCAATTGACGCGCCTCACCAGCAAACACTAACGGCGGCATCGCTGCTAATGTCTGCTCAACACCCAATAATGCTTCAGCATTTGGGTACTCCGGTTGTTGCAAAGCCGTTTTCTGACGCCAGCTCTGTACGTCCCATGAATTAGGCATTTATACCTCTTATTGTAATTTTCTTACTGTGTACATTTAGCGGGCAACCACCCACAAAATCTGCGCATCTTCTGGGGATAAAGACACAACAATGTGACCCATTGTCGCATCGTAATAAACACTGTCCCCTTCATTCAGTTCTACTGGCTCATAGAACTCAGAATAAAATACCACGCTACCCGATAAAACCAAGAGAAATTCTTCGCCATCATGGCGCACCCACTCCTTAAATTCAGAGAAGTTACGCGCCCTTACGATAGTTTTAAAAGGCACCATTTTTTTTCGGCTAATCGAGTAGCTGAGCAGTTCATGCTCATAGGTAGCCGTTGGATGAGGTTCCCCCTCCCCATAGCGTGTAATATCTCTTCGACCAGCCATCGAGTGCTCTTGCGCCTCAACAAAAAGCTGCGGGAGATCCATACCAAGCCCACCAATCAACTTCTGCACAATTGCAAAACTTGGGGATACTTGATCATTTTCAATTTTCGATAAAGTGGAGCGTGCGATACCTGTTCGCTTACTAACCTCTTCTAACGTCCAACCTTTCGTCAGACGAATCTCTTTGACTCGCTTACCAAGCTCAAGCGGCTCAACGAAATGATCCGGATCAGAAGCGGTTGCAGTCTCTAATGAAGGTCTACTTACCATCAGCCATTTCTCCTTTACGCTTCACAAGTTTACTAAAATAAACTCTATTGACCTATAGGATATTCGCCCCACCGCTTATCCAAAAGCACAAAAAAAGCCCGCAAGGCGAGCTTTTAGAATCAAATTATGAAAAATTACTTAATCAATGGCTGCATAGCCGGCAAACAGCGATTTAAATCAAAGCCTTTTTCAGCCACTTCTGCGAATAGCTGATTAAAACTAACATCATCATTATGTCGCGCCAATACCCATAGAACCGATGATCGAGTGCCAGTACGACAGTAGGCAAACACTTTTTCTTCTGATTGAATCAGCTCATTTTGAACAGATACCTCAGTCGATGAAAGCTGACCTAAGTTAATCGGATTATATACGTATCTCAAGCCCGCACTTTCTACTGCTGATTGAATTTCCTCACTTGATGGCTGGTCTTCAGACTCACCATCGGGGCGGTTATTAACCACTATATCAAAGCCAAGCCGCTTCAACTCAGGAATATCTTGCGTGGAGACTTGAGGCGAAACAGAGTATTGAGGAGATAATTCCGTGATCTTCATAACTGCACAACCCTTAATTTATGAACGATAAAGCACTTTAATCAGGTGAAAACCAAACTTTGTTTTTACTGGCCCCTGAATCTTCAACAAAGGACCACCAAAGACCGCTTTATCAAAAGGCGCAACCATATCACCTTTACGAAACTCACCTAAGTCCCCCCCTTTCTTTCCAGAAGGGCAAGTGGAGAATTTCTTAGCTAACTGGTGAAAATCAGCACCATTATCAAGCTTACCTTTCAGCTGCTCAGCCTCTTGTTTTGTCTTAACCAGAATATGGCACGCGCTTGCTGTCGCCATTATGACCTCTTTAGTGACTCATTTTAAACACTCACAACAAAAGCTGTGTTACATTGATATAGTATAACTTGTTTAGCCAAAGAGGATAGTATGGAGCTAATGCCATCTTCGGAAGAGCTGTCGATTCTTTTAGTAGAACCGTCTTCCACTCAACAAAAAATAATTCAAAAGGCACTTGAGGAAACAGGCGTTCGCCATCTGTACTTTGCTGACTCTATTAAGGCAGCCCTATACGCCATTAAGGAAAATGAGCCAGATCTCATTGTGTCATCAATGTACCTACCTGATGGCACAGCCGAAACGCTCGTCACATTAGTCAAAAAACACCCTGATACAGAGCATATACATTTTATGTTGGTATCGAGCGAGCGAAATCGCGATATGCTAGAAACACTTCGCCAAGCAGGTGTTATTGCCATCCTGCCGAAACCCTTTGACATGAAAGACCTGCAGCGCGCTATCAACGCAACACTCGATTTGAGTATGGAACAAGAAATAGATTTGGAGCTGATCGATCCACACGAAATGCAAGTATTGATTGTTGATGACAGCCGCCTTGCTCAAAAGCACATTACACGCGTATTAGAAAGCATGGGGATTGTTAATATCGATGTTGCCGTAAATGGTGCCGACGCCATAACGCTTATGAACGATGAAAACTATGACCTTGTGATAACAGATTACAACATGCCTGAAATGGACGGCATTGAATTTACACACACCGTAAGAATGACTGAACACCTTTCGCATATACCAATCCTTATGGTGGCATCCAATGCTGACCAACCTCAATTGGCAAACATCACCCAAGAAGGCGTTGACGCAATATGCGACAAAGTCTTTGAGCCAGAAACCCTACGAGTGCTATTACATAAGATTCTTGACTAAAAAAAATGGCCCGCTTTGAGCGGGCCATTTACATTAAATGAGATTAGTAAAGCATCAAACAACCTTACTTCAACTACTCATCTAGCAAAGCGTCTACCACAGGAACATTAGCTTCTGGAAAGCGATAATTAGCAAGATCGGCTACAGGCACCCAAGCCACTTCTTGACCTTCTTTCCCATGCGCCTCCCCTGAGAAATCCGTGACTTTGAAAAAGTGCAATTCAACAGATTTATCCGGGTAATCATGCTTAATAAGCTTAAAGATCTGCGAATGAATCACCTCGATCCCACACTCTTCTTGCAACTCACGTTCTAGCGCAGCTTGAGGCTCTTCATCGGTTTCGACCTTCCCTCCTGGAAACTCCCAGCAACCGCCTTGATGCTTATCTTGCGAGCGTAGCGCAATGAACACCTGCTCATTACGGATAATGACGCCTGCGGCAACTCGAATAACCATCAAGTACGGTACTCTGCGTTAATCGTTACGTATTCATGGGAGAAATCAGTTGTCCAGACCGTATCTGAAGCATCACCTGCACCAAGATCTACGACAATATGAATCTCTTCAGGATTCATTGCTGCTTGACCCGCTTCTTCATTGTAATCAGGAGAACGACCGCCCTCACAAGCAATTTCGCAACCATTAATAGACAAAGAAACCGTATCAACGTTTAGATTCTCAACTCCAGCGCGACCTACAACCGCCAAGATTCTGCCCCAGTTCGGATCTGATGCAAATAAAGCAGTTTTAACAAGTGGCGAATGTGCAATCTCAAATGCGGTCTTAGTCGCATCTGACTGAACCTTAGCACCCTTCACTTCTACTGTGACAAACTTAGTCGCCCCTTCCCCATCGCGAACAATGGCATGTGCAAGTTCTTGCATAACCTCAAGAAATGCCTGAGCAAACTTAGCACCGTCACCTTGTGTAAGATCAGAAATCTCAGGGTTAGCAGCCTTACCCGTTGCCACAGCGATGCAGGAATCATTAGTCGATGTATCGCTATCGATGGTGATCCTGTTAAAGCTCTGGTTTGTTGTTTGAGCCAACAACGCCTGCAAAGCAAGAGGGTCAACAGCAGCATCCGTGAAAACAAAGCCCAGCATAGTCGCCATATTCGGACGAATCATGCCTGCACCTTTCGAAATACCACCGATAGTGATTGTTTCACCCGCTAATTCAATTTGACGAAAGGCACCTTTAGGTAAGGTGTCTGTTGTCATAATACCGCGTCCTACATTCTCCCAACCCTCTGAAGCCAGAGATGTCAAAGCACTTGGCAAAACACCGGTAATTTTTGACACAGGCAACGGCTCACCAATCACCCCTGTTGAAAATGGCAATACCTGCTCTAGAGCCACACCGGTCAAGTTGGCAAGCGTCTCACAAGTATGCAAAGCGTTCTGCATACCTGATTTACCCGTCCCAGCATTAGCGTTGCCAGTATTAATCACAAGATAGCGAGGCTTAGCCTTGGCGAGATGCTCGCGACAGACGCGAACAGGTGCCGCACAGAACTGATTCTGAGTGAAGACACCCGCTACTGCGGATCCTTCAGCCAGCTCAAAAACAACAACATCTTTTTTGTTTGCTTTCTTTATACCTGCTTCCATCGCAGCGAAACGAACACCTTCAATCGAAGGAATCACAGGAAAAGGACCTAATCCAACTGCCATATTGGCCTCTCGCTCTAAACTAAATGACTAAACTAAACTACCGTGACACTGCTTGTATTTCTTACCTGATCCACAAGGGCACGGTTCATTACGACCTACTCGTGGCACGTCACCTGCATCACCTGCAGACGCTTGCCCTTCATTGGAATCAGATACATTTGTCGTTACTGTTGTTTTAGCAGCTTGCTCACGACGAGCAGCTTCGATCTTTTCAGCCTCTTCAGCAGACTGAACTTTTACACGAGTAACAACTTGAATTACTTCAAATTTAATCTGCTCAAGCAACCCTTGGAACAACTCAAACGCTTCACGCTTGTACTCTTGTTTAGGGTTTTTCTGAGCATAGCCACGCAGGTGAATTCCTTGGCGCAACATATCCATTGTTTGAAGATGCTCTTTCCAAAGCGTATCAAGAACTTGCAAAAGAACCTGCTTCTCAAAGTTACGAAGACCTTCAGCGCCTGCAACCGCTTCTTTAGCCTCATAGTCATCTACAAATGACTGCAGAATCTTTTCACGCAGCGGCTCTTCATACAATTTTTTGTCTTCTGCCACCCATTGTTGAATCGCTAACTCTAAGCCGAATTCGTTACGGATGCGCTCTTCTAAACCTTCAAGATCCCATTGATCAAAGATACTTTGTGGTGGAATGTATTCATCGATTAAGCCCGCCACAACTTCTTCACGCATAGACTGAATCGCTGCCGACAAATCATCAGAAGACATCATGTCGTAACGTTGACGATAAATTACTTGGCGCTGATCGTTTGCAACATCATCGTATTCAAGCAATTGCTTACGAATATCGAAGTTACGCCCCTCTACCTTACGTTGAGCTTTCTCAATGGCATTTGATACCATTTTGTGCTCGATCGCTTCACCTTTCTCCATCCCCAAAGCCTGCATCATTTTCTTGATACGCTCAGACATAAAGATACGCATTAGGTTATCTTCTAGAGACAAGTAGAAGCGCGAAGAACCAACATCACCTTGACGACCCGCACGACCACGAAGCTGATTATCAATACGACGAGACTCATGTCGCTCAGTACCAATAATATGCAAACCACCCGCCGCTAACACAGCCTCATGTCGAGTTTGCCAATCCGCTTTCAGAGCTTCTTTCTGCTCTTCAGTTGCATCTTCACCTAGCTGTGACAACTCAACTTGTAAGTTACCACCCAAAACGATATCCGTACCACGACCAGCCATGTTGGTAGCAATGGTTACAGCACCAGGACGACCGGCTTCCGCAACGATATCTGCTTCTCGCTCATGCTGCTTAGCATTCAATACATTATGCTTAACGCCTTTTTTGTCTAGGAAGCCAGATAACAACTCTGAATACTCAATCGAAGCGGTACCAACCAATACTGGACGACCATTTTGGACATTTTCTTCAATGTCCTTAACAATCGCTTCGAACTTTTCTTCCGTTGTCATAAAGATTAAATCGTTAAAATCTTTACGCTGAACTGGATTGTTAGTAGGAATAACGATAACCGACAAAGCATAAATTTGCTGAAACTCAAATGCTTCTGTATCTGCCGTACCCGTCATACCTGACAGCTTGTCGTATAAACGGAAATAGTTCTGGAACGTTGTCGATGCAAGCGTTTGACTTTCAGCTTGAATGGTAACGCCTTCTTTTGCCTCAACAGCCTGGTGAATACCTTCAGACCAACGTCGACCAGCCATTGTTCGACCAGTGTGCTCATCGACGATAACAACCTGACCACCTTGCACGACGTAATCAACATTTTTCTTGAACACAACATGTGCACGCATACAAGCGTATACGTGATGCAGCAATTGCAAGTTGCTGGCCGCATAAAGACTGTCACCTTCTTCTAACATGCCTTGCTCTACAAGCCATGCTTCAACAAACTGGTGACCGTCTTCGGTTAACTCAACATTACGCTGAGATTCATCAAATGTGTAGTGACCAACCTCTTCGCCCTCTTCCTCCTGCTTAACAAGCAATGGAGCAAGAGCATTAATCTTGCGGTACTGTTCAGAGCTGTCTTCTACCGCACCTGAAATGATAAGTGGCGTTCGTGCCTCATCAATAAGAATCGAGTCAACCTCATCGACAACAGCAAACGCTAGCTCGCGTTGCATACGATCTTCCATACGGAACACCATATTGTCTCGAAGATAATCAAAACCGAATTCATTATTCGTACCATAGGTAATATCAGACTGATAAGCAGCACGCTTTTCTTCACGCTCTTGACCCGCGTGCACGACACCTACACTCATATCGAGAAATTCGTACAAAGGGCGCATCCAGTTAGCATCTCGTCGAGCCAAGTAATCGTTTACTGTGACAACATGCACACCCTTACCTGTTAGGGCATTTAAATACACTGCTAAGGTTGCAACCAGCGTTTTACCTTCACCCGTACGCATTTCCGCAATACGACCATCGTTAAGCACCATGCCACCGATCATCTGCACGTCAAAGTGACGCATCCCCATCACACGGCTACTTGCCTCACGAACGGTCGCAAAAGCTTCTGGCAAAAGAGAGTCAAGAGACTCGCCCTTAGCCAGACGCTCCCGAAACTCAGCTGACTTAGCCATCAAATCATCGTCGGATAATTGCTTATAAGAATCTTCTAACTTATTGATTTGAGAGACGACTTTTTTATAGCGCTTTACTTCTCGGTCGTTTTTAGTACCGACAATTTTTTTAATGACTGTTCCGAACATTTTTCACACAACTTAATATTTGAATGATTTAGAGTCTAACATGGTAGATAGCTACAAAACATGAATTATCAAGCCCTTATAACGAAAAAAGCCAGACATATGTCTGGCTTTTTATGTTATTGCTCAATAACTAAGCAGTTGCAGCAGATTCTTTGAAGGAAATCGGGTTCAATGCTTCATCCTCTTCGAATGTCACATATTCCCAAGCATCTTCATTTTGCAGCAGCTCAAGTAGCAGCTTGTTGTTTAAGCCATGTCCTGACTTGAATGCTTTGTACTCACCGATGACACTGTGACCAAGCAAGTACAAATCACCAATCGCATCAAGCACTTTGTGACGCACTAACTCATCACGGTAACGAAGACCTTCATCATTAAGAACACGATAATCATCAAGAACAATCGCATTCTCCATGTTCGCACCGCGAGCTAGATTATTGTTTTTGAAGTATTCAATATCCTTCATAAAACCGAACGTACGGGCACGAGCAATCTCTTTTACGAAAGTTGTTGTAGAAAAATCAACTGACGTATGTTGAACTTCTTCATCAATCGCTGGATGCTGAAAATCTATGGTGAATGACAAACGGAAACCATTAAACGGCTCCAAAGACGCGTATTTATCACCATCCTCAACACGCACTGACTTCTTAATACGAATAAACTTCTTCGCAGCATTCTGCTCTTCAATACCAGCAGATTGAAGAAGAAAAACAAAAGGACTAGCACTACCGTCCATTAGAGGCACTTCGCTAGAGCTCAGCTCAACATAAGCATTATCAATACCTAGACCTGCAAAAGCAGACATTAGATGCTCAACAGTGCTCACTGTTACCTCACCATCACGCAAAGCCGTGGCAAAGTTGGTCGTACCAACAGCCTGAGCCGTACCCAAGATCTCTACAGCTGGCTCTAAATCTGTACGCACAAAAACCACACCAGTATTTACTGGCGCTGGCTTGAGTGTTAGGTAAACTTTTTCGCCAGAGTGCAAACCCACTCCGGTAGCGCGAATAATGTTTTTTAGCGTGCGCTGACGTACCATTATATTCCTACAATATGATGACAATTAAAATTTGTCGGGATAATACCAACAAGCTTCGTTTTATACAATTCACAAACCCAATACTGCGCATTTTTTGCGCAAAACAAATTATCAGTCAGCCTGACGTCGTAAAAACGCCGGAATATCCAAGTATGACAATTTATCTTCTGTTGTCTGGGCTGATCCACTATCACCTGTCTTAGATTCAACTTTTTGAGACACAGACTCCGCAGAGCTCGTTCGAACAGGCTCAGCCTGAGGCACGGCGGTGTTTACTGGTGATGCAATCTCAGCCTTTGACTCAACAGGCTTTGCAACAGGTGCAGCAGACTGAGAAATCGAAGCAGATGTAGTTGCTGAGGAGGTTAAGGAAGACCCAACAGCTGACTGCATTTGCGCCATACCACCCTTACCTTCCAATCCAGTCGCTACAACTGTCACTCGCATCTCTTCACCAACACTTGGATCAATAGCACAGCCAATTACTACGGTTGCATCTTCAGAAGCATATTCTTCAATAATGTTACCAACCTCGGTGAACTCAGAAAGACCAACCTCATCGTTCGCCGTGATGTTTACCAACACTCCGCGCGCACCTTTCAGGTTAATATCTTCTAGCAATGGATTATGAATAGCCGCCTCTGCTGCAACACGAGCACGATCTTCACCTGTTGCGGAGCCAGACCCCATCATCGCCATACCCATTTCTTTCATAACCGTTTGCACATCGGCAAAGTCGACGTTAATCAGACCTGGGCGCATGATCAAATCAGTGATACCTTGAACCGCGTTTAGCAAAACATTGTTAGCCTCACCGAACGCTTTCAATAGCGAAATATTCTTACCAAGAACAGGTAGTAATCGCTCGTTAGGCACAGTAATTAATGAGTCAACATTGTCACGCAGCTCTTTAATACCTTCATCTGCAACTTTAGCTCGACGACGCCCCTCAAACGGAAACGGTTTTGTTACCACTGCAACCGTAAGAATACCAAGTTCACGAGCTACTTTTGCGATAACTGGCGCAGCGCCTGTACCAGTACCACCACCCATACCAGCAGTGATGAATACCATATCAGCACCGGTTAACAGTTCAGTAATTTTTTCCTGATCTTCAAGTGCTGAGTCGCGACCGATATTAGGGTTAGCACCGGCACCCAATCCTTTCGTTACAGTCGTACCAAGCTGTAAAGTGATCCCTGAGTCCAAGCCAATAAGGGCTTTAGAGTCGGTATTCGCACAGATGAATTCAACACCATCAAGATTACTTTCAAGCATGTGCTTGACGGCATTACCGCCACCACCGCCAACACCAACTACTTTGATGACAGCATTGTCGGATAAATTTTCTTCGGCTAAATCAAATACGTTCATAGACATGGGCGTTAAGCTCCTATAATTCTGCTGTCATTCCTGACTAAATATAACTTTGAAACCAGTCTTTTACCTTGTGCCACGCCTTCGCTGGACTGAAAGCAGGCTTGGCTTCACCGCTCGCCACTTCGGGCAGAAACTTTTTCTTTGGTGCCCTTGCACCGACCTGAGGCTCACTCACATCAGGTACTGGAACACCAGAACCGGCATACTCTAACAAACCAATTGCTGTAGAGTAACTTGGGTTATCAATTACTTCATTGAGCCCACTTGCCACATTCGGCGACGCAATTCTTACTGGCATATCAAAGATTCGCTCAGCAAGTGCTTCCGCGCCTTCCATCAACGAGGTCCCCCCCGTTAAAACAATGCCAGCTGGAATGCGTTCGGCAAAGCCACTGCGATTCAGCTCATCTAGCACCATTTTATAAATTTCTTCGTATCGAGCTTCTACAACCTCTGCCAGAGCATGTCGTGAGATAGCTCGTGGCTTACGATCGCCAACACTCGGTACCTCAATACGCTGATCTGCAGATGCTAAACTAGACATTGCGCAAGCGTATTTAATTTTGATGTCCTCCGCATGAAGCGTAGGCGTTCTCAAAGCCATGGAAATGTCGTTTGTCACCTGATCACCAGCGATCGCAACCACAGCAGTATGATGCATTGCACCATCTAACCAGACGGCTAAATCAGCTGTGCCTGCTCCGATATCGACTAGGCAAACACCGAGATCTTTTTCATCCTCACTCAAGCAAACTTGACTCGAAGCTAACTGCGATAAGACAACACCATCAACCTCAAGACCACAGCGTCGGATACACTTCTCGACATTCAAAACCGCATTGGCTGCACCAGACACCAAGTGCACGTTTGCTTCAAGCCGAACACCAGACATCCCCAGAGGATCTCGAATACCCTCTTGTGAATCAATATTGAACTCTTGAGGCAGCACATGCAGCAAACGCTGATCCGAGGAAATCGGAACAGCTTGTGCCGCATCGATCACTCGCTCAATGTCCTCTACATGAACCTCGCCGTCCTTTACTGCGACAATGCCATGGGAGTTCTGACTACGAATATGACTGCCTGCTACACTTACAAAAACTGAGTGAATGTTGCAGCCAGCCATTAGCTCGGCTTCTTCAACAGCTCTCTGGATAGACTGTACCGTAGATTCAATGTTGATCACGACACCGCGCTTCATGCCTTTAGCGACATGAGTTCCAACACCAACTACTTCCATTACACCATCAACACTTTTTTCACCAACTACACAGGTAATTTTTGAAGTGCCAACGTCTAATCCAACAATCATAATTATCCTAGAAATCCTTAAAGAAACCCACTATCGTTCAAAAAAGCAACAATCAGACCAACTTTTTACTCTTCGGGGAGCCATTTAACTGCTACACCATGAGGATATCGCGCATCCACTGAAGCAATCCGATCTATTCTACCCGATAAATCGCTTTTATACACTGCTACAAAGCGTTGTAATCGCTCTAAAACCTCATCTCTACCAAGCTTTACGCTAACACCATTGGTAAATGAAATATTCCATGCTCCGCGGCTTTCAAGCTTCAAACTTGCCACCCTTAGTGAACTTGTAGAAAGCATTTGGCTAATCAGCGAAAATTGGTCTAACACTACACTTTCTGTATCAGCTGGTCCAAACAGGTGAGTAAGGGGCAAATCCAAAACTCGACTAGGAGAAATCACTTTCCCCTCAGCGGTAATAATTTTCCCTTCATTCCAGTAAGCAACCGGCTTATGTTCACGCACCTCTATTTTCACTGTATGCGGCCAAACCCTTCTGATTTGAGCAGACTCAACCCATGCTGGCTGTTCAGCCACATACTTTAAAGCTTGCATTGGCTCTGAGAACAGCCCCAAGCCAATTAAACGATTATAACTTTTTTGAAGATTTTCGCGGTCAGCATAGTGTAAATCTCCTACTACCTCGACCTTACGAATATCAAACATTGGAGCACTGCTAGCCACTTGATCAGGATTCTCCTGAAACAGCGCAAACACAATTAATAGCACCGCCCCAATGAGTGCAGCTGCACGCATCACCTTAGTGAGCCCCTATAAAATTCTGCCATGCTTTTTCAGCAATCATTTCCACTAGCGCGTCATAATCAATTCCAGCATAAGCTGCCGCCATAGGAACAAGACTATGTGATGTCATCCCTGGCGACGTGTTCACCTCAAGCACAGTAAATTGGCCTTCAGCGTTTTGCATGATGTCCACTCGTCCCCAACCTTCACAGTTCAACGAGCGATAAGCCTCTAGCGCCAAAGCTTGCACTTCAAGCTCCAGATCATCGGAAAGTCCACATGGCAATAAATACTGAGTATCGTCAGACAAGTACTTTGCATCGTAGTCATATAATTCATGACCTTCTGAAGGCTTTAAACCGATAGGCGAGTAAGCGACATCATCAATAATAGTGACGGTGAATTCAGGACCCGATACAAATTCTTCTACCAATATATCTGAGTCATATCGCTTAGCATCTTCGAGCGCTTTAGCCAGCTCAGAGGCATTATGAACCTTACTAATACCTATGGTTGACCCCTCTCGAGAAGGCTTAATTATCAATGGGTAGCTCATTTCCTCGTTTATCTGGTCCACATTGGGAGTATCAGTGAAACAAAGGTAATTGGGCGTTGGTATTCCAAGACCTTGCCAAAACTTTTTGGTCAACGCCTTATCCATTGCAAACCCAGAAGCCAATGGACGGCTACCAGTATATGGTTTCTCAAGCATATCCAACAACGCCTGAACACGGCCATCCTCACCCTCACCACCGTGCAGTGCAATGAAGGCAAAGTCATAAGAAGTCTCAAGTAACTGCTTTACTGGATCCTGTTTACCGTCAACACCGTACAAGTCAATCTTGGAAACTTGATAACCTTTATTCATTAGAGCTTGAGCAACACGTTCACCACTTTCGAGTGACACTTCACGCTCAGCGGAACGGCCACCGTAAATCACTGCAATCGTTTTATCTTTTAGAAGCCCCATCCTTACACACCCTCTGCCGCAAGCTTTTTGGAAATAGAGCCGATGTCACCTGCACCTTGAGTAATTAGCAAGTCATCTGGACGCAGCACATTGGCTAGGATAGCTCTCAAGTCATCCTCACTGCTGACATGGATAGGGTCAACAGAACCACGCTGACGAATACTGCCACACATAGATTTGCTGTCCGCACCATTGATAGGCGTTTCTCCAGCAGAATAAACATCCAACAGCAACAATACATCTACTTCAGATAGCACTTTTACAAAGTCTTCATAAAGGTCGCGGGTACGTGTGTATCGATGAGGCTGATACACCATAACCAAACGCTTCTCAGGCCAGCCTGCACGGATAGACTTAATAGTCGCTTTCACTTCACTCGGGTGGTGACCGTAGTCATCTATAAACATAACTTTGCCACCAGCAGGAAGAGAAAGGTCGCCTTGCTCCTGAAAACGTCGCCCCACGCCCTCGAACCCCATTAAACCTGCCTGTATTGCAGCCGCTTCCACACCTAGATCTGTGGCCACAGCAATGGTCGCCAAAGCATTCAGAATGTTATGACGCCCAGGCATTGGCAAACGAATTCGAAGTGGCTCACCTTCGGGACGATGTGCTAAAAACTCACAAAAACGCCCTTTTTGTGAAATCTCCGTCGCATAAAAATCAGCAGGCTCATCAATGCCATAAGTCAAAACTGGACGGCTTAACTCGGGCATGATCTCACGAACATTCTCATCATCGACACATAAAACGGCTAAGCCATAGAATGGTAGATTATGAATAAATTCTATAAAGGTACGCTTAACCTGTTCGAAATCACCATTGTAAGTGTCCATGTGATCTTCATCGATATTGGTGACAATCACGGTCTGTGGCTGCAAATGTAAAAACGACGCATCACTTTCATCGGCTTCTGCCACCAGATACTTACTGCTACCTAACTGTGCATTGGCTCCTGCACTGGTCAAGCGACCACCAATGACAAATGTTGGTGTTTCATCTGTCGCAGCCAAAATGGATGCCATCAAACTAGTAGTGGTGGTTTTGCCATGCGTCCCAGCAACGGCTATGCCGTGTCGGTAGCGCATCAATTCAGCCAACATTTCCGCACGTCTAACGATCGGAATCCGATGCTCTCTGCCCCACTGAATCTCTGGGTTGCTTGCATCAATTGCGCTGGAAACGACAATAACATGGGCGTTTTTTACATTTGACTCTTGGTGGCCAATAAAGATTTCCACACCCAATTTAGCCAAACGATCCGTCGTTACTGAAGCCTTCATATCTGAGCCGCTTACGTTGTAACCTTGGTTACATAGCACTTCAGCGATACCTGACATACCAACACCACCCACACCGATAAAGTGGATATTTTGAATACGGCGCATGGTAGGGATATCGTAGCGAAATTTTGCTTCCATCATTATTTTATTAACCTTATGCAATGAGACACCACGTTTCGTGTAGCGTCTGGGTGTCCTGCTTGCTTAGCAGACACCGACATGTTTTGTAATTTTTCAGTATTCCCAACAACCTCAGCTAGACAGGCACTTAAAGCATCTACATTTAAAGTAGGCTGAGGCATTAAATATGCAGCACCCTTAATCTCTAAAGAGCGCGCATTGGCAGTTTGATGATCATCAATAGCATGTGGATACGGAACCAAAATTGAAGGCAGTCCGGCAATGGCAAGCTCACTGACTGTCATCGCTCCAGAACGACACAGTACAATATCAGCCCAATAATATGCTTGGCTCATATCATCAATGTAGGCATCTACACGTGCTTCAACGTTATGTTTTTTATAATCCTCTACGACTGACTCATGAAGTTTAGGACCGGTCTGATGCCAAACATCAAGGCGAACCCCATGTGACCATTGCTCTAGTAGTGTTGGCACAACATCATTAATGGCTTTAGCACCTAAACTGCCACCCACAACCAACAACTTCAAAGGCCTCGCGTTGTCTTTTCTAGGCTCTCGACTCTGCTGAGATAAAATATCACTCCGCACAGGATTCCCTAGCGTCAAGCCATCTTGAAGAGCCCCCTCGAACCCTTGCATTTTCAATTTTGCAATTTTAGAGAGCAGCTTGTTAGTGGTGCCAGCAATAGCATTTTGCTCATGGATTGCCAATGGTATTCCCAGCATTTTGGCTGCGACACCACCTGGTCCAGCAACAAAACCACCCATCCCTAAGACTAAATCTGGCTTTTCATTTCTAAGAATTGCAATCGCTTGACCAATTGAATTAGCTATACGCCACGGCGCCATCACCAAACCTGCGAATCCCTTTCCACGCACTCCTTTAATTGAGACCGTTTTCAAAGGAATGTCATACTTAGGAACAAGAGATTCCTCCATACCACCAGCAGAGCCTAGCCAACAAACATCCAAACCTAAACGTTTAAATTCAGCTGCACACGCCAGTGCTGGGTAGATATGTCCACCAGTACCGCCAGCCATCAACATTATTTTACGGGGTTTGGACACTTAAGCTTCCTCTGCAGTTACGGGAGATTTAGACGACTCTGTAACAGGGTCTTGACGACGATTTTCTATATCGACTCGCGCTACGACAAACAAACTGGCCAGAGTAATGATGAGACTACTACCACCGTAGCTAATAAGTGGCAGCGTTAAACCTTTGGTTGGCAAGAAGCCGGTGTTTACACCAACATTGATGATGACTTGAGCCAAAATCAAAATCGCAAAGCCAAAGCACATATAACCTTGAAATAAGCGCCCTAATCGCATGGCATGCTGTCCCACTTTGAAAACACGAGACAACATCAAACCAAAAGCGACTAACAACAGAAGTCCACCCATCATACCGGTTTCTTCTACCCAGATAGAAAAAACAAAATCCGTGTGAGCTTCAGGCAAATAGGCTAACTTTTGAACACTGTTCCCAAGACCTAAGCCAAACCATTCACCACGACCATAGGCTATTAGCGCTTGAGAAAGCTGGTACCCATCATTATAAGGATCTGCCCAGGGGTCAATAAAGTTCATGAGCCGCTTTAAGCGATAACTCTCTGACACCGCCACAACACCAAGCGCAGCCACGACAGCGATCACCAGCCCAATAAACTGGTAAATGGGCGCACCAGCGATGAACAACAAGGCAATCACCGTCCCAACCAATACCACCGACGCCCCAAAATCAGGCTCCAACAACAAACAAATTAGAAACAGAAATGACACAACCATCGGCATGCCCGAGCCAATTAATTGTTGCCTTACACGATCAGCTCTTCGCACCAAATAGCCAGACACATAAACAACCATACAGACTTTAGCAACCTCTGAAGCCTGCAAGTTAAAGACCACCAAGTTAATCCAACGACGACTACCGTTAACCGTTTTACCGATCCCCGGCATCAGCACCAAAATCAGCAACAACAACGAGAACATCATAAGTGGTACTCCCCACTTATGTAGCGTTTCCGTCGGGATCGACATCATGAAATAACCAAAGCCCAAGCCAATCACCAGGTAGATCAGCTGACGAGCCATGAAATAAAAAGGGTGGCCGTATTTTGTCTCCGAGAGAAAAATGGAGGCACTCGATACCATGACAATCCCAAGCATTAATACGCACGCGGCTGACGCTAAAAATATAGGGTCAACAGTACGAAACTCTCTAAATGAGATAGGTTCTAGGATTGCTCTGATATTCATAGGAGATTAACAAGTTCCTGAAAATGCATACCACGATGCTCAAAGCTTTTATATTGATCAAAACTTGCGCAAGCAGGAGAGAACAAGACTATATCACCCGCCTGCACGTTATTTTTAACAGAGCCGATCACCTCAGAAAGGTCCTGATAGTGTGAGCATGGCGTATCAGTAGGGATAATGTCGATGATCTGACCAGCATCTTTACCGAATACATAGACTTGCTTGACGTATTTTTCAATGACTGGTGCCAAAGGAGAAAAGTCTGCCCCCTTGCCCACACCACCCAACAATAAATGGATGACCTTTGTTTTACTGTCGCCAAGTCCTTCTAATGCGGCCAATGTTGCCCCGACATTCGTGCCTTTGGAATCGTTAATGAATACCACTCCATCCAGTTCACGAACTGTCTCGCAACGGTGTGGCAATCCAGCATACTGTTCGAGAACAGCAAAGACTTCTGGTGCGTCAACAGGGAGCCCCATCACGTCCAACATAGCCAAACATGCCAAAACATTGGCGTAATTATGCTCTCCCTTCAAACGGACTTGTTGGGTATTTAGCAAACGCTTAACGCCATGACACAACCAAGTACCTTCATCGTCTTTGATCAACCCAAACTCTTTAAGGTCTGGTATACCTTTTGTGAAAGCACGCACCGGCGTATTTTGGGCCAGCAACGGCGCTGTCAGAATATCCTGCTTGTTACAAACCGCAGCCTTACAGCCTCGATAGATCCGCTGCTTGGCTCTTTGATAACCGTATAAGTCATCATAACGATCCATATGATCTTCAGAGACATTTAACAAACATGCAACATCGGCCTGAAGATGGTGAGTCGTTTCAAGCTGAAAACTAGACAACTCCAGCACATATATATCAGCCTGATCCTCTAATAGATCCAACGCTGGACGACCAAGATTCCCGCCAGCAACAGACTTTTTGCCCAGCGCCAATAGCAATTCATTAAGCAGGGTTGTTACGGTGCTTTTCGCATTGGAGCCTGTAATCGCAACAAATGGAGCCTTAACATAATCACGAAACAAATCTATGTCGCCTCGCATCTGTACGCCTTGGGCCGCAAGCTCTTTAAGAATAGGAGTAGACAGTGCGATGCCTGGGCTCACAAAAAGCTCCGTTACACCGAGCTCTTTAAGCGCATCTAGACTGCCCGTATAAATTCGATCCTCAGGACAGATGGTTTTCACCTGCTCTAAACCTGGAGGATTTTCACGGGAGTCTACAACAAAGAAATCCAAGCCTTGTTTGGCTAAGAAGTTAGCGGTCGAAACACCACTGACACCAAGACCAACCACTGCACGAACGCGATCTGATGAGATTAGCGACATGATTGACTACCTCACCTTCAACGTTGCCAGCCCAACCAACACAAGGCAGACGGTAATAATCCAGAAACGCACAATGACTTTCGGCTCCGCCCAACCTTTTAACTCAAAGTGATGGTGTATAGGGGCCATACGGAAAATCCGGCGCTTGGTTAGCTTGTAAGATGCGACTTGTAGTATCACAGAGACCGTTTCCATTACAAACACGCCCCCCATGATAAATAAAACCAGCTCCTGACGAACGATCACTGCAATCACACCTAACGCAGCACCCAACGCCAACGCCCCCACATCCCCCATAAACACTTGAGCAGGGTATGTGTTGAACCACAAAAAGCCCAATCCAGCACCAACTAATGCCGCGCAGAATACAATCAACTCACCTGTTCCATGCACATAAGGAATCAACAAGTATTCCGCGAATTTAATGTTACCTGTTAAGTAAGCAAACAATCCCAACGCACCACCGACCAAAACCGTCGGCAGTATTGCCAAACCGTCTAAGCCGTCTGTTAAATTAACCGCGTTACTCGTGCCAACAATTACAAAATAGGTAAATACAACAAAGAATATCCCTAGAGGAATGGCTGCGTCTTTAAATAGAGGAATCAGCAACTCTGTCTCAGCAGGTGTTGAAGCGATTGAATACAGATAAATAGCTGCGGATAAGCCAAACACACTCTGCCAGAAGTACTTCCATTTCGCAGGCAAACCTCGAGAATTCTTCTCTACCACTTTACGATAGTCATCTACCCAGCCCACGGCACCAAAGGCAATCATAGTCAGCAAAGTCACCCACACATATGGGTTAGTCAGGTCACCCCACAGTAAGGTACTAATGGCGATCGAAAACAGAATCATTACCCCACCCATGGTCGGGGTTCCAGCTTTGCTCAAATGAGATTGCGGCCCATCATCACGCACCGCCTGCCCAATCTGTAAACGCTGCAGCAAACGGATCACTTTGCCGCCAATCAGTAAAGAAATAAACAATGCCGTCAACACACCTAGGATCGCTCGCAACGATAGGTAGTTAAAGACGGTAAAAAACGTAAAGTATTTGCTAAGATAAGCCGTTAATAGCAGTAGCATGGTTATGCCAATTCCTAAATTTTTAGAGCGTTTACAATATCTTCCATCTTGGCAGAGCGAGACCCCTTAACCAAAATGACATGTTCAGCATCAAGCGTAGAGAGAAGCTCTAGCGCTTCGTTTTTACTATGACAAGCATAAAGCTGCTGTTCAGACTTTATGTTGTTTGAAAACCCTTCCGCTGCAAACTTTGCAACCGGACCAATGGTTACCAAGCGATCTACACCCGCTTTGGCAGCGTACTTACCCAGCGCCTCATGAATTGCAATTTCTTGATCACCCAACTCCCCTAGCGCACCAAGAACCATCCATTTTGTATGCTGTTTATACAAGGATAAAACATCGATCGCCGCTTCAACGGATTTAGGGCTAGCATTGTAACAATCATTAATGACAACAGCTTCACTTTTTGTAGGAACCAGCTCCATTCGCCCTGGCACCTGTTCAGGATGCTTTAAGCTATTAATGATCCGTTCAAACTCAAACCCTAAGGCCACCATAGCCAATGCAACCGCCATAGCATTCGCTACATGATGTTTCCCAGGTCGGTCTAGCTTCAACTGAAAGCTCTCGTCTTGGTAAATCAGAGTAGTTTGTGAACCACCTACGGTTTCCTGCATGTCTTTGGCAAACAACGTCGCCTCATGATCATGAAACGAAAAACTCAGCAAGCTTCTTTCAGCCAACAATCTCAACCAGTATGAATAGGAGGGATCATCAGCATTCAACACAACCGACGCATTAGGCCGAGCCGTTTCGATAAGCTTACCTTTCTCAACCGCAATGCCTTGGATAGAACCAAAGCCCTGAAGATGACTGCCACTTGCATTGGTTAACACCACCACATCGGCTTCTATCGTACTACCCAGTATTTCAATCTCACCCGGGAAACTCGTACCAGCCTCAATCACTGCGTACTGGTGGTCAGCAGCCAACCCCAACAATGTTTTAGGTACGCCAATCTGATTATTTAAATTACTTTGAGTTTTTAGCGTGACTGCGTCTGTAGAGAGCGCCTGAGATAACCAGTCTTTCACACTCGTCTTGCCATTACTTCCAGTAATCGCCACGACTGGATGCTGAAATGCCCTTCGAATATGTTTTGCTATAGCTCGGTATGCTTGTGCGGTATCGGCCACCTGGATGCGAGGTTTGACATCAACTTCCTCACTGACTAAAACCGCAGTGGCACCCTGCGCTATAGCAAGACTTGCGAATTCGTTTCCATTAAAACGCTCTCCCACTAAAGCAACGAAAAGCTTGCCACACAAATCATCACGAGAATCTGTTGAGACCTCTGAAACCACGGCATCATCACCAATGAGACGACCGCCAACAATGGTAGCAATATCAGATAAGGTAAGGTTAATTAACATACTTGCTAAGCGCTTTCAGCGCCTCCTCTCGGTCGTCAAAATGCTGTCTGACACCCCTAATCTCTTGATACGTTTCATGACCTTTGCCAGCGATCAGCACAATGTCTTCGGAACTTGCGGATGCGATAGCTGACTCAATAGCGCGTTGGCGATCAGGCTCGACCACCACTTCAGCAAGCTGTTCATCAAAAGCACACATCGCCTCATCAATAATGGCCGTTGGAGACTCTGAGCGAGGATTATCCGATGTAAGGTAAACTTTATCGGCAAACTGCTGAGACACCTGCAACATCATCGAGCGCTTTCCTTTGTCTCGATCACCACCGCAACCAAATACACACACTAACTTCCCGGCAACATGTTCATGCACCGCTTTAAGCGCCACCTCGAGTGCATCCGAAGTATGGGCATAATCCACAAGCACCAATGGTGCACCGCTACGTTTGCAAGGCTCCATCCGGCCTGGCGCACCTTTTAAATGCATCATGGCTGGCACAACCTTATCGACATCCGCCGCAATACTTTCCACTGCTGCTAATGCGGCCAAGGCATTTTGCACATTGAAATCACCAAGTAACGGTAATGACACCGCATACTGTTTGTCATGTACTCGAATGCTCAACTCCAAACCATCCTGACGAAAGGCTTTATCCACCACAAAAAAGTCAGCATTCGTCTTACTTTGAGCAGAATAACGCCACGCCTTAGCATGGCATGTTTCTAGCATAAAATCGGCGTAATCCGAATCAGCACAAACGATGGCGTAGGTTAAGGAGTCAAATTCAAACAAGCGTCGCTTTGCGAGAGCATAAGACTCCATTGAGCCATGATAATCAAGGTGATCACGCGTAAGGTTTGAGAAAACGGCCGTTGACACAGGAACACCAGCCAAACGCTTTTGATCAAGCGCATGAGATGAAGCTTCAAAAGCAACCAATTCAACACCTTGCGCCGCAAAGCTAGACAAAAGCTTGTGTAAAGTAAGGAGATCTGGTGTCGTTTGTTTGGCTTCTTGCAATTGATTGATTGGACCAATACCAAAAGTGCCAATCATCGCACTAGAGAAACCTGCCGCTTGAGCAAGCTGCGCAATGTAGTAGCAAATACTGGATTTACCATTTGTGCCAGTCACAGCAATAATATGCTTAGGCAGCGGTCCGTAGACTTCTCTCACAAGTAGAGCCAATTGCAGCTCAATATCGTCAACTTCTATCAGTTTAAGATCGTCGTGCTTAAGATTTAAGCCTTTGGGTAATATGGCGACAGAGCAACCTTTCGCTGCGACTTGATCTAGATAGTCCCAACCATTGCTGGCCACCCCAGGCAAGGCGATAAAGACTGAGTCGCCCCCCACTAAACGAGAATCGGTCTCTAAGGACCGATACTCAATATGCTCATTTTTCCAACAGTTTTCGAGATTTAACCACTCTAAAAGCTGCTCAAGGGTAAACATGTTAGTTTCCTTGTACGATTCGATATGGTGTTTTTGCCGTATCATCTAAGCGCACTTCACGAAGCCCTTCAGGACGATCCGGCGGAACATTTAGCGTTGTTAGCGCCCCTTCCATGACACGGGAAAATACTGGAGCAGAAACCTCACCACCATAGTATTGTCGGCCTTTAGGGTCATTAACCATCACTACCATTGCTAGACGGGGGTTAGTTGCGGGCGCCATACCAGCAAACAGGGAAATATACTGATCGTATTCGTAACCGCCAACACCAACTTTGTGTACAGTTCCGGTTTTACCCGCCACATTGTAGCCAGGGATCTGGGCTTTTTTACCCGAACCCTCAGTTACAACAGCCTGCAGCATTTTCACCACATCTTGAGCTATATTCGCTGGCACGATCTGCTCACCTTGTGGAGGAATATCCTGTTTAAAGATCGTAACAGGGACTTTATAGCCATGATTCGCTAAAGTCATATACGCCTGTGCAAGCTGCAAAGTAGAAAGGGATAAGCCATAACCATAGGACAACGTAGCAATTTCCGATGGATGCCATTTTGGATGCATAGGTAGCTTTCCGGTAGCCTCACCAGGAAACCCTAACCCTACAGGGGAACCAATGCCTAGCTCGTAGAACATATTCCAGATGGTGTCCTGAGGCAAAGATAGAGCAATATGTGATGTACCAACGTTGCTCGACTTAACCAATACGGTTTCTAAATTAATTTTGCCGTAATTACGGAAGTCACGGATCGTATAACGCCCAAACTTCATGTATCCAGGACTGGTATCAATAACGGATTCTGTTGAATATTGACCTGAACGAAGTGCCGCCGTAATGGAAAAAGGCTTCATCGTAGAGCCAGGTTCAAACAAGTCAATCACAGCACGATTGCGAAGTTCTTCAGGCTCCAAATCAGAGCGGTCATTGGGGTTGAATGATGGCTGGTTCACCATCGCAAGCACTTCACCGGTTCGAACATCTAGGATCACCGCCGAGGCTGACGTGGCTCGTTGCTCTGTCACAACCGCTTTAAGCTCACGATAAGCCAAGTATTGCAGACGCATATCGATACTTAACTCGATATTCTCACCAGCACGCTCAGGCACCTCTTGCCCTAGAGTACGAATAATATTGCCTTTCAAATCTTTCATGTATGAGATTTTACCAGGCGTACCCTGCAACGCTTGATCGTAGGCCAACTCCAACCCTTCTTGGCCTCTATCGTCGATATTGGTAAAACCTACGACTTGGGCAGTCACCTCCCCAGCTGGGTAGAAGCGCTTGTACTCTTTAATCTTCGTCACACCAACCACTTTCGCATCTAAGATCGCCTCAGCCTCATGCGGAGGTACCTGACGTTTTAGATACATAAAGCCTTTATTACGGTTGATCTCAAATCGCTCTTTCAGAAGTGCAGAACCCACTCCCATAGCTTCTGCCAATCTGGCAATTTCTTTTTCCGGAGTTTTACGCTCAGAAGCAGGCTTAGATAAATTTTCAGGATCTTCCGCCAAGCCCCATAAATCACGCGGGTTAGCAATAACCGTCCAAGTCGGTGTACTAACAGCTAACGGCTCACCGTTACGATCCAGAATCATGCCTCGGGTAGCAGGAATCGACTCCGTCCTTACCGCACGCATTTCACCCTGGTTCTGCAGAAACTCTTTATCCAAAACTGTTAGATAAAAGAGACGCCCTGCCGCCACAGAAAACAAAGCAAACGCGATGGCATAGACAACGTATAAGCGTATCTTGCTGGGTGAGTACTGTTTATCGTCTGCGTTCATGGTTTCACAATGACCAATTCTTCTGGGCTTGGAGCATGCATTTCCAGCTCTCTTACGGCAGCCTGTTCTAATCGACTAGGTTGGGTTAACGCACTTTGCTCTAGCAGCAACTGCCCCCAAACCACCTCATAATTCACTTCGTCTTTTTTTAGCTTCTGTAGGTATGCAAAGTCCCTACGGAAATCATAAACTTGAACAACAAGCACAATTGCGAGCACGCCTAGCAATACCAGACTTAGTAAAAAACTAAGCGGCTTAGCCAAATCATTACTCACTGATTCGCTCCATAATCCGAAGCACTGCACTGCGAGAGCGAACGTTGTCACTCACTTCACCTTTCGATGGCTTGATCGCTTTACCAACCGTTTTAAAGTGAATATTCATGTGCGCATTCTGGATAGGCAAATGGCGCGGCAAGTCCGGCCCTTTGCATTGCTTTTTCATGAATTGCTTCACAATGCGATCTTCAAGGGAATGAAAACTAATAACCACCAAGCGACCGCCCACCTTAAGCGCATTGGCAGCAGCCTCTAACCCTTTTTCTAAATCACCAAGCTCGTTGTTGATATGAATGCGAATTCCCTGAAACGCTCGCGTAGCAGGGTTTTTGCCTTTTTCCCAAGCGGGATGAGCTTCTGCAACGATCTTGGCTAGTTGTTTAGTGGTTGTAATGGGGGTGTGCGAGCGAAACTCGACAATGGCACGTGCAATTCGACGAGAGAAACGCTCTTCACCGTACTGATACATGACATCTGCTATTTCTTTCTCCGGTGCGACAGCAATCCACTGAGCGGCACTTATTCCTGCATCAGGGTTCATACGCATATCTAGTGGGCCATCGTTCATAAAGCTAAAGCCGCGTGAAGCATCGTCTAATTGTGGTGATGACACTCCTAGATCCATCATCACACCATCGACTTTGTCAGCACCAAAGACTTGCGGGATGTGCTCCGCCATGTTGGCAAAGCTATCTTGAACAATGGTAAATCGATCATCCTCTTGCTCTAGCGCCTTTCCGTGCCCAATAGCGACTGGATCTTTATCGAAACCAAGCATTTTGCCAGTGGTCAAACGAGACAACACCAAGCGGGTATGACCACCACGACCGAAGGTGCCATCCACATATGTTCCCGCTTCATCGGTCACTAGCATATCGACCGATTCATTCAGCATGACGCTAATATGTTCAGGTGTTGTATCTGTCATAATGAGATATCCATTAACGTATCAATTTCTAAATTTTCTAAGGAGACTTCAGACAGGTACTCTTCGCGCTGCGATTCCCACTCTTCCAAGCCCCAGATTTCCAGTTTTTTCCCTTGCCCAAGCAACGTGGATTTACGTTGTATTTTGGCGAATTCCCTCAAAGGTGCAGGTAAAAGCAAACGCCCTGCACTGTCTATCTCAAGATCGGTTGCATGACCAACTAGCAACCTTTGAAGACGTCTTGCCTGCGGCTGAAATGAAGGCAAGCGATCCAGCTTCTCTTGTATCTGCTCCCACTCTGAAAGCGGGTACAGCAACAAACATCGCGACATAGGGTCAATTGTCACAACAACACCAGCATCCTCGTACTGAAGAAATTCATCACGTAAGCGCGCAGGAAGAGACAATCGCCCCTTTGCGTCCACACTCACCTGATGAATACCTCTAAACATGCCCATATCCCACTTATCGACACTTTCCCCCACAATTTAACACTAATTTTAGTATTAGTTAAAAAAATACAAAAAAAAATTCGCAAAATGCGAATTCTTTATGTGCCTCTAAGGGAAAACTTACGAAATCTTTAAGATTGAAAGGAGTTTGTAGAGGAGAGAGGGAGCAAGTTGGCCGATAAGCCGGGTTCTGTCGTGGACAGTCATTCATCTAGGCTGTACATCGCTGCACAGCTCAAGCAACCTACCCGAACTCAGTGCGGGTCACACCAATGAGTTCCTATTTGGTCTTGCTTCAAGTGGGGTTTACCATGCCACGAACTGTTGCCAGTCGCGCGGTGCGCTCTTACCGCACCATTTCAACCTTACCGGCAGTAAACTGCTTAGGCGGTATATTTTCTGCTGCACTTTCCGTAGGCTCTCGCCCCCCAGGCGTTACCTGGCACTTCACCCTGCGAAGCCCGGACTTTCCTCCCCTTTAACAGAGTTAAAGCGGCGACTGTCTGGCCAACTTGCGGTGGGGCATACTACAGGGCGACAGATGAAATGCAAGAAAAATATCGCTATGGGTGTATTTTTATGAGATCGGCAAGCAAAACTTCACTTCTAAACCGCCTTCTGGGCGGTTAAAAGCCTGTATCTCACCGTTATGGGCCTGAATGATACGCTTCGCAATGGTTAACCCAACACCAAAACCGCCACTGTTTGATTCACGAGCTGAGGAGGAGCGGAAAAACGCATGAAAGATCTTTTCGAGCATCTCGTCAGCCACCCCAGGACCATTATCTTTTATTGAAATAATCGCCCTACGATCCACTTCAGACACTTCCACTTGAACGGTACTGCCTTCACCGGAATAAAAACATGCATTACGCAGTACATTTTCTACCGAATGTCGTAATTGCACCGGGTCACCATGCAATGCTTTAGGAGAACTACCCGTTTTAGTAATCGTGATGCCTTTTAGCTGAGATTCGAACTGCACATCTTCAACAATGTCTGACAACCATGACTGCAAATCCATCTGCTCTTTTTGCATAGATGCAGCTTCAAGGCGCGACAAAGTCAACACCTGACCAATCAACTCATCTAACTCATGAAGCTCGTTTCTGATACGATCTAAATAGTTTTGCTGTGCCTCTTGTCCTTGCTTATCTTCAGCAATGGTTAACGCAACCTCAATTCGCGCCAGTGGAGTTCTTAGCTCATGTGACACATCTCGCAAAAGCCGCTCTTTCGAACTTAAAAGCGTTTCGATACGCCCCGCCATCTCATTGAACTCACGCGCAAGATTACCAATCGCGTCATTACGCTTAACCAAACGAGAATCCACCCTTGCAGTCATATCACCTTGGCCAAATGAGCGAGTGATTTTCTGTAGTTTCAGAAGTGGCCCCATTAGCCAATATGCCAAAATCGCACTAGATACCAGAAGCCCCAACAGAGAAAGCAATGAAATCACCCATGGACTCACTTCATCACTATTATCTTGCGGTCTAAAGACAAGCAAATATTGCGTATTACTGGCACCAATCACCTGAATAAACTGACTGCGACGTGCGTCCGCCGCCGCTTGAGATGCCTCCGAATCCGCTTCCGAATCTAAAGCTGACTGCTCTCGAAAGTTCCTTGGTAAAGGGCGCAGCAATGGGCGCCCGTTTTCCTGATAGATATAAATACTACCCTGTAGCTGCTGCTCATAAATACGTGCTTGCGCTTGTAACTCACTTGTACCGCTTTTCTCATAGATAGATACTAAGTCTACCCCAACATCGCCAAGCACATCGGCAGAGACTTGGTCTTTGTCTTGCACAAAATCAACCACCCCTAAGCCAATCGCCACAACGACCATATTGGAAAAGAGAACAACTAAGAAAACACGCAAAAATGTATTTTTCATACCATGTGACAGCTAACAGAAAATGCTAGCACTCAGCTCCATCTACAAATATATATCCAACGCCACGCACGGTTTTGATACGAGGTTCTTCGTTCTCAAAGTTACCAACTTTTTTGCGCAGGTTACTAATGTGCATATCTAGACTACGATCATACATAGTGAGCTTTCGACCCAACGCCTTTTCTGACAATTCTTGCTTTGTCATAACTTGCCCTGGCACCAGCATCATACATTCCAATAACGCATACTCAGATGTAGTCAACTCAATAAGTTCATCATGCAGGTACACCGTGCGATCACGGCGTCTTAGCAACACATCGGACAATGCCAAGTCTGACATCGGGTCGTCTTCTTTTTCTTGCGAAGCTCGACGCAAGATTGCCTTGATACGCGCCAACAATTCGCGTGGATTAAATGGCTTAGATAGATAATCATCAGCCCCCATCTCAAGACCAAGAATTCGGTCGATATCATCACCCTTAGCTGTCAGCATAATGACTGGGATGGAACTCTTATTTCGGATCTGCTTCAATGTTTCAAAACCATCAAGCACTGGCATCATGACATCCAGAATAACAATGTCAGGACGATCTTGCTCCATGTAATCTAGGGCTTCTTGACCATTCCACGCATGTGTCACTTCGTACCCTTCACCATCAAAGTATTCCTTCACTAGATCCGACAAACGTGCATCATCGTCCGCTAATAGTAACTTAACCATATTCAACCCTTATAAATGTAAAGTCGTTTGACTATTCCATAGTATGGTAGTATGCGAACAATTAAACCCCTCTTTTCAAAGAACTGACAGTTTTTGCTATGGGGCTGACACATTGACATAAAAAAAGCGCCCCATGAAAACCAATTCATGGGGCGCTTTTTTACTAGAGAAGCAGAAAGTTATTTCACTTCAACAACTTGCGCTTCAATTTTTGCTTTCCATTCAGCTGGACCAGTCAAGTGAACTGACGTGCCAGCCGCATCAACAGCAACGGTTACCGGCATATCTACAACATCAAACTCGTAGATCGCTTCCATACCCAATTCAGGGAATGCAACAACTTCTGCCTTCTTGATCGCTTTAGATACTAGATATGCAGCACCACCAACAGCCATCAAGTAAACAGCACCGAACTCTTTGATCGCTTCAATCGCAACAGGTCCACGCTCAGCTTTACCGATCATGCCAAGCAGACCTGTCTTTTCAAGCATAGTGTGTGTGAACTTATCCATACGAGTCGACGTAGTCGGACCTGCAGGGCCAACTGCCTCGTCTTTCACAGGATCAACTGGGCCGACGTAGTAGATGAAACGACCTTGAAGATCGACTGGTAGCTCTTCACCATTCGCCATCATCTCAACCATCTTCTTGTGCGCCGCATCACGGCCAGTCAGCATTTTGCCGTTAAGAAGAACCGTTTCGCCTGGCTTCCACTCTTTCACCATTTCTGGCGTCACTTCGTTCAGGTTTACACGACGTACGTTTTCACCTACTTCCCAAGTGATATCTGGCCAATCATCCAATGATGGCGGTACAAGATCAGCTGGGCCGGAGCCATCTAGAACGAAGTGCGCGTGACGAGTTGCCGCACAGTTAGGAATCATTGCAACAGGCAAAGAGGCTGCGTGCGTTGGGTAGTCCATGATTTTTACATCAAGAACCGTTGTCAGACCACCAAGGCCTTGCGCACCGATACCTAAGTTATTTACCGCTTCAAAAATTTCTAAACGAAGCTCTTCAACACGGTTTTGTGGACCACGAGCTTTCAGTTCATGGATATCGATTGGCTCCATTAGAGATTCTTTCGCCATCACCATGGCTTTCTCTGCAGTACCACCGATACCTATACCCAACATACCTGGTGGACACCAGCCCGCCCCCATTGTTGGAACCGTTTTCTTAACCCATTCAACAATAGAATCAGATGGATTTAGCATTGCAAGCTTAGACTTGTTCTCAGAACCGCCACCCTTAGCTGCAACATGCACTTCAACAGTGTCACCTGGAACAACCTCCATATGAATCACCGCAGGAGTGTTGTCTTTGGTGTTTTTACGAGCACCAGCAGGATCATCAAGAATTGACGCACGCAAAACGTTATCTGGGTGAAGGTAAGCACGACGTACACCTTCATTAATCATGTCAGTTACGCTCATAGAGCTTTCCCACTGAACATTCATACCCACTTTAACAAATACCGTTACGATACCCGTATCTTGACAGATTGGGCGCTTACCTTCTGCACACATACGTGAGTTGATAAGGATCTGGGCCATGGAATCTTTAGCGGCTTGGCTTTCTTCACGCTCGTAAGCTTCGTGAACGGCTTTTACAAAGTCTAGAGGGTGGTAATAAGAGATAAACTGAAGGGCATCTGCCACACTGCTAATCAGGTCATCTTCTTTGATAATGCTCATGCGACTCTCCTGCTGAGTATTATATTTTTATGTGGAAGCAGAATGTTAAAAGAAGCGAACTAGCTTTGAAAGGCAAAAGCAAAATTTTCACCAAATATACCGCACATTCATGGTATCAATATAGAAAAAGCCCGTATGACAGCAGCACTAGCATACGGGCTTTATGAAAATCGTCTTTTTTGCAATTAGGCTTTTTGCGATGAGCGCGGATTCGTAACAGAATATTGAACGTACTCTTCTAAAATTGATGAAGTGAACTTTTCGCGTTCTGACAAAGAGTGGATTTGCTCAGCCTCCCAATTTATCAAACAAATAAACACTGAGTATTTATTGATGCAGCCATAATCAAGATCTCGAACACTGACCTGGTGAGACTCCATTAAAGCAAGCACCTGTTCGATCACCTTTTGACTTTCAAAATGCCCTACACCCTCAATACTTTTTAAAAGTCGCTCAACCCTTTCAATAGGGTTTTCAGATGCTTTGGATGGCTGCGATTGTCGGCTTGCCATTAAAAACTTATCCAGCATTTCCTCAGTGTACATTTCACGATCATGCACATCTGCGATCTGGGCCGCCTCTCGCTCTAACAGTCGTATAAATAGACTTTTGTTACGTATATCCGAGAACTCAAGGTCTCTAAGTGAAAGCTCACTCTCTGACATAATTGCAATCACCGTGTCATAGGATTGAGCGGCTTGTTCATCGCCTTTGGCTGCCAAAGCAAGGTGACGACGTAGCTCATGCATGATTTTCGCAGCACGGTAATCCTCTTTTAGCTGCAAATGCTGTGAATACTGCTCCTTGCATGCAGTTAAACGCTCAGACAGCTCGGAAAAACCTTGCTGAGCATCTTGCTCAGCGCGCATAGAATCCATTCGCATCTGCGCTCTTTTCGACTCCCATGCTTCGTAGGCTCTCGCCCTTGCTTGAAACGCACGCTCGATGGCTTCTTCGAAGCTTTGTTCAATGCGCGCCCGCTCCGTTCTCTCCTTTAGTTCTTCTTGCTCAACGGCAGCACGCTCGCTACGTTTCGCTTTAAGCGCCTCTTGAGCCAACGTTAGCTGGCCTTCCAGCCCGTCCATCTCTACCAAAATTTCGGATTCATCAAAATCCATTAGCAAGCCATGCACTTTTGCCCAATAAGCATCTTCCTCAAAAGGCACTTCAGGATTGCTTGACGCATATTGGTTACGGAGAGTTTCTTTAAACTGTTCCCCAGTCGGCCTAAAGGCATTCGCTGCATTAATCACATTGTCATGAGTGAACACTTTTTCTTCTCTAAGAGGTTCGGAAAATACTTCTTCCGTATCTGCTTGCTGATCCACATTTTGGTCAACAGATGCATCAACCGACAGATCTACGTTCTCAAGATCAAGTTCCATTTCAACACACTCTTCAGATTCAGCCACATCTTCTGCTTTCTCAGCTTCAACTTCAGTTGAAGACATTTCCGAAACGTCGTCACCAACAGCGTCCTGGTTCGCCTCAAACTCAGAAGTAAAAACTTCTGCTGGCTCTGCCGTAGCTAAATCTTCAGCTGCCTCGTCTATATCGTCTAAGATAGTTTTTGCTCCTGCATAAGCTCGACTTGCATCCGCTGGCTTCTCACTAAAGCGACGTTGAGCAAAGGATTCAGAAGTCGTTGTTGGCTTCTCTACTTTTGTATGGCGAGGCTGGCCATTCCAGCTTACTTTGAACAGCATCGCTCTATCACATAATTGATACATAGGAATATCCCCTTGGGATAGTCCGTTTTGAAGAATGATGGATTCCGCATGACGCAACGCCATTGCGGATTCACTAGAATTAGTCGACGTCGCTAAATTTAGTAGCTTTACTACCTTATTAACTGCTTTTTTTCTTCGTCTAATACTCATACTTCGAATGTCCTAATGTTGTATGGATGCGATGCCAACCATGAGGAGTTTGAATAAGCCTATTCTGACACTACCTTACTTAGCCATTACATGGCTCGATAAGCTCATCACCAAGCAATCGTTTAAACTTTTGCAAAATATCGGCCAATTCTTGATCAGAATAGTGCTTCGACGAAATTTTACCCCAAACAGGCTCTGGCCAGCACTCATCAGCCTCAAAACGGGCCACGTGATGAAGATGCAATTGACGAACCTTGTTACCTATAGCGGCAACATTTAATTTATCAGGGGAAAAAAGGTCCTGCATTGTTTCCGCCATAAGGCAACTTTCTGCCATCAGCTGAATACGATCCGAATGATCCAGCTGATGAATTTCCTCAACATAGGCTCTTTTAGGCACCAAGATCACCCATGGAGCATTGCGATTATTTATAAGCCTAACCTGGCAAAGCTTAAGATCACCAATCAGAACAGAATCTTTCTGCAAAACGGCATCTAATTCAAACATGTAACCGACTTCCTATTTACTTTATGGCCTTACATAAGCACTATAGCATTCTATTTTTAATCTTACCCTACGACTTGGAGTTCCCATGACGGAAATGCGTTGTGTCCTAGACGCACAAGCCAAACTCGCAGAGTGCCCTCGCTGGGATGAACAAACTCAGACTCTATACTTTGTTGACATCGATTCCTTTGAATTGCACGCCTACAACACTCAATCTGGTGACCATTCAGTTCGTAGATTCGAAGAAGAAATCGGCTGTTTTTCATTGACCAACAACGGCGGATTTATCGCCGCGTTTCGATCGGGTGTCTACACATTCGCAGACTTTAACGCGCCACTAGTGTCATACTGGCAAGCGGACTACGATCAAAAAACCACGCGCTTCAACGATGGCCGCTGTGACCCTGCAGGCCGCTTTTTAGCTGGCACAATGTACTCTCCAAAAGATGCCTTCCTTGGCGGTTTATATCAGTTTGAAAAAGGCCAACAACGCCTACTGGATCAAGCGGCATGGACATCTAATGGCCTAGCTTTTTCACCAGATCAAAAAACCATGTATTACTCAGATACACCAAACCACATCGTTTACAAATTTGATTATGATGTAACAACTGGTGAAGCGACTAACAAGCGCACTTTTATCGAGTTTCCTCGTGGCAATGGACGCCCAGATGGCGCAGCTGTTGATGCAGACGGCAACTACTGGTCGGCACTTTACCAAGGCCAACGTGTAGTAAAAATCAGCCCTGAGGGTCAAATCCTAGCAGAATACCCGCTGCCTGCGACGTACCCAACGATGGTGGCTTTTGGCGGCGAAGATATGAAGACATTGTTTGTATCTACTTGCCGAGCAGCACAAACAGACGCAGAGCTTGAGCAATTCCCTCAAGCCGGCGGCATCTTCGCCTTAGATGTTGAAAATGAAGGCCAAATTGAATTCCGCTTTGCGGGTTAATTTCATCACTTATTTTTAGAAAGACGACATATTATGCGCGCAAGCAACTATCTTTTTTCTACTCTTCGTGACGCCCCATCTGATGCGGTCGTCGCGAGCCACCAGCTAATGATCCGTGCGGGCATGATCCGCCAAGTATCTAAAGGCCTATACACTTGGCTACCCACTGGCGTGAAAGTGTTTCGCAAGATCGAGAACATCGTTCGTGAAGAAATGCAAAAAGCAGGCTCACTTGAAGTCATCATGCCTGGGGTACAGCCAGCGGAGTTGTGGCAAGAAACTGGACGCTGGCAGAAATACGGCCCAGAGCTGCTTCGTATGAAAGATCGCCACGATCGCGATTATTGCCTTGGCCCAACTCACGAAGAAGTTATCACGGACATCGCTCGCAACGAGCTAACAAGCTACAAACAGTTGCCGCTAAACGTCTTCCAAATCCAGACTAAATTTCGTGATGAGGTACGCCCTCGTTTTGGTGTGATGCGCTCACGTGAATTTGTGATGAAAGACGCCTACACGTTCCACGCTACTCAAGAGTGCTTGCAATCAACTTACGACATTATGCACCAAGCATACTGCAACGTATTCGACCGCATTGGCCTTGATTACCGTCCAGTTCGCGCGGATACAGGCTCTATTGGTGGTGCTTACTCACATGAATTCCATGTGTTAGCGGATTCAGGCGAAGATGATATCGCATTTAGCGATACGTCAGACTTTGCCGCGAACGTAGAACTTGCTGAAGCCGTTAGCCTGAAATCAACGCCCGATGCAGCCACTCAAGAAATCGAAGAAGTGTATACACCAAACTGCAAAACCATTGCAGCTGTCGCTGAATTTTTGAAACTACCTGTTGAGAAGACGGTTAAAACCATGCTTATCAAAGGTGTTGATGAAGAAGGTGAGAACACGATTATCGCTTTGGTTCTACGCGGTGATCACACTATCAACGAGATCAAAGTAGAAAAACTTAAGGGCGCTGTTGTGCCATTCGAATTTGCTTCCGAAGCAGATATTGTTGCCAAAATTGGCTGTCAACCTGGCTCTATCGGACCTCGCGGCCTAAAAGAAGCAGGCGTAAAAGTAGTTGTTGATCGTTCCGCTGCTGTGATTTCTGATTTCTGTGCCGGTGCAAATAAAGACGACTACCACTTCACCGGCCTAAACTGGGGCCGCGATTGTGATGACTTTGAAGTGGCAGATATCCGCAACGTGGTTGAAGGCGATCCATCTCCTGACGGCCAAGGCTCCATTGTGATTAAACGCGGCATCGAAGTAGGTCATATTTTCCAACTTGGTCAAACTTACTCTGAAGCGATGAAAGCTACGGTGCTAGATGAAAACGGTAAAGCTCAGGTGATGCACATGGGTTGTTACGGCATCGGCGTCTCTCGTATTGTCGCAGCAGCCATCGAGCAGAACTTTGATGAAAAAGGTATTAAATGGCCGCTAGCCATCGCACCTTTTGAAGTAGCTATCGTAGGCATGAACTACGAGAAGTCTGAGTCTGTTAAAGAGGCTTGTGATGAGCTTTATAACTCACTGCTTGCACAAGGCATTGATGTCATCCTTGATGACCGTAAAGAACGCCCTGGCGTTAAGTTTGCAGATTGTGAATTACTTGGCATTCCGCATCGCATTGTCGTAGGTGATCGCGGCCTAAAAGAAGGTACTCTTGAATACAAGAGCCGTGAAACTGGTGACGGTGAAGACGTTGCTGTAGCAGATGCCTTAACGTTCATTCAGCAAAAATTAGCGTAATCTTAAATCAAAGGCGGCAGGCTAAAACTACTTGGCTTGCTGCCTTATCTGATCCACAGCTAAGACAAAACCTAAGCCTTTACTGAGGTCAACATGACAACAATTTACCATAATCCGCGCTGCTCAAAGTCCCGTGAAACATTAGCTCTTCTTGAGCAACAAGGCATTTCGCCAGAAGTTGTTTTGTATCTTCAAACTCCCCCTTCAAACGAAACAATCAAAACTCTGCTTAACCAACTTGGTATGGCATCAGCTCGTGAGCTTATGCGTACTAAAGAAGACATCTACAAAGAACTAGACCTTAAGTCAGAGTCCAATGAAGACGCATTAATTGAAGCCATAACAGCAAACCCGAAGCTGATTGAGCGCCCAATCGTTATTCATAATGACAAAGCGAAAATTGGTCGCCCGCCAGAATCCGTACTTGAGCTATTCTCATGAGCCAAGCCAATATTCTGGTTGTGTTTTACTCTCGCCATGGCTCTGTAGCCGCCATGGCTAAACACATTGCTCGTGGCGTACAAAAAGTACCTAATGCTCATGCCGTCATTCGCCAACTGCCCGAAGCCTCATTTAGCCATGAGCAAACGAGCCCTGCACTGCCAGAAGATGGCTATCCGTACTGCGAGGTTGAGGATTTTGCGGCGTGCGATGGCCTAGCCATTGGCTCCCCCTCTTATTTTGGCAGCATGGCGGCACCCGTAAAATTGATGCTCGATCAGACGAGCCCTATATGGATGAGCGGCCAATTAGCGGACAAGCCTGCATGTGGTTTCGCCAGCGCAAGCACCATGCACGGCGGTCACGAAATGACCATTCAATCCATGATGATCCCATTACTTCACCACGGTATGATTTGGGCTGGGCTACCCTATAAAAACAAAGACCTGATACACACGGCTACAGGCGGTACACCTTATGGTGTGACTCATTTTGCTCCCCACACCCAATACACTGGCCTAAGTGACGAAGAAATTGCATTGTGTGAAGCTCAAGGCCAACGCATTGCCGAATTGGCTATTAAGCTAAAGAAACGCTGAGTCATTTCACCACGCTCAATACGACCTAAATCAATACATGGCGAGCTATTAGAAAGTATTATAGCTCGCTTAATTATTGATTAAGCATCGAACTAAGCCATGGCAAAACGATTTTCAATCTCCGCATCCGAACAGCTGCACTATCAAGGTCTATGTCGCTCTTATCGCCCTATCCTGATATTGAATCATATTGGCCTAATGCTCGTTTTGATCTGGTGGCATCTTGTTTTGTCTGAAATTGAGCTACAACACCCTCTGCTTTTATTAAGCGCAGTCTTATTACCACTAGCTTTATCTCTTTGGGGCAATATCAATGGCAGCTACAAAGGCGCCATCGGCATCTGTTTCATCAGTTTATTCTACTTCACCGCTGGAGTGACACATTGGTTTCACCCTACACTTTGGCCTATCGGCATGAGCGAAGCCTTGCTTGGGGCTGGTTTGTTTTGCCTTGGAATGTTGTATGCGCGCTGGAAGGGATTAAGTGAGCTACCTGTGACTTAATCCCTTTATAAAAGACTTTGAGGAGGACCGCTAACGGAATATACGGTCAGCCCAAACGGTCAAACCACTGGCAACACTACCGAAGTGGTCGCCATCAAGCAAAGGGATGTTGCCGATGTGCTCTCTCACAGCAGCCTGAACTACTGGCGATTTGGCCGAGCCACCCGTCATATAGATCACATCAGGCTTTTCACCCGCTTGCTCTATAGCATCCAACATCAGCGTCACCATTTTCTCGACAGGGTGAATGATCGATTGAGCAAATTGCTCTCTACCAATCTCTAAGCTCAACATATCTTCAATGTAACTTAAATCCACACTCACTTTCTCTTGCTCTGAAAGCTTAATCTTGGATTCTTCAGCATCTTTGACAATGTGGAAATTGTGCTTATGTTCACGCATGGTTTTGAAGCGATCCATCAAAGCAGGCAGGACCATGTCTAAGCGTAATTGATCCATTTGCTGTTTCGTTTCAAGACCATTAAAAGTCGACTGCGCTGTGACATCATTTGTGGTGACTGCATTCCAATAAAGCTGTGTTGGCATAGGCAAACCGGTCTTCAGCTCCGCCCCCATACCAAACAAAGGCATAATCTGACGTCCAGCTAACTGAATATCTAAATCGTTACCACCGACACGTTCACCTGTATACGAAAGAAAATCCTCAGTTCGATCTAATCGATCACGATAGCTTGGCCCCATTCGAACCATGGCGCAATCGCTTGTACCACCACCTATGTCTACAACCAATACCGTCTGGTCTTTATCTAGGTTACGCTCAAAATCTAACCCTGCAGCAATGGGTTCAAACTGAAATTCAACACTGTCAAATCCCGCTCGACGCGCTGCAACCGACAGAATATTTAAGGCCTGTTGATTGCTTTCCTCGGCATTGATTCCTTGGAAGTTCACCGGACGACCAATAACAGTGTGCCGTAAATCAACCCCCAAACTACGCTCTGATGCCTTCTTCACATTTTGCATCATCAGCGTGACGATATCTTCGAAGAAAGCAATGTGCTCAGACCTTAATCCGGAGCCGCCTAAGAAGGACTTAGGCGATTTAACAAAATAGCCGTCTTCTGGAAATTGATAGTATTCAGAGAAAGCTTCGCGACCAAAAAATAGCACCTGATCATCAACACCATAATCTTCCTCTACACGAAACCTACGAGCACGACTCAGAATCCCACGGCGGCTTTCAATAAATTCTGATTTAAAATGTTCTGGCAACCCTTTTGCTACCGCTTCACTAATCAAATCACGACTCATGGCGTAAACAGTCGAAGGCAAATAGCAATGCTCCCCTTCTAGCCTAGCTAAAGCAGGCCTACCTTCTTTCAAAATTCCGAGAGCACAATTCGAGGTACCGTAATCAAAACCGCAATACACGAAAAACAACCTATCTGATCAAAAACTTGGGCGCGGACTCTAACATACTATAGCCATAAGAATAACGGTGACCGCAAGAATAAGTAACTTTTCTCTTCTAGATTGGGTCTGTCACAGGCCATGCAATAGGTTTATAATATTTTTCTGTTATAGTTTCATGCTATGAACAATCATACAGTTGCACCTAGGGGATAGTAGGTTTGAGCATTTCTAACAACATTCTTCACCACATTGAAAACTTCACCTCGCAACGAGACAAAGAACTTCTGGCATTCAGCCTGTTAAAAAGTATTAGAGAGATCCTCAGCCCAATCCGCACTTCAATCCTGACTCTCAATGGTCAAGATGAACCGACGATGGAAATAGCGCTGACTAACGGCGAATCATGTGAATACCGCTACCAAGATATCAGCGTATCAGACAGCACAAGAGCCTCATTAGATTACATCAATACATGGCATCTAGATGAACTAATGAAAGCGCACGACGATCAGTACACTTCTTTCCATGTACTCCAACAAAGCCGCCAACAAAACCAATACTTAATCATTACCCTAGACAACAAACCGAGCCGTTCGGAAAGCTACATTGTTAAAGGTATGCTAAGTATCTACGGCAACTTCAGTTCACTGTTAGCAGAATCTCAAACAGATGAACTTACAGGACTGATGAATAGAAAAACGTTTGAAGAATCGATCGTCAAGCTCTACCAAGGTACGGCGTTTGAAGAAGAGAGTGATTTAAAATCAAACTGGATTGCGATTATTGACCTTGACCATTTCAAGAATATCAATGATAGTGCTGGTCACCTTTACGGCGATGAAGTGCTGATTCACGTTTCTCGGGTAATGCGCCAAACATTTACACAGGACGACATGTTGTTCCGCTTTGGCGGAGAAGAGTTCGTCATTTTAATGCGCAATCGTACTCGCAGCCAATGTGCAGAGAACCTTGATAAGCTTCGCCTAAATGTCCAAGAAATCGTGATGAATAACCTTGACCCAATCACAATCAGTATCGGCGTTTGCGAATTTCAAAAAGATGTTTTCCACGTCACTTTAATGGATCAAGCCGACCAAGCTCTTTATTACAGCAAACAAAACGGCCGTAATCGAGTGACTTTCTATAAAGAGATAGTAGAAGCAGGTCTCGCTAAGGACAACAGTGTAACCCATGGCGACATTGATCTGTTCTAAACCACTCTGAAAACAAAATAGCTACTTCGGTAGCTATTTTTTATTTGAAATGTTTTACCCAGACATACAGACATAAAAAAACCGAGACACTGTCTCGGTTTTTTTAAATCAAATCGTTATTACGCTTTGAATGGGTCACGTAGAACGATTGTCTCGTTACGGTCTGGACCTGTAGAAATAATATCTACTGGCACACCGATTTTCTCTTCGATGAACTTGATGTAAGCCTGAGCGTTAGCTGGTAGCGCGTCAAAGCTTGGCGCACCAACAGTAGACTCAGACCAACCTGGAAGCTCTTCGTAAACAGGAATTGCTTGTTCGTAGCCTTCGCTGTCAACCAATGAGCCCGAAACAGATTCACCGTTAGCATTTTGGTAGCCAACGCATACTTTGATTGTTTCAAAACCATCCAGTACATCTAGTTTTGTTAGACAGATACCAGAGATTGAGTTGATTTGTACCGCATGGCGAAGAACCATCGCATCGAACCAGCCACAACGACGCTGACGACCTGTCGTCGCACCAAATTCATGGCCACGCTCACCCAGACGCTGACCATTTTCACAATCAAGCTCAGTTGGGAATGGACCCGCACCAACACGTGTCGTGTATGCTTTTGTAATACCTAGTACATAATCTAGGTACAGAGGACCAAAACCTGTCCCTGCAGGCGCACCACCAGCAGTTGTGTTTGAAGACGTTACATACGGGTATGTACCGTGATCAACATCAAGTAGAGAACCTTGAGCACCCTCAAACATGATGTTCTTACCTGCTTTACGCAAGTCATGCAGAAGAGTAATCGTGTCAGCCACCATTGGGCGAAGGAATTCAGCCATTTTCAGACCTTCTTCGTACACTTCGTCAAATGACACTGGCTCTACTTTGTAGAAGCTTTCTAGCATAAAGTTGTAGTATGCCAATACTTCTTTAAGCTTTTCAGCAAAACGCTCTTTATCTAGGATATCTGCTACACGAATAGCACGACGAGCCACTTTATCTTCGTACGCAGGGCCGATACCGCGGCCAGTTGTACCAATTTTCTTGTCGCCTTTCGCGATTTCACGAGCCTGATCCATTGCAATGTGGTATGGCAGGATCAAAGGACACGCTGGGCTTACTTTCAAACGCTCAACAGCCGGTACACCTTGCTCTTCAAGCTCTTTAACTTCTTTTTGCAATGCAGCAGGAGACAGTACAACACCGTTACCGATGATACACTGCACACCGTCACGAAGAATGCCAGAAGGAATCAAGTGCAAAACGGTTTTCTTGCCATCGATAACCAAAGTATGGCCGGCATTGTGACCGCCTTGGAAGCGCACTACTGCAGCAACATCTTCTGTTAGAAGGTCTACGACCTTACCTTTACCTTCGTCACCCCATTGAGTGCCTAGAATAACAACGTTCTTACCCATTTTTATGGTCTCGCTTAAGATTGTTCTAAACCGAAATTCGATTAATTAACTTTCACTAATTCCCAGTCATCGCCTTTGGCAATCAACTGGAAATCAAAATCTGATGCATTCGTGTCTTGATCTAATTGCTGGATCACACGATAGCCCTCTGCACGCAGGGACTTAATTTTTTGCCAAAGTGCGTCATTGTGCGTTGCTGGCGCTAGAACACTAGAGCGATCTTCAACAACCACATCAACTAATGACACAAGTGTTTTCACATCAGTACTAAAACCTGTTGCTGGACGTGAACGACCAAACACTTCACCGATGTAGTTGTAACGACCACCACGAGCGACAGCGTTTCCATGTCCTGGTACGTAAGCCGCAAACACCAAACCTGTGTGATAGCTGTATGATTCCATATCAGACAAGTCAAAGTGCAAGCCAACCGCACTAAAGCGCGTCGCTACTACGTCGGCCACAGCACGAATCTGAGCCAAAGCATCAGAAACTGATTCACTCACATCCGCTAAGATAGACTCGGCTTTTACTAACACTTCAACCCCACCACACAAGCGAGGTAGCGCCAGCAACCATTGCTTAGCTTGAGCATCAATACTTTGTGTTGATAAGTATGCCTCTAACTCAGGCAAACCTTTAGCACGATACAAGGCAGCAATCTTCGTTTCCTGTTCGCTAGTCAGCCCAGATGCTGCCATAACGCCGCGCACGACATCAATATGACCAACGTCTAACACGAGCTTACTCAGACCTGCTTGAGTTAAGGTATCCAGCATAAGAGAAAGAATCTCTAAGTCACTTTCAATACCGCTGTGACCGTAGAGCTCAGCACCCAGTTGAATTGGGCTGCGAGTGCCATCGAGACCTGCTGGCGTTGTGCGTAACACGCTACCACAATAGCTTAGTCGCTCAACACCATCATTTTTAAGGCAGTGAGCATCAATACGAGCTACTTGAGATGTGAAGTCGGCCCGGATCCCCATAAGACGTCCGGTTAGTTGATCGATAACTTTAAACGTTTCGATCTCAAGGTCTGAACCTGCACCGATAAGTAAAGAATCTAGGTACTCGATGAGAGGTGGAATGACCAATTGGTAACCCCAACTTTCATGTAGGTTTAGCAGGGTTCTTCTAAGGTGTTCAATTTTGGCAGCCTGTTTTGGCAGAGCCTCATCAACCCCATCTGGAAGCAACCAGCGATCTGCTAGTGTCATTAAACTGTATCCTCTTAGCTTCGGGTCAGAAATAGGAGCGTTAATCCAAGAAACATACTCACCGCCCCTAACAACCTTAAGCTCCGATCAGAGCTCGAGATCGCTTTTACCATCATTTCACGCCATTGATTAGGCTTTAAAAATGGTAATACCCCTTCGGCAATCAACAAAAGACTTAAGCCGACCAGAAGCGAATGCAACAATTCCTGCATAGACTCTCTATATTTTGACCATTAAAAAACCGGGCCTTGCCCGGTTTTGATGATTCTATCATGAATTGATGACTGACTTACAGGCATAATGCACTGACAAGTCAGTCAAAAACAGAGAATTAATTGGTCTCTTTAAAGTACTTAAAGAATTCACTGTTTGGATCTAGTACGAACAGATCACCATTATTCGCAAAACTTTCACGATAAGCCTGAAGGCTACGGTAGAAGTCAAAGAATTCTGGATCCTGCTGGTATGCCTGAGCATAAATTGCAGCAGCCTGCGCATCACCATCACCACGGATCATTTCCGCATCACGCTGAGCTTCCGCCTCAAGAACGACACGCTGACGGTCTGCATCCGCACGAATACCTTCGGCAAGCTCCAAACCTTTAGAGCGATGCTCACGCGCTTCACGCTCACGCTCTGTACGCATACGCTGGTATACGGATTCACTAACATCTGGTGGTAGGTCGATTCGTTTAACTCGGATATCAACGATCGTAATACCAAGTTCAGTCTGAGCAACACTATCGATACGATCTCGTAGCTCGGTCATTAACTCTTCACGTTCGCCAGACACTACTTCATGCATTGTACGCTCACCGAACTGGTTACGTAGACCTGTATCTACGCGAGATGAAAGCACTCGGTTAGCAACAAACTCATCACCAGAAGTCGCCTGATAGAAGCGAGCAACGTTAGAAATTTTCCATTTAACATACGAATCAACGATCACCGCCTTTTTCTCAAGCGTTAGGTAACGCTGAGGGCGAGAATCCATTGTTAGAATTCGTGCATCAAACTTTTTAACTTCGTTCATAACAGGCAATTTAAAGTGCAAACCAGGTTGAACATCATCACGTACAATTTCACCAAATTTAAGCACTACCGCTCGCTCTGTTTCTTTGACAACAAACAGAGTTTGAGAAGCCACTAAAACCGCAGCCAGTACGATAAAAAGAATCGCAAAAGATAGGTTTTTCATTAGTTTCTCCCCTCACGTACAGAACTTCCCGATTGACGGCTACGAATCTCTGCAATCACTTGATCGGTTAACGAGCTAATAGACGAAGAGCTCATACTGCCAGTACTTGATGTTGCTGGGCGCTGTTTCATAATCTGATCTAGCGGCAAGTACATCATATTGTTACCATTTTTCGAGTCGATGATCACTTTGTTTGAATCTTTGTAGATCGTCTCTAATGTTTCTAGATACAAACGCTGCTTCGTCACCTGCGGCGCCTTCACATACTCTTGGTACAAACGATCGAAACGATCTGCTTGACCTTGGGCACGAGCAACCACCTCAGAGCGGTACGCCTCAGCTTCTTCACGAATACGCTGAGCTCGACCACGAGCCTCAGGGATGATGCCGTTAGCATAAGATTCAGCTTCGTTACGAACACGCTGCTCGTCTTCTTTCGCTTTAATAACGTCATCAAATGCTTCTTGTACCTGGTTCGGTGCTTGAGTGTTTTCAACGTTAACTTTGGAAATCAAAAGACCAGTGCCGTAGTCATTAATGTATGACTGAAGTCGATCCTTCACATCAGCCGCTAATACCTCACGACCTTCTGTTAAGATTTGATCCATTTCAGTTGTACCGACAACGTGACGCAAAGAACTTTCAACGGCTTGCGCTAGAGAGTCTTCTGGAGAACGCACGTTAATAACAAAGTCACGCGGATTATCAATGGAGTATTGAACAGAAACGCCAACTTCAACGATCGCCTCATCAACCGTCAGCATTAAAGCCTTGTGGTCATGTGAACGAACCTTAGTAACGTTTACCTTAGTAACGGAATCAATCATTGGCGGATTCCAATGAAGACCTGGCATAACAGTTTCGTGGAATTTACCCAAACGAAGCACAACACCTCGTTCTTGTTGGTCCACCTGATAAATACCTGTAGCCGCCCACAGAGCAAACAAGCCAATTACAACGACACCTAATAGGCCACCGCTTAACTTGCCTCCCATACCTGGACCACCGCCTGAGCCAGAACCGCCATTACCACCACGCTTCTTTTTAACTCCAAGCATATCCATCAGCTTGCCAAAAGCCTCATCTAAGTCTGGAGGTGATTGATCTTTACCACCGTTCTGACCTTGACGACCCCAAGGGTCATTATTAGGTTCTTGGTTACGCCCACCATTGTTATTACGGTTTTTATCCGTGTTCCATGGGTCGTTGTCGTTATTACCCGGTTCATTCCAGGCCATACTACATCTCCACTTTCTTGTAATGATAATCCGATTATTTAGGCTGCCTGAATTTGCTCTTCAGACATACCTACTCTAGCAAGAATCTGTAAATAATCCTTACGAGGCAGACATAATTCAAGTACAGATTGCCCTAACTCATCATAAGTTTCACCCTTTACAGCGCCCTGCTCGAACAACATCGCCCTAAAACGACCCAAACTCGCCGGCACAATAATGGTTTCCTTAACGATTTCCTCAGACAGCAGTTCCGCAATTGCCTGCTCAAGTAAATCAATGCCAATCCCCTCACGTGCAGACAACCAAACTCTCGTTGGGTTCCCTTGCTCATCACGATCTATTCTGGCTTCACCAGTAGGCAAGGCATCAATCTTATTAAAAACCTTCAACATTGGCAGCTCATTCGCGCCAATCTCATTTAACACATCATCAACTGCAGCAATGTTCTCATCTCGGTTGACATCGGCAGCATCAACAACGTGAAGCAATAAATCAGCCTCCGCAGACTCTTTCAAAGTCGCCTGAAACGCTTTAACAAGACGGTGCGGCAGTTTTCGAATAAACCCTACTGTATCCGCTAAAACTACTGCCCCCACTTGCTCTAGATCCAATCGGCGTAGGGTCGGATCAAGTGTCGCGAACAGTTGATCGGCTGCGTAAACCTCTGCTCCTGTTGCCCTATTAAACAAAGTTGATTTACCAGCATTGGTATAGCCAACTAGCGAGATTGTAGGAACATCAGAACGAGATCGAGCTCGACGACTTTGATCCCTCTGAGAGTTTACTTTCTCAAGACGTTTTTGGATTGCTTTTATTCTATCTCGCAATAAACGACGGTCAGTTTCTAGCTGCGTTTCACCAGGGCCACGCATACCAATACCACCTTTTTGACGTTCAAGGTGGGTCCAACCACGGATAAGACGAGTTGACATGTGCTGAAGCTGAGCAAGCTCTACTTGTAGCTTACCTTCGTGAGTTCGCGCACGTTGAGCAAATATATCTAGGATAAGACCGGTACGGTCTAGCACTCGACACTTGAGGACACTTTCAAGATTACGTTCTTGAGATGGGGACAAGGCGTGATCAAAAAGCACTACTTGAGCTTCTTCTCGAATCACAATGTCTTTGATTTCATCTAGCTTACCAGTGCCGACAAAGAACTTGGAATCAGGTCTTTGACGAGACCCTGTCACGACAGCGACAGGGTCTGCACCAGCAGAGATAGCGAGTTCTACGAATTCTTCAGGTCCATGTCTATCTTCTTGATCATTAAAATCGATATGGACTAATACAGCAATTTCACCACTTTCTGGGCGTTCGAAAAACAAGTTATTTAACCTCTGCTTGCTCTAGTCGAGCAAACTTATTCTGCAGCATCTTCCGCCTGATCAGGGGACGGTAGACGAATTGTACGAGAAGGAACAACCGTCGAGATTGCGTGTTTGTACACCATTTGGCTAACAGTGTTTTTCAACAAGATCACGAACTGATCAAATGACTCGATTTGTCCTTGTAGTTTAATACCGTTCACAAGAAAGATTGACACAGGCACTCTCTCTTTGCGAAGCACATTTAGGTAAGGGTCTTGTAGTGATTGCCCTTTTGACATCGGATTCTCCTTAAGCAAGCAAACTTATAATTAAAATATTGGCAAAACAATACTATAGATAATACAACAAAATTTTCCTGATTTCCCCTTATATAATCTCGCTTTGCAAGTATTTCAAGGTTTGTCCTAAAAGATCCTTTTGTAAACTATCGAATATCACCAAATTATCCCAACCGCGCAACCAAGTATGCTGACGTTTCGCCAACTGCCTAGTCGCGACAATCCCTTTAAAGATAGCATCCTCTAGAGAATCTTCTCCTTCAAGATATTGCCAAAGCTGACGATACCCCACACAGCGAATAGAAGGCATCTCAATCGTCAGGTCTCCACGCTGATATAGCGCCTCCACTTCGGCCAAAAAGCCTTGCTCCATCATGATATCGAAACGCTGTTCTATACGCTGATGCAAGGTTGCGCGATCTTGGGGCATCACAGCTAGGTTAATCATATCAAACGGCAGCTCTTGGGCTTCCTGCTCCGCCCAAAGCTGTGTCATTGTTTTACCTGTTAACCGAAAGACCTCTAATGCCCTTTGTAATCGCTGTGGGTCATTTGGGTTAATGCGCTCGGCAGCCACTGGGTCGATCTGCTTCAGCTGATCATGCAAACTCGCCAGACCAAACTCCGCGGCATATTGCTCAAACTCAGCTCGAATAGCAGGATCCGCTGCAGGCATTGGAGCAAGCCCCTTCTGCAAAGCATTGAAGTACATCATTGTTCCACCAACCAGTAGCGGCGTTTTTCCATGCGCAACGATGTCATCTATTTCACGACAAGCATCGGCCATAAAATCTGCGGCTGAATAGCTTTCACTTGGATCAATAATATCTATTAGGCGGTGGGGAGCCTGCGCCAAAGTCTCAGCATCAGGCTTAGCCGTACCAATATCCATCCCTTTGTACACAAGTGCAGAGTCAACACTGATGATCTCATAGCCATGCTGGCTGGCCAGTTCGACTGCTAAGCCTGTTTTTCCGGAAGCCGTTGGCCCCATCAAACAGACAACTTTAGGTTTGGACATAACTTAACGGCCTCGTAAAAACAATTTATCTAAATCAGACATCGACAACTGAGTCCAAGTTGGACGCCCATGGTTACACTGCCCACTGCGCTCTGTAACTTCCATATCTCGCAGTAGACTATTCATTTCGGCAATGGATAATTTTCGATTTGCTCGGACAGCACCATGACAAGCCATAGTCGCCATCAATTCATTAGCCCGTGCTTGCAATAAATCTGTTGTGCCATTTACCACAAGATCACTGATGACATCACGCACTAAACTTTCGATATCGCCATTGATCAATATGACTGGCACTTCCCGGACCATGACACTCTCAGGCCCTGAACGCTCAATGTTAAAGCCAAACTGAACAAACACATCATGATTATCTTCGACTAAATCTGCCTCAGCCTGAGAGATAGACACATTAATGGGAACTAATAATGGCTGTGACGGAACATTTTTCGAATAGAATGCAGCTTTCATACGCTCATAAACAATTCGCTCATGAGCCGCATGCATATCCACAATAATCATGCCCTGCTCTGTTTCCGAAAGAATATAAATGCCGTGCAATTGAGCCACCGCATACCCAAGTGGCGGTGTTACCCCCTCTCTTGGTAATGGCTCACGCACGCGACCTGTACCAATATCCGTTTGCGGCACAACCGAGCCCGCATAAGACTCAGAGGTAGATGAAACGGGCGCAGCAACCTGTTTAATTTCGCCTGTTTCTGGGTCCACTTCCTCAGTGACAAACTGGCCTGCGAAATCACTCATTTGAGAAACAACACCTAATTGCCCAGCGATACGAGCGCCATCTGTCATATCTTGAGGAGTATAGTTGCTCGGACCAGAAAAACCTCTCCCAGCAAAACTTTGGGCCTCTGACTGCGTATTTTGACCAGAACTCATCCAAGAAACATCACGGGCCTGACCTGGGTGCCCCAGCCCTAATTTCTCCTGCTCTTGAATTTGAGCCTCTTGCTTTTGAATCGGATTTTCGGCACTACCCGACATACCAGTCTCTGGCCGAACATCAGCAAGAACCTTATGAATACGACTGAATAAGAAGTCATGCACCAGACGCCCATCTCGGAAGCGAACCTCATGCTTGGTTGGGTGCACATTAACATCTACGGTTCCTGGATCTAACTCTAGGTAAAGCACAAAAGTAGGGTGACGACCATTGTACAAAACATCTCGATAAGCTTGACGCACTGCGTGAGCAACCAACTTATCACGCACTACGCGACCATTTACAAAGAAGTATTGCAAATCAGCCTGTGAGCGTGAGAACGTGGGCAAACCAATCCAGCCCCATAAGCGCAATCCAGCCGCTTCTACATCAATGGTGAGTGCATTTTCAATGAACTTCTTGCCTAACAGAGTCGCTAAACGATGCTCTGCATGCAGTTGGTCTTGCACAGGTCTTAAGTCATAGACTTGCTTGCCATTATGATTGAGGCGAAATCCTACATCGTAGCGACTTAGCGCTAAACGCTTGACCACTTCTTCTAAATGACCAAACTCAGTTTTTTCGGTACGAAGAAATTTACGGCGAGCCGGTGTATTAAAAAACAAGTCTCGAGCTTCAATGGTAGTACCCTGAGGGTGCGAAGCAGGACGTACAGACGTTGCCATGTCTTTCCCCTCTGCTTCAACTCGCCACGCTGCGCTTTCACCTTCTGCGCAGGAAGTTAAATGCAAACGGGAAACAGAGCTGATACTGGCCAAAGCTTCACCACGAAACCCCAGTGTGGATACAGCCTCTAGATCATCAAGGGTAATAATTTTACTGGTCGCGTGACGACTAAGCGCCAATGAGAGATCATCTTTAACAATGCCGCGGCCATTATCACGGATTTTAATACCGCGAACACCACCCTGCTCAACATCTATATCGAGCTGCGTTGCACCAGCGTCCAAACTGTTCTCCAGCAACTCTTTTACAACCGAAGCGGGACGCTCTACTACCTCACCGGCCGCAATCTGGTTGGCCAAGCGCGGAGATAGCAAATTAATTCTAGACATAAATTTCCTTTGCGAGACAGCTGATTAACCAGCAGGGATCGAGAGCTTTTGACCGACCCATATGACGTCATTACGAAGAGTATTTGCAGAGCGTAGCGAATCAAGGGACACACCATTTTTACGTGCGATCTCAGATAAAGTATCACCCTTTGACACCGTATACGTATAGCCACCTTTCTGCTGCTTACGCCACGCAATGTAGGTACCGTCAGGGGGATTATTTTCGAAAAACTCTTCTACACCCGTCGCGATTGAAGCAGCTAACTTGCGACGATAGGTACCGCTGGAGAGATTCTTCGCCTCGGTCTTATTTGAAACAAACCCTGTTTCAATCAAAATGGAAGGAATATCAGGGGACTTCAACACAACAAAGCCAGCTTGCTGAACAGAGCTCTTATGTAAAACCGCCACTGTTTTCATTTCACGAAGCACTTTACTACCGATATCTAGGCTCATTTGGATCGTCGAATTCATCGACATGTCCAATAGCACTTCCGCAAGCAACTGATCTTTGTCATCTAAGGAAATCCCACCAACCAAGTCTGTGGCTTGCTCTTGCTGTGCTAACCAACGACCCATTTCTGAAGTTTTTCCACTAAGAGATAAGGCCCAAACAGAAGCCCCTCGTGCTGAGGCTTTAGTAAACGCGTCAGCATGGATAGAAATCAGTAAATCCGCATTTGCCTCTCGAGCAATACGCGAACGATCACGCAACTGAAGATACTCATCGGTTGAACGAGTCATCACTGCCTTGATACCTTGGATGGCGTTCAAGCGTTTCGCCAACTCACGCCCAATCGACAGTACGATATCTTTCTCACGAACTTTATATTGACCCAACGCACCAGGGTCCTTCCCCCCATGCCCAGGATCTATCACAACGACCACATCACGTTTTTCATCAGAAATGGAAGCCAAGCTCTTTACGACGGCTATCTCACTTTTCTTAGCGCCATATTCAAGCTCCACCATAATTCTTGGGCCATAGTCACCCGAGGCGGCCAAAACTGATGATTTAGCCTTAACCTTTTTACTTAAATCCAACACAAAGCGCATACCCGTATCTCGCTTTGCATAACGAACCCGAAGCAATGCATCACTTGATAAGGCAGAAAGACTGTTAACGACCTGTTGAGAAATATTGCTGTTGCTGATATCCAGCACAATTCGATCAGGATTACTCAAAGGGAACATTCGGTGCTCAGCAGAGCTGTCTAACTCAAACACTAGACGCGTTGAGCCCGATTGCTCTCCAACCCGGATATCCTTAACCTGAGCAGCCTGCAGTACAGCGCTCATTGTCAGCAAAAGCAATGGCATCAGCCATTTTATTGAAAAGATTTTTTTATACATATCAGACAGCTAGCAAATATATCACCACACTATAACGCTTGCTGAGAATGATCTCAAATAGACCGTTCTAGGAAATAAAAAAGGAGGCGACAAGGCCTCCTTCTTAGACTTTAACTCGCAAGCCGCTGTGTTATCTTGTTCACAGCTTCGACACCGTATTCAGTCTTCGGTTCAATCGATATAGAGCGACCATGGCGCACCAAGTCCAAATGAACAATAAGGTCTGGCTTTGGCAACACTCCTTCCCCCATTTCAGCCCACTCAATCAGACATAACGCCCCTTCTTTAAAGTAATCACGAATCCCCATGTACTCTAGCTCTTCGGCGTCACTGATACGGTACAAGTCGAAGTGGAATGCCTCAATACCAGCCAGCTCATAGGGCTCTACAATAGTATAAGTTGGGCTTTTGACTGGACCGTTATAACCTAGCCCTCTAAGCATCCCACGTACCAATGTTGTTTTCCCCATACCTAGATTGCCATCTAAATACACCACCCCACCACTTTTGAGTGATGCTGCCAGCTTTTCACCGAACAGCTCCATTGCTTCTTCGCCAAAAATTTCTTTTTCTAACATATTCTATTTACTCACTTTTCTACACACACCTGTGTGCGATTTTTATTCCAAATAATCTAATAGCTGGTATGGCTGCATCGCCACCATTCCAATATCTTGTCCGCACTTTAACGCTGCATGATTATGCCAAGCCGCTGCAATCACTGCGGCTTCAAATGCATCGGAATAGTAAGCAAGACACGCCCCAACCATGCCACTCAGGACATCGCCAGAACCACCTTTCGCCAATCCCGGACAAGGCTTACCCACAATAACCATTTGACCTTCGGGAGATGCCACAATACTTGTAGTGCCTTTCAGGATCACGATTGCCTGATATTGATTGGCAATACTTCGAGCGGCTTTTGGCAAGTCATGCAAAATATCTGCAACGGTCTTACCCAGCAAAGCCGCCGCCTCACCAGGATGCGGCGTCAACACTAACGCCTTTCCAGCAATAGGCTTTTGTTTCAGCCAATACAAACCGTCAGCATCAATCACTTTTGAATGAGATAGCTGTGCACATTGACTCCAAAGCGACTTAGACCAATTACTTTTACCTAAACCTGGACCTATCAACATAACTGAGTCAAGACTTCGGAGAGTGTCTTCAATCTGCGCATCATCTGAAGCAAGTGCCATCACATTAGGATTACGTACCAAAGAGGCAGTTAGATGTCTTGCTTGGGTATAAACAGAAACGGTTCCAGCACCACTTCTGGCCGCCGCTTCACTAGCCATAATTGCAGCACCACCATACCCATAATCCCCACCTATGACCGTGACGTGCCCATAAGTTCCCTTATGAGAGTTCAGTTGACGTTTACAAGGGGAGATTAGAGCAAGTGCGGCAGGATCAAGAAAGTATGCTTGGTGTTGCTCTGACAAGTCAACAGCTTGCAAGTTTTCTGTGGCGATTTCATGACAATGCATTGGCCCTTGCTGCAAATAATGCCCCACCTTATCACCAATAAAAGTGACCACTAGATCAGCACTAACCGCCAACTCAGTCTGGCCAGATTGAAGGTCCAAACCACTGGGGCAATCCACACTAACCACCCAAGCATGATTAGCCGAAAGTTCATTGATTATCGTGATAGCACGCTTAAAGACATCCGATAAAGGCGCTCGAAAACCTATCCCTAGCAAAGCATCTACGATGACGGCCGCTGATTCTTCAGCAAGCTCCTCGATAGCACACAAGTGGATATTTTCTTGGGCTGCTGCCAAGCTCTCAGCTTTAGCGGCGTCACCTTTACGTGGCGAGCTGGCTACATCATATACTCGGACATTAATACCATCTTGCGCTGCAAGTTGAGCGACAATCCAGCCGTCGCCTCCATTATTACCACCACCAACCACAACAGCTATACGAGTCAGGGAAGGATGGCGACGAATGATGTGTTGATATAAAGCTAGGCCAGCCCGTTGCATCATAGGAAAACTATCGCCTTCATGAGCAAAGCTTGCCTGCTCAATTGAGCGGATACTAGGGATATCGAAAAGCGGAGTTAGATAACGACGAGAAAGTACAGATGCCATCACTGCTGTCTCCTATTGCAGAAAAAATTGCCCGCATTATGACAATGCCGTAGAAACAAGCACAACTCAAAAAGCAAGGGTATCGACACGAGTGCAACAATACCCTTTGTACCTATTAGCCAAGCCCAAACATGGTCTTGCGGTAGTGTTTCAGCTCTTCAATGGACTCGATGATGTCATCAAGAGCCAAATGTGCGCCCTTTTTCTCAAATCCATCTAACGCTTCTGGCTTCCAGCGTTTTGCTAACTCTTTGATCGTACTCACATCGATGTAACGGTAATGGAAATACGCTTCAAGTTTTGGCATGTAGCGGTATAAGAAACGACGGTCTTGACCGACGCTATTACCGCAAATGGGCGATTTTCCAGCGGGCACAAACTGCTCCAAAAACGCAATGGTCTGCGCTTCAGCCTCAGTCATCGAAATATCAGAGTTAAGCACCCGTTCAGTTAAGCCTGACTGACCATGATGCGTAGTACACCATTCATCCATCGCATCCATTACAGCTTTGTCTTGATGAACGGCCAAGTTAGGGCCTCGACCTAAAACATTCAGATCCTTATCTGTTACGATGGTCGCAATCTCAATTATAGTGTCTGTTTCAGGCTCTAATCCGGTCATTTCTAAATCAATCCAGATTAGGTTGTCTTCGCTGTAACTCATATCGCACTCAATCCTGTATTTTAATTGCCGTCCATTATACTCTATGCGTTTAAATTAACGACCTACAAATACGAATGTCAAAACGAAAGCTGACCAAACAACAAGCCTGGCGCATTGAGCGTATTCAAAAAGAACGTATGGAGCGCACTCAAAAGCGTGCCGATCGTGCAGAAGAGACATTGCAGTCATCGGATCTTGGCCCTGAAACTGAGGGCATCATCATTTCGCACTTTGGCACCCAAGTAGAAGTCGAAGGCACACAAGAACCGCATGTAGGCATCAGCACTCGTTGTAATATGCGCGCCAACCTTGGCCAATTGGTCACTGGCGATAAGGTCGTTTGGCGTCCAAAGCAAAATGAAGGTGGCGTCGTGGTCGCTCGCGCAGATCGTGACACCTTGCTACAGCGTCCAGACATGCACGGTCGCTTAAAACCTGTTGCAGCGAACATCGACTTTATTGTGGTAGTAATCGCCGCCGAACCTGTACCACACGCCAACCTGATTGACCGATATCTTGTCGCAGCCGAAACAGTCGACATTCCGCCGGTCATTCTTTTGAATAAGTGTGATTTGATTGATGAATCCAACAAAGAAGAGCTTGAGAACCTTCTCAGCACTTATGTGGATCTTGGCTACCGTGTTATTCGCACATCAACCAAAGACGCTGAAGGCATGAGCCAGCTTTACGACTTCTTGCAAGATCGTATCAGTGTCTTCGTTGGGCAATCTGGAGTAGGCAAATCTTCTTTGATCGGCACACTCCTACCTGACATCGAAATAAGCGTCGGTGAACTATCACAGAAACGTAAAAAAGGCACTCACACCACCACAACAGCTCGTCTTTTTCACATGCCTTCTGGCGGTGACTTGATTGACTCTCCAGGAATACGTGAATTTGGATTGTGGCACATCAGTGAAGATGAGTTATTGGAAGGCTTTACTGAGTTCCGCCCTCATTTGGGCTACTGCAAGTTTCGCGACTGCTCTCACGAACAAGAACCTGGCTGCGCCATCAGAGAGGCGTTAGAAAAAGGCGAAATCACGCCCCATCGATTTGAAAGCTATTTGCGGATACGTCAATCTATCCGTGATAACGATGCATTTTAACTAGCCAATGGCACATGTAGGCCATGCCCCTAGAATACAGACTCTGGGGTCATGGCCGCATCTAGCTGAACCTGTTCCCCACCATATTTTAACCGACTACTGTTTAGCATTCGCTTATAAGCATCGTCTGTCATCAAAGTAATTGAAATACGTCTGTTCTCAGCACTTTCAGGGTCTACACGGTTGTATGGAACTGTATCCGCCAATCCAATCACCTGTGCGATTCTTCGATGAGCTAAACCGCCCTCCACCAAGACTCTTTTCGCGGCATTTGCACGTTCGCTTGATAAATCCCAATTATCTTCGTAACCATCACCAATAAAAGCAGAGGAATCTGTATGCCCAGTAATGACCACAGGATTGTTTACTTGATTAAAAATGCCTGCCATGGAAAGCAATGTATTTTCCATATCTGGCACCAACTGAGCACTACCCCGCTCAAACATTGGCTTCTCAGGATCATCAATTAGAGTAATGCGCACACCCTCGGGGGTGATCTCTATGCGCATGTTCTTATCGTTGGAATTAATGCGATCCATGCTTTTAAATTCTTCGATCAACATGGCATTCATCTTTTCTAACTCACTGCCATCATTCCCTGTTCCTTGCGCTTGCTCACGGGTTGCATCCATAGAACTGCCAGGCTCAGGTAAATCGGCATCTAACTTACGCTCAAGACTCTTCGCTGGACTGCCCCCTAAATCAATAGGATGACTACTGTAACCAGCAGTTGACATACCAGCAGGGTCATTAAAATACCCCTCTATGGCCGCCAACTCCTCCGGCGATGCAACATTAATAATCCAAAGCACAAGGAAAAAGGCCATCATTGCAAGTGCGAAATCAGCAAGGGCTATTTTCCAAGCGCCCCCATGATGCCCACCTTTTTTAACCTTTTTAACGCGTCGTATGACTGGCTCGTAACTATTCATACATACCTCTTAGCGAAATTGTTTCACTAAGTCAGACAGCTCAATAAAACTAGGTCTCAGATGTGGAGGCAACATCTTTCGCCCTGCTTCAACAGCAATCGCAGGAGGATGGCCCGAAGCCATAGCGTTAAGACAAGCTTTTACACATAAATAAGATTGCATTTGCTGTTCCCCAAGTCGCTCGAGGTGAGCAGAAACCGGACCAACAAAACCGTAGGCAAAGAAAATACCTAAAAACGTCCCCACCAAGGCAGCTGCGACGTGAGAACCAATCTCCTCCATCGGACCTCCGATAGACCCCATGGTAATAACGATACCGAGCACGGCCGCCACAATACCAAAACCAGGTAATGCTTCAGCCACTCTGTTGACCGCATGCCCCGGAGCCACAAGTTCTTCAGCAATAAGCTCCAGCTCAGAATCCATCATCGCCTCAAGTTCATGAGATGGCATCCCGGTTATGGTAAACACTCTGTAGTTGTCGGTAAAAAACTCAACCAACTCATGATCTCGAATCACATCTGGGAAACGCTGAAATAATTCACTTTCAAAGGGGGCTTCCACATCTTGCTCAACAGCCAAGAAACCTTCTTGCCGACTGCGCTGAAAAAGACAAAACACACAGCTTAGTAACTGAGAGTAAAAATTCTGATTATGACGACTACCGAAGAATACTTGAGGCAGGAGTTTAAAGGTTTTTTTCTGCAAGGCTGCTGGATTGGCAATGAAGAACGCCCCTAAGGCGGCACCACAAATTATCAATACTTCGAACGGTTGCCACAGAGCAAGCATTTCACCATGCGAAGCCAGATAGCCTGATACCACACTTACGATAACGATTAGCATTCCAGCAATTACGAACATGTTTTCATCCTAGTTTTTTACAGTGTATGCTCACCTAGCAATATACAGTATGATTGTTCAGTACGAGCGATAAAAATGACGCTAAATCGACTAGTTAACAATGCCTTGAGCCCTAAATGTAACGAGCTATGAACAATAAGTCACCCTTTGGCCTCAACGAATGGCTACTCTATCTGCAAGACAGGAAGTTTCCAGTTGGCTCTGACAGCATTGCTAAGCTTAAGAAGCAAATCAAAACGCCTGACGAAACACTTGACCGAATGCAAAAAAACATTGCATCGGAACCGCTACTCGCCTTCGCCATATTAAACCAAGCCAACACCATGGTGGAATATAAGCGTAATGACATCAAAAGCCCTATCCATGCTGCCTCAATGATCGGCATGACTGGGATTGGCAAGGTGTTTGATGTGCTTGAGCCCGTTACCATTCAATCTAAGAATGGTGCTCATGCAGCGTTCCTAAGAGAAGTTCAAATAAGCTATGAGGCAGCAGCGATTGCTAAGCGTTGGGCGATAGAAAAGAAAATTAGCCATATCGACGATGTCTATTGGATTACGTTTTTCCGCGATGTAACTCGCTGGTTATTATGGTTCCATGCTCACGATGAAATGGAGCAAGTCACCCAAAAAATCCGCCGCGGGAGCAGTGCTAGCCAAGCCGAAGCTGCCGTGCTCGGCTGCCGTATCGATGAACTCACCGTCGCGCTTTTCAAATATTGGAAGGTTCCAACGGTAATTATTGAGTCTTTTCTAACAGACCAGATTCCAACTGCAGAAGAGCTGCAAAGCATCGCTCGGTTAACTCATACACCCGATCAACTGCCAGGTTTTGCGGAAGATAAGCGTATCACCATTCTGATGAATGGACCTTTGATCCTAGCTTACTGTGCAACGCGAGTAGCACAAGAGGCCAACATAGTTGGCTGGGGTAGCAAGAATCTCCCCTTCTTTTATCGTGTCGTAGCTGCGATTCTTCATATTCGCCTAGGAGATGCCGTTCAACTTACCCACTTTGCAACGACGGAAGCGGCCCGAGAAGTCAAACATTTAGGTAAACCAAGTCTGGCAGCCCATTTACTGTCACCAATTCTATTTACTCGATCCAGTGCTCAAGCAGGAACGGTTAAAAGAGTTGCTGCAAACCCACTCAACCAATTGCAGTCGAAGCTAAAAGGCATAACGGATAGCAAACAAAGAGCTACGCTCGCTATGAAAGCAATGCTCACCCTCTTTAAGGGGTCTAGCAGCGCTGTATTAATCCTTCATCACAACAAGGCAGATGAAAAATTACGCCCGATCCTACAATTTGGTTTTGATACCGACATATTAAGGCGCGTACGCTGGAACTCGCCCTCTTCCGTTATTTCAAAGCTCAACACCAAACGTGTCGCTGTTCACTTTGATAACGCCAAACTGAACGCCATGAGCAAAGACATGCCCGAAGGCACAGACAAGCTTTTCGAGGGCACCCAAGATTTATTCTTGGCTTCATCTCCCATAGATGAAGCAAACACCTACATATATTGGCTATTTGGCCAAACTCAACTTAATCGTGAGCAGTTTGATACCTTTAAAAAAATCATCAAACTTGCTGACCAGTAACCAGACTAGGAATGACTGTGAACAAAGACCAACTTTTTGCATTTCTTCAGCATATTACGCCTCAAAAAACACTCTCACGCCTTGTTGGGCGAGTTGCGGAGTGCACTAATACCTCAGTTAAAAACGTTTTTATAGAGCAGTTTATTAAAAAATATAACGTTGATATGAGTGAAGCCATCAACGAAGATCCAAACAGCTACCGTAATTTTAATGAGTTTTTCACTCGAGCCATAAAACCTGAGCTTCGCCCTATCGTAGAAGGCGAGAAAGCCATTGCCTGCCCGGCTGATGGAGCAATCAGTCAATTGGGGAATATTGAATATGGCACCATTTATCAAGCTAAAGGACATAGTTACAGCCTAACAGAATTGCTAGGTGGCGACGCTGAACTATCGAATCAATTTCTAGGCGGCAAATTCGCAACGGTCTACCTATCTCCTAGAGATTATCATCGCGTTCACATGCCACTAGACGGCAAATTAGTAAAAACCATCCACGTACCTGGCAAACTGTTCTCTGTCAATAAAGTCACTGCTGAACAAATTCCAAATGTATTCGCACGTAACGAACGTACGGTTTGTATTTTTGACACAGCCGCAGGCCCGATGGCTGTAATCTTAGTTGGAGCAATGATTGTAGCGAGCATTGAAACGGTTTGGACTGGACAAGTGACCCCATTCAGTAAAAATGTGCAAACATGGGATTACGAAAAATTAGCAAACGTTGAGCTGAAAAAAGGCGATGAGATGGGACGCTTTAAATTAGGTTCCACTGCTATCGTACTTTTCGGAAAAGATGCAGTCGCTTGGTCTGAGTCACTAAGTGCTGAAACGCCGACTAAAATGGGCATGGAGTTTGGCCAACTCCAAGACGCGTAAAGCTTTCCTATCAAGTAAGATCAGCCGCATCCTTAGCGGCTGATTGTTTTTCCAAGTACCCTTCTTCAGCAAGACATTGATCACCATTAGGCTTGAAAAAGTCCGCAGGAGTTTTCTGCCTTAAGTCATTTAAAATTTCCTCATCAATCGGATCGATTGCACCATAACTCAAGCCAATGCTACAGCTCATAAGGACAAGACTTACCATCGCATACCTGTTCAAAAACATTTCCATCCCCCCTTCATACCACGATTCTAGATAAGCCGTATTTCTGATAAAGATGCTCACAACTTTCCATATCTTTTAATATTCTAAACTGAATCTCCGCAGGAGAAAGATCGATTGGATTAAGTGCCAATGATGCCTGTAATGTTCTAAAAACCGGCTGTTGGTGCATCACTTCAAAAGCATTAGACAATTTCAATAACGATTTAAGCGGAATATTGCTAGGCGCTAACCAACCATACCACCCTTTAAAATCCATACCTGCAACACCCTGCTCTGCAAGAGTTGGGACACAAGGCCAAGGAGGATGGCGCTCGGCACTTGTAACACCTAACACTCTTAAACGCCTCGCGGCTATTGCTTCAGTGGCCTCTCCAGTGGCTAAAAATCCTGCCGCGATATAGCCATCCAGCAAATCTTCCACCAAAATCGAAGTTCCCCCATAAGCCTGAACACTTAAAGCTATATTTTTCTCATGAGCTAAAGTCAGCCCTGCTAAATGACCTTCTGAGCCGTAAAGCGTTGCTCCAATATTTCTATATCTGGGGTTTTCGAAAACCCAGTCGATAAAGTCATCCACTGTTTTGACTGAATTTGGGACAGTTGACCCGACTACAAGCATGTAAGTACTCTCACCCAAAAAACCAACAGGGACAAAGTCGTTAATGGGGTCATAAGGTAAATTCTCATACAAGCAAGGGTATAATGACATAATCGTTCCAGTGGCTTGCAACAATGTGCCACCATCCGGAACAGACCTCTTAACTATATTTGTCGCCCTTAGGGTACTGTCTTCGGAGACGTTCACCAAATCATATAAGTAGGAAGGTGCAACTTCGTAAAGCAGCCTAGATGATAAACGTCCTAACCGACTTCCAAGATCATTTTTATCTAATCCATACACCAATTTTCCAGTTGCCTCTGCCGCGCCAAATACATTTGGAACAAAAGACTGCCCCATTAAGGCTGCTGTTGCTAACAAAAAATCCCGCCTTTTCATAACGCCTCCTAACATAATTCGTAGCCCTAGCGCCTTAGCTCCGAAAACAAAAGTGACACGAAGTTTTCAGCACTTTGCTGCAAAAAGCTCTGAGCACTTACTTCCAATGATATCTGACCTGATAGCTCTTGATTGAGCTCCACATTGCCATCTACATTTAAAACAACTCTATGCAACGCTTCTCTTGGTATCGCATGACCACTTTCGTCTTCAGTTGTACGAATTACACCACCATATGCTTGGTCTAGAGCGATAGTATTTAAGCGGTCTATTGCATATTGATCATAATCGATGAGGGACAATTTAAATGGAGAGAAGCTTGAATCATCAGGGTAAAAGGTTGCTCTAGCCCCTTTTTTTATACGGTTAATATCACGTTCATGGACAAACCCTATCACTTCATAAGTATCTTCCGATATCACTCGACCTAACTCTGTACCCTCTTTGACCCAATCACCTTCTGAAATCGAATGAGGGACATCTACAAATCGACCACGACTATTAGACGTACGAGATAAAGACTCTCTCTTTACCTGAATCGCTTCTACCTCCGCTTCAGCGCGATTTACTTCTTCAGCGTAAACTCCAAGTAACTCTCTTTGAGGAAGTGTATAGCGCCAATGAGCAAGCCTTTCTTGTGCAATGTTTAGCGCTAAACTTGCCTTACGATAATCATAATCAAGTTCAGGAGAATACATTTTGTATACTAGCTCTCCTTGATCAATATGTTTATCACGAGATATGTACTCTAACCTCCCATCTGCAGGAGCAGTAATCACATCAATTTGCTCAGCCCTAGCAATCCCTGGAGCCATAATCGTACTTTCAAACGGATATAGAGCCAAAATGGGTAATATAATTATTAACAGTAAGTAAAATGCTTTCCTCAATTTTGTAAGAGAGTCTCTACAATTCCACCAGAATAAAATCTTATTAAAAATAGCTTTAAAGAGAAAGTGATAAATCATTAGAGAAGATACGATAGTTCCCCAAAAAAAGCCTAAAATAAGATAAATAGACCATATTACTAACATTAATATTAAGATTTGATAAAGCTGAACCAATACGCCAAAAGAAACAAACTTCACTTTATCAAGCGCCATCAATTCATTAGGGCAATGTGCTTTACCTATGACTATAATATCGAAGAACCAATCTTTCCAAGCTATCGCCTTTTTCATTAAATTATCAATATCTAAAATATCAGATAACAAATAATAACCGTCAAATTTAGCAAATGGATTTAAATTAATTAAAACACTGGTTAATAACGATGTGGTTGCAAGGATCAAAAAAATATCTCGTAACACCCCATCATCAGAAACACTCCATAAGAAAGTAGAGAAACCTGCTATTATTAGCTCTACTAGTATTCCGCCACTACTTACCCATGCTCTCTGAAATCTATCTTTCAAGCGGGTCACATCATCTAACTCAGTGTAAAACATTGGAATCATAAAAAATGTTGCTACACCTAGTCGCCCCACCCTGCATCCAAATTTATTGGCTATTGCCGCGTGCCCACACTCATGAAAAAACTTCACAAAAACTAATGATAAAATTATCAAAGGTAGAGTTTTAATAGAGGCATAACGTTCTATATTTACAATTAATACATCCCACTGCAATGCAGTGAAATATATACCAAAAACAGAAATAACCATCCAAGAAATAAAGAAGCACCTTGTGCTAAAAATTTTTATAATAGGCTCCAAACACCATAATATTTTTTTCATTTGAAAAAGAGCGAATCGCTGACTTCTAAAGCGATCAAGAACATTGCTTAATAGACGACCTTTGTTATTAGTTTTGTTTTTTTCATAACCACTAACAGATACTACTAATTGATTCTTAATGAGAAAATTGATCAGTTCCTCAAGACCATCAATATCTAAGCTTGCGCCCATACTACTAAGGCTTTTACGTAATTCTTTGACTGAACCGCAATGCCACAGAGTTAAAAGGCTGACATCAGCCTCACCCAATATAAAAAAGCTATTACGTATAGGATCGTATAACTGCCAACGCCTAACGCCTCTCTTTTTATTTATTTCAGAGATCTTCAGCTCTTCTCTTAAGGATGGTAAAGGCATATTCTCAGATAGCATTTATAGACCCATCCATTGACGTATGACATTCACTGGTCGTCTAATTAAGTGCCATATAAGAGGCGCTTCACTGGAATATATTCTGGCCGTTCCACGAGCACCTATCGCAGGAATATTTCCTTCAGAGTGCTTTGCAACAAGCGTATAACTCGCCACGCCCTCAGAACTTACTCTAGGAGCATAGCTAGCACTTATGAGTTCAGCTCGGTTGCCATTCAAAGGGCTGGTATCTAAGTAGATCGATACTTGCTGAGTGAAATCAAAGTCAAGCAGCTGTCTCACAGGCAAATCTATTCGATAATTTACCTTTTTGGGATCTGCAACCTTAAGGATTTGCTCACCAATGATCACTTTACGCCCCTGCATTTCCTGCTGATCATAATAGATAACAAGACCATCTACTGGAGCTATAACTTTTGTCTGACTTAACCTTAGTTCTGCAAAAGCGAGTTGCTCAAGCGACAAATCCAACTCAGCACGAGCAATAGCAATTTCTTGAGTTGTATCAGCATTACTAAAGGACTGCCCCTCAAGTCGATCTAATCTAGCTTCGTAAACTGCTGCATTTTTTTGAGCAAGAGCAAGCTCATTACGCCAGCGGACGTCTTCAAAACTAAGAAGAACTTCATTCTTTTTAACAAAAGTATTGGGCAAAATGCTTACTTTCTTGACTACTCCTTCAAAAGGGGCTGTAACGACGAAAGGATCTCTTGGAATTACCTCTACAGGAGCCATTACACTCAGAGGCATCTTGACACTTCCAAGCAAAACAGCAGTTATAGTCAATCCTGTTAACCACACCGTACGGCTTAATGCTTTCTTTTTTCGGGTAACAACCGAAGCACCTTCAATTGCAAAAAACGCATTTGAATATAACTCTGATAGATGCTCTAGCAACAACATCTGCTGATCACTTACATCATCGGAGCGTATAACCAGAAAAAAATATTCTTTATATGATTTAGAAGGGAATGCTAGGGGCGCCCAATATCCGAAATCGCCTGGAAGGTCATTTGTCAGCCCAAAGCACTCGGACATTCGTCCCTTCCAGATTTTCTCTAATCGTTCTGGTTGCGATGCCCATTTATTCAATTCATTAATCAGTGGGCTACTTACATCAATACCAGAAAGGTTATTAACGGCATTGGCCTTTACATTCTTCTTATTAAGTCGGTGAAAGCAAAATACTAAGTCACAAGAAACCATTCGCGTTAGCTGGTTAACCATATGATCAATCAGCTGATCGACCGTTTTACAACTGCGAATTTCAGACTCATACTTTAAGAGCTTAAGGGCGGAATGAGACAAAGCACTCTGGCTAGTTAATGCTGCAGCCTTAACCTCCATCTTCGTCACCATTCGTCTTAGTGCGGAAGCTTGCGACACCACTCATACCACTTAGTATTCCATGTTTCGACGCCTCACCTTCTTTAATTTTAGCCATGACTTTCACTGTTCGACTGGCGGGGTCAACCGTAGGCGATACCCTAACAACTTCAGCAGAATGCGATTGTTTCAACTCATCAATTGAAAACTCAAAAGCTTGGCCCACTTTTAGCCACTGCAACCACCTTGAAGGCAAAATCAGTGCGACTTCTAAATGTGAATCGTCGATAATAGAAATTAGAGGCTCATTCGCTGCCACCATTTCAAATTTATTAACCATTCTTTCCCTAACTCGCCCATCGAAAGGGGCAAGAACTTTACAGCCTGCAAGATAACTTTGAAGGGCCTCCTTTTCAGCTTGAGCAATAACGAGCTCAGCTTTGGAGACCTCTACTTCATATGTACTAATTGAGTCGTATTTGAATAGCTCTTGGTTTGCCATTAACTTTTGTTGTTTAAGTTTTTCGGTTGCTATCGCAGACTTCATATCTGCATAAGGTTTTCGGCAATCAAATTGAACAAGAAGATCTCCTTTATTAAAAAAATCCCCTTCAAAGTAAGGCATTTCTAAAACCTGCGCGTTTACATTAGATGCTAAGATTGCTTCATTTCTAGCTAAGATAACACCACGAGCAGTGGCATCAGAAACCACCTTATTATTTAAAAAATCTGAGGAGGATCTTTCTGTTTCCGCTATAGATTCATGAATTATAAAAAGCGTAAAAAAAACCAAATAGAGCTTATTAAGATCGAACATTCACCCTCCTAATGTAGGTAAAACCAATGACCGTTGAGTCCATTGATACTCAAGCTTCTCAGCAAGTTCGTCTATATCTAAATCTTCATTCAAATCTATATCAAAATAAGCTAACCCCATTGAAGAGTACAAACTCGCGTAGGCATTTTGTAAATCTGCATAAGCAGAGTCATAACTAATTTCATTTAAGATTTCATTCATTCTTTCCATAACTAGCTGACGCTGACTCACTTGGTTTGCTTTAAAACCAGCTTCAGTAATACCGGCAATTCTTTCTTGGACATCGTGGCTACGGCGGATAGTATTCAGCTCACGGGTTAGACGAATATATCTTGCTCGAGAAACATGTATTTGAGTAATAATTGCCATCACCATGGCTTGCTGCCGAGCGAACAAAACATCAGCTTCGGCTTCTAATACTTTCTTACGGAGGGGATAGCGAAACATTGAAATCAAGTTCCAGCTAATCTGGCTACTAAAGCTTAACCAGCTATCGTTATACAAATATTCATTTGACGTATAATTTCCACCAAGAATAAATTCAACTCCTGGAAGCGATTCGTAAAAAGCAGCATCTAGTTTAAACTTATTGATCTCTTGTTCATAAAATAGTTCTCTCAATTCTGGTCTGTAGTAAAGCCCGTAACGAATCATTTGTCGTGCAGACGCAGGTAATCCTGGAACACGATCAGTTCGATTAGGAACCTGTAATTTAAAATCTGCTGAAGGAGGCAAGTTAATTAAGGCCGCTAACTGATATTTGGCTAACATCAGTTTTCTTTGTAACTCTTGAACACTTTTTTGAACTTTCAGTAAATCCCGTTGATATTCTAATGTTGTAAGAAGTGGGACCCGACGACTATTCTCCAATTGGCTTGCCTGGTACAGCGCTCGTTGAGCTAGACTCTCTAATTCAAGTAATTTCGTATAAGTTCTTTCTGCACTCACCGCACGCCAATAGGCTGTTCGAACACTTTCTAACACTCGATTTATGACTTTTCTTCGACGCTCCTGAGCGATTGACTCCTCCGTATTGCCTTGATGGCTTTGAGCGTATGCAAGACCAAAGTCAAGTAAGTTCCAACTAGCCGTTAAATCGGCCGTATAATAATCCCTTTCAGTTGATGTGGACGGTTCCAGCGATTCACGATTTGACAAAAGAGATCGACTACTTGAGCCCGCATCGTTGCTTCGTGAGTTGGTAGTAAAAGAAGCGACAACTGCAGGCCACATTCCAGTTCTCATCGCTTCATTTTGACGACGACGAAACATTTCATCTTCAAGCTCTATCTTAGCGTCTAGGTTATATTTTAGCGCCCTAGCCATTGCATCGTATAATGTCAAATCGTCAAGAAGAGGTTCCTGCGTTTGAATACTGGTCATCAGACTTCTCTGAGCTTCTATTGACCTTTCCTCAAGATCTATAGGAACGACCGTCGTACATCCAACAACTACAACAGAAACAACAAGCGCAACAATAAAGCGTGTCACACTGGCTAATACGTCCATGAGCACTCCCTTTCTACAACTTAAGAAAGCATTTTCTTCAACACTTCTAATTCAACCTGATTATTATCCAAAATCTTGCTCAACTGAGAACTAAAACGTTCACTCGTTTGTAAGCTTGCGATCAAGTCTTCATCTGAGTTTTCCTGATTCAGTGTAGTAGAATTTTCCGTATCTGGTTCATCTAATAGTAAAAATTCTTCGTCCACCAAAGATTCACCTTGTGCAAAGTCCTGCGTATCAATCCTATTAGCTTCGGACTGAATTAGATCCTCAATCACGTTAAACTCGCTGATTAAGTTTAAGTTAGGCTGAGCAGTTGATAAATTAGCCTGCCCTAAGAGATCAGAGATACCATCCAAGACATCAAGCAGAACAGGTTCATAATCCAGCGGAAGTAACTCAACATCAGATAGCTGTATCACACCAGCTGTCGAACTGGGTGAGGCTGATGAAGTTACTAGCAATTCCCCTGTGTCAATTTGGGTCGCTATTTCTTGCTGAGAAAAACTGACTAAAATTTGGATCGATGCACTACTGGTTGAAGTACCATCAGAAGTTGTGTAAATGACTGTAGACGTTCCAACAAAGCCATCAGCTGGTGTGAAATTAATTTTATTGTCTACAATCTCGACTACTCCCTCCTCTTGTGGAACAGTTGCATTTAATAATGTAAGCGAGCCACCATCAAGGTCTGTATCGTTCGCCAGTACGTCGATAGTGATAGTAGCGACACCATCGCTGATAGCCGCAGTATCATTCTCAACAACTGGCGCATCATCGGTACCAGTCACGGTAATCGTCACGGTTTGAGGGTTGCTGACTGCTCCATTATTGTCCGTAGCGGTGTAGGTAAAGGTCACCGCACGAGTCGCGCCCGCGGCTAAGTCATCGAAGTCACTGCCTGGATCGAAGCTGTAAGTGCCATCTGGGTTAAAGGTTAAACTGCCCTCTGCTACCGTGCTGACCATTTGGTAGCTGGCAATCGTGCCATCCACGTCGGTGGCTACTGGTACACTGCTGCTCAGAACAGTGTTCTCGCCGGTGCTTTGAGCATCATCGCTGGCTACTGGCGCATCATCCGTACCTGTCACGGTAATCGTCACGGTACTCGGTTCACTCACAGCACCGTTGTTGTCCGTGGCGGTGTAGGTAAAGGTTACCGTACGGGTCGCGCCCGCGGCTAAGTCATCGAAGTCACTGCCTGGATCGAAGCTGTAAGTGCCATCCGGGTTAAAAGTTAAACTGCCCTCTGCCACCGTGCTGACCATTTGGTAGCTGGCAATCGTACCATCCACATCGGTGGCCACTGGCACACTGCTGCTCAGAACAGTGTTCTCGCCGGTGCTTTGGGCATCATCGCTGGCTACTGGCGCATCATCCGTACCTGTCACGGTAATCGTCACGGTACTCGGCTCACTCACAGCACCGTTGTTGTCCGTGGCGGTGTAGGTAAAGGTCACCGCACGAGTCGCGCCAGCAGCTAAGTCGTCGAAGTCACTGCCTGGATCAAAGCTGTAAGTACCATCCGGGTTAAAGGTTAAACTGCCCTCTGCTACCGTGCTGACCATTTGGTAGCTGGCAATCGTACCATCCACATCGGTGGCTACTGGCACACTGCTGCT